>JBNMQY010000035.1:0-56439 GCA_050205415.1 Mycolicibacterium litorale
CCCCGGTGCCCACCCCCGCCAGCGCCGACATCAACGCTTTGGAGCGGGAGCTGACCGCGCTCGGGCTGACCGAGAGCGAGGGTTTCGGCTGGCGTTCAACGCCGTAGCGAGGTCGCTGATCTCGTCGAAGTAGGGGCAGGGGTTGGCCCTGTTCTGCGACAGGTAGAGCGCGGTCTCCAGCACCGGACTCACGATGTCCACGAACGTCACCCCGGGAAACGCGATGTCGCGCAACGGCGCTGGGACGATGGCGACGGCGAAGCCGCTGCTGGCGACGCCGAGCTGCCCGAGGTAATCCGATCCCTGGAACGCGATGCGCGGGCTGAAGCCGCTGTTGCGGCAGACCGCGATGATCGTGTCGACGTACTCGGGAGCGACGTCGCGGGAGACCAGCGCCAGTCGGTCATCGGCCAGGTCACGCATACGCAGTTGAGCCCGGTGCGCCCACTTCCCGTGGCTGCTCACCGCGGCCACCAGCGGTTCCTTCTTCAGCACGCGCGACTCGAAGGCCGGGCTCGGGTGGAACGCGCGGGTGAAGCCGACGTCGATGGCGCCCGCGGCCAGGTCCGCCTCGATATCCGCGATGTCTTTGCAGGTCACCGACACCGGGATGCCGGGACGGGTGTCGCGCAGGCCGGCGATGATGTCCGGCACGGTGGACATGAACGCGGTCGCCACCGCAGAGACCCGCAGCGGTGGCGCGAGCCGGCCCCGTGCCGCCGAGTCGGCCAGCGCTCTGAGCTGGCGGGTGCCGGCCAGGACCCGCCGCGCTTCCTCGGCGAGCGACCGGCCCGCCGGGGTCAGCGAGACGCTGCGCGAGGTGCGGGTGAACAGCGTGACGCCCAACTCCGTTTCGAGGAGCTTGATCTGGCGGCTCAGCGGCGATTGGGAGACGTGGGTGAGGCTCGCCGCACGGGTGAAATTGAGGGTGTCGGCCACCGCCACGAAGTACTCGAGCTGACGTAACTCCATCCGGCGAACAATACCTTCCAGGTCTAGGTATCAGTCCATCTATGTCTTGGACGAATCGCCGGCCGCGCACGAAGATCAAACACGTGACGCAGCAACCCAAATCCGTGTTGGTGGTCGGTGCCGGTGCCATCGGGTTGGCTGCGGCCTATCACCTGGGCAAGCGGGGTGTCGCCGTTCACGTGGTGGATGCGGGCGAACCGGGCAAGGGCGCGTCCTGGGGAAACGGTGGCTGGATCAGCCCCGTCCTGAGCGGGCCCACGCCGGGTCCGGGCATTCCGAAGGTCGGCCTGACGGATACGTTCAAGGCCGATGCCGCGGTGTCGTTACGCCCCGACCGGTCACCGTCTCTGCTGCTGTGGATGGCGAAGTTCGCGCGGCACTGCACCCGCCCCGCGTGGGAGAAGGGGACGCGACGCCTCGCCGCACTGTCGCAGAACATGCTGGCCTCGTTCGAGGAACTCGACCGGCTCGGTATCGACGTCTCGCTGCAGCAGGTCGGAAACCTGCGTGCATGCCCCTCCCCCGAGGCCGCCCGCGCAGAACTCGCCGCGCTGGCGTTGATGCAGGAGCACGGGTTCGACGTTCCCGCCGACATCCTCGACCGCGACCAACTGCATGCACTGGAACCGGCGTTGACCGATCACGCTCGGGCGGGGTTCCTGCTGCCCTCCGAAATGCACGTCAATCCCGGTGTCTTCACCGCATCGCTCGCCGAGTACCTCGTCTCGCGCGGTGTGCAGATCACCACCGGCGCAACGGTGAAACGGCTCAACGTACGAGGTGACCGCGTGCGCCAGGTGGTGACGTCGCAGGGGTCGTTCGAGGCGGACAGCATCCTGGTCGCGGGCGGGCTGCAATCCCGGGAACTGCTGCAGTCGTTGCGGATTCGCCTCCCTCTGCGAGGCGGCAAAGGTTACAGCTTCTTCGTCCCGACGCCGGAGGCACCGCAGCGTCCGATGTATCTGTCGACGACCAAGGTCGGCGTCACCCCGCTCGACGGCGGGTACCGGGTGGTCGGCGGTCTGGAGTTCGGCGTCGAGGACCTCTCGATCAACCAGCCGATGGTGGACGCGATGATCGCGGTGACACGCCGGTACGTGAAGTGGCCCGCCGACACCCCGCCGCAGCAGGTGTGGGCCGGCCTGCGCCCGATGACTCCCGACGGGCTGCCGATCATGGACCGCATCCCGGACGTCACCAACACCTACGTGTCGACCGGTCACGGCATGCTCGGAGTGGGTTACGCGATGACGTGCGGTGATCTCATGGCCGACTTCATCGCGGAGTCCCGTAAGCAGCCGGTGCTGGATCCGATGTCGCTACTGAGGTTCGGAAGTTGACGGCACTCAGGAATTGAGCGCGTCGGCCTTCGCCCGGGCGTACGCAGCGACGAGGCAGGCCGCCGCGGCTTCCTCGATTGCACTCTCCGCGAACCAGATCGCCTCCAGGGCATAGTCCTCGGCGTCCTCGGCATCCCGTTCGGCAACCTTCGCGTCGTGTTCCTCCTTCTTCGCTTCGATGGTCGCCCGCGCCTTCGCGATATGGGCGTCCCATTTCGCGCGGAGCTCGCTCCACTGAGAGGATGCCCTGTCCGAGGCTTCGTCCACCTTCTCCTTGAACCGCTCCGCGGTCGATGCGGCACGTTCGCGCGCCGCGGTCGCGTCCGCTTTCAACTCATCGGCTTCCCGCTCTGCGGAGGCCTTGAGCTTGTCCGCCGCTTGCTTCGCCTTCTCGGATAGCGCGTCGAATTTCTCGCTCAGACGGTTGTCGGCCATTCGATCCCCCTTGATCGATGAGTCGGCTCCGATCAGCGAAGCCGGTACACCCCCAGAGTGTCACTGTGGGGCTTGTGCCGATAGCCCCGACGGCCGCCGAAAGGAGTTCGTCACGATCGAACTCCGGCGGCCCTCACGACGTGACGGCCACCTGGCCGCGGTCGGCCTTCTGGGGGCCGCCGCCGCCGGGCCGGATGTCGAAGTCGAAGATCTCGGTCGGCAGGAACACCGAGCAGCACGCGTTCGGGATGTCGACCACACCACCGATCCGGCCCTCGATCGGCGAGGTGCCCAGAATGAGATACGCCTGCTCCCCGGTGTAGCCCCACTTGTCCAGGTACGCAATCGCATTCAAGCAGGCATTGCGGTACGCGAGCGTGGCGTCCATGTAGGCGTTGCGGTTCTCGGCGTGATCCACCGACACGCCGATGAAGGTCAGCCATTCGGAGTAGAGCGGCTCGACCCGACCGGGCATGAACACCGGGTTGGTGGTGATGCCGTACGTCTCCATCCCGCCCTTGATCACCTCGACGTGCATGTCGATGAAGCCGCCCATCTCGATGGCGCCGCAGAAGTTGATCTCGCCGTCGCCCTGAGAGAAGTGCAGGTCACCGCCCGAGAGCATCGCGCCGTCGACGAAGACCGGGTAGAAGATCCGGCTACCCCTGGTGAAGTTCTTGATGTCGTGGTTGCCACCGTTCTCCCTGGCCGGAACGGTGCGGGCGCCGTCGGCTCCGATCGCCCTCAGCACGTCGCCGGACGCGGTGCCACCCAGGGTCCCGTCCGCCAGGGGCGGCAAGGCCAGCGGCGGCACCCGGTCGGGATCGGTGGAGATCAGTGCTCGTTCGCGTTCGTTCCACCTCGCCAGCAGATCCGGGGACGGCGCGGTGCCGAACAGGCCGGGGTGGGTGATGCCGGTGTAGCGGACGCCCGGCACGTGCCGCGATGTGCACTGCTGACCGTGGAAATCCCAGATCGCCTTGTAGGCGTCGGGATAGTAGTCGGTGAGGAAGCCGCCGCCGTTGACCTTGGCGAAGATGCCCGAGTAACCCCAACCCTCGCCGCAGTTCGGGCCGTTGGTCTGCGGCACCGGCCCGAGATCGAGGATGTCGACGACCAGCAAGTCACCGGGTTCGGCGCCCTCGACAGCGATCGGACCCGAAAGCATGTGGCAGGGAGCCAGATCCACGTCGCGGACGTCGTTGGCGGAGTCGTTGTTGCCGATCTGGCCGTCGGTCCACTCCTTGCACTCGATCCGGAACTCGCTGCCCGGTTTGACGGTCACCGCCGCCGGCACGTCCGGATGCCAGCGGTTGTGGCCGGGGACCGCCTGATCGCGCATCGACTTGGATTGATCAACGCTGAACACGACTTCGGGCATGCGACGACTCCTTTTTCGGTTAGGTGGTGGCCGCGGGCGCGGCCGACGACGTGGTATCGGGAGTGGGCACGCCGAGTCGGCGCCCCAGCGGGATCGCGAGAAGTATTGCGGCAACACCGATCACCGCGATGATCACGGCGGGGACAACCCCGGTCTGCCATTGGCCGGCCACGGTCAGGAACGCCGGGACGGCGGCGGTCACCACCCCGTCGACGACGGCGACGACTCCGACCGCCGGCCCCAGCGACGCGCGATCCAGGCCGAGCAGCAGGAACAACAGGAACCACAGCACTGCCCAGAGCAGCCAGATCACACCGAAGGCGGGATCGGCCTCCACCGCGAACGCGTGCCAAGCGTAGCCGACCGCGGCGAGTGCGACGAACAAGGAGAACCAGCCCAGGCCTTCGCCGCCCCAGCCGGTGATGTTGTTGATGGCCACCCACAGATACGTGAAGCCGAACAGATAGAGCCCCGAGGCGCCGAAGATGACGGCAGGATCACCGCCGGACTGCACGATCAACACCGTCGGTGTCAACACCTGCAGCGCCCCGACGAAGAAGTTCAGCGGCGTCGCGCCCTGCGGGCTGATGCGACCGAGCAGCATCAGGCCGTCGATGATCAGTACAGCCCCCACGTACAACAGCCCGACGCCGCCCATGGCGTTACATCCGGGGCAGTGCGGGTAGCCGCGGGTCGCGTCGAGGCGGTCGGGGACGGCCGAGGGCCGCCGGGATTGCGGTGGTGACGGCGGGATTCTCCGCACTGGCCGATGCAAGGTCGGCGAGCCGGTGTTGCCCCGCGCTGAACGTCGTCAGCGGGGGCGAACCGAAGACCCGCCGAGCCGGTACGCCGCAGGTAGGGCACTGCGGCGTCGCGACGGCGTCGGCGATGGCACAGGTGACGTCGAAGGAGCCGCAGGCGGAACAGCGGAAGGAGTAGGTCGGCATGACACCTCGTTTCATCTAGTTGAAATATATCCAGATGAAAGTAAATGTCAATGGGCCGGTGCCGCAGGCCGCCGCCGCGGCAATGCGCCGTCAGGCCTGAGGTCGTTCCACGAGTTCGCGCAGTTGGTCGACGTCGAGCCCCCAGGACTCGAACGCCACCCGTTCCGCATCGGCGACGGCGCCGGCCAACCGGCTGCGCAGCGTCCGCCCGCGAGGGCTCAGGCCCACGAGGACGCGTCGGCGGTCTTGCAGATCGGCGGTGCGGTACATCAGCCCTTGGGAGACAAGGCGATCCACGGTGCGGGTGAGAGTAGGTCCGGTGATCAGGGTGGCCTGCGCCAGGTCGGTCATTGGCACGGTACGGCGGGTGGCCAGCTCGTCGAGCACCCGCCAGTCCTCGAGTTTGAGTGCCGAGTCCGCCAGCACGCGGGTGATGGCCGCCTCCGCATGCTGGGTCAGGCGCGCGAGGGGCAGCAACAGATTGGTGCGGGGCTCCTGTCCGGCGGCCATCGTGAGAGTCTCCTCGCGCCACGTACTGGGTCTGTTCAGGATGGATTATTTCTGATAGAAAGCATCCACGCGCAGGATACACGGGATCGATGGTGATCTGGGGTGCAGAAGCACGAAGTCGAGTTCCGCGTCGGGCTGGTGATTCCCCTGCAGGGGCCGGCCGGGATCTTCGCGCCCTCCTGCGAGGCGGTCGCGGAGCTCGCGACCCGAGAAGTCAATGATCGCGGCGGCTTGCACGGGCGAGAAGTCACCATCGAGGTGGTCGACGGCGGGGCGTCCGGCGCGGCGGTCGCCCGAACCGTCGCCGACCGGCTTCGCAGCCGTGGCCTGGACGCCGTCACCGGCTGGCATATCTCCGCGGTGCGCAACATCCTGTCCCCGATCGTCAAGGACCGGATTCCCTACGTGTACACGTCGCTGTACGAAGGCGGCGAGCACACGCCAGGCGTGTTCTGCACCGGCGAGACGCCGCGTATCCAGATCGCGCCCGCACTGGCGTGGCTCCGCGACCATTTCGGGATCCGGTCCTGGTGCCTCGTCGGCGACGACTACGTCTGGCCCCGCGCCTCGGCAGCCGCCGCCCGGGCGTACTGCCGTGAGCTGCAGCTGGAACTGAAGCAGGAGATCTACGTCCCGTACGGTTCCGACGATTTCCGGGCACCGGTGCAACAGGTGATCGATACCGGCGCCCAGGCCGTCTTGATGTTGTTGGTCGGCCACGACGCGGTGCTGTTCAACCGGGAGTTCGCCCAGCGCGGCGGCCATGACCGGATGGCCCGGTTCAGCCCGCTGATGGAGGAGAACATGCTCCTGGCCAGTGGTGCGGGCTCGACCGAGAATCTGTATGTCGCCGCGGCGTACTTCAATTCGCTGGCCACCGCGGGCGCCATGGACCTCATGGGCCGCTACGTCACCTCCTACGGCGCCGACGCACCGCCGCTGAACGCGATGGCCGAGTCCTGTTACGAAGGGCTGCTCACGCTGGAGGCACTGTTCGGCCGGGCCCGCACTCCGGCGATCGGCGAGCTGATGGCCTCCGCACAGCATGTCGGCTTCGACAGCCCTCGCGGACCGATGAACATGCGCGACAACCACCTTGACCAACAGGTCTACATCGCCACCGCCGCGGGCTACGACTTCGACATCCTGGATTCACTGAGCCGGGCCGGTCTCTGCGACTGACCGACCGGCGTCGCTCCTCCCCCTGCTCAGCGCGGACAGCTGTCGATCGACTTTCCGTCCCGCACGGTGTCCACGAACTCCTGCACATCACCACGTGACGCGGCGATGACGCCACGATGGTCCTCGCCGTCGTACACCCGGTAGTCGAGTGCGACGTCCTTGTCGCACATGGCCTTCGCGAGTGCGTCGACGCCGGCAGGCGACACCGCGGCGTCGGCGGTGCCCTGGACGAGCATGACCGGCACGCGGGGGGTCAGGCGGATCGGGTCCTGACGGTCGAGGTAGGCGCGCAGCCCGCCCAGTTCCGCATCGGGTGCGAACACCTGTCCCGGCGGTACGGGCGGGACGGCGTTGATCTGCGCGACGCACTCGGTGCGGGCCGTGGTCAACAGTGGGCGCGCCTGATCGGTGAAGATACGATCCGGGTCGATCGACGGGTCGACCACTGCCCCGCCGAGCACCAGCAGGGGCAGGAACCGCTGTGCCGCCTCGGCTTCCGGCCGCCCCTCGCGGATCAGGTCGACGGCCTGGTTCATCCCCACCCCGCCGGGCGCCATCGACACCACCCCCAACAGGGTGAGCGCGGGGTCGCGCCGTTCGGCGGCCGCGGTGAACAGCACGGCCTGCCCGCCCTGGCTGTGGCCCATGGCCACCCATTCGGTGCCGATCGCGGAGTCGAGATCCCGTGCGGCCCGCACGATGTCGGCCACCGTGTTGGCTTCGCTGACGCCGTCGACATAGGGATGCCCACCCGGGGTTCCCAGCCCCTGGTAGTCGGTCTGCACGACGGCGTAGCCGCGCGCCACCCACGTGTCGAGCATGGAGGTGGCCAGGCCGACATAGTCGTGGACGAGTCCGTCGGCGGTATCGGCCGACGGGGCACAGGTATCGGCGTAGCCGGTGGTGCCGTGCGCCCAGCTGACGACCGGCCAGCCGCCGTCCGGAGGCTCCCCCTTCGGTACCGACACCGTGCCGGACACGACGATGGGCTCGCCGCGCGAGTCGTCGGAGACGTAGGTGATCAGCCGGGTGTCGGCGTTCGGCAGCGCGGCGGCGGTGGTGAGCGGACGTGCGGTGAGCAACTGACCGGCACGCAGTTCGGGTTCGGCCGCGGGCGTGCAGCCGGCGAGTAGGGCCGTCGCGGCCAGCGCCGCCAGCCCGGCCAGCCGGGGTCGGGAACGGTCAGTCATCGAGCAGTTTCCGGCGGCTGGCGGCGATCGGGCTCTGCGCGGTGAGGCCGCCGTCGAGCACGAGCGTCTGGCCGGTCATGTAGCGGGATTCGTCGGACGCGAGGTAGACCATGGCCCAGCCGATGTCCTGCGGGTCGCCGATCAGGTCGAGCGCATTGTGGCTGCGGATATCGGCGATCGCCTCCGCAGGCAGGTTGTCGCGGAGCGCGGGTGTCATGATCGCTCCGGGGGCGACGGCGTTGCAGCGCACACCGTTTCGCCCGTACTGGGTGGCGACGTATTGGGTGAGCCGGATGACCGCGGCCTTGGCCGCGCCGTAGGCGCACTGCAGCGTGTCACCGGCCAGGCCGGCAACGGAGACGGTGTTGATGATGGAGCCGCCGCCACCCGCGATCATGTGGGGCAGCGCCAGCCGCGAGGCGACGACGGTGCTGCGCGCGTTGAGCGCCATGGTCCGGTCCCATTCGGCGAGATCGAGGTGCAGCAGGTCGAGGTCCTTACGCGGGTTGCTGCCGCCCACGTGGTTGCACAGCACGTCGATGCCGCCGAACTCGGCCACGGCGCGATCGATCATGGCGGCGACCGAGCTCTCGTCCAGCACGTCCACCGCGATGCCGACCGCGTTGTCGCCGATCTCGGCGGCCGCGGAGGCGGCGGCGTCGGCGTTGAGATCGGCGATGAGCACGCGCGCGCCCTCGGCGACCATCAGTTCGGCGGCCGCGCGGCCGATGCCGCTGGCCGCACCGGTGATGACGACTCTCTTGCCGTCGAGACGATTTCCGGTCATGTTCTCGATCCGTCGCGTTGCCCGCGGCCACGTGCCGCTACCCGGCTGTGTGCCCTCGGCGGGCCGTGGGGAAACGCGCCCCGGAGGTCAGCGCCGCCGGGGCAGACGTTAGGCTTACCTAACCGGCATGGGTGCCATTCCGCGGCACCATCCGCGAACCAGGAAGTAGTCGTGTCCACAACGCATTCGCCGCCCGTCGCCCCCGTCCTGCACGTCACGATGGGCACTCACAGCCGCGCCGCCGACGCCGATCCACGGATGGACGAGATCGACATCTACCGCCTTCCCACGACCGATCTGACCGACGTGCGCGGGCTGATCATCGGCGCCGGCTCCGACCAGATCTTCCTCGAACGCCACCGGGAGCTTCTCGACGGCTTCGTCCGTGCCGGTGGGCGCATCGCGGTGATGGGACACGCCGTCACGGATTTCCTTACCGGCCTTGGGGTGTGGCGCAAACTCGCCTACACCGGACCGAAGGACCTGTGGATCAGTATCGGTGAGCCACATCCGATATGGGAGGGCGTGGACCCTGACGATCTCAGCGTCCGCAAGGGCGTCACCGGGTTCTACGCGCGGGGTTACGCCGACAAGATCCCCGCCGACGCGATCGTCACCACCCGGATCGGCCGGCACGCGCTGCCGCTCGACTACATCTATCCTCTCGGCGACGGCCAGGTGCTGGTGCACGGCGGCAACGACCTGACCAACTATGCGAATGATCCCAACACATCGGCACGGATGACCCCGCAGTTGCTCGATTGGCTGGTACAGCGATGACGACCACCGAACCGTTCCGCCGCACCGATCGCGCGCCCCAGCGCGGACGCCGGCTCGCGATCGTGCACAGCGGATCGTACGCCCATCTATACTCGACGAAAGACCCTGCGGTACTTGCCTATCAGCCGGAGTTCGTGTATCTGGCCGACCTCGAGGACGGTGGGCTCGACGGCTACGACACGGTCATCGTCGGTGACCGGATGCATCCCGAACTCGTCGCCCGGCATGCGGCGCAGTTCCATTCGGTGGCCCAGCGCGGCGGCACCTTGGTGGTTCTCGGCGAGAACGGCGTGCACACCTGGCTGCCGGGGATCGAGTGGGAGAGCAGGCCGACGAACTTCTGGTGGTGGGTCAGCGGGGAAGACCCACTGATCCGCACCCGCAGCCACGACCACGAGTCCTGGCAGTACCTGACGACGAAGTCGGTCATCTGGCACTACCACGGCCTGCTGCGCACCGACGCTGACGTTGTCCCGCTTGTGGTTTCAGAGGAGCCGGGCGTGGACGGCAGACCCCACGACGCCGGGATGATGCTGTACGAGGACACCGTCACCACGCCCGGCCGGATCATCGTGACCACGTTGGACCCGATGCATCATCACGGCAGCAACTTCATGAGCGGAGCCACCCGGTTCCTGTATGCGTTGCTGCGCTGGGTCGACAACACCTGACCCGCCGACGCTCAGCCGACGATGTCGTACACCTCGTCGGCGGGTGCGGCGAGCAGACGGTCGGCCATCTCCCGCTTGAGCACGGTGAGGCGGTCCTCCTCGGCCTGCGTGCGCTCCGGTTTCCCTGCCAGCGTGATGAATTCGTCGGTGACGAAGCCGTCGCGGATCTCCAGACGCACCATCGTCCCGCGGTAGGTCAGCTCGAACACGTACCGCTCCAGGGTGGCACCGCGGTCCCGTCGCTCGAGCGCCGAGTCCACCGTGAACCGCCCCTCGGTGACGGCGCGGGTGACGGCCTCGAAGGTGTCCCGTACACCCGGACCGCGGTGCGCGGTGGCGACCGAGATCTCGCGGCGTTCCGCCGGCGCTGCGGGACTCAGGACGGGCAGCGCCCGCTCGAGCACCTTGACCGCGTGGGCGACACCACCGGGAAAGCCCGGTCCGTGGTACTTCATCACGTCGTCGAACGTGAAGTCGATGACCGTACCGTCGTCGATGACCTGGAGCATTGCGCCTCCTCTGGTTGGTTCAGCCGGACGCCGCGGCCACCAGCGCGGCGGTGTAGTCGTGGGCCGGAGCATTGAGAACATCTGCGGTGGGCCCACTTTCGACCTCCCGCCCATCCTGCATCACCACGATAGTGGAGCAGCTGCGCGCGGCAAGGGCGAGATCGTGGGTGATGTGCAGCACCGCGAGGCCCTGAGTCTGCGCCAGCTCGGTCATCAGGTCGACGATCTCCAGGCGCAGGGACGCGTCGAGCCCGCTGGCGGGTTCGTCGGCGAGCAGCAGCCGCGGCCGGGTGACCAGCGCTCGCGCGAACGCGACCCGCTGGCGCTGACCGCCGGACAGTTCGTGGGCGAAGCGGTCGAGGTAGGTGGCCGTGGGCGTGAGCCGCACGCTCTCCAGTGCGGCCACCGCGGCGGCGCGGCGGCTCGCCGAATCGCCCTGCCGGTGGATGACCATCGGCTCGGCGACGATGTCGGCGACCCGCATGGTCGGCGGTAACGCGGCATACGAGTCCTGGAACACCAGGTGCATACCGCGGCGGAGCTGACGTCGGCGGCGTCGGCTCGCGGCACCGAGCTCCTCCCCCTCGAACCGGATGGTGCCGGCAGCCGGGCTCACCAGGCCGGCGATCGCCCGGGCGACGGTGGACTTACCGGCGCCGGACCCTCCGACAAGGGCGACGGTCTCCCCCGCCGCGATGCGCAGCGTCACGTCGGATACCGCGGTCACACCGCTGAATTCCACTGTGAGGGCGTCGATCTCCAGGAGTGTTGTCACGGTTGGACACTCCGGAGAGCCGGTGCGAGGCGGGGCGCGGACCCGACCAGGAGACGGGTGTAGGGGTGCCGGGGCGCCCCGATGATCTGCGCGGTGGCGCCGATCTCGACGAGCGCACCGTCCTTCATCACCGCGATGCGATCGGCGATCCGTTCGATGACCGGCAGGTTGTGGGTCACGATCAGCAGCGCCAGCGAGCGCCGGGTGCGCAGCTCGTCGAGCAGCGCGAGCACCTCGGCCTCCCGCAGGACGTCCAGGCCGCTGGTCGGTTCGTCGGCGATCAGCACGTCGGGTTCATTGGCCAGGGCCATCGCGATGACGACGCGCTGGCGCATCCCGCCGGAGAGCTGGTGCGGATAGGCATCAACAACGGCCCGGTCGTGCTCGGCGGACAGGCCCACCTGCCCGAGCAGCTCGACGGTGCGTGCCCGGGCGGCATCGGGGCCACAGGCCTGGTGGGCGCGGATCGCTTCGTCGACCTGAGATCCGATGGTGCGGACGGGGTTCAGCGCGCTCAGCGCCTCCTGCGGGATGAGCGAGATGCGGTTGCCGCGGATCTCGCGCAGCTCGGCCGGCGACATCGCCGCCACGTCGCGCCCGGTCACCGCAACACGGCCGGCGGTGACGCGCGCCGCGGCGGGCAGCAACCCCATCGCCGCACCGGCGACGGTCGATTTACCGCTGCCGGATTCGCCAACCAGCCCGACGATCTCGCCCTCGCGCACGGTGAAGCTCACGTCGCGCGCGCCGCGGCCGTCGTCGCCGTAGACCACGGTGAGCCCGTCGACGACGAGCGGGTCAGCGGTGGCCGGCTGTGCCGGCGGCGTCGTGACGCGCTTCCGGCTCCGGCGGCGCACGCGCAGGATCGGCCGCGACCGTTCCTCGATCGCGTTGCCGAGCAGGGCGAAGGCCAGCACGGTGACCGCGATGGCGAGTCCTGGGGGCAGCACCCACCACAGCCAGGCGTCGGTCAGGAAGGCACTGCGCGCATGCGCCATCGACAGCATCGATCCCCAACTGGCCGAGGTGATGTCGCCGAGGCCGAGGAACGACAGCGAGGCCTCGAGCAGGATCGCGGTCTTGATGGTGAGCACGAACTGCGGGATCACGAGCGGCAGCACCGCGGGCACGATGTGCCGGCGCAGCACGTAGAGCGATCCGGCGCCCATCGCCCGCTCGGCCTGGATGTAGTCGCGTTCGCGCAGGCTCAGCACCTGCGAGCGCAGCTCGCGGGCGAGCCCCGCCCACAGGACCGCCGCGATCACCATCACCTGCGTGCGCAGGCCGGGCCCGGCGAACACCCCGATGACGATGGTCAGCGGCAACACCGGAAGAGCCAGCACCACATCGACGACGCGCATGAGAACGCTGTCGACCGCACCGCGGGCGTAGCCGGCGATCACCCCCACCAGCGTGCCGATCGTGGTGGCGGCGACGGCGGCGGTAACGCCGACGAACAACGACACGCGGGCGCCGTGGATGAGCATCGACAGCAGGTCGTGGCCGACGTCGTCGGCGCCGAGCCAATGGGATCCGGACGGTACGGCGAACGGGCGGGTGACGCGTTCGGTCGGGTCGTAGGGCGCCAGCCACGGCGCGGCCAGTGCGCACACCAGCAGCACGCCGAGGATCGCCGCGCCGACGGCCGCCAGCCGCCGCGACCGGGTGTGGCCGGCGAGGATGCTCACGCGGACGCTCGCTGTGGTGTCTCCCGGCGCACCCGCGGATCGAGCAGCGGGTAGGTCAGGTCGGCGAGCAGGTTCGTCGCCATGATCCCCAGCGTCGCCAGCAGGAATGCGCCCTGCAGCAGTGGATAGTCGCGTGCGGTCACCGCGTCGTAGATGAGCTTGCCCAGCCCGGGGTAGGCGAAGACCGATTCGACGACCACGGCGCCGGACAGCAGCACCCCGACGGTGAGCGTCAGAGTCGTGTAGACGGGCAACACCGCGTTGCGCAATGCGTGCGCGACCGCGACCCGGTACTCGCCCAGACCCTTGGCGCGGGCCAGCCGGATGTAGGGCTCTTCGAGGACGCCGATCATCGAGGCGCGGGCCATCAGGAAGAAGGCGCCGATCCCGGCGATCGTGAGTGTCGCGGCGGGAAGGACCATGCGGGAGGCGACTTCGACGATCCAGTCACCGCCGGATGCGGTGATCGTCGTCGCACCGTAGGACGGGAACCAGCCCAGGCTCACCGAGAAGATCGCGACGAGGATCATGCCGATCCAGAACCCCGGCATCGAGTCGAGCGCGAGCACGGTGACGACGGTGCAGGTTTCCTTCGCGGTGCCGCGGCGCCACGCCGCCCACGCGCCGAGCAGGGTGCCGATGACGAAGGCCAGCAGTGTCGAGATGCCGACCAGCGCGACAGTCCACGGCAGTTTGTCGGCGAGTACCTCGACGACAGAGCGGTTGTGCTGCACCGACATTCCGAGATCGCCGTGCAGCAGGCCCGACCAGAACGAGACGTACTGCTCGAGGATGGACCGGTCCAGCCCGTAGCTCGCGCGGATCTGGGCGAGGGAGGCCTCGTCGAGCGACTGGTCGGCTCCCCCGTACAGGTAGACCACGGGATCTCCCGGCGCCAGGTGCGGCAGCGCGAAGTTCAGCGTCACCGCCGCCCACAGCACCAGGACGTACTGCCCGGCCCGACGCAGCAGCCTCATCAGTCCTGCGGCGCCTCGGCGTTGGCCTCCTCGACCACCTCGGCCGGCAGGAACGACCACTTGTGCACGATGCCGTAGCCGGGAGTCTCGATCCAGCCGGTGAACTTGTCGCCGCGGTACGCCCAGTGCTCGTCGGGGTAATACAGGGCGATCGCGGTCGGCTGCCGGTTGAACAGCTTCTGCATCTCCTGCATGGCCGCGATCCGGTCGTCGTTGGTCTCGGTGACCTTCCACTTGTCGTAGAGCGCCTCGAACTCCGGGTAGGCGAGATCCGGGTGCTGCCAGAGGTTGTCGGACCGGTGCGACATGATGAACTGCGTCGGATCGGCGACCGCGTGCGGTGAGTTCGCCCGGATGTAGAGGTCGTAGTCCATGTTCGCCGAGGCGTCGGCGAGCGATCCGCTGTCGAGCGGTTTGATCTCGACCGCCAGGCCCGCCTTGCCGAAGTCCTCGACCAGCAGCTCCGCGGCGCGCACGTGCGGGGCTTCCCCGCCGTCGACGATCAACTCGAACGGGGTGTTGTCCCCGGACGGATTCTCCCGGATGCCGTCACCGTTCGCGTCGACCCAACCGAGCTCGTCGAGCATCGACGCCGCCCGCGCCGGGTCGTACGGGGTGGAGGCATCCGGATCGGCGAACGGCGCGTCGGGATGGATGTAGCCCTGGGTGGCGGGGCGGCCCTGGCCGAGCGCGACGACGTCGAGCATCTGATCACGGTCGACCGCCAGGGTCATAGCCGCACGGAAGTCGTGCTGCGCGAACGGCTCTCGGGTGTAGTTGAGTTTGACCTCGGGGTACACCAGCGGGGAGACGGTGATGACGCCGATTCCCTTGGACGCGCCGATCTGGTCGACGAGTTCGGGAGTGAGCGCACGGTCGACCGCGTCGACCTGACCGGAACTCAGGGCGGTGAAGGCCGCTGACGCATCGGGGATGACCGGCATCACCAACTCACCCACGGTCGGGGCGCCGGCGAAGTAGTCGGTGTTCGCCTCGAAGCGGTAGCCGCTGGTGGGGCTGTAGTCGACGAGCTTGAACGGTCCGGTGCCGACGGGCAGGTCGGTGACCTTCTTGGCCTGGGCGGGATCGACCTTCGACCACACGTGCTCGGGGAGGATCGGCAGGTCGGCGAGGGTGACGGTGCCCAGTTCGGGGCACGCATAGTCACAGACGAAGCGCACCGACGTCGCGCTGGTGGCGTCGATCGTGGAGATCGACGGGGTGTCGTTGACGTGGTGGGTGAAGCGGCCGGTGGGCGCGGCGTGCATGAAATGGAAGCTGAACGCCACGTCGTCGGCGGTGAACGGCTCGCCGTCGTGCCAGGTCACGTCGTCGCGTAGGTCCACGTCCCAGGTGGTGGCGTTGACCTGACGGACCTCGGTGGCCAGCCAGGGCTGCGGCTCCGCCACGTAGGGGGACGGCGCGAGCAGCTTGTCGTAGATCAGCTCGGTCATCTGATCGGTCTGTCCGGCAAAGATATTGAGTGGTCCGCTGTCCTTGGACACCGCGACGGTGAGGGTCTCGGCGGTGGTCGGTCCGTCCGCCGCGGAGTCGGTCGACCCACAGGCGGTGGCCACAACCGCGGTGGCCAGAACCGCCGGTGCGATGCGGGAACGCCGGATGCTGCCGATCAATCGAAGTCCCATTCTCTCGGTGTCGATAAGGGTCGCCTAACCTTACTTACGTTCTCCGACCATAGAACAGCCGGGACTGAGAACGCCAATCCCGCTTCGGGCGGCTGGGCGCTGACCGACAAGGGCTGCGTTGCGGCACAGCCTTTTCGGAGTGTCACACCACCCTCAGGTTCAGGGCGGCTGCCGTCGCGGGGCCGACGATCCCGTCCACCTTCAGCCCCCGGGTGCGCCGCTGGAACTCCCGGACCGCCGCCTCGGTCCGCGGCCCGTAGACGCCGTCGACCACCAGACGGCCGGCGTGCTCGTCGTTGAGCTGGCGCTGCAGCTGGGCGACCAGTGGTCCCCGCGAGCCGCGGAAGAGCAGGACGTCGGCGTACTGACCGACCGGGACCGGCGGGCGCGGTGTCGGAGCCGGCGCGGCAACAGTGCCGATGCGGGCTTGGATGTCGGCGCGCAGGATGACCATGTCGATGGCGCCGGGATCCCACTTCCCCTGCGCGCGGCCGGCGTACTCCTTGTGTCCGATGGTGCGGCCGGCGCTCTGCGCCAACCGGCGGTTGATCGCAGCGCAGCTGCGGACGAGCGCATCGTATTGCGCGTCGGGCCAGTTCGTGCGGTGCGGCGCCGCCGGGCCGGTTCCCGTGTTGGCGCATTCGATGCCGATCGTGTGCCAGTTGCCCATGTTGGTCGGCAGCCACGGATACATGCCGACCCCGGCGTGCCACGCGACGCCGACCGCGACGACGGTCACGGTGCCGTCCCGGCCGATGTGCAACTGCGCCAGCGGCCCCCGCAGATCCGCTCGGCCGGTGGCGATGGAGGCGGCGCTGGCGGTATCGGATCCGGTGTGGTGGACCATCACGCCGCGGATGTCTCGAAAGTCCCCGTGGCCGCGGCTGCGCCAGCCCGGATACTCGACGAGTCTGAGCTCCGCGTCACGCAGCACGTCCGCGAGCCAGACCGGATCGCCGGTCCACGGTCCTGTCGCAGGCACGCGATTCCCTTTCGGCGAAGACCTCGTCGCGCCCGCGCTTGACCGAACCGAACGGCACCGGCGAGCGCTTGTCCACCAGCGTAGGCTTGGGTTCTAGATCACGAAAACCGTTGTGTAGCAGTGATCATGACGCGGTCAGATCAAGACCATTACAGCCAATCCGACCCGCGGATGAGCGACTTGGAGTATTCCTCAGTTAAGGCAGCCCGCACTGCCGAAGGAGCGACCCATGGTCAGGACGCACAAAGTCGTCGCGGGGGAAACGCTGTCAGCGCTGGCACTGCGCTTCTACAACGACGCGGAACTCTATCGGCTGATCGCCACCGCCAGCGGGATCGCGAATCCCGACGTGCTCAACGTGGGGCAACGGCTGGTCATGCCGGATTACACGAGATACACAGCGGTCGCCGGTGACACGTTGTCGGGGTTGGCGTCCCGCTTCTACGGCGATGCCGAGCTGGACCGGCTGATCGCCGGCGCCACCGGAATCGCCGAGTCCAGCGTGATCAACGTCGGCCAGCGATTGATCATCCCGGATCTCACCAAGTACACGGTCGTGGGCGGGGACACGTTGTCGGCGTTGGCCACCCGGTTCTACGGTGACGCCTCGTTCTATCCGTTGATCGCCACCGTCAACGGCATCGCGGATCCCGCGGCCATCGACGTCGGCCAGCAGATCGTCATCTTCGTGGGCCGCACCGATGGCTTCGGGTTGAGGATCGTCGACCGCAACGAGAACGACCCCCGCCTGTGGTACTACCGGTTCCAGACCTCCGCGATCGGCTGGAACCCCGGCGTCAACGTCCTGCTTCCGGATGACTACCGCACCAGCGGACGGGCCTACCCCGTCCTGTACCTGTTCCACGGCGGCGCAGCCGATTTCCGCCAGTTCGACTTCTTCGGCATCCGCGGGCTGACGGCCGGGAGACCGATCATCGTCGTGATGCCCGACGGCGGGCAGGCGGGCTGGTATTCGAACCCGGTGAGCTCTTTCGTCGGCCCGCGCAACTGGGAGACGTTCCACATCGCCCAGCTGCTGCCCTGGATCGACGTCAACTTCCGGACGTTCGCCGAGTACGACGGCCGCGCGGTCGGCGGGTTCTCGATGGGTGGCTTCGGTGCGCTGAAGTACGCGGCGAAGTACTTCGGTCACTTCGCGTCGGTCAGCAGCCACTCGGGTCCGGCGAGTCTGCGCCGCGACTTCGGCCTGGTGGTGCACTGGGCGAACATCACCTCGGCGGTCCTGGATCTGGCCGGCGGCACGGTGTACGGGGCACCCTTCTGGGACCAGGCCAGGGTCAGCGCCGACAACCCGGTCGAGCGGATCGAGAGTTACCGGAACAAGCGGGTGTTCCTGGTCGCGGGGACCAGCCCGGACCCGCTCAACTGGTTCGACAGCGTGAACGAGACCCAGGTGCTCGCCGGGCAGCGCGAGTTCCGCGAACGTCTCAGCGCAGCCGGGATCCCGAGCGAATCGCATGAGAGGCCGGGAGGCCACGTCTTCCGGCCGGAGATGTTCAGCCTCGACCTCGACGGGATCATCGCCCGGCTGCGGCCCGCGAGCAGCAGCGCGGAGTGAGGCATCGCGCACGGCTGCCGCTACACGCCGTCAGCAGATGTCGAGTTCCAGTCGTTCGAGCCGGCGAACCAGGATGCTGGGCAACCACTGTCCTATGTCAGCGGCCTCGATCCAGGTTGTCTGTTCCAGCAGCATGCGCAAGGCGATCTTGGCTTCCAAGCGTGCCAGTGCAGCCCCGACACAGAAGTGTGCGCCTCTGCCGAAGGCGAGATGGCCCTTCCCGTTGCTGCGGTCGAGGCGGAATTCGTTGGGTGTGTCGAACTGTCGGGGGTCGCGGTTCGCGGCTCCCCACATCAGCAGCAGGCGCGAACCGGCAGGCACGTCGACCCCGGCCAGCGTGGTGTCTCGCATGACGTGTCGGTAGTGACCACGAAACGGCGACTCATAGCGCAGCGTCTCTTCGATGAACGCACCCAACAGCTCGGGATCGGCGCGGACTTGCTCCTGAATATCGGTGTGACGCACCAGGACCCACACTGCACTCCCCAAGAGGGAGGCGGTCGATTCGCCCGCTGCGCTGAACAACGTCAGCATGATGCCGAGGGCAGGAAGCTGTTCGAGTTCACCCGACGCGTAGCGGGCGGCGAGGTCCCCGACGAGGCCAGGCCGTGGGCTCTCAGCGGCCTTGGCGAAGTGTTGCATGACGTACCCGGCCAGCTCCATCGCGGCCGTGCCCGCGGCTTCGAGCTGGGCCGAACTGACCACGCCGTCGAGCAAGGTCGTGGTGGCGTAGCCCAGCCGGATCAGCCTGTCGACATCGTCCTCCGGTAGCCCGAGCAAGCGGGCGACCACCATCATCGGAAGCCGATCGGCCACAGCGCTCATCCACTCGATCCGCCCGTCGACCAGACCTGCGGACCACAAGCGGGTCGCAGTGGTCTCGGCGAACTCTTCGATGACCCGGATGCGCCGCGCGGACAGGTGGGGCACCAGCAGCTTGCGGTGCGCGTCGTGCAATGGGTCGTCGGCGGTGGCGAGTGCCTGTTGCGGGCCACCGAGGGTTCCCATGTCGAACGGGGTGACGGTCCCGTCGTCGTGGTACACCATCGTCGCGGTGAGGTTCGACGAGAAGTCCTCGACGCGGTGGACGGCGTCCATGACGGCCTCCCAGCCGCACACGGCGTAGAAGCCGGACTCGCCGATGCGGTGCACCGGGGCTCGGTCGTGCATCCGGCTGTAGAGCTGGCAGGGGTCCTGCAACGCGACGGTCCCGAAGAAGTCGGTCGCGTGCTCCAACAGCCTCATGCGCCCAGGGTGAGGGTGGGGCACGGCGGGGTCAACGGTGCGCGGCGAAGTCGAGAAGCGGCAGCTCACGCGGACGCTCGGTGGCTTCTCAGGAGGCGGGTGCGACCAGCGTATTCAGTGAGAATTCGATCGCCGGTCTTCTCACGGTGATAAACAGGCTGCGTGGGCTCGCGGCGAGGGGATGCCTGACCGATGGCAGGCGACGACTGGCTGGTGGGACGGGACCGCCACAGCGCAGCGGCTGACCGCATCTACGCCGCTGCCGCGGACCTGATGTCCCGTAACGGCTTCGACGCTTTCAGCATCGACGAGTTGGCCGCGACGGTGCACTGCTCGCCGGCGACGATCTACCGCCACACCGGCGGCAAGACCGCAATCCGCGACGTCGTGATGAGCCGCCAAGCCGAACGCATCCTCGACTCCGTCCGCGAGGCGATCCGCGGGCTGGAAGGCCCCGAGCGCGTCATCACCGCCACTACGGTTGCCCTGCAACGCCTGCGAGCCGACCCGCTGGCGCAGATCATGCGCTCGATGGCGTCACATCCCGGCAACGACTGGCTCATCGACTCGCCGATCGTCGCGCGCTTCGCCACCGAGATGGTCGGGATGGCGACGCCCGATCCCCTGGCCGCCCAGTGGTTGATCCGCGCATTCCTGGCGCTGTGGTACTGGCCGCTGAAGGACCCCGATGCCGAGATCGAGATGGTGCGCCGGTTCCTCGGACCGCCGTATCGAACCGCAGTGACTGGGGCGATCAATGCCCCGGATCGAAGGCTATCGGCAACGCCACCGGACCGCTGATGCCGATGAGCGGTTTCCAGCGTTCCGGGGCGGTGCGACGCGGGTTCGGCATCCGCTGCGTGATCACGGTGAGCGCCTCGACGAGTTCGGTCCGAGCCAGGTGGGCGCCGAGGCAGTAGTGGACACCGCCGCCGAAGGTGAGCATCGGCGCGGCACCGTCACGCGTGACGTCGAGCCGGTCGGGGTCGTCGAACACCGCGGGATCCCGGTTCGCGGCCGCCGTGTTCACGATGACCATCTCGCCTGCGCGTACCCGCACGCCGCCGAGCTCGACGTCTTCGCGAGGGCTGCGCAGGGCGCTGAAGGTCACCGGGCGCAACCGCATCAGCTCCTCGACGGCGGGCGGGATGAGTTCCGGGTGCGCGGCCAACAGCTCCCACTGGTCGGGGTGGTCGCACAGCACGCCGACGGCAGCGGCGAGCTGGTTGCGTGTTGTGTCGGTGCCCGCCGTCAGAAGTCCGGCGGACAGCTTCAGCAGCTCGTCGTGCGTGAGCCGGTCACCGTCGGCCTCGGCCCGGATGAGGTCGGACAACAGGTCATCGGTGAGGTTGTCGCGGCGGGACTGGACCAGTACGTCGTGGTAGCTGTCGAGCTCGCGCCACGCCCGCTCGATGTCGTCGGCGTCTTCGGCGACGTTCCAGTTGAAGACTTTGAAGATGTCGTCGGCCCATTCCGAGATCCGGCGCCAGTCCCGAGCCGGCGTGCCGAGCAGCGCGCAGATGATCGGGATCGGGTAGGGCCGTGCGATGTCGGCGACGATGTCGACGGTGCCGGTTGCGGTGTGCGGGTCGACGAGATCGCTGATGACCTGAACGCACGTCTGGCGAAGTCGCGCGGACGCCCTCGGGGTGAAGGCCTTGCTCACCAGCCGGCGCAGGCGGTGGTGATCCTCGCCTTCGAGCCCGAGCAGGCTGGTGACGATGCGATCCCAGACCGGACCCGAGGTGATGCCCTGCTCGGCGAGCCCCAGGCCCAGCGGGGTGGCGAAACGACTGTCGCGCAGCACGATACGCACGAGGTCATAGGACAGGATCTCGAGCCCGCGTGGGCCGAGCGCGACCGGTCCACGATCCCGCGCTGCGGCAATGATCCGGTGCGCCTCCTCTGGATCGTCGACGTCGAAATAGTCGACGGTCGGCAACCCAGTCCGCAGCGTTGTCATGCTCTTGTGAACGATGGGGTCGGTTTGTCGATTCACTGCTGACGCCACAGGCTCCGCGGGGTGACGTCGTGCGCGTGCTGCCGGCAACCGCGGGCTCGTCTCTCACCTGCGTGCTAGGTGAGTGCCGTCAGGTCGTTGTCCACCCAGCCGGCGCCGGAGGTGATGTAGAGCTCGTGGACATGGCTGTCGACACCGACGAAGAAGACGTGCTGACTGTCATTGCTGAGCCGATACCCCGCCAATGACGTACGGCCTGTCAGCGCGCGGTTACCGCCCAGGTTCTGGGGCGAAAACCTCCGTGACCTGGCCAAAACCGGCTCGGACTCGAACCGACACTGTGCGGCCGCTTCCTCGGCTCTAAGTCCGGTGCGGTACAGAGGTCAACCCGCAGAGCCCACATTCGTCAGAAGCACGGCGGCCTCGTTGTAGGGAAACAACCGGTAGAGCAGCCGAGAACGCGGTATGACGAGAGCCGCAGCCTCGGCCTTGCTCACCACCCGTGGGTTGACGAGCGCGACAGTCCGTCCACGCTTGCGCAGCACCGTCGGTCCGCCGGCCAGCACGTTCTTCAACCAGTCCGTCTGTGGACCGTAGCCGATGAGGATGGCGTAGCCATCATGGGTCTTGAATACCAGGAGCGGCGTTCGATATCGCTTACCCGACTTCCGTCCGACGTGCTCGAGCGTCCCGAGATTCGGAAGCCACGGTGTGATCGTGCGAGCCGCCGGATTGGTGACTCGCCTGTTGAACTCTGCGATTCGGCGAGGCACGCGCATTCTCGGAGTCTAAGTTCCTCGCTGACGAGGGAGCTGCCAACGACAGCGACCGCTCGGACGTTCGAGCCGCAATCAGCCCCTAGCTGCAAGGACTCCGGTGCCCCCAGTCGGACTCGAACCGACACTTGGCGGATTTTAAGTCCGCTGCCTCTGCCAATTGGGCTATGGGGGCCTGCGGGTGAGACCTTATTGCATCCGTTCGCGCCACTGCCCCGCGTCGCCGTAGGTTGACCCGTGCCCCGCCGACAACACCGAGGAGCGCACGTGCCGATCAACCTGATCAACCCCGACGGCCTGCCGACCGTCGACCTCTACAAGCAGGTCGCCGTGGCCACCGGGTCGAAGCTCGTCTTCATCGCCGGCCAGGTCGCCCGCGACGCCGACGGCAACAAGGTCGGCGAGAACGACCTCGCCGCCCAGGTCGAACAGTGCTACCTCAACGTCGGCACCGCGCTTACCGCAGCGGGCGCGACCTTCGCCGACGTCGCCAAACTGACCGTCTACCTCGTCGACTGGACCCCCGACAAGATGCCCGCGTTCGGGGACGGCGTCGCCCGCGCGGCCGCCAAGCTCGGCATCACCGCCGTGCCGCCGCTGACCGGAGTCGGCGTCGCCACCCTGGCCGAACCCGATATGCTCGTCGAGGTCGAGGCCACCGCCGTCATCGACTGACCAAGGACTCGTCGAGACCTACGTGAGGGTCGTCGACCCGCCGATTCCACGACCCTGGTGTAGATCTCGGCGACAAGGGCCGAATTACGAGCCGACCAACGCCGACACCCGCAGCGACAACACCAGCGCCGGCCGGGGATACCGCAAACAAGCGCACGCCTCCTCGGCCGCCAACTGCAACCGGTGCACCCTGGCACGCAACTCCCCCGCGTCGGCGTCACCCCGCCCGTAGCCCGACACGCACACCCTCGTCAGGATCACCCCGTGCATGCGGCGCAACCGCGCCATCTGCTCGATCATCCTGCGCACCGCCTCCCCCGCCTCGAAGTCAGCAGACACGCAGCACCGCAACCCCACCACATCCAGCCTCCCCAGCGACATCACCGACGTCGCCAACCGCTCACCCGACGCCTCGGTGACATCGACGACCACCCGATGCGCCGACACCGGCCGCCCCGCCAGCAGCATCACGTCCGGCCACCCGGCGACCACGAACCGCCCCACCCCACAAGCCACCGCCGCCTCGACGGTCTCGACGTCACGGCACTGTGCCGAAATCCGAGCGGCCGGCAACCCAGCGCCCAACGCCAGCGAAAGCTCGGAAACGCTCGACACATCCACACCGAGCCCCCGCCGCCGCACCCACTCCGCCACCGGAGCCGTCGTCAACAACGACGCGGGGACGTGCAGCGGCGTCCCCCGCAACGCCCGGTGACACACGGTGTGACGCGGCATGGCCTGCGAACGGCGAAATCGAATCATGTCCCGATCCTGACCGCGCCACCTCCGATCAAGCTGGGCAAACGCTGGGACCTTCCGGCGGATGCTCACACCCGGTGGATGATGAACTGGTGACGGCGGCGAACGGCCAGAAACGCGGGGAGCTGCGCATCTACCTCGGTGCGGCTCCCGGCGTCGGCAAGACCTACGCGATGCTCGGCGAAGCCCACCGGCGGCTGGCGCGGGGCACCGACCTGGTGGCCGCCGTCGTCGAGACCCACGGCCGCGCGCGCACCGCCGAACTGCTCAACGGCATCGAGGTCATCCCCCCGCGCCACCTCACCTACCGTGGCGGCCGCTACCCCGAACTCGACGTCGACGCCGTCCTCGCCCGCCGCCCCGAGGTCGCCCTCGTCGACGAACTCGCGCACACCAACATCCCCGGCAGCCGCAACGCCAAACGCTGGCAGGACGTCGAAGAGCTTCTGGCAGCGGGCATCACAGTGATCTCGACGGTCAACGTGCAGCACCTCGAAAGCCTCAACGACGTCGTCACCCAGATCACCGGCATCGAACAACTCGAGAAGCTGCCCGACGAAGTCGTCCGCTCCGCCGACCAGGTCGAGCTCGTCGACATCACCCCGGAGGCGTTGCGCCGCAGACTGTCTCACGGCAACGTCTACGCCCCCGAACGCGTCGACGCCGCCCTGTCCAACTACTTCCGCCGCGGCAACCTCACCGCACTGCGCGAGCTCGCCCTGCTGTGGCTGGCCGACCAGGTCGACACCGCGCTCGCAAAGTACCGGGCCGACAACCGGATCACCGACACCTGGGAGGCGCGCGAACGCGTCGTCGTCGCCGTCACCGGCGGACCCGAATCCGAGACGCTCGTGCGCCGGGCGTCCCGCATCGCCTCCAAATCCAGCGCCGAACTCATGGTCGTGCACGTGGTGCGCGGCGACGGCCTGACCGGTGTCTCGGCGCCGCAGATGGGTAAGGTCCGCGACCTGGCGGCCAACCTCGGCGCGACGCTGCACACCGTCACCGGCGACGACGTCCCCGCCGCCCTACTGGATTTCGCGCGGGAACGCAACGCCACCCAGCTGGTGATCGGCACCTCGCGGCGGTCCCGCTGGGCCCGCATCTTCGACGAGGGCATCGGCGCGGCCGTGGTCCAGCGGTCGGGGAAGATCGACGTCCACATGGTCACCCACGAGGAGGCCCGCCGGACGTCGACGACGCCACCGCGCATCCGGCATCTGACGTCATGGCTGGCCGCCCTCGTCGTCCCCGCCACGATCTGCGCGCTGACTGTCCTGCTCCTCGACCCCCTGCTCGGCGTGGCCGGGGAGAGCGCGCTGTTCTTCGTCGGCGTCCTGCTCGTCGCTTTGCTCGGCGGCGTCGCTCCCGCGGCGCTGTCCGCCGTGCTCTCCGGTCTGCTGCTCAACTACTTCCTCATCACGCCCCGCCAGACGTTCACCATGGCCGACCCCGACAGCGCGCTGACCATCGTGGTGCTGCTCGCCGTCGCCGTGGCGGTCGCCGCGCTGGTCGACAGCGCCGCCGGCCGCAGCCGCGAAGCGCGTCATGCCTCACGCGAAGCCGAACTGCTCGCGCTGTTCGCCGGATCGGTCCTGCGCGACCCCGACCTCACCGTGCTGCTGGAGAGGATTCGCGAAACCTACGCCCAGCGCGCGGTCAGCCTGGTGCGGGAGAACTCCGGCATCGTCGCGTGCGTGGGTTCCGATCCGTGCGCCGACGTCGCCGCCGCGGACACCGCGATCGAAGTCGGCGACGACGACTTCTGGCTGCTGCTGTGCGGCCGCCGACTCGCCGCGCGCGACCGCCGTGTCCTGTCCGCGGTTGCCGCACAGGCCGCCGGGCTGGTGCGGCAGCGTGAACTCACCGCGGAGGCGGGACGGGCCGAAGCCATCACCCGCGCCGACGATCTGCGCCGCTCATTGCTGTCGGCGGTCAGCCACGATCTGCGCACCCCGCTGGCCGCGGCGAAGGCCGCGGTGTCCAGCTTGCGCACCGACGAGGTCGACTTCTCCCGAGAGGACCGGGCCGAACTGCTGGCCACCGTCGAGGAGTCGGTCGACCAGCTGACCGCCCTGGTCGCCAACCTGCTCGACTCCTCACGCCTGGCCGCCGGCGTGGTACACCCGCAGCTCCGGCCGGTCTTCCTGGAGGAGACGGTGCAACGCGCGCTCCTCGGGATCAGCCGGGGCACAACGGGATCGGGACAGGTGAAGCTCGACCGCGTCGAGGTCGACGTCGACGGCTGTGTGGTGGCCGCCGACAGCGGTCTGCTCGAACGCGTCCTGGCCAACCTCATCGACAACGCCCTGCGGTACGCACCCGACGGCTCGGTGCGGGTCACCGCGGGCCGCGTCGGTGACCGGGTGTTGATCGCCGTCGCGGACTCCGGGCCCGGCATCCCGTCCGGCGCCCAGAACCAGGTGTTCGGCGCGTTCCAGCGCCTCGGCGACCAGGACACCACCACCGGCGTGGGACTCGGGCTGTCGGTCGCGCGCGGATTCGTCGAGGCGATGGGCGGTACGGTCACCGCGGGCGACACCCCCGGCGGTGGTCTGACGGTCGAGATCGACCTCGCCGCAGCACAGGAGGCGGACGCGTGACCGGCGAGCGGGATCGCGCATCGACCAGAGTGCTGGTCGTCGACGACGAACCGCAGATCTTGCGGGCCCTGCGGATCAACCTGTCGGTCCGCGGCTACGACGTGACCACCGCCGCCACCGGCGCCGAGGCGCTGCGCTCCGCGGCCGACCACCGACCCGACGTCATCGTGCTGGACCTCGGCCTGCCGGACATGTCGGGTATCGAGGTGCTGGGCGGATTGCGCGGCTGGCTGTCGGCGCCCGTCATCGTGCTGTCCGCCCGCACCGACTCGGCCGACAAGGTCGAAGCACTCGACGCCGGCGCCGACGACTACGTCACCAAACCCTTTGGCATGGACGAATTCCTGGCCCGGCTGCGGGCGGCGGTTCGCCGCGCGACGGCAGCGTCGGACGGGGACGAACCCGTGGTGGTGACCGCCTCGTTCACCGTCGACCTGGCGGCGAAGAAGGTGACCAAGAACGGCGCGGAGGTCCATCTCACGCCCACCGAGTGGGGCATGCTCGAGATGCTGGTGCGTCACCGCGGCAAGCTCGTCGGCCGCGAGGAACTGCTCAAGGAGGTGTGGGGCCCCGGCTACGCGAAGGAGACGCATTACCTGCGCGTCTACCTCGCTCAGCTGCGCCGCAAACTCGAGGACGATCCGTCACGGCCCGTGCACCTGCTCACCGAGGCCGGGATGGGGTACCGATTCCAACAGTAGCGACCGGGCCCGAGGCGTCCCCTGGCGCGCGGTCGTGCTGGAATGCGCCATCGCCGCCGATATCAGCTATCACCCGTGATATCTGATTCGGAAAGCACTATCCGACTGGGAAAGTCGCCAGCGGCCACCAACGTCGGCGTCTTGAACCGTGAGCCGGGCGCGCGGTATACCGTGCCGGTATGAGCGGCTATCGCGACCTGTTCAGGGCCAGTATCGACGAACCCGAGAAGTTCTGGGCCGAGGCCGCGCAGGCGGTCACCTGGACCCGCGAACCCACCCGCATCCTCGACGACACGAACCCGCCGTTCTACCGCTGGTTCCCTGACGGGGAGCTCAACACCTGCGCCAACGCCCTGGACCGCCACGTCGACGACGGCCGCGGCGACCAGACCGCGCTGATCTACGACTCCCCCGTCACCGGCGCCAAGCGCGCGTACACCTACCGCGAGCTGCTCGACCAGACCGCCCGGTTCGCCGGGGCGCTGCGCGGGCTCGGCCTCGGCAAGGGCGACCGCGTCGTCATCTATCTGCCGATGGTGCCCGAGGCGTTGATCGCCATGCTGGCGTGCGCCCGCCTCGGTGCGGTGCACTCCGTGGTGTTCGGCGGCTTCGCCGCCCACGAACTCGCCGCCCGCATCGACGACGCCCGTCCGACCGTCGTGGTCTCCGCATCCTGCGGTGTCGAACCCACGCGCACCGTCGAATACAAACCGATGCTCGACGCGGCCCTCGACATGGCCGAGCACACCCCGGCCGCCTGCGTGATCCTGCAGCGCGAACACCACCGCTGCGAACTCACCGAGGGCCGCGACCACGAATGGACCGAACTGGTCGCCGGCGCCGAACCCGTCGACCCGGTGCCGGTGGCCGCCACCGATCCCCTCTACGTGCTCTACACCTCCGGCACCACCGGCAAACCGAAGGGCATCGTGCGCGACAACGGTGGTCACGCCGTCGCCCTGCTGTGGAGCATGCGCCACATCTACGACACCCAGCCCGGCGACGTGTACTGGGCCGCCTCGGACGTCGGCTGGGTGGTCGGCCACTCCTACATCGTCTACGCGCCGCTGCTCCTCGGCGCGACGACCGTTCTGTACGAAGGCAAACCGGTCGGCACGCCCGACGCCGGCGCGTTCTGGCGGGTCGCCGCCGAGTACGGGGTCAAGGCGCTGTTCACCGCGCCGACGGCGATCCGCGCGATCAAGAAGGACGATCCGCAGGGCAGCGAGATCGGCCGATACGACCTGTCGAAGCTCGAGTACCTCTTCCAGGCCGGCGAACGCCTCGACCCCGACACCTACCAGTGGGCGTCGGACAAACTCGGCATCCCGATCGTCGACCACTGGTGGCAGACCGAGACCGGATGGGCGATCGCCGCCGACCCGATGGGCATCGAACCGATGCCGGTCAAACCCGGCTCCGCGACGGTGCCCATGCCGGGCTACGACGTCCGGATCCTTCGCTCGGACGGAAAGGACTGCGCGCCGAACGAAGAGGGCGCGATCTGCGTGAAGCTCCCGCTGCCGCCCGGCACCCTGCCGACGCTGTGGGGTGACGACGACCGCTACGTCGCGTCCTATCTGCGCGCGTTCCCGGGGTACTACCTCACCGGCGACGGTGGCTACATCGACGACGACGGCTACCTGTTCGTGATGGGCCGCACGGACGACGTCATCAACGTCGCCGGGCACCGGTTGTCGACGGGCTCGATCGAGGCGGTGCTCGCCGCGCATCCAGCGGTGGCCGAATGCGCCGTGATCGGCGTGGCCGACGAGATCAAAGGTCAGGTGCCGCGTGGATTCGTGGTCCTCAAGACCGGCGCCGACGCCGAGGGCATCGAAACGCAACTCGTGGCGGCCGTACGCGACAACATCGGTGCTGTCGCGGCGCTGAAACAGGTCGACGTGGTCCCGGCGCTGCCGAAGACACGCTCCGGCAAGATCCTCCGCAAGACCATGCGCGGTATCGCCGAGGGGCGCGACGAACCGCTGCCGTCGACCATCGAGGATCCTGCCGTGCTCGACAAACTGCATCCGGTGCTGCGCTCGGAGGGCTGACGGTTTTCGTCCACACCGGCCAACCCCGGACAAATAACTACTTCCACCCCCACCGCTACCTCACCGACCACGAAAACGAGGACGACGAGCCTGAGTAGGGATCGTTGACCTGCAGTGAACCGGACTCGGGCGGGAAGTGAGCGTTTGCACCCGTCGGGCCCGGGTACGTGTGCCGTCGTCCATCCAGAGAAGGAGTGACCATGGCAACCAACAACCCGGCGGGGACCCGCGGAGCAATGGGGAGGTACCCGACCACGCTTCAGAAGGCAGCGGCCGCGGTCGGCGCTGTGTTCCTTCTCGTCGGCATTCTCGGCTTCATTCCGGGGATCACGACGAACTACGACACGATGACGTTCGCCGGCCACCATTCCGGGGCCGCCCTGCTCGGCATCTTCAACGTGTCGATCCTGCACAACCTCGTGCACCTGCTGTTCGGCGTCGCGGGAATCCTGATGGGGCGTACGTGGAACGGCGCGCGCACCTTCCTCATCGGCGGCGGTGCCATCTACCTGGTGCTCTTCATCTACGGCATGCTGATCGATCAGCACAGCAGCGCGAACTTCGTGCCGGTCAACACCGCCGACAACTGGCTGCACCTGGGGCTCGCCATCGGCATGATCGGCCTCGGTGTCGCGCTCAGCCGTGGTCGGGACACCGTCCACGCTCCCGGCCGTACGCCAGGGGTCACCGGCTGATCTCACAGCGATACCCGGACGGCTCCGATTGAACAGCGAGTCGCCCGGGTATTTGCGTCTGTGCAGGTCAAAGGGAGGCGAGCGATGGCGAAGAAACCCACGTTGATGGCCGTCCAGGGTGCGGCGCTACTCGTCGGGACCGGGTACCTACTCCTCGGTGCGCTCGGCTTCCTACCGGGCGTGACCACCAACTACGACGCACTCCGGTGGGCCGGCCACGATTCCGACGCGTTGCTGTTCGGCGTATTCGCCGTCTCGGGGCTGCACAACGCGATCCACCTCGTGCTCGGAGCGGCCGGAATGTTCTGCGCGCGCACCTATGCGGCGTCACGGGCCTACCTGCTCGCCGGCGGTGTCACGCTCCTCGGGCTGTGGATCTACCGGGCGGCGTCGGGGCACCGCACCATCGCCGAGGTCTTCCCGCTCAACCGCGCCGACAACTGGCTGCACTTCGGCCTCGGTGTCGTGATGATCGTGCTGGCTCTGACCCTTGCTGCACAGCATGATCCGACGAAGCCCCGCTCGCGGGCACGCGCCCGCTCGCGCGCCAGATCCGGCGCATAAGCGTTGCGCGGCGACTGAGCGGCCCGCTACATTCCGCCGATGACCCCCGAGTGGCACCTCGGCCCCGTCGCGGTGCCGGTGCACGGCGTATTCGTCGGCCTCGGTGTGCTCGCGGCACTCGTCGTATTCGTCGTCGAGGCCCGGCGACGGGGTGCGGTCAACGAACAGTCCGTCGTCGCGGCGGCAGGCGCGCTGATCGGCGGCGCGGTCGGCATGCGACTCTCCGGCTGGGCCCGCCACCTCGACCCCACCGCCAACCCGAGCCTGGCCGAGGCGTGGCAGTTCGGCTCACGCAGCATCCTCGGCGGGCTGCTGGGTGCGTATCTCGGAGTCCTTGTCGCCAAACGGATCGGTGGCTACCGCGGGAAGACCGGCGACCTGTTCGCTCCCGCCGTCGCGCTGGGAATCGCCGTCGGCCGCATCGGCTGCCACCTCACCGAGGCGCCCGGGCGCCCCACCACCCTGCCCTGGGGTGTGCACGCGCCGGCCACCACCCCGGAATGCCCGGGATGCCTCACCGGGCAGGCCATGCATCCGTCGTTCCTCTACGAGATCGCTTTCCAGCTCGCCGCTTTCGCCGTCCTGCTGTGGCTGCGCGACCGGATCCACCGCCCCGGCGAACTCTTCGTCCTCTACATCGCCGGTTACGCCGCCTTCCGCTTCCTCGTCGAATTCACCCGGGCCAACGAGACGGTGTGGCTCGATCTGACTCGGCCGCAATGGTTCCTGCTGCCGTCGCTGCTGCTCATCGGGATTCGGCTGTGGTACGGCCACCGGCGTGGTTACTATCGCTCCGCAGCCCACCAGCAGGAAGTGCGTGCATGACCACTCCGCCAGGCCCGCCGTACCCCGGCGGTTACGGCTATGCCCCACCCCCGCAACCGCCCCGGAAGATCTCGATCGGCATGGTCTTCGTCGGCGCGCCGATCTACATCGCGCTCAATTCGCTGCTCGGATTCCTGGCGTTCATCGCCGCGAGCTCGTCGACGGACTCGACGAACCTGATCCTGGGAGCGGCCGCGGTCATGTTGGCGCTCACCGCCTTCGGCGGCGGCGCCGCCCTGCTGGCGGTGCGCAATCCGCAGGCGAAGGGCATCGGTCTGGGCCTGATGGTCGGCTGGGCGCTGACGTCTCTGGTCACCGTCGGGTTCTGCACCGGCATCAACCCTGCGCTGTACACGACATGACCGCCGGTATGGGTCTGCGCGGTGACCGGCTGCACCGCTACGTGACCGCCTACTGCCCGCACTGCCACGACGAGGCGCCCGAGCGGCCGCTGGACGAGGTGGAGCGGCTCAGCGGACGGCTCGTCGAACGCGACGGCCACATCTGGCTGGAGCGGGGCTGCCGCCGCCACGGCCTGGTCCGCACGCTGTACGACGAGGTGCCCGAGATCCTGTCCTACCTCGAGGAGTGGACGGCCCCGACGAAGGCCCACACCCCCGACGTCGCAGGCAATTTCGATCCTATTCCGCAGGCGTATCTGCGCGGTCTGCCCGAGATGCAGACCCAGCACACCTGCATTCTCCTGCAGGACATCTCCGACACCTGCAATCTGCGCTGTCCCACCTGCTTCACCGAATCCTCACCCGATCTGCGCAACGTGGTGCCCGTCGCCGAGATCCTCGCCAACGTCGACCAGCGGCTGCAGCGGGAGAACGGCCGCCTCGACGTGGTCATGCTCAGCGGCGGTGAACCCACCCTGCACCCGCGGCTCGCCGATCTGCTGGCCGAGCTCACCGAGCGCCCCATCACCCGGATCCTGGTCAACACCAACGGTCTCCGCATCGCCACCGACGACGCCCTGCTCGACCTGCTGACCGCCCACCGCGAACGCGTCGAGATCTATCTGCAGTACGACGGGCTCTCCGAAGCCGCACACCGCCACCACCGCGGCGGTGACCTGCGGCGCATGAAAGCTACTGCCTTGCAACGGCTGTCGGCACGCGAGATCTTCACCACCCTCGTAATGGCCACGGCGTTGGGCGTCAACGACGACGAGATCGGCCAGATGGTCCGCCTCGCCCTGGACACCCCCTATGTCGGCGGCCTGACCATCCAGCCGCAGTTCGGGTCCGGCCGATCCGGTGCCATCGACCCGCTGGACCGGCTCACCCACACCGGGGTGCTCGCTCGGCTCGGCCCGCAGACCGGCGGTGCGGTCACGTGGCGCGATCTCACCGCGCTGCCGTGCTCGCATCCGCACTGCTGCTCAGTCGGCTACCTGATCCGCGACGACAGCGATCAATGGCGCTCCCTGGTCGCGCTCATCGGTCACGAGAACCTCAAGGAGAAGCTCGGCCTGGTGTCCAACCGCATCGCCGACTCCGAGATCCCCAAGCAATTGCGCGTGGCCGTGCAGGAATCGCTGCTCGGCCTGCTGTCCGAACAGTCCTCACTGTCGCACCCGCAGATCGGTGACGTGTGGCAGATCATCTGTCAGAGTTGCGATCTCGGCATGTCGACGTTGCTGACGCTGGCCTCGTCGGCGCTCCCGGGACGGCGGCGCAAGGTCCGTCGGCTGCTCGGTGAACGCGTCGTCCGCATCACCGTCAAACCGTTCATGGACATGTCGACGATGATCGAGGAACGGCTCGTCCAGTGCTGTGTGCACGTCGGCACCCGCAGCGACCAGGATCAGTGTGCGCCGTTCTGCGCGGTGCAGGCGTGGCCCGCGCTCGCGCGCCAACGGCTGTCGGTGTCCGCGGGGGCGGCGCTACCGATCGTGGGCGTCACCTCCCAGCCGCGAGCAGACGTGTAGACCCCCTTTTTCGGCCGAAATCGGGGGTCTACGCGTCTGCTCGCGCAGGGAAATCAGGCGATGGACAACGCGATGCCGTCGAGGATGTCGTGCTCGCTGACCACCAGTTCGTCGATGCCGGCGCGCTCACCGAGTTCGCGCGCCAACTCCTCGACGATGATCGCACCGCCGCCGATCACATCGACCCTGCCCTCGTGCATCGGCCCCAGCACCGCCCGCTGCTGACGGGTCATCGCGATGAGCTCGTCGCACACCTCGAGCAGTGCGCGGAAACCGGTGCGTGACAAATGAATTGCGTCGGAGTCGTAGGTCGTCATCCGGTGTGCCAGTGCTGCCAGCGTCGTCATCGTGCCGGCCACCCCGACCCACGTGCGCGCACCCTGCACCGGCACGTGCCGCAGCGCCTCGTCGAGCGCACCACGGATCACCTCCCGCGCCGCCGCGACCTCCTCGGCGGTCGGCGGATCCGAGTGCAGGCACCGCTCGGTCAGCCGCACACACCCGATGTCGGCCGAGAAGCTGGCATCCACCCGGTCCTGCCCCACCACCACTTCCGTCGACCCGCCGCCGAGATCGACCACCACGAACGGTCCGTCCGCCGGGTCGAGGTCGGCCACCGCACCGCGGAACGACAACTCGGCCTCTTCGGCGCCGGTGATCACCTCGGCCACCGCGCCGTCGACCACGGTGCCCAGCACCTCGGCGGTCATCTGGAAGAACGCCTCGCGGTTGGCGACGTCGCGGGCCGCGGACGTCGCGACCATCCGCACCTTCGCCACCTCGTATTCGCGCATCAGCTCCGCGTAGTCGGTGAGTGCGGCGCGGGTGCGGGCCAGCGCGTCGGGCGCGAACTCACCGGTGGCGTCGACGCCCTGGCCCAGCCGCACGATGCGCATCTCGCGGTGCACATCGGTCAGCCGGCCGTCGGCCTCGTCGGCGATCAGCAACCTGATCGAGTTGGTCCCGCAGTCGACCGCCGCCAGCCTAGCCACACGCCCTCCACGTCTCGCCGTCCAGAATTCCCCGCATACCCGGTTCGGCCGCCAGGATCGCCAACGCCTCGTCCCCGAACGGATTCACACCAGGCCCCTTCGCCAACGAGTGGGCGATCACCACGTGCAGACACTTCACCCGGTCCGGCATCCCGCCGCCCGAGAACGTGGTGCCCAGCGGTTCGATCGCATCGCGTTCGGCCAGATACGACTCGTGCGCCCGCCGGTAGGCGTCGGCCAAATCCTGGTCCTGCGAGAGCCTTTCGGTCATCTCCCGCATGAGGCCCTCGGACTCCAGCCGGCTCGCCGCCGCCGTGAGCGCCGGATGGGTCAGGTAGTACAGCGTCGGGAACGGGGTGCCGTCGGGTAGCCGCGGCGCGGTCTTGACCACTCCGGGCTCACCGTTGGGACAGCGGTAGGCGATCTCCAGGACACCACGCGGCTCGCGGCCCAACTGCCGCGCGACGGCGTCCAGATCGCTGCGCTCAACCACCGGGCGGCGGGGGTGGGATGGGCGGAGCCGGCGGCGCCGGCGGGACGGGCGCGCCGTGCGGTTCGTCGGCGATGGTGTGCCACAGCGCGGTGTACCAGGGCTGTCCGGACGGCGCGTTCTGCTCGTGCGGTGTCGGTCCCGCGCCGGGCGCCACCGCGCCCGGGGGCAACTGCACCTGGAACGGGATGTCCCCCGGCATCACGAAACCGAGCCGTTCGCGCGCCTGCGCGGCGATGTACACGGGGTCGGCCAACTTCACCTTCTGCTGCTCGAGTTCGGCGATCTGCTCACGCAACTGCTCCTCGGTGGCTTTGAGCTGTTTCATCTCCGTGCGTTGCGAGAAGTACGTCCGCACCGGCCCGGCGATCGTCAGCGTCAGCACACACACCACCGCCGCCAGGATCGCCGCGCGCCGCGCCGCCGACCCGAACCGCTGCTCGGACTGCTCCTCGGCCAGCCGCTCGGCCCGGCGGACGATCGCATGACCGACCGATTCGGGTTCGGGCTGTTCGGACGCGGGCCGCGCCTCGATGGCCCGCGGTTCACGCCGCGGAGTGGACGTCCCTTTCGGGCGGCCCCGATTCGCGCCGCCGGGCCCACCCGGCCGGGAGGCCGGGGACCGACGCTTCGGATCGGGCCGCTTCGATTCGGGCATCGTCTCTCAGCGCACCATGCCTATTTGGTCTCCAGCGCAAATCGCGGGAAGGCCAGATCACCGGCGTAGCGGGCCGCGTCGCCGAGGGTCTCCTCGATGCGCAGCAGCTGGTTGTACTTCGCGACGCGCTCGCTGCGCGCCGGAGCGCCGGTCTTGATCTGACCGCTGCCGACGGCGACGGCGAGGTCGGCGATCGTTGTGTCCTCGGTCTCACCGCTGCGGTGGCTCATCATAGTGCGGTACCCGCTGTTGTGGGCCAGCGCGACCGCGTCGAGCGTCTCGGTGAGGGTGCCGATCTGGTTGACCTTCACCAGCAGTGCGTTGGCCGCACCGCGTTCGATGCCTTCTTCGAGCCGCTCCGGGTTGGTGACGAACAGATCGTCGCCGACCAGCTGCACGCGGTCGCCGATCCGGGTGGTCAGCGACACCCAGCCGTCCCAGTCGTCCTCGGACAGCGGATCCTCGATGGACACCAGCGGGTAGGCGTCGAGCAGCCCCGCGTAGAACTCGGCCATCTGCTCGGCGGTGCGGGTCTCCTTCTCGAAGCTGTAGCCGGTGCCGTCGGTGTAGAACTCGGTGGCCGCCACGTCCAGCGCCAGCACCACGTCCGAGCCCAGCTTGAGCCCCGTCGCCTCGATCGCCGACGAGATCAGGTCCAGCGCCGCTTTGGTGCCCGCGACGTCCGGCGCGAAACCGCCCTCGTCGCCCAGCCCTGTCGCCAGGCCCTGCTTCTTGAGCACCGCCTTGAGCGAGTGGTACACCTCGGCACCCCAGCGCAGCGACTCCTTGAACGACGGCGCCCCGATCGGGGCGACCATGAACTCCTGGACGTCGACGCCGGTGTCGGCGTGCGCGCCGCCGTTGAGGATGTTCATCATCGGCACCGGGAGGATGTGGGCGTTCGGGCCGCCGAGGTAGCGGAACAGCGGCAGACCGGCCGACTCGGCGGCGGCCTTCGACACCGCCAGCGACACCCCGAGGATCGCGTTGGCGCCCAGCCGGGACTTGTCCGGGGTGCCGTCGAGGTCGAGCAGGGCCTGGTCGATCAGCCGCTGATCGTCGGCGCTCATCCCGATCACCGCGGGCGCGATCTCGTCGAGCACGGCCTGGACGGCCTTGTCGACGCCCTTACCGCCGTAGCGGGAGCCACCGTCGCGCAGTTCGACGGCCTCGTGCTCACCGGTGGACGCACCCGAGGGCACCGCGGCCCGGGCGAACGTGCCGTCGGTCAGCGCCAACTCGACCTCGACCGTCGGGTTGCCGCGGGAGTCGAGGATCTCGCGGGCTCCGACCTGCTCGATGATGGGCACTGGCGTCTCCTTGAAGGTTGGTTCTCAGAATGCGTCCATCAGCCTAGATGCTGCGGCCGCCCGGGGCGCCACCAGGCGTTACAGGCGGCGGCCGTCGGCGTACGCGGTCGCCCAGTCGCGAACCGTGCGGGCGTACTGCTCGGAGTAGTTGTAGGCGCGCAACGCGTTCATCCAGCCGCGGGGGGTGGACAGGTCCTTGCCGGTGTAGCAGAGGTAGCCCGCCGAGGACAACGCCGCGTCGTCGATGTTGTCGGGATCGACCTTGCCGTCGCCGTTGGCGTCCACGCCGTAGAGCCGCCACGTCTCGGGGATGAACTGCATGGGTCCCATCGCGCGGTCCAGTTCGTCGTCGCCGTCCATTTCACCGGCGTCGGTGTCCTTGATCTTGAGGTTGCCGCTCGAACCATCCAGCCGCATCCCGCGGATCGGCGGGGTGACCTCGCCGTTGGCGGCGACCATCGCCCCGCGGTAATTGCCGTGGTGGCTTTCCACCATGCCGATGCCGGCCAGCGTCGTCCAGGCCAGGTGGCAGTCCGGATTCTCCACTTCGGCGACCCGGGCGGCGTACGCGTAGGCCTCCAGTGCGGTGGCCGGGATGCCGAGTCCCGGCGCCCGCTCGGCGGCCCACTCACGCAGCGCGTCGGCGGGGCGGCCCTTGGCGTAGGTGTCGACGGCCGGGACGGCATCGCCCGACGGCGGCGGAACGCCCTCCGGGATGGGGGTGCCCAGCTGCCAGGAGCAGCTGGAAGCCAGCAGCAGGAGCGTCGCAAGGACGACGGCGGCCACCATCACGATGCGACCCTTCATCCGGCCCGGACTCGGATCGCTCCGGCTGGCGTCGCCGGATGCGCCTTCCACGGCCGACGTCCGGGTCGACAGGCTCCCCTCGTCAGACAACGCACTCCCTCAACCGACTGTCGTCGCTCCATACTCCCATGCGACGGTACGCAACCGGCCGTTTCACCGACCGTGGCGACGTTGCTGCGAGACGTCGACAGCGCGCCGATGCCCCCGGTCGAGCTAATCTTTAGGTATGCCTACCCTCGGGCGCTGCGCAGGGTAAGGTTCGGCTCCGATCAAGGAGGTCCGATGGGACGGCAAATCGCCTGGCAGGTACCGGTTGTTGCGCTGGCTGTGGTTCTGGCCGGCTGTTCGAGCGGCAGTGAAGGTGGGGGCGAAGCCGAAACCACGACGACCACCTCCGCGGCCGCCGCGGCGCCCAGTCCCGAAGCCGAGAAGGCCGCAGCCGACTACAAGGCCTATGCCGTCGAGCAGACCGATGAGCTCGTCGGAGCCGTCAAGACGTTGACCGACGCGGTGCGGGCCAACAACCTGCAGGCCGCCCAGGAGGCCTACGCCCCCTCGCGGCTGCCGTGGGAGCGCATCGAGCCGCTGGCCGGCCTGGTCGAGGAGATCGACGGCAAGGTCGACGCCCGCGTCGACGACTTCGAGGGCGAGGACGATCCGGCGTTCACCGGTTGGCACCGCCTCGAGTACCTGCTGTTCGCGCAGAACACCACCGAGGGTGGCGCACAGTTCGCCGATCAGCTCGACGCCGACATCGCGACGCTGCAGAAGCAGATGGCCGCGGTCGAGGTGAAGCCCGTCGACGTGTCGACCGGGGCTGCCGAGCTGATCGAAGAGGTGTCGGAAGGCAAGATCACCGGCGAAGAGGACCGCTACTCCAAGACCGACCTGTGGGATTTCGACGCCAACCTGCAGGGCTCGCAGGCCGCGGTGAACCGCCTGTCGCCGGCGCTGGCGACGGCCGACCCGGCGCTGCTGGGCGAGATCGAAGCCGGCTTCTCGGAGATCTTCGCCACCCTGGAACCGCTGCGCAGGGGTGACGGGTTCGTGCTGTTCTGCACCGAGAACGACCCGTACCCGTCGCCGCGCTGCCCGGAGGTGACCGTCGACCCCGCGACGATCGACAAGATGAAAGCGCAGCTTGCCGGTCTGTCGGAGAATCTGTCCCAGGTGTCGGGAGTGCTGAAACTGACGTGACCCGAGGTTCGCGGCGCAACGGTCTGTCGCGCCGAACATTTTTCACCGGCGCCCTGGGCACCGGCGCCGCACTCGGCGTCGGTGCCTCGCTGGCGGGTTGTTCGGAAACGTCATCGGCTCCGGTGGCCGCCGCGCGGTTCGTACCGTTCGAGGGCGCACACCAGACCGGGATCTCGGCCGTGCCGATTCCGGAGCAGGGTCTGATCGCCTCGTTCAACGTGTTGTCCAAGGACCGGGCGGGGCTGGCCGCCACGCTGGCCGAACTGACCGACGAGATCCGCGGGCTGATGGCGGGCCGGCCGCCCGAGGTGCGCGATCCCGCCTACCCTCCGGTGGACTCCGGGATCCTCGGTGAGAAGCCGCCGGCGGACAACCTGTCCGTGGTCGTCGGCGTCGGCGCTTCGCTGTTCGACGACCGGTTCGGATTGGCCGACCGCAAACCGAGAGAGCTCGAGACGATGCCGTTCCTGGCGAACGACCGGCTCGACCCCAAGCTGTCGCACGGCGACCTGTCGATCATCCTGGAGGCCGGCCACACCGACACGCTGCAGTTCGCACTGCGGCAGCTCATGCGCCGCACCCGCAGCCACCTGGTGCTGCGGTGGATGATCGACGGCTACGCCAGGGGTATCGGCGCGGGCCCCGTCTCGGAGGCGGCGACGCCGCGGAACCTGTTGGGCTTCAAGGACGGGACGTCGAACCTGGACGTCGACGACGACGCGCTGATGGATCGCCACGTGTGGGTGGGACCCGGCGACGGCGAACCGGACTGGGCGGTCGGCGGCTCCTATCAGGCGGTGCGCATCATCCGCATGTTCGTCGAGTTCTGGGACCGGACACAGCTCGCCGAACAGGAGGCGATCTTCGGCCGGCGCAAGGTGAGTGGCGCGCCGATCGGGATGACCGACGAATTCGACGACCCGAACTACGCGGAGGATCCCGACGGGGAGCGCATCAAGCTCGATGCGCACATCCGGCTGGCGAACCCCCGGACCGCCGAATCGGAGCGGAATCGCATTCTGCGGCGCGGCTTTTCGTACTCGCGCGGGTTCGACGGCGCCGGCCGACTCGACCAGGGGTTGGCGTTCGTGTCGTACCAGCGCAGCCTCGAGTACGGCTTCCTGGCCGTGCAGCGGCGACTCAAGGGTGAACCGCTCGAGGAGTACATCCTGCCGGTCGGCGGCGGGTTCTTCTTCACGCTGCCCGGCGTGACCGGCGAGGACCGCTTCCTCGGGGACACCCTGGTCAGCTGATCTCCTCGTCGGCGGGCTCGTCGGCGGCCGCCGACACGCCCTGCGACGGCCAGTGCGCCCGCCACTCCTCGTCGGTGATGCCACTCAACGGGGCACTGTCGAGTTGCTCGGGGACGTTCTCTCCGCGACGGGCGGCCGCCACCGCCCGCTCGACTCCGCGGACCGTGTCCATGAACTCCAGAACCGCTGTGCGCAAGGCGTTCTCGGCGTCGAAGTCCGCCGCGATGGTGACGGTCGTCAGTTCGGCGGGGATCAGGTCGGCGGGCAGGCCGGCCGTGGTGACCCGGGCCAGCACCTTCTGCGCCAGGGCCAACGCCGGCTGGCCCGTCGGCACGTCGTCCATACAGGAGTCACGCGACTTCTCGAGCAGCTTGCGCTCCTCCCACTGCGCCAGCTGCTCGTCGAGCGAAATCGACTCTCCGGCAAGCACAGCCGGCACCCGGTGGCCCAGTTTGCGGACCAGCGAATCAGCGACGTCGTCGATCGTGAAGGCGTGCTGCGACGCGTCCTCGGCGATGCGCGCGTGGAACAGCACCTGCAGCAACACATCTCCGAGCTCCTCGCGGAGTTCGTCGGCGTTGCCGCCGCGGACCGCGTCGAACAGTTCGTAGGTCTCCTCGAGCAGGTACCGCCGCAGCGAGTCGTGGGTCTGCTCACTCTCCCACGGCCCCGACGTCCGGAGCTTGTCCATCATCGTCACCGCGTCGACCAGTCGTTCACCGGGCTGCGGGTCGGGTGCGGAGATCAGCCGGTCCCCCGCGGCCAAACGCGCCCGTACCCCCGGATGGTTCGGATCTGACGACAACAGCACCGGCGCGGCTTCCTCGTCCGGCGCGTCGGAGAACCACGGCCGCGCCGCGGGCAGCGACCACGGCACCTTGATCGGCATCTCCTCGGTGTACTGCACGTCGCCGGCGAGCAACTCGATCGCCTCGACGGGCACCAGCGAGGGCCGGCGCGGATCGACCAGAACCACCGTCATGGGCGTGTTCCCCCGAACTTGGTCATGTCGATCTCCGACTGAGGTCTCCCGTTCAGAGCCAACACCAGACCGGCCACCATCGCCACCAGTTCCGCGTCACGGATTCGCGGCGACCCGACGCTGTCGGTCGCCCGCGGGATCGGCACCGTCACCGTCTGCGTCGTCGCCCGGTAGCTGCCGCCCGGGTACATGCGCTTCAACCGCAGCTGGGCGGAATCCGGCAGCTCCATCGGCGACAGCTTGACCGTCGACGCCGACACCGAGCTGACATCGGTGATGCCGAACTCGCGGCACAGCAGCCGCAGCCGGGCCACCCCGACGAGGCGCTGCGCGGGTTCCGGCAGCGGACCGTACCGGTCGACCAGTTCGTCGATCACCGCGTCGACCCCGGCATCGTCGGATGCCGCGGCCAGCCGGCGGTAGGCCTCCAACCGCAACCGGTCGCTGCCGATATACTCCGGCGGCAGGTTCGCGTCGACCGGCAGGTCGATCCGCACATCCTTCGTTTCCTCAGGTGTGGCAACGGTTTTCCCGTCGGCCGCCGCCCGGTAGGCCTCGACGGCCTCACCGACCAGCCGCACGTAGAGGTCGAAACCGACGCCCGCCACATGGCCGGACTGCTCGGCGCCGAGTACGTTGCCGGCGCCGCGGATCTCGAGGTCCTTCATCGCGACGGCCATACCCGCGCCGAGTTCGTTGTTCTGCGCGATCGTCGCCAGCCGGTCGTAGGCCGTCTCGGTCAACGGCACCTCCGGCGGATACAGGAAGTAGGCGTAACCGCGCTCGCGCGAACGCCCGACCCGGCCGCGCAGCTGGTGCAACTGCGACAGGCCGAACGTGTCGGCGCGCTCGACGATCAGCGTGTTGGCGTTCGAGATGTCCAGGCCCGTCTCGACGATCGTCGTACAGACGAGGATGTCGTACTCGCGGTTCCAGAACCCCTCGACCGTCTTCTCCAGCATCTCCTCGGGCATCTGCCCGTGCGCCACCACCACCCGCGCCTCGGGCACCAGCGCGGCGATCTTCGCCGCGGCCTGGTCGATCGTGCGCACCCGGTTGTGGATGTAGAACGCCTGCCCGTCGCGCAGCAGTTCGCGGCGCAGCGCGGCGGCGACCTGCTTGTCGTCCTGCGGGCCGACGTAGGTCAGCACCGGATAGCGCTCCTCCGGCGGCGTCAGGATCGTCGACATCTCGCGGATGCCGGCCAGGCTCATCTCCAGCGTGCGCGGGATCGGCGTCGCGCTCATGGTCAGCACGTCGACGTGGGTGCGCATCGACTTGATGTGCTCTTTGTGCTCGACGCCGAACCGCTGTTCCTCGTCGACGATGATCAGCCCGAGGTCCTTCCAGACCACGCCGGTCTGCAGCAGGCGGTGTGTGCCGATCACGATGTCGACCGAACCGTCCTTCATGCCCTCGATCGTGGCGCGCGATTCGGCCGGATCGGTGAACCGCGACAATCCCTTCACGGTGACCGGGAATCCGGTCATGCGGGCGGTGAACGTCTGCAGATGCTGATCGGCCAGCAGCGTCGTCGGCACCAGCACCGCCACCTGCTTACCGTCCTGCACCGCCTTGAACGCCGCGCGCACCGCGATCTCGGTCTTGCCGTAGCCGACGTCACCGCAGATCACCCGGTCCATCGGGACCGGCTTCTCCATGTCGGCCTTGACCTCCTGGATGGCGGTGAGCTGGTCGACGGTCTCGGTGAAGCCGAACGCGTCCTCCATCTCGTTCTGCCACGGGGTGTCGGGGGCGAACGCATGCCCCGGCGCGGCCTGCCGCTTGGCGTACAGCGCGACCAGCTCGCTGGCGATCTCACGAACGGCCCTGCGCGCCTTGGTCTTCGTGTTGGCCCAGTCACTGCCGCCGAGTTTCGACAGCGACGGCGCCTCGCCGCCGACGTAGCGCGACAGCTGGTCGAGGGAGTCCATCGGCACGTACAGCCGGTCCGACCCACCGCCGCGCTTGCTCGACGCGTACTCCAGCACCAGGTACTCGCGGCGCGCGCCGCCGACGACGCGTTCGGTCATCTCGACGAACCGGCCGATGCCGTGCTGATCGTGCACGACCAGGTCGCCTGCGGTCAGCGCCAGCGGGTCGACGACGTTGCGGCGCTTGGCCGCCAGCCGCTTACCCTCGGTGGCGGCCACGCGGCTGCCGGTCAGATCGGCCTCGGTGACGATGACCAGCTTGGCGCCCGGCAGCACGACGCCGTCGTGCAGCGGGCCCTTGAGCACCCCGACGACGCCGGGCTTCGGCGCTTCGCCGGGCTCCAACAGCGTTGTGGGCGTGTCGTTCTCGCGCAGCTGCTCGCACACGCGCTGCGCGGTGCCGGCACCGGGGGTGACGATGGCCCCGTATCCCCCGGTCAGCACGTGCGCGCGCAGCATCGCGAAGATCTCCTCGACAGAGGACTGCTGCCCGCGCGCCGACGGCGCCGACCGGATGTCGAGTTCGATCGCCGACTCCGTGGCCAGCTGGCTCAGCGTCCACCACGGGTGGCCGCCGGCCCGGGCGCCGTCCCGTACCTCTTTGAAGCCGAGGAATCCCGACGCCCCCATCGCCTCGAGGTCGATAGGCGCGTCACCACCGACCGCGGCCGTCGACCAGGACGCCTCGAGGAATTCGCGGCCGGTCTTGATCAGATCGGCGGCGCGGGTGCGCACCTTCTCCGGATCGCACACCAGGATCGGTGCGCCGTCGGGCAGGTGGTCCGACAACATCGCCAGGTCGCCGGGCCGCAATACCGGCAGCAGCGCCTCCATCCCGTCGACGGGAATGCCCTCGGCCAGCTTCGCCAGCATGTCCGGCACCGTGCCCACGACGGTGTTCTCTGTCCTGGGGTGTTCGGCCGCCAGCGCGGCGGCCCGCTTGCGGACGTCGTCGGACATCAGCAGTTCCCGGCACGGGACCGCGATCACGGTGTCGACCTCGATCTCGGGGATCGAGCGCTGATCGGCGACCGAGAACATCCGCATCTCGGAGACCTCGTCACCCCAGAACTCGACGCGCACCGGATGTTCCGCGGTCGGCGGGAAGACGTCGAGGATGCCGCCGCGCACCGCGAACTCCCCGCGTTTGGACACCATGTCGCAGCGGGTGTAGGCCAGATCGACCAGGCGTCTGACAACGTCCTCGAATTCGAGCTCGGCGCCGACGCTCAGCGCGACGGGCTCCACGTCGGCCAATCCCGGGGCCATCGGCTGCACCAGCGAGCGCGCCGTGGTGACCACCACGCGCAACGGCGGGCCGAGCCGGGCGTCGTCGGGATGGGCCAGCCGGCGCAGCAGCATCAACCGCGCACCGACGGTGTCGACGCCCGGTGACAGCCGCTCGTGCGGCAGCGTCTCCCAGGACGGGAACATCGCCGCCGCGTCGCCGATCACACCCTTCAGTTCCGCGGTCAGATCGTCGGCCTCGCGGCCGGTCGCGGTGACCACCAGCAGCGGGCCCGCCTGGGCCAGCGCGGCGGTGACGAGCAGCCGCGCACTGGACGGCCCCACCATCGCGAGGTCGTCGGGTTTGTCGGCAGCGCGGCTGGTCAGATCGGCCAGGCACGGGTCCTGCAGAGCGAATTCGATGAGACCCGAGATCGGGGTCTGGACAGAGGTGTGCCCCGGTGCGGTCATGATGACCCCATTCTAGGCGCCGGTCCGGGGACGACGGACCGACCAGGTCACGGCCCGAGGCGGGATGTCCTGCAGACGTTGCCGAGCACATTCGCAGAAGTTCAGCGAATTATTGTTGACAGCGTAAACAAATTGTCTAAGCTTCACCGGAAGCCCTCGATAGCAGCGGTTCCCGGGCTCTGGGCGAAAGCCTGATTCACAGCTCAGCCCGGCCTTCAGCAGCGCAGGCCCGGCGCGAGCAACGCTGACAGCTTCTCTGGCACACCGTCCTCGTGATCGCGGGCGGTGCACATCGAAAGGTCACGATGGCGCGTACGCCTGTCGGTCGATTAGCAGTACTCGCAGCAGCAGTGGGGGTCGGGTTCACCCCTGCCCTCACGGCCCACGCCGCCACCCCGCCGACACCTGGCCACCTCGCCATCTCGATCAACGGCGAACTCAAACACCAGGAGGGCACCGCGACGGCCAGCTCGGTCGGCGGGGGCGAGAACGATTGGTCGTCGAGCAACTGGGCGACCGCCAAGGGGGCGAACGCCAGGGCGGAAGTGGGCCGTGATCGGTCGGTCGCCGAAGCCACCGGTGACGGGGCCATCGCCGTGGTGACCGAGGAGCGCAGCCAGGCGTACGTGACGGGAGCAGGCAGCCGCGCCACGGTCAACAGCGATCACAGCCGCGCTACGGTCGAGGGCGACGGCATCTCCGTCCTGATCGACCTCGGGCGTGCGAACCACGTCAAGGCCGAGGGCTCCAATTTCGTCTTGTCGATCCTGGGACCGGAGAACAGCGTCGACTACCGGAATGTGCACGGCGGCACGTACCACCTCAGGGGTGACCGACAGGTGTTCTGCCGCAACGGCACCGTCGTGTGCTCCAAGCCCAACACCGGGCCGTTCGGGCGCCAGACACTGGTGCTGACAAACCTGGCGACGGCCCGCGGGCCACTGTTCGGCCTGTTCGGGGACGGGGTCGACGCCGCGGCCGATTGCGTCGGCAAGGCCTGCAACGGCGGGCGCGGTGGGCTCATCTGGGGCAACGGCGGCAGCGGGGCCAACGGCGGGCTCGGCGGCGCGGCCGGACTGATCGGCAACGGCGGGTGGGGTGGCCACGCGACCGCCACCGCCGCGGCAGGCAACGGCGGCCGCGGCGGCCTGCTGTTCGGCAACGGCGGCAACGGCGGTATCGCGAATGCGGAGTTCGTCGACGCTGGCAACGGTGGCGACGCCGGCTGGTTCGGCAACGGCGGCCGAGGTGGTTTCTCCGGCTACGAGTACGGCACCGGCGGGAAGGGCGGCCGCGGTGGCCTGGTGGCCGGGAACGGCGGACAGGGCGGCATCGCGATCGGCAACTACGGCGTCGGAGGCGACGGCGGTGCCGCCGGGCTGCTGGGCGACGGCGGCGCGGGCGGCCGCGGCGGCCAGTACGACGAAGTCGCCTACGGCGGGGACGGCGGCAATGGCGGACGCCTCGCCGGCAACGGCGGCCGCGGCGGTGACGCCTACGCCCTCGAGACCGCCATCGGCGGCTGGGGCGGACACGCCCACGGCATCGGCAACGGCGGCGACGGCGGCAATGCCGAGATCGTCGACGATTCCGCCGACGGTGTCGCCGTCGGCGGTGACGGCGGCGACGCCGGCCTGATCGGCAACGGCGGCCGCGGCGGCGACGCGACCGGCACCTACGCCGGCATCGGCGGCGACGGCGGCAACGGCGGTGACCTCTACGGCGACGGCGGTGACGGCGGCCAGGGTGTCGGCAGCGACGAGTTCGGCATCGGCGGCGGCGGGGACGGCGGCGACGCCGGTCAGTTCGGCGACGGCGGGGACGGCGGCGACGGAGACGGCTGGTCCGGATCCGGCGGTGACGGCGGCGACGGTGGCGACCGCGCCGGCGACGGCGGGGACGGCGACGGCGATCGCGACGGCAGCACCACCACCGACTGAGCGCGCTTAGTCCTCGTCCTGCAGCCGGGGGTCGGCCTCGAGGTGGGTCAGCCCGTTCCACATCAGGTTCACCAGATGCGCCGCGACCACCTCTTTCTTCGGTACGCGGGTGTCGAGCCACCACTGTGCGGTCATCGACACCGAACCGACGAGTGCCTGGGCGTAGAGCGGCGCCAGCTCCGGATCGAGTCCCCGCCGGGAGAAGTCGCCGGCCAGGATCGAGCTGACCTGGCTCACCGCGTCGTTGAGCAGCGTCGAATACGTGCCCGAGGTGATGGCGGCAGGCGAATCCCGGATCAGGATGCGGAAGCCGTCGGTGCGCTCCTCGACATAGGTCAGCAGCGCGAGTGCCACCCGCTCGACCCGCACCCGTGACCGGTTGTTGGTCAGCGACGAGGTGATCCCGTCGAGCAACGCCGACATCTCGCGGTCGACGACCACCGCGTACAACCCCTCCTTACCGCCGAAGTGCTCGTAGACGACGGGTTTGGAGACGTTGGCCCGCTGCGCGATCTCCTCGATCGAGGTGCCCTCGTAGCCGCGCTGAGCGAACAGCGACTTGGCGATCTCGATGAGCTGCTGGCGCCGTTCGCTGCCGGTCATCCTGGCGCGAGGTGCACGCACTTCCTTGTCGGGCGCTGCCATTCTTGGAGCGTATCGGCTTCGACTACAGTCTCGAGGTGATCGATCCGTCGTGGTGTAATCGGCAGCACCTCTGATTTTGGTTCAGATAGTTCAGGTTCGAGTCCTGGCGACGGAGCAATATGACCACATCGACCGACACCGCGGTGCTCGTGCTGGCCGCAGGCGCCGGCACCCGGATGCGCTCGGACATACCGAAAGTGCTGCACACCCTGGGCGGCCGCAGCATGCTGGCGCACACCCTGCACGCCGTGGCGAAGGTCGCACCTGAGCACCTCGTCGTGGTACTCGGGCACGACCGGGAGCGCATCGCCTCCGCCGTCGACGCACTGGCCGCCGACCTCGGCCGACCGGTCGAGATCGCGATCCAGGACGAGCAGCTGGGCACCGGCCACGCCGCTGAATGCGGTCTGGCCGGCCTGCCCGAGGACTTCTCCGGCGTCATCGTGGTGACCACGGGCGACACCCCCCTGCTCGACGCCGACACTCTGACCCACCTGCTGGCCACCCACGGCACCGCCGCAGCCACCGTGCTGACCACGACGGTCGACGATCCGACCGGGTACGGGCGCATCCTGCGCACCCAGGACGGAGAGGTGACCCGCATCGTCGAACAGGCCGACGCCAGTCCGTCGCAGCAGGCCATCCGCGAGGTCAACGCCGGTGTCTACGCGTTCGACATCACCGCCCTGCGCTCGGCGCTGCGCCGCCTGCGCTCCGACAACGCCCAGCACGAGCTCTACCTCACCGACGTCATCGCGATCTTCCGCCAAGACGGCCTGAGCGTGCGGGCCACCCACGTCGACGACAGCGCCCTGGTCGCCGGCGTCAACGACCGCGTCCAGCTGTCCGCACTCGCCGCCGAACTCAACCGGCGCATCGTCACCGCCCACCAGCGGGCAGGTGTCACCGTGATCGATCCCGCGTCGACGTGGATCGACGTCGACGTGACCGTCGGCCGCGACACCGTCATCCGGCCCGGCACGCAGCTGCACGGCCGCACCGCCGTCGGCGACCGCTGCGACATCGGACCGGACACCACGCTGACCGACGTCACCGTCGGCGACGGCGCGTCGGTGGTGCGCACCCACGGCTCGGAGTCGGTCATCGGCGACGGCGCCACCGTCGGCCCGTTCACCTACCTGCGGCCCGGCACCGTCCTAGGCGCCGACGGCAAGCTCGGCGCGTTCGTAGAGACCAAGAACGCGACGCTGGGCACGGCAACCAAGGTGCCGCACCTGACCTACGTCGGCGACGCCGACATCGGCGAGCACAGCAATATCGGCGCGTCGAGCGTGTTCGTGAACTACGACGGCGAGAACAAGAGCCGTACGACGATCGGCTCACACGTGCGCACCGGATCCGACACCATGTTCGTCGCGCCCGTGACCGTCGGCGACGGCGCCTACACCGGCGCCGGGACGGTGGTTCGCGACGACGTGCCACCGGGCGCCCTGGCCGTCTCGTCCGGGGTGCAGCGCAACATCGAGGGCTGGGTCGCCCGCAAACGCCCCGATTCGGCTTCGGCGCGCGCGGCGCGCCGCGCGCTCGGAGAAGCGGCGGAGCGGGCGCCCGGCCACGGCGACGACGCCCAGGGGTCGTGACCTCGACCACTTCTGTTCAGGATCCGGCAACCCGGGCACGAACACGCAGAAACGCTACGTACCATTAGGCCGACACGATCCCCTACCGGCGAGGCGCACAGTGGGCACCGAGTGGACCGACAACCGCAAAAATCTGATGCTCTTCTCGGGCCGCGCGCACCCGGAACTGGCTGAACAAGTCGCCAAAGAGCTTGACACCCCGGTCACCGCGCAGACCGCCCGCGACTTCGCCAACGGCGAGATCTTCGTGCGTTTCGACGAATCCGTACGCGGCTGCGACGCGTTCGTCCTGCAGTCCCATCCGGCGCCGCTGAACCAGCACCTGATGGAACAGCTCATCATGATCGACGCGCTCAAGCGCGGCAGCGCCAAGCGGATCACCGCGATCCTGCCGTTCTATCCCTACGCGCGGCAGGACAAGAAGCACCGCGGCCGCGAACCGATCTCGGCCCGCCTGGTCGCCGACCTGCTCAAGACCGCGGGCGCGAACCGGATTCTCACGGTCGATCTGCACACCGACCAGATCCAGGGTTTCTTCGACGGGCCGGTCGACCACATGCGCGCGCAGAAGCTGCTGACCGGCTACATCGCCGAACACTATCCGTGCGAGAACATGGTCGTCGTCTCCCCCGACTCGGGCCGGGTGCGCGTCGCCGAGAAGTGGGCCGACTCGCTGGGCGGCACGCCGCTGGCCTTCATCCACAAGACCCGCGACCCGCTGGTGCCGAACCAGGTGGTATCCAACCGCGTGGTCGGCGACGTCAAGGGCAAGACCTGTGTGCTGACCGACGACATGATCGACACCGGCGGCACCATCGCGGGTGCGGTCAAACTGCTCAAGCAGAACGGTGCGGGAGACGTGATCATCGCGGCGACGCACGGTGTGCTGTCGGATCCCGCCCGCGAGCGCCTGGCCGAATCCGGCGCCCGCGAGGTGATCGTCACCAACACGCTGCCGATCGGCGAGGACAAGCAGTTCCCGCAGCTGACGGTGCTGTCGATCGCCCCGCTGCTGGCCAATACCATCCGCGCCGTGTTCGACAACGGTTCGGTGACAAGCCTTTTCGACGGGTCCGCCTAAATGGCTGCGCAGGCCACCATTTTTCACAACCCGAAGTGCTCGACCTCGCGTAAGACACTGGACCTGCTGCGCGAGAACGGGATCGAGCCGACCGTCGTGCAGTACCTCAAGACGCCGCCGACGCGCGACGAGATCGCCGCGATGATCGAGGCCGCCGGTATCGAGGTGCGTGCCGCGGTCCGTAAACGTGAATCGCTGTATGCCGAGCTGAATCTGGCCGACGCGTCCGATGACGAACTGCTCGACGCTCTTGCCGAGCACCCCATCCTCATCGAGCGACCGTTCGTGGTGACCGAGAAGGGCACCCGGCTGGCCCGGCCGATCGACACGGTGCGCGAGATCCTGTGACCGGTCGCCGCGTCGCGGCGGCTGTCGCGCTGCTGGTCCTCGCCACGAGTGGGTGCGGCGCGGAAACCCCTGACTATCAATCGGTCTGGAGTACCTCGAGCAGCGCTCCCCCGTCGCCGTCGGAGCCTACCGAGGCCCCGGTGCCGATCGCCCAGTACCTCGAGCAGGCCGGTGTCACCGGCCGCACCGTCGCACCGGAGAAGCTGCCCGACCTCACTGTCACGATCCCCACCCCACCGGGATGGAAGCCCTACCCCGGCACCCAGTTCGAACCGGGCACCCGCGTGATCGCCAAAGGCGACACGTATCCGATCGCGATCCTCACCGTGTTGGAGTTGAGCGGCCAGTTCGACCCCGCGGAGGCGATCACACACGGCGACGGCGACGCCCGGCTGTCGGAGAACTTCAAGGAACTCAACTCCTCGCAGGAGAATTGGCGCGGGTTGCCGTCAGCGATGATCGAGGGCACCTACGACCTCAACGGCCAGCGGATGCAGTCCTACAACCGCATCGTCATCGCCACGGGGGCGCCGCCGGCCAACCAGCGCTACCTCGTCCAGCTGACCGTGACCAGCTTCGCCGACGAAGCGGAGAAGCACGGTAAGGACATCGAGACCATCCTCGCCGGATTCACCGTCGCACCAAAGAAGTGACCGCCCGCTGATTTGCCGGCGATACAGTGACAGCCATGAGTGACTGGACCGCCGCCGACCTGCCCTCCTTCGCCGGCCGCTCGGTGATCGTCACCGGCGCCAACAGCGGCCTCGGACTGGTCACCGCCCGAGAGCTGGCCCGGGTCGGCGCCGACGTCGTCCTCGCCGTGCGCAACACCGCCAAGGGCGACGAGGCGGCGGCCACCATGGCCGGCAACGTCACGGTCCGCAAGCTCGACCTGCAGGACCTGGCGTCGGTGCGGGAGTTCGCGGCGAGCACCGAGGCGGTCGACGTGCTGGTCAACAACGCCGGGATCATGGCGGTGCCGTACGCGCGCACCGTCGACGGCTTCGAGAGCCAGATCGGCACCAACCACCTCGGCCACTTCGCGCTGACCAATCTGCTGCTACCCAAGATCACCGACCGCGTGGTGACGGTGTCGTCGTTCATGCACGTGTTCGGCCGCATCAGCCTCCACGACCTGAACTGGAAGGCCCGGCCCTATTCGGCGTGGCCGGCCTACGGCCAGTCGAAGCTCGCCAACCTGCTGTTCACCAGCGAGCTGCAGAACCGGTTGCGACGCGCCGGCTCGCCGCTGCGCGCGCTGGCCGCCCACCCCGGGTACTCGCACACCAACCTGCAGGGCCAGTCCGGCCGCAGAATCGGCGACGCGTTCATGGCCGTCGGCGGGAAGTACTTCGCCACCGACGCCGACTTCGGGGCCCGCCAGACGCTCTACGCGGTCGCCGAGGATCTGCCCGGCGACACGTTCGTGGGCCCGAAGTTCGCGATGCGCGGCCCCACCGGCCCAGTCTGGCGCACCCGCCGGGCGAGGGACGCGCGGACCGCCGCGGCGCTGTGGGAGCTGTCCGAACAGCTCACCGACACCGAGTTCACGCTCTGAATTTTTGCCGGGACGCCTGGTTGCGGTAACCTCGACGCCGCATCACGGCGAGGGTGGCCCGGCCACCGTTATCGACGGGAACACGCTTCTTCAGGCTGTTGCGACCCCTGCCGTGTCCACTACCGGCATACAGGAGCAACACATCATGGCCAAGAATTCGGCCCCCACCACGAACAAGCTGACCGCCGCGGTCCGCACCGAGACCGGCAAGGGCGCCTCCCGCCGCGCCCGCCGCGAAGGCCGCGTGCCCGCCGTCCTCTACGGCCACGGCACCGACCCGCAGCATCTCGAGATCAACGCCCGCGACTTCGCCGCCGTGCTGCGCCACTCCGGCACCAACGCCGTGCTCAGCCTCGACATCGACGGCAAGGAGCAGCTCGCGCTGACCAAGTCGCTCGAGATTCACCCGATCCGCCGCAACATCCAGCACGCCGACCTGCTGGTCGTGCGCCGCGGCGAAAAGGTCACCGTCGAGGTCACCGTCGTCGTCGAGGGTGAGGCCACCCCGGGCGCGCTGGTCACCCAGGAGGCCAACGCCATCGAGGTCGAGGCCGAGGCGCTGTCGATCCCCGAGCAGCTGACCGTGTCGGTCGAGGGCGTCGAGGAAGGCACCCAGATCACCGCCGGCCAGGTCGAGCTGCCGTCGGGTGTGACCCTGGTGTCCGATCCGGAAACCCTGGTGGTCAACGTCGTCGCCGCGCCGAGCGCCGAGGAGCTCGAGGCCGAGGGTGGCGGCGCGTCGCTCGAGGAGCAGGCCGCCGAGGCTGCCGAGGCCTCGGCCGAGGCCGAGCCCGCCGAGGAATCGGCCGAGTAATTCGACATGGCCGAGCCGTTGCTGGTGGTGGGCCTGGGCAATCCCGGGCCCAACTACGCCAAGACCCGCCACAACCTCGGCTTCATGGTTGCGGACCTGCTGGCCGGGCGGATCGGTTCAGGATTCAAGGTGCACCGGAAATCCGGCGCCGAGATCGTGACCGGCCGCCTGGCGGGCAGATCTGTGGTGGTCGCCAAACCGCGGACCTACATGAACGAGTCGGGCCGTAACGTCGGCCCGCTCGCCAAGTTCTATTCGGTGGCGCCCGCCGACGTCATCGTCGTCCACGACGAGCTCGACATCGACTTCGGCCGCATCCGGCTGAAGTCCGGCGGCGGCGTCGCGGGCCACAACGGCTTGAAGTCCGTAGCAGCGGCGTTGGGCACCAAGGACTTTCAGCGGGTTCGGGTGGGAGTAGGCCGTCCGCCCGGGCGCAAGGATCCGGCGACGTACGTGCTGGAACCGTTCAGCGCCACCGAGCGCGCCGAGGTGCCGACGATCTGCGAACAGGCCGCCGACGCGACCGAGATGCTGATCGCCCAGGGACTGGAACCCGCACAGAACATCGTGCACGCCTGGGCGTGAGGGTGCGCCCTCTCCCGCGAGCAGACGTGAAAACCCCCTTTTCCGCGCGAATTCGGGGGTCTTGGCGTCTGCTCGCCGAACAGGGTGAGTGGTGAACGTGGCGCTGCTGACGGCGGGACACGGGCGGCTCTCCGGCGATGAGCTGACCGGCCTGCTGCGCGGCGCGAACGTGCAGACCCTCGTCGACATCCGCCGCTTCCCCGGCAGCCGCGCCCATCCCGACATGTCCCGCGACGCGATGTCGACATGGCTGCCTGCCGCGGGCATCGCCTACCGCTGGGACGAGCGGCTCGGCGGGCGGCGACGGCTACCGGCAGACGCCCCGCGCGAGGACCCGTGGTGGCAGGTCGAACAGTTCGCCGCCTACGCCGCCCACACGAGAACATCCGAATTCGACGCCGCACTCGGCGAGGTGCTCGACGAGGGCGCCGGCCGCACAGTCGCCGTCATGTGCAGCGAGAGCGTGTGGTGGCGGTGTCACCGCCGACTGGTCGCCGACGTCGCGGTGCTGCGGTTCGGTGCGCCCGTCTTGCACCTCATGCACGACGGGCGGCTGACACCGCATCCCGTGGCGGCCGGCGCCCGGCTGCGCGACGACGGTTTCGTGGTCTGGGACGGTTAGACGGCGCGGACTCAGCCGCCGGTGCGGCGCGCGTAGGCGCGCAGCGCGAACGGCGCGAAGACCGCCGTCAAGGCTAGCGACCACAGCACCGTCGCCAGGACCGGATGGTGCAGCGGCAGCTGGGCGTCCGGTGCGGCCGGGCCGCCGTTGCCCCACAGTTCCCGCATGGCCTGTGCGAGCGAGGACACCGGATTCCACTCGGCGATCACGCGCAGCCAGTGCGGCATCGGTTCGGTCGGCACGAATGTGTTGGCCAGGAACGTCATCGGGAACAGCGCGGTGAACATGACGCCGTTGACCGCTTCGACGGTCCGCATCAGCGAGCCGATCAGGATCCCGAACCAGATCATCCCGAACCCGAACAACAACAGCAGTGCGAACGCCAGCACGGCCTCCCCCACGCTGCCGCGGATGCGCCATCCGATCGCCAGACCCGTCAGCGCCATCACCAACACACCGAGCGACGAGTGGATCACGCTGGCGATGCTGCGACCGATCAAGACCGACGACCGCGAGATCGGCAGCGACCGGAACCGGTCGATGATGCCCTTCTCGACGTCGGCGGTGATGCCCGAGGCGACCACGAAGGCGGAGAACACGATGGTCTGGGCCTGGATGCCGGGCAGCAGGAACTCCCGGTACGACGCACCGCCGGTGTTGGTGATCGACGCGCCGAAGACGAACGCGAACAGCAGCACGAACATGATCGGCTGCGCGGTCACGTCGCTCAGCATCTCCGGCATGCGCTTGGTGTGGATCATGTTGCGCTTGACCATGATCCATGACTGCTGCGCGAGGTTCGTCCGGTGCGTCGCCGGGCGCTGCGACTGATCCTGCCGGCGGGCTTCGACGGCGGTCATGCGCCGACCTCCTCATCCTCGGTGCGGTGACCGGTCAACGACAGGAACACATCGTCGAGGCTGGGCCGCGACAACCCGATGTCGTCGACCTCGATGTGGCTGTCCTGGAGCCAGCCGGCGACGCGGACCATGTCGGCCAGCCCGTCGGCCGCGGCGGTGAGCTGCCGGGCGCCACGGTCGACGAACACCTCGGCGCCCGTCTTCGCCAGGAGCGCCTGCGCCGCCGCGAGATCGTCACCGTCGGCCACCGTCACCACCAGGCTGGCGTTCCCGGCCTGCCGTTTCAGTTCCAGCGGCGAACCGTGGGCGATGATGCGGCCCTTGTCGATCACCACGATGTCGTCGGCCAACTGGTCGGCCTCCTCCAGGTACTGCGTGGTCAGCAGCAACGTGGTGCCACCCTCCACCAGGCCGCGCAACACGTCCCACAGTTCGGTGCGGCTGCGCGGATCCAAGCCCGTGGTCGGCTCGTCGAGGAACAGCACCGGTGGCGAGGCCAGCAGGCTCACCGCGAGATCGAGGCGCCTGCGCATACCGCCGGAGTACGACTTGACCACCCGGTCGGCGGCGTCGGCGAGCGAGAACCGCTCGAGCAGTTCGTCACCCAGCTTCGCCAGTGCCTTGCGCCGGATGCCGTAGAGCCCGCCGATCATGCGGATGTTCTCCCGGCCCGTCAGCAGTTCGTCGACGGTGGCGACCTGACCGGTGAGCCCCATGTTGCGGCGCACGTCGTCGGGGTGGGTGCGGACGTCGAACCCCGCGACGCGGGCGGTGCCGCTGGTGGGCTCGGACAGCGTCGTCATCATCCGCACGGTGGTGGTCTTGCCCGCCCCGTTGGGCCCGAGCAGCCCCAGCACCGTCCCCTCGGGCACGCTGAAACTCACGCCGTCCACCGCGGTGTGCTGCCCGAACCGCTTCACCAGGTCGATCGCTTCGATGGCCGGGGTCATGCCACGACGGTAACCGGACCCGCCGACACCCGGCCACGGGTTTCTTTGGCGCTGACTGGTCACCCGCACGGTGGGTACACGGGACAGAGGTCGTCGTCTCAGGAGTATCCGAAGTGGACGCGCAGTGGTTCGTAGCACCCGAGTACTGGCTGGCGAGAGAAGTTCTGCAGCGCGGCGTGGCAGCGATGTACCTGATCGCCTTCGTCGCCGCGGCGCGACAGTTCCGCGCGCTCATCGGCGAACACGGGATGCTTCCGGTCCCCGCGTACGTGGCGCGGGTGCCGTTCAGAGCCTCCCCGAGCATCTTCCACCTCCGGTACTCCGACCGTCTGTTCGCCGCCGTCTGCTGGTTCGGCGCGGCCGTGTCCGCCGCCGTGGTCGCCGGCGTCACCGGCCTGGTGCCCCTCTGGGCCGCGACGGTGATCTGGCTGGCGCTCTGGGTGCTCTACCTGTCCATCGTCAACGTCGGCCAGCGGTGGTACGGATTCGGCTGGGAGTCAGTGCTTCTGGAGGCGGGCTTCGTCGCTCTCCTGCTCGGCAACGACGACACGGCGCCGCCCCTGCCGGCGATCCTGCTCGCCCGCTGGCTGGTGTTCCGGGTGGAGTTCGGCGCGGGGCTGATCAAGCTGCGCGGCGACCGGTGCTGGCGCGATCTGACCTGCCTGGACTACCACCACGAGACGCAGCCGATGCCGGGCCCGCTGAGCTGGTTCTTCCACCGGCTGCCGAAGCCGCTGCATCGAATCGAAGTGGCGGGCAACCACTTCGCCCAGCTCGTCGTGCCGTTCGCGCTCTTCGCGCCGCAGCCGGTGGCGAACATCGCCGCGGCGATCGTGATCACCACCCAGTTGTGGCTGGTGCTCTCGGGCAATTTCGCCTGGCTCAACTGGATCACGATCGTCTTGGCCGTCAGCGCGCTCGACCACTCGGCGTTCGCGGCGGTGCTGCCGGTGCCCGACCCGCCCGC
>JBNMQY010000036.1:0-55697 GCA_050205415.1 Mycolicibacterium litorale
GGTGGGATCCATTGGGTGCGGCCGTTGCCGGGGCGCACGGTGGTCCATCCGGTTTCCTCGACCAGCAGGTTGCCGGGCTGGCAGGCGAGGGGTGAGGTCGGGGATGTTCGTCTGCCCGTCCTGAACGTAGTCGTGGGTGTGGTGGGCTTGGGTCCAGTAGAACGGCACGGTGCAGTCGGGTGGGTGCAGCCGCGGTCGCGGGCGAACAACGCCAACCGCTGAGCGGTGGTGGCGCAGCGTTTGGGATCAGATCCCGGATGGGGATGCGGTTGCCGCCGCCGGTGTCGGCCCACCCGGCTGCGCGTTCCAACTCGTTGACCGTGGTCGTCGCCACGATGGTGGCCGGCACCCCAGCGACCTGGCCGAGCCACCGACAAGTCGGCATGGAATGTGGCCGGCGAAACCACTGGCGCACGTGGTTGGCGCGGTCCGCGAGGGTGCGCAAAGTGCTGCAAATTGCGCGGCGTGTCGTGCGCAGACACGCACGCTCGCGGGGAGAGGTGGGCGAGAAGGTTCACGGGTCGTTCAGGCGCCGGTCGACCTGTCGCAGCCGTGCGCAAGCACGCGTCGTCTTCCATGGAAGCGTGCGGGTGGTGCAGGTCGCGAACTTCTACGGGCCACGCTCGGGCGGGCTGCGCACCGCGGTCGACCGGCTGGGTGCCGAGTACTGCGCGGCCGGCCACGACGTCCACCTCATCGTCCCCGGACACCACCGCGAACGCCGGCGCCTTGCCACCGGTGTCACCCGAATCACCCTGCCGGCGCGGCTGATTCCCTTCACCGGCGGCTATCGCGCGGTGTTGCCGGGTCCGGTCACAGAAGTGCTCCACGAGCTGAAACCCGATGCCATCGAGGTCTCCGACCGGCTGACACTGCGATCGATCGGGGGGTGGGGCCGGCGGCACGGCGCCGCGACGGTGATGATCTCCCACGAGCGGCTCGACCGGCTCGTCGGCCAGGTGCTGCCCGGCCGGACCGCCCGCGCGCTCGCCGACATCGCCAACCGCCGCACCGCGAGCAACTACGACACCGTGGTCTGCACGACGGCGTTCGCGCGCACGGAATTCGACCGCATCGACGCCACCAACGTCGTCACCGTCCCGCTCGGTGTGGACCTCGACCAGTTCCATCCGCGCCGTCGATGCCAGCAGTTACGTCAGAGATGGGCCGGTCATGGCCAGACACTTCTCGTGCACTGCGGCCGGCTGTCCGTCGAGAAGCATGCGCATCGCAGTATCGATACCGTCGCCGCGCTGCGCGATTCGGGTGTCGACGCGCGGTTGGTCGTGGTGGGTGAGGGTCCGCTGCGCCAACGCCTCGAACGCCAGGCGGCCGGTCTGCCCGTGCACTTCACCGGTTACATCGGCTGCCGCGACACCGTGGCCGGCATCCTGGCCTCGGCCGACGTCGCACTCGCGCCGGGCCCGCACGAGACCTTCGGCCTGGCCGCGCTCGAGGCGCTGGCGTGCGGTACGCCCGCGGTCGTGTCGCGCACCTCGGCGCTCGCCGAGATCCTCACCGCGGACAGCGGAGCGGCGGCCGACAACGATCCCGAAGCGATCGCACACGCCGTCCACACCGTGATCGGGATGCCCGAGGGGCTGCGCCGCAGCAACGCGCGTCGACGCGCGGAGAACTTCACCTGGCCGCGCGCCGCTGCCGGCATGCTGGCCGCGATGGGTTCACGGTAGCCGCCTGCCGTTTAACCGACGGTGGGGAAGGGCACCCGCAATCAGCGGGACGGTCAATACCCGACCACGCCCGACCTACCGAAGGAGCCGACGTGTCCACCAACACCGTCGTCTGGATCGTCGTCGCAGTGGTGGTTGCGCTGCTGATCATCGCGGCGCTGGCCATGCTGGCCCGTAAACGCCGCAACCAGCATCGCCACCTCGAAGCGCAGCGCATCCGCGAGGAAGTCCAGGAGCACCACCAGCGTGTGGAGAAGCGCGACCTCGTGGCGCAGCAGACCGAGGCCAAGGCCAGGGCTGCCGAGGCGGAGGCGGAAGCCAAGGCCGCCGAAGCCGCCCGGCTGCGCGATACCGCCAACACCCACCGGGAGGCCGTCACGACCTCGCGCCAGGAACTCGACGAACGCCGCAAATTCGCCGACGAACTCGATCCGCACACCCCGAAGGCCGAGCGCACGGAGCAGGACGTCCCCGCCGCCGGCAAGCACGAGGATCTGCGCGACGCTCCGCGGGGTGACCTCCACGGCGATGCCCCCGACGGTCGCCACGCCTTCGGTCAGCAGCCGGGTGCCCAGGACCCGAACGTCCCGGTCGACCGACGCACCCTATGAGCAACGAGCACAGCACGGCCGGTTCCGCACCGGCCGTGCTTTTCGATATCGACGGCACCCTGGTCGACTCGAACTACCTGCATGTGCACGCCTGGCACCGCGCGTTCGCCGACGAGGGGCTGACCGTCGAGTCCTGGCGAGTGCACCGGTCCATCGGGATGGACGGTTCGACGCTGCTGGACACCCTGGTACCCGACGCCGACGACGACACGCGTAAACGGCTCAAGGACGCCCACTCCCGGTACTACCTGGATGCCAAGGGTCTGTTGCGGCTGCTGCCCGGGGCGCGCGAACTGTTGGTGCGCGTGCAGGAACTCGGTCTGCAGGTCGTGCTGGCCACCTCGGCGCCCGAAGACGAACTCGACGTGCTGCGCGAGGTGCTCGACAGCGAAGACGTCATCTCCGCGATGACCTCGGGGGAGGACGTCGACACCGCGAAACCGCAGCCGGACATCGTCCACATCGCGCTCGAACGCGCGGGGGTGGATGCGCAGAACGCGGTCTTCGTCGGCGACGCGGTGTGGGACATCGAGGCCTGCCAACGGGCGGGGTTGACCTCGATCGGCGTCCTCAGCGGCGGTGTGTCGCGCGGAGAACTGACCGAGTCGGGTGCGCGCGCGGTCTTCGAGAACGCCGAAGACCTGCGCGCGCACCTCGACGACAGCCCGGTCGCCGCACTGCTGGACCGCGTGCGCTGACCGTCAGGGCAGCGCGTAACGGAGCACCGCGGCGATCCCGTCGTCGGGATCGATCCGCTCGTCGGTGCGGATGAGCGCGGCACCGGTACGGATCGCCGCCATCGGAAGTGCCTCGTCGGCGCGCAGGGTCTGGCTCGGTGCGGCGCCGAGTTCCGAGAGCACGTTCTCGTTCGGCGCCACCGTCATCAGGTCCTCACCGGCGACGACGGTCGCGTCCCCGACATCGCCGATGATCAGCGTTTCGACGGCACCGGCCCGCAGCGCGGCGCAGACTCCGTGCAGACCCTGGGTGGCCAGACCCGACCCCTGACCCATCGCCTGCGAGAACTGTTCTGCCGCATGCTCTATCGCGGCCAACCGGCGGCGCAGGAATTCCTGGTCGATCTCGTGCTGCAGTTCGGTGTCGTCGAATCCGCTGTGCCGGGCGCCGACCTCGAGTTCGACCACCCGCTCGGCCACCCGCTCCTCCAGCGTGGGAGTGAGATCGGCACGCGACTGCACTTCGCCGACGACGAAGATGACCTCGGGGGAGACCTGGTCCACCAGCGTCGCCAACCGCTCGGCGACCGCACGCAGGTTCCTGCGCCCGGCCTCCATGGTGCGACGCTGCGGATCGCCATACCCCGGTGTCTCGGCGCCGTCCGCCTTGTGGATCGGATAACCCCCACCGTCGACGGTGTCGGATTCGACCTTGCGGTCGCGGTGCAGCGCGATGTCGGCACCGGCATGGTCGACCGCGACGATGACGTACGTCGAGTGCAGGTCGCCGTGCTCCACCACCGGTACCAGGTACGGCAGTGACGACACCCGCACGACGGGCGTCTCGATGGGCCGGATCAGGTGTTCGTTGAGCAGCACGCCGTCCGACCCGGCGATCAGGCCCCGACCGCTGCGGCCCACGGCCGGCGACGTGTCGAGGATGGCGTGCTGTAGCGCCTCGATGACCTCGGGCTGCGCCTCCTGCTGTTCGAGTTCGTCGCGGACCGCCCGCCACTTCAGATCCCGCTGGGCGGCGGCGTCCTCGGTGTCGTGCGAATCATCGAAGTACACCGACGCGTAGGGTCCTTTCGACTCTGCCAGCGTGCGGAAACGTTCGGATTGCATGGTCCTCCATCCTGATCGGGTACAACGCACACTGAGTGCCCGCGCGCCGGTCGGACAAACGGATCAGCGCCCGCCCAACTGCCGGATCAGCGAGTCCGCGAGCCACCGCGCGTACCGCGTCGCCGACCACCCGCGCTGCCGCACCAGGACGTCGTACGGATGCGGATCGGTGGCCAGGAAGATCACATCCACCGCCTCGTCGTGCGCTCTCCGTCCGGTCAGCAGGCCCAGTGCCCGCAGTCGGCGCGCGATGGTGCGGGCGTCGGTCAACCGTTGCTCGCCGACGGCGGCGAGCAGCGCCCGCGCCTCGGGTTCGACACCGGCCGCGACCTCGAGGGCGCGGAACAGGTCCGCGACGCGCTCGTTGACCCCGACCATGACGCGTGCGCACCCGCGCAGGAGCTCCGCCGGATCCTCGGCCGCCAGGGCGCGCCGCATCGCGTCGCGATCAGACACCGCGACATCGGCGTCGTCGCCGGCCACCGCCCAGTCGACCGCCAGTTTGAGCAACTCGATCTTGCCGCCCACCGCGGTGAACACCGTCTTGCGGCTGACGCCCGCCGCCGCGGCGACGGCGTCGATCGTCGTGGCGCCGTAGCCCTGCTCGACGAACAAGGTCGTGGCCGCGGCGACCACACTGCGCCGCGTCTCCTCTGCCTGCGCCACGCGGAGATCCGATCGGTACCGCCTCTTGACTTCTTGGGTCATTTCAGGACACTTTCGGTATATTCATTACACCGTAAGTTACTCCAAATGGAGGCGGTATGCACACCATCGTCGTCGGCGCCGGGCCGGTGGGCCTGTTCAGCGCCATCGCGCTGGCACGGCGCGGCCACCCGGTGGCGGTGGTGGACCGCGACCCGGGGCCGCCGCGGTCGGGACCGTGGCGGCGCAGAGGGGTGATGCAGTTCGAGCACGCCCACACCTTCCGCGCACCGGTGCTGGACGCGCTGCGCGCGGAGATGCCCGACGCGGCCGACGCGCTGGTCGCGTCGGGTGCTGGGATCGCCCCAGGTCCGACCGGTGGCGCGGCCGCACTGCTGTGCCGGCGTTCGACATTCGAACGGGTGCTGCACCGCGTCGCCGCGCGGGAGCCGCGAATCACCCGATTCGTCGGCACCGTGGACAGGCCACACCGGGTGGGCGGACGGGTGGCCGGCGTCGTGATCGGAGGCCGCGTGATGACGGGTGGCCTGGTCCTCGACGCCTCCGGTCGGGCGGCCAGGTATCTGCGGGATCTGCGCCCCGAGGCCGACGGCGGTGATTGCGGCGCCGTCTACGTGACACGGCAGTACCGGCTGCGCCCGGGAGCGTCGCCGGGGCCGGTCAATTCGCCGATCGGCTTGTCACTGAGCATGTCCGGCTACGCCGCGATCGCCTTCGTCCATGACGGCGGCACGTTCTCGGTGACCTTCACGCACGACGGCGCCGACACCCGGCTGCGCAGCCTGCGAGAGGAGGCGGTGTTCGAGGCGGCGGTCCGGGCGATCCCGCAGCTGGCCGAATGGATCGACCCGCACCGGTCGCATCCGATCACCGCTGTCCTGCCCGGTGGCCGGCTGTACAACAGCTATCGCAGGCAGGTCGGTCCGGACGGCGCACCGTTTCTGCCCGGCCTGATCTCGGTCGGTGACGCGGTGTGTACGACGACTCCGCTCGCCGGTCGCGGCGTCACACTGGGTTTCATGCAGGCCCGCGCGCTGCTGCGCGTACTCGACGACGAACCCGACATCAACACTGCCGCAGCCGAGTTCGACGGCTGGTGCGAACGCCACGTTCGCCCCTGGTTCGACGATCACCGCTATGTCGACGCCGAGCGGGTGAGGCGCTGGGGCGGCGGCGGGATCGACCTGACCCGTCCACTGCCGTCGGATCTGATCGTCGCGGCCGCCGACGCGGATCCGCGCCTGCGCCCGCTGGTCGAGCCGTACGCGACGATGGCCGCGCTGCCGGCCACGCTCGCACCGGCCGAAGCGCGGGCCCGGGCGGTGTACGCGGGAGGTTGGCGCCCCGCGGTGCCGCCGGGGCCCACCCGCACCGGACTCGGGGACATCTGCGACGCCCACCGGCCCGCGGTCACCGCGGCGGAGTCCAGCTCACCGGTAGCCGTTTGATCCCGTGGATGAACGCCGACTGCAGCCTGCTGGGCTCCTCCGAGGCGGCGATGTCGGGGACCTGCCGGTGCAGTTCCTCGAAAGCCACGGTGATCTCCCGGCGGGCCAGGTTCGCACCGAGGCAGAAGTGCGCGCCGCCGCCACCGAACCCGACATGCGGATTGGGGTTGCGGCGCACGTCGAACGTCCACGGATCGGCGAACTTCGCCTCATCGCGGTTCGCGGAGCCGTACCACAGTGAGACCTTGTCGCCCGCAGCGAGTTTCACGCCACCCAACTCGGCGTCCCGGGTCAGCGTGCGCCGCATGTAGCTCACCGGCGATGCCCAGCGCACGATCTCCTCCACCGCCGTCGGCGCCACCTCCTCGTACGCGGAGAACCAGATCTGGCGTTGTTCGGGGTAGCGGCTCAGCGCCAGCAGGCCGTGGCTGATGGCGTTGCGGGTGGTCTCGTTGCCGGCGACGACCAGCAGGATGAAGAACGAGGCGACCTCGCTCGACGTGAGCCGCTGGCCGTCCACTTCGGCGTGCACCAGACTGGTGGTGAGGTCGTCGCCGGGATGTGCGCGCCGGTCGTCGGCCAGTGCGCTCGCATACGCCCCGATTTCCATTGCCACGCTGACGAACTCGTCGAAGTCGGTGGTGAAGTCGGGGTCGCCGAAGCCGAGGATCACGTTGGTCCAGTGGAACACCCGCTGATGGTCGTCTTCGGGGATGCCCATCATGTCGCAGATGATCTGCAGCGGGAGCGGACCGGCGAAATCGGTGACGAGCTCCCCGTTGCCGTCCGGGTGGCGCGCCACCATCTCGGCGACCAGTCGACGGGCGCGGTCCCGGACGGAATCCTCGACGCGCGCGAGCACGCGCGGCGTGAAGGCGCTGCGCACGATGTTGCGCAGCCTGGTGTGGCGGGGATCGTCCATCGCGATCATCGAACCGAAGTACTCGTTCAGCTCGGGAGTCTGGTCGCCGATCGTGATGCCCGAGGCGGAACTGAAGATCTCCGGATGCCTGCTGGCGTGGAAAACGTCGTCGTGGCGGGTGATCGCCCAGTGGCCGCGGCCCACCTCCGCCCCGTCCTGCATGAACTCCGGGAAGTGCCGGACCGGTGCCTCGCGCCGCAGCGTGGCGAACGCGCCGTCGCGGATGTCGTCGTCGAGCGCCCAGAAATCCCACGAGCCGAGATCGATGTCGGCCAGCGGTACATGCGGGGGCGCCACTCCGTTGGTCCGAGCCGCAATGCCCACGGCGACGAGCCTAGCCCTCGGGACGGCCCTCGTGGCCCTGCCTGCCCTTGGTGCGCCGGTCTTCTTTCATCCGTGCCTCGAAGACATGCCGGTAGCCATGCTGCAACTCGTCGCGGACCCGCCGCTCGTGTTCGCGGAACACCGACCAGTAGTTGTCGTCGAAATCCTCGACGATCTGGAATGTCCACCGGCCGTAGAGCACATTGCGGCCCACCAGTTCGTTCGCCAGCCGGTCGGCGACATCGTCGTGGCCGGCCTCGCGGAGTTCGTCGCAGGCCTCGCCGAGCAATAGATCGGCCCGCCCCATCAGCTGATGGAACGAGTACAGGTGGCCGCGGGCGCGTTCCACCCACTCCAGGGCTTCCGACACCGAACCCACCGCCTCCACGGTGGCATCGGAGACGTCGTCCGGCAGTTTGCGGTCGTAGTCGGCGGGTTTGTCCGAGAGCTCACTCACCGGACCCAAATACCCCCACCCGGCGCGGAAAAACGTGATAGCACCTGACGGTGCGCAACCCACACGCCGGGCAACCCTTCACCGACTCCGACGAGCAGATCGCCGACGCGCTGCTCGACGTCAGCATCCCCACGCTCATGATGTCGCTGGTCCACATGTCCGGTGACGAATCCCTGATCCGTGGCCACCTCCGCCCGGCCGGGCTGTTCCTCAACGAGGTGCAGGGTTACATGTCCGAGGAGGACAAGGCCGCGGTCCGCGCGCTCGCGCTGCCGATCATCGCGGACTACCGCGACCGCGGATGCCCCGAGCCGGCACCGATCCGCCCCGAGTTGCTGCACGAGATGATGCAGTGGCTGGTCTGCGAACCGGTTCCGGCCGAGTACGTGCCGATGCTGCTGGAAGAGATGGAACTCGACGGCCGAGACACCCGGGCGGCGCCGCGGGCCGAACCGGCGCGGACCGACTTCGGAGTGCTCGTCATCGGATGCGGGGAGTCCGGGTTGCTCGCGGGGATCCGCCTCAAGGAGGCCGGCATCCCGTTCACCATCGTCGAACGCAACTCCGGTGTGGGCGGGACCTGGTGGCAGAACACCTATCCCGGCGCCAGGGTCGACGTCGGAAACCACTTCTACTGCTACAGTTTCGAACCGTCCGACGGCTGGACCCACTTCTTCGCCGAGCAACCCGAACTGCAGGCCTACTTCCAGCGGGTGTTCGACCGCCACGGACTCGCACCGCACGTTCGGTTCGACACCGAGGTCACCGAGGCGGTGTGGGATGAGGACACCGCGACGTGGACCGTGCACATGCGAAACCGGGACGGCGCGCTCGACAGCGTGCGGGCCCGTGCGGTGATCAGCGCCGTCGGCCAGCTCAACCGGCCGCACATCCCGGCGATCGAGGGGCAGACCGACTTCGCCGGGCCGGCGTTCCACTCCGCGGAATGGGACCACTCGGTGGACCTGCGGGGCCGTGACGTCGCAATGATCGGGGCGGGCGCCAGTGGCTTCCAGATCGCCCCCGCCATCGCGCCGGAGGTCAACCGGCTCACCGTGTTTCAGCGCACGGCGCAGTGGATGTTCCCGAATCCGAACTACCACGCCTCGGTCGGCGAGGGGGTGCGCTGGGCGCTGCGGCACCTGCCCTTCTACGGCCGGTGGTACCGGTTCCTGTTGTTCTGGCCGGGCTGCGACAAAGGGCTCGACGCGGCCAGGGTCGATCCCGACTATCCCGACCCGCAGCGCGCGGTGAGTGAGGTCAACGACCTCGCGCGGATGATGTTCACCGAGTGGATCACCGGCCAGGTGGGCGACGACCCCGATCTGCTGGCCAAGGTACTGCCCGACTATCCGGCCACCGGCAAACGGACGTTGCAGGACAACGGCAGCTGGCTACGCACCCTCACCCGCGACAACGTGGATCTGGTTCGCACCGGGATCACCCGGATCGAGGCGGACGCCGTCGTCACCGAGGACGGAATCCGCCACCCCGCCGAGATCCTGGTCTACGCCACGGGTTTCCACGCCAATCGCATGCTGTGGCCGATGCGTGTGGTCGGACGCGGCGGGAAGGTGCTGAGCGAACAGTGGGGTGAGCGTCCGTCGGCCTACCTGGGCATCACGGTGCCGGACTTCCCGAACTTCTTCTGCATGTACGGTCCGGGCACGAATCTCGCCAGCGGTGGCAGCCTGATCTTCCATTCGGAGTGTCAGATGCGCTACATCGCACAGTGTCTCGACATGTTGATCGACGGCGGACACCGCTGGATGCATCCGCGCCGAGAGTGTGCGGAGGACTGGCGCGCACGAAGCCAGGAAGAACTCGGCAAGCTGGTGTGGTCGCAGCCGTCGATCAAGCACTCGTTCTACAAGAACTCGTACGGGGAGATCTACACGCTGAGCCCGTGGCGCCTCGTCGACTACTGGACGTGGACGCGCAGCCCGGACCCGCAGCACTTCGAATTCGGCTAACTCTCCACGACGTCCCTGACGCGTTCCAGCGTCTTACGCATGTCCCGGATGTTGCGTCGCCGGCGTAATTGACCGCCCGCCACCGCGAACAACCGCATCAATGCGGAGTCGTTGAGCCGGAAGGACTCCGTCACTTCGGTGCCGCCGTCGACCGGGGTGAAGCGGTAGTGCCAGTTGTTGACCGCCCGGTCGCCCACCAGTACCTCGAAACCGAATTCGCGGCCCGGATCGCACGCGGTGACCCGGCATGTCGTCCAGTACACCGGACCGATCTCGTTGCGCCGGACGTGCCCGCGGAACCGGGCGCCCAGCGCGGGTCCGGTCGCGCCGTCGAGCCATTCGGCGGCCATCACCTCGGGGGAGAAGCGGCCGGTGTTGCGCACGTCGGCGACCAGGTCCCAGACCTTCTCCGCCGGAGCCTTCATCGTCACGCTGACGGCACCCTGCATTCCGGCAGCCTGCCAGAACAGCACCCGCCGCGGGTCGCGGATCGGCGATCACGTTAACTCGGAGGGTGAAGATCCGGTTCGGCGTCGGGATCGGCGCGGAGACCTCGGCCGACGGACTGGCGGCCATCGTCGACCACCTCGAGAGCAGCGGCGTGGACTCGCTGTGGTTCTCCGAACTCGTCTACACCGAGGCGACCGACCCGTTCATCGGCATGGCCTACGCGCTCGGCCGCACCACCCGGCTCAAGGTCGGGACGTCCGTGGCCATCCTGCCGGGCCGCCACCCGGTGCTCGTCGCCAAACAACTGGCGTCGCTCGCCGCGGTCGCGCCCAAGCGGGTGCTGCCGGTGTTCGGTCTGCAATCGGCCATCCCCGCCGAACGGGAGATCTTCGGAGTTCCGTCCGGTAAGCGCGCAGCGGTGTTCGACGAATCACTGGAACTGCTGCGGTCGGTGCTGGCCGCGCCGGACGTCACCTTCGAGGGGGAGTACTTCACCGTGCGCGACGTCGCGGTCGCGCCGCGTCCGGAACCCCCGTTGGACATCTGGCTCGGAGGCGCGGCGCCCGCGGCGTTCCGCCGCATCGGCCGGTTCGGTGACGGCTGGCTCGGCAGCTTCCTGACCCCGGACGAGGCGCGTCTCGGACGCGAGGCGATCGAGCGTGCCGCCGCCGACGCCGGCCGGCACATCGAGGTCGACCACTTCGGTATCTCGCTGGCGGTGGCCGACGGCGATCTCAGCGACCAGATGGTCGACGTGGTCCGCAGGCGCCGTCCGGACGTGGACCCGTCCGCGCTGATCGCTCCCGACTGGCCGGCGCTGCACCGCCAGCTCGACGCCTATCTGGCCGCGGGGCTCACGAAATTCGTGATCCGCCCGGCCGCGACCGTGCCGATGGACGAGTTCGTCGAGCGTTTCGCCGCTGAACTCCTGCCACGACAGAACTGACGACCGTCAGGACGAGGTCTCCGACGCGTCGTCCTCACCCTCGGCCTGATCGGGCTGCGGCTGCGTGGAACTCTGCTTCATCTCGGGATCGGCGTCGGGGTCCTGGCCTTCGGCGGGGTCGGTGCTCATGGCGTGCGAAATACCCTCGTGCGAACCGCCGAAACTCCTCAGCGCTCCGTCAGCCGGGGCAGCGCCCTGCGGACCTGTGCCCGCACGAATTCGGGGCTGATCGCCTTCAGCCGGTCCAGCCAGCCGATGCTCGCCGGGACGTACCAGTGCAGCCGGGTCGGGTGCCGGTAGGCCGCCCACGCCGCGTCGGCGACGCTGGAGGCCGGCATCAGCCGGAACGGACCCTTCTTCGGCGCGGACGCGGTGACGTCGTCGGCAGGACGCGCCGCCGCGCCGGCCGAGTGGTTGGGGGTGTGGCGGAGGATCGCGGTGTCGATCAGCCCGGGCAGCACGTCGGCCACCCGCACGCCGTGCCGCTGCCATTCGACGCTGAGCGCCTCGGTCAGACCCTTCACCGCGTGCTTGGTGGCCGAGTACACCGCGATCTGCGGCATCCCGTAGGTCGCCGAGGACGACGACGTGGAGAACATCAGGCTGCCCGGCGCCTTCTCGAGATAGGGCAGCGCGGCGTACGCCCCGGTGAGCACCGCCTTGAAGTTGACGTCGACCAACCGCATCGCCGCCTCGTAGGGCACGTCCTCGAACCAGCCCGACTCACCGATACCCGCGTTGTTCCACATCATGTCCAGACCGCCGGCGCCGCAGAAGTCGGCCAGTGCGCCGTCCAACTGCACCTTGTCGGTGACGTCGACCTGACGGGTCCACAGCCGGTCACCGCCGAGTTCGGCGCTCAGAGCGTCGAGCCCCTCTTCGTTGAGGTCGACGGCGGCGACCCGCCAGCCTCGCTGGTGGAACAGTTGGGCGCCGGCCCGGCCCATGCCGCTGCCGGCGCCGGTGATGAAGATCGACTTCGTCGTCGGGTGGCTCACCGCCCCAGTCTGGCTCAACCGCAGTAGGAGCGGGTGGCGAACCGGAGCGCGTCGCGGTAGAGCTGGTCGAGATCGTGGCTGGTCGCGACCGCATCGGTCGCCTCACGCACCCGGTCCGCGCACTGCGCCGACTGCAGAACCGGCCACTGCGCCGCCATCTGTTCGACCATCGTGCGGTTCAGCCCGTCGATCACCGAACGCGAGGACGCCAGCTCAGGCGCCGCGGCCGGTGCGGCAGCGGGTTCGAGTTTCCACTGCGCGAAGCGGCTGTACTGGATGGCTTCCGTCGCCGCGATCTGGTCGGTGAAGATGCGACGCACCCGCTCGGCGTCCACGCCGCGGGCGGACGCATCGGAGGCCACCGTCGTCAGCACCTGCTCGACTCGGACCGGATCTTCGACGGGCGCCTTGGTGTTCCACTTGTTGGCGGCGACCGGCTCTGCGGTGCGCAGGCGTTGCGCCGCGGCGTCGACCAGGGCCGTCAACGGACCACCGTTGTCGGCCTGCGCCGGCGCGGCGGTGACCGCCGCTCCCAGGAAGGCGCCGGCCGCCGCCAGGCCGGCCAGCAGGTTGCGCACCGCCGACCGCGTGTTCAGCGGTCGAAATCCGGGTCGTCGTCCGACAGCGGGACGGCGATGGCCTGTTCGATCAGGTCGGCCTCGTTGGCGTCCCAGTTGCTCGAGACCGACACCCGGGCGGCGTCGAGGCCGCTCTCCTCGTCGTCGTCCGCGTCGACGGGAATCAGCTGTTCGACGACATCGGCTTCCGGAGCGTCGTCACCGAACACCGGCTCATCCGGAGTACTCACGTGCGGTCTCCCTCCCTGCTGCGACATCAGCCGGACTTCGGCCGTGCCACCACGATAGTGATGATCATCGGAGCGGGTGGCCGCGGTTTCGCCGGGACGGCGCAATTCGGTGGCCTGACCTGGCCGGTGTGGTCTTCGCGCAGGGTGCCTTCGGGTAGTGTGCGCAGACGACGGGGGCGGCTCTCGAATCGGGGGAGCGCCGAGCACAACCACATCGACGACCACAAACCACAACGTCAGAGGCTGTACTTTGCCAGAAACACGCAGTGACGCTCAGGGCTTGACGCCCCACTTCGAAGACGTCCAGGCGCATTACGACCTGTCCGACGAATTCTTCCGGCTCTTCCTCGACCCGACGCAGACCTACAGCTGCGCCTACTTCGAACGCGACGACATGACGCTCGAAGAGGCGCAGCTCGCGAAGATCGACCTGTCCCTGGGCAAGCTCGGGCTGCAGCCCGGTATGACGTTGCTCGACGTGGGGTGCGGCTGGGGCGCGACGATCAACCGGGCCCTGGAGAAGTACGACGTCAATGTCGTCGGCCTGACCCTGAGCAAGAACCAGCAGGCCCATGTGCAGCAGCTGCTGGACCAGCAGGACAGTCCGCGCAGCAAGCGCGTGCTGCTGCAGGGTTGGGAGCAGTTCGACGAGAAGGTCGACCGGATCGTGTCGATCGGCGCCTTCGAGCACTTCGGCCGCGACCGCTACACCGACTTCTTCAAGATGGCCTACGACGCGCTGCCGGACGACGGCGTGATGATGCTGCACACGATCATCAAGCCCAGCGACGAGGAGTTCAAAGAGCGCGGGCTGCCGATCACCATGGAGAAGCTGCGCTTCTTCAAATTCATCATGGACGAGATCTTCCCCGGCGGTGACCTGCCGCAGGCCCGTGCCGTCACCGAGCACGCGACCAAGGCGGGGTTCGAGGTCAAGCTCGTGCAGCCGCTGCGCCTGCACTACGCCAAGACCCTCGATATCTGGTCCTCGGCGCTGGAGGCACGCAAGGACGACGCGCTCGCGCTGCAGGGGCAGGTGGTCTACGACCGCTACATGAAGTACCTGACCGGTTGCGCCGACCTGTTCCGTCAGGGCTACACCGACGTCGCGCAGTTCACCCTGACGAAGGGTCAGTAGGCGCGAGGCTGCGCTGCAGCAGCATTGTGTCCAGCCATCGGCCGTGTTTGTAGCCGACGCGGGTCAGGCGGCCCGCTTCGGCGAAACCGCGGCTGCGGTGCAGTGCGAGTGACGCGGCGGCATCGGCGTCGACGACGACCGCGATGACCTCACGCACGCCCGCTGCTGCACACCGGTCGAGTAGCGCGTCGAGCAATCGTCCGCCGAACCCGGCGCCCACCGCATCGGGGTCGAGGTAGATCGAGTTCTCGACGGTGCGGCGGTACGCCGCCCTGGTCTTCCACGGCGAGCAGTACGCGTATCCGGCGATGCGGCCGGTCCGCTCGGCGACCAGGAACGGCAGACCCTGCGCTCGGGTGGCGGTCCAGCGCCGGCGCCATTCCCCGGCGTCCGGCGGTTCCACTTCGAACGTGGCGACACCCGCGACGACATGGTGGGCATAGATCCGGGCGATCTCCGGCAGGTCGCCTTCGGTGGCGTCCCGCACCGTCACCGGGCCGGGGGACCGGGCTGCGCTCCGGCCGCGTCACGCCGGCGCGCCGCCATCCCGGCGAGCGCCTCGAACACCACCCGGTGTGCGGCGTTCACGGTCAGTTCGGCGTGATCGTAAGCGGGTGCGACCTCGACGATGTCGACACCGGCCACATCGTGCTCGTAGCACAGCTGCCGGACCATGCGCAGCAGGTCGGCGCTCGTGATGCCGCCCGGCTCCGGGGTGCCGGTGCCGGGCGCGTGCGCGGGGTCGAGCACGTCGATGTCGACCGAGACGTAGAGCTTGTCGGCCTTGGCCAGTGCCTCGCCCACCGCATCCGTCATCACCGCTTTGAATCCGCGCTCCCAGATCTCCTGCATGGTGTGCCAGGTCATGCCCTGTTCGAGCATCCACTCGAAGGTGTCCTGGGGAGGCCAGTACCCGCGCAAGCCGACCTGCACGAAATGAGTGCCCGGCACGGCCCCGGATTCGATGAGGCGCCGCATCGGCGTGCCGTGGCTGGAGAGATTGCCCTCGATGATGTCTGCGGTGTCGGCGTGGGCGTCGAAGTGCACGATGCCCACGTTGCCGTAGCCGTGTACATCGGCGACCGCGGTCGCGGCGGGCCAGGTGATCGAGTGGTCGCCACCGAGGACGACCGGCACGATGCCGCGCGAGGCGACGGCGGCCACCCGCTCGCGGATGTTGGCGTGCGACACCTCGGTCTGCCCGTGCGGGCAGTACGCGTCGCCGAAGTCGACGACTTCGAGCCAGTCGAAGATCTCCAGCCCCAGATCCATGTGGTAGGTGCCGGGTTCGTAGGCCGTCGCCCGGATGGCCCGCGGACCGAACCGGGCACCCGGGCGATTCGTGGTGCCCACGTCGAACGGCGCGCCGACGATCGCCACGTCCGGCCGCCACGACTCCAGTTGCGCGGTCTCGGTCAGGAAGGGCCGGTGACCGAAGGAGACCATCCCCGAAAACGGGAGGTCCAGCTGCTCGGCCAGGCCGGGGGGAAGGTCGCGCTGCGGCTGTTCGCCGTGGTCATGGCCCATGGGCAGACGGTACCGCCCGGCGATGCCCCCGTCAGGCCACCAGGTCGCCGGCCAGCCCTCGCCGGGGTTTACCCGACGGCGTCTTCGGGATGGTGCCCGGCGCGACGACCGACACCTTGCGGGGACGCAGGTCGACCTCGGCGACCACGGCGTGGGCCACCTCGTGTTCGATGCGCCGTACCTCGTCGTGGTTCTCCCAGCAGGCGGCCTCGACCACGACGGCGAAGGTCTCACGCGGGTGGCCGGCGTTGAGCCGGACAGCGACCACGCAACCAGGCCGGACGCCGTCGACGCGCGCCGCCGCGCGCTCGACGTCGGTGGGATAGATGTTGCGCCCCGCCATGATGATCACGTCTTTCACCCTGCCGCACACCACGATTCGCCCGTCCTCGGTGAGGTAGCCCAGGTCGCCGGTGTCGTACCATCCCCATTCGTCGGCTGCGGGGTGGAAACCGGCCATCGTGGTGTAGCCGGGGCTCAGCGACGAACCGCGCACCTGGATGACGCCGACCGCGCGGGCGGTCAGCACTTCCGCATCCGCGTTGACCACCCGGACGGCCATGTCGCCCAGCGGCGGTCCGAGACATGTCAGTCGCCGGGTCCGGCCGGTGCTCGCCGGGATCGCACGACCGAAGGCGGACAACAGATCCGCGTCGACCTCGTCGGTGCTCAGCCCCGCACCGAGAGCGGAGAACGAGACCGCGACGGTGGTCTCGGCCATCCCGTAGGCGGGCAGGACGGCGCCGGGGTCCAGCCCGAACGGGGCACCCGCATCGCACAGATCCTCGACGGCGCCGGGATCGACCTGTTCGGCCCCCGACAGCGCGAAGCGCAGCGTGGACAGATCGAACTCGCCGGGAATCGCTTGGCGGCGAAGCCGTTTCGCCAGCAGCGCCCACGCGAAATTGGGTGCCGCGGTCATCGTGCCCCGGTACTTGTCGATCAACCGCGGCCACAACAAGATGTCGCCCAGGAAGTCCAGCGGCGTGACCTTGACCAGTTCGGCGCCGAAGTACATCGGCACCGTGAGGAACCCCGTCATCCCCATGTCGTGGAACAGCGGCAGCCAGCTGACGATGACGTCCGATTCCAGGCGGTAGTCGGCGGCGCTGAACATCGCCTCGGCGTTCGACACGACGTTGCGGTGGGTGATGTGAACGGCTTTCGGCGACCCGGTCGAACCCGAGGTCAACTGCATCAGTGCGATGTCGTCGTCACCGGTGGGCACAGGATCGATCGGTGCGGCGCCGAGGAGTTGTCCGACCGTGACGACCGTTATCCCGAGTCGGTCGAGCACCGGGGCGGCCGCCATGAACGGTTCGGACAACACCACCGCCCGCGCGTCGATCAGCCTGATGATGCCCGCGGTCTCGTCGGCCCACAGCGCGAGGTCGCTGCGCGGCGTGGGCTGGTGCAGCATGGTCAGGCTGGCGCCACGCATCCACAGCGCCTGGGCCGTCGGCGCGATCTCCTCCGGTGCGCCGGCGAGCACGGCGACGGCGTCGCCCGGTCCGACCCCGGCAGCGGCCAGACCGCCGGCGATCCGGCGGGCCCGTTCGTGTACCTCACGCCAGGATCGGCGCACCGGATCGTGCGGTTCACCGGTGACCATGCCGTTGGTGCCTGCGAGCGCGCTGGCGAACATCGTGTCGGTGAACACACTCATGACTCGGACCGGTTCTCGCGGTCCGCGGTGGACTCGATCGGCGTCATCGCAGACGCTCCCGTCGGTTTTCGCGCATCGCAGACGGCGACCGGATCACGGGCACGCGACGAACCTGCGACGGCGCGAGCATAAACCGGGCAGCCCCGCGATCGTGCGACCCCGCAGGTCGCTGCGGCGTGGTGCCCGGCAGACTTGACGCGTGCAACTGGTGACGATCGACGACATCCGCGGCGCGGCGGCGAGGATCCGCGGTGACGTGCTGCGCACCCCGCTGATCCCGGCTGCCTGGGCCGGGGCGCTGTGGCTCAAACCCGAGAACCTGCAGGCCATCGGTGCGTTCAAGGTCCGCGGCGCGTTCAATGCGATCGCTCAGCTCGCTCCGGAGGTACGCGCTCGCGGCGTGGTGGCGTATTCGAGCGGCAACCACGCACAGGCCGTCGCGTACGCGGCGGCGCAGTACGGGATCACCGCGCACATCGTGATGCCGGAGGAGACGCCGCGGGTCAAGGTCGACGCGACCCGCCGCCACGGCGCCGAGGTGGTGCTGTGCGGCGCCGGTCAGCGGGAGGCCGTGGCGGCCGAGCTCGTGGAGCGGACGGGCGGGGTGCTCGTCCCGCCGTTCGACCACCCCGACATCATCGCGGGCCAGGGCACCGCCGGTCTGGAGATCGCCGAGGACCTGCCCGACGTCGAGCACGTGTTCATCCCCGTCAGCGGCGGGGGTCTGGCGTCCGGTGTCGGCACCGCGATCAAGGCAATGTGCCCCGGGGCGCGGGTCTACGGCGTCGAGCCCGAGCTGGCGGGGGACACGGCGGAGAGCCTGCGGCTGGGCCGTCGGGTGGACTGGCCGATCGAGGACCGCAACCGCACGATCGCCGACGGACTGCGCTCACAGCCCTCCGAACTCACCTTCACCCACCTGCAACGGGTGCTCGACGATCTCATCACCGTCAGCGAAGACGAGATCCGGTGCGCAGTGCGGGACCTGGCGCTGCGGGCCCATCTGGTCAGCGAGCCGAGCGGAGCGGTGGCACTCGCGGGGTACCGGCGGGTGGCCCCATCCGGGCGTGCCGTGGCGGTGGTGTCCGGCGGCAACATCGAGACGGCGCTGCTGCGGGAGATCCTGGCGGCCTGAGCGTCGCACTATCCTCGCGGTGGTGACCGCGACCGACGCCTCATCGCCGTTGCCCGCTGTGCGGACCGCGTTGCGCGTGGCGGTCGTCGCCGCTGTGGTGGTGGCGGTCGTACTGGTGGAGTTGACGTCGCGCTCGGGCGTGCTGTGGCGGCTGGTCACCTTCACCTACCAGGCCAACCTGCTGGCCGCGGTGTTCTACGCCGCGACGCTGATCTCCCCGCGCACCGACATCCGCTCGGCGCTGCGCGGCGCCGTCGTGCTCTACGTCGTGGTGGCCGGACTGGTGTGGAATCTGTTCCTGACCGGCTACAGCATGGGCTACACCACGGCCAATTTCCTGCTCCACGTCGTCGTGCCGGTACTCGCACTCACCGAATGGGGGTTGGCGAGAACCAGTCAGTCAGTCGGCCGTCCGGTGGTGGTATCCCTGGGCGTGGCTGGCCTACCCGGCGTGTTATGTGGTGGTCGCGCTGGCGGTGCTCAACCATGCCGGGCGTCGCGCGCCGTACTACTTCCTCGATCCCGAGACCGTCGGCACGTTGGCCGTCGGGCTCAACATCGGCCTTCTGGGCGCGATCTTCCTGGGGCTGGGTTACCTGCTGGCGGGGTTCGGACGGACCCGGGTGAAACGCTGAAGCCCTTGGTCACGATGACCATGACGTGGGTACAAGCCGTGTCAGAACAGGCGCCGCCGAGGTGCGAGGGCGCTTTCGAGTCCAGGGGAGGGCCGAGCGGTCCACCTACACTGGGGTCATGCTTCACACGGTCATACGTTCGATCTTCGTGATGGCCGGGACTGTGGCCATCGCGATGACCGGTTCGATTGCGACGGGTTCTGCCGCGATCAGCACGTCACCGGCCGTGACGGCGATCGAGCCGGGGACCGGTGACGTCGTCGGTGTCGCCCAGCCGCTGACAGTGCGGTTCGCCGCCCCGGTGCCCAACCGGTCGGCGGCCGAACGGTCGCTGCGGATCACCTCACCCGCGACTCCGGCCGGTGAGTTCACCTGGCTCAGCGATTCGGTGATGGAATGGACCCCGAGTGCGTTCTGGCCCGCCCATTCGCCGATCTCGGTCTCGGCGGGCGATCTCGCGACGGAGTTCCGCACCGGCGCGGCCGTCGTCAGCGTCGCGGACGTCGATGCGCACACCTTCACCGTCAGCATCGACGACCAGGTGGTTCGGGAGATGCCCGCATCGATGGGCAAACCGAAGTTCCCGACGCCGGTCGGAACGTTCCGGGTGCTGGGCAAGGAATCGGTCGTCGTGATGGATTCGCGCACCATCGGCATTCCGCTCGACGATCCCGAGGGCTACAAACTCACCGTCTACGACGCGGTGCGCATCACCTGGGGTGGCGTGTACGTCCACGGTGCTCCGTGGTCGACGGGCTCACAGGGCTATGCCAACGTCAGCCACGGTTGCATCAACCTCAGCCCCGACAACGCCGACTGGTATTTCAACACGGTGGGCATGGGCGACCCGGTCATCGTGCAGTCGTAGTCGCGTGCAGATTCCTGGCGGTCGGTGAGGTGGAAACGGTCGCCGGGTCGGGGCAGGTACCCAGCACGCGGTCGGCGGTGCCCGCGCTGGTCACCGTGAACCAGTAGTGCTCGTTCTTGAAATGGTGCTGCCGGTGGTTGCGCCAGACGGCCCGATAGGCGGCGGTCTTCGGCTTGTAGTCGCTGTGGATGAGGTAATGACACCACTCGTATGCCAGGCCGAGGACGGTCAGGCACACCAGGAACGTCAGGCCCATGCCGGGCCGCGGAAACGCCAGTAGCGCCGCCCCCACGGCGACCGGCAGGATCCACAGCAGGGCCTGCCAGGGGATGAAGATCAACGGGATGCGCCGCGGATCGACATGGTGGTCACGGTGCTTACGGGCCAGCAGGGGATCGATGCGCAGCCGGCCGATCCGGCGCGGCCGCCAGTGCAGGATGCAGACGTGGATCACCCACTCGACGAACGGGAACACCGCGATCATCGTCACCGGCACGAGGGCGTCGGTCCGCTGCCAGTCGCCCACCGACATCCGCGCACAGACCGCGATCAGCAGCGTCCCGCCGATCAGCCACGGCGAGGGGTGGCGCCAGAACTCCCGGCCCGCATCGGCCAGCGTGAACGGTCGGCGGCTCATCACGCCTCCAGTTCCCCGACTGCGTCGAGCAGGGCGGTGGTGGCCGGTTCGAGCAGGCGGCGCGCAGCGTCGGCGGCCGCCGACGGATCGCGCGCGACCACGGCCGCCGCGACGGCGCGATACCCGTCGGGACGGCCCACCTCGGCGGCCATCATCGTGGCCAGGGCGGGCAGGGCCGGTTCGTAGGTGGCCCGCAGTGTGTTGTACATCAGCCGGAACACGATGGAATCGGCCGCGTCGACGAGGTGATCCCAGAACGTGAGCGCATGGCGTTGCGCGGCAACGGGATCGGTCTCGTCCTCGAGTGCGACGATCGCGGCTTCGAGCCGGTCCGCGAGCTGCTGCCCGCCGCGTCGCGCCGCCAGTTCGGCGACCTTGGGCCCGTTGTGCAGACGCACTTCGAGGATGCTGCGCACGACCGGCAGATCGAGTTCGCCCCCGCGCATGACCAGCTGGGGCAGCAGGTCCAGTCCCGCCGTGCGCCGGAAGTCGCGCACGGTGGTCGCATCGCCTTGGCGCACCTCGATCAGACCGGCCCCGGCGAGCCGTTTCAGCGCTTCGCGGATCGCCGGCCGCGACACCCCGAGCACCTCGGCGAGTCGCCGCTCACTGGGTAGCGCGTGCCCGGGAGCCAGCTCCCCGTTGAGCACTTCCGTGACGATCTGGTCGAACACGTCCTCGGGAACCGAGCGCCGGTTGACGGGTTGCAGGGCCATGCGGCCGAGCATGACAGCGTGAGAGGCCAGAGGTCAAATGGTCTGACCAGTCAGCAGTTGGTCTCGATCTCGAAGGTGGCCTCCGCGGCGGTGGCGGGGTTGTCGGCGAATTCGCCTTTGGCGGTGCCGGTGATCGTGATCGTCTTCTCGTCGATGGCGGCCTTCCCGTCACCCACGGTGCCCTCCCAGAACGCGCCGGTGAAGCCCTCGAGGTCGCGGATCTCGACGGAATGCGCGGTGACGGTCTCTCCGGTCGAAAGGGAAGCGGAGAAGCCGGGCGTCTCTTCGCCGAAGTCGGAGATGAGCCATGTCCAGCCGGCCTGGCTGCACTCCACCGGGACTCTCGTCGCCCGCTCGCCGTTGACCGACACCTCCGCGGTCCTGGTGCCGAGGGCGGGTTCGGATCCTCCACACGCGGTGAGCACGGCCACCGACGCCGCACCGAGCACGATGACGATTCGGTTGTTCACGTGCCACCTCTGTTCTGTCGACAAACGATCCCGACACGTCACTGCTGACTTCCCTGGGACGCCGACCGGCAAACCAGCGCAGCGGCGGTCGGCTCGTCGGCCGGCAGAAAGGCCTCGATGCTCAGCTCGGCGGCGGTCGGGTCGAGCGCAGTGCCGAAGGTCGTCACCGTGCTGAGGAAAGTCAGCAAATCGCCGTCGGCGGTGCACAATTCGAGCGGGACGGCGACGACACCCGGATCCGGCGACTCCATCGACGGACCCGGATACGACTCGACTTCGGCCAGCAACGCGGTGAGCTCATCCGAACCGCTCGCGGCGACCTCCCTGCGCAACCGCTCGATGAGATGGTGACGCCACTGCCCGAGGTTCTTGATCCGCGGGGCCAGACCGTCGGGGTGCAGCGCCAGCCGCAAAGCGTTCGGGCGCTCCAGCAGCGCGGGCGCGACCCCGTCGAGCAGTACCGAAGTCGCGGCGTTGGCACTCACCAGATTCCAGTGCCGGTCGACCGCCACGCACGGATACGGCTCGTATGCCGACAGCACTCGCTGCACACCGTCACGCACGGCGGTCAGTTCCGGATCGTCGAGGCTGCGTTCGGGATACACCGGCGCCAATCCGGCGGCCATCAGGAGCTGATTGCGCTCTCTCGGCGGGACGTCGAGGACGTCGGCCAATCTGAGCACCATCGCCCTGCTGGGCGCAGACCGGCCGGTCTCGATGAAGCTGACGTGGCGGGCGGACACGTCGGCTTCGATCGCCAGGTCGAGCTGGCTCAGCCTGCGGCGCCGGCGCCAGGTGCGCAGTACGTCGCCGAATGCCGGTGCGGTCATGGTCTCAGTGTGGCGGGCAGGCGAACCCGTCACCATTACTTGCGAGGTAATTGTGCCGATTACGCGCCGGCGCGACGGTAGAGGTGTCTACCGAACAGGAGCGCACGATGGAAACGACCGAGCAGAGGATCCCCCGTTGGTTGCGGTTCGTGATGGCGTCGGACCGCGCGGGTTCGTCGTGGTACATCGGCGCGGGGTTCTTCTTCGCACCCGCGCTGGCGCTGGTGTCACCGTGGCAGACGCTGACCACGGTGCTGTGGGTGGTGATCGGACTGGCGGGCCTGTGGCTCGGGCTGCTCGGCATCGCGATGGCGACCGGCCTGGCGATCGTCTTGCGCTCCAACACCGAGATTCCCGAGGACTACTGGCGCTCGATCATCGACTACCCTCCGAGCCCTGCTGCGCGACAGGAGGATTCGTCGACGCGCCGGTGTAGTCGACCGGCCAGTGTTTGATGCCGTTGAGCCAGCCTGACCGCAGCCGCTCGGGTCGGCCGAGCGGCGTGAGGTCGGGCATGTGGTCGGCGATGGCGTTGAACATCAGGTCGATGGTCATCCGGGCCAGGTTCGCGCCGATGCAGTAGTGCGCGCCGGTTCCGCCGAAGCCGACGTGCGGATTGGGGTCGCGCAGGACGTTGAACGAGTAGGGGTCCTCGAAGACGTCCTCGTCGAAATTGGCCGAGCGGTAGAACATCACCACCCGCTGACCTTTCTTGATCCGGACGCCGGACAGTTCGGTGTCGCACAGCGCGGTGCGCTGGAACGACGTGACGGGGGTGGCCCAGCGGACGATCTCGTCGGCGGCGGTCGCAGGCCGGTCACGCTTGAACAGTTCCCACTGATCGGGGAATTCAGTGAACGCCATCATGCCCTGGGTGATCGAGTTGCGTGTCGTCTCGTTGCCCGCCACGGCGAGCAGGATGACGAAGAACCCGAACTCGTCGTCGGACAGTTTGTGTCCTTCGACGTCGGCCTGGACGAGTTTGGTGACGAGGTCGTCGCCGGGGTTGGCCGCCCGATCGGCCGCCATCTGCATGCCGTACATGATCAGCTCCACCGAGGCGCCGATCGCGTCGTTCGCCGCGAACTCCGGATCCTGATCGCCGACCATCTGGTTCGACCAGTCGAAGAGCTTCTTGCGGTCCTCCTGCGGAACGCCCATCAAGCCGGCGATGGCCTGCAGCGGCAGTTCACACGACACCTGCTCGACGAAGTCGCCCGCGCCTTGCTCGAGGGCGGTCTTCGCGATCTGCTGTGCACGCGCGTCGAGTTCGGCCCGCAGCCGCTCGACCGCTCGCGGGGTGAACGCCCGGGACACGATCTGGCGCAGGTGGGTGTGGTGGGGCGCGTCCATGTTCAGCAGCACGAACTTGCCGCGCTCGACCTGCTCGCCGACCGTGCCGTCCCGGTACCGGGGCAGCGCCGTCTTCTCCTGACTGGAGAAGACATCGCTGCGCCGGGAGACCTCTTTGACGTCCTTGTGTTTGGTGACGACCCAGAACCCGCCGTCGTCGAAACCGCCCGCGCCGATCGGCTGTTCGTTCCACCAGATCGGGGCCACCCGGCGGATCTGGGCCAGCTCGTCGACAGGGAGACGCTCGGCGTAGATGTCCGGGTCGGTGAAGTCGAATCCGGGCGGGAGGTTGGGGCTGAGTCGATCGCTGCTCACGACCACGGGCATCTCCTCAGACGACGTCTTCTCGTGCCTTACCGCATTGCTACACCACTGATGGGGCGTGCGGGCCGGGATGCGGAAGTTCCGGAGTGGAACGTGTTATCGCCACCTGGGCGTGGATTCCCAGGAAACCGTTTCGCCACATCTGTAACAAAGCCCCGGTGACCGGAGAACAATCTGTATAGCCAGGTCAGTTCGACGTGAGGGGAGACGCAGTGGCGATCGATATGCGGCGCACCGCTGCCTGCGCAGCGCTGGGCATGGGCATCGGTATGGGGATGTTCCTGACGGCACCCGCGGCGGGCGCGGATCCGGTGGCGGCACCGGCACCCGGTCCGTTACCCGCACCCGCAACCGTCGACGCGCAGGCCGCACCCGCCCCCGCACCCGACGCGGGGGTGCCGCATCTGCACAGCCCGGACAACCCTCCGCCCGGGACCTCCAGCACGCCGGTGGCCCCGACAGGCAGCCGCGGGCTGTCCTACCTTCGCGACCTGTGGCATGCGGTGCAGACCCAGGAAGTCAGTGGGGGCGACGCGATCTTCCTGCTGACCCAGCGGCCGTTGGATCCCGACGCCACCCCGCCGCCGGGGATGCCTGCCGGCCCGCAGGCGCCGCTGCCTCCGGCTGCGCCGGCACCGGCACCGGCTCCTGTTGCGGCACCGGCTCCCGCACCGCTGCCCTGAATCGACTGGCCACGGGTGAGCGCTCGGTAGCACCTGGCCGGCAACGCCTTCGTAGAAGTGATGGCGGTAGAAGTGATGGCGCCGGCGCTAGCTGATAGCGCGGGTGATAGCGGATTGTGCAAGCACTCTCGTCCTGGCGCGACGATGCGTCGGCACGACGATGCGTTGGCGTCATCAGGCCGCGGAATTCCCACCGCGACATTAGGGACTTTCGGCCCCAGCGGAAGTGCCTGTGGAGTTCCTAACGTAGGGGTCATGACGTATGTGATCGGTAGTGCCTGTGTGGATGTCGTCGACAAGTCGTGCGTGCCCGAGTGCCCCGTCGACTGCATCTACGAAGGGGACCGGGTGATGTACATCAACCCGGACGAGTGCGTGGACTGCGGCGCATGCCGGGTCATCTGCAAGATGGACGCGATCTACTACGAGACCGACCTGCCCGAGGACGAGCAGCGCCACCTCGCCGACAATGCGGCGTTCTTCAGCGAGGTGCTGCCTGGTCGCGACGCACCTCTCGGCACACCCGGCGGAGCCACCGCCTTGGGCCGGCTGGGCGTGGACACCCCGCTGGTGGCCGGTCTGCCGCGCCAGGCCAACTGACTACGGGCGGCGGTACTCGATCATCGGCTGCCGGTGCAGGGTCGTATCGCCTGAGGTGACAACGAGTTCGGTGGCCGTCACCCGGTAGACCACACCGTCGTTCTCCGCGGTGAAACCACCCGCACCGGCCGCCGCCGCGTCGAGCATCAGCGCCGCATCGTCGTCCAACCGCACGCCGCGGTATTGCAACTGACCGTCCGGACTCGAGCAGATGGCCACCAGCGCATCCTGCGTCCGTCCGAAAGCCGTTGCGACGGCGGCACCTTGGCAGTAGGCCGCCGTGCCGACGAAACCGCGGTCGTCGGTGGGGAACTCCGAGTCCGGATCGGCCGCCGCCGCCGGCGCCGCACCGACCGCAGCGATCATCGCGAGCACTGCGGCCCCGGCCATGCGCCTACCGCGCGATACCGGTGCTGACGTCGGCATATCGGCCATTTCCGCACGCTAACCCGCGCAGCCGGTTACGCCCGGGATATCGCGGTCGTGTCGCCGCAGCGGATCAGACTCCTGCCGCCTCGTTCAGCGTGTTGAGGGTGTTCGTCGCCTCCAGGTACTCCTGCACCCAGCGCTCGATCACCGCCGAGGTCTTCTCCACCTTGTTGAACTGGCCGACCACCTGACCGACCGGGTTGAAGGCCACGTCGACGGTCTCGTTCGGGTACTTGTGCGTCGCGGCGACCGCCATTCCGGACACCATGTACTGCAACGGCATTCCCAGCGGCTTGGGGTTCTCCGGCTGCTCCCACGCCTCGGTCCAGTCGTTGCGCAGCATCCGGGCGGGCTTACCGGTGAACGACCGGCTGCGGACGGTGTCGCGGCTGCTGGCCTTCGCGTACGCCGCCTGCTGCACCGGGGTGTTCTCCGCCTCCTCGACCATCAGCCACTGCGAACCGGTCCACGCACCGGCGGCGCCCAGGGCCAGCGCCGCCGCGATCTGCTGACCGCTGCCGATCCCACCGGCGGCCAGCACCGGCACCGGCGCAACCTCCTTGACCACCTGCGGCCACAGCACGATCGACCCGACCTCACCGCTGTGTCCGCCGGCCTCACCGCCCTGGGCGATGATGATGTCGACGCCCGCATCGGCGTGTTTGCGAGCCTGCGACGGCGATCCGCACAGCGCCGCGACCTTGCGCCCCGCGGCATGGATGTTGTTGATCATGTCGACGGGGGGAGTGCCCAGCGCGTTGGCGATCAGCGTCATCTTCGGGTGCCGCAACGCGATCTCGACCTGCGGCGTCGCGGTCGCCTCCGTCCAGCCCAGCAGCTGCAGCGCATTGTCGTCGCTGTCGTCGGTCGGCACCCCGTGGTCCTTGAGGATGCTCTTGGCGAAGTCGAGATGCTCCTGCGGCACCAGCGACTGCAGCATGCTCTTGAGCTCGTCGGCGGACATGTTGGCGTCCATGCCCTCGTACTTGTTCGGGATCACGATGTCCACGCCGTACGGGTGGTCACCGATGTGCTCGTCGATCCAGTTCAACTCGATCTCGAGCTGCTCCGGGGTGAAGCCGACCGCACCGAGCACGCCGAAACCGCCTGCCTTGCTCACGGCCACCACGACGTCGCGACAGTGTGTGAAAGCGAATATCGGGAACTCGATGCCGAGCTCGTCACAGATGGCGGTGTGCATGAGCGCTCCTTCGATGAGGCGGTCGGCGAATTGAAACGTGTTCTAGTTTAGTACGCCGGCACCCTGCTGCGGGAGGGGGACGTGCCATCGGCCCTGTTCGGCGAATCCCGGCACCACAGGGGTACGTACGACGGGCTCTCCGGCGGTCCCGGCTCGCCTGCGATCCGCCCCGGACGTGATGATGGAGCAGTGCCCCGGACCCTCCCGCTGCCCGAGTCGGTCGACGAGATCTCCGGCGGGCCGGGCGGTCCGCGCGTCGGCGCGTTCTTCGACCTCGACGGCACCCTCGTCGACGGGTTCACCGCCACCGCGCACGCCGGCGACCGGATCCGGCGCCGGCAGGCGAGCCTGGGTGAGGTGCTCGGCGTCCTCGAGGCCTCGGTGCGCTACCGGTTGGGTCGCATGCAGTTCGAGCGGCTCGTGCGGCGGGCGGCCGGATACCTGCGCGGCGAATCGCTCGCCGAACTCGACGTGCTGGGCGAGCGGTTGTTCGTCGAACGCGTCTCCGCACGCGTCTTCCCGCACATGCGCAGCGTGGTCGAGGCGCATCAACGCCGCGGCCACACCGTCGTCCTGAGTTCGTCCGCACTCACCATCCACGCCGAACCCGTGGCCCGCTACCTGGGTATCGACCACGTGCTGTGCAATCACTTCGCCGTCGACGACACAGGCAGGCTGACCGGAGACATCGTCCGGCCGGTGATCTGGGGACCGCAGAAAGCCGTCGCGGTCGAACAGTTCTGCGACGCCAACGACATCCCCCTCGCCGGCAGCTGGTTCTACGCCGACGGTGACGAAGACGTCGCGCTGATGAATCTCGTCGGGTTCCCGAGGCCGGTCAATCCGCGGCCGCGGCTCGCGGCCACCGCGACGGAGAAGGACTGGCCGGTGGTGCAGATTCCCCGGCAGCGGCGCCGGGGGGATACGAAATGAGCTGGTTCACAACAGTTTTCATGACGGTTTAAGCGCCCGCGAGCCGGGGTAGACCTCCGCCTGGTTCGGTGAACCCAAACGAGGGGAGTGTTGTGACAGCGCGACGGTTGGCCATGGTGGTGGGCGCGATCATCCTCGTGGTGGGGATCGCCGGACTGCTCGTTCCGGTATCGGTGTCGGGCGACGACGGCAAGAGCGTCGGCTGCGGCAACGCACTTGTCTCGGACATGTCAGGTGCGCAGGCGGCCAACAACCAGGGCGTCGCCAACGTGCCCGTGCTCAACCAGATCGTCCCGCACACCGACTACGTCGCGCTGTGTGAGTCGGCGGTGGGCAGCAGGCGCGCGTGGGCCATCCCGGTGGCGGTCATCGGCGCACTCGTCGCGGTGGGCGCCGCGCTGATCGGCGGTCGGCGCAGCCGCGCCGTCTGAAGATGAACGTTTGATCAACACCCCCGACGCGCGGTGCCGCCGGCGGTAAGGTGAGCCCGTTCGCCTCTCCAGACAGCGGAGGACCCTCCAGCAACGGCGGGAAACACCGTGATCATCACCCAGGCGTCCCCACAGTCGGCCGACGAGATCGAAGCCGAGCGACTCCACGCGGTCGCCCGCTACGCGATCCTGGACAGCCCCGCCGACGACGCCTTCGACCGCATCGCCCGGGTCGCCGCCCGCACCTTCTCCGCCCCGATCGCGACGATCTCGATCGTCGACCGCGACCGCATCTGGTTCAAGGCGGCCTACGGCCTCGACGAGCTGAGTGAAGTCGACCGCCGCGGCGGCTTCTCGTCGGCCACCATCCTCGAGGACCGTCCGTACGTCGTCCGCGATGCCATCCGCGACCCCCGGACCGCGGGCAACCCGTTCGTCACCGGTCCGCTGGCCATCCGGTTCTACGCCGGCGCCCCGATCATCACCTCGGACGGCCACCGCATCGGTGCGGTCAACGTTCTCGACACCCGGCCGCGCCGGTGCTCCGAACAGGACCTCGCCACACTCAAGGACCTGGCCGCGCTCACCATGGACCATCTGGACCTGCGCCTGGCGACCCTCGGGGCGGTCCGCACCGGACGCGCAACTCGCGAGGAGCCCCGCGAGGACACGACCACCGTGGCGGACTACGCCGCGGCGCTCCAACGCTCCCTGCTGCCGCCGTCGCTGCCGAACGTGCCCGGCCTCTCGGTCGCCGCGCACTATCACCCCGCCGCCGCGGCCCGGGTCGGCGGTGACTTCTACGACGTCTTCGCGCTCGACGGGGCCCGCTGGGCGTTCTTCCTCGGCGACGTCGAAGGGCACGGCACCGCTGCCGCGGCGGTGACGTCACTGGTGCGCTACACCCTGCGTGCGGCCGCGCTGCACTACGAGAGCCCCGTCGACGGGCTGAACGAACTCAACCGGGTGTTGGTCGGCGACCCCAACGAACGCAAGTTCTGCACGGTGCTGTTCGGCACCCTCGCCACCGAACAGGCCCGGGCAGGTCACCGCATCCGGTTGGCGACCGGCGGCCACCTGCCCGCGCTGCTGCTCGACCCGGCCGCCGGCAGCGTCCGGCCCGTCCGGCCGGAGCGGGGCATGTTCGTCGGCGCGGTGCCCGACGCCACCTTCGGCGAATGCGCGTTCACGCTGGGCGCCGGCCAGACACTGCTGTTGTTCACCGACGGCATCACCGAAGCCAGGCCGACGGGTTCGGTGTGCTTCGGCGAAGAAGCGTTGCGCAGATATTTGACGCACCGGGTGCAAATGGGCGCGTCAGACCTGATCGACGACCTTGCGGGCCTGATCCCGACACTTCGCCCGGACGACGACATCGCGTTGCTCGCACTGACCGCTGACTACTGAGCCACCCGGACCTGGTTTAATCTGATTCCGGTTGCGCTCGCGACAGCGGGTGCTCCCGGCATCAGTCATTCCGGTGCCGCTGGATGTCTCACCAGGTTCAGTCCGCAGCCTGGCGAGCATGAATGGCGTGCGCGCTCCGCTCGGGAAGCGACTCACGCGGGAGGTGGACCATTGGAGGAACAGCGCGAAGCCGCAGCAGGGGCGACCTCCGCCGCGGACTCGACGAACTGCGAGATCAACGAACGCTGGGTTGATCGCACCGTCGTGGTCTCGGTGTCCGGCGTCGTCGACATGCTCACGGCACCGCAGCTGGAGCAGGCCATCCGAGCGGGTCTGGCGAAGGAGCCGGCCGGACTGGTCGTGGACTTCTCCGCCGTGGAATTCCTCGCATCGGCGGGCATGGGCATTCTGGTCGCCATCCACGACGAGATCACGTCCGACGTGAAGTTCTGTGTCGTCGCGGAAGGTCCCGCTACCAGCCGTCCCTTGAAGCTCCTGGGAATCGCGGACATCATTCCGCTGTACGCATCGGTCGACGAGGCACTCGCAGCCCTGAGCGCTTAGTTGAGAGGTTAGTGGGTATTCACGTCCAGCCATGATCGATTCCGTCTCTGCGGCAAACGTTTCCAACGCCGAGCGATTCACGCGCCTCGGTATCGCCGCTGACGGGCACGCCGCGTCGCGGGTCCGTGAGGAGTTCGGTCAGTGGCTGGACGCGCACTTCTCGCTCGACCCCGTGCGCTCCAGCGATCTGGTCCTGGCGACCAACGAGGCCCTGGCCAACGCGGCCGAGTTCGCCTACGCGAGCGCCGATCAGCCCGGCACCATGGACGTCGAGGCCGCTTTCGATCCCGGCGCGGGTGTCCTCACCGTCACCATCGCCGATCGCGGGATCTGGCGCGACCGCAGCACGCTCCCACCCAGCAAAGCCCGGGGCCGGGGCATCCCGCTGATGGAGGCGCTCAGCGACAGCACGTCGATCGACCGCTCTCAGGCGGGTACCCGCGTCCTGATGCAGTGGACCGGCGTGACGGGCCGGACGGTGTCTTCGGAGACCGCGCCCACCGAGTGATCAGCCGCGGGTGGCGAACAACCCGCGACCGGTGATCAGCGGCAGGTCGAGCGGCGTCCGGATTCCCGGCGGCGCGGCCACCACCGCGGGGATCGCATTCACGATGCGGCCGGCCGCGGCGACGATCGCCGCGTGGTTGTGGTCGCCCTTGCGACTGGTCGGGCAGATGTCGACGGCGTACGAGGGCTCACCGGTGATCTCCACGCGGTAGGAGCCACCCGGCTGCGCGGGCCGCGCCCAGTCGGGGCGCAGATCGTCGCGCAGACGGGTCACGTGTTCGATCACGATGGCCGGCCGGTCGTCTCCGCCGTCGACGAAGCCCTCGATGAGGAAACGCACCGCCGCGACCGTGCCCTCGGCGATCCGGCCGACGGCCACGTCGAAGTCCTCGGGAGCGGGTTCCTGTTCCACCGAATCCCTGATCTCGCTGACCTCGATGCCGAGCCCGGCCGCGAGCTGGCGGATGGCGGTGCCCCACGCGATGCTCAGCACCCCGGGCTGGAACAGGATCGGCAAGTCGCCGATCTGGTTGCCGAAGCCCATCACGTCGAACATGACCTCGGCGCCGTCGTAGGTGGCGTAGTCGGCGATCTCCATACAGCGGACCTGCTCGATGCTGCTGCAGGTGCTCGCGAAGGCGAACGGGATGAGGTCGTTGGCGAAGCCGGGATCGACCCCGTTGACGAAGATGCTGGCATTGCCCTGACGCGCGGCGTCCTCGACCCGGTCGATGTACTTGTCGGGGATCACGCCCCACGGATACTGCAGCACACCCGGGGCCGAGCCGACCACGTTCACACCGGCTTCGAGGATGCGCCGGCAGTCGGCCATGGCCTCGGGTAGCCGGGTGTCGCCCATCGCGCAGTACACGACGCAGTCCGGTTCGGTGGCCAGCACCGCGTCGAGTCCCTTGGTGGCGGTGATCCCGGTGATCCGATCGACACCCGCAAGTTCTCCGGCGTCCTTGCCCACCTTGGCATCTGAGGACACACCGACCGCGGTCAGCTCGTATGCCGGGTTGCCGAGAAGCGCCGCGAGTGCCAGCCGTCCGACGTTCCCGGTTCCGACGTGGGCCACACGAATCGCCATCACAACTCCTCCGCACCGAGGTAAAACTGGAACAGGTTCTAGTCCGCGACAGCCTAAGGTAGCCTGGCCCGTCATGGGACGGGTAGACGGAAAAGTTGCACTGATCAGCGGCGGGGCCCGGGGCATGGGCGCCGAACACGCGCGCGCGCTCGTGGCCGAGGGCGCCAAGGTGGTGATCGGCGACATCCTCGACGACGAGGGCAAGGCTCTGGCCGACGAGCTCGGCTCGGGGCCGGACGGGGCGGCCCGCTACGTGCACCTCGACGTCACGTCCGCCGAGGAGTGGGATGCCGCGGTGGCCACCGCGGTCAACGACTTCGGCACCCTCAACGTCCTGGTCAACAATGCCGGCATCGTCGCACTCGGCCAGATCGGCAAGTTCGACATGGCCAAGTGGCAGAAGGTCATCGACGTCAACCTCACCGGCACCTTCCTCGGGATGCAGGCGAGTGTCGAGGCGATGAAGGCGGCCGGCGGCGGATCGATCATCAATGTCTCGTCGATCGAGGGCATGCGCGGCGCGGTGATGGTGCACCCGTACGTGGCGTCGAAGTGGGCGGTGCGCGGCCTGACGAAATCGGCGGCGCTGGAACTCGGTTCGCACCAGATCCGCGTCAACTCGATCCACCCCGGTTTCATCCGGACTCCGATGACCAAGCACTTCCCCGACAACATGCTGACGATCCCGCTGGGCCGGCCCGGCCAGTCCGACGAGGTGTCGACGTTCGTGGTGTTCCTGGCCAGCGACGAGTCCCGGTACGCCACCGGAGCCGAGTTCGTCATGGATGGTGGCCTGGTCAACGACGTTCCGCACAAGATGTGACGTCGGCACCGATTAAGAGCTGACGAGGCGGCAATCATGCCGCTGTGGACCACAGCGGTGACCTCATCGAGGCCGTGGCGGGTTCACTGCGGACGAGCGGAGTCCACCTCCTGTCCGCGGCGGAACTGACCCGCGCAATCGGTGTGACAGGCGGATCGTGGGCGGCGTTCGGCGCCCACTGGGACGAGCTGCGACCCGACCGCTATGCCGCCGAACTCGGAACCCGGCGGCTGCGCCGCTACGGGCACTTCGCGTTTCGCGCCGCCGACGGCACCCTCGAGCGGCTGCCGCACGAATCGTTCGTCCAGCCGCAGGGGTCGAACCGCCTCTACCTCGACCGGGATCGGCGGTTCGAACCGCTGACCGAGCGCTTCGCCTGCGACCCCGTTCTGCGAGCGGTGATCAGGCTTCTCGGCCGGCTGGCGCAGTCGCTCGACGACGTTTCGACGTGGCACGTCAAGGTGACCCCCTTCCGGGTCGTCGCTACCACCGACTCCCACGGCGACCCGACCCCCGAGGGTGTGCACCGCGACGGCGTCACCCTGGTGTCGGCCCTGTTGATCGGCCGGCGAAACGCCGACGGCGGGGAGAGCTCGGTGTACGACACCGGAGGCCATCTGCTGCTGGCGACCACGCTGACCGAGCCGGGGACCCTGCTGGTCGGCGACGATCGCCGGACACTGCACGGGGTGACGGCAATCCGGCCCGTCGATCCGATGCGACCCGCACACCGCGACGTGCTCGTCGTGACATTCGCCCATGACCGGTCCTGCCCGGATCCCGGCGGCGCCGGGGCCGTAGGCTCGTCAGGTCGCACGCGCACGTCAACCCGTCGGAGAAGGAGCGAGCCATGACCTCAGTCGATGAGCGCCGCGAACTGCAGCAGTTCGCCGAACAGGCTGGATGGCGTCGCAACGACCTCGGCCGGGTCGACCTCTACCTGCGCGGGGACACCCGGGTCCGGATCCTCTGGCGCGGCACCGAGGCGATCAGCGGCGCCACCCTGATGCAGGACGACATCATGATGACCTACACGCGGGAGCTGCCGACCGTCAGCAGCTGGCTCAAGCGCTGACCTGCGGCGTCATGTGACGCTCGGCCGCGCGGCGAACACCTCGCCGGTGCGCGGGGCGGTGGCCAGACACCCGACCGGATCCTCCAGCAGGTCCCGGAACGCGACCTCGGACGCGCCGATCAGCACCGACCGGTCCGCCAGCGCGGGCATCGCGATCCGCGGCGTCATATCGGGGATGCGCAGTGACCGGGCGGCCAGCTCGCCGCGTACGTCGGGCTCCACCCATCGGTACAGCGGCCCCAGATAGCCGCCCAGCACGATGAGCTGCGGATTGAGCAGATTCACCAGGCCCGCAAGGCCACGGCCCAGCTGACGACCGACCGTTGCGAGCTCGGTCGGGGTGGATTCCAGTCGCTGCAGGTGACCGCCCAGCTCGGCGAGCCGGTCCGGGGGACAACCGACCGCGTCGGCGATGGCGGCCGCGCCGATCTCGGTCTCCCAGCAGCCCACCGCACCGCAGTGGCACGGGCGGGTGCCGTCGCCGAACGGCAGATGGCCGATCTCACCGGCGAATCCGGACATGCCGGTGACGGGACGTCCGCCGGCGATCAGCCCGGCGCCGACACCGACTTCACCCGACAGGTACACCAGGTCGCCGACCCTGCGGCCCGCGCCGCGGAGCAGCTCGGCGAGCGCACCATGGTCGGCTTCGTTGCCCAGCACCGGCACCGTCGCCGTGCCGAGGGCGTCGGCGAGCAGCTGGGCCAACGGCAGGTCGTGCCAGTCAAGATTGGGTGCCAGCCGGACGATTCCCCGATCGCTCGCGACGATGCCGGGAACGCTGACCCCGACACCCACCAGGACCGAGTCGTCGTTGGCATCGTGCACGACCTCGCGGGCCAGAGCGACGATCGTCTCGACGGTGTCGCGCGGGTCGTGTTCCGGCGGCGACGGCCGGCACGCGGTGGCGAGGACGACCCCGCCGAGTCCGACCCGCGCCACCACCACACCCGAGACGCGGATGTCGACGGCGAGCACATAGGCGTGGTCGGTGGCGGTCACGCTCACCGACGGCCGGCCGGCGGCGCTGCGCTCGCCGGGTGCGGGAGGTTGCTGACGGGCCAGGCCCAGCAGTTCGACCTCGCCGACCAGATCCGCGATCGTGCTGCGGTTCAAGCCCATCGACGTGGTCAGCGACGACCGCGACAGCGCGCCGGCCAGATGCAGATGCCGCAGCAGCGTGCACAGGTTGTGCCGCCGCATGTGTTCCTGGTTGCGCACTCAGCTCAGACCCGTCGCCGACCGGCGCCGCCGCGATATCGCGTCGACGCTCGCCGCCAGCAGCAGCACGCCGCCGGTGACCAGGAAGTTGATGTAGGACGACTGGTTGAGCAGACCCAGACCGTTGGCGATGGTCGCGATCACCACCCCGCCGACGACCGCGTCGATCGCCCGTCCCTTCCCGCCGAACAGGCTGGTGCCGCCGATGACCGCAGCGCCGACGGCGTACAGCAGCGTGTTGCCCGCGCCGGAGGAGGCCGACACCTTGCCGGCGTAGGAGGCGGCCAGGATCCCGCTCAGCGCGGCCATCGACGATCCGACGACGAACACCGACATCCTGATGCGGTCGACGTTGATTCCGGCGCGGCGGGCCGCCTCCGGGTTCCCGCCGACCGCGTAGATGTGCCGACCGTAGGAGGTCCGGCGCAGGACCAGGGTCAGCGCGACGAGAAGCACCCCGACGATCGGGAGAACGTAAGGGACACCGCGGATCTCGATGTTCGGGTTGACGCTGCGGTTGAGGCTGAGCACGAACGTGACGCCCAGCGTCACGACCGCCACCGCGGCGATGCGCGCCGCCACCACACCGAGCGGGGCGTGGTGCAGTCCGGCGGCCACCTTGGCGCGGTGCCGATACAGCTCGAGTGCTCCGAAGCCGAGTACCACCGCGACGGCGCAGGCCCACCCGACGGTCACCGGCAGATTCTGGATGGTCATACCGCGGATCACCGGATCGTCCACACGCACCGAGCCGCCCTCACCGATGAGCTTGAGCGTGACGCCCTGCAGGCCGAGGAAAAACGCCAGCGTGACGACGAACGACGGTATCCCGAGCCGTGCCCGCAGCACCCCGATCGCCAGGCCGATGAGCGCCCCGCACAGCACGCCGGCGAGCATCGCGGCCCACCACGGCCAGCCCGACGAGACGATCGTCAACGCCATCGCACAGGCGGATACGCCGCCGGCCACCCCGGCGGACAGGTCGATGTCGCCGAGGAGCAGCACGAACACCAGCCCCATGGCCAGCACGCAGATGGAGCCGGCCTGGGTGACGAGGTTGGCGAGGTTGAGCGCGGACAGGAACCGCTCGTTGGCCGCGGCGAACACCACGAACAGCACCATCAGACCGAGGACCGCGGGCAGCGAGCCCATGTCCCCGCCGCGGACCCGCTGCAGGTACGCGCGCAGGGCGGCGCCGAACGACTCCTGGGAGCGCAGATCGGCCGCGAAGTCGGCCTCGGCGAGTTGCCCGTCGAGAGTGGTCATCTGGCGTCCCTTCACATCGACCGGGCGGCTTCGGCGGGCGCCAGACCCAGGGTGCCGGACCGGCCCGCGGTGATCAGTTCGACGATCTGGCTGTGGGTGACCTCAGCCGTCTTCACCTCGGCGGCGACCCGGCCGAGATACAGCGCGCAGATCCGATCGGCCACCTCGAAGACGTCCGAGAGGTTGTGGGAGATCAGCACGACGCCGACGCCCTGGTCGGCCAGTCGCCGCACCAGGTCGAGAACCTGACGGGTCTGCGCCACACCGAGCGCGGCGGTCGGCTCGTCGAGGAGCACTACCTTCGACTTCCACAGCACCGATTTGGCGATGGCCACCGTCTGACGTTGCCCACCGGACAGGCTCGACACCGGCTGGCGCACCGACTTCACCGTCCGCACCGACAGCGAGGCCAGCGCGTCGCGGGCCATGGTCTCCATCGTCGCCTCGTCGAGCATGCCGCGGCGCACGATCTCGCGGCCAAGGAACATGTTCGACACGATGTCGAGGTTGTCGCACAGCGCCAGGTCCTGGTAGACCACTTCCACGCCGAGCCGCGCCGCGTCGTGGGGGCTGTGCACGGTCACCGGCGCGCCGTCGAAAAGGTAGGTACCGGTGTCGATCGGGTGGATGCCCGCGACGGCCTTCACCAGGGTGGACTTCCCGGCCCCGTTGTCGCCCACCAGCGCGGTCACCTCACCCGGGTACACCGCGAAGTCCACGTCGTGCAGCACATGGACGACGCCGAAACTCTTGTTGACACCGCGGAGTTCGAGAATCGGGCCGGTCATGTCAGCTGATCCCGGCGGCCGTGCACATGGCCGCGAACTGTCCGGCGCACACCTCTTGGGGAGACTGCCCGTCATCGTCGAAGACCACGTTCAGGTTGTCCTTGGTGATCGCCTGCGGTGTCAGCAACACCGACGGCACGTCGCGGCCACCGGTGTCGTCCCGTGAGGTGGCGGTGGTGTTCACCGATTGGCCGGTCGCCAGCGCGATCGCGGCGTCGGCGAGCGCGCCGGCCTCTTCGCGGGCCGATTTGTACACGGTCATGCACTGCTTTCCGGCCAGGATGTTCTGTAGCCCCTCGACGGTGGCGTCCTGTCCGGTGACGGGCACCTGACCGGCGCGCTGGTTCTTCTCGAGGATCGAGATCACCGATCCGGCGAGGCCGTCATTGGCGGCATAGACGCCGTCGACCCGGCCGTCGGCCGCGGTGTACATCTGCTCGAAGATGGTGACGGCCCTGTCGGTGTCCCAGTCCGGTACCGCCTGCTCGCCGACGACGCGGATGGTGGGTGTGCGGTCGAGCACCGAATGCGCACCGGTGGAGAACAGGGTCGCATTGTTGTCAGTGGGGGAACCGTTGAGCGCCAGCACGTTCGCCTGCCGCCCGCCGAGACAGTCGACCAGCCCCTGACCCTGCAGTTCGCCGACCTTGGTGTTGTCGAACGAGATGTAGGCATCGGCCGATCCGCCGAGGGTGAGCCGGTCGTAGTCGATCGTCTTGACGCCCTGGGCGGCCGCCTTCTGCTGGATCGAGGCACCGCTGTCGGAGTCGAGGTTCACGATCGCCAGCACCGTCACCCCGTCGGCGATCATGCTGTCGGCGATGGTGGCCATGGTGTCGGCCGAACCTTCGGCGTTCTGGATGGTGTAGGGCACGCCGGCCTCGTCGAACGCGCTCTCCAGCGCCGGACGGTCCTTGGTCTCCCAGCGGACCGAGGATTTGGTGTCGGGCAGGATCACGCCGATCTTGCCCGCCTGGCTCTGCTCCCCGCCTCCGCCGCCGCAGGCGCTCAGGGTCAAGCCGGCGCACACGGCGAGCATCAGTCCGCTCAGTTTGGTCATGGACGTTGCCTTTCTCAGAGATCGAGGACTCCAGCGCGGGTTTGTTGTTTGGCACAACATATAAGGTGACGTGCGTCACGTCCAGGGTGTGGCGCGGATTCTCAGCGAGCGCCCAGCAAGTGCTCGATGGCCAGTTGGTTGAGCCGCACGAAGCCGAATCCCTTTGCCCCGAAGTAGGATTCGGTGTCGAAGTCCTCGAAGGCGGATCTGTCCGCGAGCAGCTCGCGGTAGCTTTCGCCCGAGTCGAGGGTCGGCAGGCGCAACTCGTCGACGCGGGCGGCGGCGAGGGCATCGGAAACCTCCGGGTCGGCCCGGAACGCCGCGGCCCGCTGTTTGAGCAACAGGTACATCCGCATGCTGGCCGCCGCGGAGGCCCACACCCCGGCGCTGTCCTCGGTCCGGCTCGGCTTGTAGTCGAAATGGCGCGGGCCGTCGTAACCGGGTGCGCCGTCGCCGCCGCCGTGCTCCAACAGGTCGACCAGCGAGAAGGCGTTGATCAGGTCACCGTGCCCGAACACCAGATCCTGGTCGAACTTGATGCCACGCTGACCGTTGAGGTCGATGTGGAACAGCTTGCCGTGGTCCATCGCCTGGCTGATGCCGTGCAGGAAGTTGAGCCCGGCCATCTGCTCGTGTCCGGTCTCGGGGTTGACGCCGACCAGATCCGGATGCGCCAGCGTCTCGATGAATGCCAGCGCGTGGCCGACGGTCGGCAGCAGGATGTCGCCACGTGGCTCGTTGGGTTTCGGCTCGATCGCGAACCGGAGTGCCAGCCCCTGATCGATGACGTACTCGCCCAGCAGATCCAGCGCCTCGCGGTAGCGCGCCAACGCCGCGCAGACGTCCTTGGCGCTGTCGTATTCGCTGCCCTCGCGGCCGCCCCACAGGACGAACGTCTGCGCGCCGAGTTCGGCGGCCAGGTCGATGTTGCGCAGCACCTTGCGCAGTGCGAAACGGCGGACGCCGCGGTCGTTGCTGGTGAACCCGCCGTCCTTGAACACCGGATGGGTGAACAGGTTGGTCGTCACCATCGGCACGACCATGCCGGTGGACTTCAATGCCGCTGTGAGACGGCCGATCTCACGCCGGCGCTCAAGGTCCGATGAGCCGAATGCGAACAGGTCGTCGTCGTGGAAGGTCAGACCGTACGCGCCGAGCTCGGACAGCCGTTCGACCGCTTCGACGACGTCGAGGCGGGGGCGGGTGGCCGCCCCGAACGGGTCGCTGCCGGTCCAGCCCACCGTCCACAGTCCGAAGGAGAACTTGTCGGACCGGTCGGGCGTGAGGTCGGAATGGGCGGTGCGGGACTCGAGGACGGACACCAGGCCTCCTGTTGGATTTGTTCTGGCGCCGAACATAAGATGTGTCCGCGATCACTGTCAAGGAGTTGCATGAGAATCGGTACCAGCAGCGACGACGTCCGGCGCCGCAACCTGTCCGCCGTGCTGACACTCGTCCACCGCACCCGCACGACGACCCGTGCCGAGCTGACCCGGCGCACCGGTCTGTCGCGGTCAACGGTGAAGGATCTGGTGGCGGAGCTTGTCGACGCAGGTCTCGTCGAGGAGACCCGACCGGCCGGCGGGCCGGCGTCCGGGGTGGGCCGCCCCAGCCCGGTGGTGCGCCCGTCCCGGCGGGTGCTGGCCGTTGCGGTGAACCCCGAGGTCGACGCGATCACCGTCGCGCTGGTCGCGCTGGGCGGCGAGGTGGTGACCGTGCGGCGGGTACCGACACCGACCGTTCCGACCGCGGCCGACATGGTCCGCATCGCCACCGCCACCATCGACCGCCTGCGCGTGGGCTTGCCCGCCGGCTCGGCCATCACCTCGATCGGACTCGCGGTGCCGGGGCTGGTGCATGCGCCGGGTTCCACCGTCCAGCTCGCGCCGCACCTCGGCTGGCATGACGAGAGGGTCGGCGAGCTGCTCAGCACCGCAACGGAGTTGCCGGTGTTTGCGGCGAACGACGCCAACGTCGGCGCCGTCGCCGAGCACCTCTTCGGCGGACACCCGCAAGCCGACCACATGGTCTACGTCAATGGCGGCGCCAGCGGGATCGGCGCCGGTTTCGTGGTGGCCGGTGAACTCCTCGGCGGCGCCGACGGATACGCCGGCGAACTCGGCCACACCTACGTCGGTGGCACGAAGGCCTGCCACTGCGGGGCCATCGGATGCCTGGAAACAGAAGTCACGCAGGCACTTTCGTCAGTCTCTCTGGACGATCAGGCACGTCGTCTCGGTATCGCGCTCGGCGGCGCGATCAACGTGATGAACCCCCGGCTCATCGTGCTCGGCGGGTTCCTGCGGGTGTTCCCGGAGCGGGCCGCCGACACGCTGCATGCCGCCGTCGCCCGCCACAGCATGGCCGGGCCGCGGGCATCGGTGCGCATCGTGGCGGCCGGCCTCGACTCCGAGACGCTGATGATCGGCGCCGCCGAATTGGCCTTCGGTCCGCTGCTCGCCGACCCCGCCGGGCAACGCGAAGCCGCCATCGGGTGACGGGGAGACCGCAAGGGTCAGCCGCTGGTCGACGCGTCGACGGACGGCACGCTGGCCGTCGCCTCGGCGATGATCCGCGGCCACGAGTCAGCGTCGACGGCCTGCACCGCCGTGGGTCCGGCGAACGCGCTCGAGATCACCACATCGGGTTCGAGCGCCGCCAGCACGCCGAGACTCGACCGCATCGCGGCCGGGTCACCGCGGCCCGGCGGGACGAAGGTCGACCAGGTGCCGTGGTCGGTCGGGAAGATCGTGTCGCCGGTGAACAGGTAGCCGAGGCCTTCCGCGCCACGCACGAGGAAACAGCAACTCCCCGGTGAATGACCCGGTGTGGGGATCACCTCGACACCGTTGGCGTCGATCGCACGCCCCGACAGCGGAACATCGATCGGGGCGTGCCGGGTGATCTCAGCCGATTCGGCCGCAGGCGCGTGAAGACGCGGCCCGAATCGACGGGCGATCTGCCCGAGCATCGGGCCCGCCTCGTCGAGATGTGACAGGTACTGGTCGGCGATTCCGCCGCGGTCGGCGATGGCGTCGAACTCGGCGTCCGACGCGGTGCTGTAGAACAGCACATTGCCGTTCTTCCCGCCGGTCCACAGGTAGGCGTGCGTGGTGAGGCCGGGAAACGGTGAGTCAGTTCGGGTCTGAAAGAGATCGGGTTGCAGCCGGGTGAGTGTGTGGGTCATGCCGCCAGTGTCGAACCTCAACAATCCTTGAGGTCAAGGCCCGCGGCACGCACCGCGTAGGTTGTATCCGTGAGCGCACGCGCGGGCATCGTCGTCACCGGCACCGAAGTACTGACCGGCCGGGTCCAGGACCTCAACGGACCCTGGATCGCCGACCGGCTCCTGGAACTCGGGGTCGAACTCGCCCACATCACGATCTGCGGTGACCGTCCGGCCGACATCGAGGCGCAATTGCGATTCCTCGCCGCCGAGGGCGTCGACCTCATCGTCACCAGTGGCGGCCTCGGACCCACCGCCGACGACATGACCGTCGCCACGGTGGCCCGGTTCTGCGGCCGCGACCTGGTGCTCGACGCGGCGCTGGAGGAGCGGATTGCGGCCATCCTGCGCCGATTGACGGGACGCCGCCCCGACATCGACTTCGAGGCGCTGCGGGCGGCCAACCGCAAACAGGCGATGGTGCCCGAGGGCGCCACGGTGCTCGAACCCGTCGGCACCGCACCCGGGGTGGTGGTCGCCGGTTCGCCCACGGTGCTCGTGCTGCCCGGTCCGCCGCGCGAACTGCAGCCGATGTGGCGGACGGCGTTGCAGACCGACGCCCTCCGGCAGGCCATCGCCGGGCGCACCGAATACCGGCAGGACACGGTCCGGATGTTCGGGCTGCCCGAATCGGCGTTGGCGGAGACCCTCCGCGAGGGCGAGCGCGACATCACCGGATTCGACCGCCTGGAGATCACCACCTGCCTGCGGCGCGGTGAACTCGAGATCGTCACCCGCTACGAACCCGACGCGGCACAGGTGTACCAGGATCTGCTCACGCTGATGCGCGACCGGCACGGATCCGTGATCTTCTCCGAAGACGGCTCGCTCGTCGACGATCAGGTCGCTGCGCTGCTGGCCGGACGGACCATCGCGACCGCCGAATCATGCAGCGGGGGATTGCTTTCGGCGCGCCTGACGGACCGCGCAGGATCGTCGGCGTATGTCGCGGGCGGCCTGGTCTGCTATGCCGACGCGGCGAAGGTCGAGATGCTCGGAGTCCCCGCGGATCTGATCGCCGCCCACGGCGCGGTGTCCGAACCGGTCGCCGAGGCCATGGCCGACGGGGCGCTGCGCCGCTTCGGCGCCGACGTCGCCGTCGCGGTCACCGGAATCGCCGGACCCGGCGGCGGCACCGAGACCAAACCCGTTGGCACCGTGTGTTTCTGCGTCCTTGAGTCGGGCGGAGAGCCGGTGGTCCGCACCGTCCGGCTGCCCGGCAATCGCTCGGATGTGCGGGAGCGTTCGACCACGGTGGCCATGCACCTGCTTCGGGGCGCACTGAACGGCGGCGACTGACCGTTCAGGTCCGGTCCGCCCGCTCCCACAGCTCGACCATCGACGCCAGGATCTGCTGCGCCTGGCCGAGCCCGCCGAGATGGCTCTCGCCGGGCAGGTGGTACAGGTGCGCGTCGGGAAGGCATGCGACGCAGTGCTGCCCGTGGCCGAACGGGATGATGTGGTCGCAGTCGCCGTGCCACCACCGCACCGCGACCTTCACCTCGTCGAGCCGGAAACCCCAGTCGCGGGCGAAGACCACCACATCGGCGAACGGGGCGGCGAGCTGTTTACGGCTGCCGTTGAGCAGGTCGTCGAGGAACATCGCCCGGAACTCGGGGCGGACCAGCATCCGGCGGTCGGCCGCGGGAGAGACCGCCGCGTAGAGGTAGAGGGCCGGGTCGGCGACCGGGCGCACGAATCGGATCAGCGTGCCGGCGGCCAGCCGGATCGGACCGCCCGCGACCTCGAGGAACGGCGCGACACGGGAACCGAGCTTCATCAGTCCGCCCGCGATCGCGTCGGGCCCCACGGTCGGTGCCACCCCGCCGATCACGCCCGCGCCGACGATCCGCTCGGGCATGGCGGCCGCGCACGCCAGCGCGTAGGGCCCGCCACCGGACAGGCCGACGACCGCCATCCGGTCGATACCCAGCGTGTCGGCGATGACCCGCAGGTCGTCGGCGAAGGCCAGCACGTTCGGGTACTGGTGCGGGGTGGAGGAGCCGATACCGGGGCGGTCGAGCCCGATCAGCCGGATCCTCTGCTGCTCGGCGAATGCGCGGGCCTCCGCGGGGATCTGGCGGCGCGCACCGGGCGTGCCGTGCAGCCAGAACACCGCCCGGCCCTGCGGGTGACCGAATTCGGCGAAGCCGATCTGCCGGTCATCGGTGACGGCGATGTTGCCCTCGAGTTTCGGGCGTGCGATGGGCGGCGTCATGTGCAGCAGTGTCGCACGTCACCGTCGCGGCTTCGACGCCCTCTCGATCACTTCGTGGCGGCGGCGATCCAACCGGCCGGGCGGCGGTCCGCCCACGGCGCCGCCGCCTCGAGCTGCGTCGCCAGTTGCAGCAGCACCGTCTCCTCGGGCGCCATCAGCTGGACTCCGATCGGAAGGCCGGACGAGGTGGTGCCCAGCGGCAGCGAGATCGCCGCCCAGCCCGTGACATTGGCCAACGGCGTCCATCCGGTCGTGGCGAATTCCACGTCGAAGAACGCCCTGGTGGTGCCGCGGGGCTGATCGAGCAGGGCGTACGGGGGTGGGGGAGTCAGCAGGGTCGGGGCGAGCAGCACGTCGTAGTCGGCCATGCCCGCCACGAACCGCCGGGTCTCGGCGTGCACGTTCTCGATCGCGCCGGCGTACTGCACGCCGGTCGTCGTGAAGCCCTCGCGCACCATCACCCAGGTGCTGGCCTCGAACTCGTCGTCGGTGGGCGGCCGCCCGAGATGGTCGGTGGCCAGTGCGTGCAGCTGGGCGTTGCTGACGTTGTGCAGGACTGCGATCCCATCGGCGACCGCGTCGGCGTCGAAGGCGGGAGCGCCGGGTTCGACGCGATGGCCGAGACCGGCGAGCAGGCGGCCGGTCGCCTCGACCGCCGCGACGACCTCGGGATCGGTGGCCGGTCCGGGGAACGGGGAGCCGGTCGCGATCGCGATGCGCTGGGGCGCCGGCTGCACGGCGATCGCCTGTAGGAACGGGTTCGGTGGCGGCGCCGCGCTGTAGGGGTCACCGGGATCGGGCCCGGTGACGGCGTCGAGCAGCGCCGCACTGTCGCGAACGGTGCGGGTCAGGGCGTGTTCGACGGCCAGGCCTTCCAGCAGGTGTCCGGCCGGGGCGAACGACGTGCGGGCGCGCCGCGGTTTGAGACCCACCAGCCCGCAGCACGACGCGGGTACCCGGATCGACCCGGTGCCGTCCCCGCCGGACGCGGCGGGCACCACCCCGGCGGCGACGGCGGCGGCCGAACCTCCGCTCGATCCGCCCGGGGTGACATCCGGTGACCACGGATTGACGGTGGGACCGAACAGTGACGGCTCCGTGGTGCAGTGGTTGCCCCACTCCGGGGTGTTGGTCTTGCCGAACACCACCAGGCCCGCCGCCAGGTACCGATCGACGATCCACGCGTTCTGCGGGGCGATGCGGGTGCGCAGCGCCCGTGAACCCATCGATTCCGGCGCACCACCCACCGACGCGCCGAGGTCTTTGAGTAGGAACGGCACACCGGCCAGCGGACCGCCGGCGCCGCCGCGCAGCCGCCCGGAGGCATCGAGGGCCGCGGCCTGCCGGCGTCCCCGGTCGAACAGTTCGTGGACGACCGCGTTGAGACCGCGCGCCGCCTCCAGGCGCGTCAGCGCGGCGTCGAGCAGTTCGGTCGCGCTGAGTTCACCGGAAGCGACGAGCTGTGCCTGTCCGAGCGCGTCGACGCCGGCCAGTTCGAAGGCCGCATTCGTGTCCATTGTCCGGCGATCCTGCAGTGCGCCGGGCCGAACGGCAACCCGGCGCACCGCGGAGATCGGTCAGCCCGCGATCGACGCCTCGTAGATGCCCTGGATCGTCTTGTCGAGCGTGGCATTGAACTCGTCGTCGGACTGCTGCGCCGAGAGCCCTTCGGTGAGCGCGCGGCTGAAGCTGGCGATGACCCCGGTGTTCTGGGCCAGCAGCTTGTTGGCCTCGTCGCGGGAGTATCCGCCGGACAGGGCCACCACGCGCAGCACCTTGTCGTGGTCGACCAGCGGCTTGTAGTGGTTGGCCGTCGACGGCAGCGTGAGCTTGAGCATCACCTGCTGTCCGCTTCCGATGTCGTCGAGGTTCTTGGCGATCTCGTCGCGCAGGATGTCCTCGGCCTCCGCCTTGTCGTCGATCGAGATCGTGACCTCGGGCTCGATGATGGGGACCAGCCCGTGGGACAGCACCTGCTGGGCGATCTCGAACTGCTGGGCCACCACCGCGGCGATGCCCTTGGCGTTCGCGCCGCCGATCACCGAGCGCTCCTTGGTGCCGAAGATGCCGTTGTCGACACCGCGCTTGATCAGGTCGTCGAGCTGCGGCATCGGCTTCATCAGCTGGACGTCGTCGGACGCCTCGGCCAGACCCTTGTCGATCTTGAGGAAGGGGACGACGCCCTTGTCCTCCCACAGGTAGGCCGCCGACGGCTTGCCCTCGATCTGGCGGTCCATGGTCTGCTCGAACAGGATCGCACCGAGCACCCGGTCACCGGTGAACACCGGGGAGGTGATGATCCGTGACCGCATCTTGTGGATCAGGTCGAACATCTCGGTTTCCGACGAGTACTCGTTCTCCTCGACGCCGTACAGGCGCAGCGCTTTCGGCGTCGAGCCACCGCTCTGGTCGAGCGCAGCGATGAAGCCCTTGCCCGCCGCCAGCTTGTCCGTTTGCTGTTGGTTCGCCATCGGTGTAGTCCACTCCTTTGAAGACGGTTGATCGCTGACGGATTCCTGGTGGGCCCGCCGAGCCCGGTTCCCCTGTGAGGATATTCGGCGCTTACGCGCCCTTTTCGGCAGGTGCCGTGCTTGGCTGGGAGGACACCGGTCAGCACCTGCCGGAGATGTGGTCGCCAAGGCCGAAGGGAGCGCCATGCCCGCCTCGTCCCCGTTCGCCGCGCTGCTCGCCGCAACGGCCATGATCACCGCTCCGCTGGTCCCGATCGGCGCCGCCGTCGCGTCGGCCCCGGTCGCCGCCGCGGAGTCCGGCGGTACCTTCCTGCCGTTCACCAGCGCCCTGCGGCGCTGCGACTACAGCATTCGCCAGTACTACGACTCGGCGGGGATCGCACGGGCCACCGCCACGGTGCGCGGTCGGGGCTCCAGCCAGGTCAGCGCGGACGTGCAGATGGCCTTGGCGAAACCCAATACGACCTACGAGGTGCGGTTGATCCAGGTGCCGAGGACGTCGGCGGCCGGGTGCGGCGCGGGCGCCCCCGGCACCGCGGTCGGGGCGTTGCACACCGACGGGCTCGGCGCCGGTGCGATCGCCCTGTCGAGCCCGGTCATGCCGGGTGCGACCGGCGCGTGGCTGTCCATCGAACGGCCGCAACCCAATTCACAGTTGCCGGCGGAGTTCTACACCACCGACTTCATCGTCGGGATCTAGCAACCGCGGCGGTGATCGCCGCCGCCGAACGGTCGATGTCCTCATCGGTGGTCGCCCAATTCGACACACTCACCCGCAGCACATACGCGCCCTGCCACGTGGTGCCGCCCAGCCAGCACGTGCCGTCGCGTTGGATGGCGGCGACCGCGGCGCGGTTGGCGTCGTCCCCGCCGGGCAGCGCGACCAGCACCTGGTTGAGCACGACGTCGTTGAGCACGGTGGCCCCGGGGATGGCGGCGAGGTGTGCGGCCATCCGGCGGGCCTGGGCGCAGTTGCGCTCGACCATCTCGGCGATGCCGGTGCGGCCGAGTGAGCGGATCGCGGCGTACACCGGGACCGCGCGCGCCCGGCGCGAACTCTCGGGGACGTAGGTGGTGTTGTCGCGCTGCCCCGGATCGGCCACCAGATACGGACCGGCCAGGCTCATCGCGGCCCGGTGCGCGTCGGGATGCGCGACGATCGCCGCGGCGCAGTCATACGGCACGTTGAGCCACTTGTGCGCGTCGACCGCCCAGGAATCGGCGCGTTCGACGCCGCGGGTCAGATGCCGGGTCCCGGGTGCGGCGGCCGCCCACAGTCCGAAGGCGCCGTCGACGTGCAGCCACGCACCGTGGTCCGCGCACGCGTCGGCGATCGGTTCGAACGCGTCGAACGCTCCGGTGGCCACATTGCCTGCCTGCGCGCACACGATCGCCGGACCGGTCCCGGCGGCGAGGGTGTCGCGCAGTGCCCGTGGATCCATCCGGCCCTGCGCGTCGGCCGCGATGCGGACCGCGGTGCCCGCGCCCAGACCCAGCAGCCGCAGCGCGGTGTGGATGGTGGCGTGCGCCTGCTCACCGCACAGCACCCGCAGCGGCGGAGCCCCGATGAGTCCGTCGCGTTCGACATCCCAACCGGCAGCGGCCAGTACGGCGTGCCGCGCGGCGGCCAGACAGGTGGTGTTGGCGCCCTGCCCGCCTGTCACGAAGCCGACACTGGCGTGGTCGGGCAGCCCGAGCAGGTCGATCACCCATCGGGAGGCGATCTCCTCGATCGCCGATCCGGCCGGTGACAACGCATGGAACGCCGCGCACTGGTCCCACGCGGACACCAGCCAGTCGGCGGCGAGCGCGGCGGGCAGCGCACCGCCGACGACGAAACCGAAGTGGCGGGGTCCGGCGCTGGCGACCAGGCCGGGGTCGGCACCCGTCGCCAGATCGTCGATCACGTGCGCGGGGTCGGATCCGTGCTCGGGCAGCGGACCGCCCAACCGCTCCACGACGTCGGCGGCCGAGGCGCGCGCGGCCACCGGTCGCTCATCGAGTCCGGCCAGGTACGCCTCGGCGTGCCGGAGGGCGGCCTGCAGACCAGAGGTGCGATCGGGCACCCAGGCAGCTTACGGTCCGGGCCGACGGGATAAATCGGATGCGGAGGATCGCGCCGCTGTGGCAGCGTCGACGTCCGTGAGCGCTTCGGGGCTGGAACTGCGGACGGCGACCGAGGACGACTGGCCGCTCATGCGGCGCCTGGACGCCACGAGCTTCGGCCATGTGGTGGACCCGTCCGCCCTGGCGACGTGGCGGACGATGATCCCCGGCGACGCCGCACTCGTCGTCGCGGACGGTCCGGACGTGGTGGCCCAAGCCCTCTTCCTGGATTTTCAGCTGACGGTGCCCGGTGGCGCCATCTTGCCGGTCGCCGGCATCAGCTGGGTGTCGGTGGCGCCGACACATCGCCGGCGCGGACTGCTCCGGTCGATGTTCACCGAACTGCACGATCGGATCGGCGCGGCGGGGTACCCGATCGCCGCGCTGACCGCGAGTGAAGGCGGGATCTACGGGCGGTTCGGCTACGGCCCGGCGACGGTTGCGGTGGAGTGGTCCGTCGACCGGCGGACGGTCCGGTTCCGCGCCGACGCACCGGATCCCGCCGGGGTACGGATCGTGACGCCGCGCGACCACGTCGACGAGCTCGCCGCCGTCTACGACCGCTGGCGTCGCGACACACCGGGTGGCCTCGTGCGGCCGAAGGCGCTGTGGGACGACCTGCTGGCCGACCGCGACGACGACCGCGCCGGCGGGAGCCCGCTGTTCGCTTTTCTGCACGCCGACGGGTACGTGCTGTACCGGACGCACGGAGCGGGGCCGAGACACGTCCGGGTGGTGGAGCTGACGGCGGCAACCCGCGATGCGCACGTCGCACTGTGGCGGGCGCTGTGCGGCCTGGACCTGATGGAGCGCATCGAGATCGCCACCCATCCGGCCGACCCGCTGCCGTATCTGCTCACCGATGCCCGCCAGGTGCGCACCACGGCGGCCGCCGACGACCTGTGGTTGCGCCTGATGGACATCCCGGCCGCGTTGCAGGCCCGCACCTACGGTGGCGACCTGTCGACCGTGCTCGAGGTGGACGACGCGTTCCGTGCCGACGGTGGCCGGTTCGCGCTGCAGATCCGCGACGGACGTGCGGTGTGCACGCCGACGGACGCCGCCCCCGAGGTCTTCCTCGATCTCGACGTCCTGGGCGCGCTGTATCTCGGCGGCCACCGGGCGACGGCGTTCGCCGCGGCGAACCGGTTGCGCGGCAACGACTTCGAGCTCATCCATCGGATCGACAGGGCGTTCGCCGCCGACGTTCCCGCGGAGCTGGGTTTCCCGTTCTGACGCCGGCCGCTCACACCGCGGAGTCGGCCGCCCTGCGCCGGTACGCCGACGGTGTCTCACCGCAGAACTGCGTGAACGCGCGGGTGAACGAGCTGAGGCTGTCGAAACCGACCGCCGTCGACGTCTCCTGCACCGATTGCCCCGGCGCGGCCAGCAGCGCCATCGCCCGCAGCATGCGGGCGTGCAGCAGGTAGGTGCGCCACGACAGCCCGAGCTCTTCGGCGAACAACCTGCGCAGCGTCCGCTCGGACACCGCCACCGCGCGGCTGACCTCCTCGGCGGTCACCGACTGCAGGTGCTCCTTGGTGTAGGCCAGCGCCGCGGCCACGATCGGATGCTCGGAGCTGGGCAGGCTCAGCGGCGCCTCGTGGTCGAGCGCCTCGATCACCAGGTTGCCCAGGGTCTGGAAGAACGCATCCGACACCGGGTCGCTGTGTGCGCGGTCGATCGGCCAGCGCAGCGCGTAGATCATCATCTCCCGGATCAGCGGTGAGACGGCCAGGATCCGGGCGCGGTTGCCGCCGTCGGGAATCAGTGCGCTGTCGAACATCACCGCGACGGTCCGGACGTCGGCGTTCATCGTCGCCTGGTGTTCGAGCCCCATCGGCAACCATGCGGCCTGCTGGGGCGGTACCAGGTAGTGACCTGAGGCGGTCTCCACCTCGACCACCCCGCCGATCGCGTACTCGATCTGGTGCACGTCATGCGAATGCCAGCCGGTGATCAGACCGTCGCCCTCGTAGAGGTAACTGCCGGCGAGCGCGCGGCCCCCGCGGCGCAGGTCGATCACCCGCTCGGACATGTTGGCCGATTCGGCCAAACCCTTGGCCGATAGCGCAGAGACGGTCACACCTATGCACGGTACAACTGGAACTAGTCCAGTGTGACCCCGACCACGTGAAGGGCACACGAACAGCTTCGACGAGGAGTGCCTGTGAATGTCGACGACCTGATCCTGGTGAGCATCGACGACCACGTCGTGGAACCGCCCGACATGTTCCTGCGGCACGTGCCCGCCAAGTACAAGGAGGAGGCGCCGATCGTCGTCACCGACGACAAGGGCGTCGACCAGTGGATGTACCAGGGCCGGCCGCAAGGGGTCAGCGGCCTCAACGCCGTGGTGTCGTGGCCTGCCGAGGAGTGGGGCCGCGACCCCGCCGGCTTCGCCGAGATGCGCCCCGGTGTCTACGACGTCCACGAACGCGTCCGCGACATGAACCGCAACGGCATCCTGGCCTCGATGTGCTTCCCGACGTTCACCGGGTTCTCGGCGCGCCACCTCAACATGCACCGCGAGGAGTCGACGCTGGTGATGGTGTCGGCTTACAACGACTGGCACATCGACGAATGGGCGGGTTCCTATCCGGGCCGCTTCATCCCCATCGCGATCATGCCGACCTGGAACCCCGAGGCCATGTGCAACGAGATCCGCCGGGTCGCGGCGAAGGGGTGCCGCGCGGTGACCATGCCGGAACTGCCGCACCTCGAAGGACTGCCCAGCTACCACGACGAGGACTACTGGGGTCCGGTGTTCCGGACGCTGTCCGAGGAGAACGTGGTGATGTGCCTGCACATCGGCACCGGGTTCGGCGCGATCAGCATGGCGCCCAACGCGCCGATCGACAACCTGATCATCCTGGCCACGCAGGTGTCGGCGATGTGCGCCCAGGATCTGCTGTGGGGACCGGCGATGCGCAACTACCCGGACTTGAAGTTCGCGTTCTCCGAGGGCGGCATCGGCTGGATCCCGTTCTACCTCGACCGCAGCGACCGCCACTACACGAACCAGAAGTGGCTGCGCCGCGACTTCGGCGACAAGCTGCCCAGCGATGTGTTCCGCGAGCATTCGCTGGCCTGCTACGTCACCGACAAGACGTCGCTCAAGCTGCGCCACGAGATCGGCATCGACATCATCGCCTGGGAGTGCGATTACCCCCATTCGGACTGCTTCTGGCCCGACGCCCCCGAACAGGTGCTGGCCGAACTGAACGCCGCCGGGGCCAGCGATTCCGACATCAACAAGATCACCTGGGAGAACTCCTGCCGGTTCTTCGGCTGGGATCCGTTCGCGCACAGTGCCAAAGACCAGGCCAACGTGCGCGCGCTGCGGGCCCAGGGGGCAGACGTCGACGTGTCGATCCGGCCGCGCAAGGAGTGGGCGCGCCTCTACGAACAGAAGCAGCTCACCAGGGCCTGACCGTCTCGGTCGCCGAACGTGCGCCCACTGCGAGAATTCGGTCGAGAATTCGCAACCACCGCACGTTCGGCGACGGTTTCACTTCGGCCGTGTCCGGCAATCCGACGATCATGATCGGAACACTGCGATCCGTCGTCGTCGATTGTCGAGATCCCCTGGCGCTGGCCGAGTTCTACGCCGGCGTCCTCGGCGGAGAGATCCACACCGAGGAGGACGACTGGGTGGTGCTCACCGAACCGTCGGGCGGCCGGCTGGCGTTCCAGCGGTCGCCGGAGCACCGGCCGCCGACGTTCCCCGACCCCAGCGGCTCCCAACAGTTCCACCTCGACATCCGGGTCGACGACGTCGACGAGGCCGAACGGAAGGTGCTCGACCTCGGCGCCACCCGGGTGAAGGACGCGCCGGGTGAAGACGACTTCCGCGTGTACCGCGACCCGGCCGGGCACACGTTCTGCCTCGTCTTCAACGTCGACGACTGAGAATTAAATCGCTTTCGCCGTCATCGCTCGATGGGGCAGCCTGTCCGGGTGGTGGATGTGGCAGCCTTCGAGCGCGACGGCTATCTGAAGATCGTTCAACCGGAGCTGCGCGCCGCCGCCGACGCCGCCCGCGCACAGCTGTGGCGACAGCTCGGTGTGTCGCCCGACGACCCGGCGTCGTGGACGCAGCCGGTGATGTGGGCGGCGGATCTGACCGGCTCGGGACCGTTCGCGGAGTTGGCCGCCGCCGAGTCCCTGGCCCGGGCGCTCGACGCGCTGTGCGGTGTCGGCGGCTGGCAGCCCAGGGGAGCGCTGGGCAACATCCCGGTCCGCTTCCCGGTCCGGCCGCCCGCCGACGACCGGGGCTGGCACATCGACTTGAACACCCCGCTTCCCGACGGCGGGTGGGCGGTCAGCGGGCGCCCCCACACGTTGCTGCTGCTCACCCTGCTCTCCGATGTCGGCCCCGACGACGCGCCGACCCGCATCCGCCGCGGTTCACATCACGACGTCGCGGCGGCGCTGGACGAGACGCCGGTGGACGCGATCGCCGCCGGCGAGGTGGGCGACCGGGTCAGTTCCGCACGGCCCGTGGTGAAGGCGACCGGCGAGGCGGGGGACATGTACGTCGTGCATCCGTTCACCGTGCATGCCGCCGACGAACATCGCGGCAGCACACCGAGATTCATGGCGCAGGCGCCGATACTCCTGACCGCGCCGCTGCACCCGGGCGGTCCGTCGGTGTTGGCGCGGGTGTGGCCGGGTGAACTCAGGCAGGAACGATGACGACGAGTTCGTCGCCGTCGCGTTCCACGCGCATGCCGGCCCGCCGCGCCACCGTCGCGACGGCGGCGGCATCGTTCGGCTCGGCCCGTGTGGTGGCGAGCGCCCGGGCGAGCCTGCCCTTGTGCGCCTTGTTGAAGTGGCTGACCACCGTGCGCCTGCCGTCGGCATGTTCGGCAAGCACGTCGACGCGGACCGCGCCGGGCAACCGGCCGAGCGCGGCATAGGAACCCGACCGCAGATCCACGACCAACTCCTGTTCGGCGATGCCGGCCAGTACCGGTTCGAGCACGGGGCGCCACCGTGCGGTCAACGACGCGCTGCCGGGGAGCTTCGCCGTCGCCGACAGCCGGTAGGCGGGCACCGGATCGTCGGCCCGCAGCAGGCCGAACAGGGCCGAACCGATAGCGAGTCGCTGCCGTGCGCGGGCCGCGGTGGCACCGCGAAGGGATCCGATGTCGAGGGCGTCGTAGAGGACGCCGGTGTAGCGGTCGATCGCGGGCAGCGTCGGCGCGGTGTGCAGGGCCGCGTTGCGCTCGATCTCCGCGTCCTGTTTCGGCGAGAGGCCCAGCGCCGTGCGGCTGGCCTCACGGTCCGCCGACAGGTCCACGAGTTCGTCGATGAGTGCCTTGCGCACCGGTTCCAGTTCGGGAAACGAGAGCAGGTCGTGGCGCAGCGGCGGTCCGTCTCCGCCGACGCGTTTGGTCTCCGACGGCGGAAGCAGCACGAGCACGGCGACGAGGGTATCGCTGCCGGCGCTCAGATCGGTATTCGGCGGTCACGGTCGGACGTCGGCCACACATACGGCAGATCGTCGGGGACGTCGGGGAACAGTGGCCGGTAGTGGTCGGGGTCCTTCTTCACCAGCGCGGCCTGGTGGCTGCGGTGGAATTCCGGGTCGCCGAGCCAGGGCGGGAGCTCGCCGTCGGCGCCGAGTTCGGCCTGGGAACGCACCGTGCCGATCCCGACGGTCGTGCCCAGATCGGTGACGAGGGTGGTGGCGCACGTATCGGCCCGGCCGCCGCGGCTCCAGTGCGCGCACATCTGCAGGCCGTAGCGCACCAGCGCCTCTTCGTAACCGGCCCACATCGCGGCGGCGGGGTGATGACGCCACCCGTACCCGGGGACGGTCAGCGCGCGCAGCACCTGGATCACCTCGACCCGTTGCTTACCGAGGCGACGTGCGTCGAGCACCGCGGCGCTGGCGTCGAAATCCGCACAAGGCAGGAAGGTCTGCATCGGTGCGGGCGTACCCGCGCGATGCGAAGATCACACCGGCAGGGTGGTCAGGTGTGGGCGAGCAACAGGGGAACCCGCTGTTCCAGATCGGTCAGCGAGCCGTGCTGCCCGCGCAGCGCGGACTCCACCGGTTCTGCGGTGCGGCGCACCATGGCTGCGGAATCCCTTGCGGCGACGACGATGTCACCGATGCGGCGGCGCGTGTCGTCGGCCACCCGCGGACCGAACCAGCCCGCCTCTATGGCCTCGTCGCGGGTGGCCACCCATGCCATGTCGCCCAGCGATTCGCGCCATGCCGCGAGCACCGTGGGCGTGGCACCGTCGGTGGTGTACACGTAACGGGCGCGTGCCTCACCGGCGACGGCCTCGACGCCGTCGAACAGTGGTGGGCACTGGTCGAGGTCGAACGCCGCGTCAGGATCGACCTCGACCATGCCGTGATCGGCGACCACGGCCAGCAGCGCACCCGTGGGCAGGCCGGTGACGACGGACTCGACCAGCCGGTCGACCTGGCGCAGCTGCATGCGCCACGCCGTCGACCCCGGACCGTAGAGATGGCCGAGCAGGTCGAGGTCGCCGTGGTAGCCGTAGCAGAAGCCACCCTCGGACAGCACCCTGCGCACCGATGCGGCGAGGTCGCCCAGACCGTGCACACCGATGAAGCGCCCGCCCCGCAGCACCGCCCGGGTCATCCCCGATCCGGTGAACTCCGCATTCGACACGACGTGGACGGCGATGCCGGCCGACGCGGCGCGTTCGAAGGTCGTCGGCATCGGTTGTACGGCTTCGGGCGGCAGGGTGTCGCGCAGGTCGTCGCCCCACGGATGCGGACGCCAGCGCAGCGGATTCACCACGCCGGTACCGGGCAGCCGGAATGTGTAGCCGACCATGCCGTGCGCGCCGGACCGGCAACCGGTTCCGACGGCGGCCAGGCTGGCGACCGTGGTCGACGGGAACCCGACCTGCAGGGTGCGCCCGCGCAGGCCGCTCAGTACCGGGGCATCGCCGGCGTGCCGGTCGAGCAGGTCGGCGCCCAGGCCGTCGATGAGCAGGACACACGCCGATCCGATGCCGGACGGCAGGTCGATCGCTGCATCGAAGCCGGGCACCTCCATGGCGGCGAGCACCGAGGGGACGACGTCAGCGAGGTGAGGCAGATCCGGATTCGGCCGTGGGAGCTGCATCTGACCAGACTGTCAGACGCGCCCGACGGTCACGCGGCTATCGGCGGCGGCGGAGGCGGCAGTGGCGCACCGGGCGGCGGGGGAG
>JBNMQY010000037.1:0-54941 GCA_050205415.1 Mycolicibacterium litorale
CCCCATGCACACCCACCCCTACAACCCCGAGTTCGTGACCGGGGACGGGGTGGCCGCGGTGGCGATGGCGGCCGAAGCCGCCGGCTTCGCGGGCTTCGGCTTCACCGATCACCCGGCGCCCACCCAGCGCTGGCTCGACGCCGGCGGCCACGATGCGCTCGACCCGTTCGTCGCGATGGGATACGCGGCCGCCCACACCAGCACCCTGCGCCTGATCCCGAACATCGTGGTGCTGCCGTACCGCAATCCGTTCGTGGTGGCCAAATCCGGCGCGACGCTGGACCTGCTGTCCGGCGGGCGGTTCACCCTGGCGGTCGGGGTGGGATACCTCAAACGTGAATTCGCCGCGCTGGGAGTCGATTACGACGAACGTGCCGATCTGTTCACCGAGGCGCTGTCGGTGATCCGCACGGTGTGGACGGCCGACGACGTCACATTCGAGGGCAGGCATTTCACCGCCGGTGGCATCACCGCGCATCCCCGGCCGCTCAGCACACCGCATCCGCCGATCTGGATCGGCGGCAACACGGCCGCCGCCCGCGCCCGCGTCGTCACGTTCGGTGACGGCTGGTGTCCGTTCCCGGCTCCTGCGGTGCTGGCGCAGACCGCGCGCACGGCGCCGCTGGATTCACTGCACCGGCTCGGCGAGGCGATCGACGATCTGCGCCGCCGGTGCGACGCCGAGGGACGCGACCCGGCCACCGTCGACGTGACGTTCAGCAACGTCGGCGCCGGCGATCCCGGCAGCGACGACTTCGACGCCGAACGCTACCTCGAGGGGGTCGCCGCCCTCGCCCGCCTCGGCGTCACGTGGGTCCAGGTCACCATCCCCGGGGACAGCCTCGCCCACGCTCGGGAGGCCATCGAGCGCTTCGGCGCCCTGGTCATCAAGCAGAGCTGAGCGGCAGCTCGGCCAGCACCTCCGCGCGGGCCGGATCGAAGCTGACAAACCCTGCGATGGACTGAGATTCGGCAAGTGGCTCGGCGTACGACCAGGCGACGTCGTCGACGGCGATGCCGTCGATGACAGCGGACCAGTACGTCGCCCAGCCCTTGTAGTTGCAGTAGCTGGTGGTGGCGCTCCGCCGGAGCACATCGGTGCGGACGTGCGCCGGATCGACGTAGAGCACCGGTGCCAGGGCCGTCTCGAACACCACGACGGTTCGCCTCGTGTCCACCAGGACGGTGCCGCCCACGCTGACGCGCAGACGGCGGTCGGCCGGCCGACAGTCCACGCGGTGGTAGGGGTTCGGCGGATAGTGCACGAGTTCGCGCCCCTCCTCGAACCAGGTGTCCACCGCATCCCACGGGACGTAGACGTAGCCCGGCGCCTCCGCGGCGGGGGTGGCGGGCAGATCGCCGACGGCCTCGGGGCGGAACGCGTAGCTCAGCGGATGGCCTCGGCGGTGCACCATGACCACGTCCTCGGTGTCGATGACCGGGTGGCCCGCGCGCACCGCGACGACGCGTCGGGGGTGCGGTTCGGCGTAGACCGCGCCGTCGGGCAGCGGGGGAGCGAACCAACCGGCGGGGTCGGCGCTGAGCGGACCGCGTCCGGCGGTGAGTGTCATCCTGCGCTCCTCGGGCGGTGCTGCGGCTCGTGTGGAGGACAAACTACCGCCTGCGTGTCACGTCGGCGGCGGTCCGGCCGTGGACGTGTCACAGTGTGTGGAACGCGGCAGCCGGGGGCACACGGTGGGTGACGACGGACGGGGGAACTGTGAAGCGACTCAACGGTGTCGATGCACTGATGCTCTACAGCGAGACGCCCGAGATGCACATGCATACTCTCAAGGTCGGCATCCTCGACATCTCCGACGTGGGCGGCGGATACAGCCGCGAACTCGTCCGAAAGGTGGCCGCACCACGGCTTCTCGCAATGGCTCCGCTGCGGCGCCAGCTCGTCGAGATCCCGGGACGGTTGCACCATCCGATGTGGGTGCAGAACCCGACCATCGACTTCGACTACCACCTGCGCTTCGTCGAGCTGTCGGCGCCGGGCGGGCGGCGTGAACTCGACGAGCTCATCGGCCGGATCGCCAGCACACCGCTCGACCGGTCGAAACCGCTGTGGGAGATGTACGTGGTCGAGGGGTTGCTGGGCGATCGGATCGCGGTCGTGCACAAGGTGCATCACGTCCTCGCCGACGGTGTGGCGTCGGCGAACCAGATGTCCCGGGTCATCGCACCGGACGGTCCGGTCGCGGGAGACGACGACCCGGTCGGCGACACCGGACACACGCCCGGCCGGCTGCTGCGCGCGGCGGGGGAAGACCACCTCCGGCAGATCCGCCGGCTGCCCGCGTTGCTGCGCGACACCACGGCGGGGGTGTCCCAGGTGTATCGCAAGGGCAGGGAGCGCGGCGCCCACCCCGACCTCGCACGCAACTTCGCGCCCCCGCCCACGTTCCTCAACCATGTCGTCACCCCGGCGCGCCGTTTCGCCACCGCCCCCGTGGCGCTCGCCGATGCCAAACTCCTCGCCCGCACGCTGGGCGTCACGCTCAACGACATCGTGCTGGCGACCGCGGCCGGTGCGCTGCGCGAGCTGCAGCTGCGATACGACGGAAGCGCCGAGGCGCCGCTCATCGCGGGAGTGCCGATCGCGTTCAACACTTCGCCGGATCGCTTGTCGGGCAACGAGTTCTCGTACATGACGCCTTCGCTGGCCGTCCACGTCGACGATCCGCTGGAGCGGGTGCGGTTGACCTCCCTGGCGACCAGGATCGCCAAGGAGAACCACCATCTGCTCGGCCCGACCCTCATCGCCTCGTGGCTGAACTATCTGCCGCCCCGGCTGGTCCCGCCCGTGTTCCGGTGGCAGTCGCAGCGCCGCGAGTCGAGCATGATCATGAACCTGACCATCTCCAACGTGCCGGGACCGCGGGAACTCGGCCTGGTCGCCGGCGCGTCCGTCGACGAGATCTACTCCGTCGGGCCGCTGGTGGTGGGCAGCGGCATGAACATCACCGTGTGGAGCTACGTCGACCAGTTGAGCATCTCGGTGCTCACCGACGACCGGACGCTCGACGATCCGCACGAGGCGACCGATGCGATGGTGCGGTCCTTCGCCGAGATCCGGGCGGCCGCCGGAGTCGCCGGACCGCTCACCGACGTACCCGCCGCGTTGCCCTTTGCCGCCGCCGCGACCTGACTCGCGTCACGGCGCTGACGGTGTTCGGCGACCGAACCGAGACTTTACAGATCACGACGATAGTGTCACGCTGGGGCAACCATCCGATGGTGAATGGAGCTGCCAATGGTGAGCCAGTCCCTTCCGATCGACGACACCGGCCGGCCCGCGCGCATCGCGGGCGCGAGAGCGTCCCGGCTGGAGTATCGGCTCGACGTGCTCGGCGCCGACGCCGCCGACGTGGTGCGATCCGCGGGCGGCTGGATGTTCGACCGGGCGATGGCCGGGTGGCGGGTCAACGCCTGGCTGCTCGACGCTGCAGATCTCCGCCCGCTGCAGGTGCTGGGCGTGCAGGGGCACCAGCTCGAACCCGGCGCCGTGGTGATCGACGAGGAGACCGTGGTGGGGCTGGCGGTGTCGGCGGATCTGGTGGCCTCGGCGGGGGACGTCCGTGACGGGGTGCGCACAGCGCTGACCGCCGGCCGGACCGAGGTGGTGCTGTGGGGTGGGCGATGGCCCGATCAGTTGGGTGGTCGCGCCGAACCGGTGCGATACCGCCTCAGCGCGGCCGCCCGGACGTTCAAACGGTATGCGCTGGCGGCGGCGCACTGCTCGGACATCGCGGTGGGTGCCACGGAGTCGTTGGTGTGCGGCGGTCACCGCCCCGTCGACTCCGATCTGGTCTCGACCCGCGGTTAGCGGGTCCAGCCCCGGCTGCGCATCCACCAGTCGCGGACGACCCAGCCGATCAGGGCGGCGGCGAAGCCGATGAGGAACCAGTCCTCCACGCGGCCGACGTGATTACCCCGCAGCATCAGCAGCAGGAACGCCGCGCCCAGCAGCAGTGAGATGTGGATGACCCGCGGGTTCTCCTTGCTCCAGCCCCACTGCGCGGACGGCACGTCCTCGACGTCGACGCCGGTGTGTCGTTCCACCTCGGTGTTGGCCACGGGGTGCTCCTCACGGTCGAATCGCAACTGCGGACATTCTGGCATACGACACTGTGTCGTAACCGGCGTGCCCTAGCCGATCTCGGCGTACCGGCGCAGCGCCTCGGCCCGCTCGGCGGCGTGGTCGACGATCGGGGCGGGATAGCCGTGCGGGCGATCGGCGCCCAGCGAGTGCACGTCGGCCACGTCGCGCAGCTCGGGCACCCAGCGCCGCACGTAGGCGCCGTCGGGATCGAACTTCGCACCCTGCGTGGACGGGTTGAACACGCGGAAGAACGGTGCGGCGTCGGTCCCGCAGCCCGCCGTCCACTGCCAACCGTGCTGGTTGTTCGCCATGTCGCCGTCCACCAGTTGCTCGAGGAACCAGCGCGCACCCCACTGCCACGGCAGGTGCAGATCCTTGACCAGGAACGACGCCACGATCATCCGGACCCGGTTGTGCATCCAGCCGATCTCGGCCAGTTGGCGCATCCCGGCGTCGACGATCGGGAAGCCGGTCCGGCCGCGTTTCCAGGCGTCGAACAACTGCGCGGCCGCCGCGCCGTCGTCCACCCGGATCGCGTCGAAACCGGTGTTCCAGTTCCACCACACGCTGTGCGGCCACTCGTAGAGCACCGCGGCGTAGAAGTCGCGGAACGCCAGCTCCCGCAGGTACGCCTGCGCGCCCGTACCGCGCCCGAGGTCGCCGACCATCGTGCGGGGATGGATGGCGCCGAACTTCAGATGTGCCGACATGCGGCTGGTGACGTCGAGGTCCGGGCGATTGCGGTCGTCGGCGTAGCCGTCGAGTTCGTCGGCGACGAAGCTCTGCCATTGCCGCAGCGCGGCTCGCTCCCCGGAGGGGATGTCGAGTTCCACACCGTCGTCGGGGATGTCGGCCCGCAGTTCCCCGCCGCCGGCCAGCTCCGCCGGGTCGATCCAGCGCGCCGTCGCCGCACCGCTCTGCGCCGGAGCCCGCCAGCCGTGTCTGCGCCACGCGTCGAAGAAGGGGCTGAACACCTTGTACGGCGTTCCGTCGCCCTTGGTGACGCGTCCCGGCGACACCAGATAGGGCGAGCCCGACGCCTCCAGCGCGACGTCGCCGAGCGCCCGGCGGACCGCGTCATCACGGCGCCGGCCGAACGGGGTGAAGTCGTCGGAGACGTGCACGGCGGAGGCGCCGATGCGTTTCGCGACGGCGGGGATCTGCTCCTCCGGGCGGCCGCGCGTGACCAGCAGCCGCCCGTCGAGCTGGTCGCGCAGGTCGCGCAGCGCATCGTGCAGATACTGCAGCCGCCGCGGACCCGACGAGCGGTGCAGACGCGGATCCAGGACGTAGCAGGCGAGCACGTCACCGTCGGCCTGGGCCGCATCGTGCAGAGCGGGTAGATCCCGCAGCCGCAGATCGCGGCGGAACCACAACACCGTGGGCATGACTTGTTGCTGCCCGGATGTCCGGTGCGGGAAACCCGGCGCGGATGACGGAACCGTGACCGTCGCCGTCCCCGGCGCACCGGGACAACCCCTGCCAGAATCCCCACCATGAGTGCCAGCGCCGCCGACTATCCGCGCGACATGGTGGGCTACGGAGCCTGCCCGCCCGACCCGCACTGGCCCGGCGACGCCCGCATCGCGGTGCAGTTCGTCCTCAACTACGAGGAGGGCGCCGAGAACTCCGTCCTGCACGGCGATCCGGCGTCCGAGACGTTCCTCTCGGAAATCATCGGGGCGCAGCCGTTTCCGAACCGTCACATGAGCATGGAATCGCTCTACGAGTACGGTTCGCGGGCGGGTCTGTGGCGGGTGCTGCGGGTTTTCGAACGTCGCGCGTTGCCGCTCACCGTCTTCGGGGTGGCGCTTGCGCTGGCGCGTAACCCCGAGGCGGTCGCCGCGTTCACCGAGCGTGGTGACGAGATCGCCTGTCACGGGCTGCGCTGGATCAGCTACCAACTCGTCGAACCGGACGTCGAGCGGGCACACATGGCCGAGGCCGTCGCCCTGTTGACCGAGTTGACCGGTGACGCCCCGGTGGGCTGGTACACCGGCCGTGACTCACCGCAGACGCGCAGGCTGCTCGTCGAGCACGGCGGTTTCCTCTACGACTCCGACTCCTACGCCGACGATCTGCCGTACTGGACGGCGGTCGACGGCCACGACCACCTCGTGGTGCCCTACACCCTCGACACCAACGACATGCGATTCGCCGTACCGGGTGGATTCCCGAGTGGCACAGAGTTCTTCACGCACCTGCGCGACGCCTTCGACGTGCTCTACGCCGAAGGTGTCGCGGGGAGCCCGAAGATGCTGTCGATCGGCCTGCACTGCCGGCTGGCCGGGCGTCCGGCCCGCACGGCGGCGCTGGAGCGCTTCCTCGACCACGTGCAGTCCCACGAGAAGGTGTGGATCACCCGGCGGGTCGACATCGCCCGTCACTGGGTCGACCGCTTCCCACCCGCCGGCTGAGCAGCCCGGTCGCCACGACCGGGCTGCCCACCGGGTGGGTGTCAGTTCGCCGGCGGCATCAGCACCGAGTCGATGAGGTACACCGTGGCGTTCGCCGTCTTGACGCCGCCGCACACCACCGAGGCGTCGTTGACCTTCAAGTCCGCGCCCTGCCCGGTGACGGTCACGTCGGCACCCTCCACCGTCTTGTGCGTGCCGACCACCGCGTCCGGCGCCGCCTGACCGGGCACCACGTGGTAGGTCAGGATGCTGGTCAGCAGCGGCGCATCGGTCTTGAGCCGCTCGATGGTGGCGGGGTCGATCTTCGCGAACGCCTCATCGGTGGGCGCGAACACCGTGAACTGGCCGTTGTTCAGCGTCTCGACGAGGTTCACCTGCGGATTGAGTTGGCCTGAAACGGCTTTCGTGAGGGTGGTCAGCAGAGGGTTGTTCGACGCCGCGGTCGCGACCGGCTCCTGCGCCATCCCGCTCAGCGAACCGGGACCGGTGGGTACCTGCTGCGCGTACGCGGCGCAAGCCGGGCCCACTGGGGCGGCGGCGGGCTGCGCCTGCGCGGTGGCGGCGGCGCCCAGGGACAACCCCGCCGCGGCGATCGCGGCGAATCCGGCGCCCAGCACGCGATTGGTGGTGGTGTTCATCTCTCGTCACTCCTTTGTGTGTGTGTTGGGAGTTGGGTTCTCTGCGCGAGCAGACGTAAAAACCCCCGGAAAAGCCCTTTTTGAGGGGTCTACGCGTCTGCTCGCGCAGAAGAAATGGGGCCTCAGCTGGCCGGCGGCATCAGGACCGTGTCGATCATGTAGACCGTGGCGTTGGCGGTCTGCACGCCGCCGCACACCAGTCCGGCCTCGTTGACCTTCAGTGCCTCCCCTTCACCGGTGACGGTCACGTTGGCGCCCTGGACGGTCTTGTGGTCACCGGGCACCTGATCGGGAGCGGCCTGTCCGGAGACCACGTGGTAGGTGAGGATGCTGGTGAGCAGGTCCGAATCGGTCTTCAGCGTCTCGACCGTGGCCGGGTCGAGTTTGGCGAACGCGTCGTCGGTGGGGGCGAAGACGGTGAACTCGCCGCCGTCGAGGGTCTCGACCAGGTTGACGTTCGGGTTGAGCTGGCCGGAGAGCGCCTGGCTCAGCGTCTTGAGCATCGGGTTGTTCGACGCCGCCACCGTCACGGGTTCGGCCGCCATGCCGGCGACCGAGCCGGGCCCGCTGGGCACCTGCTCGGCGTACGCCGCGCAGCCGGGTCCGACCAGATTGGCGGCGGGGTCGGCGGCCGCACTCGACGTGGGGGCGGCGGAGGTGGCGGCCTCGACGGCCGACGTGGCCGCACTCGACGCCGACGACGCGGTGCTCTCGGCCTGCTCGCTCGAACACGCCGCGACGCCGAAGATGGCGAGCGCGCTCAGGCCGGCGGCGGCGAGCGTGCTGCGGTGCGTCTTGCCCATCGACGTTCCCATCGATGTCGTCTTCATCGACACTGTCCCTTCGTCGGTGCGGCGGCTGGCCGCGGAGGTCGTCGGAGGCGGCGGGTGCCGCTCGACGTCTGACGCGGGAGATTCGGGCGTCGGTGCGATCCGGATGGGCGGGCGGGGGAGCCGTCAGATTCGCGTCACATCCACCGCGCCCCGCGCCACTGGGGTCGGCGGCGCCCGCAGGCGGCACAATGGGCGCGTGAGCACAAGACTTCGGGTGCTGATCCTGGGCAGTACCGGGTCGATCGGTACCCAGGCACTGGATGTGATCGCCGCCAATCCCGACCGGTTCGAGGTGGTCGGACTGGCCGCAGGCGGGGCCAACCCCGACCTGCTGGCCCGCCAGCGCGCCGAGACCGGGGTGCGCGCGGTCGCGGTCACGGACCCGGCGGCCGCCGAGAAGATCGGCGACGTCACCTACACCGGACCCGATGCGGTGACCCGCTTGGTGGAGAACACCCCCGCCGACGTGGTGCTGAACGCACTGGTGGGCGCGCTCGGGCTCGAGCCGACCCTGGCCGCGCTGGGCACCGGCGCGCGCCTGGCCCTGGCCAACAAGGAGTCGCTGGTCGCCGGGGGGCCGCTGGTGTTGCGCGCTGCCGCACCGGGACAGATCGTCCCCGTCGACTCCGAGCACTCGGCGATGGCGCAGTGTCTGCGCGGCGGCAGCGCCGACGAGGTGGCCAAGCTCGTGCTCACCGCCTCCGGCGGGCCGTTCCTCGGCTGGTCGGCCGCGGATCTGTGGTCGGTCACACCCGAACAGGCGGGCAAGCATCCGACCTGGTCGATGGGGCCGATGAACACGTTGAACTCGGCGACGCTGGTCAACAAGGGGCTCGAACTCATCGAGACGCATCTGCTGTTCGGCATCGGCTACGACCGGATCGACGTGGTCGTGCACCCGCAGTCGATCGTGCACTCGATGGCCACGTTCACCGACGGGTCGACGCTCGCGCAGGCCAGTCCGCCGGATATGAAGCTGCCCATCGCGCTGGCGCTCGGCTGGCCGGACCGGGTGCCCGGAGCGGCACTGGCCTGCGACTTCTCCACCGCATCGACCTGGGAGTTCCTCCCGCTCGACGACGAGGTGTTCCCCGCGGTGCAGCTGGCCCGCGAGGCCGGACAGCGGGGCGGCAGCCTGACCGCGGTCTACAACGCCGCCAACGAGGAGGCGGCCGCCGCGTTCCTCGCCGGCCGCATCCGGTTCCCCCAGATCGTCGAGACCGTCGCCGATGTCCTGCGCGCTGCCGACCAGTGGGCCGCCGAACCCGCTACCGTGGAAGAGGTCCTCGACGCGCAGCGCTGGGCGCGGGATCGCGCAGGGCGCGCCGTGGAGCGGGCCGCAACTCCTCCGGACAAAGGGTTAGTCACCAGATGATGTTCGCTCTCGGCATCGTGCTCTTCGCACTGGCCATCCTGGTGTCGGTCGCCCTGCACGAGTGCGGGCACATGTGGGTCGCCCGGGCGACGGGGATGAAGGTGCGGCGGTACTTCGTCGGGTTCGGCCCCACCCTGTGGTCGACCCGGCGGCCGAACCGGCTCGGCAGCACCGAGTACGGCGTCAAGGCCGTTCCGCTCGGCGGATTCTGCGACATCGCCGGAATGACGTCGGTCGAGGAACTCGCCCCCGAGGACCGGCCGTACGCCATGTACCGCCAGAAGGTCTGGAAACGCGTCGCGGTGCTGTTCGCCGGACCCGGGATGAACTTCGTCATCGGCCTGGTGCTGATCTACGCCATCGCGGTGATCTGGGGGCTGCCCAACCTGAACCCCCCGACGTCCGCCATCGTCGGCGAAACCGGCTGTGTGGCATCGCAGATCAGCAAGGACCAGCTGGGTGAGTGCACCGGCCCCGGGCCCGCGGCGGAAGCCGGAATCCAGGCCGGCGACGTGATCGTCAAGGTCGGCGACACCGACGTCGCGACCTTCGACGAGGCGCGAACCACCCTGCAGAAGGCCTCCGGTCCGACCCCAATCGTGATCGAGCGCGACGGTGAAACCCTCACCAAGGTCGTCGACGTCGTCCAGACCCAGCGCTTCACCGGACAGAGCGACCAGCCCTCGACCGTCGGCGCGATCGGCATCGCGGCCGCCCAGTTCGGGCCCACCCAGCACAACGCGCTGTCGGCGGTGCCCGCGACGTTCGCGTTCACCGGTGACCTGGCGGTCGAACTGGGCAAATCGCTGGCCAAGATCCCGACCAAGGTCGGCGCGCTGGTCGAGTCGATCGGCGGCGGGGAGCGCGATCCCGAGACCCCGATCAGCGTGGTCGGCGCCAGCATCATCGGCGGCGACACCGTCGACGCCGGGCTGTGGGTGGCGTTCTGGTTCTTCCTGGCCCAGCTGAACTTCGTGCTCGGCGCGGTGAACCTGGTGCCGCTGCTGCCGTTCGACGGCGGTCACATCGCGATCGCCGTGTTCGAGAAGATCCGCAACATGATCCGGTCGGCGCGCGGCATGGTGGCCGCGGCGCCGGTGAACTACCTCAAGCTCATGCCCGCCACCTACGTAGTGTTGGTGGTGGTGGTCGGCTACATGCTGCTGACCGTGACCGCTGACCTGGTCAACCCGATCAGGTTGTTCCAATAGGAGACCTCATGACTTCCGGCCCCGTCATCGGGCTTGGTATGCCGCCCGCACCCCCGCCGGTGCTGGCCCCGCGGCGCAAGACGCGTCAGCTCATGGTGCGCGACGTCGGTGTGGGCAGCGACTATCCCGTGTCGGTCCAGTCGATGTGCACGACCAAGACCCACGACATCAACTCGACGCTGCAGCAGATCGCCGAACTGACGGCGTCGGGCTGTGACATCGTGCGGGTGGCGTGCCCACGGCAGGAAGACGCCGACGCGCTGCCGATCATCGCCAAGAAGTCGAAGATCCCCGTCATCGCCGACATTCACTTCCAGCCGAAGTACATCTTCGCCGCGATCGACGCGGGCTGTGCGGCGGTGCGCGTGAACCCGGGCAACATCAAGGAGTTCGACGGCCGGGTCAAGGAGGTCGCCAAGGCGGCCGGTGACGCGGGCATCCCGATCCGCATCGGCGTCAACGCCGGCTCCCTGGACAAGCGGTTCATGCAGAAGTACGGCAAGGCCACACCCGAGGCGCTGGTCGAATCGGCGCTGTGGGAAGCCTCCCTGTTCGAGGAGCACGGCTTCGGCAACATCAAGATCAGCGTCAAGCACAACGATCCCGTGGTGATGGTCGCCGCCTACGAGCAGCTCGCCGCCCAGTGCGACTACCCACTGCACCTCGGGGTGACGGAGGCGGGGCCGGCATTCCAGGGCACCATCAAATCCGCGGTCGCCTTCGGGGCGTTGCTGTCCAAGGGGATCGGCGACACCATCCGGGTGTCGCTGTCGGCGCCGCCGGCCGAGGAGGTCAAGGTCGGCAACCAGATCCTCGAATCGCTCAACCTGCGTCCGCGTTCGCTGGAGATCGTGTCGTGCCCGTCGTGCGGGCGGGCCCAGGTCGACGTGTACACCCTGGCCAACGAGGTGACCGCCGGGCTCGAGGGGATGGAGGTGCCGCTGCGCGTCGCCGTGATGGGCTGTGTGGTCAACGGTCCCGGTGAGGCGCGCGAAGCCGACCTCGGGGTGGCCTCCGGCAACGGCAAGGGCCAGATCTTCGTCAAGGGCGAGGTCATCAAAACCGTGCCCGAGGCCCAGATCGTGGAGACGCTGATCGAAGAGGCCATGCGCATCGCCGCCGAGATCGGCGACAGCCAGGAGGGAAGTGCGAGCGGTTCGCCGGTTGTGACCGTAAGCTGAGAGTCGGCGCGGTGAGTGGGGTCACCGCCTCGTCCAGCAGAAAGCAGCATCGATGTCGGCTCCGCCGCTATTCCGCCTCGCCGACGACCGACGAGTGTCGGTGGTGCGCGACGTCGCCGCGGTGCGGCGGGTGCTCGACGACGATCCGGTCGGCGGCTGCATGGTCGCCTCGCGGGTGGCCGACCACGGCGTTGACCCGAGCGCGATCGGCGGTGAACTCTGGACACGGCGGCGCGCCACCGATTCGCTGTGTTACGCCGGTGCGAATCTCATTCCCCTGCGCGGCGGACCGGCGGACATGCAGGCCTTCGCCGACAAGGCCACCAGCAGTGCCAGGCGGTGCTCGTCACTGGTCGGCCGTGCGGAACTGGTGATGCCGATGTGGCGGCGACTGGAGCGGTCGTGGGGTCCGGCGCGTGACGTGCGCGACCATCAGCCGCTGATGGCCCTCGACGGCCTCCCGCACAGCCCCGTCGACCCGACGGTGCGGCCCGTGCGCATCGAGGAACTCGACGCGTACCTGGTGGCGGCCATCGACATGTTCATCGGTGAGGTGGGCATCGATCCACGCGCGGGGGACGGCGGCCGCGGCTACCGGCGCCGGGTCGCCGGCCTGATCGCGGCGGGCCGGGCGTGGGCCCGCTTCGAACACGGCGAGGTGGTGTTCAAGGCGGAGGTCGGCTCGCAGTCGCCTGCCGTCGGCCAGATCCAGGGTGTCTGGGTGCACCCGGACCGACGCGGCCACGGCCTGGGGACCGCCGGCACCGCGGCCCTGGCGGCCGCCGTCGTCCGCGGCGGCCGGATCGCCAGCCTCTACGTCAACAGCTACAACACCGTCGCCCGGGCGACGTACGCCCGCATCGGTTTCCGTCAGGTCGGGACGTTCGCCACCGTGCTGCTCGACTGACCGTGGCGGCTACGCTGGCGCCATGACCGCGCCCGACGACGACGTCCGTGAGGCCAGTGATGTCCGTGACCGCCGCGTCGTCCGCCGGGAGATCGCCGACGCCCTGATGCGTGCGCTGGAACGCCGTCACGAGGTCCTCGACGTGATCGTCGACTCCGACGATTACGACGCGGCGATCGAGAATCTCGCGGACCTGCTCGGAACCTCGGTGACCGGGGGAGAGGCGGTGCTGCGGCTGTCGTTCGACCGGTTGACCAAGGTGTCGCGGCGCCGGATCGCCGCGGAACTCGAGGATCTCAACAATCAGCTGAGTTTCACGATGGGCGATCAGCCGCGCCGGGCGGAACCGCTTGTGCTGCGGCCGTTCTCGGCTTCCGACGACCGCGACGTGTTCGCCGCGCGCACGGGGGACGTGCGCGCGGCCGGTGACGGCTCCGGTGCGCCGGCCGGTGCGCTCGACGACGAGATCAGCGCGGCCGTCGACCGGGTCGCCGCCGAGGAGGCGGTCTGGCTGGTGGCGACGGTCGGCGCCGAGAAGATCGGCATGGTGTTCGGTGAACTGTCCGGCGGTGAGGTGAACGTGCGGATCTGGATCCACCCCGATCACCGCAAGCGCGGGTACGGGACGGCGGCCCTGCGCGCCTCCCGCTCGGAGATGGCCGCCTACTTCCCGGCGGTGCCGTTGGTGGTGCGCGCCGCGCCGGCCGGGGCCTGAGCCGGCCTGCCTCGCCCGAGGCGGCCTGCCTCGCCTGAGTCGGCCTGCCTCGCCCGAGTCGGCCTGCCTCGCCGTGATCGACGAACTGGCGGGATCTACTCGCACAAACGCGCCCGTTTGTTCGTTTGGGCGACGAACGGCAGCCCGACCGCATCACAGCCGGATCACAGCCGCATCACGGTGCGCCTCCGCGGAAAGCGTCCACCACATCCCTAACATTTGCCTCAATGGCAACTCGAACCTCAGCAGCAACAAGGGTCACCTGTCTGCTCACGGTGGCCACGATCCTCGGTGGCCTCGGGCTCAGCGGTTGCACCCCCAAGCCGAATGGACCCGAACCGGCCGCGCAGGAGTTCTTCGCCGCACTGTCCACCGGTGACACCGCCGCGGCCGCCGAACTCGCCGACCGCCCCGCCGACGCGCGCGCCGCGCTCAACGAGGCCTGGGCCGGTCTGCAGGCCACCCACCTCGACGCGCAGATCCTTGGATCGAAGTACACCGAGGACACCGGCAGCATCACCTACCGCTACACCTGGCACCTGCCCAAGGACCGCACCTGGACGTACGACGGTCAGCTCAACATGGTGCGCGACGAGGGGCGCTGGGAAGTGCGTTGGGCCACAACGGGTCTGCACCCACGGCTGGGGGAGAACCAGTCGTTCGCCCTGCGCGCCGACCCGCCGCCGCGGGCCTCGGTCAACGAACGCGGCGGCACCGACGTGCTGGTGCCCGGCTACCGGTATCACTTCTCGCTCGACGCCAGGGCGGCCGGCACGGAACTGATGTCGACCGCGCGGGTGGTCGCCGACACGCTGCGGCCGTTCCTGCCCACCGTCGACGCCCAGCGGCTCGCCGAACAGGCCAGCTCGATGGCCGAGCCGATGAGCCTGGTGATGCTCAACCAGGCCGACCACGACCGGGTCGCCGGAATTCTGGGTCCGCGGCCCGGGGTGGTCATCACCCCGCAGGCCGATCTGCTGCCCACCGACGAGCGCTTCGCCACGGCCATCATCAACGAGGTCAAAAAAGAGGTCGCCGACGAACTCGACGGCCGCTCCGGGTGGCGGGTCGTCACCGTCAACCAGAACGGTGTCGATGTCGACGTCCTCAACGAGGTGCCCGGCGATCCGGCGCCCTCGGTGACGATAAGCCTCGACCGTGCTGTGCAGACCTCCGCGCAGAACGCGGTGAACTTCACCGGCAAGCAGGCGATGATCGTGGCGCTCAAGGCGTCCACCGGTGAGATCCTCGCCGTCGCGCAGAACGCCGCCGCCGACGCCGAAGGCCCGCTGGCCACCATGGGCCTCTACCCGCCGGGGTCGACGTTCAAGATCGTCACGGCCGGCGCGGCGATCGAACGCGATATGGCGACCCCGAACACCATGTTGCCCTGCCCCGGCCACATGGACATCGGTCATCGGACGGTGCCCAACTACGGCGGATTCGATCTCGGCACCGTTCCGCTGTCACGGGCGTTCGCCAGCTCCTGCAACACCACGTTCGCCGAACTGGCCAGCCGCATGCCGCCGCGGGGGCTGACCACCGCGGCCGCCCAGTACGGCATCGGACCGGACTACCAGATCCAGGGCATCCCCACGGTGTCCGGTTCCGTCCCGCCCACTGTCAACCTGGCAGAACGCACCGAGGACGGATTCGGCCAGGGCAAGGTCGTGGTCAGCCCGTTCGGGATGGCGCTGGTCGCCGCGACCGTCGCCGCGGGGAAGACGCCCGTGCCGCGGCTGATCGAGGGCCGCGACACCGTCATCACCGGCGCGCACAACCCCGTCGACCCGAAGGTGGTCGAGGCGCTGCGGCCGATGATGCGCCTGGTGGTGACCAACGGCACCGCCAAGGATCTGGCGGGTGCCGGTGATGTGCGCGGTAAGACCGGTGAGGCGGAGTTCGCCGGCGGTTCACATTCCTGGTTCGCCGGCTATCGCGGCGATCTCGCCTTCGCCGCGCTCATCGTGGGCGGCGGCAGCTCCGAGTACGCGGTGCGGATGTTGCGCGGCATGCTCGACGGACTGCCCGCCGACTACCTGGCCTGAGTAGCCTGAAGGGGCTATGACGACCCCGTCCCCCAACGGCGACGCCCATCCCGGGCCGATGCCGATGCGCATCTCGGACGCCGACCGTAACGGCACGCTGCGGCGGCTGCACAACGCCGTCGCGCTCGGCCTGCTCGACATCGAGGAGTTCGAGGAACGCTCCGCCCTGGTGTCCCAGGCGCGGATGCGCTCCGATCTCGACGCGTTGGTGACCGACCTGCCCGGCCCCGGCGCGATCGTCACCTCCGCGACCGACCGCGTCGAACTGCGCGGGGTGTTCGGTTCGCTGAAGCGGCACGGGGAGTGGATCGTGCCGACCCGGCTGGCGCTGCACCGCCGGATGGGGTCGATCGACCTCGACCTGACCCGCGCCCGGTTCGCCGGTCCGATCGTCGTCATCGAGCTCGACCTGAAGTTCGGCGGCCTCGATCTGCGGCTGCCCGACGGGGCGAGCGCCTCGATCGACGACGTCGAGGTCATCGTCGGCAGCGCGACCGACCACCGCCGCGACGTCCCGGCCGAGGGTCGGCCCCACGTGGTGCTGACCGGCAAGGTGGTGTGGGGGTCGGTCGACATCCGCGGTCCGCAGACCGGGTGGTTGCGGCGGCCGCGGTTCCTCGGCGAGCGCGGCTGACTAACGGGGGTCGAGCACCGAGAAGCTCAGCGTGGATCGTGCCGCCAGGCGATCGCGTCCCACGTCGAAGACGTCCACGGCGGTCACGATGGTGCGTCGGCCCGCGCGCACGATCGTCGCCTCCGCGCGGGCGGGGCCCACGACGACCGGAGCGAGGAAGTGCACGGTCATATCGGCGGTCGTCACACTCTGCCCGGCGGCGACGTGCCGCTCCGCCAGCCGGCCCGCGGCGATGTCGATGAGGGTGGCGACCAATCCGCCCTGCAGGGCGCCGCGCGTGTTGACGAGGTCGGGCCGGTTCTGCATCTCGAGGACCAGCCGTTCGTCGGTCTCGAGCAGGTCGTGGATGCCCAGCTGACCGAGCAGGTGGTTCGGAGTGGTCCTCATCGGGGTCGACTCGCCGAGCATGGAGGGAAACATAGCATTCTCCTGGCTGGAGAGCCGCGTTCTCCTGGCTATCCTGGATGGATGTCTGTGCGCACCGCCCTCCGTCCCGGCGAGCTGTCTCCCACCCTGCCGGTACCCAAGTCGATCGCGCGGCCCGAGTACGCGTGGCGCCCGACCGCGGTCGAGGGCAACGAACCGTGGGTGCAGACGCCGGAGGTGATCGAGAAGATGCGCGTCGCCGGTCGCATCGCCGCCGGCGCACTCGCGGAGGCGGGCAAGGCCGTCGCCCCCGGCGTCACCACCGACGAGTTGGACCGGATCGCCCATGAGTACATGGTCGACCACGGCGCATACCCGTCGACCCTCGGTTACAAGGGCTTCCCCAAGTCCTGCTGCACCTCGCTGAACGAGGTGATCTGCCACGGCATCCCCGATTCGACGGTCATCGAGGACGGCGACATCGTCAACATCGACGTCACCGCCTACATCGACGGCGTGCACGGCGACACCAACGCCACGTTCCTGGCCGGCGACGTCTCCGAGGAACACCGGTTGCTCGTCGAACGCACCCACGAGGCGACGATGCGGGCCATCAAGGCGGTCAAACCCGGGCGTGCGCTGTCGGTGATCGGCCGCGTCATCGAAGCGTATGCAAACCGGTTCGGCTACAACGTCGTTCGTGACTTCACCGGCCACGGCATCGGCACCACGTTCCACAACGGTCTGGTGATCCTGCACTACGACCAGCCCAGCGTCGAGACCGTCATCGAACCCGGTATGACGTTCACCATCGAACCGATGATCAACCTCGGCGGGCTCGACTATGAGATCTGGGACGACGGCTGGACCGTCGCCACCAAGGACCGCAAGTGGACCGCACAGTTCGAGCACACGCTGGTGGTCACCGATACGGGCGCCGAGATCCTCACCCTGCCGTGAGCATCGCATCGAACGTGCGCCCAGTGCGATCTTTCGGCCCGGCTTTCGCAGTGAGCGCACGTTCGGCGCGATGAACGGGGCGCTACTCGTCGCGGGCACCACCTCCGACGCCGGGAAATCCATGGTGGTGGCCGGGCTGTGCCGGTTGCTGGCGCGCAAGGGGATCCGCGTCGCGCCGTTCAAGGCGCAGAACATGTCGAACAACTCGGCGGTCACCGTCGAAGGTGGGGAGATCGGTCGCGCCCAGGCCATGCAGGCCCGGGCGGCGGGCCTCGACCCGAGCGTGCGATTCAATCCCGTGCTGCTCAAACCGGGCAGTGACCGCACCTCCCAGCTGGTCGTGCGCGGACACGTCGCCGGGACCGTCGGTGCGAAGGACTACATCACCCACCGTGACCGGCTCGCCGACGTGGTCGCCGACGAACTCCGTTCGTTGCGTGAGGAATTCGACGTCGTCCTCTGCGAGGGTGCGGGTTCACCCGCCGAGATCAACCTCCGCGGCACCGATCTGGCCAACATGGGGCTGGCGCGGCGTGCGCAGCTGCCGGTCATCGTGGTGGGCGACATCGACCGGGGCGGGGTGCTCGCCCACCTGTTCGGCACCGTCGCGGTACTACATCCCGACGACCAGGCGCTGATCGCGGGGTTCGTGGTCAACAAGTTCCGCGGCGATCCGGCGCTGCTCGCGCCCGGCCTCGACCAACTGCGGGACCTCACGGGCCGCCCGACCTACGGAGTCGTCCCCTACAGCGACGAACTCTGGATGGACACCGAGGACTCGGTGTCGGTCGTGACGGGGCGGTTCGTCGGCAGGCCGGCGCCGCCGCGGGGCACCGACGGGCTGCGGGTGGCGGTGGTGCGGCTGCCGCGAATCTCGAACTCCACCGACATCGAGGCGTTGGCGTGCGAGCCGGGAGTGGCGGTGCGCTGGGTGACCGAACCCGCCGAGGTGGCCGACGCCGACATCGTGGTGCTGCCCGGCAGCAAGGCCACCGTCGCCGACCTCGAGTGGTTGCGCGGCAACGGGTTGGCCGATCCGATCGCCGCGCACGCCCGCGCCGGCCGCGCGGTGCTCGGGATCTGCGGCGGCTTCCAGATGCTGTGCCGGCACATCGACGATCCCGTTGAGTCACGCGCGGGGAGGGTGGACGGTCTCGGGCTGCTCGACGCCGACATCGCGTTCGCCGCCGAGAAGACGTTGCGGCACTGGACGGCACCGTTGCACGGTTACGAGATCCACCACGGGCAGGTGGTCCGCTGCGACGTCGACGACTGGGCCGGCATCGGAGTACGTCGCGGCGCGGTGTTCGGCACCCACTGGCATGGTCTGTTCGACAACGACGAGTTCCGGCGGGCGTGGCTCACCGGGGCCGCCGCCGCGGCGGGCCGGTCCGGTTTCGTGGTCGCCGGGGACGTCGACGTACCCGCGCGCCGCGATGCGCAGTTGGACCTCATGGCCGACCTGCTGCAGGACCATCTCGACGTCGACGCGGTCGTCGACCTGATCGACGGCGGTCCGCCGGCGCGGCCGACCGTCACGACGGGACTGCGCCCGTAGCCGGGATCGGGTAGCGCACTACTCGCGACCCTCCTTGCTCGGCGCCATACGTTGCCTGTGGTCGAGCCGGAGAAGACCGGCCCCGCATCCAGGAGCGATTGCCATGAATACGCTTTACACACAGGCGCTTCCGCTTATCAAGACACCGACGAAAGTGGTCGTCACCGAGCAGGAGGTGATGTTGGGCTCGGCCGCCGCCCTGCTGGCCCCGTCCCGTGACACTCGGCAACGGCGCGCGGTCGTCGCCTGGCTCGTGAGCCTGCGGCACGAACCTCGGCGACATCCGCGGTCACGGCGTGACTTCACCGAGTACTCCCGGATGGCGCGGGAGATGGACCGGCTCTGAGCGGATTCGGTTGAACCCGCAAGGATCGCAGTGTTTTCCGTGCGACAGGTAGTGCCATACGCAGGCGCCGCAGGTCTGTCAGCGCCACAATCGCTTCACCACCACATCGAGGGGGACCGGTGACGGACAACAAGCCCTACCGCACCATGCGACTGGCGTTGGCGATGCGAGGGGGAGTGAGCCTGGCCGTGTGGATCGGCGGCGCCGTCGCCGAGCTCGACCTCTTCCGCAGAGCCTGCAACGGTATGGACATCGGGCCGGACCCCAACGGCCATCGCGGGCGACGCGCCGAAAGGTACCGGCAGTTACTGGAGCAGACGAAGAAGTACAACAAGGTCGATATCGACATCCTCGCCGGAGCGAGCGCGGGAGGTCTCAACGCGGTGCTGTTCGGTTTGGCGCAGGCATGTGACACCGTCATGGACGACACCGTGCGCCGGACCTGGATAAAGGACGGCGGGCTCTGGGAGCTGTTGCGCGAGCCCGGGTCCGGGAGAGTGGAATCCATTCTGCGAGGCGATGAGCGGCTGTTCGAGGTCGTCCGGGATGCGCTCGGGGTGATCGCAGGCGACCTCGACCCCGCAACGATGGCGCAGCCCGACAAGCGGCCGCGGCTGACCAACGGTGGGTCGCCGGCACCGCGGATCACCGTCGAGCTGGCCGCCACGCTTCTCGATGATCCGCGGCATCCAGAGCGGCAGAATCGCGCGCGCTTCTCCTTCTCGAAGACGAGCGGGACGCTCGAATCCGCGTACTCGACGATTCCCGCGTCTGCCGACCGGGTCAGGAGTGAGGACAAGGACAAGGACAAGGTCGACGGCGAAGATCCGAGCGTGGCCACGATCGCGAAGTGGCGCCGGCAGATGGCGCTCGACCGCATGGCACTGGCCGCCAGGGCCACATCGTCTTTCCCCGGGGCGTTCGAACCTGCCCGCATCTTCTCGATGCGCTCTGGGTCCGCTTCGCCGGGGGAATCAGCGCCGCTGCCGTCGGACTACGTCACCAGATCCCGGGTGACGGTCAACATGGCCCGCACATTCCTGTACTCGGCTGACCGCCCGGAGCCCTTCGGCGTTGTCGACGGCGGCATCTTCGACAACATCCCCATCGACCGTGCAATCCGCGCGATTCAACGGGCTGCGGCGTCAGAACCGTCGGACCGATCGTTGATCTATCTGGATCCGGAGCCACCGGTCAGCCGCGGCCCGGTGGCCGATGTCCCGGAGAAGACGAGTGCCGCCAGTTGGGTGCCCGTCATTCGAAGTTCGCTGTCGCTCAAGCAGCGTCAGGAATCCGCCGGTGATGAGCTTTCTCTGGTTCGCGAATACAACGACCGAGTGCTGCAGACCCGTGGCAGGCTCGAGGCACTCGCGGCCATCATGAGGGCATTGCGTCGCTCCTCGGTCGACCCCGTCGGCGAGACGCTCACGTTCGTCGCAGACCTCGTCCGCGAAGAGTCGTACACGCAGTGCCGCATCGCCATGGACGCCCCGCGCATCGCCGCACTTCTCACCGAACCGTGGGCGGAGCTGTGCTATCCGCCGCGTGAGGCAGTGGACTACGCGGGGTTGTCGCCCAAGGCGGCGATCGGCATCAAGAATCAAGTGGCTCTCGCCTACAACAATCCCGAACTCAGGTGGCAGCTGTCGACCGATGTGGTCGCCATGCTCGACTGGGTCCGCGTGCTGATCGCGTGGGTCCGGGCGCTCGAGGATCTGTTGGTGGACTACGCGCGGTGGGATTCTCAACGCTCATCCCGTACCTGCGGCGCAAGCTCAGTGGAGATACCGGAACCCTTCCGCAAGGACGGCGACCGCGATGAATTGATGGAGCGCCTGAAGTCCTGGAAGTCCGCGTTGTACCGGTGGCTGACGGTGCTGGGCGAGGCCAGGCACCGCGCCGTCGACGAGATCCTGGTCCGGCCTCTACGTAGTGAGAACCGGCGGCCCGACAGCGAGTACCCGTTGATCACGTGTTTGCAGGAGAGCCGCGGCGCCCAGATCGGTCTGAGCCTCACTCCGGAACTACGAAAGCTCCTGACAGAACCGAAAGGGAAACCGGAGGAAATCGATTCCGAGATGTACCGGCTCCTGTCGGTTCCCAATCAGTTCCGCTATCCGGACGGAGACAACCTTGCCGCCACGGTCCGGCTCGGCTTGGACGGGATCCTGGAGGAGATCCGCCGATGCTCCGGGAAGGTCGTCGAAGGACTCTACGACCCAGGCAAGGAACCCGATCTCGCGGCGGACGAGTTCATCTCCTCGCGGGAATCGGGCGGGGAGCGCCGCGGCGCGATCGGGTCCGGCCTGGGCGCCAAGTTATCGCAGCTCGGCCGCCGTTCCACAGACGGCATGAGACGACGGTGCAATTCACACAACGATTCCAAGCCCGCAGCGAAACCGGAATGGCTGGCTTTCTGGGCGGAATCGGTGTATCCGCACTTCTACCTGTATCCGTTGTCCGGCTACAGCATCGAACAACTCGCCAAGATCTTCGCGTCGACGGGTGTTCCCGACACCGCACATCTGATCCGGTTCGACAGCATCACCGGCGATGAACGTCCTCGGATCCCGGTTCCGCAACTCAAGGAGGCGGCGAAGGCCAAACATCTCGGGGAGTGGGTGCGCAAGAGGACGCCGGAGGCGCGGATCGTCAAGGTGATCAAGGACACCGACGGACTGCTCATGGCGGACGGAAAACTGGCGGGTAACGCGCTCAGCCGCTTCGGTGGCTTCTTCCTGTGGCACTGGCGCGAAAATGATTGGCAGTGGGGCCGATTGGACGCGGCGGCGGGTATCGCACGCATCATCGCGAACCGCATCGATTTCGTGGACGACAGGTGCGGGGCGCAGGCAGCGATCACCGCAGAGGCGAATCTGCGGCGCGAGTGCATCGAAGAGAACGCCCAGGCGCTACAGCAGGAGATATTGGCGGAGTCCGGCGAACAGCAGAAAGCGTTTCTGGTCGAACCTTCCAAACGCAAGCGAGGAGAGAAGGCCGATACCCCCCCGTTGGTCGGAACGGTGGGCGGGGAATCGCTCAGCGCGATCAGTCCCCGCTACCGGTTCGCACTGGCGTCGCGCCTCGTTCCCCTGGTCTACCGCGCACTGTGGCCGGCGAACAGTTCACCGTTCTCGGTCGGAGGTGCGCTGAGCCGTTTCGGGAACATCGCGGTGAGGCCCTTGGCGGTGGCGCTACCCCTCGTCTCCGATCCGCTGCGCCTCGCCATCGCCGTGATCACGGTCCTGGCTACCGCAGGTGCGTTGGGTACCGGCGTCATCGGACCAGCCCTGCACGGTACCGCGGCGGCGGCCCTGCTGATCGTGGGCGCTCTCATCGCAGCTCGAACGTGGCGGGTCGGCAAGAACTGGCGGGCGCTGCGCCGCACGCTGGATTCGATCAACCGCGAATATCCGCAATTAGGAGTCGAGGTCGAATGGACGTCGCTACTCCGCAAGGCGGGCACATTGCGGTGGCGCATCGCTTCCTGGGTTCTTGTTGGCGGCTGCTTGAGTCTGGCAACGGCGTTCGCCATGGGAGCAACCGACCACCTGCCTTTGGCTCGGTTCGCCGCGACGGAATCCGTGGTGGCGATCTTCGCCGTGATCCTGGGACTGCAACACTGGTTCAACCAACGAGCCCTGCGCATCGTCGATCCGGGAGCAGCGGTGTCCGGCAAGAAGCGCACCGTTATGTGGACCGTCACGCTGTTAGCCGGGGTCGCCGTGATCCTGGTGCCCCTACTGACGTCTTTTCCGGAGTCCGCGGGTTTCGACAGTCCGCCGAAGAGCTTCGCCATGGCCGCTGTGGGTACCGCCGCGTTGACCGCGGTCTCGGTGTGGGGCTGGAGCCACCGGCGTTGGGCCTCGATCGCCATTGCCGTCGCCGCCGCTTTGGCAGCCGGCGTCCAATTGCTGCTGGCGCGCATCGCCGGAGACAACGGGCTGTGCGACCTCGCGCCCGTCGTCGTATGGCTGGCGAGCGTCGGCGCGATCATTCAGCGGTTGCCGTACCGGGAGAAGAACTACGGTCAGCCGCCACTGGCCGAACCAGAGGAAACCGCGGAACCGGCCGACGACGCCGGCAGAGCGGTCGCGCCGGGTCCGCCGGAGCCGTCCCCGGAGGGGAACGGAAGGGTGGACGAGCAACTCACCGGCACAACCTTGCGTAGGTAACCTGGGGCGATGACCAGGTGGCCCGCGGTGGCTCCCGCCCTCGTGGTGATGGTTGTGCTCGGCGGATGCGCCACCACCGTGACGGGGACCCACACCTGGCCCGGCGCCCGCCTGGAAAGGGTGCTGCTCACCGCCGCGGATTTCCCGGCCGGAGTGCAGTACGACCGGATCATCGACGACCCCGGTGAGTCCGGCGCGGCGACCAGTGCGCCGCCGATGCTCTCGCGACCCGAGGGCTGCTCCGACGGGCTGACCCGAGTGATCGAGGCCTCCGCGCAGCGCGGCCCCGGCAGCGCGGCCAAGTACGTCGCCGCCTACGACGGAGCGCGCGTGGTGATGACGGTGCTGACGTGGCGGCTCGACCTCGACCAGCTCGCCGCCACCGCCGAGCGGTGCGCCGAATACGAAACCTTCTTCGATCCGACCGATGCGGGCATCCCGATGACGACCACCCGCATCGACGGCCCGCGGCCGGACGCGTTGACGTACCGGCAGACGATGACACTCTCCGGTGTCGACAACGACGTGTACTTCAGCTTCGAGAACATCGACACGATGGCCGTGTTCGGTATCGCGTTTCCCACTCCGAATCCCGGGATCGCCGCCAAAGGTGGCCTGCCGCAGACGTTTCTGGACATCGCCGACCGTCAGGCCGAGCGCATCGACGCCGGCTGAGACCGGCGCAACACCCACAATCCCACCCGCCGGGGCAGTGATGCCGGTAGCGTGGCCGAATGCTCTCTTCCATGGTCACGGTCGACGGTTTCTCAGTGCCGGTGGACGTGGCAGGTCCGGAGAGGGGCTCAGCGGTGGTGCTGCTGGGTGCGGCCCAGCACCCGCCCGCCGCGTACGACGGAATCTGTCAGCGGTTGCACACCGCGTCCTTGCGCACCATCGTGATCGGCGCCGATCCGCGGCTCACGGGTAAGGCCGTCGTGGGGATCCTCGACGCGATCGACGTCCGGTGGGCGCTGCTGGTCGGCGACCGCCACGGCGGCGAACTCGCCTGGGAACTGGCCGCCACCCGGCTCGACCGATTCATCGGGCTGGTCGTCGTCGACCGCGGTCATCCGCGGGTCCCCGATCCGACGGGGGCGGTCCGCGACGAGCACTGCCCGCCGGTCGAGATGAACACCACGGCGCTGGTCAGCACGCCCGCATCGCGGTCCGTGGCGATGGCCAGCCAGCGCTTCGTATACGGCGACTACCGCCTCGTCGACCTGCTCGGCCGACGCAACGCCGCCGATTCCACCGCGCAGCTGGCCGCGGAGATCGTGCTGCGCACCAGCACCTGGTGACCTAGGCGGGCGTCTCTTCGGGGGTCCACGCCTGCGGCAGACCGGGCTGCATCGGGAACAGGAAGTCCACGAAAGCCGCTGCGGTCGGCTGGGGTTCGTGGTTCGCCAGCCCCGGCCGCTCGTTGGCTTCGACGAAGACGTACTCGACACCGGTGACGTCGGGCACCAACAGGTCGATACCGGTGACCGGGATGCCGATCGCCTGCGCGGCCGCCACCGCCACCCGGCACAGCTCCGGATTCACCTCCGCGGTGACATCGTGGATGGTGCCGCCCTGATGCAGGTTCGCCGTGCGGCGCACCCGCAGCCGCTGTCCCTCGGGCAGGACGTCGTCGAGTGACCAGCCGGCCTCTTTGACGGTGCCCTCGGTGACCTTGTCCATCGGGATCTTCGACTCGCCGCCGGTCGCGGCCGCCCGCCTGCGACTCTGCGTCTCGATGAGCTCGCGGATGGTGTGCTTGCCGGTGCCGAGGATCTCGGCCGGCATCCGCAACGCCGCCGCGACGACCTTGCCGTCGATCACCACCAGGCGCAGATCGTCGCCCGGCGCGCGCTGTTCGATCAGCACGTCGGGGTTCTGTTCGCGCGCGCGTGCCAGCGCCGCATCGAGTTCCTCGCGGCTGCCGACGCCGACGGTGATGCCCTTGCCCTGCTCACCGCGCGTCGGTTTGACCACGACGTCGCCGACCTCGGCGAGGAATTCGTGGTCCTCCTCGTCGAACGTCGCGAGCCGACCCTTGGGCACGGTGATCCCGGCCTCAGAGACGATCCGCCGGGTCTGGCGTTTGTCGTCGCACCGCGCCATTGCCACCGCCGAGGTGAACTCGGACAGCGACTCCCGGGTGATGACACTGCGTCCGCCGTGGCTCAGCCGCATCTCCCCGGCGCCCGCGTCGAGCACCTCCACCCAGATGCCCCGCCGGATCGCCTCGTCGGCGATGATGCGCGCATACGGGTTGAGGTCGTCGACGGTTTCCGGTGGGTGGGTGAACAACGGTTCGTTGATCGCGTTCTTGCGCTTGACCGCCAGGACCGGAACGCGCTGGAACCCGAGTTTCTCGTAGAGCGCGATGGCCGCGGTGTTGTTGTGCGCCACCGACAGATCCATGTACGACAGCCCGCGCTGCCGGAAGAGGTGAGCCAGCGCACGGGTCAGCGCGGCGCCCACCCCCGGCAGGCTCGACGTCGGGTCGACCGCCAGCGTCCAGAGACTCGAACCGTCCTCCGGATCGTTGAACAGCCGTTTGTGGTCCACGCCGGTGACCGTGCCGATGACGCTGCCGTTGTCGTCGCGGACCGCGACCAGATACTCGACTGCGTCAGCGTTGGTGTGGTTCTCCCAGATGACGTCGGTCGGTGCGGGCACCATCCCGCACTGCACGTACACCCGGTTCATCGAATCGGCGTCGGACGGGTCACGCAGCGACCGCACCGTGAAACCGATCGGCTTGCCCTCGTCGGTCTCCTCGTGTTCGGGGAACCGCAGCCGGTAGGTGTGGCTCGGGTCGATGAACAACTCCGAGGGGGAGCGCGCCACCAGCACGTGTGACTCACGCGCGTAGATGCAGATGTCGCGGCGACCGGGTCCCTCGTGCTGCAGCACCTGCGCCAGCTTCTCCGGGTCGGCGAAGGTCTGGCCGAAAATCAAACGGCCCCAGCCCAACTCGAGGACGACGTCATCGGCCATCGCGTCCACCAGGTGCTGCGGCGAAGCGTCGTGCAGGCTCAGCGTGATGGCTTCGGTGTGGTCGCTGTCGGGGTCCAGGTGCGACCCGAGGTTGGTCATGCCGCAGGCCCCGTGATGCCGTTGCGCTGCAACCACAGCTCCAGCAGCCCGATCTGCCAGAGCTCGTTGCCGCGCAACGGTGTCAGCCGGCCGTTCGGGTCGGCCAGCAGACGGTCGACCGCATCCGGCCGGAACAGGTCGCGTTCCTTGGCCGCCGGCGCGTACAGGGCATCGCGGACGAGGTCGAGGTACGGGCCTTCGAGATGGGTGAGGGCAGGCACCGGGAAATACCCCTTGGGCCGGTCGATGACCTCGGCCGGGATGACGCGGCGGGCCGCCTCCTTGAGCACGCCCTTCCCGCCCTGCGCCGTCTTGAGCTCCGGCGGGCAGGTCGCGGCCAACTCCACGAGCTCGTGGTCGAGGAACGGCACGCGGCCCTCCAGCCCCCAGGCCATCGTCATGTTGTCGACGCGTTTGACCGGGTCGTCGACCAGCATGACGGTGGTGTCGAGGCGCAACGCGCGGTCCACGCCGGTCTCCGCACCCTCACGGGCGAAGTGTTCGGTGACGAAGCGGCCGCTGGGATCGCCCTCGATGAAGTACGGGGACGTGATGAGCCCGTTGACGGCGTCGGGGTCGCGGTCGAAGAACGCCGCCCGGTAGCTGGCCACCGAACCTTCGACCGACGCGGCGCCGGGTTCGGCCATCGGCGGATACCAGTGGTAGCCGGCGAACACCTCGTCGGCGCCCTGTCCCGACTGCACCACCTTGACGTACTTCGCCACCTCCTCGCTGAGCAGATAGAACGCCACACAGTCGTGGCTCACCATCGGTTCGCTCATCGCGGCGACGGCACCGTCGAGTGCCGGCAGCATGCGGGCGGTGTCGATCCGGATCTGGTGGTGGTCGGTGCCGAAGCGCTGCGCGACGATGTCGGAGTACTTGAACTCGTCGCCCGCCACGCCGTTGACCGACTCGAAACCGATCGAGAAGGTCTGCAGGCCGGTCTGTCCCGCCTCGGCCAGCAGGCCGACGATCAGGCTGGAGTCGACCCCGCCGGACAAGAGGCAGCCCACCGGCACGTCGGCGACGAGTCGCCGCTCGACCGCGCGGCGCAGCGCCTCCAGCACGGCGTCCTCCCAGTCCCGCTCGGACCAGTCGGCGCGGTCGGCGTGCCGCGTGAAGTCCGGGGTCCAGTACGTCGTGGTGGTGCGCCTGCCGTCGGGTTCGATCGCGATCAGCGACGCGGGCGGCACCTTCTTCACGCCGCGCAGGATCGTCAGCGGGGCCGGGACGACGGAGTGGAAGGACAGATAGTGGTGCAGCGCGACCGGATCGATGCGGGTGTCGACCCCGCCGCCGGCGACCAGCGCGGGCAGCGAGGACGCGAACCGGATCCGGTGCGCGTCTTCCGAGATGTAGAGCGGTTTGATGCCGAGCCGGTCGCGGCCCAGAAGGACCCGCCCGCTGTCGCGTTCGACGATCGCGAACGCGAACATCCCGTAGAGGCGGTCGACGAAGCGGTCACCCCAGTGGTGGTAGGCCTTGAGCAGCACCTCGGTGTCGCTGGTCGAGAAGAACCGGTACCCGTGCCCGCTGAGCTCGTCGCGAAGCTGCTGATAGTTGTAGATACAGCCGTTCCAGGCGATGGCCAGCCCGAGTTCGGCGTCGACCATCGGCTGCGCGCCGGCCTCGGACAGATCGATGATCTTGAGGCGACGGTGACCCAGCGCGACCCTGCCCTGTGACCAGGCGCCCGCACCGTCGGGGCCGCGCCGCGTCAGCGTCTCGGCCATCGCCGAGACGGCGGCTATGTCAGGCGTTCGGCCGTCGAGGCGCACCTCGCCGGTGGCTCCACACATCGCTTAGACCCTACCGCGACCAGGCTCGGAGTGTCCGTCGGCTGCGTGAACCGCTGTGGGATTGCTCATCGTTGTCACCGGCCGTACATACCCCACCGGGGGCCCGGGTATGCGCCGCGAATGGCCAACCTCACACCCGGGTTTCCCGGTGAGTCGATCGACTGCGGTCACGCCACGCTGCACCGCTACTGGGAGGACGGGATCGAGGTCTTCGCCGTCGCCGGTGAGCTCGACGAGGCCGATGTCGACGAGGTCGGCGCTCACCTCGAACCCCTCACCCGGCCGGGCCCGTGGCTACTCGATCTCCGGGAAGTGGAGTTCCTGTCGGTGGCCGGGTACCGGGCGCTGTTGCGCTGGGCCTATCGCGCCCGCGAGGTGAACGGGAACTGGGCGCTGCTGGCCGGCGCCGCGGTCCGTCCGTACCTGGCCGCGGACGGACGCACCCAGCCGTTGCCCGTGTCGGAGGTCTACTCCGAGGCGATGGCCCTGCTCGAGGCGGGCGAGGACAGGCGGCCGGCGGTGACGGGTTTCGTCAACCCGGCCCGGACCCAGTGCTGACCTCGTGCGCATCAGTCCGGCCCATGCCCCACAGACCCCGGAACCCGGCGGCGCGTTTCCGAGCCTGTCCTCTGCCACCGCGGACTCCTCGTCGTGGGTCGGGCTGCGGTAGCCGCAGTAGGCAGCATAGGATTCCAATGGTCTGGTCTCCTACCTTTGCGGGCAGCGATCGGGTAAGAACTCGGGTGAACATCCGGCACACCGCTGGGCAATGGTCGGCTTCACGTCAGGTGGGGCCCGTGGGAAAGGTGCGCGCATGGGGGCTGTATCCGGCATGTTGGCACAGGGCGACCTCGAACGCATGGTTTCGCAGCGCGAGATCGACACGGTGATCGTCGCTTTCACCGACATGCAGGGCCGGCTGACGGGCAAACGGGTGTCGGCCCGGCTGTTCGTCGACGACGTCGCCGCCCACGGGGCCGAGTGCTGCAACTACCTGCTGGCCGTCGACGTGGAGAACAACACCGTCGGCGGCTACAGCGTCTCCAGCTGGGAGACCGGCTACGGCGACATGGTGATGACGCCGGACTTTGACACGCTGCGGCTGATCCCCTGGCTTCCGGGCACCGCGCTGGTGATGGCCGACCTGTCGTGGACGGACGGCCGGCCGGTCGAGCAGGCGCCGCGCAGCATCCTCAACCGGCAGATCGACCGGCTCGCGGAGAGGGGCCTGGTGCCCTACGCCGCCACCGAACTCGAATTCATGGTGTTCGACGATTCCTTCCGCGCCGCGTGGGCGGCCGGGTACAAGGACCTCACACCCGCCACCGACTACAACATCGACTACGCGATGCTGGCGTCGACCCGGATGGAGCCGCTACTGCGGGACATCCGGCTCGGCATGGAGGGCGCGGGCATGTACTGCGAAGGCGTCAAGGGGGAGTGCAACCTCGGCCAGCAGGAGATCGGCTTCCGCTACGACCACGCGCGGACCACCTGCGACAACCACACCATCTACAAGAACGGCGCCAAGGAGATCGCCGACCAACACGGCAAGAGCCTGACCTTCATGGCGAAATTCGATGAGCGCGAAGGAAACAGCTGCCACATCCACATCTCGCTGCGCGGTCAGGACGGCAGTGCGGTGTTCGCCGACGACAAGGCCGAGGACGGGATGTCGCCGATGTTCCGCAGCTTCATCGCCGGTCAGCTCGCGACCATGCGGGAACTCTCCCTGTGCTACGCGCCGAACATCAACTCCTACAAGCGGTTCGCCGAGGGCAGCTTCGCGCCGACGGCGATCGCCTGGGGGTTCGACAACCGGACCTGCGCACTGCGCGTCGTCGGTCACGGCGCCGGGATGCGGATGGAGAACCGTGCGCCGGGCGGCGACGTCAACCAGTACCTCGCGGTGTCGGCGTTGATCGCCGGCGGCCTCCACGGCATCGAGAACGAACTCGAACTGCCCGAACCCGTCACCGGCAACGCCTACACCAGTGGCGCCGAACGCCTTCCGACGACGCTGGCCGAGGCGGCCGACCTGTTCGAGCGCTCCGAGGTCGCCCGTGCCGCTTTCGGTGACGACGTCGTGGAGCACTACCTCAACTATGCGCGCGTGGAACTCAACGCGTTCAACGCCGCGGTCACCGACTGGGAGAGGGTGCGGGGCTTTGAGCGACTCTGAGCGCACCCGGCGCCCGGTACTGGGCATGACCACCTACCTGCAACAGGCGCAGACCGGTGTGTGGGACGTGCACGCGAGCTTCCTGCCTGCGATCTACTTCCAGGGGGTGAACCTCGCCGGCGGCGTCGCGGTGCTGCTACCGCCGCAACCGGTCGACTCCGGCGCGGCGGCGCGGGTGCTCGACGGTCTGGACGGGTTGATCATCACCGGCGGGAAGGACGTCGACCCGGCCCGCTACGGCCAGGAGCCGCATCCCACCACCGACGAGCCGGACCGGATGCGCGATGCGTGGGAGTTCGCGCTGCTCGAGGAGGCGTTGCGCCGCAACGTCCCGGTGCTCGGGATCTGCCGCGGGGCGCAGGTGCTCAACGTGGCGTTGGGCGGCACGCTGTTCCAGCACCTGCCCGACGTGATCGGCCACACCCACCACCAGAGGGGCAACGCGGTGTTCGAGACCTCCGCGGTGTGGACCGAACCCGGCACCCGGCTGGCCGACCTCATCGGCGTCTCCTCGAATGCCCAGTGCTACCACCATCAGGCGATCGACCGCGTCGGCGACGGCCTGATCGTCAGCGCGCGGGACAACGACGGCGTGATCGAGGCGGTCGAACTCGACCGGCGCAGACATCCCGACCACTGGGTCGTGGGTGTGCAGTGGCACCCCGAAGAGCGGCTCGACGATCTGCGGCTGTTCGCCGCGGTGGTGGCGGCCGCGAATCACTATGCGATGGAAAGGGTACGAACGTGACCTCCTGTGAGGTGATCAACCCGGCGACCGAGGAGGTGCTGCGGACGGTCGAACACGTCGACGTCGAGGGCGTCGACGATGCGGTGGCGCGCGCCAAGTCGGCGCAGCGGACGTGGGCGCGGCTGGCGCCGGCCGAACGTGCGGCCGCGCTGCGCTCGTTCGCCGCGGTGGTCGACGCGCACGTCGACGAGCTGGCCGCGCTGGAGGTCGCCAACTCCGGGCATCCGATCGGCAGCGCCGAATGGGAGGCCGGACACGTCCGGGACGTGCTGCAGTACTACGCGGCGTCCCCGGAGCGGTTGTGCGGCAAGCAGATTCCCGTCGCAGGCGGGCTCGACGTCACCTTCAACGAACCGCTCGGCGTGGTCGGGGTGATCACCCCGTGGAACTTCCCGATGACGATCGCGGCGTGGGGTTTCGCGCCGGCGCTCGCGGCGGGCAACGCGGTGGTGCTCAAACCCGCCGAGTGGACGCCGTTGACGTCGATCCGGCTCGGTGAGCTGGCGGTCGAGGCGGGTCTGCCCGAGGACCTGCTCTGCGTGCTGCCCGGCCGGGGCTCCGTCGTCGGTGAACGGTTCGTCACCCATCCCGACGTGCGCAAGGTGGTGTTCACCGGTTCCACCGCGACCGGCACCCGGGTGATGGCCGGGGCGGCCGCCCAGGTCAAGCGGGTCACCCTGGAACTCGGCGGCAAGAGCGCCAACATCGTCTTCGACGACTGCGACCTTGAGAAAGCCGCCGCCACCGCGCCCTACGGGGTCTTCGACAACGCCGGACAGGACTGCTGCGCGCGTAGCCGGATTCTGGTGCAGCGCAAGGTCTACGACCGGTTCATGGAATTGCTCGAACCGGCCGTCAAGGGCGTGGTGGTCGGTGATCCGGCGTCCCGCGACACCGAGATGGGTCCACTGGTGAGCAAGGCGCACTGGGAGAAGGTGTCCTCGTTCGTGCCCGACGACGCGCCGGTCGCCTTCCGCGGCGAGGCTCCCGAGGGCCGCGGCTACTGGTTCGCGCCGACGGTGCTCACCCCGCAACGCACCGACCGTGCCGTCACCGAGGAGATCTTCGGCCCCGTGGTGACGGTGCTGCCGTTCGACGACGAGGCCGATGCGATCGCCATCGCCAACGACACCCCCTACGGTCTGTCCGGGTCGATCTGGACCGACAACCTGTCGCGGGCGCTGCGCGTCTCCCGTGCGGTGGAAGCCGGCAACCTGTCGGTGAATTCGCATTCCTCCGTCCGGTACACCACCCCGTTCGGGGGCTTCAAACAGTCGGGACTGGGCCGTGAACTCGGACCCGACGCCCCGCTGTCGTTCACCGAAACCAAGAACGTGTTCATCGCTGTCGCAGAATCGATCGGAGAGAATTCATGACCCCGTCCCGGGTGGACCTGACCCAGCGGCTGGCCGGCAAGGTCGCCGTCATCACCGGCGGCGCCAGTGGCATCGGCCTGGCCGCCGCGAAGCGGATGAAGGCCGAGGGTGCCACGATCGTCATCGGCGACATCGATCCGGCCACCGGCAAATCCGTCGCCGACGACCTGGGCGGCACCTTCGTGCCGGTCGACGTCTCCGATCAGGTCGCCGTCGACGCGCTGTTCGACACCGCCGCCGACACGTACGGCTCGGTGGACATCGCCTTCAACAACGCCGGCATCAGCCCGCCCGAGGACGACCTGATCGAGGTGACCGGCATCGACGCGTGGGACCGCGTGCAGGACATCAACCTCAAGTCGGTCTTCTTCTGCTGCAAGGCCGCGCTGCGCCACATGGTGCCCGCGCAGAAGGGGTCGATCGTCAACACCGCGTCGTTCGTCGCCGTGAACGGCTCGGCCACGTCGCAGATCTCCTACACTGCCTCCAAGGGCGGCGTGCTGGCGATGTCGCGGGAACTGGGGATCCAGTACGCACGGCAGGGGATCCGCGTCAACGCCCTGTGCCCCGGACCGGTGAACACTCCGCTGCTGCAGGAACTGTTCGCCAAGGATCCGGAGCGCGCCGCGCGCCGGCTGGTGCACGTGCCGATGGGGCGGTTCGCCGAACCGGACGAACTGGCTGCGGCGGTGACGTTCCTCGCCAGCGATGACGCGTCGTTCATCACGGGGTCGACGTTCCTGGTCGACGGCGGCATCACCGGGCACTACGTCACGCCGCTGTAAATCGCCTTCGCGCATGGCCTCCGCACCAGAACCTCAGCCCGCCGGCGACCGCCTCGCCGCGGAGCCGGCGGCTGAGGTTCTGTTACGGCCGGTGCGGCTCGGCAACGCGTTCGAGGACACCGTCGGGCGGCTGCTGGAGACGATTCGGCTGGGAGTCCTCGGCCCGGGTGAGTCGTTGCCGCCGGAACGGGAACTCGCCGTGCGGCTCGGGGTCAGCCGGGACACGGTGCGCGAGGCCATCAAATCGCTGGCGGACGCCGGGTACCTGGTGTCGCGCCGCGGCCGGTACGGCGGGACGTTCCTCGCCGACGAACTGCCGCAGCACACGCGCGCCGACCGCGGACTGACGCGCGAGGAGATCGACGATGCGCTGCGGCTGCGCGAGATCCTCGAGGTCGGCGCCGCCCGGATGGCGGCGGGCCGCACCCTGACCGCGACGCAGCGCGAGGAGCTGTGGACGCGGCTGGCCGATGTCCGCGGCGCCGCACCGGACGACTACCGCAGGCTCGACTCCCGGCTGCACCTGGCGATCGCCGAGGCCGCCGGGTCGCCGTCACTGGTGCCGCTGGTGGCCGAGAACCGGATGCGGCTCAACGCACTGCTCGACCAGATCCCGTTGCTGGCCCGCAACATCGCCCACTCCGACGAACAGCACAACGAGATCGTGATCGCCATCCTGGCCGGTGACGCCGATGCGGCGGAAGAGGCGATGCGCGCGCATGTGGCGGGTTCGGCCGCCCTCCTGCACGGCTTCCTCGCCTAACCCCTTTTCCGCGACCGTGCGTGTCTGTCCACGACACTCCGCGCAGATCCCGCAGTTTGCGCACCTTCGCGACGGGTGTCACGCCACGTGAGCTGCCAGGCACCCGCTGTTCTGGATTAAATTGTCACCAGTGGAGCAACCCGGTGATCACAGTCAGGTCGAGCGGGCGACCTCGGCGCTGGCCGACGTCGACACCGGTGGCTGGACGCAGCGCTTCGACCTGCTCTCCGATCCGCACCGGCTGGAGATCCTGCTCAGCCTGCACCGCGCACCCGGCATCTGCGTGAGCGATCTGGCCAGCGCGCTGGGCCGCTCGGAGAACGCCGTGTCCCAGGCCCTGCGGGTGCTGCGGCAACAGGGGTGGGTGAGTTCCACCCGCGTCGGGCGGGTGGCCAGCTACCGGCTCGACGACGAGATCGTCCACGACCTGCTGCACTGGATCGGCGCCCGGCACGGCTGACGACCTCTGAACATCTGTTCATCTGGACAGATGTCAGGCACGGTCCTAGGCTCGATTCGTGACCGTCGACCACCTCGCGATGCACATGAGCGACGGCATCGTCAACGCGCCCACGTCGCTGCTGTTCGGTGTCATCGCCGTTGCGGCCCTTGGGTTCTGCGTTCTGCGCGCCAGGTCCGAACTCGACGAACGGGCGGTCCCGCTTGCCGGTCTGGTCGCGGCGTTCATCTTCGCCGTGCAGATGGTCAACTTCCCGATCCTGCCCGGCGTCAGCGGACACCTCCTCGGCGGGGCGCTGGCCGCGATCCTGGTCGGCCCGTACACCGGCGCGCTGTGTATCGCGTTGGTTCTGACGGTGCAGTCACTGCTCTTCGCCGACGGCGGTGTCACCGCGCTCGGCACCAACATCACCAACATGGCGGTGATCGGGGTCGCCGCCGGCTACGGCACCGCCGTCGTTCTCTACGCGTTCGTCCGTCGTCGTGCGGTCGTGCCGGTACCCGCGCTCGGGGTCATCGCGTTCGTCGCCGCACTGATCGGAACGGTCTGCGCGGCAATGGGATTCGTGCTCGAATATGCGATGGGTGGCGCCGCGCCGGTGTCGCTGGGCGCCGTTCTGGCCTACATGGGCGGCACCCACACGCTGATCGGGGTGGGGGAGGGCGTCATCACGGCCGTCACCGTGATGGCCGTCGCGCGGGTGCGTCCCGACCTGGTCTACCTGATCCGTTCCACCCGGGAGAAGGTGCCGGCATGAGTAGGCGCTTCTGGATCGTCTTCGCCGCCGTCACCCTCGTCATCGCCGGCGGCGTGTCCTATGTCGCCAGCGCCAGCCCGGACGGATTGGATGCCACCACCCTGCGGGGATGTGAGGTCGTCGACACCGTCGACGGTGAATCGCTGACGGGGGAGTGCATCGCCCGGCACGCCGACGACCACGCGTTGGCCGACTCGCTCCTGGCCGACTACGCCGTCGGCGGCCGGCCCGGCACCAATGGTGTGGCGGGCGTGGTGGGTGTGGTGGTGACCGCCGCGCTCGGCTCGACGCTGTTCTGGTTCATCGCCCGCGGCCGTCGCAGCAGGAGATAGCGGTGGGCGCGGGCGCGCATCCGCTCTACCGGCACGGCGACTCCGTCGTGCACCGCATCCCCGCCGAGACGAAGATCGTCGGCCTGGTGGCGTTCGTCCTCGCCGTCGTCGCCACCCCTCGGGACCTGCTGTGGCCCTACGTCGTCTACGCGGCGATCGTCGCCGCGACGTGGTGGGCCGCCCGCATCCCGGTGCGCTGGGCGCTGCCGCGGATGCTGATCGAGGCGCCGTTCGTGGTGCTGGCGGTGCTGCTGCCGTTCGCCGAGGGAGGTGAGCGCGTGGACGTCGCCGGGGCGTCGGTTTCGGTGACGGGTCTGTGGGCCGCGTGGGGGATCGTCGCCAAGGGCACCCTCGGCGTCGCCGCGGCGCTGACGGTCGCCGCGACCACCCCCGCCGCCCAGCTGCCGGCGGCGCTGAGCCGGCTGCGCGTACCCGCGGTGATGACGTCGATCCTCGTGCTGATGATCCGCTACATCGACGTGCTGGCCGCCGAGGCCGGCCGGATGCGGATCGCCCGCATCTCCCGCGGGGACTCGCCCCGGGCGCTGCACCAGGCCGGCGCCGTCGCCAAGGGGATCGGTGCGCTGTTCCTGCGGTCCTACGAGCGCGGGGAACGGGTCCACCTGGCCATGCTTTCGCGCGGATTCGACGGCCGCACACCCGATCTCGCCGCGGTCGGCGCACCGCCGAAAGCCCCGGCAGCGCAGTGGGTGGTCGCTTCACTGCCCGCCGCCGTCGCCGTGGTGATCGCGACGGCGGCCTGGGTGGTGCCGTGACCGCGCCGGTGCCCGCGGTGCGCATCGAGGGATTGCGGCACGTCTACCCCGACGGCCACGTGGCACTCGCCGGTGTGGATCTCACCATCGGTCCGGGCGAACGCGTCGCGGTGCTCGGCCCCAACGGTGCGGGCAAGACGACGCTGATGCTGCACCTCAACGGTGTCCTCGAGGCCAGTGGGGGCAGCGTGCACATCGGCGGGACACCGGTGCACCGCAAGGCGCTCGCCGACATCCGCAGGCGGGTGGGCCTGGTGTTCCAGGATCCCGAGGATCAACTGTTCATGCCGACCGTCGCCCAGGACGTCGCGTTCGGACCCGCCAACTTCGGGCTCCGCGGCCCCGAACTGGCCGCCCGGGTCCGCCAGGCGCTGGCTGCGGTGTCGCTGACCGATGAGGCGGACCGCAGTCCCACCCACCTGTCGGCGGGTCAGCGCCGGCGAGCCGCCCTGGCGACCGTCCTGGCCTGCGAACCGGAGATCCTCGTCCTCGACGAACCGTCGGCGAACCTCGACCCCGTCGCACGCCGCGAACTCGCCGACACCCTGCGGGCCATCGACGCCACCACGATCGTCGTCACCCACGATCTGCCCTATGCCGCCCAGCTCTGCGACCGTGCGGTCATCGTCGATGCCGGTGTGGTGGTGGCCGACGGTCCGATCGGTGACCTGCTGTCCGACAGCGATCTGCTGGGGGCCCACCGGCTCGAGCTCCCGTGGGGTTTCGTCGCCCCCGGGAAAATCACTTGACCTCAACTCTGGTTGAGGTGCCAGTCTGCCCGTGTGGGCACGACGATCGATGAACGGGCGACAGCGGGCGACGGCCTCGACGCACGCTTCGTCCGGGACGTGCTGCCCCTGGTTGACACGCTCTACCGCGCCGCCCGCCGCTACACCGTCACCCCGGCCGACGCCGAAGACCTGGTACAGGAGACCCTGACCAAGGCGTACGCGGGTTTTCGCTCCTACACCGACGGAACGAACCCGCGGGCGTGGCTGCTGCGCATCATGACCAACATCTGGATCTCCTCGTACCGGGCGGCGCAGCGCCGCCCCGACGAGGTCAGCGCCGAGGTCACCGACGCCCAACTCGCCGCCGTCGCCGCGCACACCTCCGGCGGACTGCCGTCGGCCGAACTCGCCGCCCTGGAGGCGATGGGCGACGACGACGTGCGTGCGGCCCTGGCCGCACTGCCCGTCGAACAGCGGTTGGTCGTCTTCTACGCCGACGTGGAAGGGTTGCGCTACAAGGAGATCGCGTCGATCCTCGACATCCCGCAGGGCACGGTCATGTCCCGGCTGCACCGTGGCCGCGCGCGCCTGCGCCGGCTGCTCACCTCCGTCGCGGCGGGCCGCGGTTATCTGCCCGTGGTCAGTGCCGACGCGCCGGCGGCCACGGCGGTTCACCGCAGAGAGCCAACAGAGCGTTCTCGACCACCTCGGGCAGCGCCGGATGAATCCAGTACTGGCCGCGGGCCATATCCTGCGCCGGCAGATCGAACGCCATGGCCTGGACGAGCGGCTGGATGATCGACGACGCCTGATGACCCATGATGTGCGCGCCGAGCAGCAGCCCGGTGTCGTCGTCGACGATCAGTTTGGCGAAGCCGGCGGTGTCCTCCATCGCCCAGCCGTAGGCCACGTCGCTGTAGTCCTGGACCTTGCTCCGGATGCGGTAACCCTGTGCGCGCGCCTCGTTCTCGGTGAGGCCGACCGAGGCGATCTGCGGTTCGGTGAACACCGCCGACGGCACGTTGCGATGATTGGCCGGCATCAGGGCATCGGTGTCGTCCCAGTCGACGAGCAGGTTGTTACGCACCACGCGCGCTTCGTGATTGGCGACGTGCTTGAGCTGATAGCGCGAACACACGTCGCCGAGGGCGAAGACGTTCCGTGCGGTGGTGCGCTGGTACTCGTCGACGGTGACCAGACCGTCCTCGACCGCCACGCCTGCGAGGTGCGCGTCGAGCCGGTCGCCGTTGGGCACCCGGCCGGTGGCCACGAGCAGGACGTCCCCGGTCAGCGAGGAGCCGTCGTCCAGATTGAGCGTCACCCCGGACTCGTCGGTGGTGCCGCCGACGATGTTGCGCCGGCTGCGGATCTCCCACTTCTTGCCCGCGATGTCGGTGAAGCGTTCGCAGATCGTGTCGTCGGTGTGGGCGAGCATCGCCGTGCCCCGGATGACGATGGTGACCCGCGACCCGAGCGACGAGAAGATGTGCGCGAATTCCGCTGCCACATAACCGCCCCCGGCGATGATGATGTGCTCGGGCAACTCCGCCAGCCGCATGATGGTGTCGCTGGTGTGGTAGGCCACGCCGCAGTCGGCGATGGCCGGGGGGACGGTCGCACGCGAACCCGCGGCGATCACCACCTGGTCGGCGGTGAACTCGTCACCGTCGTCGGTGCGTAACCGGTACCGGCCGTCGGGCAGTGCATCGGCGAACCGGGTGTGGCTGGCGAACACCTCCACGTTGGGTGTGGAACGCCGGTAGTGCTCGCCGCCGGCGGCCAGGGGATCGATGCGGCCGAAGACCCGCGACACGATATCGCTCCAGCGCACCCCGTCGACGTGCGCGTCGATTCCGTAACGCGCTGCCTCCCGGACATTCTGGGTCACCCCGGCCGAGTAGACGAACATCTTCGTGGGAATGCACCCGACATTGAGGCAGGTGCCGCCGAACAGGCCCTGTTCGCAGATGGCGACCCGCTTGTCGACGTAGCGCTCGTCGAGAATCGTGTTGCCCGAACCGGTTCCGATGATCGCGATATCGAAATGCGTCATCTAATCTCCCCGTCGCTTCGCTCGCCCCATCTACATCCCCCGTCGCTTCGTCGTGTGCCCGGCCAGATACCAGTCCAGCCAGCGGTCCAGTTCACCGTATGCCGCACGCCGTGGCGCGGCCAGCGAAAGGAACACGTCGTGTTTGGCGTCGGTGATCGGCACGATGGTGCTGCGGTTGCCGACGCAGCCCGCCCAGCGGGCGATCTGCGCGACGTCGAGGACCGCATCGCCTCGCTGCATCCCCTCCGGGTCCGGCGCTTCGCGCACGCTGTGGTCCGACCGCAGGATCAGGTTGGGCACGCCGACGTCGAGCCCCCGGTGCAAGCGGGCGTGGCCGCGGCGGATCGCGTGGATCCACCCCGCCGTCACCGGGAAGCCGCCGACCGGCTTCCAGTCGAGGTTGTAGTCGTATTCACCGGCGAAATCGCGGTGCAGCGTGGCGCCGTACCCGCCGCCCGGATTGGCAGACCGCACGATCCGGCGTTTCCCGAACCGCGACACCGCGCCGAGTGCGGCCGAGGTGGCCGCCGAACGCAGCAGGGCCGGACCCTGCAGGTCGAACCACGGACTGTTGAGCACCAGGCCCGTCACGTTGAGCTGCGCGGTCATGCCCCGGTGCCGCAGCCGGTCCAGCCACAGCGACACGATCAGCCCACCCGCGGAATGGCCGATCATCAGCACATCGGCCCCGTTCGTCTCCTGCCCGATGATCCGCAGCCCCTGTTCGAGTTCGCGGTCGTAACGAGCCAGGTCCGTGGTGAAGTGCGGCGTCTGTCCGTCGCGGTGCGAGCGACCGCATTTGTGCAGGTCGAGGGCGTAGAAGGCGAATCCGCGGGCGGCCAGGTGGTCGGCGAGCTCGGTGTGGAAGAAGTAGTCGGTGAACCCGTGGACCAGCAACACCGCATGCCGGGCCTCGGGCTGCGGGCCGCCCCGGCGTACGACCGTCGCGACGAGGTCGCCCTCCCCGTCGGGATCAGGGCCCAGCGCGAGGGTCTGCCGCTGGTAGTCCGGCAGCACATCGGTCTCCCAGCTCGGCTCCCCGGAGGTCACGGGTGTCACCTTAGGCGGGCGGTAACCGTGCAGGCCACGGCGGTGAGCGATGGCACAGTGGCCGAACGGTTGGCGCGCGCCTCCGCGGGATAACCTGAACGGGGTAAGCCGTCACAAAGCCGCGACGAAAAGGACCGATGAGCCGGTGTCTGATTCCCAGGTAGCCAAGACCGATGTCGTGCTGGTCGGCGCCGGCATCATGAGCGCCACGCTGAGTGTCCTGCTGAAGCTGATGGAACCCGATTGGTCGATCACCCTGATCGAACGGCTCGACGGCGCGGCCGCCGAGAGCAGCGATCCGTGGAACAACGCCGGTACCGGGCACTCCGCGCTCTGCGAGCTCAACTACACGCCGCAGACCGCCGACGGCGGCATCGACATCACCAAGGCCGTGCACGTCAACGAGCAGTTCCAGGTGTCGCGGCAGTTCTGGTCCTACGCCGTCGAGAACGGCGTGCTGCCCGACGTCCGCAACTTCATCAACCCGATCCCGCACGTCAGCTTCGTCAGCGGAGCCAAGAACGTGCGCTATCTGCGGGCACGGTACGACGCACTCGTCACCAACCCGCTGTTCGGGTCGATGGAGTACATCGACGACCGCGACGAGTTCACCCGCCGCCTTCCGCTGATGGCCGAGAAGCGCGACTTCCGCGAACCGGTCGCCCTCAACTGGACGCAGGACGGCACCGACGTCGACTTCGGCTCGCTGTCGCGCCAGCTCATCGGCTACTCCGCACAACGGGGGATGACCACCCTGTTCGGGCACGAGGTGCGCGATCTGGACAAGCAGTCCGACGGCACCTGGTCGCTGAAGGTGGTCAACCGCCGCAACGGCGCCAAGCGCAAGCTCAACGCCAGGTTCGTCTTCGTCGGCGCCGGGGGCGGTGCGCTGCCGCTGCTGCAGAAGGCGGGCATCAAGGAGGCCAAGGGCTTCGGCGGGTTCCCCGTCGGGGGACAGTTCCTGCGGACGAACAAGCAGGAACTCACCGCCGGCCACCAGGCCAAGGTGTACGGGATGCCGCCGCTGGGCGCACCGCCGATGTCGGTGCCGCACCTGGACACCCGGGTCATCAACAGCAAGTCGTGGCTGCTGTTCGGCCCGTTCGCCGGCTGGTCGCCGAAATTCCTCAAACAGGGCAAGGTCACCGATCTGCCGTTCTCGGTGAAGCCGAACAACCTGGCGTCGATGCTCGGGGTCGGGCTCACCGAGATGGGCCTGCTCAAGTACCTCATGGGCCAGCTGATGCTGACCGAAGCCGACCGAGTCGAGTCGCTGCGTGAATTCGCGCCCAGCGCAGTCGATTCCGATTGGGAACTGGACATCGCGGGGCAGCGCGTGCAGGTGATCCGCCGCAAGGGCCGCGGCGGGGTGCTGGAGTTCGGTACGACGGTGCTGGCCGCCGAGGACGGCAGCATGGCCGGCCTGCTGGGCGCCTCGCCCGGTGCGTCGACGGCCGTGCCCGCGATGCTCGACATCATGGAGCGCTGCTTCGCCGACCGCTACCGCAGCTGGCTGCCGAAGCTCAAGGAGATCGTCCCGTCGCTGGGCACCCCGCTGTCCAACGAACCCAAGCTCTTCGAAGAGATCTGGGCGCACGGCACCAAGGTGCTCAAACTCGACCGTCCGGCCGAGGGGCTGCCGATCGCCGGGCCGGACACCGAACACCTGGAGCCCGGCGCCTCGCGCACGACCGCGGTGACTGCCTGACGTGGTACGGCGATGACGGTCGCGCTGCGCCGCAGCTGGGCCAAGGACCTCGACGCGGCGACACTTTATGAGCTGCTCAAGCTGCGGGTGGAGGTGTTCGTCGTCGAACAGGCCTGTCCCTATCCCGAACTCGACGGACGTGACCTGCTCGCCGAGACACGCCATTTCTGGCTCGAGGGCGCCGACGGCGAAGTGATCTCCACGCTTCGGCTGATGGAGGAGCATCCCGGCGGCAACAAGGGATTCCGCATCGGACGGGTGTGCACCAGGCGCGACGCACGCGGCCACGGCCACACCTCGCGGTTGTTGCAGGCCGCGCTCGCCGACGTGGGCGACCACCCGTGCCGCATCGACGCGCAGACCTACCTCCAGGCGATGTACGCCCGCCACGGATTCGTCCGTGCCGGTGACGAATTCGTCGAGGACGGGATACCGCACGTGCCGATGCTGCGGCCGGGAGCGCCGTGACACCCGTCTATCCGTTCAGCGCCATCGTCGGACACGACCGGCTGCTGCTAGCCCTCCTTCTGTGTGCGGTGCGGCCCGAGATCGGCGGCGTCCTCATCCGCGGCGAGAAGGGCACCGCCAAGTCGACCGCTGTCCGCGGGCTGGCGCAGGTGCTCGCCCAGGTCGACGGTGGTGCGCTCGTCGAACTGCCGATCGGCGCCACCGAGGACCGCGTCGTCGGTTCGCTCGACCTGCAGAAGGTGCTGCGCGACGGTGAACACGCCTTCTCGCCGGGTCTGCTGGCCCGGGCCCACGGCGGCGTGCTGTACGTCGACGAGGTCAACCTGCTGCACGACCATCTGGTCGACGTGCTGCTCGATGCGGCGGCGATGGGTCGCGTCCACGTCGAACGCGACGGCATCTCACACAGCCACGAGGCCCGGTTCGTGCTGATCGGCACCATGAATCCCGAAGAGGGCGAACTGCGCCCGCAATTGCTCGACCGGTTCGGGCTGACCGTCGACGTGGCCGCGAGTCGCGACGTCGACGTCCGCGTCGAGGTGATCCGGCAGCGCATGGCATTCGAGGCCGACCCCGCCGGATTCGCCGAGCGCTACACCGGCCGGGATGCCGAACTGGCCCACCGGGTGGCCGCGGCGCGCGCGTTGGTGGACTCGGTTCTCCTGCCGGACAACGAGTTACGACGGATCGCGGCGCTATGCGCGGCGTTCGACGTCGACGGTATGCGGGCCGACCTGGTGGTCGCGCGCACGGCCGTGGCACACGCCGCCTGGCGGGGTGACCTGACCGTCACCGAGGACGACATCCGGGTCGCCGCCGAACTCGCCCTGCCGCACCGGCGCCGCCGGGATCCTTTCGACGACCCCGGGCTCGATCCCGAACGGCTCGACGAGGCCATGGCGCAGGCGGGCGATTCCGCGGACGCCCCCGAGCCCGAGCCGGAACCCGATCCTGATCCGCCCGGCGGCGGTGGTGTCTCTGAATCGTCGGGTTCAGCTGTGCCGCAACGTAATTCATCGTCGCAGACCCGGAGTAGCGGTGCACCGTCGGCGGTGTTCAAGACCCGCACCCTGGTGGTTCCCGGGGTGGGGGAGGGTGCGCCCGGCCGGCGCTCGCGCGCCCGCAACCGCACCGGCACCGTCGTGGCCTCGACGACCGACGCCGAGACCGGACACGGCCTGCACGTCTTCGGCACGCTGCTGGCGGCCGCCGAGAATCAACGCGTGGCCGGCCGCCCCCGCCCGCAACCGCAGGACATCCGCCGCGCCGTGCGGGAGGGCCACGAGGGCAACCTGGTGATCTTCGTCGTCGACGCATCGGGGTCGATGGCCGCGCGCGACCGGATGGCTGCCGTCGGCGGCGCCACCCTCTCGCTGTTGCGCGACGCCTACCAGCGCCGCGACAAGGTCGCCGTGATCACGTTCCGCCAGCGGCAGGCCACGGTGCTGCTGCCGCCCACCACGTCGGTGTACATCGCCAGCCGTCGGCTGTCCCGCTTCGACACCGGAGGCAAGACCCCGATCGCCGAGGGTCTGCTCGCCGCACGCGACGTCGTCGTCCGCGAGAAGGCCCGCGACCGCGCCCGCCGCTGTCTGGTGGTCGTGCTGACCGACGGCCGCGCCACCGGGGGACCGGATCCGCTCGGCCGTACCCGCCAGGCCGCCGCCCGACTGGTGGCAGAAGGGGCGGCCGCGGTGGTCGTCGACTGCGAGACGTCGCTGGTGCGGCTCGGTCTGGCCGAGGAACTGGCCGCCGCGCTGCATGGACCCGCCGTGCGGCTGGCGCAGCTGCGGGCCGACGAACTCACCCGGCTGGTCACCCAGACCGATCGCACCGCCGCATAACGGAGGTTCCCATGCCGCAGGGCCAACCGCTCACCGTTCCCGACGACGGGCTGACCACCCGTGCCCGGCGCAACGCACCGCTGCTGGCCGTCCACACCGGGGCGGGGAAGGGCAAGTCCACCGCGGCCTTCGGGATGGCGCTGCGGGCGTGGAACCAGGGTTTCGGCATCGCGGTGTTCCAGTTCGTCAAGAGCGCGAAGTGGAAGGTCGGCGAAGAATCGGTCTTCCGTGAGCTCGGCCGCCTGCACGACGAACACGGGACGGGCGGGGCCGTCGAATGGCACAAGATGGGCTCGGGCTGGTCGTGGTCGCGCAAGGCAGGCAGTGACGACGACCATGCCGCCGCGGCGGCCGACGGCTGGGCCGAGATCAAGCGCTGCCTCGCCGAGGAGCGCCACGACTTCTACGTGCTCGACGAGTTCACCTATCCGCTCAAGTGGGGCTGGGTCGACGTCGACGAGGTGGTCGAGGTGCTGCGCGAGCGGCCTGGCAGACAGCACGTCGTCATCACCGGGCGCGACGCACCGCAGGCGTTGATCGACGCCGCCGATCTGGTGACCGAGATGGCGAAGGTCAAGCATCCGATGGACGTCGGCCGCAAGGGGCAGAAGGGTATCGAGTGGTGACATTCGTGCACGTTGGCGCTTCGCGAGCGTGCGCACACTGCTGCGAAACCCGCGGCGTGTCGTGTGCAGACACGCACGCTCGCGGAGGAAGGGAAACGTGAGCGCTCCCGCCGTCGTGATCGCCGCGCCCGCCTCGGGCAGCGGGAAGACCACGGTGGCAACGGGTCTGATGGGGGCGTTGCGCCGCGCCGGCCACGCGGTCGCGCCGTTCAAGGTCGGCCCGGACTTCATCGACCCCGGCTACCACGCGCTGGCGACCGGACGGCCCGGACGCAACCTGGACGCCGTCATGGTCGGCGAGGACCTGATCGGCCCGCTGTACGCGCACGGCGCCGCGGGCAGCGACGTCGCGGTCGTCGAGGGTGTGATGGGTCTGTTCGACGGGCGCATCGGCGATCAGATGTCCGGTCCGGCAACGGGTTCGACCGCCCATGTCGCGGGCCTGCTCGGCGCGCCGGTCGTGCTGGTCGTCGACGCCCGCGGCCAGAGCCACAGCATCGCCGCACTGCTGCACGGCTTCTCGACCTTCGACCCGCACACCCGGGTCGCCGGCGTCGTGCTGAACCGGGTGGGCTCCGCGCGCCACGACGAGGTGCTCCGGCAGGCGTGTGAGCACGCCGGGCTGACGGTGTTCGGCTCCATCCCGCGGACCGAGGCGCTGGCGGTTCCGTCCCGACACCTCGGCCTGATCACCGCCGCCGAGCACGGTCGAGCGGCCCGGGAGGCGGTCGCCGCGATGACCGACCTGGTCGCCCGCCACGTCGACATCGACGCCGTCGCGCGCAGCGCATGCACCACCGTTGCCGCCGCGCCGTGGGAGCCCGACGTCGCGGTGACCACGGGAACACGGGTCGCGCTGGCCGCCGGGAAGGCGTTCACGTTCGGCTATCCCGAACACGGGGAACTCCTGCGGGCGGCCGGGGCGGAGGTCGTCGAGTTCGACCCGATGACCGACAGCCTGCCCCCGGACACGGCCGCGCTGGTGATCCCCGGTGGCTTCCCCGAACAGCACGCCGCCGATCTGTCCGCCAATACCATTGTGCGCCAACAGATCGCCGAGCTCGCCGCGGCCGGCGGTCCGATCCACGCGGAATGCGCGGGACTGACCTACCTGGTCGACGACCTCGACGGCGCCCCGATGTGCGGGGTGCTGGCGGGTTCGGCGCGCTTCACCGACCGGCTCACGCTGGGCTACCGGCAGGCCATCGCGGCGACCGACTCGACCCTGCACCGCACCGGCGAACGGGTCACCGGGCACGAGTTCCACCGCACCGCGGTCACATTCGCCGGGCATTACGAACCGGCCTGGCACTTCGCCGGCCGCGCCGCCGGACCCGCCGTCGACGGCGCCGTGCACCGCGGCGTCCACGCAGGCTACCTGCACACCCACCCGGCCGCTCACCCACAGGCGATCGCCCGCTTCGTGGCGTCGGCCGCACGCTCTAAGCTCGCCGGGTGACCGATAACGCGTACCTCGTCGGCCTACGCCTCACCGGCAGGAAGGTCGTCATCGTCGGTGGGGGATCGGTCGCGCAGCGCCGGCTGCCGCTGCTGATCGCCAACGGCGCCGACGTGCACGTCATCGCCCGCGCCGCCACGCCCGCCGTCGAAGCTATGGCGGGAATCACACTGACACTGCGCGACTTCCGGGTCGGCGACCTCGACGGCGCCTGGTACGCCATCGCCGCCACCGACGATCCCGACGTCAACGCGGCCGTCGTCGCCGAGGCCGAACGCCGCCGCATCTTCTGTGTGCGCGCCGACATCGCGCGGGAGGGCACCGCCGTCACCCCCGCCTCCTTCGAGTACGAAGGTTTGTCGGTCGGCGTTCTCGCGGGCGGTGAGCACCGCCGCTCGGCGGCCATCCGGTCGGCCATCCACGAGGCGCTCGCCAGTGGGGTGATCTCCGGTGACGCCCCCGACACCGCGGCCACCGGCGTCGCGCTGGTCGGCGGCGGCCCCGGCGATCCGGAACTCATCACCGTCCGGGGGCGGCGGCTGCTCGCCCAGGCCGACGTCGTCGTCGCCGACCGGCTGGCGCCCCAGGAACTGCTCGCCGAACTCCCGCCGCACGTCGAGGTCATCGACGCCGCCAAGATCCCCTACGGCCGGGCGATGGCCCAGGACGCCATCAACCAGGTCCTGATCGACCGCGCGGCGGCCGGAAAGTTCGTCGTGCGCCTCAAGGGCGGTGACCCGTTCGTCTTCGCGCGCGGATACGAAGAGGTGCTCGCGTGCGCCGAAGCCGGGATCCCGGTCACCGTCGTACCCGGTGTGACCAGCGCCATAGGCGTGCCGGCTCTGGCCGGTGTGCCCGTCACCCACCGCCACGTCACCCACGAATTCGTGGTGGTCAGCGGTCATGTTGCGCCAGACCACCCCGAATCGTTAGTCAATTGGGATGCACTCGCCGCGCTCACCGGGACGATTGTTTTGCTGATGGCCGTCGAACGCATCGAATTGTTCACCAAGGCGCTGCTCGATGGCGGTCGACCTGCGGATACGCCGGTCCTCGTGGTTCAGCACGGCACCACGAATGCACAGCGGACTTTGCGGGCTACCCTGGCGGACGCACCGGAACGGATGAGTTCCGAGGGGATTCGACCGCCCGCGATCATCGTGATCGGGCAGGTCGCCGCGTTCGGCGGATAAAGGATTTCTAAGAGTACTGTAAGGTAACCCGTTATGACGGCTCTCAAAGACGCAGAGCGCGCAGCCATGGTCCGCGTGCGGAAGGCCGCGCAAAGCGGGTACAGCCGATGAGTGTGGAGCAAACGCCCGTGACAGGCACCAACAAGGCACCCACCTGGCTGCCGTCGCGGCGGTTCTTCGCCGCCGTGATCGCGATCGCCGGTATGCAGCTGCTCGCCACCATGGACAGCACGATCGCCATCGTCGCGCTGCCCAAGATCCAGGACGAGCTGATGCTCTCCGACGCCGGCCGCAGCTGGGTGATCACCGCGTACGTACTGACCTTCGGCGGCCTGATGCTGCTCGGCGGGCGCCTCGGCGACACGATCGGGCGCAAGCGCGCCTTCATCGCCGGCGTCGCGCTGTTCACCATCGCCTCCATCCTGTGCGGTATCGCCTGGAACGAGGCGACGCTGGTGATCGCGCGGCTGCTGCAGGGCATCGGCGCCGCGATCGCCTCGCCCACGGGGCTCGCGCTGGTCGCGACCACGTTCCCGAAGGGGCCGGCGCGTAACGCCGCCACCGCCGTCTTCGGTGCGATGACCGCCGTCGGCTCCGTGATGGGTCTGGTGGTCGGAGGCGCGCTCACCGAGGTGTCCTGGCGCTGGGCGTTCCTGGTCAACGTGCCGATCGGCCTGGTGATGATCTACCTGGCCCGCACCACGCTGCGCGAGACCAGCAAGGAGCGGATGAAGCTCGACGCCACCGGCGCGATCCTGGCGACGCTGGGCTGTACGGCCGCGGTGTTCGGCTTCTCGATGGGCCCGGAGAAGGGCTGGCTGTCGCCGATCACCATCGGATCGGTCGCCGCCGCCCTGGTGTTCCTGCTGATGTTCATCATCGTCGAGCGCAGCGCCGAGAACCCCGTCGTGCCGTTCGACCTGTTCAAGGACCGCAACCGGCTCGCGACCTTCGCCGCGATCTTCCTCGCCGGCGGTGTGCTGTTCACGCTGACCGTGCTCATCGGCCTGTACGTGCAGGACATCCTGGGCTACAGCGCACTGCGCGCCGGTGTCGGCTTCATCCCGTTCGTCATCGCCATGGGTATCGGGCTGGCGCTGTCGTCTCAGCTGGTGTCCCTGCTGCCCCCGCGGGTGCTCGTCATCGCCGGCGGTGTGCTGGTGCTGGGCGCGATGATCTACGGGTCCACGCTGAACCGGGGCATCCCGTACTTCCCGAACCTCGTCGTCCCGATCACGGTCGGCGGCATCGGTATCGGCATGATCGTCGTCCCGCTGACCCTGTCGGCGATCGCGGGCGTCGGGTTCGACCGGATCGGTCCGGTGTCGGCCATCGCGCTGATGCTGCAGAACCTCGGCGGCCCGGTCGTGCTGGCGATCATCCAGGCCGTCATCACCTCCCGCACGCTGTACCTCGGTGGCACCACCGGCCCGGTGAAGAACATGGACGGCACACAGTTGGCCGCCCTCGACGCCGGCTACACCTACGGGCTGCTGTGGGTGGCCGCCGTCGCGGTCCTGGTCGGCGGTGCGGCACTGCTGATCGGCTACACCTCCCAGCAGGTCGCGCACGCGCAGGAGGTCAAGGACGCGCTGGACGCCGGAGAGCTTTAGCTCGACATCGAGCTTGGGAGAGCTTTAGCTCGACATCGAGCTTGGGAGAGCTTTAGCTCGACATCGAGCTTGGGAGAGCTTTAGCTCGACATCGAGCTTGGGAGAGCTTTAGCTCGACATCCAGCTCGGGCGAGCTGTGATCTAGCTCAGACCCGCGCGTCGCCGCCATGCCGGAGGCATCTGCGTCCCGGTCAGGAAGCTAAGCTGGCCCGCTGTGATCACCCGCATGTCCGAGCTGTTCCTGCGCACTCTCCGTGACGATCCCGCCGACGCGGAGGTGCCCAGCCACAAGCTGTTGATCCGGGCCGGCTACGTCCGACCGGTCGGACCGGGCCTCTACACCTGGCTGCCCCTCGGGCTGCGCGTGTTCCGCAAGATCGAGAACATCGTCCGCGACGAGATGACCGCGATCGGCGGACAGGAGATCCTGTTTCCCGCACTGCTGCCGCGCGCCCCGTACGAGACCACCAACCGCTGGACCGAGTACGGCGACACCCTGTTTCGTCTCAAGGACCGCCGCGACAACGACTACCTGCTGGGACCGACCCACGAGGAACTGTTCACCCTCACGGTCAAGGGCGAGTACAGCTCCTACAAGGACTTCCCGCTGATCCTGTTCCAGATCCAGACGAAGTACCGCGACGAGGCCCGTCCTCGCGCGGGCATCCTGCGGGGCCGTGAGTTCGTGATGAAGGACTCCTACTCCTTCGACGTCGACGACGACGGTCTCAAGACCGCCTACCACCTGCATCGCGAGGCGTACCAACGGATCTTCGCCCGGCTCGGGGTGCAGTACGTGATCGTCTCCGCGGTGTCGGGCGCGATGGGCGGCAGCGCCTCGGAGGAGTTCCTCGCCGAGAGCGAGGTCGGCGAGGACACGTTCGTGCGCTGCCTGGAATCGGGCTTCGCCGCCAACGTGGAGGCGGTGCTGACCCGGGTGCCCGACCCGCTGCCGATCGAAGGGCAGCCGGAGGCGGTCGTCCACGACACCCCCGACGCCCCGACGATCGCGACGCTGGTCGACTGGGCCAACAGCGCGGACCTGCCGAGCTTCGCGGGACGTCAGGTCACCGCGGCGGACACGCTGAAGAACGTCCTGCTCAAGGTGCGCGAGCCCGGCGGCGAGTGGGAACTGCTCGCCATCGGCGTGCCGGGCGACCGCGAGGTCGACGACAAGCGGCTCGGCGCGGCGCTCGAACCGGCCGAGTACGCCCTGCTCGACGACGCGGACTTCGCCAAGCACCCGTTCCTGGTCAAGGGCTACGTCGGCCCGAAAGCACTGCTGGACAACGGCGTCCGCTACCTCCTCGACCCGCGGATCGTGGACGGCACGGCGTGGATCACCGGCGCCGACGCGCCCAACAAACACGTCGTCGACCTGGTCGCGGGCCGCGACTTCCACGCCGACGGGACCATCGAGGCCGCCGAGGTCCGCGACGGCGACCCGTCACCCGACGGGGCCGGCCCGCTGGTCAGCGCCCGCGGCATCGAGATCGGCCACATCTTCCAACTGGGCCGCAAGTACACCGACGCCTTCTCCGCCGACGTCCTCGGGGAGGACGGCAAGCCGGTGCGGCTGACCATGGGCTCCTACGGCATCGGGGTGTCGCGGCTGGTGGCCGTGATCGCCGAACAACAGCACGACGAACTCGGGCTGCGCTGGCCGGCCGAGGTGTCGCCGTTCGACGTCCACGTCGTGATCGCCAACAAGGACGACGGCGCCCGCACCGGGGCGACCGAGCTGGCCGGTGAACTCGACCGGCTGGGACTCGACGTGCTCTTCGACGACCGCAAGTCTTCGCCCGGCGTGAAGTTCAAGGACGCCGAACTGCTCGGGGTGCCGTGGATCGTCGTGGTCGGCCGGGGCTGGGCCGACGGCGTGGTCGAACTGCGGGACCGGTTCACCGGCGAGAAGCGCGAGATCGCCGTCGACGGCGCGGCGACCGAGATCCTCGCCGCCGTGCGCTAGCACGAGATCGATGTAGTGCGGTAGCGCTATTCGGTGCCGCCGGGGAAGGCGACGGTGACCGGATCGGTGCCCACGATCTGCGTCCAGCGTGCCGCCGCGACCGCCGACTGCGTCAACGCGGTGAGCCCGAAGGTCCGGTCCTCGGTGCTGGTGGCCTGCTCGACGACGGCGCGCCACGCCGTCGCGCCGTCCTCCTCCATGCGCACCGCGAGCTTGGCGGCCTCCTTCGGATCGTCCACCGGCATCGGCACCTGGTATCCGGCGGCGGGCAGCGGCGGCGCGACCTCGCGTTGCTCCAGCAGGGCGATCGCGGCCTCCCGGCGTTCGCGGTGTTCGGCGATCGACGCCGACACCAGCCAGTTGACCTCCGGAGTGGAATGCGCCGACACCAGGCCGTAGCCGTAGATCGCGGCGTGTTCGGTGGCGATCGCGTCGTACAGCGCGCCGTCGGCGCTGTCGGTCGGGCGAGTCGGCGTGGTCGGCTCGGCAGAGGTCACGGCGTGTCCTTCGGTGGGGGCGCCAGGGCGACTTCCCAGGCCGCGGTGCAGGCGGCGGCGATCGAGCCGAGCAGGCCGGCGCGGTAGCCGGACATCTGCGCGGCGAGTTCGGTCGCACTCTCGGCGGACTGGCGCAGTGCGGCGGCCACGTCGCGGGCGGTCGGCGGTTTGACCGGGGCCGCGGTGCTCGTCGAGGGCGTGGTCGTCGGCGCCTCCGTGCCGACCAGCCGGGTCAGCTCGTCGGCCAGTGCCTGTGCGTGCGCATCGCGTTCGGCGGCCACCGTGGTCAGCGTCTGCGCGAGCGGCGGGCGGGCGGTCGCCGCGGCGTCGGTGGCCAGCCGGCTGTCGGCGCGCGCCCGGTCGAGTTGCGCGGTGAGCTCGTCGACCTCCGGCGGCGGTGGTGGGGAGCCGCACGCGGCGGCAGAGACACCCAGCACCGCCAGGGTGGCCGCCCCGGCCAGCAGGCGCCGTCTGCTGACGGTCCCGGTGTCGGAGGCGCTCGGCACGAGCAACATCCTGCCATTGCCGGCGGGCGGGGCCGTAGCGGACGACCCGGGTTGCGTTCGGTTCCTGCCCTGGCGGGCCTGGCGTATCGTGGAGAGCTGATTCCGGCGGTGTCGCCGCCGGGTAACGCGTCAGGACAACTCAAGATGAGGAGCTCGCCGTGGCACCGGAGCCAAACTTGCGGCCGGCGGGGTTGCCGTCGCAGGAGCAGGTGATGGAGCTGCTGGACGGCGAGTTCACGCGCGCCGGCTATGAGATCGAAAGCGTCGTCATCGACGGCGGAGCGCGCCCGCCGCGCATCACCGTGGTCGTCGACGGCGACCGCCCGCTGGACCTGGACACCATCGCGAGCCTGTCGCGTTCCGCCTCCGAACAACTCGACCGCGTCGACGAGTCGGCCGCCGCTGCCACGTACGTCCTGGAAGTCACCTCACCGGGTGTGGACCGGCCGCTGACCACCGAGAAGCACTATCGGCGCGCCCGGGGGCGCAAAGTCGAGTTGACCCTGTCCGACGGATCGCAGCTCACCGGCCGGGTGGGTCCGCTCACCGAGGACGGGAAGGCCGTGTCGCTGGTGGTGCGCGAAGGTGCGCGCGCCAATTTCTCGGTGCGCGAGCTGTCGCTGGAGGGAATCGTCAAAGCCGTTGTCCAGGTGGAATTCTCACCACCGAACCAGCGTGAGCTGGAACTGGCCGGCCAACCGGGAGAGGAAGCCGGAGCATGAACATCGACATGGCGGCCCTACACGCCATCGAGGCGGACAAGGGCATTTCGGTGGACGTCGTCGTCGACACCATCAAGTCGGCGCTGCTGACCGCCTACCGCCACACCGAAGGCCACCAGTCGGACGCGCGGATCGACATCGACCGCAAGAGCGGTGCGGTGAAGGTGATCGCCCGCGAGACCGACGCCGACGGCAACCTCATCCAGGAGTGGGACGACACTCCGGAGGGCTTCGGGCGGATCGCCGCCACCACGGCGCGCCAGGTCATCCTGCAGCGTCTGCGCGACGCCGAGAACGAGAAGAACTACGGCGAGTTCTCCGCCCGCGAGGGCGACATCGTCGCCGGCGTCATCCAGCGCGACGCCCGCGCCAACGCCCGCGGACTGGTCGTGGTGCGGATGGGCAGTGAGACCAAGGGCAACGAAGGTGTCATCCCGTCCGCCGAGCAGGTGCCCGGCGAACGCTACGAACACGGAGACCGGCTGCGCTGCTACGTCGTGGGCGTGACCCGCGGCGCACGCGAACCGGTGATCACTCTGTCGCGCACGCACCCGAATCTGGTGCGCAAGCTGTTCAGCCTCGAGGTGCCGGAGATCAACGAGGGTTCGGTGGACATCGTCGCCGTCGCGCGCGAGGCCGGGCACCGGTCCAAGATCGCGGTCGCCTCGCGGGTGCCGGGGCTCAACGCCAAGGGCGCGTGCATCGGGCCGATGGGGCAGCGGGTCCGCAACGTGATGAGCGAACTGTCCGGCGAGAAGATCGACATCATCGACTACGACGAGGACCCGGCACGGTTCGTCGCCAACGCGCTGTCGCCGGCGAAGGTCGTCTCGGTCAGCGTCATCGACGAACAGACCCGCGCCGCGCGCGTGGTGGTTCCGGACTTCCAATTATCGCTGGCGATCGGCAAGGAGGGGCAGAACGCCAGGCTGGCGGCCCGGCTGACGGGCTGGCGGATCGACATCCGCAGCGACGCCGCACCGGCCGATCACCCCAAGCCCGACTCCGACGCACCGCATCCCGCGGTACGTGATCGGTAGTGCCGGGCCGAACCCCACGGCCGTTTCAGTTCGTCGGGCCCTTGACGGTAGACTCGATCGTGAGCCAGCACGAGATTTCGGTATCTCCTCATCGAAGCACCAAGCAGCGCCCCCCGGGGCCGGTGCGGACGTGTGTGGGATGCCGGAAACGAGAGCTGGCCGCCGAACTGCTTCGAGTGGCCGCTGTGGTCGACGGGAACGGTAAATGCACCGCAACCGTTGATCGAACGGGTAATCTGCCGGGGCGGGGTGCCTGGCTGCATCCCGACCAGCAGTGTCTACACGCGGCAATCCGGCGGCGAGCGTTCGTCCGAGCGCTGCGAATCACCGGTTCACCGGACCTATCCGCGGTGATCGAGCACGTCGAGAATCTCTCGGCGGGTTCGGCTCACCCGGCAAGAGAACAGGTAGCGAAGAACATGAGCACACCGTGAAGTCCCGATGACCATGCGTCATAGCTAACCCGAGGCGCGGCGCCTACCACCGCTGTCGCCTCTAGAGATGGAGATGTAGTGGCAGGTAAGGCTCGCGTACACGAGTTGGCGAAGGAACTCGGTGTCACCAGCAAGGAACTGCTCGCAACGCTCAAAGAGCAGGGCGAGTTCGTCAAATCGGCTTCTTCGACTGTAGAAGCCCCCGTCGCGCGCCGTCTGCGCGAGAAGTTCGGCGCGTCGAAGCCCGCCGACAAGGTCAAGAGCGCAGGAAACGGCGCGCCCGCCGCACCGTCGCCCAGCCGGGCGACCCCGGCCGCGGCTGCCGCTGCGGCCGCACCGGCGCCCACCCCGGCGCCGCCGACTCCGCGTCCGGCGGCTCCCAAGCCTGCGGCGCCCGCGCCCGCGGCCCCGCCGCAACCGGCCGCACCGGCCCAGCCTGCGGCGTCCGCCCCGGCACCCGCGCCGACGCCGGCACCCGCCCCGTCGCGTCC
>JBNMQY010000038.1:0-53467 GCA_050205415.1 Mycolicibacterium litorale
AGCGGCTTGTTCATGCCCTGCTGGGTGACGCGGACCTGGTAGCCGCGGTCGTCGAGGGAGCTGATGGTGTCGGCGGCGTTGCCGGGGCCGGCGGGGGCGGCCTGGGCGGGGGCGGCGAAGGCCAGGAATCCGGTGGCCAGTCCGCCGGCGATGATGGTGGCGAATCCGAACTTGTTCATTGTTCTGCCTCTTTCGCATCTGTTCGGTCTGGAGGGATTTCCTGGCCGGTCTGACTGCAACAACCTGCAGGTCAGCGGCATCCATCCCGTTGGCAGTGATTGACCGACGGCTGGCAGAAAAGCTCGGCGAAGAGGCCGACGGCGACGACGGGATCAGCGCAGCAGTGGATCGCGCGGCAGTCCGAGGATCCGCTCGGCGATGGTGTTGCGGGTGATCTCCGACGTGCCGCCGGCGATAGTCATCGCGCGGTTGCCGAAATAGGCCCGGATCAGCGCCGGGGTCTGGCCGACGACGGCGGCGGTGCCCGCCAACTCCATGCCGAGTTCGGTCTGGCGCTGGCACTGTTCGGCCACCAGCAGTTTGGTGACGTTGCCTTCTGGGCCCGGATCCGCGCCGGCGATCGCCCGGCTGGCGCGGCGCAGGTTGAGCAGCCGCAGTGTGTGCGCCTCGGCGATCACCGCCCCGGCGCGCCGCACCTGCGTGGCGCAGACCTCAGGAGGAGCGCTGTCGAGCAGTTCCGCCAGGTCGTCGGCCGAGAAACCGGTCGGCGCGCCGGATCCGCCGCCGATGGAGACCCGCTCGTTGCCCAGGGTCGCGCGGGCCACCAGCCAGCCCCTGTTCACGTCACCGACCACGTCGGCGTCGGGGACGAACACGTCGTCGAAGAACACCTCGTTGAAATGTGAGTCGCCGGTGATGCCGCGCAACGGGTTCACCGTCACGCCGTCCGCGGACATGTCGATCGCCATCATCGTCACGCCCGCGTGTTTGGGCGCGTCCGGATCGGTGCGCACCGTCGCCAGCCCCCACTGGCACATCTGCGCCAGGCTGGTCCACACCTTCTGTCCGGTGACCCGCCAGCCGCCGTCGACCCGCCTGGCCGCCGTACGCACCGCTGCGGCGTCCGACCCGGCGCCCGGTTCGGAGAACAGCTGACACCACATCACGTCGCCGCGCAGCACCGGTTCCACCCACCGGTCCCGCTGATCGTCGGTCCCGGCCTGCGCGATCGTCAGCGTGACCCACCCGGTGATGCCCATGTCGGGAATGTCGACGTCGCGGAACTCCTCCTCGATGACCAGTTGTTCGAGGGTCCCGGCGGCCCGCCCCCACGGTTTCGGCCAATGCGGCACCAGATACCCGGAGTCGACGAGGAAGTCGCGGCGGCGTTCCGGCGCCAGCGCATGCCATTCGGCGGCCGCCTCGCGGGCCGCGGCGCGGTACTCGTCGGCCTCGGCGGGCAGCGCGAACGACGCACCCCGGGCCTGCCCGCTGCGCTGGGCGTCGACGATGTCGACCAGCGGATCGGCCCCGGCGCCGAGCAGCGCCGCCAGCGAGCGGGCCCGGCGCAGGTACAGGTGGGCGTCGTGTTCCCACGTGAAACCGATCCCGCCGTGTAGCTGAATGTTGTTCTGCGCCAGAAAGACCGAAGCGCGAATGGCGTGCGACGCCGCGACCGCCGCGGGGAACCGTGCGCTGTCGAGGTCGTCGGCCCGTGCCGCATCCCAGACCGCCGCGGTGGTCTGCTCTGCGTCGACGAGCATGTTGGCCGCGTGATGCTTGACGGCCTGGAAGGTGCCGATGGTGCGGCCGAACTGCTCGCGCACCTTGGCGTATTCGACGGCCATGTCCAGGCACGCCCAACCGACCCCGACCGCTTCGGCGGAGCCGAGGATGCGGAAGACGGTGCGCGCGTGCTGAGTCGCCCCGCGCAGCACCCGCGTGGGCGATATGCGCACATTTGCCACGGTGACGGCGCCGATGCTGCGGGTGGTGTCGATCCCGTCGAGCGCAGTGACGGTGACGCCTTCGTCGGTTGCGTCGACGATCACCACATCGTCGCCCGCGACCAGCACCAGCAGGTCGGCGTCGGGGGCGCCCAGGACGGCGGGGCACGCACCGGACACCGCGCCGTCGGCGCCGACCGCCAGCGTTCCGGCCAGGCCCAGCGCGGCGACGGTGGTCCCGCTCGCCAGGCCGGGCAGCACCTCCGCGCGCAGGTCGTCGCCTGCGCACCGGTCGAGCAGGACCGCGGCGGCCACCGAGGGCAGGAACGGGCCAGGTGTCAGGTGACGGCCCTGCGCCTCCAGCACGATCGCCGCTTCGGAGAGCCCGAAACCGGCGCCGCCGAACCGTTCGGTGACCGCCAGACCCTGCCATCCCAGCTCGGCGGCGTCCGTCCAGAGCCCGGGTGGGTGGGCCGGTCCGCCGTCGAGGGTGGCACGGGCGGCCGGGCGCGATCCCGACCGCTCCAGGCGGCCGAGCACCGAATCGGCGAGTGCGGTGTGGTCGTCGGTGATCGCGAGGGCGGATTTGCGCACAGTGGAGTCCTTTGCGGTTTTGACGGCGGTCCGGCCGGCGCCGGGACATAAGGGCCGGTCAGCACAGGTGTGAGAGACATTACAAAATCCCAGCGCAAACAATGGGTAGACAACTTCGCGATCTTGTCGTTTGAAGATTCGCCACAGGGGTACAGTCGCGCCATGACGGTACGACCGGACACCCGGTATCCCGGTCCGACAATGTGGTCGCGCGCAAGGTGGTTGCTCAACGCCAAGCCCGCGGACCACATGCTCGCGATGAGCGTGGCCTCGGCTTCGCTACCGGTCATCGGCAAGCACCTCGAACCGCTCGGCGCGCTGGCCGCGATGGGGGTGTGGGGTTACCGCCAGATCCCCGAGCTCCTCTCGGCGTCCGCCAAGTCGTGGTTCGACCCCGGTAACGCCGAAGTTCGCCAGCGTGAGCGGGACATGACACACGCCGTGTCCGATGCGGCGTTGCGCGGTGTCGTGCCGGCGCCGGATCTGGCGATCGAGTGGCCGGCACCGGAGAAGGTGCCGCCGCTGTGGAAGACGTTCGAGCACCGGCGCAACGTCCACAAATCGTCGGTGCGGTACGGACCGTTGCCGTCGCAGCTGCTCGACGTGTGGCGCCCGAAGAAGCTCCCCACCCACCCCGCCCCGGTGCTGGTGTTCGTCCCCGGCGGCGCGTGGGTGCACGGCAGCCGTGTCCTGCAGGGCTACGCGCTGATGTCGCATCTGGCCGAGATGGGCTGGGTCTGCCTGTCGATCGACTACCGGGTGGCGCCGCACCATCCGTGGCCGGCGCACCTGCACGACGTCAAGACCGCGATCGCATGGGCGCGGGCCAATGTGGACAAATTCGGCGGCGACCGCAATTTCGTTGCGATAGCGGGCACTTCGGCGGGAGGGCACCTCGCGGCGCTGGCCGGCCTGACGATCAACAACGCCGAGATGCAGTGTGAGCTGCCCGACGGGTCGGACACCTCGGTGGACGCCGTCGTCGGCATCTACGGCCGGTACGACTGGGAGGACCGCTCCACCGCCGAGCGGGCCCGTTTCATCGACTTCCTCGAACGAGTCGTGGTGAAGCGCAAGATCTCCCGGCATCCCGAACTGTTCCGCAAGGCGTCGCCGATGGCGCAGGTGCATTCGGAGGCGCCGCCCTTCCTGGTCATCCACGGCACCGGTGACAGCGTGATCCCGGTGTGGCAGGCCCGCAGCTTCGTCGAGAAGCTGCGAGCAAAGTCGAAATCGGTGGTCAGCTACGTCGAATTGCCGGGCGCCGGACATGGTTTCGATATGATCGACGGTGCTCGAACCGGCTCCATGGCCACGGCCATCGGCCTGTTCCTCAACCAGATCCACCGAAACCGGACCCTGGTCGGTGCGCGAGAGGTTATATAGACGCCTCCGGGCAGGAGGAGGCGATACGTGAAACGGCTCAGCGGGTGGGATGCGTTTCTGCTGTACAGCGAAACACCCACGGTGCACATGCACACCCTCAAGCTGGCAGTCATCCAACTCGACGATCTCGGGGGCCGCAGCTTCGGCATCGAGGAGTTCCGGCAGGTCATCCACAGCCGGCTCTACAAACTCGACCCGTTCCGCTACGGACTCGTCGACATCCCGTTCAAGTTCCACCACCCGATGTGGCGGGAGAACTGCGAGGTCGACCTCGAGTACCACGTCCGCCCCTACCGGGTGGAGAGCCCCGGCGGCCGCAGGCAGCTCGACGAGGCGGTGGGCCGCATCGCCAGCACCCCGCTCGACCGCAGCAGGCCCCTGTGGGAGATGTACTTCATCGAGGGCCTGGCGGACGGCCGGATCGCGGTGCTCGGCAAGATCCACCACGCCCTGGCCGACGGTATCGCGTCGGCCAATTTGATGGCGCGCGGTATGGATCTGCAGCCCGGGCCGCAGCACGACCGCGACTCCTATGCCACCGATCCGCCGCCGAGCCGCGGTGAGCTCGTCCGCACCGCCTTCCGCGACCACCTGCGCCAGATCGGCAAGCTGCCGGCGAACTGGCGATACACCGCCCAAGGCCTGCAACGGGTCCGGCGCAGCAGCCGCAAACTCTCCCCGGAGCTGACCCGCCCGTTCACCCCGCCGCCGTCGTTCATGAACCACAAGGTCGACGGCGTCCGTAAATTCGCCACCGCCACATTGGCTCTCGCCGACATCAAAGAGACCGCCAAACACCTGGGCGTGACGCTCAACGATCTGGTTCTGGCGATCTCTGCCGGGGCGCTGCGGAAGTTGTTGCTGCGCTACGACGGTCATGCCGACCACCCGCTGCTGGCCTCGGTGCCGGTGAGCTTCGACTTCAGCCCGGAACGCGTCTCGGGCAACTACTTCACCGGGGTGCTGGTGTGCATCCCCGTCCAGATCGAGGATCCGCTGCAGCGGGTGCAGGAGTGCCACAACGCCGCCGCCTCGGCCAAGGAGGGCCACCACCTGATCGGTCCCGAGCTGGTGAGCCGGTGGTCGTCCTACTTCCCGCCGGCCCCGGCCGAGGCGCTGTTCCGGTGGCTGGCCAACAAGGACGGCCAGAACAAGGTGCTCAACCTGCCGATCTCCAACGTGCCCGGGCCGCGTGAACGCGGCCGTGTCGGTGGCGCCCTGGTCACCGAGATCTATTCGGTCGGCCCGCTCACCACGGGCAGCGGCCTCAACATCACCGTTTGGAGCTACGTCGACCAGCTCAACATCTCGGTGCTGTCCGACGGCGCCACCCTCGAGGATCCCCATGAGTTGAGCGACGCCATGGCCGAGGCCTTCGTCGAGATCCGTTCGGCGGCAGGGCTGTCCGAGCAGCTGACGGTGGTCGAGACGGCGATGGCGCAGTAGCGGGTCAGTGCCGCTGCGCGTGTACCCACGACAGGAAGCGTTCGATCGCCTCGGCGGTGTAGTGGCCGCGCGGCGAACCGTAGAAGTCGAACGCGTGCTGGGCGTGCGGGATCTCCGAATACGCCACCGGCGCCGTCGAGACCTTGCGCAGTTCCTCGACGAACTCCCGGCCCTCCGGGACGGGGATGATCGAGTCGTCCTCGCCGTGCAACACGAAAAACGGTGGGGCGTCGGGACGTACTTTCGTGATGGGGGAGGCATCGAGATAGTCGCGCCGGTTACCCAGGAATGGCTTCTTCACCACGAACTTCTGCAGGAACGCGATGAACTGCGGCCGGCCCTCACCCTCGGTGGAGAACCAGTCGTAGCGACCGTAGACGGGTACCGCGGCCCGCACTGACGTGTCGGCGTGGGCGAAACCGGGTTGCCACTGCGGATCATTCGGGGTCAGGGCGGCGAGAGCGGTCAGGTGACCGCCCGCCGACCCGCCGGTGATCGCCACGAAATCCGGGTCACCGCCGTAGTCGGCGATGTTCTCCCGAATCCAGGCCAGGGCCCGTTTGACGTCGACGATGTGCGCGGGCCAGGTGTGGCGCGGGCTGATCCGGTAGCCCATCGACACACAGATCCAGCCGCGTTCGGTCATGTGGCTGAGCAGCGGATAGGCCTGCGGACGGCGCATTCCGATCGCCCACGCGCCACCAGGCACCTGCAGCAGCACCGGTGCCCGCCCGTCGCGCGGCAGGTCGCTGCGCCGCCAGATGTCGGCGGTGTTCGCCCGGTGCGGCCCGTAACGTACGGTGCCCTTCTTCTCGACGTAGCGCCGCCGCGACCACCCTGTCCCGAAGACGCCGGCGCGGCGCCGCGCGGGTTGGGATTCGGCGGCCACCGCGACGTAGTCCTCACCGAGCGCCTCGCGTAAACCGGCCTCGAAATAGGGCTGGGACTTGATGTTTCGCCGCTGGATCAGCACCAGCAGCGCCCAGGTGAGGGCTTTGAGCACCAGCGCGGCGCGGCCGGTGCGGCTGTTGAAGTGCCCGCGCAGGCCGCGGCGGACGGTGTCGAGCACCGAGGCGGTCAGATAGAGCGGCGCGAGTTCGGTGGTGGGCCAGCCGAAGGCGAACGTGGGCAGCGTGACGTACCCCTTGCGGCCCAGCGGCTGCACGCCGTTGGCGGCGTTGAGCAGTTCGGCGCTCGTCGCGAGCAGCGGCCTAGGCTTGGGCATCGGCGGCACGGGACTGCAGGTCACGTCGCAGGATCTTGCCGGTGCTGTTGCGCGGCAACTCGTCGAGCACCGTGATGTCTCTGGGCACTTTGTAATTCGCCAAATTCTCTCGAACGTGCTGTTTCAGTTCCTCGGGGGTAGCCGATGCGCCCGCGGTCAAAACCACGAACGCCGCCAGCCGCTGTCCGTATTGTTCGTCGTCCACCCCGATGACCGACGCCTCGGCGACCCCGGGATGGGTGGTCAGGGTCTTCTCCACCTCGATCGGATACACGTTCTCACCACCGGAGACGATCATCTCGTCATCGCGGCCGACGACGAAGAGCCGGCCGGCCTCGTCGAGGTAGCCGACGTCGCCGGAGGACATGAAGCCGTCGTGGAAATCCTTCGTCGAACCGGAGGTGTAGCCGTCGAACTGGGTGGAGTTGCGCACGAAGATGCTGCCGGTCTGGCCGGCAGGCACCTCGTGCAGGTCGGGGTCGAGGATGCGGATCTCGGTGCCCTCCGCCGGTTTTCCGGCGGTGTCGGGTGCGGCGCGCAGGTCGGCCGGTGTCGCGGTGGCGATCATGCCGGCTTCGGTGGCGTTGTAGTTGTTGTAGATGACGTCGCCGAACTGGTCCATGAACGCGGTGACCACGTCGGGACGCATCCGCGACCCGGACGCGGCGGCGAAGCGCAGCGAGCGGCCGCTGTAGCGAGCGCGCACCTCCTCGGGCAGCTCCATGATGCGGTCGAACATCACCGGGACCACGATCAGACCGGTGGCCCGGTGCTCGTCGACCATCGCCAGGGTGGCCTCCGGGTCGAATCTGCGGCGCGTCACGATGGGGCAGGCCAGCGAAGCGGCGAACGCCAATTGCGAGAACCCCCACGCATGGAACATCGGTGCCGCGATCACCACCGGTTCCTCGGCCCGCCACGGAGTGCGGCGCAGGATGGCGCCGAGCACCTCCGGTCCGCCGCCGGAGTGCTTGGCGCCCTTGGGTGATCCGGTGGTGCCGGAAGTGAGCAGGATGACCCGCGACCTGCTGCGCGCCCGTTCGGGTTGACGGCCCGTATGCGCGGCGATCATCGACTCGAGGGTCGGCGCGTCACGGGGTTCGTCGGTCCAGGCGAGGATCCGCGCGATGTCGGCGCCGCCGACGGCGCGGTCGACGGTGTCGGCGAACTCCTCGTCGTAGATCACCGCCGCCACGCCTTCGCGGTCGACCACCTCGGCCAGCGCCGGTCCGGCGAACGACGTGTTGAGCAGCAGGACGTCGGCGCCGATCCGGTTGGCCGCGATCAGGGACTCGACGAAACCACGGTGGTTGCGCGCCATGATCCCGATGACCTTCGGCTGCCCGCCGGGAAGTGCCTGCAGCGCGGCAGCCAGCGCGTCACTGCGCTGGTCGATCTCGCGCCAGGTCAGCGTGCCACGTTCGTCGATGAGACCCGGGGCATCGGGGCAGCGCCTCGCCGCGCTCGCGAATCCTGATGTGATGCCCATGTTCTCGCGGCGCATCGCCGCCGCGATCCGCACGTACTTGTCGGGGCGCATCGGGGCGATCAGCCGTGCCCGCCGCATCGCGTCGACGAGCCCGGCCGCAGCGCCGAGCCGTTCGGTCAACTCCATCGCGCGGATCAGCCCAGCACCGGGAAACGGCGTTCGGCGGCCAGTTCGTCGAGCGCACGCTGCATCACGTGGCGGACGTGGGCGTCGACCTCGTCGACGTCGGGATCCTCCCCGAATTCGGCGACGATGTCGATCGGGGGCAGCACCCGCGTGACGATCTTGGTGGGCAGCGGCAGATTGACCGGCAGCACCGCCGACAACCCGAACGGGAAACCGAAGGAGATGGGCAGGATCTTGGCCCGCAGCAGTTTGTCGAGCCGGATGGCCTTGGCCAGCCACTCACCGCGGCTGAGATAGAACTGGCTCTCCTGCCCGCCGATCGACACGGTCGGCACCAGCGGTACGCCCGCGTTCAGCGCGGCTCGCACGTACCCGGTGCGGCCGCCGAAGTCGATCTTGCTCTCCGCCAAGGTGGGGCGGTACACGTCGTAGTCGCCGCCGGGGAACACGATCACCACACCACCGGAGCGCAGCGCCTCGTCGGCGTTCTCGTGGTTGGCGCGGATGAAACCGGTCTTGGTGAAGAACTCGGCGGTCAGGCCGGTCATCAGCAGATCGTGCGACAGCGTGTAGACGGGGCGGTCGTACCCGAACTGCTCGTAGAACCCCGCGGCGAAGACGGGCACGTCCATCGCGAACAGCCCGCCGGAATGGTTGGACACCACCAGCGCCCCGCCGGCCGCGGGGAAGTCCTCGAGCCCGCGCATCTCTGCGCGGTGATAGGTCTTGAGCAGCGGTCGCAGCACGCTCATCACCCGCTCGGTGAAGCCCGGGTCCCATTTCGCGATGTCCGACGACGGCACGGCTTCCCCCTCGGGGTCGAATTGCAACGTGTTCTAGTTTTGGATGGTACCCAGCGTGGCGGCGCATTCCCAACTGCCCGTCGGGAGTGCGATTACCGCACGGCCGCGGCGGGCACCCCCACCGTATGGCTGATCGAGACGAACTCCCGCTGGCCGACTATGACCAGGTCCCGCTGTCGGATCTGCGGCACCGCATCCGGTCTCTCGAGGAACCCCAGTTGCAGCAGCTGTTCGACCACGAGACCGCGCACGGCAACCGCATCCCGGTGCTCGAGATCCTGCACGCCCGCCTCAAGGAACTGCACCAAGGCGCCGAGCCGTCCGGCGGTGACCCCGCGAAAGCTCCCGGCGTGAGTGGCACCGCGGGCGGCTCGAAGGTCCAGGAGTCGACAGCGGCCCAGGCGAATACGCCCTTGCGCCACGGCGTGGCCTATCAGACCCCGGCGCGCGGCAAGCCCTGAGCGCGACGTAAGACTCTCGTCAGCATTCCTGGCGTTTGTGCCCCTCGCGGGCGGTGAACCACCGGGACACCAACCGCGTGCCCTGCACCTTCTCCAGGAGTGACCATGAGAGTGTCTGCCCGTTCCTATCTCATCGCCGGTGTGTCCCTCGCAAGCGCGGGCCTGATCGTCGGCGGGTCCAATACGCCCGTCACCGACACCACCCGGACCGACACCACCGTCGCCCCGATGGCGGCCACCACGGTGGTGCCCCGGGTGAGTGAACCGGCCCCCATCGCATCCGCCGCGTCCTCGCCCGCCGCGGCGCTCCTGGCGCCCGGGCCCGACGTGACCGCCCAGATCGCGTTGCCCGACGTCGGTGGCCTCGACCCGGAGGAGGGTCGGCCGGGGATCCAGCTCAGCCTGCTGACCGGTACACCGAACCTCGGCTACGGCAACGAGGGACTGTTCAACGCCGGGGCCAACAACACCGGCAACTTCAACATCGGCGGCGACAACGACGGTGACTTCAACATCGGCACCGGAAACGACGGCGATTTCAACATCGGCTACGACAACGTCGGCGATTTCAACATCGGCGGCGACAACGTCGGCGATTTCAACGTCGGGTTCGACAACACCGGCGGCGAACGCAATTTCGGCGCGGGCAACAGCGGCTCCTACAACGTCGGGTTCTTCAACACCGGTGCGTTCAACTTCGGCGTCGGCAACACCGGCGTCGGCAACGTGGGTTTCTTCAACACCGGTGACTACACCGTCGGCGCCTTCAACGTCGGCATCCGCTACGCCGGCAGCAACCCCGGCATCAGCACCGGACGCACGGTCGACACCGAAGACGACGAACGCGACACCACCACCCGTGAGACTCGAACCACCCTGTCGGACAACGACTCCGATGACGACGAGGTGACCACCACGCGGACGAGCCGGAAGTCGGCCACCGAGAGCACGGACGTCGGCGACGACGACGAGAAGGCCGCCACCGATGCGGCGGACGGCGGCGATGACCGGGGTGCCGGCACGGGCGCCGATGACCGCGCCGCCAACGGCGGCTCGGACCGCGCCGCCGACAGCGGCTCGGACGGCTCGGACGGCGACGACTGACCTGGAACACGTATTCACCGGCCACATCGCCGGATTCGGGACCGCTGCCGGGGTGCGCATCGTCGTGGGCACCTGGCAGCGTTCCCCGTTCGGCGGGTTCACCGACGTGATGGTGCAGCAGCCCGACGAGCAGCGGGTACTGCTGGCCCCGGACGATGTGATCGCCGGCTTCGTCTCCTCCACCTATCACTTCGACCAGGTCGAGGTGGGGCCGGTGGCCGCGACACTGGCGACGGATCGGCTCACGGTTCGCAGCGCGGCGCTGGACCTGGACGTCGGCATCGGCGGGCCGGCGCCGCTGGACCGGCTGCTGCGCCTGGTGCCCGGGCGGATCGCGACCGCGCCGTGGTGGCTGCGGACCATCGATCCGGTGGCGTCGCGCCTGGTGCGCGGAGTGCACACGTCGGGGACGGCGGGCAACGGGCGGCGCGAGTACTACGGGGTGCGGCGTTCCCGGCGGATCGTCTCGTCGGCGGGCCGGTACCGCGACGGCGATCTCGGCGGGGTGCGCCCGCTGTGGCCGCCAGTGGCGTTCGGCTTCGCCTCCGCACCGCGCAGGCCGCAACTGGTCAGCGTCACCACGACGATCGTCGACGCCGGCTGACGGGTTTTCGTTCGACCGGTCCTGGGCACAGTGACGGCATGGAAACGGTGACTCGACTCCGCCACGCCCAGCGGCGGATCCTCAAGGTGCAGCGGCGGCTGTGGCTGGCGCAGATCGCGATGTGGCCGACGCTGGTGGTCACCGGGGTGGCCGCCGTCGCGGGCGTGGTGTTCCTGCTGCGCCGGCGCTCGGCGGGTGGCCGGCACGAACTTCCCGAATCGCCGGGCGCGCACCGCGTCGAGACCGTCGCAGAACACGACGGGCAGGTCACGCACGACGTTTCGCCGACCTGACCGCTCACATCCGCGCGTAGCGGGTGAGCGCGAAGCTGTACAGGCCGTAGGCGGCGAATCCCGCTGCGGCAACGCCGATCAGGACTGAACCGAACGGCGCGTGCCCCAGGGCCTTGACGGCACCGTCGAGCCCCGAGGCCTTCGACGGGTCGGCACGGATCGACGCGACGACGACGAGCAGCCCCGCCCCAGCGAGCACCAGACCTTCCGCGACGTGGCCGCAGACGCCGAGCACGGTCAGCAGCCGCCCGCCGGAGATCGTCAGGTCGTCACGGAAGCGCCGCGACGCGCCCTTGAACGCGTAGTAGCCGCCCAGCGCCGTGACGCCGAGTCCGATCACCGCCAGCACCGCCTTACCCTCCGGTGAGCGCATCAACCACATGCTCAGCCCGACGGTGCGTTCGGCGCTCGAATGCCTGCTGCCCAAGGCGAATTGGACGGCCATTGCGGCGACCGCCGCGTACACCACCGCCAGTCCGAGCGCCTTGAGCCGGTTGATCATCAGAAAGTCGTCGGGATCGCGATGCGGCTTGTGGTGCTCGTTGGGATGCAGGCCGAGCACGGTCTCGGCCAGGCGCCACAGCGTCAGCGGGACGAGCGCCACCGCGACTCCCCACAGTGCGAGGAATCCGCCTTTGGTCTCGGCGAGGGTGGCCAGCGCACCCGACTGGTCGGCGTCGCCGTCGCCGGAGCCGATCGCGATGCGGAAGATGATGTAGGCGATCAGCAGATGCAGAACGCCGTTGATCAGATACCCGGTGCGCGCGGCGATCTGGGCACCACGGTGATTCGTGGCGGTACGGACCGCGCCGGCGGCGCCGGTCTCATCCGTCACCCGAGCGCTCAGTACCGGCGCGGCCGCCGACGTGAGCGGAAGGCGTCCTTGACCTTCTCACCGGCATCCTTCAGGTGTGCGATCCGCTCGTCGCCGCGGCCACGCGCCCGCATGTCGGGATCGCCGACCGCGCTGCCGGTGGCGGCCCGCATCCTGCCCTGGAATTGCTGCAGCTTGTTCCTCGCCTTGGCGCTGATGCTCATGAGTAGCTCCTCGTCTGGTCGCCGTCCCGGTCGTCGAGACGCGCAGAGGAGGACTACCCGCTCCGGTGTTGACCTCAACCGCGGTTGAGGACACACCATGGGCACATGACCGTCACATCGTCGTACCTCGCCCGGATCGGATACGCGGGCGGCACCGAGCCCGCGCTCGAGACGCTGCGCGCGCTGGTCGCCGCGCACAACCGGTCCATCCCCTTCGAGAACCTCGACCCGCTGCTGGGTCTCCCGGTCGCCGATCTCAGCGCCGCCGCACTCACCGACAAGCTGGTGCACCGCAGGCGCGGCGGGTACTGCTACGAACACAACGGCCTGATGGGTCATGTGTTGGAGGAGATGGGCTTCGGCGTCGATCGGCTCGCCGCGCGGGTGGTGTGGATGCGCGAGGACGACACGCTGCCCGCTCAGACCCACCAACTGCTGGCGGTGACGGTGCCGGGCACTCCCGGCCGTTTCCTGGTCGACGTCGGCTTCGGCGGGCAGACGCCGTCCGCGCCGATCCGCCTGGACACCGACGCCGAGCAGACCACCCGGCACGAGCCGTACCGGATCCGCGACCACCGCGACGGCCGTCTGCTGGAGTCGCTCGTCCGTGGGGAGTGGCGGCCGCTGTACGTGTTCACCGAGCGGCCGCAACCCCTGATCGACCTGGAGGTCGGCAGCTGGTACGTGTCCACCCATCCCGAATCCCCGTTCGTCACCGGTCTGACCGCCGCGCTGGTGACCGACGACGCCCGCTGGAACCTGCGTGGCCGCCACCTGGCGGTGCACCGCGCCGACGGCAGCGAGCGGATCCGTTTCGACACCGCCGCGCAGGTGCTCGACGCGCTCACCGAGCGGTTCGGCATCGACCTGGCCGACCTCGGTGACGGCGCCGACGTGGAGAAGCGCGTACACGACGTACTCGACAGCTGAACGCAGCAGGAATCGTCATGTCCCTGTGGGTGGCCGGCGGCCATACTCGGTGGCGTGAGTACACCGGCACGGCGGGATCGGCTGCGGGAACTGCTGGACGCCGTCGTCGACGCCACCAATCCCGAGGTGGGCGACATGGCGCGCAGCAGTTACGCGTCGGAGTTCCACTTCTCGCGCGAGGTGCGCCGGCTCACCGGTGAGCCGCCCGCCGCGCTGCGCCGCCGGATCATGCTCGAACGCGCGGCCTGGCGGCTGCACCGAGGCGAAACCGTCGCGGTCGTCGCCGCCGACGAGGGATGGTCCTCCCCCGAGGTCTTCTCCCGGGCGTTCCGCCGGACGTTCGGCGTACCGCCGTCGCGCGCCGGGGAGGTGGCGTTCCGTGTCCCCGCCCCCAACGGTCTGCATTTCCATCCACCACAGTCGCTGTGGCTGGACGGCGACGGCACCGACAAGGAGCCCGACCCCAGCCGGCTCATGGTGGCCCACGACATCGCCGACACCGGATACCTGATCGAGCGGGCGGCCCTGTTGACCGACGAGCAGTGGTGGCGGGAGGTCGCACCGGGTCAGGTGGTGCTGCACTGGGACGGTCCGGAGCCCAGTGTCGGCGCGGTGCTGGGCGCGCTGGTCTGGACGAAGGAGGTCTGGCTGGCCACCATCGAGGGCCGTGACTTCCCGGACCGCGACCGCTCGCTGACCGCCGGACCGCTCGGAGAACGACACGCCTACATCGGAAGCCGCTGGGCGGCAATGGTTTCGGAGTACTCGGCGGCGGGCCGGATGGGGGGCGCGGTGATCGATGCGCTCTGCGATCCGCCGGAGTCGTTCCAGCTGTACGGGATCGTCGCGCATGTGCTGACCTTCTCGGCGCACCGCCGCGGCCTGGTGCGGTCCATGCTCGCCGGTCTGGACGTGAGCACCGAACAAGGGGACCCGTTGGACTGGATGAGGAGGCACTGAGATGGCGACCGTGTACTACACCGCGTCGAGCCTGGACGGTTACATCGTCGACGAGGACGACAGCCTGGACTGGCTCGTCACCCGCGACATCGACCCCGACGGGCCGTTCCACTACGACGCGTTCGCCGCCACCGTCGGCGCGTTGGTGATGGGGTCGGCCACCTACGAGTGGATCGTGAGAAACCAACCGGGACAGTGGATGTACGACCAGCCGTCGTGGGTGCTGACACACCGCCAGGACATCGTCGCCGACGGACATCCCGTGCAGATTTTTCAGGGCGACGTGACCGAACTGCACCCGAAGCTGGTGTCCGCGGCGGCGGGAAAGGACGTCTGGGTGCTCGGCGGCGGCGACGTGGCCGCGCAGTTCGTGGCGGCGGAACTGGTCGACGAGTTGATCGTCAGCTACGCGCCGTGCACGCTGGGCGGCGGTTCCCGCGTCCTGCCGATCCGCTCGGAATGGCGGCTGGTGGAATCGGCGGTGAACGGGGAATTCGTCTGTGTCCGCTGGCGTAAGGCGTGACGGTCAGCTGTTCGCGGTGGGAATGCCGTTGCGGCGGATGAACTCCCGCGACTTCAGCAGGAACTCGAGTTGGGTGTGCACCTGCCGCAGGGGGTCGAGGTCACGCGTCGCCCGGCACAGCACGACGGCGCCCTCGAGCGCGGCGACGCACATGATCGCCAGCGAGGCGGCCTCACCCTCCTCGCAGCCGTCGACTTCGAACGCGCGCGTCAGCGCATCGCGCCAGTGCCCGAAGATCGCCCCCGCCACCGAGGTCAGTTGCGGCCCCTCCTCGGCGGAGCCGATCGCCGCGGCCACCACCGGACAGCCCGCGGTGAAATCGCTGTCGGCCAGGATGCGGTCCCAGAACTCGACGAACCGCTGCACGAGATGCAGACCGCCCTTGGTCGCCGCCTCGTCGATCAGCTCGGTGATCGAGTCGCCGGCGAACTGCAGGGCTTCGAAGACGATCTGATTGCGCCCGTCCGGGAAGTGGTAGTAGACGCTGCCCCGCGGCGCACCGCTGCGCTGGAGCACTTCGTCGATCGTCACGCCGGCTGCGCCGCGCTCGCGGAGCACCTCGGCGGCGCCGATCAGCATGTTGGTGCGCGTCGAACCGCGCTTGGTGCGGGTGTTGGTCATCGGAGTTCGGTCAGGCGACATGAGGTGGGCGCTGCGGCGCCGCTTGCCATGCGAGGCCACGCGGGGTGAACGTCAGGCGTCGACGGCGCGGATGTCGGGTGACGAACCGGAAGCCGGCGATGTTGACCTCGACCACCCACATGTCAAGCCTCTTTCTGTATGAGAAAGAGCATAAAACATGGCCTGAACGCGCACAACAGGTCGATGTTTGGGAGGGGATTGGCGCGGGAATATGTGAATGTGCATAATGATCTTCGGCGCCCGCCTCGGCGGCCCCGGGGCGAGCGTCACACCAACTTTCACAGATCCGAAAAAGGCTCCCACCAGCAGGTGGGAGCCTTTTTTCGACGGTCGGCTACTCCGGCGTGTACCCGAACGGCAGCAGCGTGCTCTTGGCCTGGCAGTACTGTTCGATGCCTTCCGGACCGTTCTCCCGGCCGATACCGGAGTTCTTGTAGCCACCGAACGGCGCGCCGGGATCGAATGCATACATGTTGACCGCGTAGGTGCCGGTGCGGATCTTGCTCGCGACCTCGAGCGCCTTCTTGTTGTCGGTCGTCCAGACGCTGCCCGCGAGCCCGTACACCGAATCGTTGGCGATGCGGATCGCGTCCTCCTCGCTGTCGTACGGGATCACCGCCAGCACCGGCCCGAAGATCTCCTCCTGCGCGATCGTCATCGAATTGTCGACGTCGGCGAACACCGTCGGCTGCACGAACCAGCCGCTGTCCAGCCCCTCGGGGCGGCCGCCGCCGGTGACCACGCGGGCCCCCTCCTCTTTCCCCTTGGCGATGTAGCTCTCCACCCGCTCGCGCTGCTTCTCGCTGATCAGCGGGCCGATGGCGGCGTTCGGGTCGTCGGGGAGCCCGACCGGCATGGCCGCGACGAAGTTGCCCAGCTTCTCCACCAGCTCGTCGTAGCGCGACCGCGGCGCGAGGATGCGGGTCTGCGCGACGCACGCCTGGCCCGAGTTCATCACGCCGGAGAACGCCAGCATGGGCAGCGTGGAGTCGAGGTCGGCGTCCTCGAGGACGATCGCCGCCGACTTCCCACCGAGCTCCAGGGTGCAGGGCTTGAGCCGTTCGGCCGCCAGCTTGCCGATCTCCTTGCCGACCGCGGAGCTGCCGGTGAAGGTGAACTTGTCGAGTTCTTGGTTGGCGGTCAGCGCACGGCCGGTCTCGGCGCCGCCGGGCACCACCGACAGCACACCCTCGGGCAGGCCGGCCTCGGCGAACATCTGCGCCATCGCGAACACCGACAGCGGCGTCTCGGCGGCGGGTTTGAGTACGACGGTGCACCCGGCCAGCAGGGCGGGGCCGAGCTTGTTGGCCGCGAGGAAGAACGGCACGTTCCACGCGGTGATGGCGCCGACGACGCCGATCGGTTCGCGCGTGACCAGCGTCTGGCCGTAGATGCCGTCGCGGATCTCCGACCACTGGAACTTGTCGGCGGCGCCGGCGTAGTAGTTGAAGGCCGACATCGCCGCGCCGTACTGCATCATGTCGACGATGGTCTGCGGCTGCCCGGTCTCGGCGGCGAGCAGGTACTTCAGCTCTGCGCCGCGCTCCTCCATGAGCTTGACGGCGGCGCCGAGGATCGCGGCGCGTTCGTCGGGCGACATCCTGGGCCAGGGGCCCTCGTCGAAGGCCTTGCGGGCCGCGGCGCACGCGGCGTCGACGTCGGCCTGGGCGGCGAGCGGAACCTCGCCCACCTTCTGGCCCGTCGCGGGGGAGAACACCTCGATGACATCTGAGGTCGACGGTTGCGCCCACTGGCCGCCGATGAAGAGCTTGTCCCACGTCGTCTTGTGAGCTGTCTGCACGGTCTGTGTCATGAGCGTCACATTACCCAGGTTCCCGCGAAACGAGAACCTGTTGCAGTCAGCGCTGCAGGACCAGCACCAGGTTGCTCACCGCGAGTTCACGCAGACCCGGCACCGCGGTGGTCCACCACGCCCATCGTGGGTGGTAGCGGGGGAATGCGGCGACCAGGGCGCCGGTGCTCGCTGCCCACTCGAGGCCGTCGCGGGCCGACACCGCGAACAGCGACGATCCGTAGTCGTTCTTGGGCCGGTGACCGTGTTTGCGGGTGTAGCGCTCGGCCGCCCGGGCCCCGCCCAGATAGTGGGTCAGCCCCATCTCGTGCCCGCCGAACGGTCCCAGCCAGACGGTGTAGGAGAGGACGGCGAGGCCGCCCGGCCGGGTGACGCGCAGCATCTCGGCGCCGAGCCGCCACGGCTGCGGGACGTGTTCGGCCACGTTGGAGGACAGGCAGATGTCGATGCTGCCATCGGCGAATGGCAGTGCGGTGCCGGAGGCCCGGACGTAACGGCCGGTGTGGTCGGTGACGGCGGGTCCGGCGTGCATCTCCCGGGGGTCGGGTTCGACACCGAGGTAGTCCATGCCGTGCCGGGCGAACGCGTCGGCGAAGTACCCGGGGCCGCCCCCGACGTCGAGCACCGTGCGGCCGCTGGGCGACCGTCGCGTCGCCCCCTGCCACAGGTCGGCCACCATCGCGGCGGTGTCGTCGGCGAGGGCGCCGTAGAACCGGGCCGGATCGGACTGCTCGTAGCGGAACTCGCTGAGCAGCCGAACCGACCGGGTGAGCGTCGCCCGTCGCGCGAACAGATCGGTGGCGGCCACGCGCACGACCCTACGTCGCACCGAAAACAGTGGGTGGACACATGTTCTGCGGCAAATAGGATGCGTTTGCGGGCAAACCGCGCTGTGTCGTGCCTGAGAGGATCTGACCGTGAACATGCCCCCGCAGGGCACGCCCGGATGGTCGTCACCACAGGGGTGGTATCCGCCTCCGCAGGGCTGGCCACCGCAGGGCCCGCCGCCACAGTGGGGTCCACCGCAAGGCCCGCCCTGGCCCCCGCCTCGCCCGCCGTCGAACAATTCACTCGTCATCGTGCTCGCCGTTGCGGCGGTGGTGGTGGTTTTGCTCAGCGTCGCGGCGCTGGTCGTCGTCGGCGTCGGCGCGGACGACGAGGACGGGCCTGCCACCGAGGAACAACGGGCGGCGAACGCCAGGACCGCGTCGAGTGCGTCGGAATACGACATCGTGTGCGGGACCGGGTCGGTCGCCAACGCGGCCGAGTACCGGAAGCCGTACAAGATCGTCGCGTTCTACGAGGACCACGGGGACCACTGGGACGAGCTGTCGCTGGCTCCCCCGTACTCCACGGCGGACAAGACGCCGTCCTCGATCAACGTGGTGGCCTGTCTGTCGCGGAAACCCGGCACCGAGGTGAAGTCGGGATCCTGTGAATTCCGGTCCGGTGGCGACGACATCAGCGTCGACCACTTCGCGGTCGAGTACGAGATCGAGCTGCACGAGGCGAAGACCGGCAGGACCATCACGAGCCTCGGCACGGTGAAGGGCCCTGCGGACCACTGTCCGTTCTTGGAGTTCTTCAGTGGTGACGATCCGAAGGTCTACGGCGCCCCCGACGAGAACGCCGTGGCGGCCAAGCTGGCCGGTTTCATCGCGGAGTAGGCCGGCGGTTCTCGAGCCGGTTAGGCTCGCTCACGATGTCTGCGCGCCCGCTTCGATCCGTCCTGCTTCTGTGCTGGCGGGACACTGGGCATCCGCAGGGTGGCGGCAGCGAGATGTACCTGCAGCGCATCGGTGCGCAGTTGGCGGCCTCAGGCGTGCGGGTCACGTTGCGTACCGCTTCGTACCCCGGTGCCGCCCGCCGCGAGGTCGTCGACGGTGTGCGCGTCAGCCGCGGCGGCGGCCGGTACTCGGTGTATCCGTGGGCACTGCTGATGATGGCGCTGGCCCGCATCGGTGTGGGCCCGCTGCGCAACGTGCGGCCGGACGTCGTCGTCGACACCCAGAACGGGGTGCCGTTTCTTGCCCGGCTGATCTTCGGCCGTCGGGTCGCGGTGCTGGTGCACCACTGCCATCGCGAACAGTGGCCGGTGGCCGGTCCGGTGTTCGGCCGGCTCGGCTGGTTCGTCGAGTCCGTGGTGTCCCCCCGCGCGCACCGGCGGACACAGTACGTGACGGTGTCGCTGCCGTCCGCGCGTGATCTGACCGACCTCGGCGTGGACGCCGGGCGGATCGCGGTGGTGCGTAACGGCCTCGACGAGGCGCCGGCGGCCACGCTCACCGAACCGGTGTCGGCGACACCGCGTATCGCGGTGCTGTCGCGGCTGGTGCCGCACAAGCAGATCGAGGACGCGCTGGACGCCGTCGCGGCGCTGCGGCCGCGGATTCCCTCTCTGCATCTCGACGTGCTCGGCGGCGGCTGGTGGCAGCAGAAGCTGGTGGACCACGCCCGGTTGGCGGGGATCTCCGATGCCGTCACGTTCCACGGCCACGTCGATGACCTCACGAAACACCAAGTGCTGCAACGCAGTTGGGTGCACGTACTGCCGTCCCGCAAGGAGGGCTGGGGACTGGCCGTCACCGAAGCCGCTCAGCACGCCGTGCCGACGATCGGCTACCGCTCTTCGGGTGGGCTGACGGATTCGATCGTCGACGGGGTGACGGGTCTGCTGGTCGACGACCGCGACGAGCTCGTCGAGGCGCTCGACCGGCTGCTGGGCGACCGGGTGCTGCGTGAGCAGCTCGGTGCGAAGGCCCAGGCGCGCAGCGTGGAGTTCTCGTGGCGGCAGAGTGCTTCGGCGATGCGCGAGGTGTTCGACGCGATGCTGGCAGGGCGGTTCGTCAGCGGAGTGGTCGAGCTGCCGGGTTCAGTGGCCTCTTAACGGTCCCGCGTGCGCATCACCTGATTTGCGCGCTTTCTCGGGGTGGGCGGGCGTCTGAGTGGTGTGGTCTTTTTAAATCGGATATCGCGGGCGATAGCTGATAGCGCGGGCGATAGCGCTTTTGAAGTGGTGTGTGGCTTCGGGTGGGCCCAATTCAGGTGAGGGCGCCGCGTTCTAACCAGCCGCGAACGTCTCGCGCAGGAAGTCGCCGAGCGCTCGCCACGCCCGGTCGGCGACCACCGGGTGGTACTGAATCCCGCGCTCGGGCTGATCGGCGAACGGCGCCATGAACGCGTGCATCGCTCCGCCGTACGCGTGCAACTGCCAGTCCGCACCCCGGGCGGTGAGCTCCCGTCCGAGCGCCACGACATCCTCCGGCGGTGCGAGCGGGTCATCCCACCCGTGATGAACCGCCACCCGCGCCGGGATGTCCCCGTCTGCCGACCAGTCCGGCGCCGTCAGCAGGCCATGGAAACTCACCACCGCACGCAGCGGATGCCCCGCCCGTGCGATATCCAGCACGCACAGCCCGCCGAAACAGAAGCCGATCGCCACCACCGCATCGCGGTCCACCTCCGGCACCTCGGTCAATTCGCCCAGCACCGCCGACAACCGCCCGGCCAGCCCGCCGCGATCGCCGAGGAACGCCGTCATCTCGTCCGCGCAACGCTGCGCTCCGCCCGCCGTCACCGCCTCACCGAACAGGTCGACGGCGATCGCCTGATAACCCCACTGCGTGAGCCGGTCGGCGATCGCGAGCTGCGCATCGCTGCGGCCCTCCATCCCGTGGAACACCAACACCGTTGCCGGGGCCGACGCCTGCGCCTCCGGTCTGACGAGCACATGGTCGAAGGTGAGGTCGCCGATCGACCGGCGCAGCGAAACCGTCGTCATGCCGCCGACGCTTCCAGAACCGACGTCGAACGACGCGGCTGTTCGCCGTCGGCGTAGCCGCCGCGACCCCCAGCAGGTGTGAGAACCGGCGCTCGGGGTAATCCACGCCGGATATGACTGCCGCACGCACCCGACCTGATCAGCAATCCCTGGCCGAGACGCAGCGCGTCGTGCGCGCGGTCGGCGACGCCTTCGCCGCCAAGGTCGTCGGCCAGCAGAACCTGCGTGAATCGTTGCTGATCGGCCTGCTGACCGGTGGCCACGTCCTGATCGAGAGCGTGCCCGGCCTGGCGAAGACCACGGCCGCGCGGGTCATCGCCGCCGCCATCGACGGCGAGTTCCAGCGCATCCAGTGCACCCCCGACCTGTTGCCCAGCGACATCATCGGCACCCAGATCTACGAATCTGCCACCAACCGGTTCGTCACCCAGCTCGGCCCGGTGCACGCCAACATCGTGCTGCTCGACGAGATCAACCGCTCCAGCGCCAAGACCCAGAGCGCGATGCTCGAGGCGATGGAGGAGAAACAGACCACCATCGCGGGCAAGGTCTACCCGCTGCCCGAACCGTTCCTGGTCATCGCCACCCAGAACCCCGTCGACCAGGAGGGCACGTATCCGCTCTCAGAGGCGCAGACGGACCGCTTCATGATCAAGGACGTGCTGGAGTACCCCTCGGTCGACGAGGAGGTGGAGGTGATGGCCCGAATCGACGCCGGCGTCTACGAAGCCGACCACCCCACCGCACCCGTGGTCGGCCTGGCCGACGTGCGGCACGCCCAGCAGGTGGTGCGTCACGTCCACATGGATCGGGTGCTCGTGCAGTACGCCAGTCGCCTCGTCGAGGTGACCCGTCGCCCCGAGCACTACCTGCCCAAGCAGCTCGCCCGATTGGTCTCCTACGGGGCCAGCCCTCGCGCCACGATTGCGCTCTGCCAGGCCGCCCGTGCGCGGGCGGTGCTCGCCGGGCGCGGACACGTCCTGCCCGAGGACGTCGCCGCCGTGACACACCGGGTGCTGCGGCATCGGTTGATCCTGGGTTTCGAAGCCGCCAGCTCCGACGTCACCGCCGACGGGGTCGTCGACGCGGTGCTTCAGGTCGTGCGGGTGCCCTGACCGGTGGGCCAGCACCTCAACCGGGCCAGAGCGCACTTCGGGAAGGACACCCGAGGTCTCCTCGACGGCGGCCGCTACGCGCTGTTGCACACGCGCAGCCTCGAATTCGACGATCTGCGCCCGTACGTTCCCGGCGACGACGTGCGCGACATCGACTGGAAGGCCTCGGCGCGTTCCGGCAGCGTCCTGATCAAACGGTTCGTCTCCGAGAAACACCACAAGATCCTGTTGGTGGCCGACGCCGGCCGGAACATGTCCGCGCTGGCGGCCGGCGGTGAATGCAAACGCGATGTGGCCGCCCACGCGATGGGTGCGATCGGCCTGATCACCCTGAACCGTTCCGACGAGGTCGGGATGGTCCTCGGCGATGCGCGGGGTTGCGCCAACATCCCCGCCCGCCGCGGGGAGAACCACATCGAGAGCCTGCTGCACCGCTGGTACTCGCACAGCCTCGCCGATCCGGGGCCCTCTGACATCACCTCCCAACTCGAGTACGTGGCAACGCATTACGGCCACAGCAGGCTCGTCGTCGTGGTGTCCGACCAGCCGGACAGCACCCCGCGCCTCGACGAGATGCTGGGCCGGCTCGCCGCCCGCCACGACATCATGTGGCTGATGGTCTCGGATCTCTCGCCGATCGGCGGACCGGAGGACGCCGACGGATACGACGTCGCGACCGGCAAGGTCGTCCTCAACGGCGCCACCCTCGGCAGACGTGTCGTCGCGGCGTATCAGCGCGCCGAGAAGGCCCGGCTGCGGCGGCTCGACGCGCTGCTCACCCGGCATGCGGTGCCGTACGCGACCCTGTCCGGCAGTGGTGACATCCGCCGCGAACTCGTCGCGCTGACCGAGGTGCTCGCCCGTGCCGGATGAACTCCTGCGCCATGTGATCGGGCCGTCCCCGTACTCCACCTGGTGGCTGTGGCTGGCGATCCTGCTGCTGCTCCTCGTGATCGTCTGGTACGCAGCAGTTCTCATCGCGACCCTGCCGTCCGATCGACTGCGGAGCCGCCCCGTCGTCGGCCCCCTGCACGCCCGGCTGCTGCGCCGCCGTTACGCCGCGAGGATCGCCAGCGTCACCGCCGAATACGACGAAGGACGGGTAACGGCCGCCGACGCCTGCGCCGCGATCAGCCGCACACTGCGCAGCTTCCTGCACCAGGCGACCGGGGTGCGCGCGCAGTACATGCAGATCGACGCCCTCGCGCACAGCTCCGTCGGCGCTGCCGCGCCGGTACTGGCCGACCTCGGTGAGGCGCGGTTCAACGACGCGTCGCCTGCCGACGTCGGACAGCTCAGCGCCCGCGCACAGGAACTGGTCCGCACATGGACCTGAGGTGGTGGGCCATCGCGGTGGCCGGACTGCTCGCGCTGCTGGGGTGTTTCGCGCTGGCGGTGTGGCTTCCGCTGTCGCCCGACCGGCGCAGCCTGCGGCCGCTCGCCAACGTCGCCCGGCTGATCCGGTTGCCGGAATACGCCCGCGCCGCCCGGTTGCGGTCGGTGTCCACCGTCGCCACGCTCGTGCTGCTGGTGGTGTTGTTCGGGGCGGCCACGGCCGCGGCGGCCCGGCCGACCGGCGCCGACGACACGTTCGAACGCGCCCATCCCGAGGACGTGATGCTGTGCGTCGCATCCCCGCCGACCGATCCGGCCACCGGCGCCCTGTTGCGCCACTACGCCGAACGGGCCGGCACCTATCAGACGCAGCGCATCGGGCTGACGTCGGTGAACTCCCGCGTCGTCCCGCTCACCCGCGACTATCAGTACGCGGCAGGCCGATTCGGCGACCTCGCCGCGATCTCCGGGACGCCCGACCCGGATCGCGCCGTCGTCGACCAGTTCACCGCGCCGGTCACCTACACCGACTACGCGGCCAGTGTCGACGATGTGCTGTCGTTGTGCCTCACCGGGTTTCCGGACTTCGAGCAGAAGAGCTCGCATCGCCGATCGGTGATCTACCTCGGCCCGCCGACGCTGCGGGCCCCGGACGAACCGCGTCCCGCCCTCTTCGACGCCCAACGCGTCGCCGAACTCGCCGACGTGGCGGGTGCCCAGATCAACGTGGTCACCTCGGGTGAGGACGAGGCGCTGCGCGCCCTGGCCGACCGCACCGGCGGGCAATTCACCGTCGCCACAACGCCGTCCGCGGTCGAGGGCGCGCTGACGCAGATCGACAGCCGGCCCGCGCCGCTGGTCCTCGACGACGGCACACGGGTGACCGGCCAGACGCAGGATGCGCCCGTCCCGGTGCTGGCCGTCGTGCTGGTGACCACTGCGCTACTGTCGGTGACGCTGGTGGTGCTCCGCCGATGACATTCCAACCGATCATCCCGATGGCGATCTTCGCCGTCGTCGCCGTCGCCCTCGTCGGTGCGCGCCTGGTGACGTTGCGACAGGTCCTCGCGGCGACCGGCGCCCGCCGCAGGCGCTCGCTGGCACGTTGGGGCGCAATGACTCTCGTCGTCGCACTACTGCTGCTGGCCACCACCCGGCCGGCGCTCACCGCGACCGGTGACGACACCGGTGACCGTGCGAGCGGTGCCGACACCAACATCTTCCTGGTGCTCGACCGGACCGTCGACGCGCGGGCCGACGTCGACGCCCTGCTCGACCGGTACCCGGCGGCCCGCTTCGCGGTGATCACCTTCGCGCCGGACCCCGCCCTGGCGTGGCCGCTCTCAGCGGACGTGTGGAGCCTGCGGCCCACGGTCGACGCCATGGCCGCCCTTCCGCCCGGCGACCCGGCCCGCGCGGACGCCGCCGCGCCGGGAAACATCCTGCGCTATCAGCTGATTCAGGCCGCCCAGCAGTATCCCGGCTCGCAGAATCTGGTGATCTACGCCGGAGCCGGCGCACCGGGCGCGTCGGCCACCCAGGGCGGTGTCGACATCCCCGCCGATTCGGTGAGCGGGGGAGCGGTGCTCGGCCACCCCGCCGACGGTGCGCTCGACGAGGCCACACTGCGCCGCATCGCCGAGGATCTCGGGGTGCCGTATCTCGACCGGCGAGCCGGCGGGGAATTGCCGCCGATCGAGACGCGCCCGGATGCGGGAGAGGCGACCGAACCCGTACCTGCCGCCGCGCGGACCGAACTGTACTGGTTGCTGTGCCTGCTGGCCGCGGTGCTGCTGCTCGGCGAGATCTGGCTCAGCGTCCGGGAATTGCGGCAGAGCCGGGTGGCCCGACGGGACGTGCTGTCGTGATCCGCCGCCGCACCGGTCCCATGCCGTCACGACTGCGGATGCGACGGCGCCTGCTGATCTGGAGTGCGCCGCTGACCCTGGTGGCCGTCCTGGTGGCGGTCAAACTGCTGTCGGTGGTGTTCGCGGGGAACGCCGCGGTCCGCGACTATGCCGACCGCGACGCCGACGCGCTGGCCACCGACGCGGCCGTCCTCGAGGTCGCGAACATCGTCGAACCGGCGAAGGCGCCGTTCGTCGCGGGGACCGCAGCAGTGCTGGAACGCCGGCTCGACGAGGCCGATGCGTTGTTCGCCGAAGCGCTGGCGCGGACCCCCGCCGAAGAGTCCTGCCCGGTGCGCGTCAACCTCGCCCTGGTGCGCGAGCGGCGGGCCGACGAGGCCGCGTTCGTCGGCCGCAACGCCGACGCCCGCGACCTCTACACGCAGGCGCTGGACATCGTCACGCAGGCGCCGAGCGGGTGTTTCACGGGAAACTCCGACCCCGACGAGCAGCGCCGCGCTGTCCGCGCCGACACCGCGCCCCGGTTGCAGGCGAAGATCGACGGGCTGCGCGATGCACCGCCGATCGCGCCACCGCCTCCTCCACCGCCCCCGCCGCCGCCCGTCAGCGCGGGGGGCGAGGGCCGGGACGAAGCCGAACCCGACGCTCCGCGCCAACTGAATCCCCGCGGTGCGGATCCGCTCGACCGGCTACGCCAGATCCTGCGGGATTCCGCCGGTTGAGCAGATCGGCGTGTGAATTCGCCGCGAGGGGGTAGTTAGCTGAGCTATGGCGACGTTCTTGTTCCGTATCGGGCAGTTCGCGTACCGGCGCAAGCTGCTGGTGATCGCACTCTGGCTGCTCCTCCTGCTGGCGGCCCTGGCCGGGACGACCCTGGCCAAACCGTTCCAGAGCGACTTCTCGCTACCGGGGTCACCGTCGCAGCGGGCCAGCGACCTGATGGCGGAAAAGTTCCCCCAGCAGGGCGACATGGACGAGATCGCGCAGGCCAAGGTGGTGGTCGAGGCGCCTCGGGGCACCACGCTCGACCAGCCCGACAACGTCGCGCGCATCGACGCGCTGGCCGACGGGCTGCGCCGGCTGCCGCACGTGCAGGGGCAGGCGGTGGTCAACCCGCTGACCACACCGGCGGGTGCGATGCAGGTCAGCAAGGACCGCACGATCGCCTACCTCGACGTGGTCTACGACCAGAAGTTCGTCGACATCTCCAAGGACCAGATCACCGAATTCGAGAACGTACTGCAGACCAGCCGCGACGACGGGCTGACCGCCGAGGCCACCGGCACGCTGTTCAACGCGCAGCAACCGGCGAGCGGGATGAGCGAGGCGATCGGCTTCGGCGTCGCGCTCGTGGTGATGGTGATCGCGTTCGCCTCGGTGGTGGCCGCCACGCTGCCGATCATCACCGCGCTGTTCGGTGTCGGGATCTCGGTCGCCCTGATCACCGGGGCCACCCGCTTCGTCGACATGGACAGCTCCGCGCTGCTGCTCGCGTCGATGATCGGCATCGCGGTCGCGATCGACTACTCGCTGTTCATCGTGTCCCGCTACCGCAACGAACTGCGCGCCACCGACGACCGCGCGCTGGCGACCGGTCGCGCCGTCGGCACCGCCGGATCCTCTGTGGTGTTCGCCGGGCTGACGGTCGTCATCGCGCTCGTCGGCCTCACCGTCGTCCGGATCCCGATGATCTCGATCATGGGGTTGACGGCCGCGGTGTCGGTCGTGTTCGCGGTGCTCGCCGCCGTCACCCTGCTGCCCGCGTTCCTCGGGCTGTTCGGCCGGCGCACGTTCGCGCTGCCGATCCGGCGGCTCCGTCAGGGCGACGAACCCGACACCGCCCCGACCAACGGTCTGCGCTGGGCCAAACTCGTTGCCGCACATCCCGTGCCGGCGATCCTCGCGGTCGTCGTCGGGCTCGGTGCCATCGCGTACCCGGTGACCAAACTCGAACTCGGGATGGACCTGGCCACCGGCGACCAGAAGAAGGCGGTGGCACTGCTCGACCGCGGGTTCGGCGAAGGGCTCACCGGTCCACTGATGGTCGTCGCCGACGCCGCCGACGCCCCGGATCCGCAGGCCGGGTTCACCGCCGCCGCCGACGCGCTGCGCGGGCTCGACGACGTGCAGATGGTGACACCGCCGCAGCCCAACGCCGACGGCAGTGCCGCCGTGATCACCGTGATCCCGCGCAGCGGTCCGAGCAGCCCGCAGACCCAGGCGCTGGTCGACGGGATCCGCGACCTGCAGCCGAAGCTGGCCGATCAGGCCGGCATCGACATCGGGGTGACGGGGCAGACCGCGATCCTGTCGGACCTGTCCGAATCCCTGACCAAGGCGCTGGTGCCGTACTTGGCGCTCGTGGTGGGGTTGGCGTTCCTGGTGCTGATGCTGGTGTTCCGATCGGTGCTGGTGCCGCTGACCGCCACCCTCGGCTTCGTGCTGTCCATCGGCGCCACCTTCGGCGCGACGGTCGCGATCTTCCAGCTGGGTTGGTTCGGGCTGGTGTCGGATCCCGGGCCGATCATCAGCTTCCTGCCGATTTTCCTGATCGGCATCGTGTTCGGTCTGGCGATGGACTACCAGGTGTTCCTGGTGACCCGGATGCGCGAGAAGTACGTCAAGCGCGACGACGGGGACCTCACCGCCCGCGCGGCCGTCGTCACCGGATTCCAGCGCAGTGCGCGGGTGGTCACGTCCGCCGCGGTGATCATGATCTCGGTGTTCGCGGCGTTCATCCTCTCGCCGGACAACGTCGCCAAGTCGATGGGCTTCGCACTCGCAGCGGCCGTCGTGTTCGACGCGTTCGTCGTGCGGATGGTGTTCATCCCCGCCGTGATGTCGCTACTCGGGCAGAAGGCCTGGTACCTGCCCGACTGGCTGGACCGGATCCTGCCGAACGTCGACGTCGAGGGCGACAACATGCGCGACAACATCGACGCCGCCGCCCCGGCGAAGGCTTCGGTCTGAACCAGTCTTGAACCAGGCCTGAACCAGGCCTTGACTAGGTGATGCCGGCCGCGAAGTGCCGGGTGACCAGTGCACGCGCCAGCGGATACTCGGTCAGCGACGCGGTCACCACGTCGCCGAGTTCGTACACCGTCGCGACGTCGATGCCTCGGGTGCGCATGAGATCGCCGATCCACCAGGAGGTTTCGGAGATCGTGCGGGAGTCGCCGGTCAGCAGTGCCGCGGCCACCGCGTGCAGCACCTGGTGCAGCACGTCTGCGGCGACGTCGGCGAGATCCCCCGGCGACGCGTCCTCCACAGGGCCCGCCGCGGCGCTGACCGACCACCGCACCCGCATGGCGTCCACCAGCCGCCGGTGGTCGACCTCCAGCAGCGCCTGCTCACCCGCGGGTCCGGCGGGCAGCGGTGGCGCGGGCGGGACGACGGCGGGCAACCCGGCGACCACGTCCACCGCCCCCTGCGCGGTGGCGGCCCACGCCGTCGCCCCGAGTGCGCGGGCCCGCACGTCGTCGTAGCCGAACGCCGGTCCGCCGACCGCGATCGGCACCCCGGCCGCGGTGCTGGCCTCGATGAACCGCCGGGTGGTCGGCAGCGCGCCGAGCACCGAACAGCTCACCGCGACCGCCTCGGGCCCCAGATCCTGCAGATGCTGATTGAGCCGCATCGGCGAGGTGGCCGCGCCGAGAAGCGTGCTGTCCCAACCGTTGGCGCGCAGCGCGCAGTCGATGATCATCGCCGGCAGTGCATGCCACTCGCGCTCCGAGCACGCCACCAGCACCGGCCCGCGCGTCGGCGGCGTCATCCGCACGTGCCGGGACACCGCCCTGGTGGCCGCGACCGAGATGGCCGTCGCGGCGTGTTCCTGGGCCACGCTCCACTCGCCGCGCTGCCACCGGGTGCCGACCGTGCGCTGCGTGCGCGCGACGACGTCGGTGAGCACGGTGACCGGATCCATTCCGTCGGCCAGCAACTGCTCGACCAGCGTGCGCGCGGCCGCGGCGTCGTCGGCGGCCAGCGCCGCCTCGTACCGGGCCAGCACATCGGCTAGCTCCCGCATGTGACCGCCAGCAACGCGATGTCGTCGTGCGGCTGGCCGTCGAGGAATTCGAGCACGTGCTGTTCGACCGCCTCACACACCACGTCGGGCGCCGCGCCGGCGTAGGCGGGCAGGAACGCCGTCAACCGGTCCATGCCGAAGAACGCGGATCCCGAACGCGCCTCGTCGACCCCGTCGGTGTACATGAGCATGGTGTCGCCCCGTTCGAGCCGCACGGCGCCGGGCTGATACCGCGTCTCGGCGCGGACCCCGGCCGCGGTGCCGTACACCTCGAGCTGTTCGACGCGGCCGTCCGCCCGCAACACGATCGGCGCCGGATGGCCCGCGACGGCGAGGTCGACATCGGCGTGCCCGTCGGGGTGGGGGCGGACCCGGGCGCACACCACCGTGACGAACTGTTCGGATTCCGCTTCGTGCAGAACGGAATTGAGCGCGCCGAGCACCACCTCCGGACGCCGGTCGAAGTGCGCGGCCGTCCGGATGCTCTGCCGGGTCCGGCCCGTCAGCGCCGCTGCCTCCACACCCTTGCCGCAGAAGTCGCCGAGCGCGAACAGCCAGTCACCCGCCGCGCCGTGCACGTCGTAGAAGTCGCCCCCGATCTCCAGGTGCTCGGCGGTCGGCCGGTAGCGGGCGGCCACCCGGAGACCGTCGACCTCCGGCAGGACGGGAGGCCGCAGGCCCCGCTGCAGCGCGGCGGCGATCCGGCCGCGTTCTTCGTACAGCCGCGCCGAGTCCAGCGCCACCGCCGCCCTCGACGCCAGCCGCTGCGCGAACCCGATGTCGTCGTCTCCCCAGCCGCGGTCCCCGAACCGGGCGAGCAACAGCACGCCCAGCGTCGTGCCCCGCGCGGTCAGCCCGAGCGCCAGGACGTCGGCGGGGGCGCGCGCGGCCACCTGCTCGCACAGCCGCGGGTGGTGCACGACGCTCGTCAGCGCCGCCGAGGTCGGATCGCCGGTCTCGCAGCGGACGCGGTGGGGTTGCCCCGAGCGCAGGGTGCGCTCCAGCAGCGGGTAGGCCCGCGGTGCGCGCGCCACGAGGTCGGTGAAGTCGATCTGGTCGCCACCGAAGAAGGTGACACCGCCGGTTCGGTTGTCGGGCAGGACAAGTGCGGACCAGTCCGCGAGTTCGGGGCGCAGCAGCGTGAGCAGCCGCAGTCCGGTGCGGCGGAGGTTGAGGGTTCCGGCCAACCCGATCTCGACGTCCTCGGTGAGTTGCGCACGGCTGCGTGCGTTGTGCTCACCGGATACCGACGTCGCGGTGTCCCCGGGCATGTGCGGTTTTTCGCCGCCCGATAGCGCTCGATTCCACCGTAGCGACCTTCCACCGGACAGTCATCGTGGGTCGGGGTGGGTTAGCCTGGTTGCCGTCGTGTCCCGATTTCGACGACGTACCGGGTTGAGACTGCAGCCTTGACAGTGACGACTCGTTGCTCATCGGGGGAGGGTACGAAGAAATACGAGGGTGAGTGTTGGACGGTCAGGAAACCGGTGCGGAACAGTGGCATGGTCAGGTCGCGGTGGTGCGAGCCACCGGTGCCGTGGACATGCTGACAGCGCCGGCGCTGCACACCGCGATCCGCGCCGCTCACGGCAAGAATCCCACCGGATTGATCGTGGACCTGAGCGATGTGGAGTTCCTGTCGTCGGCCGGCATGCATGTGCTGATAACGACCCACGACGAGCTGACGCCGCAGACCCGGTTCGCGGTGGTGGCGGAGGGGCCGGGCACCAGCCGGCCACTCAAGATCACCGGACTGACCGACTTCATCGACCTGTTCTCGACACTGGACGAGGCGCTGAACACGTTCGCTGAATGACATCCGCACGAATCGGGTAGCCCTAACGCACTATGAGTTCTTCGAGTTACCAGCCGGACGCGGCCGACCTGCGGTTTCTACGCATGGGCGCTGCCGACGCGCACGCGGTCGCCCGTTTGCGGGAAGAGTTCACGCGGTGGCTCTGCGACAATTTCGAACTGGACGACGTCCGGTCGAGCGACATCGTGCTGGTGGTCAACGAAGCGCTGTCCAACGCCGCGGAGTTCGCCTACCGCGATCACGAGATGGGCGACAACATCACCCTGCAGACCTCGTACACCGGCGATACCGGCACGCTGGCCATCACCGTCGCCGACCACGGCCAGTGGCGTCCCAGTGATGCGTCGAACCAGAAACGCTCCCGCGGCCGCGGTATCCCGCTGATGCGGGCGCTGTCCGACCGGGTCGACATCGACAAGACGCCCCAGGGCACGCAGGTCCACCTGTACTTCGACCGCTGCCAGCGGCGTGCGCCCCTGCGCTCGGAGGCGACCGCCCGGGCGTGAGTGGTTTGGCTCACTTCGTCACCGGGTAAGGGGGCTACGCTGGGCGGCTCACGCCGCACCCCACGGCCATCGGAGCCCCACCGTGACCATCACCCCGTTGCACGGTCGCCGCCGCTCGCATGTGCACCGGCTGTCCGTATCGGCCCGGTCGCACGGACGCGGTGCGACACGGTTCGTGTGCGTATGCGTGCGGGGTGAGGTCGACGCCGCCAACGCCAAGGATTTCGCGATCGCGGTGTGCGAGGCGGTGGCGGGCCACCGGGTGGTGGAGGTCGATCTGCGGGCGCTCGGATTCCTGGCGGTCGACGGCATCGCCGCCCTGCACGCCATCAACGCCCAACTCGCGCGCCAGGACGTGACCTGGAGCGTGCTGCCCAGCCGGGCGGTGTCGCGGCTGCTCGAGCTGTGCGATCCCGAAGGCGTCATCCCCCGCGCCGACGACGCACCGGACCCGACGGAGGCCGAGCCCGCCTGATCAGGGTTCGAAGCGGGTCAGATACCGCTCGACGAACTGCTCGGCCTCGGCGTGCCCCCTGCTGATGCCCAGCCCCTGCTCGAGCGCGACGATGCGGGCCAGGCTCGCCACGATCATCGCCATCACCACCGGCGGGAACTCCGTGGTGTCCACACCGTGCGCCCGCAGCGCGTCGGCCATCGCGGCCTCCTCCAGCTGACGGAACCGGTCCGCGTATGCGGCGATCTCGGTGCGCAGCGCCTCGCGGTGGTTGGCCAGGGCCATGAACTCCATCCACAGCTGCGCGCCCGTCGCGGAGTTGAGCCGCCACATCTCGTGCAGCGGTTCGGCGCCTCCGGCCGCGTCACGCTGCCGGGCCAGGTTCTGGTCGGCGCCGGCGCGCAGCACCGCTACGTAGAGCTCGTCCATGCTCGGGAAGTAGTAGTGCACCAGCGCGGGTTTGACCCCGGCCCTGGCCGCCACCCGCCGCGAGGTCGCGGCGGCGTAACCCTCCTCGAGCATGATCTGCGCGGTCGCCTGCAACAGCGCGCGGCGGGCCCCCGAATCCGCCCTTGACCCGCTGTCGCGGCGGCTGCTAGACATGGCCTCAGCCTAGGTGTTGGGCGATCGCCCAGTATTCGTGAGCGCGAGGGAGCCCATGACCACCGCCACCGACGTGTACTACGACCCTTACGACATCGGCATCGTCACCGATCCGTACCCCACCTACGCGCGGCTGCGTGAAGAGGCCCCGCTCTACTACAACGATCGCTACGACTTCTGGGCGCTGTCCCGGCACGCCGACGTCGAGAAGGCGCTGCTCGACTGGCAGACGTTCTCCAACCGCCGCAGCGACATCCTCGAACTCGTGCAGTCGGATTTCGACATGCCCGCGGGCGTGATGATGTTCGAGGATCCGCCCGTGCACACCATGCTGCGCGGGCTGATGTCACGGGTGTTCACCCCGCGCCGGATGGCCGCCATCGAAGACCAGATCCGGCGGTACTGCATCAACTGCCTTGACCCGCACGTCGGTTCCGACGGTTTCGACATCATCGCCGAACTCGCCGCGATGATGCCGATGCGTGTCATCGGCATGCTGCTGGGAATCCCCGAGTCCGAACAGATCTCGGTGCGTGACGCCAACGACGCCAACCTGCGCACCAAACCGGGCGCGCCGATGAAGGTGGCCGACGCCGACCGGATCGCCGACGGACGGATCTACGCCGACTACGTCGAATGGCGGTCGAAGAACCCCTCCGACGATCTGATGACCGCGCTGCTCAACGTCGAGTTCACCGACTCCGACGGCGTGACGCGCAAGCTGAACCGCAAGGAAGTGCTGCACTACACGCAGGTCGTCGCGGGCGCCGGTAACGAGACCACCGGACGGCTGATCGGCTGGCTGGCCAAGGTGCTCGCCGAACACCCCGACCAGCGGGCACAGGTCCGCGAGGACCGGTCGCTGCTGAACCGCGTCGTCGACGAGACGTTGCGCTTCGAGCCGACCGGTCCGCACGTCGCCCGTTGGCTGGCAAGGGATTTCGACGCCTACGGCACGACGGTGCCCGCCGGCAGCGCCGTGCTGCTGCTGTTCGGCGCCGCCAACCGCGACCACCGCCGCTACGCCGATCCGGACACCTACGACATCCACCGCGACAACATCAGCCATGTCACGTTCGGCAAGGGTCTGCACTACTGCCTTGGCGCGAACCTCGCGCGCCTGGAGGGCCGGGTCGCACTCGACGAGATGCTCAACCGCTTCCCGGAGTGGGGCATCGACTACGACACTGCGCGGCTCGCGCCGACCTCCACCGTGCGGGGCTGGGAGGAACTGAGGGTCGTCCTGACATGACCGACGCCTTCTTCGAACTCACCCAGGCCAAGGCCCGGTACTGCTACACCCTCGACACCCGGGACTGGGCCGGCTTCGGCGATCTGATGACCGAGGACATCGAACTCGACGTGAGTGAGGGCACCGGCGTCCCCGTGGTGCACGGCCGCGACGCCGCGGTCGACATGATCCGCTCGTCGCTGACCAACGCACGGTCGGCCCATCAGGTGCACACCCCGCTCATCCAGATCGACGGTGACGAGGCGCGCGTCATCTGGGCGATGCAGGACCGCGTCATGTGGGAGAACGGGCCCGCGCTCACCGGCTACGGGCACTACCACGAACGGTGGGTGCGTGGTGCCGACGGCTGGAAACTGGCGGCGTTGCGGCTGACCCGGCTCATCATGGAGTTCGAGTCCCCCGGCTGAAGCGGCCGCAAGTACGCTCGCCGGCGTGTTCGATGTCGTCGAAGCCTCCATCGCCGAGCTGCGCTCCGCCCTGGCCGACGGACGGGTGACCGCGGTCGGTCTGCTCGAGGCGTACCTGGCCCGCATCGCCACCTACGATCACGGTGGTATCCGGCTGAACTCGGTGGTGGTGCTCGACCCGGCGGCGCACGCCGCGGCCGCCGAATCCGACGCCCGCCGCGCCCGCGGCCGGATACGGGGACCACTCGACGGCATCCCGTACACCGCCAAGGACAGCTATCTCGCCCGCGGCCTGACCGCCGCCGCGGGCAGCCCCGCGTTCGCCGATCTGATGGCCCAGCGCGATGCGTACGCCGTCGAACGGCTGCGGGCCGGCGGTGCGGTGCTGATCGGTCTGACGAACATGCCGCCGATGGCCAACGGCGGGATGCAGCGCGGACTGTACGGTCGCGCCGAAAGCCCGTACAGCGCTGACTATCTCACCGCGGCGTTCGGTTCGGGCTCGTCGAACGGGTCGGGCACCGCGACGGCCGCGTCGTTCTGCGCGTTCGGGTTGGCCGAGGAGACGTGGTCGTCCGGGCGGGCGCCCGCGTCGAACAATGCGCTGTGCGCCTACACCCCGTCACGCGGGGTGATCTCGGTGCGCGGCAACTGGCCGCTGGTGCCGACGATGGACGTGGTGGTGCCGCACACCCGCACGATGGCCGATCTGCTGGAGGTGCTCGACGTCGTCGTCGGCGACGATCCCGACACCCGCGGCGATTTCTGGCGCACACAGCCGTGGGTGAAGGTGCCCCGGGCCGGCGAGGTGCGGCCGCCGTCCTACCCCGCACTCGCCCAAGGCCCGAAAGCATTGGCAGGCAAGCGGTTCGGGGTGCCGCGCATGTACGTCAACGCCGATCCGGACGCCGGGACGGCCGAATCCCCGGGGATCGGCGGGCCGACCGGCCGGCGCATCGACACCCGTCCCTCGGTGCTGGCGCTGTTCGCGTCCGCGCGCCGCGACCTCGAGGCGGCCGGCGCCCAGGTCGTCGAGGTCGACTTCCCCGCGGTCACCAACTACGAGGGGGACCGGCCGGGTGCGCCGACGATCGCCACACGCGGCCTCGTCAGCCCCGAGTACCTGCGTCGCGAGCTGCTCGACCTGTCGGCGTGGGCGTGGGAGGACTTCCTGGCCGCCAACGGCGATCCGGCCCTGTGCACACTGCGCGACGTCGACGGTGCGCAGATCTTCCCGCAACCGCCGGGCGCCCTGCCGGACCGCTACGGTGGGTTCACCGACGACATCGCCGCCTATCCGCGGTGGGTGCGCGACAATCCGGCCGGGTCGCTGCTCGACATCCCCGGACTCGCCGACGGTGTGCGCGGGTTGGAGGAGACCCGGCGCATCGATCTCGAACAGTGGATGGACGCGCTCGGTCTGGATGCGGTGATCTTCCCCGCGGCCGCCGACGTCGGCCCCGCCGACATGGACGTCAACCCGGCGTCGGCCGAACTCGGGTGGCGCAACGGGGTGTGGGTGTCCAACGGCAACCTGGTGCCACGCCACCTCGGCATCCCCACCGTCACCGTGCCCATGGGCACGATGGCCGACACCGGTATGCCGGTCGGCCTGACCTTCGCCGGCCGCGCATACACCGACAACGCGCTGCTGGGCTGGGCCGCCGGGTTCGATGCCGCCGGTGCGCGGCGCACGGTGCCTGCGCGAACGCCGCCGTTGGCATGATGGTCGCGAGCCCTCACAGAGACGGAGCGGAAGCGACGCGATGAGCTACCCCCAGTACCCGCAGTCCCCGGCCCAGGCGCCGACCTGCTACCGGCATCCCGACCGCCAGACCTACGTGCAATGCACCCGGTGCGGCCGCTTCATCTGCCCGGAGTGCATGCGCTCGGCGGCCGTCGGCCACCAGTGCCCGGACTGCGTGGGCGAGGCGAACCGTTCGGTGCCGCAGGCCCGGGCGCCGTTCGGCGGCCGGCTGTCGAACTCCAAACCGGTGCTCACCTACGGGCTGATCGCGGCCAACGTGCTGGTGTTCCTGCTGCAGAGCACCTCGGCGGGCTTCGAACGCGAATTCGTCCTCTGGACCCCCGGGGTGGCCGACGGCGAGTGGTACCGCCTCGTCACCTCCGCGTTCCTGCACTACGGCGCGATGCATCTGCTGTTCAACATGTGGGCGCTCTACGTGGTCGGCCCGCCGCTGGAGATGTGGCTGGGCCGGTTGCGCTTCGGTGCGCTCTACGCGCTCAGCGCGCTGGGCGGGTCGGTGCTGGTGTATCTGCTGTCACCGATCAACGCGGCCACCGCCGGGGCATCGGGCGCGGTGTTCGGTCTGTTCGGCGCGATGTTCGTGGTGGCCCGCCGGCTGAACCTCGACATCCGCGGGATCGCGGCGATCATCATCCTCAACCTGGTGTTCACGTTCGTCTACCCGCTGATCAGCTCGCAGGGCATCAGCTGGCAGGGCCACGTCGGCGGGCTGGTCACCGGTGCGGCCATCGCCGGGGTGTACGCCTACGCGCCCGCCGCGCGCCGCAACCTGGTGCAGGGCGGCGTATCGGCGGCGGTGCTGGTGCTGTTCGCGGTCCTGGTGTGGTGGCGCACCGAGGAGATCTTCGCGCTCTTCGGTGTGCGCTGAGCGCTACGACCGCAACTGGGGCAGTACGTCGCGCTGCCAGGCCTCGAAGAACCCCTCGGTGTCGGGGCCGATCTGCTGGACGTACACCTCGTCGACACCGGCGTCGATGAACTTCCGGACCTGGGCGGCGTGCCGGTCGGCGTCCGGGCCGCAGGTCACCGCGTCGGCGATCGCGTCGCGCGACACCAGGGTGCTGACGTCGGCGAAGTCACCCGGGCGGGGCAGCGTCTGCGCCAGCTGACCGGGCAGCACCTCGTTGGGCCAGAGCCGGTGGGCGGCGTCGAGCGCCTTCTGCGCGTCGCGGTCCCAGCTCACCTTGGTGCCGGCCTGCACCGGTTTGTCGCCGCCACCGGCGTTGCGGAAGGCCTTGACCAATTCGGCGTCCGGCATCGTCGTGCACATACCGTCGCCGATGCGGCCGGCCAACTCGGCGGCCTGCGGCCCGAACGCCGAGACGTAGATCGGCACCGGCTGGTCGGGCAGCGTGTAGATCCGCGCCTCCTGCACTTCGTAATGGGTGCCGTGGTGGCTGATCTCATTTCCTCTGTGCAGCAGCCGAATCAGATCCACGGCCTCCTCGAGCATCTCCATCCGCACGCCCACCGACGGCCACGGGTCGCCGAGGATGTGCTCGTTGAGCGCCTCGCCGGTGCCGACCCCGAGGACGAAGCGGCCGTCGAGCTGCACGGCGGCAGTGGCGGCCGCCTGGGCGATGATCGCCGGATGGATGCGCATCGTCGGGCAGGTGACGCCGGTGGTGACCGGCAGCGACGTCACCTGTGACAGTGCGCCGATGACCCCCCACACGAACGCGCTCTGGCCCTGCTCGTCGTTCCACGGGTGGAAGTGGTCGGAGATCCACAGCGCCTCGAATCCCGCCGCCTCGGCACGTTTGGCGTGGTCGACGAGTTCGGCAGGGGTGTACTGCTCACACGACAGGAAGTATCCGATCTTGGCCATGGGCCGCGGGATACCCGGACGTGGGCGGGTCAACCGGCGTCAGCTGTGCGGTGTGGGGCTCTGCGCGGACTCCCACTTCGACTCCAGCGACCGGGTGACCTTGGTGCCCGCGGCGAACTCCTCTTCGAAGGTCTCACCGTCGGTGCCCTCGAGCGTCACCAGGTAGGAGTCCTCGCCGTTGTTGTCGTGCGGGTCGGTCTTGTGCACGACCTTGTACGACTGCGGACCCGACCCGCGGTCCATGGTGATGGCGTCACCCGGGGCGACCACGTCGATCGTCTCGTCGGCGAACTCGTTGCTCATGGCGTGCGGCGTACCCCGCCGGGGCGAGGACCCAAACAACGCCCGTCGAGACTGCTGCCAGATCACGAGATTTCGCCGAACGGTGATCTCCCCGCAGACTCGGCGAGGGAAAGTCAGGTCATACAGACGTCGCTGAACAACAGCACCGGCCACGAGGCGATCGACCCGAGGAACGAGATCGCGAGGTCGACGCCCTGCATGTCCTTCAGGTGGTCGGTGTGCGTACTGGACCAGATGACGCCCACGATCAGGTACGGCGTGCCGAGGAGCAGTCCGATGCCGATCAGCTCGGCGATCGTCAGCTTGTAGCTGAGGAACTGGCGAAGCTTCGTCTCCATGCGTTGACCCTCCCGCTCAGATGTTAACGACCATTCGAAACGGCCGATGCGCGATTCGCTGCATTTGACTGTCCGGATGTTCATCGCTGATCGGCCGGATATGCCATGCTCGCACCGAAGGACGGGGAAGGACGGGCATGGCTCTGCCTCAGCACAGCGGACGGGTATCGGCAGCCGGGCGCACTCTCACCCTCACGGACACCCGCATCACGATCAACCGGCGCACCGCGCGGTGGTCCGACGACCCCGTGACCGCGACCGAGGCGATGGACTTCTGGTCGTTCGCCGCGGGTGCGGCCAACGTGATCATGCAGCTGTCGTGGCCGGAGGTCGGCTACGGGGTGGTGGAGAGCAAGGTCGACTCCGGCAACCTGCTCAAACATCCGTGGAAACGCGCCAGGACCACGTTCTCCTACCTCGCTGTCGCGCTGTTCGGCACCGATGCGGACCGCGCCGCCTACCGCGCGGCCGTCGACGGAGCGCACCGGCACGTGAAGTCGACCGACGCCAGCCCGGTGCGCTACAACGCCTTCGACCGCGACCAGCAGATGTGGGTGGCGGCCTGCCTGTTCGTCGGGCTCGAGGACGCCTACCAGATGTTGCGCGGCGAGATGACGCCCGAGCAGGCCGAACAGTTCTACCGGTCGGCGTGGCCGCTCGGCACCACGCTGCAGGTCACCGAGGACCAGTGGCCACCGACCCGCGCGGACTTCGACACCTACTGGAACACCGCCTGCCAGCGCGTCTCGGTCGACGACACGGTGCGGGGTTACCTCTCCGACCTGATCGACCTGCGGATGATCCCCGCGCCGCTGCGCTGGTCGTCGCGGCACCTGCTGCAGTTCCTGACCGTCGGGTTCCTCGCCCCGATCTTCCGGGAGGCCCTCGGCGTGCCGTGGAGTGCGCGCGAACAGAAGTGGTTCGAGCGGCTCTTCCTGTTCGTCGCTTTCGTCAACCGGTTCCTGCCGCCCTTCGTGCGCCAGGGCGGCAGCCACCTCCTATTGGCCGACGTCCGCCGCCGGGTGCGCCGAGGGCGGCGCCTGGTGTGAACGGCGTGCTCGGCGTGCTGCGCCGCATCCTGTCCGCCGAGGTGAGCATCGCCGACCTCCTCGAGGCGGCGATGTGGCTGGCCATCCCGTACCTCGTCGCCGGGATGGCGTTCACGTTCACCCATCCCGAGTACGTGCAGTTCTTCGAGAGTCAACTGGCGACGCGTCTGCCGGCTGGCGCCGACCTCGCGGGCTTCGGCCAGACGACGCTGCTGTGGCCGGTGCTGATGATCGCCGACCACATCTGCGCCGTCTGACGCCCGATCCGGGCCATCATGGGCGGTATGGCCGAGGATCCGCTGGACCAGCTGTACGCGGTGGCGCCCGAGGAGTTCACCGCGCTGCGTACCCGGTTGGCCGCCGAGGCGAAGAAGCGCGGCGACGCGGCCGCGGCCAAACGCATCGCCGGGGCCCGTAAACCCACCGTCGCGGCCGCGGTGGTCAACCGGCTCGTCCACCACGACCCCGAGGTGCGCGACCAGCTGGCCGGACTCGGCGAGGAACTGCGCGCCGCGCACACCACGATGGACGGTGAACGCATCCGCGAGCTGTCCTCGCGGCAGCGCAAGTTGATCGAGCAGATGACCCGCGCCGCCCTCGACACGTCGGAGGTGGCGTCGCCGACGGCCGCCCTGCGCGACGACGTGACCGGCACATTGCAGGCCGCGATCGCCGATCCGGAGGTCACCGCCCGCCTCGGCCGGCTGGCGAAGGCCGAGCAGTGGTCGGGTTTCGGCGGGTTCGGCGACGCCGAGCTCGTGTTCGCCGAACCGGCGGAGAAACCGGCGCCTGTCGAGAAGCAGGCCGAGAAGCGGGAGAAGAAGCCGAAGGAGAAGCCCGCGCCGAAGGAGAGGCCGGCGCCGTCCGACACCGACGACCGGGAGCGGCGGCGCAAACGCGAACAGGCCCGCGCCGTACTCGCGGCCGCCGAACGCGCGAAGACCGAAGCCGACGACACCATGGCGGACCGGCAGAGCGATCTGGCCACCGCAAGGCTTCGCCACGACGACGCCAAGGCGCGCCTCGCCAAGGCCGAGCAGGCGCTCGAAGAGGCCGAGGCGGCATACCAGGACGCCAAACGCGCCAGCCGGGAAGCGGGTGAGGTGGTCAAGGCGGCGAAGGCCGCGATGCGCGACAGCGGCTGACTGGTTAACCTCTTCCCTGGCCACCCAAACGCGGGTTTGCCGGATTATTCCGGAAAGTGGTGGGCATCATGCGCTTTGGGTCGAGGTGGCGTTCACTACAAGTGATAGCCGACTCTCGTAATGCGAGCATACTCTCAGTTACATGGCGACTTTTCTGCATCGCATCGGCCGGTTCGCGTTCCACCGGCCCTGGCATGTCATCGCCGGCTGGGTCGCGCTGATCGCCGTCGTCGGTGGGATCCTCGCGCTGAATCCGCCGAAGATCTCCAACGAGATGCGGATCAACGGCACCCCGGCCCAGGAAGTGATCGACCACCTGGCCGAGCGGATGCCGGAGTCCTCCGGCGGACAGGGCAGCATCGCGTTCGCCGCGCCCGAGGGGCAGCGCATCGACGAGGGTGCCAACCGCGACGCCGTGCTGGCCGCGGTCGACGCGGTGTCGCGCACCGACCATGTGCTCGACCCCCGCCAGCTCGCGCAGGAGGAACTCGCCAAGGGTCCCGCCAGCCCGACCCTCGCCGCCTCCGCGGCGGTGGCCCGCGCCCAGGTCAACGCGCAGCCCGCGCCCGACGCGCCTCGGCCGCTGACCGTCAACGGCCAGCCGGTACCCGGCGTGACGGTGTCCGCCGACGGCGCCGCCGCGCTCTACCAGTTCCAGTTCGACAAGCAGACCGCAGAGTTGCCCACCGGCGCCGTCGAGAACACGATCGACGCCGCGCGCCAAGCCGTCAGCGACCGGGGGATCGAGGTCCTGCCGTCGGCCAGCATGGCGCAGATGCCCGAGATCGCCGGCGCCGCTGAGGTCATCGGCCTCATGGTGGCCGCCGTCGTGCTGATCGTCACCCTCGGCTCGCTGGTCGCCGCGGGGCTGCCGCTGGTCACCGCGCTCATCTCGGTGGCCGTCGGCGTCGGCGGCACGTTCCTGTTCTCCCATCTGTTCGACGTCCAGTCGATGACGGTGGTGCTCGCGCTCATGCTCGGCCTCGCGGTCGGCATCGACTACGCGATGTTCATCGTCAACCGGCAGCGGCGGCTGATCCTCGACCGCGGTCTGAGCGCCGCTGACGCCGCCGCGCGTGCGGTCGGCACCGCGGGCAGCGCGGTCGTCTTCGCCGGGACGACCGTGGTGATCGCGCTCGTCGCGCTCACCGTCGTGGGCATCTCGCTGCTGACCCCGATGGCGCTCTCGGCCGCGGCCACCGTCGTCGTCGCCGTCCTCGCCGCCATCACCCTGTTGCCCGCGCTGCTGGGGCTCGTCGGTGAGCGCATCGCCTCGCCGAAGGGCAGGCACAGCGCCGCGACCGAAGAGACCAACCACCGCTTCGCCTCCGCGTGGGTGGGCGCCGTGCTGCGCAACCGGGTCCCCGCCGCGCTGGCCGGAGTCGCGGTCACCGCGGTGATCGCCCTGCCCGCGCTGTCGATGACGCTCGGCATGCCCGACGGCGCCAGCTACAACGAGGGCACCCCGCAGCGCGAGAGCTACGACGTGATCGCCGAGCACTACGGCAACGGCTACAACGGACCGCTCGTCGTCGTCGCCGAACCCCGGCAGAACGCCTCAGGGGACGGACAGCTCAGCCCCGGCGCCATCGCCGGCGTCTACAACGACCTGCGCCGCGTCCCCGGGGTCACCGAGGTGACCTTCGGCGGCGTCAACGACGCCTCCGACACCGCGGTGTTCTCCGTCGTCCCGGAGAACGGGCCGACCGAGGAGGCCACCGCCCAGCTCGTGCGCGACATCCGCGCCCAGAGCGGCCCGCTGGCCGGGCTGCACGACGTCGAGCTCAGCGTCACCGGCATGACCGCCATGGGCATCGACATGTCCGACCGGCTCGGCCAGGCGATCCCCGTCTACGTCGCGATCGTGATGGGTCTGTCGATCCTCGTGCTGCTCGTGGTGTTCCGCTCGATCGCGGTGCCGCTCAAGGCGACCGCCGGCTTCCTGCTGACCGTGTTCGCCACGTTCGGTGCGACCACCGCGCTGTTCCAGTGGGGCTGGTTCCAGCAGCTGATCGGGCTGTCGGCCACCGGACCGATCCTGTCGATCCTGCCGATCATGGTGATCGGCGTGCTCTACGGACTGGCCATGGACTACGAGGTGTTCCTCGTGTCGTCGATGAAGGAGGCCCACGTCCACGGGCACCGCGGCGACGATGCGGTGGCACACGGCTTCACCCAGGCCAGCCGGGTCGTGGCGGCCGCCGCGCTGATCATGACGGCGGTGTTCGCCGGCTTCGTGTTCAACGCCGACCCGATGATCAAGCAGATGGGCTTCGCGCTGGCGTTCGGTGTCCTGATCGACGCGTTCCTGGTGCGGATGACCGTCGTCCCCGCGGTGATGTCCATGCTCGGCGACCGGGCGTGGTGGCTGCCCAAGCGGCTCGCGCGGGTGCTGCCCGACCTCGACATCGAGGGCGAGAAGCTCAACCGCACGCTCGAACGCGAGTCCGTCCCGGCCTGACCCGAGTGTCTGGGACGATGACGCGGTGAGACACCTGCCACGGCTGCTGGCCGCAACGCTGGTCGGCGCCGCGGTCATCGCCGCGCCACCCGCGGTCGCCGGCGGCCCCGCCCAGATCACGCTGACGTTCGTGCGCCACGCCCAGTCCGAGGGCAACGCATCCGGGCTGATCGACACCTCGACGCCGGGACCGCCGATCACCGAACTGGGCCGCCGCCAGGCTGCTGACGCCACGAACGCGCTGGCGGGCAACGACTACGACGGCGTCTACGCCTCGACGATGATCCGCACCCAGCAGACCGCCGAGCCGATGGCGGCCGCCCTTGCCGAACCCGTCGTGGTCCTGCCCGGGCTGCGGGAGATCGAGGCGGGGCAGTCCGAGGGGCGCCCGGAGGCGTCGGCCACGGAGTACTTCGCCGCGCCCGCGCAGTGGCTGAGCGGTGACCGCACCGCACGCATCCCCGGCTCGGTCGACGGCGACGAATTCGACGCCCGCTTCGACGCGGCCGTCCAGCAGATCTACGACAGCGGGGACGTCAACGCCGTCGCGTACTCCCACGCCGCCGCGATCATGCTGTGGGTGACCATGAACGTCGACAACCCGCGCCCCGAACTGTTGCGGGCGCATCCGTTGCCCAACACCGGTCGCGTGGTCGTCACCGGAAGCCCGGCACGGGGCTGGACCCTGATCGACTGGGACGGCGCAGTGTGAGCCGCATCACTCATGGACGTGATCTGCGACACAGCTCAACCTTCACGACCCGCGGCTTCGCCGTTAGTGTGGGGCAAGCGCCGAAGATGGGGAGCAGGCAGATGAGGTACCGACTGATGCCGTACATCACTCTCGAGGTCGACGACCGCCTGCGCCGCCGGATGCGTTCGGTCGGTGAACAGCTGCGCGTCACCGTGCGCGCCTATCTGCTGAGCGCGGCCGACGACGTCGACACGGCGGGTGAGCGGGTCCGTGGGATGTGCGACAAGGCTGTACACCGGGTGGACAACGTGGTGGCGTCGGTCAACGACAGGATCGCCCCCTCGCACTCCAGCCGCGAGGCCAGCTAGCGCCGACGCGGTGTCCAGCCGTAGCGGTTGGACACGTCGTGGAACCGGCGCGGATTGTCCGAGACGGCGTAGACCACGTCGAATCCCGGTTCGTCGCGCGCGTCGACGAGCGCCGACACCAGATCGGCGAGATCGTCGTGGGCCAGCCACACCCGCCGTTCGTGATCGAGTACGGCCGGATCGTCGGCCCGCGCCAGCGGAGCGTCCTCGGCGGTGACCCCGCCGAGGCGCAGACTCACCGCACCCCGGGCGAACCGGTCCGCCACGTCGCGCAGCCGGGCCTCCTGTTCACGTTTGGCCCGGCCGTAGCCGCTGGGCGTCTCGGTCGCGAACACACCGGGCCGCGCCGTCAGCAGCGGCGCGCCGGCCTGCTGCGCCCAGGCCGCCGTGTCCTCGACATGCACGCTGCTCGCGTGCAGGAACAGTCCGGTCCCGGCGGCGAGCGCGGCGTCCAGCACCGTCTCGAACAGCGCCGTGTTGACCGGGTTGCGGGTCGGCTGCTGCCAGTGTTCGGGCGGCGTCCCGTTCCCGCCCGGATCGAAGGCCAGGTGCACGACCACATCGGCGCCCCGCAGCAGAGACCGCACCCGCCCGGGGTCGGCGGTGATGTCGGCGCCGGACCGGTCGATGGCCACGACGGTGTGGTGGCGGCTCAGCCGCGGGGTGAGGGCCCGCCCGACCGTGCCTGCGGCGCCGGTGACCGCAATGGTGACCATGTTCGGCGGGTACCCCCTCGTTGACCCGCCGATAAGGCCGAATTTGCGCACTGCATCTACGGTGGTGGGTGCTGTCTGTCGACAGCCTCGTTCCAGCGTGCAGAAGGGGTGTGTCCGACTTGGTCGGCCATGGGCTTGCGGTGTTCTTCGCCTTACTCGCGGCGATCTTCATGGCGATCGGCATCGTGGTCCGGCAGCGCGCCACCCTCGACGTCCCGCCCGAGAAGGGCGTCAGCACGATGATGCTGCGGACTCTGCTGCGCCGGCCGGTGTGGTGGGCGGGCACCGGCGCCGCGGTGGCCGGCTTCCTGTTCCAGGCGTTGGCACTCGGTTACGGATCATTGCTGCTGGTGCAGCCGGTGCTGGTGTCGGCGCTGCTGTTCGCGCTGCCGCTGAGCGCGCGCCTGGCCGGTCGCCGTGTCACCCGTGGTGAGTGGATCTGGGCGCTGGTGCTGACCGCCGCGCTCACGGTGTTCGTCGCCCTGGCCAAGGCCAGCGCGGGTGACTACGACATCCCGGTGGCGTTGACGGTGATCGTGGTCGCGGTCTGTGTGGGCGTCGTGCTGGCCTGTGTGCTGATCGCGATGCGGGCCACCAACTGGCGGCGCGCGGTGCTGCTCGCCGTCGGGGTGGGCGTGCTGTTCGGCCTCGTCGCCGTGCTCACCAAGATCGTCATGCACATGCTCACCGCGGGCCGGGTGCAGAGCGCGCTGACCACCCCGGCCCTCTACCTGGTGGTGGCGCTGGGCGTCGGCGCGACGCTGCTGCAGCAGTCGGCGTTCCACGCCGGATCCCTGCAGACGTCGGTGCCGACGATGCTCGTGCTCGAACCCGTCATCGCCGTCGTCCTCGGCGCCATCGTGCTCAACGAGCACATGTCCATCAGCGGTCTGGAACCGATCGCGCTGGCCGCCGCCGCGGCCGCCATGGTCGCCGCGACCGTCGCGCTCGGCCGCGACGAAGGAGCCTACGAGGAACAGCTCGAGGCCGAACTCGCCGAACGCGTGTCCTAGGCCGCAAGCTCCGTCAGCCGGGGCATCCGTGCCGGGCGGGCGTGGCATTGCACGAAAGACTCGTCGCCGCGGCCGCGGATGTCGTCCACGCGAGCACCCAACCCGATCCCGGCCGGTGGAGCCGGTCAGGGGTTGATGGTGTTCTCGCCGATCTGGCGGCCCCACACGTACTCGATGGCGATCGGTTGACCGAGCTCGAGATGGTTGTACGGGGCGATGGAGGCGCCGGTGTCGAGCACCAGATACGGGGCCGGCCACAGGTCGCGGGTGACCTTCTGCCAGCAGCCGGGCCGGCCCTCGGGGCCGCCGGTGGCGTTGACGCGCGGCAAGTTGTCGGGATAGACCCACGGGTTCGCGGCGCCCTGCAGGGTGTTGTGCAGGTTCACCGAGTACCCGTTGCCGCCGTTGAACTCCGTGAACGCCGGTTCGGCGTCGTGCCAGTTGCGGATCGTGCAGAACAGCGACGGGCTGTTGCGGTCCAGGGTCGCGCTGGTCGGGATCAGATCCTCGGCGCCGCGCACCAGATACGGGCCGCCGCGCTCGAACACCTCACCGCCGGTGTTGCCGAAGCCGACCGCCGCCATCAGCGCCTGGTCGAGGTTGCCGCGCTGTTGGTTGAGCGTGCGGGCCGTCGTCACAGCGTTCTCCAGGCCGTCGAACAGGTCGGGTGCGGCTTCGGAGTAGACCTCGCCCAGATCGGCGAGCAGCTGGGTGTCGCGGCGGATCTGCGGCATCTGCGGGTTGAGGTCGGCCAGGATCGCGTTGCCGTTGACCAGCGATTCGCCGAACCGGTCGCCGAGCCCGTCGAGCGCGTCGGCGGTGGCGGTGAGGGTCTGGTTGAGTTTGATCGGGTCGACCTGCTGGGCCACCGACACGATGGTCTCGAAGAGGGTGTTGAACTCCGTGGACACCGAATCCACCCGGATCACGTCGTCGCTCGTGATGCGCTGCGGCACCGGGTTTTCCGGCGCTGAGAACGATACGTACTTGTTGCCGAACACGGTGGTGGCCCGAATCGCCACCTCGGCGTTGGCGGGAATCAGGTCGACGTACTGCGGATTGACGGCGAGAGCGAGCTCGGCGGCGGGTGTCCCGTTGTCATCGACGGCGGAGACGGTGTCGACGCGGCCGATCTGCACGCCGTTGTAGGTGACCTTGGCGCCCGGATCCATCGAGAGGCCGGACCGCTCGGCGATCATCCTCAGCTTCACCTCGGGGGTGAACGCGCCGCGGAACTGCATCCACACGAGCACCAGTACCGCCACCACCACCAGCACGGTGACCAGGAAGGCGGCCTTGAGCGGCGGATCGAACCGCCACTTGGTCAATCGGCTCTGCAACGCCGAACCCGACGCCGACTCCGACGAAGCCACCGCGAACCACCTTCCCTGACCGCGGTCACCCGTCGGCCTGCGCCGACCAGGGGGTTTGTCCCCCGGCCAACCGTCAAAGTCATCTAACTTTTCCAACTGGCGCTCCCCGGCGCAAGGCCGGAAGCGTCAGCTGCGGCGTAGATCACCTTGCCAGCAAAGTGTCGAGTATGTCATGTATTGCCGTGGTCGATACCGCGGAAAAACTGCCGAGAGGACATAGGATGCTCACCCCGTTACCCGCCGAGGAATGGGACGACCGGACGCGTGCGGCGCTCGAGAGTGCGGTACCGCCGGAACGGCGCGACCCCGAGTCGGCGGGCAATGCGCTGGCGACGCTGGCACGGCATCCCGACCTCGCCGCGAAGTTCCTGCCGTTCAACACCTATCTGTTGACGGATTCGACACTGCCTGCCCGGTTGCGCGAGCTGGTGATCCTGCGCGTCTCCCACCATCACGGCTGCGCCTACGAATGGGTGCACCACGGCGTGCTGGGCAGGGCCGCCGGCCTGTCGGACGCCGATGTGGAGGCCGCGCGCACCGGCACCGCCGCCGATCCGTTCGACCGGCTGGTGCTGACCGCCGTCGACGAACTGCACCACGGATCGCAGATCAGCCCCGCCACGTGGGCGGCCCTCGGCGAGCGGCTCGACGAGCGCGCACGGATGGACCTCATCTTCACCGCCGGCGGATACGGGGTGCTCGCGACCGCGCTCAACACCTTCGGGGTGGAGCCCGAACCGTGGGCGGGCCGGCCGGAGTTCTACCAAGCCGACTGAGGCCGTCAGCTCGCCGCGCGCACCTTGGCGGCGGCGTTCTCCGGCATCGGTTCGTACCGGGCGAAGGTGCGGTGAAAGACGCCGGCGCCGTGGGACAGCGAACGCAGATCCACCGCGTAACGGACGAGTTCGACCTGGGGGACTTCGGCGTTGACGACGGTGCGGTCCGCCCCGGCCTGCTCGGTGCCCAGCACCCGGCCGCGCCGGCTGGACAGATCGCCCATCACCGCACCGACCAGCTCGTCGGGCACCGTGATCGTCACGGTGTCGACGGGTTCGAGCAGGTCGACGGTGGTGGCCGCGGCGGCCTCGCGCAGCGCCAGCGCACCGGCCATCTGGAACGCGAAATCCGACGAGTCCACGCTGTGCGCCTTACCGTCCACCAGCGTCACCCGGATGTCGACCACGGGATAGCCGGGACCGACACCCTTCTCCATCTGCGCGCGCACCCCCTTCTCGACGCTCGGGATGAACTGTCGCGGAACGGCTCCGCCGACGACCTTGTCGACGAACTCGAACCCGGCGCCCTCGTCGAGCGGTTCGACCTCGATGTCGCACACCGCGTACTGACCGTGGCCACCGGACTGTTTGACGTGGCGGCCGTGGCCTTTGGCGCTGCCGCCGAACGTCTCCCGCAGCGGGATGCGCAGGTCGATCACGTCGACGGTCACGCCGTAGCGCCGTGACAGGGCGTCGAGGACGACGGCGGCGTGCGCCTCGCCCATGCACCACAACACGATCTGATGGGTGTGCGGGTTCTGCTCGATCCGCAGCGTCGGGTCCTCGGCCGCCAGCCGGGTCAAGCCGACCGACAGTTTGTCCTCGTCGGTCTTCGCGCGTGGCTGCACGGCGATCGGCAGCAGCGGCTCCGGCATGGTCCACGGTTTGAGCACCAGCGGATCGCCCTTGTCGGACAACGTGTCTCCGGTCTCGGCCCGGGTCAGCCTGCCGATGGCGCAGATGTCGCCGGCCACCACCTGCGGCGCCGGCCGCTGCTGCCTGCCCAACGGGAACGACAGCGTGCCGATGCGTTCGTCCTCGTCGTGGTCGGGGTGGCCGGAGCCGGTCGCCGGATCCGCGGACGCACCGAAGAAGGACGAGAAATGGCCCGACACGTGCACGGTCATGTCGGGCCTGATCGTCCCCGAGAACACCCGGGTGAGACTCACTCTGCCGACGTACGGATCCGAGGTCGTCTTGACCACCTCGGCCAGTAGCGGTCCGGCCGGATCGCAGGCGAGGGCGGGCCGAAGAGCACCCTGCGGGGTGAACACCTCGGGCAGAGGGTGTTCCAGCGGCGACGGGAACCCGCGGGTCGCGACCTCGAGCAGTTCCAGGGTGCCGACGCCGCTGCTGCTGCAGACCGGCATGACCGGGAAGAAGGAGCCGCGGGCCACCGCCTTCTCCAGATCGGCGATCAGCAGGTTCTGGTCGATGTCCTCGCCGCCGAGGTAGCGCTCCATCAGCGATTCGTCTTCGGACTCCTCGATGATGCCTTCGATCAGGGTGCCGCGCAGCTCGGTGTACTCGTCGAGGTGCGGCGCCGCGGGGTCGTGGACGGTGCGGGTGCCGTCGCGGTACTCGTAGTGCCGGCCCGTCAGCAGGCCGATCACCCCGGCGTCGGCAGGGAAGTAGAGCGGAACGACCTTGTCTCCGAACGCTTCCCGGGCGGCGTCGAGCGCGCCGGCGTAGTCCGCGCGGGTGTGGTCGAGCTTGGTGATCACCACCGCGCGCGGCATCGACACCTCGTCGCACTCCTGCCAGAGCAGTTTGGTCGGCTCGTCGACCCCCTCGTTGGCGGCGATGACGAACAGGGCGCAGTCGGCCGCGCGCAGACCGGCGCGCAGCTCGCCGACGAAGTCGGCGTAGCCGGGGGTGTCGATCAGGTTGATCTTGACGTCGTCGTGGCGCAACGGGGCGAGCGCGAGCCCGACCGACCGCTGCTGGGCCACCTCGACCTCGTCGCAGTCGCAGACCGTGTTGCCCTCGGTGACGGCTCCGGCGCGGGTGAGCACGCCGGCGGCGACCAGCAGCGCTTCGACCAGAGTGGTCTTGCCTCCGCCCGACGGCCCGACGAGCGCGATGTTGCGGATGGCGTCGGGGCGGTCCGCAGTGGGCACTGATTGCGACGTGGTCCTGTCCGCCATGGGTTCCCTCCTGCGCCGAGCCCGCACTCCCACCCTGCTCCGATGTGACCTGCAGCACAAGAGTCGGTGCCCCCTACAGTCGGGTCATGGCGCACCGGTACTTCGTCGACTCGGTCGAGTCCTTCCTGCCCGACGCGTTACGCGGCTTCGTCGCGGCCAATCCCGAGGTCACCTGGCACCGCGATCCCGGGTTCCTCGCCCGCCGCACCCCGACGCCGCCGGGCCGGGTCGCGGTGCTCTCCGGGGGCGGGTCCGGGCACGAGCCGATGCATTCCGGGCTGATCGGTGCGGGCCTGCTCGACGCCGTCTGCCCCGGGCCGATCTTCACCTCCCCGAATGCGCCGCAGATCGCCGGGGCGACCCGTCACGTCGACTCCGGCGCCGGGGTGCTGCACATCGTGAAGAACTACACCGGCGACATGATGAACTTCCGGATCGCGCGGGACATCGTGCACGACGAGGGAATCGACACCGACGTCGTGGTGGTCGCCGACGACGTGGCCACCGAATCCGACGGCGACGGTCCGGGCCGTCGCGGAACCGGCGCCACGATCGTGGTCGAGAAGGTCTGCGGTGCGGCCGCCGCGACCGGCGCCACGCTCGCCGAGGTGACCGCGCTCGGACGCCGCGTCGCGGACAACGCGCGGAGTATGTCGGTGGCGCTGGACCCGTGCACCGTGCCCGGAGCCGAGCGGCCCTCGTTCGATCTCGGACCGGACGAGATCGAGATGGGCATCGGGATCCACGGCGAATCGGGGACCGAGCGCACACCGTGGCGGCCGGCGGCCGAGATCGTGCGGGAGCTGCTGGAGCAGATCACGGGTTCGCTCGACCTCGCGGCGGGCGATCAGGTGATCGTCGTGGTGAACGGGCTCGGCAGCACGCATCCGCTGGAGCTGAGCCTGGTGTTCGGGCAGGTGCTCGAGCAGCTGCGGGCCGCGCAGGTGCGGGTGGTGCGCAGTCTGGTGGGGACGATGGTCACCGCGCTCGACATGCGCGGTGCATCGGTGACGGTGGCGCGGGTCGACGACGACATCGTGCGGTTCTGGGATGCGCCGACCGATGCGCCGGCATGGCCCCGGCTCGCCGCCGCCGAACCGGGTGAGCTGATGGACACCACGGTGGCCGAGCCCGACGATGCGGCGGACACGGGGCCGGAATGCGGGTGGCTGACGACCTTCGTGTCCCGGGTGCAGGGTGCGATCGACGAGCTGACCGCATTGGACCGGCAGGTCGGCGACGGGGACTTCGGCGCCAACATGGCGGCCGCGCTGGGACATTTCGAACTCCCGTTGCGGGGTTCGGACACCGAGGTGCTCGACGCGATCGCGCGCTCCTACTTCGTCCGGTCCGGCGGCACGTCGGGTGCGGTGTTCGGCACGCTGTTCCGCGAGTTGTCGAAGGCGTTCGCCGAAAGCGACGAGTTCGGTGCGGCGTTGGCAACGGGTGTGGGTGCCGGGCTGGAGTCGGTGGTCGAACTCGGCGGCGCACAGGTGGGGGACAACACCGTCGTCGATGCGTTGCACCCGGCGAACGATGCGCTGCAGCAGGGGGATTCGCTCTCGAAGGTGGCGCGGGCGGCGGCCGAGGGTGCCGAGTCGACGCGTGACCGGTTGGCCCGCAAGGGCCGGGCGAGTTACGTCGGCGAGGCGGCGCGCGGTGCGGTCGACCCTGGCGCGCTGGTGGTTTCATGGTTGTTCGAGGCGGCGGCGGATGCTTCGTAGCCGAGCGTTTCGCTCGTAGAAATCGATGCCGGCGCCTACAACATCCGTGCCAGGTGACGGTTTCGGCGGACCACCGTGTGTTTGAGGACCAAGCCGACGTGTATCGAGATGACGGCGAGGAAGACCACTTGTGCGGCGACGTGCAGTGGCAGCCATCGCGCACCGACGGCGATCAGGATCAGACCGGTCGCCGGGACGACGAACAGCATCGTCAACAGTGCTTTCTCCAGCATCGCTTCGAGCCGCCGCTCGCCGGTGCCGAGGTGCTCGGCCCACGGCGGCAGCCCGCCCACCCGACGCCAGACCACTCGCATCAGGGCCAGCAGGATGAGCGAAAGACCCAGCAGCACATGTAGTTCGGCACGCGACAGGCCGTCTGCGAATCCGTCCCCGCCGAGTAGGCCCGACGCCGCGTCCGCGACGTAGTTGTCCTCGCGGTGATCCAGCTCGTCCTCGAGCCGGTCGATCTCGGCCTCGACGCGGTCCCCACCGGCGTCCTCCAGCGCGTCGATGCGGTCGTCCTCCCGGTCGAACGCCGCGTCGTCGGCCTCCATCGACCATCCGACCGCGAACTGCGCCACCACAGCGGCCACCGTCAGCCAGTGCAGGGCCTTCGTGACGGCACCGTAGCCATACTCACCGTTCCGCAGCCGCATCACGCCTGCCACGACGACCAGCGCCGCACCGCGACGGTGATGACGGGGCCGTCGAGGGCGATGCGTTCGTACTGCGGATACTTCTGCCGCAGCAGGGCGTATCCGGCGGCCATCTCGTCTCCGCTGTGGTGCACGGCGGCCTCACCGTCGGCGCGCACCCACCACAGCTGCGTCCAGTCGTCGGTGTAATGGTCGACGATCAGGCACACACGCGGATCGGCCTCGATGTTGGCCAGCCGGCGCAACCGCTGCGTCGACTTCCGCTTGGCGTCGACCGCCGTGTAGATCGTGTCGCGGTGTACGGCGAACACCACCGGCACGAGATGCGGTGCGCCGCCGGGCAGGATCGTGGCCAGCGCCGCCGACGGCGCGGCGGAGAACATCTCGACCGGGTCGAATTCGGCCATCCCGTCAGCCTATTGCGCGAGGCCCGGCCCGGTGGGTCAATCGGGTTCGCGCGGATTGTTCGGTTTGCGGATCGCGGGATTCTTCGTCACACCGATCTCGGGTTTCTTCGTCTGGCTCGGCCGCTGGGTCGGCCGGTACACCGGCCCGCTGTTGGCCGGTGCCTGCGTCTCCGGCGGAGGCGGTGGCGGAGGG
>JBNMQY010000039.1:0-52831 GCA_050205415.1 Mycolicibacterium litorale
TCCGCCGGCGGCGGCACCGGCGCGTTCGGATCCGCCGGGGGCGGCACGGGCGCGTTGGGATCCGCCGGCGGCGGCACGGGCGCGTTCGGATCGGCCGGCGGCGCGGGCGCGGGGGCACCCGGCGCAGGTGCGGGCGCCGACGGTGCGGGTGTGGGTGTTGGGGGCGGCGGTGGTGCGGGTTGCGCGCCCGCCACCGAAGGCATCGCCAGGGCCGCCGCGGTGGCGGCGGCCGCGGCGATCGCCAGCGTCTTCGACAGGCCCCTGCGTCGTGTCGACATCACGTCCGGCTCATCCATGGTGAAAGAAACTACCGTGTTACCGCCGTGACGCAAGTGTGAATTGCTTCCAATGTTCCCAATTCGAAGATTGCCGCCCGCTACAAAGGCACTGGTCATCCAATTTGCGACTGTTGCTAGGCACGGTCGGGCGCGGCCGCCACGCCGGGGGCCGTCACAGAACTCGTCTGGACCCTAGATCGGTGCGATCCCGCCGGCCGTTACGACGCGGGATAGACCGCGACTTCCTGGGCTTTCACCGCCATGTGGATCCGATCTCCCGGTGTCAGCCGCAACTCGGCCGCCGATTCCGCGGTGATGTCGGCGGCCAGGCCCGGCGCGCCGTCGGGCTGCTCCATCCCGCGCACCCGCACCACCGGACCGCTGCTGTCCACCTCCGCGACCGTGACCTCGACCGTGTTGCGCGGGCTGCCGTGCGGCCGCTCCCGGTACACCGCGACCGCCGCCGGGCGGAAGATCGCCACCGCCGCCTCGCCCACCACGACGTCCGCGGCCGCCACACCGTGCCAAACCGTTGCACCGGCGTACAGCACGCCACCGTCCGCGGCGACGCCGGTCACCAGGTTCACGCCGGCGAAACGGGCGCCGAACGGGCTGCGCGGGGCGGCCAGGACCGTCGCCGCCGCGCCCGCTTCGGCGACCCGGCCGCCGTCCATGACGACCACGCGGTCGGCCAGGGTCGCCACGTCGAGGAGGTCGTGGGTGACCAGGACCGCTGCGCGGCCGTCGCGGGTCAACACCTGTCGCAGCACCCGGCGCATCGCACCGGCGACGGCGACGTCGAGGCCGGCCAGCGGTTCGTCGAGCAGGAGCACGTCGGGTTCGGCGGCCAGCGCCCGCGCCAGCGCGACGCGCTGCGCCTGGCCACCGGACAACTGCCGGGGCATCCGGTCCGCCAGGTCGGCGGCGCCGACTTCAGCGAGCCAATGATGCGCTGCGGCAACGGCTTTCGACCTCCCGCAGCCGGTGCTGCGCAGCCCGAACGCGACGTTGGCGGCCACCCGCAGATGCGGGAAGAGCAGCGCATCCTGCAGCAGGAGGCCGACCCGTCGCCGGTGCGTGGGCACGTGCACGTCCGCCGTGGTGTCGAGGAGCAGGCGGTCACCGACCCGCACCACCCCGTCGTCGGGTCGCACCGTCCCGGCGATCACGTGCAACGCCGTCGACTTGCCTGCGCCGTTGGGTCCGAGTACCGCCAACACCTCCCCCGCGCCCACGGCGAACTCGACGTCGACACCGCGGCGCGCCACACGCGCGCGCACGGTCAGTCCGGTCACGTCCAGCCCTGCGCACGCAGGCGGCGACTGCCCAGGCCGACGACCACCACCGCGGCGACCGCGACCAACAGCACCGACAACGCCACCGCCGCGTCGGCATCGCTCTCGCGCTGCAGATAGATCTCCAGCGGAAGGGTCCGGGTGACGCCCTCGCGCGAGCCCGCGAACGTCAGCGTCGCACCGAATTCGCCGAGCGAACGCGCGAACGCCAGCACCGAACCCGACACCAGGCCCGGGGCGAGTAGCGGCAGCGACACCCGCCACCACACGGTCGACGGGCGGGCTCCCAGCGTGGCGGCGACGACCTCGTAGTCGGTGCCCGCGGTCCGGGCCGCCCCTTCGAGCGCGATGACGAGGAACGGCAACGACACGAACGTCTGCGCCAGCACGACGGCAGTGGTGGTGAAAGCGATCTGGATGCCCGCGGCGTCGAGGTACCGGCCGATCAGCCCCAGCCGGCCGAATGCGTAGAGCAGGGCGATACCGCCCACCACCGGGGGCAGGACCAGCGGCAGCAGGATCACCGGACGCACCGCCAGTACCGCGCGCGACCGGGTGCGGGCCAGCACCATCGCCATCGGCACACCCAGCAGCACGCACAGCACCGTGCTGGCGGTCGCCGTCTGCAGACTGAGCACCAGAGCCGCTACCGATGACTCGCTGGTGACGAGGGCGACGAAGCGCGGCCAGTCCAACTTCGCGGCGACCGCGAACAGGGGCAGTGCCACGAACAACGCACCGGCGACGGCCGGTACGTAGATCCACCGAGGGAGTGCGGGGCCGTCGGTCACAGTCGCGCGGCACCCGGGTCGCCGGGAGCCCGGTGCGTACGCGAACCCATATCGGCACCTTAGGTCACCGGTGTGCGCCTATACCGCATCGTCCGCGCGTCGATTTACCCGAGGTAGCTACCGTCCAGTAACATGACGCGAGACCGCGGCCCCCGCGTGCTGCGGTCGAGCCAACGAGGAGGTCATGGCGATGGAGGTGCTGGTCACCGGCGGCGATACGGATCTGGGACGGACGATCGCGGCTGGATTCCGCGACGACGGCCACCGGGTGGTGATCGGCGGTGCGCGGCGGGAAGATCTCGAGATCGCCGCCAAGGAGCTCGACGTCGACTCGATCGTGTTCGACAACACGGATCCGGCCAGCGTCGAAGAGGCCCGTTCGCTGTTCCCGCACCACCTCGACACGCTCGTCAACGTGCCGGCACCGCGATTCGCCCCCGAGGATCCGCGCACCTTCGGCCTCGCCGACCACGCGACCGCCTGGCGCCGGGCCCTCGACACCACCGTGCTGTCCGCGGTGCTGACCGTCCAGATCGTCGGCGACCATCTGCGTTCGGGCGGCTCGATCGTCAACGTCATCCCGGAGAACGTCGTCATCGCGCAGTCCCGCGAAGGCAGCGTCGACGCCGCGATCAAGGCCGCGCTCTCGGACTGGACCGCCGGTCAGGCCGCCCACTTCGGCACCCGCGGGATCACGGTCAACGCCGTCGCGACCGGCAAGAGCGCCGAAGCGTCCTACGACGGCCTCGGCAGCACACCGCCGTCGGTGGCCGCGGAGATCGCCCGGCTGGCGCTGTTCCTGTCGACTCCCGCCGCCCGCCATATCACCGGCCAGACGATGCACGTCAGCCGAGGTGCCCTGGCCAATTTCGGCTAGACCGATAGGGTTGACGGAGTGACGATCCGACTCGGACTCCAGATCCCGAACTTCAGTTACGGAACCGGCGTCGCCGAACTGTTCCCGACAGTCATCGCCCAGGCCCGTGAGGCCGAGGCGGCCGGCTTCGATTCGGTCTTCGTGATGGACCACTTCTACCAACTGCCGGGGCTCGGCACTCCCGACCAGCCGATGCTCGAGGCCTACACCGCACTGGGTGCGCTGGCCACCGCCACCGAACGGGTGCAGCTGGGCACGCTGGTCACCGGCAACACCTACCGCAACCCCACGCTGCTCGCGAAGGCGATCACCACACTCGACGTGATCAGCCAGGGCCGGGCGATCCTCGGCATCGGCACCGGCTGGTACGAGCTCGAGCACGACTCGCTGGGCTACGAGTTCGGCACGTTCACCGACCGTTTCAACAAGCTCGGCGAGGCTCTGGAGATCATCCTGCCGATGCTGGAAGGTCAGCGTCCGACCGTCGAGGGCAAGTACTACCGCACCAAAGACGCGATGGCCGAGCCGCGCTTCCGCGATCACGTCCCGCTGATGATCGGCGGTAGTGGCGAGAAGAAGACGATCCCGCTGGCCGTCCGGCACTTCGACCACCTCAACATCATCGCGGGGTTCGACGAACTGCCCCGCAAGATCGAGGTCGTCAAGCAGCGGTGCGAGGAGATCGACCGCGATCCGGCGACCCTGGAGACCAGCATGCTGGTCGTGGCGATGATCGACGAGAACGTCACCGGCGACGTCATCCCCGACGACTACAAACAGCAGGCGGTGTACGGCAGCCCCGAGCAGATCGTCGATCAGATCAAGACGAAAGTCCTCGACGCGGGCGTCGACAGCGTGATCCTGAGCCCCGTCACCAGCCTCGACGGCTACCACCCGGGCGGCATCACCGAGGTCGCCGCCCTGCTGAAGCCCGTCCTGGGCGTTTAATACAGCGTCCCGCGTGGCATAAGCCACAACCGACCGAGTGCCCAACGCTGGGCGCCGACGACTACCGTAGAGGGCGAGAATGTCGCACGTCCCGCCCGTCGAGGAGCACTGATGAGCCATCCCGGAGCAACTCCAACGGATCGGCACAAGGTCGTCATCATCGGGTCGGGTTTCGGTGGTCTCAGCGCCGCCAAGACCCTCAAACACGCCGATGTCGACATCAAGCTGATCGCCCGCACCACCCACCACCTGTTCCAGCCGCTGCTGTACCAGGTGGCGACGGGCATCATCTCCGAGGGCGAGATCGCCCCGGCCACCCGCGTGGTGCTGCGCAAGCAGAAGAACGTGCAGGTGTTGCTCGGCGATGTCACGCACATCGACCTGGAGAACAAGCTCGTGCACTCCGAGCTGCTGGGTCACGACTACGCGACGCCGTACGACAGCCTGATCATCGCGGCGGGCGCCGGCCAGTCGTACTTCGGCAACGACCATTTCGCCGAGTGGGCGCCCGGTATGAAGTCGATCGACGACGCACTCGAGCTTCGCGGCCGCATCCTCGGCGCATTCGAGCAGGCCGAACGGTCGAGTGATCCGAAGCGACGCGAGAAGCTGCTGACGTTCGTCGTCGTCGGCGCCGGCCCGACCGGTGTGGAGATGGCGGGGCAGATCGCCGAACTCGCCGACTACACGCTCAAGGGGACGTTCCGCCATATCGATCCCACCAGCGCCCGGGTGATCCTGCTCGATGCGGCGCCCGCGGTGCTGCCGCCGATGGGCGAGAAGCTGGGCAAGAAGGCGCAGGCCCGGCTGGAGAAGATGGGCGTCGAGATCCAGCTCAACGCGATGGTCACCGACGTCGACCGCAACGGCATCACGGTCAAAGATCCCGACGGCAACCTGCGCCGCATCGAGTCGGCGTGCAAGGTGTGGTCGGCGGGTGTGTCGGCCAGCCCGCTGGGGCGCGACCTGGCCCAGCAGTGCGACGTCGAGGTGGACCGCGCCGGCCGCGTGAAGGTGCTGCCGGATCTGTCGATCCCGGGTCATCCGAACGTGTTCGTCGTCGGCGACATGGCCGCCGTCGAAGGTGTGCCGGGTATGGCGCAGGGCGCGATCCAGGGTGGCCGCTACGCCGCGAAGCTGATCAAGAACGAGGTCAAGGGCGCCAACCCGAAGTTCCGGCAGCCGTTCGAGTACTTCGACAAGGGCTCGATGGCGACGGTGTCGCGGTTCTCGGCCGTGGCCAAGGTCGGTCCGCTGGAGTTCGGCGGCTTCATCGCCTGGCTGGCGTGGCTGGCACTGCACCTGGTGTACCTGGTCGGCTTCAAGACCAAGATCGTCACGCTGATCTCGTGGACGGTGACGTTCCTGTCGACCAAACGCGGCCAGCTCACCATCACCGAACAGCAGGCGTACGCGCGAACACGCATCGAGGAGCTCGAGGAGATCGCCGCCGCGGTCACCGAGACCGAACGGGAGCGCGAGCAGGCGGCTAGTTAGTCAGCCGCTCCCCCTGCCAGGTCGCCAGACAGCCGCCGGCGGCCAATGCGAGCACCGTGGCCTCGGTGTCGAAAGACGTGTCGGGATACCGCAGTTCGCTGATGCACGCCCGTGGCCGGCCGAGCGCATCGTCGGCGACGGAGCCGGTGCCGAGTTCGACGCGGTGCCGCAGGAGCGGCGCGCCGTCGACGTCGGCGTGCAGTCCGCCGGACCAGAAGCCGTCACGCTCACCGGATCTGCCGATCTGAACCCGTTCCCGCAACCGGATGCTGCCTGCGCCGGTGAGTCGCACCCGGGTGTCCGTCAGATGCCGGGAGGCACCGGCGACCACGGTGGGCTGCGGGTCGATGTCGAGCTCCCCCGCGGATTCGATGTCCCAGCACGTTCGTGACTCCGGGGTGGCGGCACCCGGCAGCGCCATGGTGGCCGCGGCGCTGCGCACCACCAGCCGGGCGCCCTCCTCCACGACGATCCGCACGCTGACGACGTCCCCGCCCAGCGGGGTGGCAGCGGCCGACACCAGGTGCACGGTGTCGGAGGCGGTGCGGCGCACCGCAACTCCGCCGGTGTGCTCGATGCGGGGTGCCCGCCCCGGATAGGCGACGATGACGACGTCGGAGCGCACTAGTTCTGCACCGGCACCCGCAGTTGTGCGTGCACCCAGTCGAGCACCGGTCCCGCCGTCGGGTCGGCGGTCAGCGAGATCAGCACGAAGGGCCGGTCGCCGCGGACCTTGACCGAATCGCGTCGCATGACGTCGAGGTCGGCGCCGACCATCGGCGCCAGGTCGGTCTTGTTGATCACCAGCAGATCCGAGAACGTCACGCCGGGACCGCCTTTGCGGGGTACCTTGTCGCCGCCTGCCACGTCGACGACGAAGATCTGCACGTCGATGAGTCCGGACGAGAATGTCGCGGTGAGGTTGTCGCCGCCGGATTCGACGAGGATCAGGTCCAGGTGGTCGTGTCCGGCGATGAGGTCGTCGATCGCGTCCAGGTTAGCGGTGATGTCGTCGCGGATCGCGGTGTGCGGGCAGCCGCCGGTCTGCACGGCGGCAATGCGGTCGTCGGGCAGCACGGCGTGGCGGCGCAGGAAGTCGGCGTCTTCGGTGGTGTAGATGTCGTTGGTCAGCACCGCGAGCGACAGCTCGTCGCGCAGTTGCCGGCACAGCGCGGCCACGAGCGCGGTCTTGCCCGAGCCGACGGGTCCGCCGACGCCGATGCGCAGCGGCTCTCCCGGCGTGCGGACACGCTTGGGGCGGTCGGTGTGGGCGTGGGGCTGGCCGTCCAGGAAATGTGGTGGCATATCGGACCTTTCAGGAGGCGAAGAGGGGACGCTCGCGGTCGCTATGCCGTTGGGCCAGCACGTCGAGCAGCGGATCGGACAGGTCGGCGGGTTCTTTGGCGGCGGCCGCGGCGACGCCGTCGCACACCGGGCCCAGCGCGAAGGTCAGGGCGGCGACGTCACCGGGGTCGAGGGCGAGCAGTCGCTGCGCGGCGGTCGCCGACCCCGTCATGGTGGTGTAGACGACGGACAGCGCGGTCTGTTCGGGGGTGAGGCCGGCCGCCGCGCCCACCGCGCCCGACGCGACAGCCAGATGCGGTGTGCGGCCCAGCGCCGTCCAGTCGCGATCCGGCCACACCCGCCGGGCCAGGCGTGCCAGTCCCCTGCCCTGAGCCCGGGACGCGGCACGCGCCGCGGGTGCCGGTGTGCGCGCATCGGTTTCGCGGTCGGCCGCCGCCACACTCAGGGTGCCGGCGTGGACGGCGGCGGCGATCGAGGCCGCGACCAGACCGTGGGTGCGCACCCGCCGGATCAGGTAGGCGCGCAACGTCTCGAGGTTCGTGACGAGCCCGCTGGTGATCGCCTCCTCGACACCGCCGGAGTGGACGTGGCCGCCGGTCGGCAGGCGGGAGTCGGCGAGGGTGAGCAGGGTGGTCAGCGGCGTCACAGGCACAGGAATCGGCTAGAAGAGAAAATAACGTTGCGCCATCGGCAGTTCGGCAGCGGGCTGTTCCTGCCACACGTCGCCGTCGATGCGCACCGTGAACGTGTCCGGGTCGACCTCGATGCGGGGCAGCGCGTCGTTGAGCGGCATATCCGCCTTCCCCACGCTACGCACGTCCTTGACGGGAACCAGCCTGCGGCGCACGTCGATCCGGTCGGCGAGGCCGTCCTCCACGGCCTGCGGCGAGACGAAGTGCACCGACGTCGCGGCCGCCGCCGCGGGTGCCGCGCCGAACATCGGCCGCGGCAGCACGGGTTGCGGCGTCGGGATCGAGGCGTTGGCGTCACCCATCGCCGCCCAGGCGATCATGCCGCCCTTGAGCACCGCGTGCGGCCGGACGCCGAAGAACGCCGGCTCCCACAGCACCAGGTCGGCGAGTTTGCCGACCTCGACCGAGCCGATCTCGTGGTCCAGCCCGTGCGCGATCGCCGGACAGATCGTGTACTTGGCGACGTAGCGGCGGGCCCGCATGTTGTCGGCGCCCTTCGGTCCCGAGCCGTCACCGTCGAGTGCGCCGCGGCGGCGTTTCATCACGTGCGCGGTCTGCCACGTCCGCAACACGACCTCGCCGATGCGGCCCATCGCCTGCGCGTCACTGCCGATCATCGAGATGGCCCCGATGTCGTGCAGCAGGTCCTCGGCGGCGATGGTCGACGGCCGGATGCGGCTCTCGGCGAACGCGAGATCCTCCGGCACGCTGGGGTTCAGGTGGTGGCACACCATGAGCATGTCGAGGTGTTCGTCGAGGGTGTTGACGGTGTGCGGCCGGGTCGGATTGGTCGAACTGGGCAGCACGTACGGTTCGGCGGCGACGGTGATGATGTCGGGTGCGTGCCCGCCGCCGGCCCCTTCGGTGTGGTAGGCGTGGATCGAGCGGCCCTTGATCGCACCGACGGTGTTCTCGACGAAGCCGGCCTCGTTGAGGGTGTCGGAGTGCAGCGCCACCTGGACACCCGCGGCGTCGGCCACGGTCAGGCACGCGTCGATTGCCGCCGGTGTCGAACCCCAGTCCTCGTGCAGCTTGAAACCCGATGCGCCGGCGCGCAACTGCTCCCACATGGAGTCGGGGTTGACGGTGTTGCCCTTGCCCAGCAGCGCGACGTTCATCGGCCAGGAGTCGAGCGCTTCGAGCATGCGGGCCAGATGCCAGGCGCCCGGGGTGACCGTGGTCGCCTTGCTGCCCTCGGCAGGTCCGGTGCCGCCGGCGATGATCGTCGTGATCCCGCCGCCGAGTGCCTCTTCCATGATCTGGGGGCAGATCAGGTGGACGTGGCAGTCGATACCGCCCGCGGTGACGATGCGGCCGTTGCCCGCGATGATCTCGGTCGACGGTCCCACCACCAGGTCGGGGTGGACGCCGTCCATGATGTCGGGGTTGCCGGCCTTGCCGATGGCCGCGATCCGGCCGTCGCGGATGCCGATGTCGGCCTTGATGATCCCCCAGTGGTCGAGGATCACCACGCCGGTGATGACGGTGTCGGGCGCACCCTCGGCCCGGCTGGCGCGCCCCTGCCCCATCGATTCGCGCAGCACCTTGCCGCCGCCGAACACCGCTTCGTCCCCCGCGAGTCCCGGCCCGCCGCTGCGGTCTTCGGTGATCTCGACGACCAGGTCGGTATCGGCCAGCCGGATGCGGTCCCCGGTGGTGGGTCCGAACAGCGCCGCGTAGCGCTCCCGCGACAGGCCGCTCACAGTGCCGTGTCCAGTCGGCCCGGCGGGTTCAGCGACAGGCCGTGCACCTCGCGCGTGCCACACAGCGGCACCAACTGGACCCGTTGCGCGACACCGGGTTCGAAGCGCACCGCAGTACCCGCGGGGATGTCGAGCCGGTGGCCGTGGGCTGCGACGCGGTCGAATTCGAGGGCGGCGTTCGCCTGCGGCAGATGCACGTGGCTGCCGACCTGCACCGGCCGGTCACCGGTGTTGACCACCTCCATGTCGAGGCGGGCAGCCCCGGCGTTGAGCGCGATATCGCCTTCGCCGTAGAGGATCTCGCCCGGGACCAAGGGTGCGCTCACGGGATCGGGTGGTGGACGGTGACGAGTTTCGTGCCGTCCGGGAAGGTGGCTTCCACCTGGACGTCGTGCAGCATCTCGGGCACTCCCTCCATGACGTCGTCGCGGCCGAGGACATCGCGTCCGCTGACCATCAACTCCGCCACCGTGCGACCGTCCCGCGCCCCTTCGAGCAGGTGGTCGGTGATCACGGCGACGGCCTCGGGATGGTTCAGGCGCAGTCCACGGGCACGGCGGCGCCGGGCCAGATCGGCGGCGTATGAGATCAGCAGGCGGTCCTGCTCATGCGGGCTCAAGCGCATAGTGGGCGATCCTGCCATGGTGCGGCGCGCTCAGCAGCGCTCGCCGCCGGGCGGCGCGTCAGGCGTCGGCGATGTTCTGCAACCGCACCTGGCCGCGCGCCACCAGCTTGTCGTTCTCGTCGGTGATCGTGATCAGCCACAACTGCTGGCGCCGGCCCCGGTGGATCGGAGTGGACACTGCGGTGACGGTGCCGGACTTGATGGCCCGCAGGAAGTCGGTGTTGTTGTTGACGCCGACGACGGTGCCGCCGCCGTTCGCGGTGAGCCAGACGTGCCCGGACACACTGGCCAGGCTCTCGACCACCGCGCAGTAGACACCGCCGTGCACGATGCCCCACGGCTGCAGCAGTTTGTCGGTGATGGTCAGCTGGGCCCGGCCGCCGTCCGGCGTGACCTCGAGATAAGTGAGGCCGAGTTCCTTGTCGTAGCCGTCGCCGAGTCCTTCGGGTACCTGAGTCGTCACAGCAGTCAGGTCTACACGGCAGGAGGCGCGGCTTCGCAGAAGGGTTGGGCCGAAAAGGCGGACGGGCCCCGCACTCGAAAGTGCGGGGCCCGTCCTTCGATGGACCGGGGGTCTCTGCAGCCCTCAGGACTCCGGCGCGGTCCGGTGGTTCTCGGTGACTCTGGTGGTGCTCGGTCGAACTGTCATCAGAATAGGCAAGGCTGCCCTAATTAAGCAAGACCTTCCCTCCGCCGCGGACCCCACCGCGCACCGGGAGGCCGAAGCCGACCAGCGCATCGAGCACGGCCTGTCCGCGGCGCATGCTGGTCCACTCGCTCGAGCCGGCCAGCAGCGGCACCTGGGTGGCCGCGCCGACGACCGCGCCGCCGACCAGATGCCACATCGCCGCCACGGACATCGCCCCGTCGCTGATCGCGGCCAGCTTGCCGAACAGCGGCGCGAGCGCGCGATGGCTGCGATGGGCGACCCAGGTCGTCAGCGCCGCCTCGCTGGGCAGCGCGACGATGCCCTGCGGGCCGCCGAGCGGCAGCCGCGGCCGGTCGGCGAAGAAGGGGTCGTCCGCCAGCGCGCGGAGCGTGGGGTCGACCACGCCCACCCAGTCGATCGCGCCTTCGGAGTCGACGTGCACCCACAGGTTCTCCAGACCGGTGTCCCAGGCGCGCCCCTCGAGGACGAGCAGCGGGATCACCCGGCCGAGTACGACGTGGGCGAGGGTGGCGGCCAGCTGCTGGGCGACCGCCGCCCGGTTGTCCGTCTCGGCGGCGGCCAGATCGAACATGCCCTGCAGCCGGTCGCCGGTGAGCGCCTCGGTCAGCGGCCACCAGCGCCGCCGGGACAGATCGCCCATCACCGCGACCCCGTACACCCGCGGGCATTCGGGATACAGCTCGCGCAGGCGGCGGCTCGATTCGTGCAGTGGCAGCGTCTGCTTGATGGCCATGCCCGCGATCAGCGGATCTTCGATCAGTACCGTCACTGCACCTCCCGGCGACTCGGCTTGAGTTAGGTTAGCCTTACTATAACTACGCACCATCGTGGGACCAGACGCTGTGATTGGTTTCACAACGACACCGGGTGACCAGCGCGGGAATGCGCGCGATGAGGAAGACTGTTGCTCCTCTGCGTCGGATACGACGCGCGGTAGTACCCTGGTTCTACTGTTCAGGAGAGTGACGGAAGATGGCCAAGTTGACGCGTCTGGGTGAGCTCGAGCGTGAGGTGATGGACCACCTGTGGTCTGCCCGCGAGCCGCAGACTGTGCGCCAGGTCCACGAGGCGCTCGCCGCTCGCAGGGACCTGGCCTACACCACGATCATGACCGTGCTGCAGCGCCTCGCGAAGAAGAACCTGGTGGTGCAGCACCGTGACGACCGTGCCCACCGGTATGCCCCCACCCACGGCCGCGACGAACTCGTCGCCGGGCTGATGGTCGACGCCCTCGATCAGGCCGCCGACTCCGGCAGCAGGGAGGCCGCGCTGGTGCACTTCGTCGAGCGCGTCGGCGCCGATGAGGCCGCCGCGCTGCGCCGTGCACTGGCCGAATTGGAGGGCAAGCACCGTCTGACCCCGCCCGCTGGCGATCCGGGTACCGCCTGAGCGACAATTGTGGGGTGTCCGCGCTGGCCTTCACCGTTGTCGCGCTGCTCCTCGTGGGGCCGGTGCCGGCACTGTTGGCTCGCGCGTCATGGCCGATGCGCGCACCGCGCGCGGCGATAGTCCTGTGGCAGTCCATCGCGCTCGCCGGTGTGCTGTCCGCGTTCTCCGCGGGCATCGCCATCGCCAGCCGGTTGTTCGTCCCCGGACCCGACGGCAGGCCGACCGCCACGATCACCAGTGAGATCGACGCGCTCGGCTGGCCGCTGTGGCTGCTCTACGTCGTGGTGTTCGCGCTGACGCTGGTCATCGGCGCCCGGCTGATCGTCTCGGTGCTGCAGGTCGCCGTCGCGACCCGGCGCCGGCGGGCCCACCACCGGATGATGGTCGATCTGCTGGGAGTGTGCCGCGAGGCCGTCCCCACCGACGTGCGCCGACAGGCCACCGGTCTGCGCGTCCTCGAGGTCAAACAACCCCTGGCCTACTGCCTTCCCGGCGTGCGCAGCCGCGTCGTCCTCAGCGAAGGGGCGCTGAACACGCTCGCGCACGACGAGCTCGCCGCGATCCTCACCCACGAACGGGCCCACCTACGGGCGCGCCACGATCTGGTCCTCGAGATGTTCACGGCGGTGCACGCGGCCTTCCCCCGCTTCGTCCGCAGCGCCAGCGCCCTCGACGCGGTGCGCCTCCTCGTCGAGCTGCTCGCCGACGACGCCGCCGTCCGGACCGCCGGGCCGAGACCTCTCGCCCGTGCGTTGGTCGCCTGCGCCGCCGGTCGCGCGCCCTCCGGTGCGCTCGCCGCGGGCGGGCCGACGACCGTGATCCGCGTCCGCCGTCTGGGCGGCCGGCCCAACAGCCTGGCCCTCGCGGTCACCGCCTACCTCGCGGCCGCGGCCGTACTCTTCGTCCCGACGGTGGCGGTGGCGGTTCCGTGGCTGACCGAACTGCACCGGCTGTTCGCCCGTTAGGCCCCTCGGCCCCAACCCGATCGCGCAACAACAGAAAACGAAAGGCTGTGCCCATGAGCTCGTCCGAGAAGTCCACCGCCGGCACCGCGCAGATCGGGGTCACCGGCTTGGCCGTGATGGGCTCCAACATCGCCCGCAACTTCGCACACCACGGCTACACCGTTGCCCTGCACAACCGATCGGTCGCCAAGACCGATGCACTGCTGGCGGAGCACGGTTCGGAGGGGTCGTTCGTGCGCAGCGAGACCATCCCGGAGTTCCTCGCCGCCCTCGAGAAGCCGCGCCGGGTGCTGATCATGGTCAAGGCGGGCGACGCCACCGACGCCGTGATCAACGAGCTCGCCGACGCGATGGAAGAGGGCGACATCATCATCGACGGCGGTAACGCCCTCTACACCGACACGATCCGTCGCGAGAAGGCGATGCGCGAACGCGGTCTGCACTTCGTCGGCGCCGGCATCTCCGGCGGCGAGGAGGGCGCACTGAACGGGCCGTCGATCATGCCGGGCGGACCGAAGGAGTCCTACGAGAGCCTCGGCCCGCTGTTGGAGGAGATCTCCGCGCACGTCGACGGCGTTCCCTGCTGCACCCACATCGGACCCGACGGCGCCGGCCACTTCGTGAAGATGGTGCACAACGGCATCGAGTACTCCGACATGCAGCTCATCGGCGAGGCCTACCAGCTGCTGCGCGACGGGCTGGGCAAGTCGGCGCCCGAGATCGCCGACGTGTTCGACGAGTGGAACAAGGGCGATCTCGACAGTTTCCTGGTGGAGATCACCGCCCAGGTGCTGCGGCAGACCGACGCGAAGACCGGCAAACCGCTGGTCGACCTCATCCTCGATGAGGCCGAGCAGAAGGGCACCGGCCGCTGGACGGTGAAGTCCGCACTCGACCTGGGTGTGCCGGTCACCGGTATCGCCGAGGCGGTGTTCGCGCGCGCGCTGTCGGGTTCGGTCGCCCAGCGTCAGGCCACCACCGGCCTCGCGTCGGGCCGGTTGGGCGAAAAGCCCGGCGACGCAGCGCAGTTCGTCGAGGACGTCCGGCAGGCGCTGTACGCGTCGAAGATCATCGCCTACGCGCAGGGGTTCAACCAGATCCAGGCCGGCTCGACTGAGTACGACTGGGGCATCACCCCCGGCGACCTCGCCACCATCTGGCGCGGCGGCTGCATCATCCGCGCCAAGTTCCTCAACCGCATCAAGGACGCCTTCGACGAGGACCCGGATCTCGCGACGCTGATCGCCGCGCCGTACTTCCGCGATGCGGTGGAATCGGCGATCGACAGCTGGCGCCGCGTCGTCGTCGCCGCCACCCAGCTGGGCATCCCGGTGCCCGGCTTCGCCTCGGCGCTGTCCTACTACGACGCGCTGCGCACCGAACGCCTGCCCGCCGCGCTGACCCAGGGCCTGCGCGACTTCTTCGGCGCCCACACCTACGGCCGCATCGACGCCGACCGGGACAAGAAGTTCCACACGCTGTGGAGCGGCGACCGCAGCGAAGTCGAGGCCTGAACCTTCCGCACTCCTCCCGGCGAGCAGACGTGAAAGCCCCCTGATTCGCCCAGAACAGGGGGCCTTCGCGTCTGCTCGCGCGGGTTGGTGACGCCACTACACTCGGTCCCGATGAGATTTCTCGACGGCCACCGCCCGGCATACGACCTGACCTACGATGACGTCTTCGTCGTGCCGCAGCGGTCCGACGTACCGTCGCGCTTCGACGTCGACCTGTCCACCGTCGACGGGTCGGGCACCACGATCCCCGTCGTGGTCGCCAACATGACCGCCGTCGCCGGCAGGCGGATGGCCGAGACCATCGCGCGTCGCGGCGGCCTGGTCGTGCTCCCGCAGGACCTGCCGATCTCGGCGGTGCAGCAGACCGTCGACTTCGTCAAGAGCCGCGACCTCGTGGTCGACACGCCGGTGACGCTCGAACCCGACGCCGCGGTCTCCGATGCGATGGCGCTGATCCACAAGCGTGCGCACGGCGCGGCCGTGGTCGTGTTCGAGGGCCGTCCGATCGGCCTGATCACCGAGGCGGTCTGCCAGGACGTCGACCGTTTCACACGGGTGCGCGACGTGGCGATCACCGACTTCGTCACCGCGCCGGTGGGCACCGACCCGCGCAAGGTCTTCGATCTGCTCGAACACGCCCACGTCGGCGTCGCGGTGCTGACCGGGCCGGACGGCACGCTGGCCGGGGTGCTGACGCGGACCGGGGCCGTGCGCACCGGCATCTACTCCCCCGCCGTCGACCGGCACGGCCGGCTGCGTGTCGCGGCCGCCGTCGGCATCAACGGTGACGTCGGCGCCAAGGCACGCGCACTCGCCGAGGTGGGGGCCGACCTGCTGGTGATCGACACCGCCCACGGACACCAGACCAAGATGATCGACGCGATCCGCGCGGTGGCGTCGCTGGACCTGGGGCTGCCCATCGCGGCGGGCAACGTGGTGTCGGCCGAGGGCACCCGGGACCTGATCGCCGCGGGCGCGTCGATCATCAAGGTCGGCGTCGGCCCCGGCGCGATGTGCACGACGCGGATGATGACCGGTGTGGGCCGTCCGCAGTTCTCGGCGGTGGTCGAATGTGCCGCGGCGGCAAGGGAACTCGGGGCCCACGTCTGGGCCGACGGCGGGGTCCGCCATCCCCGCGACGTGGCGCTGGCGCTGGCGGCGGGAGCGGCCAACGTGATGATCGGCTCGTGGTTCGCCGGCACCTACGAATCGCCCGGTGATCTGATGCGCGACCGCGACAACCAGCCGTACAAGGAGAGCTACGGCATGGCCTCCAAGCGGGCGGTCGCCGCGCGCACGGCGGCCGACAGCCCGTTCGACCGGGCCCGGAAGGCGCTGTTCGAGGAGGGCATCTCGAAGTCGCGGATGAGCCTCGACCCGAATCGGGGCGGCGTCGAAGACCTGCTCGACCACATCACCTCCGGCGTGCGCAGCACCTGCACCTACGTCGGCGCCGCGACACTGCCCGAACTGCACGAGAAGGTGGTGCTCGGGGTGCAGTCGGCCGCCGGGTTCGCCGAGGGCCGCCCGCTGCCCACCGGTTGGTGAGTCTGCAGCTACGATTGGGCATTCGCGCCGTCATCTGTCGACGTCCGCCGTCCGACCGAGGAAGGGATCACGTGCCGCAGGCACCCGCCGAGGCCCGGTGTGCACCGGAGGCCTCCAGGGCCGAGCACCCGTCCGCCGAGCCATCCGACGCAGAACCCTCCCCTAGCCGGCCGGGCTCGGGGCCCGGCACACCAGTGGGAACGCGATGAGCGTCGTCTACACCCTGCTGTCGCTGCTCGCGATCGTGGCGCTGACGGCAGGTACCGCGGTGTTCGTCGCCGCGGAGTTCTCGCTGACGGCGCTCGAACGCAGCACCGTCGAGGCCAACGCGCGCAGCGGCCACCGCCGCGACCAACTCGTGCGCCGCGCGCACCGCACCCTGTCCTTCCAACTGTCCGGCGCCCAGGTCGGTATCTCGATCACCACCCTGGCCACCGGTTATCTGGCCGAACCCGTGGTCGCGCGGCTGCTGCACCCCGGCCTGGACGCGATCGGACTGTCCGAGAAAGCCGCGAGCGGCACGGCCCTGTTCCTGGCGATCGTCATCGCCACGTCGCTGTCGATGGTGTTCGGCGAACTCGTGCCCAAGAACCTGGCGGTGGCCCGGCCCGTCCCCACCGCCCGCGCCTCGGCCGGGCCGCAGCTGCTGTTCTCGGCGATCTTCACGCCGCTGATCCGGCTGACCAACGGTACGGCGAACCTGATCCTGCGCCGGCTGGGCATCGAGCCGGCCGAGGAGCTGCGCTCGGCGCGCTCGGCTCAGGAGCTGATCTCGCTGGTGCGCAACTCCGCGCGCAGCGGTTCGCTCGATCCGGTGACCGCGGTACTGGTCGACCGGTCGCTGCAGTTCGGCGACCGCACGGCCGAGGAGTTGATGACGCCGCGCACCGAGATCGAGGCCCTGCAGGCCGACGACACCGTCGCCGACCTCATCGCCGCCGCGATCGAGACGGGATACTCCCGCTTCCCCATCGTCGAGGGCGACCTCGACGCGACCATCGGCGTCGTCCACGTCAAACAGGTCTTCGCCGTACCGCGCGACGACCGCGAGCGCACCCGCCTGGCGGCGATCGCGATTCCGGTCGCCACGGTGCCCTCGACACTGGACGGCGATTCGGTGATGACCCAGATCCGCGCCAACGGGCTGCAGACCGCGCTGGTTGTCGACGAGTACGGCGGTACCGCGGGAATGGTCACCGTCGAGGATCTGATCGAGGAGATCGTCGGCGACGTCCGTGACGAGCACGACGACGCCACCCCGGACGTGGTACCCGCCGGTGACGGCTGGCGGGTGTCGGGGCTGCTGCGGATCGACGAGGTGGCGACCGGAACCGGTTTCCGCGCCTCCGAGGGCGAATACGAGACCATCGGCGGCCTGGTGCTGCAAGAACTCGGACACATCCCCGAGGTCGGCGATTCCGTCGACCTGACCGCCTTCGACCCGGACGGGCCGATCGAGGATCCGGTCCGCTGGCGGGCCACCGTGGTCCGGATGGACGGGCGTCGCATCGACCTGCTGGAACTGACCGACCTCGGCCGCCACGGCGACAGCGACGACCGTGCCGAGCCGGAGGAGGACCGCTGATGGGTGGCGATCTGTTCGGCGTCGTGCTGACCGTGCTGCTGCTGGCGGCCAACGCGTTCTTCGTCGCCTCGGAGTTCTCGCTCATCTCCGCGCGACGCGACCGGCTGGAGGCCCTGGTCGAACAGGGCAAGAAGAGTGCGGTGACGGTGATCCGCGCCGGGGAGAACCTCTCGCTGATGCTGGCCGGATCCCAGCTCGGCATCACGATCTGCTCGATCCTGCTGGGCCGCGTCGGCGAACCGGCGGTGGCCCACCTGCTGGAGAAACCGTTCGGGTTGCTCGGAATCCCGGACGCGGTGCTGCACACCGTCTCGTTCGTGGTGGCGCTGAGCGTGGTGGTCACGCTGCACGTGCTGCTCGGCGAGATGGTGCCGAAGAACATCGCGATCGCCGGGCCGGAGTCGGCCGCGATGCTGCTGATCCCCGTCTACCTCGTCTACATCCGGGCCGCCCGCCCGCTCATCGCGTTCTACAACTGGTGCGCGAACGCGACGCTGCGGGCCTGCGGCGTCGAGCCGAAGGACGAACTCGACGTCAACGTGTCGACGGTCGAGCTGTCGGAGATGATCGCCGAATCGGTGTCCGAAGGCCTGCTCGACCCGGAGGAGCACACGCGGCTGACCCGCGCCCTGCAGATCCGCAACCGGGCCGTCAAGGACGTGGCGATGCCGCTGGACTCCATCCACGCCGTGCCGGCGTCGGCCCCGGGTCAGGGTCCGACGGTCGGGGCGGTCGAACGCGCGCTGGCCGAGACCGGTTACTCCCGTTTCCCGGTCACCGCCCCGTCGGGCAAGTATCTCGGCTACCTGCACATCAAGGACGTGCTGCCGCACGTGGACGATCCCGACGCCGTACTGGACCGGTCCATGGTGCGCCCGCTGCCGCAGCTGCCCGCATCGTTGCCGCTGCCCGATGCGCTGTCGCGGCTGCGCCGCACCAACAGCCACCTCGCGCTGGTCACCTCCGACGGCGCGGTCACCGCGATGGTGGCCCTGGAGGATCTCGTGGAGGACCTCGTCGGAACCGTGCGCGACGGAACCCACCGGCGGTGATGGCCGAGTTCCTCGAGGAGTCGGTGTGGGCACCGCGTGCGGATGCCCACCGCGATCGGGTGGACGCCTTCTGCGCACCGCATCAGGAGCGGCGCCGCACCGGCCGCAGCCACCCCGTGTGGGATTTCCTGTTCACCTACTACAGCCTGCGCCCGCGCCAGCTGCGGTGCTGGCATCCGGGTTTCGGTGTGGTGCTCGGCGGTGCCGCCGCACAGGGCCACCTGGGCCGCGCCGGCTACGGGGAGGTTGCCGGCGGGGTCACCGTGACCGCCGAACACCTCCGGGCGCGCGCCGACACCGTGGGGTTCGTGGCCGGTCTGCTGCGCGCCACCGCCGCCAGGCCGGCCCGGCTGAACTGCTTCGGGCTGCACGAGTGGGCGATGGTCTACCGGTCCCCCGAGACCCGCCACGATGCGGTGCCGCTGCGTCTCGGGCATGCCGGGACCGATGCGGTCGTGGAATCGATGTCGTTGCGCTGCAGCCACTTCGATGCGTATCGCTTCTTCACCGATGCCGCGGTCGGCCGCAATGCGGAGCCGCTGAGCCGTGACCGGCAGATCGACACCGAGCAGCCCGGCTGCCTGCATGCCGCCATGGATCTGTACAAGTGGGCCTACAAACTCGCCCCACTGGTGGCTTCGGACCTGGTGATGGACTGCCTGGAGCTGGCCGCCGACGCGCGACTGCTCGACATGCGGGCCAGTCCATACGACCTGCGCGGCTACGGATTCGACCCGATCGCCGTCGAAACCCCGGCCGGGCGTGCCGAATACGTCAGGACACAGCAGGAGATCGCCGATCGGGCGGCACCGCTGCGCGCCACACTGGCGGGCAGATGTGATGCGCTCCTCACCGCGCTGGAAGCGGACGACGCGGCGGCGGTGCGCACTGGATTCGCCGTCTTTACCCATGGGTAAGCTGGATCGACGGCGGCGTGCCGGATGGTGCGCGTGAGAACGGCCGAGGAGGAAGACGATGACTGATCGCGTGACGGTGGGCAACCTGCGCGTGGCCCGGGTGCTCTACGACTTCATCACCAACGAGGCGCTGCCCGGCACCGACCTCGACCCCGACAGCTTCTGGTCGGGCGTCGACAAGGTCGTCGCCGACCTCACCCCGCGCAACCAGGAACTGCTGGCGCGCCGCGACGAGCTGCAGGCCCAACTCGACAAGTGGCACCGCCAGCGCGCCATCGGCCCCCACGACGCCGACGAGTACAAGCAGTTCCTCGTCGACATCGGCTATCTGCAGCCGGATCCGGGCGACTTCACGATCACCACGACCGACGTCGACGACGAGATCACCTCGACCGCCGGTCCGCAGCTGGTGGTGCCGATCCTCAACGCGCGTTTCGCACTCAACGCCGCCAACGCGCGGTGGGGTTCGCTCTACGACGCGCTCTACGGCACCGATGTGATCAGCGAGGACGACGGCGCCGAGAAGGGCTCCGGCTACAACCGGGTCCGCGGCGACAAGGTCATCGCCTACGCCCGCGAATTCCTCGACGGCGCTGTCCCGTTGGCGTCGGGCTCCTACTCCGACGCCACCGGTTTCAAGACCGACGACGGCCAGGTGCTGGTCACGCTCGGCGACGATCTGTCGGTTGGGCTCGCCGAACCCGAACAGTTCGCCGGCTACCTGGGCGACGCGGAGAGCCCGTCGGCGATCCTGTTGCGCCACAACGGTTTGCACATCGAGATCCTCATCGACCCCGAGTCCCCGATCGGCTCGACCGACAAGGCCGGGATCAAGGACGTCGTGCTCGAATCCGCCGTCACCACCATCATGGATTTCGAGGACTCGGTCGCCGCGGTCGACGCCGAGGACAAGGTGCTCGGCTACCGCAACTGGCTGGGCCTCAACCGCGGTGACCTCAAAGAAGAGGTCAGCAAGGGCGGTGAGACCTTCACCCGTGTGCTCAACGAGGACCGCACCTACACCGCACCCGACGGCGGCGAACTGACGCTTCCGGGCCGCAGCCTGCTGTTCGTGCGCAACGTCGGCCACCTGATGACCAACGACGCCATCACCAGAGCCGGAGCCAACGGCGAAGAGACAGAGGTGTACGAGGGCATCCAGGACGCCCTGTTCACCGGCCTGATCGCGATGCACGGCCTCAAGGAGAGCGACAAGAACGGTCCGCTGCGCAACAGCCGTACGGGATCGGTGTACATCGTCAAGCCCAAGATGCACGGCCCCGACGAAGTGGCGTTCACCGCCGACCTGTTCAGCCGCGTCGAGGACGTCCTCGGGCTGCCGCAGAACACGCTCAAGGTCGGCATCATGGACGAGGAGCGGCGCACCACGCTCAACCTCAAGGCCTGCATCAAGGCCGCCGCCGACCGGGTGGTGTTCATCAACACCGGATTCCTCGACCGCACCGGCGACGAAATCCACACGTCGATGGAGGCCGGCCCGATGATCCGCAAGGGTGCGATGAAGAGCACCCCGTGGATCAAGGCCTACGAGGACCAGAACGTCGACGTCGGCCTGGCCACCGGATTCTCCGGAAAGGCCCAGATCGGCAAGGGTATGTGGGCGATGACCGACCTGATGGCCGACATGGTCGAACAGAAGATCGGCCAGCCGAAGGCGGGCGCCACCACCGCGTGGGTGCCGTCGCCGACGGCCGCCACGCTGCACGCGATGCACTACCACCAGGTCGACGTGTACGAGGTGCACCGGGAGCTGACCGGCAAGACCCGCGCGAGCATCGACGATCTGCTCACCATCCCGCTGGCCAAGGAGCTGGCGTGGGCGCCCGAGGAGATCCGCGAGGAGGTCGACAACAACTGCCAGTCGATCCTGGGCTACGTGGTCCGCTGGATCGACGCCGGCGTCGGCTGCTCGAAGGTGCCCGACATCCACGACACCGCGCTGATGGAGGATCGCGCCACGCTGCGGATCTCCAGCCAGTTGCTGGCCAACTGGCTGCGGCACGGCGTCATCACCGAAGACGACGTCAGGACCAGCCTGCGCAGGATGGCGGCGGTGGTCGACGAGCAGAACGCCAAGGATCCCGACTTCAAGCCGATGGCCACCGATCCGGACTCCAGCATCGCCTTCCAGGCGGCGCAGGAACTCATCCTCTCCGGCGCGGCCCAGCCGAACGGCTACACGGAGCCGATCCTGCATCGGCGCCGACGCGAGTACAAAGCCAGCGTTGCCGGCGCCTGAGACGGCGCCGCCGGGCAACCAGACCGAGCGATGAACCGAGCGATGACAAAGCGACGACGCCAGTACGGGGGCTCGAGTGGGTAGGCACAGCATTCCCGATCCCGAGGACTCCGACGACGAAGTCGGTGTCCCGAACGAGGGAGCGGACGGCGACTACGGCCCCGATCTCGGTGCTCCGGGGCGGCACAGTGGCGAGTTCCCCGCGGTACAGCCCGATGGTTCGGACGACGCCGGGCACGGGGACGCCGATGAGGAGCCGACACGCGCCTTCGCGTCCGCTCGTTACGGCGACTACGCAGAGGACGGGGCCGACGACTACGCAGCGGACCGGGGCGAGTTCTATGACGCTGACGACTACCCCGGCGACGGCGACGACCGGGACGACCGCCCGGTAACGGCCGGCCCGCCGCCACCCGCCGGTCCGACCGGACGCGCGCATGGCGGCGGAGGGGATGGCGGCGAATGGACCGGCAGCCACCGGGCCGTGACGCCGGCCCCGCGCGGAATCAGTCGCGGAGTCATCGCGGCACTCGTGACGGTCGTGGTGGTGGTCGGTGCGGTCATCCTGTGGCGCTTCTTCGGGGACGCCCTGTCCAATCGCAGCGACGCCGCGTCGGCGCGCTGCGTCGACGGCAACCTCGACGTCGCCGTGCTGGCCGACCCGACCATCGCCGACACCATCCGCGGGCTGGCGGACCAGTACAACGAGGGCGCCGCCCCGGTCGGCGACCGGTGCGTGAAGATCGGCGTCAAACCCGCCGGATCCGAGCAGGTGATCACCGGCTTCAAGGACAAGTGGCCGTCCGACCTCGGCGAACGCCCGGCACTGTGGATCCCGGCGAGCGGTGTCTCGGCGGCCCGCCTCGAGGCGGCGACGGACCAGAAGACCGTCAGCGATTCCCGCACCCTCGTCAGCTCACCCGTCGTCCTCGCGATGCGGCCCGAGCTGAAACCGGCGATGGCACAGCAGAACTGGGGCACCCTGCCCGGCCTGCAGACCAACCCCGCTGCGCTCGACGGACTGGGCCTGCCGGGATGGGGCGCACTGAAGCTCGCACTGCCCCGCAGCGGCAACGCCGACGCGTCGTATCTGGCGGCCGAGGCCGTCGCCGCGGCCTCCGCACCCGACGGGGCACCGGCGACCGACGGGGTGTCCGCGATCAACACCCTCGCCGCGGGCGCACCCGAACTGCGTGCCGACACCGCCGACGCCGCCATGGAGGCGCTCCTGCAGTCGGATGATCCCGCGACGGCACCGGTGCACGCCGTCGCGATGACCGAACAGCAGGTCGTGGCCCGCGCGGCGGCCCTGCCCGACGCCAAGTCCACCCTCACCTCGTGGCTGCCGCCCGGTCCGGTCGCGACCGCCGACTACCCCACGGTGCTGCTGTCGGGTGACTGGCTCGAACGCGAGCAGGTCACCGCTGCCAGCCAGTTCGCCCGATTCATGCGGGAACCCGAACGCCTCGCCGAACTGAGCAAGGCCGGCTTCCGCACCCAGGGCGGCACACCGCCCGCCAGTGACATCACCGACTTCCCGCCGCTGGCCACTCCCCTGTCGGTCGGCGACGGCGCGGCGCGGGTGGAACTGGCCGACGCACTGACGTCCCCGGCGCAGGCCGCCACCACGACGATCATGCTCGATCTGTCCATGCCCACCCCGGAGGGCGACAACACCAGGATGGGCAACGTCGTCAACGCGTTGATCCCGCGGGTGGAGGCGCTGCCGCCGACAACCGCGGTGGGCCTGTGGACGTTCGACGCAACAGCGGGCACGTCGCAGGTCACCACGGGACCGCTGTCCGAACCCGTCGGCGGCCAACCCCGTTCCGCCGCGCTGACCTCGACCCTCGACACCTTGTCGTCCACTTCCGGTGGCGCAGTGTCGTTCACCACGCTGCGGCTGGTCTACAACGATGCGCTGGCAAACTTCCGCGAGGGACAGCCCAATTCGGTGCTGGTGATCACCCAGGGCCCACACAGCGACCGGACTCTCGACGGTCCCGGGCTCGAGGCGTTCATCCGGGACGCGTTCGACCCGGCCCGGCCGGTGGCGGTCAACGTCATCGACTTCGGCGACGACCCCGACCGTGCGACGTGGGAGTCCGTCGCCAGGACGACCAAAGGCCAGTACCAGAACCTCGCGACGTCGGACTCACCCGAGTTGGCGGCGGCGATCACGTCGATGGTGCGGTAGCACAGGCAGGCTCGGACATGGATGCCGGCGCCCTCTCCCCCGTCCAGGAGACGGCGCTGGCCACGGCGTACGCCCGGGCGCTCGACAGCCGTTCGCCGCGTTCGATTCTCGGCGACACGGTCGCCGACGAGGTGGTCGGCAGGATCGACTTCGATTTCACCGGCCTGGGTGTCACCCGTGGCGTCGTGTGTCTGGTGGCGGTGCGGGCGAGGATGCTCGACGACCGGATCCGCGGCTTCGTGGCCGAGCATCCCGATGCCGTCGTGGTGGACCTCGGTGCGGGCCTCAGTACCGGCGTCTTCCGCGTCGATCCGCCCCCGACGGTGGACTGGTACAGCGTCGACCTCCCGGGGATGATTGCGCTACGCGAGGTTTCGCTGCCGCACCGCGACCGTTCCCACTCGGTCGCGGCCTCCGTGGCGGAATCGGACTGGCTGCGCGCGATTCCCGCGGGTCGGCCCGCGATCGTGTTCGCCGACGGTCTGTTTCCCTTTCTGAGCGATGCGGTCGTCGCCGAAACCGTCGGCCGCATCACCGGGCATTTCCGCTCCGGCGTTCTCGCATTCAACGACTACGGCACGGTCAGCCGGTTGAACCGCTTCGCCAAGCTCGTCATGGCGAGGAAACCGATGTTCCGCACGATGTACGGGCAGTGGGCGTTTCGCGGATTCCGCGACGCGCGCACACCAGAGCGGTGGAATGCCGGCCTGGAACTCGTCGAGGAGACGAGCGCGATGCACGCGCCGGAGGTGGCGCTGTTCCCGCCGCTGCTGCGTTTCGGCAGCCGGGTGGGCGCACGGGTGCCTGCGGTGGCGAGTAAGGCACGGGTTCTCTGCTACCGCTTCGAGCCGCCGGACCACGCTCGATAGCCGGCGCGCTCGCTCGGCGAGGCAGTGGCACTTTCCGTCACCGGATCGGCGGTTCGCCGGTACACCACCGCGAGACCGCCTCGTCCGGGTGCGAAGGCCACACCCCTATTGCTGGCTCGTTCGCCCGGATCGTCGGTCGGTACGAACCGGAGTTCCCGCAGCAGGGTGCGCAGGGTGACGTCCATCTCCATGTTCGCGAAGGCCGCGCCGATACAGCGATTGATGCCGCCGCCGAATGGGATCCAGGTGATCGGCTTGGGTACCGTGCCCGCGAATCGGTCCGGGTCGAATGACATCGCGTCCGGAAAACTGGCCTCCGCCTCGTGGGCCAGCTGGATACTGGCCATCACCGTGTATCCCTCGGGAATCACCCACTGCCCCAGCCGAATCCGTGTCTTGGTGCGGCGCAGCGCACCGTCGAGCACCGGCCGGGTGCGCAGCACCTCCCAGATGGTCGCCTGCCGCAGTTCGGATCCGCCGGCATCGACTTCCTCGGTCAGCCGCGACAGCAGTCGTGGGTGTCGGCGCAACCGCTCCACCGCCCAGGCCAGTGCGGTGGACGTGGTCTCGTGTCCGGCGGTCAGCAAGGTCAGTAGTTCGTCGGCGATGTGCGCATCGGACATCGGCTCGCCGTTGTCGTAGCGCGCCTGCAGGAGCAGCGCGAGGACATCGGTGCGCTTGTCGAAGTCGGCGTCGGCCCGAGCCTCGGCGATCAGCGACTCGATCACAGCGTCGATACGCCGACGGTGCTCGCGGAACCGTCCACCCGGGCTCCAGGGCCCGAGATCACGCCGAACCGCCTCCGGGAGCAGCCCGATGCGGGCGCCGAGTCTGACCGCGGGCGGCAACAGTCGGCGTAGCTCGTCCAGCGCGGGCCCCTCCGCACCGAATACAGCGCGCAGTATCGCGTTCAGGGTGATCCGCATCATCGGTTCGAGGGTCTCGAACTCGCTGCCTTCGGGCCAGTGCGCGATCTCGCGCATCACCTCGTCCTCGATGATCTTGTCGTAGTGGCCGACTCGCTTGCCGTGGAAAGGCGGCAACAGAAGTCTGCGGCGCTCGAACAGGTCGTCCCCGTCGAGGTTGAACATCGACCCGGGTCCCAGGATCTCCCCCAGGTTGGGGCGGGTCCTGCCCACCAGGTCCCTGCTGGTGCCGAACAGGTCCTTCACGAGTTCGGGGTCGCTGATCATCACGGTGTGGCCGAGCACGGGGAGGTCGAGCGTGAAAGCACCGCCGTAGCGCCTGCCCAGAGCGGTCATGACCGGGCGCCGGGCGGCCAAGAAGGCCAAGCCCTGCACGATTCGCGGTGCCCGCGGCCCGGGCGGTGGCGATTCCGGCTCGGTTGTCGCTGATCCCATGGCGTGACCTTTCCATGCCGTCATCCCAAGGTATCCGAGCGCGGTGTGCGCCGGAAGTCGTTTCACCCCAACACCTGACTCGATGCCGACAGACACGGCCTTTACTTGTCAGCGCAACAACAAAACCGGCTGACACGGCTGGCGAGATGTCGCACACAGCAACCGATCGCGCACACCGACAGGCAAACTCGCGACCAGCGCTAGTTGCAGCTTCAACCGGATCCCGACGGCATAGCGGGCGCGTGGCCGCCGTGCCGTCAGGGCCTTCTCGACGACGTCCGCGACCATGCCGGGATCGACCGCCGCCTTCTGCATGGTGGGTATCGACTCGGTGAATCCGGTGAGATGCCGGCCGTACAGCTCTCGCATGGTGGGCGACATCGCCGCCACCGCCTCGTCCACCTGCGACCGCGCGGTGCGCCACATATCGGTGTCGGTCTGACCGGGCTCGACGATCACGACCGGGATGCGCCAGGCTCTCAACTCCATCCGAAGGGTGTCGGCCGCCGCTTCCAGCGCCGCCTTCGACGCACAGTAGGCGCCGATCATCGGGGCGGCCACGCGCCCGAGTGCGCTGGACACGAAGACGATACGGCCATTCGAGGTGCGCAGGCGCGGCAGAACCGCTTGCGTCACCGCGAGCTGGGCGACCACGTTGGTGTCCAACTGATGCCGCAATCTGTCCGCAGTAACCGCTTCCAGTGGGCCACCGACGACGATGCCGGCATTGTTGACCACGGCGTCGAGCCGATTCGGCAGCGATCTGTCCAGCGCGGCAAGATGTTCGGGGTTCGTGACATCGAGAAGAACCGGAGCGACGCCCGGGTGCATGTCGGCCATTCGGGCGGCATCCGAATCGGTGCGCACCCCGGCGACGACGTGCCACCCGCGGGTGGCCAGTCGTGCGGCAACAGCATGACCGATGCCTCGCGATGCGCCGGTGATCAGCACGGACGGCATGTGCCCGACTCTAATGCGATCATCACCGGACCGACACCGAATCGTCTTCAGCCACCTGCGGCCGCGGCCATCAAGATCGATCAACAGCTGCGGTGCAACGGTTTTGGGCGCCGTCGCGCACCACGCACCGAACCGCGGTCCGGTCTCGAAGCGTCTTCTCCTCGAGGAGTCGGCCGGTTATCCTCGTGCCCATGGCCTCGAATGTGTCGGGCAAATGCGCGTTCGTCACCGGCGGTGCATCCGGGATCGGCGCCGCGTTGGCGGCCCGGCTGGTGGATCTGGGCGCCGAGGTCTGGATCGCCGACCGCCAGATCGGCCCCGCCGAGGACTTGGCCGACCGCCTGAACAGCCGCGGCACGGGGAAAGCCCATGCGATCGAACTCGATGCGCGCAGCTACCCCTCCTTCGAAAGCGCTGTGAAGGAGGTGGTCCAGCGGTCGGGACGGATCGACTACCTGTTCAACAACGCGGGCATCGGCGTCGGTGGTGAGGTCGACTCGTACGGTCTCGACGACTGGTACGACGTCATCGATGTGAATCTGCTCGGGGTGGTGCACGGCATCCAGGCCGTCTACCCGATCATGATCGGGCAGCATTCCGGCCACATCGTGAACACCGCGTCTCTGGCCGGTCTGGTCACGACCGTCGGCCAGGCCAGCTATGCGGCGACCAAGCACGCCGTCGTGGCGATCTCCAAAACGCTACGCGTGGAAGCGAAGCGACACGGCGTGCAGGTGTCGGTGCTCTGTCCGGGTGTGGTGCGAACGCCGATCCTCACCGGCGGTCGCTACGGCAGGAACGACGGGGTGAGCGACGCGGAGCTCATGAACCGCGCGGAGTCCGTCCGACCGATGGCACCCGACGTATTCGCCGACCGGGCGCTTCGGTCGGTACTGCGGGGTAAGGCGATCATCGTGGTGCCAGCATGGTGGAAGGTCCTGTGGTACCTGGAGCGGTTGTCACCGTCCCTGTCGATGCGAGCGGTCAAGGTGATGCTCCGCCGCATCCGCCATGTGGACCCACCTCTCACATGAACGCGAGTAGCCCTGACTCACAGGCCCCTCGCGCCGAGCCAGGTGTGCACGCGTTCAGCCACCGTCGCCCACCCGGGTTCGAGCATCATGTCGTGTCCCATATCGGCGAAGAACTCGGCCTCGACACCGTAGGCACGTGCCGTCGCCTGTACCGCCCGCCGCGTCACCGAGCCGTCATCGCAGGCGCCGAGCACCAGGAGTGACGTGCGCACTCGTTTCGGCCGGGGAAAACTGAAGACCGCGTCGAATCCGATTCGCCCGCTTTCCTCCTGCAGACGCGCGGCGTAGTCGCGTACGCGGGATTCCGGTGTGTGCGGGGAGAAGAATCTCTCCCTGGCGAGTTCGGCGGTGTTGACGAACGGCAACGACTTCCCCGTCGCGGCTATGCGCGCGAAGTGCCAGGGATGGCGCCGGACCCATCGCAGCCCGGTTCCCAGATACGCGAGCGGATAGGTCGGCGCCAGGAGCACGCCGGCAGGAGCCTGTTGCGACTCCAGGTACTTGAGCACCACCAGGCCGCCCATCGAATGACCGATGACCACCGGGCGTCTCGGCAGGTCGGCGGCGAAGACACTGAGGTCCTCGACGTAATCGTCGAGCGAGCAGGACCGCAACGGTTTACTCGTCATACTTCGGCCGTGGCCCCGCAGGCTGACGGCCACAGCGTGGTATCCCCTGTCGGCGAAGAAACCGAGGAAGTGTTCGTCCCAGCACCAAGCGGCATGCCACGCGCCGTGGACGAAAAGCAGCGGGACGGGGTGCGACTCGCTGACGCGCCCCCTGTCGATCACCTCGAGCTGGGGGCGAGCGCAATACGTCTTCGGGCGCTCAGGCAACCTCGGCGCCTCTCTCGATTCTGCACGCATGGTGCGCACATGTCCTCCGGCACTTCCAGATTACGTAGATGGCGGGCCGCTTGTGGCGCGTTTCCCGGTTGGCGAGGCCGCACATGAGTACCGTGGAGATGGCGGTGACCAAGAGCGGGCGGACTTGAGTATGAATGGATTCCGATTCGGCATCCTCGACGGACTTGTGAATTCGCGGATCTCGCCGAGCGCGCTGCCACGAGCGAATCTCCTGACGGCCACGGCGACCGGCGCCGACTCGTTCTGGGTGGGTGACCATCTGAACTCCCTCGTGCCGCGTTCCCTTGCGACACCGCAACATCTCGGAATCGGTGCGAAGCTGGTGCCCAAGGTCGACGCCATCCTCGAACCGTGGACGATGCTGGGACATCTCGCCGCCCGAAATCGATTCCGCCGCCTCAGACTCGGTGTGTGCGTCACCGATGCGGGTCGCCGCAATCCCGCGGTCACCGCACAGGCGGCCGCGACCTTGCACCTCCTCACGCGGGGCCGCGCCATGCTCGGGTTGGGGGTCGGCGAACGGGAGGGCAACGAACCCTACGGGGTGGAGTGGTCCAAACCGGTCGCGCGGTTCGAAGAAGGCATCGCCACCATCCGTGCGCTGTGGGATTCGGGCGGTGAGCCGGTTTCGCGTGAGTCGCCGTATTTTCCGCTCCGTGATGCCGTCTTCGACCTTCCGCCGTACCGCGGGAAGTGGCCCGAGATCTGGGTGGCCGGCCACGGCCCGAGGATGCTGCGGGCCACCGGACGTCATGCCGACGCATGGGTGCCGTTCGTGGTGGTCCGCCCCGGCGATTACGCGCATGGGATCGAAGCGGTACGGACGGCGGCGTCTGACGCCGGTCGCGACCCGATGTCGATCGTGCCGGCACTCAATCGCGCGGTGGTGACGGGCCGGACCCGCGACGACGTGGACGAGGCGCTGGACTCCGTCCTGCTGAAGGCGTCCGCGCTCGCCGCACCGGCGCAGGCGTGGGCGCGCCACGGCGTCGTCCACCCGCTGGGCGCGGACTTCTCCGGAGTGCAGGATCTCGTTCCGCAGCTCATCGACCATGAGACGGCCTTGGCCTACACAGCGAAAGTGCCCGCGTCATTGATGAAGGAGATCTGTTTCAACGGCACCGCCGACGAGGTCATCGACCAGGTCGCGGAGTGGCGCGACTGCGGGCTCCGGTATCTCATGGTGATCAACGGAAGTCAGCTCAACCCGAGTCTGCGCAAGGGACTCGCCGCCAGCCTGCCGCTGGGGCAGGTGCTGCGCAGACTCAAGAAGCTGTGAAGGCATAGTCGCTCAACGGGAATCGGTGCTGCTCGGCCACGGCATCACGCACCGACGTGGGCCGGAAGAGCGGGGCCTCCCCGCTCGGACTGAACCAGTAGGACCGTGAAGTGGCACAGCTTCCCAGGTGGAAGACCGAATCATCGAGCAGTTCGGTCATCCGGCTGAAGAAGCGCGTGTTGGCGTCCTCGGAGACCTCGAAGGTGCTCGCGCCGCGCCGCTGGAGTTCGCCGAAGAGCCGGTCGATGTGCCGCATCTGGTATTCCACGGTGTTGAACCACGACAGGCCCACCCACGCGAACGGACTGGCCATCGTCAGGAAGTTCGGGAAGTAGGGCACGGATATGCCCTCGTATGCTTGGAACCCGTTCTCCCGCCACCATTTCCCGAGGTTCCGGCCGTCCCTCCCGATCACCTCGATCGCCGGGAGATTGGCCTGCCAGACGTCGAATCCGGTTGCCAGGACGAGGGTGTCGATCTGGCGTTTGCGACCGTCGCGGGTGAGGATGCCATCCGGCTCGATGCGGTCGATGCCGGCGGTCTCGAGATCCACGTGCGGCTTGGCGAGTGTGCGGTAATAGGTGTTCGACAACGTCGGCCGCTTGCACCCGAAGTCGTAGTCGGGGTTCAGCTTGCGCCGTAGCTCCTTGTCGCGGATCGACAGGAAGCGCAGTATCTGCGATACGCGTGCAGCCGCGACGTTGAGTGCGCTGAAACGGCGGAACTTCCACATCGCAAGCACCATCATCAGGTCCATACCGGTATCGGTGAACCACCGCAGAATCCGCTGGGACAACGGCAACCGCACGAACACCCGCCGCACCAGCGGCGGGAACCAGAAGTCGAGCTTCGGCATGACCCAGATCGGGGTGCGCTGGTAGACGGTCAGCTCTGGTGCTTGTTTGGCGAGTTCGGGAACGACCTGCACTGCGGTGGAACCGGTTCCGATGACCGCTGTGCGCCGCCCGTCGAACGAATACCCGGCGTCCCACTTCGCGGTGTGGATGACGTGTCCCTCGAAAGTCTCGAGGCCGGCGATGTCGGGCAGGCACGGTTGACACAGGAAGCCCGTCGCCGCGACGAGGAACGAGGCGGTCAGCGTCTCACCGCCGACGAGTGCCACCCGCCACACCTCCGCATCGGGATCCCACCGGGCGCCCTCGACTGTGGTGTTGAACCGCATGAACCGACGCACGTCGTACTTGTCGGCCACGTGGTCGGCGTACGACTTCAGCTCCACACCCGGGGCGTACAGTCGCGACCAGTTCGGATTCGGTTCGAACCAATAGGAATACGTGGTCGACGGGACGTCCACCGTGAGCCCCGGATAGCGATTGACATGCCACGTCCCGCCGAGGTCGTCCTCTCGGTCGACGATGACGATGCGCTCGTAGCCCAGTCGGTTGAGCTGGATCGCCGCGCCGATACCGCCGAATCCGGCTCCCACGATGACCGCGTCGAACTGCGTGCTCATGGTGTCGGGTGAGAACCGTTATTCGCCGGTACCGGTCCCGCCACCGGCTCCGGTGCCGCTGCCGGAACCGGTACCGCTGCCGGATTCGGTACCGCTGCCGCTGCCGAACCCGGTGCTCCCGCCCGCACCTGGATCGCTGGTGCCGCCGTCGTCGGTGTCGCGGGTGCCGGTCCGTGCGCCGCCCGAGAGGCGGTCGGTGACCCGCTCGACGGTCGAATTGATCCGTTCCGTCACCGACTTCACGGCACCGGCCAACCGACCGCCCGGAGTCCCGCCGGTCTTCGCGGTGTTCGTGCCGCTGGTGGACCGGGTGATCGCCGGATCGGCAGGCGTCACAGGTGCTGTCGGCGCCACCGGCTGCTGAACGTCCGTCGGGGTCGCCGCCCCCGCGACAGGATTAGGAGGCGTGAACGTCTTCGGCTGCATGGCGGCCGTGTTCGCGCTCCGCTGCAACTCGTCGGCGTCGGTGGTCACCGCCTGCTGCGCAGAGGATGTCGTCGTCTGTGCGGTGTTGACAGTGATGGTCGCCGCGTCCTGTTGGGGGACGGACGTGATGCCCGACGGGCTCGGCACATCGCATGTCGGGCAGGCGAGTTTGGTGAGGCCCGCGATCCAGCCGCTGACGTTCTCCGGGATGTCGTAGAACGGGAACCCGGTGAACAAGTAACTGCCCCTGAACCAGGGGCTGAAGGCGATGATGCCGGAGTCGTACAGCCGCGTGCCCACTTTGACGAGATCATCGAACGTGACCGTCTTCAGGCCCGCCGCGGCCTGGCTCTTCGGGTCGGACGGGTCGGCCGTCAGGCTGTTCCAGAAATTCGTGAACGGCTCGAGCGGATCGAGCGGTGCAGCGGTCTGCCCGGACCAGCCGACGGGATAGCCCGGCTTACTGCTGTTCACTACCGTGTCGAAGGTGTACCCGTCGGCCAGATCCCACAGTGGCACCTGGAAGTACTGCTGGGCGGTCTCCACCAGATTGGGGCAGGTGAACGCGCAACCTTCGTGCATGGGCATCTCGGCGGCGATCAGCACGTTCAGCATGTAGCCGAGGGTCCCCGGTTTTGCGGATCCACCCAAAATCGAGTTCCCTGGCGTGATCTCTTCACTCGGCCCGGCCCCCAGTGGCCCCTTCCCATTGGGTTTGATGTTGCCCGGCAGCCCGCCGTCTCCGGAGATGACCGGGAACGGCACCAGCACCGCAACCAGCGCCTGCAGCATCGGCGGGTTACCGGGATCCCAGCCCCAGACGTTGGTCGGCGTCTTCAGCCACCAACTACCTCCGGCCTCCAGCGCATTGGCCCACGAGTTGAGCGCCTTGACTTCGTAAAAGGGCACATTGGCGAGGGCGTAGAACAGATTCACCGGGACATTCGCCAGAGAGCCGGATTCAGCGGTCAGTCGGACGGAGGGGTTTGCGATCGCGATGTCGGGCGGCGGAGCCGTCACCGGTGTGGCGGCGATGACGCTCGACGAGGCCAGGATCGCACCTGCCGTGACATATGGACGTACCGCTGCATGCATACAAGCCCCCTCGGAAATGGTGTGATGCCAACCGCGACTCAAGCCCCCGAGAAGGAGGCTAACACCAAGATGTCCGGAATGTTAGACGTCAAGTCCATCTTTTCCGCCAATGTGGCTATCTATTTGCACTCGATGAAATCCCGGACATGCTCAGCGCGGATCGGTCATCCACACCCGGTTGCCGTAGGAGTCCAGGTGCGTCACCTGTTCCACGGGTCTGCGGGTCGTCGGCCCGTAGCGTCCGCGCGGCCATCCGAGGGGGACGATGCAGCACGGCGTCACCGACAGCGGCAAGCCGAGAATCCTGCGCGCCGAGGTGACATTCCACAGCGGAAGCGTGATGAGACACGCCCCCAGCCCCATCGCCCGGGCGGCGAGCAGCAGATTCTGCACACTGGGATAGATCGAACCGAAGTAACCAGACGCAATCGCCTGCGGCATAGGCATATACGGCACCCGGCCCTCGCGGATGCCGAGGCGCAGACACGCCACCACCAACACCGGGATGTCGGCGAAGTGATCGACCTGCCATTGCACTGCCCGTGCGGTTCTCGCCATCGACTCGTCACGGGACGCCACGCGCCGGATGATCATGCGGTAGTAGATCTGCCACGCCAGGCGGTAGCGTCTGGCGAGCTTCTCCTTGACGCGGCGGTCCCTGACGACGATGAACTCCCAGTTCTGCCCGTTCGCGCCGGTGGGTGCCCGCAGCGCCAGTTCGATGCACTTCAGCACCACCGCATCGTCGACAGGGTCGGGCAGAACGCGTCTCACTGCGCGCTGGGTCATCATCGCGTGCACCAACGGCATGTCGAGGCGGTCGGCGACTTCGGCGGGCAACCGTTCGGCGTGCGTGGCGTCGCTCATGTCAGCCACCACCGGCGTCGCTGGATGGATGCAGGGTCATGGCGACCGCATCGTCCGGCGGCCGTTCACGTACTGGTGCGTCACCGAACAGTTTGTCCGCGAGGCGTGCGGCGAACGCACGCGCTTGCTCGAGTTGTTCGGGCTGCACGTTCGTCGTCGGAATCCGCATGCCCAGATAGCGATCTCGGTACTCCCCTGACCCCAGGTAACTGGTGAGGGAGAGCATCGACCGGACTTGCCCACCGGGGTATTCGAAGTGCATACCGCCCAGGTACCGGCCGCCTCGTCGCTGTCCGAGCCTGCGCACCGTCCTGATGTTCTCGCGCCAATAGCGCCGGCACACCACGAAGGTCACGAATGGTGTGCCGGACAGGAGTCTGCTCGCCTCGTCCGACCGGAGGAACGACCGTATCGCCATGTTCGTGGCACGCCACCACGTCGGTGAACCGATGCAGACCAGATCGTAGTCACCGTCTCGCGCGGCGTCCGGGATCCGGATCTCCGCGGTGGCGCGCCGCAGTTGCGCCGGCAGCACACTGAGCATGTCGGGCCAGACGCGTTTCATCGGGAAGCGCGAGAACCGTTCGGCATACCGTCGGTCGGTGAGCTCGATCCGGGCTTTGTGGACCTCGCACCCTCGGGTACCGAACACCTCTCCCACCGTCTCGAGCACCTTGAGGGACTGCCCTGTGTAGGTGTAGTAGACGAGCAGGATCCGCGGCCGCCGCGCACCTCGCGGCTCGTTGCCGAAGTCGGTCATCGCCGCACCCCTTTCTCTAATGGTCGTGTCGACGAATATCGTTGTGAGCCAGTTTGTTCCGTTACCGAGGTTCGGTCGACGCCGAACGCGTAACGGTGGTACTGCAGGGCGTTCCGCAGCGGCGGAATCAGCCGCACGAGCCGCTTGCCGAACCGGAACGCGGCCGATGCCCGCACGAAGGGGTCCGCGTCGAACAACGTCACGGTGGTCAGCAGACGCACTCCCGGAACGGCGTTCACGATCTCGTCCGGGGAGTCCACCGCCCAGTGCAGGGTCGACCCGGACCTCCGTACCAGGGTGTGGCGCTTCTGCGATCTGACCGCCAACCGGTTGTAGAAGTCGATCTGCAGTTCGCCCGACGGGAAGCATCGGACGACTCGTCTCAGCAGTGCCACACCTTCGTGCTGTTCGAGGTACATACTCATCCCCTCGGCCAGCAGCAGTAGCGGGCGGTCAGTGGGTATCCGCTCGATCCACGAGGGATCGGTCGCCGAGGCAGCGACGAGGTGGTAGCCGTGACGACTCGGATAGACCTTCTCCCGCAACGCGATGACGCCGGGGAAGTCGATGTCGTACCACTGCACGCCCGGGCCGGGATCCACCCGGAACACCCGGCTGTCCAGCCCACAACCGAGGTGCGCGACCGCCGCTGTCTCGTGGACGGCCAGGAACTGACGCGCCCAGATGTCGTATTGCGCGGAGCGCACGGTGATCAGCGGCGCCCATCCCCCGGTGACGCCGATCTCCCGCCAGTCGTAATCGAGTCGGCCGACCGCCGCCTTGGCATACCGGTCCCCCAGCACGGGACGGTCGAAGTCGGCGTCCAGCGCCTTGAGGTAGAGCGTCGTCAGCATGGTCTGCGCTGCACCGCTGAGGTCGACCGGGACTTTGTCGGTCATGCGAACTCCGTCTGGCGATCCACTGTCACCTCACACCGGTCGCGGCGTGCTGCTCGGCGATGCTGCGGAGCAGCGACGCGATGGCGTCGATGGACCGTTCCGGCGCAGGTGCGTGGGCGTGGTGCTCGACGAACACCCGGTCGGCGATGATCCCGCTGGAATACATGTCGATTCCGGCGTCGACGCCGAAATACATGTCGCTGTGACAACCGGTCACCGTCATCTCCGGAGGCGTCGACACCGCGGGGATGGGGCCGTTGTCGGTGAACATCACGATGTCGGGCAGACCGGGCGGATTACCGACGTACTGGGGACTGAAGTGGAGCAGCGACTGCTGTATCACGCCCTCGGCCAGGTCCGCCTGGAATGCTTCGGCGATCTCACGCGCAAGCCCGGCGATGTCGGTCTTGCGGTCGATCTCGGCCAGGTAGGTGGCCACTCCGAGTGGGTTCGTACACGCAGTCGCAGCCAGGGGTGGTGACAGGAAGTACCGCAGGTCGACCGGATAGATGTACGGCACCGGGATGTGCGGCGTCTCCCGAACCTGCCACTCCGCCAACAGGATCGCGGCGGACAGCACGGCGTTCGTGCGGAGCCGGTGCGTCCGGCAGAACGAGATCAGCTCACGTGTCTCCCGCTCGCTCAACCGGCACCGGGCGACGGGGACGTGCGAGGGCAGAGCCGGGTGCACCTCGTTGGTGGCCCGGCGGGACGGTGGCAGCTCATAGGCGAACATGGCAGGCATGAAGCGCTCGAGCCCCGATCGCCGCAGCTTGTGTATCCCTCGTTCGGCCAGCACCGCCTCGAGCGGCACGGGCGCCGGCTGCGGATCGATCGGGCGCAGGCTTCCGGTGCAGACCAGTTCCGTGTACCAGCTGAACAACTCCTCCACGAAGCTGAACTGGTGGTGGCCGTCGGCGAGGCAATGATGGATGAAGAACGTGGGCTGTGCCTGTCCGTCGCGGATCGTCAGCCGGAGGTGGGCCAGCGCCGCATTCTGGTCGAGATGCATGCGGGGCGGGTCGGCCGCCGCATCGTCGAGCTCCACCACGTCGATCCCCGGGGGCATCAGGTCGTCGACCACGATCTGATGGTGGCCGTCCGGCAGCGGTTCGAGATGACCGGCGAGAACCGGGTGGGCCTCGAGGAGCGCGTCGAAGGCCGCGGACATGGCGTCGACGTCGACGGGGCCGGTCACGTGCGCGGTCAGAGCGACGAAATTGTGTGTCTCGGCGAACATCTCCTCGCTGCGGGCCAGGCTTCGGATGGCCGACGTGGGAAACATGTCAAACCCCCAGGTGATTCGCGGTCGGTGTGGCGCCTGCGTTCATCCGCGCATACTCGCTCTCCGATAGCCGATCGCCATCGGTATGGCGCACAGGGCGCCGATACCCGCCGACCACAGGAGCATCTCGGTCATCGGGGCCAGCACCGGTCCGCCGAGCGCCAGCCCGCGCATCGCGTCCACCGCGCAGCTGACCGGCTGGTGTTCGACGACAGGCTGAAGCCAGCGCGGGTACTGGTCGAGTGGAACGAAACCCGTGCTGAAGAACATCAAGCTGCCCCAGACGATTTCGGTGGCCTCGACGACGAGGGTCTTCGCCGAGTACAACGCCAGCGTGATGACGATCGCCGAGAACGCCAGCCCGAACGCGACCGGGGTGATCACCCATATCACCGATTCGAGGACTGACTGCCGGAACCGGAAGCCGAGCACCAGTGCGGCACAGAGGATGATGATGGTGGTGACCAGGATCCGGACCGCGTCGGCGATCAGTCTCGCGAGCAGACCCGATGCCCGGTGTACCGGAACCACCCACAATCGCGACAGCAGACCGTTCGCGCGTTCGCGCATCAGCCCGATGCCACCGACCATGGATCCCGACATCGCCCCCACCATGGCGATCAGCGGGACACTGCTGTAGAGCGCGCTGTGCCCGGTGGCCTCGGAGATCCCCTTTCCCAGCACTGTATTGAGCGTCACCAGCAATGCGACGGGCATGATCAGGGATTCGAGCACGGTGGCCGGGTCGCGGCTCCACCGGCGGAGGATCCGGGTGGCGAGAATCCAGCTGTGCCGCAGAAGCCGCCCCGGAGAGCCCTCCCACGAATCTCGCCGGACCGTCGGACCCAGTGCGCGCGTTGCGGCGGCGGCACCCGCCCTGCTCTCCGAAGTGACCGACATCATCGCCGCCTGGAGGCGACGAGGGCGTGCAGCGGGAGCAGCACCACGCTCAGACCGGCCACCCAGGCCAGCGCCGGCCCGACGACGGACCACGTCACCTCGCCGGCCGCATCGGTACTGTCCCCCGCCAGCGCCCGCAGTGCGTAGACGAACTGGGATATCGGTTGGTTGCGGACGAACGCCTGAATCCACTCCGGAAAGCGCTCAACCGGTTGCAGACCGACCGACACCTGGCCGAAGACGATGATCGGCAACAACATCAGCGGCATGGTGGCCTCGGGGTTCTCGGTCGCGGCGCCGATCAGATCCCCGAGCAGGGACAGCATCGCACCGATGAACAGCACCAGGAGGCAGAAGGCGATAGTGTCGGTCACGCTGCCGTAGAACTTGAAACCGATGACGTGACCGCAGACCAGCGATACGGCCAGCGCCATGCCGCACCGGTACATACTCGCCGACATGCGGGATCCGAGGGGTATCAGCCGGTTGATCGGCATGGCCTTGAACCGGCGGTTGATGCCCTGAACCGCGTCGGTCGCGGACCGGAACGCCGCCGACAGTGCGGCGAACGCGATCGCGTTCAACGCGATGAGCGGCATCAGATACTGCGCGTAGCTGCTCATGCCCTGGGTGAAGGGCCCCATGAACTGTTTGAGCGGGAGGTAGAAGCCGACCGTGAACATGATCGACGCCGCAAGGAGCGTGAGCACCTCGCCATTGCGGAGCGTGGGCGTGATCATGCGGACGGTCAACACCCACCACTGCTGAACGCCCGACGTCGTCGGCCGGACCGCCGTCGTGTCGATCACGACAACACCTCTGCTCCGTTGTGATCGGTCCTGTCGTCGACGCGCCCGGCGCTGTCGGTGGTCAGGGCCAGGAACACCTCGTCGAGAGACGGGCGCCGTAGCGCGATGTCGTGCAGTTCGATGTCGGCGGCGGTCAGGTGCGCCAGCACCTGCACCAGCGTCTTCGGTCCGTCGGCCGCGGGCATCGCGATGCGGTCGGACGTCGGCGTCAGCGCCACCCGATTCTCTTCCGGCAACAGTGCGGCCAGCGCCTCGGCCACTGCGGGCAGATCCTCGATGTGACGGGGAACGATCTCGCAGTACGTGGTTCCCGCACGTTCCTTCAATTCGTCGGCCGTCCCCTCCGCGATGACCGTGCCGTGATCGATGACGATGATGCGATCGCTCAGCGCGTCGGCTTCCTCGAGGTACTGGGTGGTCAGCAGAGTGCCGATGCCGGCAGCCTTGAAATCGGACACCAGCGCCCAGATCGTCTGGCGGCTACGGGGATCCAGCCCGGTCGTCGGTTCGTCGAGGAACACCACTTCCGGCAGGACGACCAGGCCGCACGCGATGTCGATGCGCCGGCGCATCCCACCGGAGTACGTGCCGACACACCGGTCGGCCGCGTCCACCAGGTCGAACTGGCCGAGGAGTTCTTCCGCGCGCGCTCGCGCCGCCGGCTTCCTCATACCCTGCAGGCGGCCGAACATCACCAGGTTCTCGCGCGCGGTGAGCATGTCGTCCAACGCGACGTGCTGGCCGGTGAGCATGATCGACTGCCGCACACCCGCGGGATCCGAGACGACGTCGTGGCCCGCGACTTCCGCGTGACCGCCGTCCGGTCTCGTCAGCGTCGACAGTATGTCCACCGTCGTCGTCTTGCCGGCCCCGTTGGGGCCGAGCAGGCCGATGACTTCACCGCGCGCGACCTCGAAGCTGACGTCGCGTAGGGCGGCAACGGGCCCGAACGACTTTCGTATGCCGCTGACGATTACGGCCTTGTCGGTGTCGATCATCCGCTCCTCCTCTGCCGATGTCAGTCGGTCGACGACAGATCGACCAGGACCAGTTCGTCGTTCGCCGTTTCGGATTCCTGCTCCGCGACCGCCTCCGCGCTCAGTTCCACCAACGCGGTCGAGAACCGCGCGGCGAGGGACTTCCCGAACGCCGGCTCGATCCGGCGGGTGTCGATCCACCAGTCGATGTGCAGCACACCGGCCGAGCGGTACACGCGGACTTCGAGGGCGTGACCGAGTCCCGGTGTCGCGATGCGTACCGGCAGCGCCGTGTCCGCGTCGAACTGGACGGGCTCGTCGCCGGATGACGCGGGCGGTGCGTCGGGGATCGTCCCGATGTGCGAGAGGAAGATGTCGGCCGGCCGCGTGGCGCCGAGCAGTCGCGCGGTCGGCGCGTACGTGTACCGCAACAGCCCGTACCCGATTCCGTGGTGCGGAACGGCTTTCAGGGTGTCACGCACCTCCGACAACAGCTGCCCTGCGCCGGCCTCTCGGCGCATCGCGCATGCGAGGGCGACGGGATAGATGGTGGTGAAACCGCCGACCGTCCGGCGGAGGTCGACCTCGGGCTTGAGCACCGACCGGCCGGCTCCGGCGAGGTCGACGGCGAGCACGCCCTCACCGACGACGTTCGCGACTGCCCGGCTCAGTGCGGCCAGCAGTAGCTCGTCGAGCGACACCTTGCACGTGCGCCGCGCGTCGTCGATCTCCATCGTCTGCGCCACAGTCAGCGCCGACGGCACCCGTGCCAGCTCGCCGGACTCCGGTCGTCGATCACCCCTGTCGCCGGCGACACGCAACGTCGCCGTCGTCGCGGTGTCGAGCCAGAAACCGCGGCTATCGACAACCGCCGGATGCGTGGCGAGACCCGCGCAGCGTTGCGACCATTCCCGCCACGATGCGGTGACCGGTTGCAGCGCAATCTCTTCCCCGGCAAGCCGTTGGGCGAACGCGGTGAAGATGTCGGTGAGCAGAATGTCGCGCGACGCGTGGTCGCCCACTATCCCGTGCACACTCATGGCCAGGTAACACGGTCCTGCCGACTGCCCGTGGATGTAGACGGCGGTCAACGGAGACCCCCACATCTCGGGGCCGCACGCCTGCTCCTCGAGGATGTCCAGCACCGCGTCCCGCTCCTGCGGGCTTCCGGGCGGGAGACCTTCCGGAAGCTCCCGGACCGGTAGTTCGCCGAAGTCCTGCGGGTCGAGGAAGTGCTGCTCCCACGTCCCGGCTCGCTGTTCGATCCGCAGCCGCAACGCGTCGTGGTGGTTCGTGAGGGCGGTGAGTACGGCCTGCGCATGCTCGGCCCCGACGTCGGGGCGAAGTCGGAGAATCACCGGAATGCGCCACCGATTGGCGTCGCGCAGACCATGTTCGAGGAAGTGCTCGATGTTCGGCGGAACCGGCGGATTTACGGCGTCGTCCGGTGACGGCCGCGCGAGACCTCCGGCGGCGAGCCGGGCGACCAGGGTTGCGGCGAGAGCGGATACGGTCTGGTTCTCGTAGAGGTCCTGCGGGGTGAGGTCGAATCCCTCGTTGGCGGCGGTCATCGCGACACTGATCGCGACCAGCGAGTCGCCGCCCAGTTCGAAGAAGTTGGCGTTGCGGTCGATGCGGTCGACGCCGAGACACTGCGACCAGATGCGCTGCAGTGTGGTCTCCATCTGCGATTTGCCGTTCACCGCCGCCTGCGCGCCGTTGCGGGCCGGGGTCGACGGGGCCACCGCCGCACCGTCGGCGGCCTCGGCGCTGTCATGCCACCGGGCGGTCGCCAGATGGTCGACCCAGTGCCGCTGGCGCTCGAAGGGGTAGCCGGGCATCGACACCAGCCTGGGACGACGCCCTGCCGTGCGCGGGCTCCAGTCGACGTCGATGCCCGCTGACCAGAGTTGTCCGAGTCCGAGCAGGAACGCGTCGTGGTCGCCGCGGTTCTGGGCGTGATGGCGCATGAGGCGTACCGCGCGATGGCGGTCGGACCATTTCGGATGACGCAGCGCCGACGACGTCAGACTGCCACCGGGCCCCACCTCCACCAGGACACGGCTCGGATCGGTGAGCAGCACGTCGAGTTCGTCGGAGAAGCGCACGGTCTCACGGATCTGGCGTGCCCAGGTCGCCGGATTCGTCGCTTCGGCCGCGGACATCCACGTACCGGTGACGTTCGACAGCATGGGGATCCGAGGTTCGCGAAGCACCAGGCGCGACATGAAGGCCTTGAACTCCGGGATCACCGAGTCCATCAGCCGCGAGTGGAAGGCATGCGACGTGCGGACCCGGCGAGCCACGATCCCGTGCTCGGCCAGCCGCGCCTGGAACCGCTCGACGGCCTCGGCCGACCCGGCGACCACGCAATTTCCCGGATCGTTGACGGCCGCGAGGTCGACGTCGGGAACCAGGTGCTCGGCAATGGCGTCCGGGCTCAACGCCACCGCCACCATCACGCCGCGCGGCGAAGCATGCATGAGGCGTGCGCGCATCGACACCGCTTTGGCCGCCGTCTCCAGGTCGAAGACACCGGCGATGGTGGCGGCCACGTACTCGCCGATACTGTGTCCCGCCACCACCGCCGGGCGGACCCCGTACGATTCGGTCAGTTTCGCCAGTGCGTACTCGACGGAGAACAGCGCGGGCTGCGCATGGTCGGTGCGCTCCAGGCTCCGTCCGCTCCCGTTGAACACCTCGGAGTGGAGGTCGAGGCCCGATTCCGCGGCGAAAGCCGTTGCGCACCGGTCGAAGTGAGCGGCGAACTCCGGCTCCGACTGATAGAGACCGTGCGCCATCCCGATGTGCTGGGCACCCTGTCCGGGAAAGGCGAATACGACGCGCTCGGTGCCGGGTTCGTCCGGCCGCGCCGCCTCGCCGATGAACACGTCCTCGTCCTCACCGGCCAGCACCGATGCCGCGTGTGCGCGGTCTCTGACGACCGCGACCATCCGGATCGGCTCCTGCCGGCGAGTCGCCAGCGTGTAGGCGGCGTCGGCCAGGCTGATCTCGTCCGCTTCGCGCAATTCCGCGGCCACCGCCGAACGCGAATCCTGCAGGGCTTCGGCGGAACGGGCGGACAGCATGAGCACCTGCGGACCGGGATCCGTGTCGGACGTCGAGAATGCGGGCGCTTCCTCCAGGACGACATGGCAATTGGTGCCGCCCACACCGAACGAGCTCACCCCGGCGCGCCGCGGCCCGTCCCAATCCCACGTTCCGTACTCGTCGCGTACGACGAAAGGTCCCTGCTCCAGATGCAGTGCCGGGTTCGGTCCGGTGAAGTGAAGTGTCGCGGGAAGCGCGCGATGCTCGAGACAGAGGATCGCCTTGATGAGTCCGGCTATTCCGGACGCCGCTTCCAGGTGCCCGATGTTGGACTTGACCGATCCGACGAAGCAGGGACCGGTTCTGGGCGCCGTGGACAGCCCGAAAGCCTGTCGGAGCCCCTCGATTTCGACGGGGTCACCCAGCGGCGTACCGGTTCCGTGGGACTCGATGTAGCTCACGGTCGACGCGTCGATGTCCGCGACGGCGTGCGCTTCCGCGATCGCTTCGGCTTGGCCGGTGGCGTTCGGCGCCGCGTAGTTCATCTTCGACGAGCCGTCGTTGTTGATCGCCGACCCCCGGATCACGGCGTGGATGCGGTCCCCGTCGTCGACCGCCGCCTGCAACGGCTTGAGCACGACGACTCCCACTCCGCTGCCGAAGATCGTGCCGTCGGACCGCAGGTCGAAGGGCCGGCAGTGGCCGGTCGCCGACACCATGGAGCCGGGCTCATGCCAGTAGCCGACGCGGTGTGGCACGCGCACGGAAGCGCCGCCGGCCAGCGCCATGTCGCACTCGCCGGCCAGAATGCTCTGACAGGCGAGATGGACCGCGACGAGGGACGAAGAGCACGCGGTCTGGACCGAGAGCGCGGGGCCGCGGAGGTTCAGCTGATGGGCCACGCGGGTCGCCAGGTGATCCTTGTCGTTCTGCAGTGACAGGCTCACCATGTCGAACGTGGCGCCCTGGCCGATGATCACCTTCGGATCGTGATGCGACATGAGGTTGTGGAGCAGGTATCCGCTGGCCGAACTCGTCCCGTAGACCCCCACCGCCCCCTCGATCCGCATGGGGTCGTAGCCGGCGTCCTCGAGCGCATGCCAGGCCGACTGCAGGAACAGCCGGTGCTGCGGATCCATCATCCGCGCGGCCTGCGGTGTGAAACCGAAGAAGTCCGCGTCGAATTCGTCGATACCGCTGAGCAGGGCCGCTCGCCGCACATACGAGTGATTGGCGAGTGCGTGCTCTCCGATCCCCGAAGCGAGGAGTTCCTCCTCGGAGAGGGTGACGATGGATTCCTCACCACGCCGGAGGTTGCGCCAGAACGCGGACACCGAGTCCGCCCCGGGGAACCTGCCCGCCATGCCGACGACCGCGATCGCGTTGTCGGGCAATGCCTCCGACTGGAGATCAAGGTTTCGGGTCACAGTCGTTGTCCTACCTTCCGCCGCGTCGCGGCTCGCTGGCGCGCTGCGGCGCGTTGCTGTACTCGATCGCGGACTGCGTGGTGCGGTTTGTCGTGGTCCTGGTCGGACAGACCGAGCTGCCGGATGAGCTCGAGCGACAGATCCCGGGGTGAGGCCCCCTGCAGAAGCAGTGCCACCGGCGGTTCCACGCCGAAGTCCCCTCGGACCGTGTTCCTGATCCGGACCGCCATCAGCGAATCCATCCCCAACTCCGTCAGCGGCTGATCGGTATCGACGGCCGAGTCGTTCGGGAACCCCATGATGGCCGCGACGCGCCGCCGCAGCCGCGCGGTGACGACGCGGTCGGCTTCGGCGGCGTCGAGGTCGCGGAGAGCGTCCGGACCCGCCCAGTCCTCCTCGTCGCTCAGCGCGTCGAGCTCCTCGACGAGCTTCGCGAAGTAACCGAGATGGCTGATCTCCGGGAACGCGGCCGCAGCCCGATCGAGGCGTAGGCGAGCGACGCCGGCCTGGGTCTTGTTCTCTCCCAACACCCATTCGAGCGCCTCGACGCCTTCGGCGGGTGTGATCGGGTCGAGGACGCTGAGTGTCAGCGACCGTGCCACCCCGACGTCGGACCACTGGCCCCAGTTGATGGTGGTGGCGGGAAGACCCGATGCCCGCCGCCACGCGACGAGAGCGTCGAGCCAGGCGTTGGCGCACGCGTACGCACCCTGTCCGGGCGAGCCGAGCAGCGATGCGACCGAGGAGAACCCCACCCACCAGTCGAGCGGTCGGTCGGACGTGGCTTCGTGCAGACGTAGCGCGCCGGTCGCCTTGGGCGCCCAGACACGTTCCAACCCCTCCCTGCTGAGTGAGGCCACGAGCTGGTCGTCGATCACGGCCGCCGCGTGGATGACCCCCTTCACCTGCCGGCCCGTCTCCTCCGCGCTCCGCACGAGTCGCTCGGCGACGTCCGGCGCGGCGATGTCGCCCAACACGACGGCTATCTCGGCGCGGGTCTCCAGGCCGGCGAGCTCGTCCCGCAGCTCGGCCGAAGGCTCGGTGCGACCGTTGAGCACGACACGCCCAGCGCCTTTGTCGACGAGCCAGCGGGCGACCACCAAGCCGACGCCGCCGAGCCCCCCGGTCACGATGTAGGCGCCGTCGCGGCGGACCACCGGTTCCCGATGCCCCGCGTCGAGGCCGACACGGGAGAGCCGTTCGGCGAATCGTCGTTGCCCGCGCCACGCGATCACGTCGTCGCCTGCCGACGACCCCAGTTCCGCGGTGAGCGCCTGCGCCAGATCGGCGTTGTCCGTGGCGTCCAGATCCACCAGGGTGGCGCGCAGATCTGGATGCTCGTACGCCAGGACTCTGATGAGGCCCCTGAGGGATCCGATGCCGGGATCACCGGTCTCGGCGTCGTCGACTGCCAGACCGTTGCGGGTCACCAGCCACAGCCGCGGCGACGTGCCGTGCCAGCCGCCGGCGATCGCCCGGGCGGTGGCCGAGATGTGCCAGATGACCTCGCGTGCGCGGGCGGATGCGCCGTCGCAGTCCGTCCCGCCGAACGGATGCGACCCGATGAAGGCGATCACGCCCGCGGGGGGCGCCTCGGGGTCGGCCGTGGTGCGCTCGAACGCTTCGCGCACCGCCGACTCGTCCGTGTAATCGGCGCCGATCACACGGCGGCCCGGTGAGCCGAACCGCCCCGTGAAATCCTCGGCCGCCGCCTTCATCGCCGTGTCCGTCAGAACCAGCCAGCTCCCCGGCGGGACCGGTGTCGCGTTCGAGCCCGGTTGTGCAGGTGTGGGCGTCTGGGTCCAGACTGCGTCGAACACCTTCTGCGCCAGCGGGAGCGGCACCGCGCGGCGTTGTACCCGGCGCAGGTAGATTCCGGTGATCTCCGCGGTGGCGGCGCCCGTGTCGTCGGTGAGGACGACGCGGCCCAGCGTGTCGCCGCCGTCGTCGATCCTGGTGATCTCGGCGAGGCATCTCGCCCGCCGTCCGGTGTCCGCGAACACGCGAAGACCCTCGAGCGCCACCGGCAGATACGTGACTTCCGCGGTGTCCGTGGACATTTCGCCCGGCATCGCGGCGGCCAGGGTCTGCAGCGCCGCGTCGAGCATCACCGGGTGGATCAGGTAGCCGCGGTGCGGTGAGGCTTCGTGCGGCAGGACGATCTCGGTCTCTGCCGCACCACCCGCGATGCGGACGATTCGGGTGAGCGCGGCGAACGCCTGACCGTGATGAGCACCCGTGCGTCGCAGTGCGGCGTAGAAATCCCCCGGCGGGACCACGGCGTCGCCGGGCGACTTCGTCCTCTCGGACCGCGTTGTCTGCGGCTGCTCGGTGGGGTCGACGTGTCCGACTGCGTGCCTGCGCCACCTGCCGCCGCCCGCGCGGGAGAAGATCTCCACGCGAACGCCGTCGGCGGACGGGGCCGCCTCGGTGGTGATGTCGGTCAGGCTGTCGACTGGAAGCATCTGTTCGATCTCCAGCCGATTCACCTCGAGCCGCGCAGCGGGTAGGCCCAGGGCGTCACTTCCCGCCGCGAGCGCGATCTCGGCGAACGCTGCCGCAGGCATCACGGGTTGGCCGTGCACTTTGTGGTCGGCCAGCCACGGTAGGACATCGGTGCCGATGAGCGCCTGCCACACATGCGCGCCGCTGGAGGGCATCTCGGCGTGCGTCCCGAGCAGCGGGTGAGCTCCCGTCGACTGTGCGCCCGCTGGATGGTGCGCGATCCAGTACCGGGAGTGCTGCCACGGTGTCGGCGGCAGGTCTGCCAGCCGGCCCGCGCCCTCCGCACGCTGCGCCATCCCGTCCAGCGGCGGCTGGACCGTGGCGAGTTGCGTGTGGAAGGTGAGCGTCTCGTGACTCTCACGGGTCACCGTCGCCGTCACGTGGGTGTCGCCACCCGGCCGCACGGCGGCGACGGACTCGGTGATGGCATGGGTGAGAAGTGGATGCGGGCTGATCTCGATGAAGGTGGCGTGGTCGGCGCCCGCGGCCGCCACCGCCTGGCTGAACCGGACCGGGTTGCGCAGGTTGGACGCCCAGTAGTCGGCATCGAACAGCGGCACGCCGGCGGCGTGGCCGGTCGTGCTGAGCAGCGGGATCTTGGGCGGGTTCGGCGCGAGATCGGCCAGCGCGGAGCGCAGTTCGGGGAGGACGGGGTCGATCGTCGGGTGGTGGGATGCGACATCCACCTCGATTCGCCGGGCCAGCCTGTTCTGCGCGGCCACCGCCGCGATGGCCGCGTCGACCTGCCCGGGCGGACCGGCGATCACGGTCTGGCGCGGTGAGGCGTAGACCGCCAGCGTGATGTCGGGGTACTGGCGAAGCAGTGCTCTGACCCCGTCGGGGTCGAGCTCCAGGAGGGCCATGGCGCCTTGTCCGGACAGTCGCGACATCAGGCGGGAACGGGTCGCGATCACCCGTAGCCCGTCGGCCGCGCTGAGTGCCCCCGCCACGACCGCCGCGGTCACCTCCCCCATCGAGTGACCGATCACCGCGGCCGGCTGCACTCCGTAGGAGCGCCACAACGCCGTCAACGCCAGCTGATAACCCACCAACACCGGCTGGATGCGGGCGATGCCGACCACCGGATCGCCGGCGGTGAGCACCCCGCGCAGCGAGAACCCGGCCTGCTGCACGAAATCCGGCTCGAGCTCCTCGACGGCGGCGGCGAAGGCGGGCTCGTCGGCCAGCAGCCGCCGCCCCATGCCGGGCCATTGCGAACCCTGCCCCGAGTAGACGAACACCGCGCCCGACCCGTGCGGGCGCTCGTGCGGACCCACCACACCCGGCGCCGGCAGGCCCGCGGCCGCCGCCCGCAGGCCGGCGACCGCCTGCTCGCGGTCGCACGCGCACACCGTGGCGAACCGCGCATGGTGTGCCCGATGGTTGTCGAGGGTGTGGGCGACATCGGCCAGCGGCACGCGGGAGCCGGCGCCCTCCATCCAGTCGGCGAGCACCGACGCCCACGACGCCACACGCTCCGGTGTCTTACCCGACACCACCAGGGTCGTCACCGCCGGATCCGCACCGCCGACGGACGCGGGCACCGGATCCGGACCCTGCTCGAGCACCACGTGTGCGTTCGTGCCACCGAGACCGAACGACGACACCGCCGCCCGGCGCGGCCCGGAATCCGTCGGCCACGGCGTCACCTCGGTGGGCACGAACAACCGCGTCGGCGACGGATCGATGGCCGGATTCCACTGTGCGAAGTTGAGATTCGGCGGTATCTGCGCCCGCTGCACCGCGAGGGCGGCCTTGATGAAACCGGCGATGCCGGCAGCACCTTCGAGATGACCCATGTTGCTCTTGACGGCGCCGAGAGCGCACGGATCGGTTCCGCGCCCGTACGTCGCCGCGAGCGCCTCGAATTCGATCGGATCACCCAGCGCGGTGCCCGTGCCGTGCGTCTCGACGAATCCGACCGAGCTCGGCGGCATCTCGGCGGATGCCAGTGCGCGGGCGATGACGTCGCGCTGGGCCAGCGAGTTCGGGGCCGTCAGACCGTTGGAGCGACCGTCCTGGTTGACCGCCGAACCGCGCACCACGGCAAGGACCCGATCGCCGTCACGGACGGCGTCGGTCAACCGCTTGAGCACCACGACACCGGCACCCTCGCCGCGGACGAAACCGTCCGCCCCGGCATCGAACGAGTGACACCGGCCGCGCGGGGACAGCATGCCCCACTTCGCCAGTGCCAGCTGCGTTTCCGGCCGCAGGATGAGGTTCACTCCGCCCGCCAGGGCGAGGTCGCTCTCACGTAGTCGCAGGCTCTGGCAGGCCAGATGCACCGCGACCAGCGACGACGAGCACGCCGTGTCGACCGCCACGGCAGGACCCTGCAGCCCCAGCGAATAGGCGACCCGTCCCACCGTGACACTGTGCGCGTTGCCCGTCGCGGAATAGGCGTCGATGCTGTCCGGGTTCGCCGCAGACGTGGCCTGATACTCCGAGTAGTACACGCCCATCATCACCCCGGTGCGGGTGCCGCCCAGGCTGTTCGGCGCGATGCCGGCGTGCTCGAGCGCTTCCCAGGCCACCTCCAGCAGCAGGCGCTGTTGCGGGTCCATCGCCTCCGCCTCTCGCGGGGAGATCCCGAAGAAGTCCGCGTCGAAACCGGCCACGTCGGGTAGGAATCCGCCCCATTTCGACGGCATCCGCCCCGGCGCGAGCGGGTCCGCGTCGTAGAAGGCGTCGGCGTCCCATCGATCGCCGGGCACCTCACTGATCGCGTCGACGCCCCTGGTGAGAGCGGACCAGTAGCCGTCTGGCCCTTCGGCGCCACCCGGGAACCGGCATCCGATCCCCACCACCGCCATGGGCTCCGCCATGGAGATACGGGAGGCTTTGTCGAACTGTTCACCCAGCGCGGCGCGCTGGGTACCGGTCATACCCGAAATCCGGTCGAAGGTGGTTCTCATCAGATCCCGCTCTCACTACTGGCCGAAGCCGACTCCACGCTGTCGAAGAGCGCGTCGAGCACACTGCTCGCCGAATCGCCGGTGGCCTCTGTGCTGTCGTCTTGCGCGTCCGTTTCGGGCTCGAGAATCTCGGCCAGGTACTCGGACAGGGAGGCGATGGTGGGGTGGTTCCACAGCATCGTCGCCGACAGCTCGACACCGACAAGCTGACGCGCTTCTTTGAGGAGGCCCATCGCCATCATCGAATCGAGGCCGAGCTCCGGGAACGATCGCTCGGGATCCACTGCCGACGGTGGCATCTGGAGTTCCCGCGCCAGGATGGCCGTCAACCCGTTCGCGAGCTGGGTGCGCAGCTCGTGGCCCGACATCTCGGACCACGCAGGCGTGGGCGCGGTGATCCGGCTCTCGCGATCGACCGCCGGTAAGCCGAGACGGCTGGACGGATCCGACCGTTCGATGAGCCCGGCGAAGTACCCCATCTCGAAGAACTCGGGAGACGCTGCCGCCGCACGATCCAGCCGTAGACGAGCCACGCCGACTCGTGCGCGGGTGCCGCCCACCAGCGACTCCAAGGCCTCCCGCCCTTCGGCGGGGGTGATGGGGTCGAGCACGCTGAGTGTCAGCGCCCGTCCCATGCCGACGTCGGACCACTGCCCCCAGTTGATCGCCATGGCGGGCAGCCCGGTTGCCCTGCGCCATGCGACGAGGCCGTCGAGCCAGGCATTGGCCGAGGCGTACGCCGCCTGCCCCGGGGCGCCCAACATCGACGACACGGACGAGAACCCCACCCACCAGTCAAGACGTCGGTCCGCGGTGACCTGATGGAGCCGAAGGGCACCGGCCGCCTTCGGCGCCCATGTGCGTTCGAGGTTGGCGCGGCTCAGAGCGGCCACCACACCGTCGTCGGCCACCCCAGCCGCGTGGACGACGCCCCGCAACGCCAGCCCGGTGTCCTCGGCAGCGGCCACCAGCCGCTCAGCCACCCCCTCTGAGGAGATGTCTCCGGTGACCACGGCGATCTGGTCACCGGCCCCGAGGTCGGCGAGAGCGCCGCGCTGGGTGTCGGCGGGCCCTCTCCGGCCGTTGAGGATGACCCGGCCGGCGCCGTTGTCGACCAGCCAGCGAGCGACCACCATGCCGAGGCCGCCCATACCGCCGGTGACGATGTAGGAGCCGTCGCTGCGGACGGCCGGCCCGTCGGGACGCGGCGCCGGTGTGACGCGCGACAGTCTCTCCACATACCGCCGGTCTCCGCGCCAGGCGACCACGCCGTCGTCACCGGATGCCGCGAGCTCGCGGGTGATGGCGGCGACGGCATCGTCGGCGCTGCCCACGTCGACCAGCGTCGCGCGCAGATCCGGCTCGTCGGCGAGCATCCGGGCCGCCTCGCCCGGGTAGTCCCACGTCCGGATGAGGCCCCTGAGGGCGGAGATCGTGGGATGGCCCGGCTCGTCATCATCGACGACCAGGCCGCCGCGGGTCACCACCCATAGTCGCGGCGAATTCCCCGGCCATGCACCGGCCACCGACCGTGCGGTGACCGACAGCGCCGAGACCAGCTCGCGCCCGGATGTGATCGTCCGGTCGCAGTCGGTGCCGTCGAACGACTGCGCTCCGACGAAGACGACGACACCCGCGGGTGGGTGTTCGCTTCGTGCAGCGGCGTCGGCGACGACGGCAGGCACCGCGGCCTCGTCCGCCAGATCCGCGACGACCACCGGTCCGGTCTTGGAATCGGGGAAGCCGACGAAGCGCTCGGCATCGGCTCTCGCATCAGCTCCGTCGGCCAGGACCAGCCAGTCTCCGGCCGATCCGGCATCGCCGCGCCCAGACGTCGTCGACACCGTGGCGGCTTCCTCCCAGACAGTGTCGAACATCTTCTGCACCAACGGAATGGGTACCGCTCCCCGCTGCATCCTCCGCAATTGGACGGCGGTGATCTCGGCCGTCACCGTGCCCGCGTCGTCCATGAGGGTGATCCGCCCCCGTGCGCCCCGGCCGTCGTCGTCGAGAGTCACGACTTCGGCTCGGCACCTGGCATACCGGCCCACGTCGGCGAACACCCGAACCTCTCCCAATGCCACGGGTAGACAGGGTTCTTCGGCGTCTTCGGCCGTGCTTCCGGCAGGCATCGCCACCGTCAGGCTCTGCAGGGCCGCGTCGAGCATCACCGGATGGATCCGGTAGGCCGGATGCGGAGCCGCCTCCTCGGGCTGCACGATCACGGTCTCACACCGGCCACCGGTGGTCCGCGAGATCTGCGACAGCGCGGCCAGCGCCGGCCCGTGATGGATTCCGGTGCGCCGCTGGGAGGTGTAAAAATCCGTCGGTGAGACGGGTGTGCCGGAGTCGTCGGACCCACCGGTCCGGTGCGCCGGGGCGGCCTCGTGCAGGGCACCGACATCGGCGACCGCGTGCCTGCACCAACGACCCTCGCCCTGGCGCGAGTAGATCTCGACACGGTGGCCGTTGTCCGGTCCGCGAACCAGTCTCGTCGTCACCTGGGTCCGGCCGCTCAGCGGCAGCATCTGCTCGACTTCGAGTCGGCTCACCGACACCGCACCAAGGGGCCGGCGCAAAGCTTCGGTGGCCGCCGCCAGCGCCATCTCGGCGAACGCCGCCACCGGCAGCAGCGGTTGGCCGTGCACTGTGTGCTCCCCCAGCCATCCGGTCGTGTCCGTGCTGATGTCCGCCTGCCACACATGGCCCTCGTCCGAGGGGATCTCGACGTGCACACCGAGCAGCGGATGGCCACCTCGGGAGGTGCGGCACACGGATCTGCCCGCGAACCAGTACTTTTCGTGCGCCCACGGGCGAGGCGGAAGATCCACCGGCAGGCATCGACTGCCGGCTGGGTGCGGCGCCTCGGTCGACGGCGGTTGGAGGGTGTTGAGGTGGGTGTGGAAGGTCAGTGTTTCGTCGGTGTGGCGTTGGAGTGTGGGGGTGCTGTGGTGGTGGGGG
>JBNMQY010000040.1:0-49178 GCA_050205415.1 Mycolicibacterium litorale
GTGGTCGCCGGACGCGGAGATGCAGAAGCGCCCTCCCCCGGGGCTTTCGTGGGTGAGGGCGACCGGGGCGGTGCGGGTGTCGGCGTCCGGCGCGTCGTCGGTGGGGTGGCCGGACAGATCGGCAGCACCGAGCTGCGGGCGAGCTCCTCGATCTGGGCGATCGCCTCGTCGAGCGAACCGCCGGGCAACCCGGCGATCACCTGCGCGCGCTCCGATTCGCGCATGTCCTGGACGTCGAGCAGTTGGCAGTCGCGGGTGTCGGCGGACTGGCCCGCACTGATCAGGGAGAGTTCGTTGCGAGCGTTGAGGCAGCCGAGCAGATACGGCTCCTGCAGCGAGTAGCCGAGAAACGAGCCGCTGACGCCGCGCATGATCGACACGACGCCGTCGTGGGCCGTCACGTAGTAGTTGTTGCGCACGATCTGGCGGCCGATGGCCAACCCGGCCAGCACCACGAGCACCAGCAGCGTGGCCGCGATGATCATGCGGCGCCGCGACCGCGGCTTCTTGACGGGCTCTTCCGGCGCTGCCACAACGCGTTTGGGCGCATTGCGTTTCGGGTTGAACGCCGACGCGCGACCGGCGGCGGTGTTCGGTGGCGGTTGGTCGTCGTCCCCGGAGACGGCACCGGCCAGGATCGGTGCGGTCTGTCCGTAGTCGTAGTCCACGACGTCGGCGACGACGACGGTGACGTTGTCGGGTCCCCCGCCGCGCAACGCCAATTCGATGAGACGGTCGGCACTTTCGGCGACATCGGAGATCTGCAGCGCCTCGGCGATGGTGTCGTGGCTGACCGGATCCGACAGTCCGTCCGAGCACAGCAGGTACCGGTCGCCGGCCCGCGCCTCGCGCATGATCAGCGTCGGCTCGACCTCATGTCCGGTGAGCGCCCGCATGATCAGGGAGCGCTGCGGATGGCTGTGCGCCTCCTCGGCGGTGATGCGGCCCTCGTCGACGAGGGTCTGGACGAACGTGTCGTCCTTGGTGATCTGGGTGAGTTCACCGTCGCGCAGCAGGTATCCGCGCGAGTCGCCGATGTGGACCAGGCCCAGCCGGTTTCCGGCGAACAGGATCGCGGTGAGCGTGGTGCCCATGCCCTCGAGTTCGGGGTCGGCCTCCACGTGGGCGGCGATGGCCGAGTTGCCTTCGCGCACCGCTGTGTCGAGCTTGCTGAGCAGGTCGCCGCCGGGCTCGTCGTCGTCGAGATGGGCCAGCGCGGCGATGACGAGCTGTGAGGCGACCTCGCCGGCGGCATGGCCGCCCATTCCGTCGGCCAGCGCCAGCAGCCGCGCGCCGGCGTAGACCGAGTCTTCGTTGTTGGCGCGGACCAGGCCGCGGTCACTGCGCGCGGCATACCGAAGTACGAGCGTCACGGGCGCAGCTCGATCACCGTCTTGCCGATTCGAACCGGCGTGCCCATCGGAACCCTTACCGCAGTCGTCACCTTCGCCCTGTCAAGGTATGTGCCGTTGGTCGATCCTAGGTCTTCGACATACCACTCCGACCCGCGCGGCGACAGTCGGGCGTGCCGCGTGGACGCGTAATCGTCGGTCAGTACCAGCGTCGAGTCGTCGGCACGGCCGATCAGCACGGGCTGGCTGCCGAGCGTGATGCGGGTGCCGGCCAGCGCTCCGTCGGTGACGACCAGCTGCCGGGCGACGCTGCGTTGGCGGTTGGGCAGCAGCGAGCCGCGCAGGGCCAGACCACGGCGCACCATGACCGCACCGGTCGGCGCGTAGATGTCGGTGCGCAGGATGCGCAGCACCGACCAGATGAACAACCACAGCAGTAACAGGAAGCCGACGCGCGTCAGCTGCAGCACCAACCCCTGCATCTGACGTCCTCTCCGTGTTCATCTCACGCCGGTATAACCGTCGGGCGCGCGCCTGCTGGCAACGTCACGATACTTGGGGTAGCGATCGGGACGAAGACGAAGCCGACAGCTTGACCTGAACGTGACCGGGCGCAGCTGTGCTCAGTGCACCCGCACGATGATCTCGGAATGGCCCAGACGGATGACGTCGCCGTCGGCGAGTTGCCATTCCTGAACCGGGGCGTTGTTCACGGTGGTGCCGTTGGTGGAGTTCAGATCGGACAGCAGGGCGACCTGTCCGTCCCAGCGGATCTCCAGGTGGCGGCGCGACACCCCGGTGTCCGGGAGGCGGAACTGCGCGTCCTGGCCGCGGCCGATGACGTTGGCGCCTTCGCGGAGCTGGTAGGTGCGGCCGCTGCCGTCGTCGAGCTGCAGGGTCACCGTGGTGCCCACGCCGCCGGCCGGGTAGTCGGTCTGGCCGTAGCCGCCGGCGTAACCGCCCGCGCCCTGCCCGTAGTCGTAGTCACGACCGGCGGGCTCGCCGTAGCCGGGGTCGCCGTAGCCGCCGCCCGGTTCGCCATAGCCGCGGCCGTAGTCCTGGCCGTAGTCCTGGCGGCCGTAGCCACCGCCGTAGCCGCCCTGGTCCGGGTAGCCGCCCTGGTCCGGGTAGCCGGGACGGCCGTAGCCGCCGTCCTCGTGGCGGCCGGGGCCGGGAGGACGGCCGTAGTCGTAGTCCGCGCCGGGGGCGCCGTAGCCGGGCTGGCCGCCGGGAGGCGGCGGCGGGTATCCGCCGGGTCCCTGCCGGTAGCCCTGGTCGTAGCCGCCGCCGGCGGGCGGGCCGTAGTCCTGGCGGCCGTAGCCGCCGCCGTAGCCACCCTGGTCGGGATAGCCGCCCTGCTCCGGGTAGCCGCCCTGCTCGGGGTATCCACCGCGCGGCGGATAGCCGCCCTGCTCCGGCGGGTAGGGAGCGCGGGGCTCCTGGCCACGGGGCTCGTCCTGCGGACGGCCGTAGCGGTCGTCGTAGTACTCGTCGGCGGGCCGCCCCTGTTGTCCCTGGCCGCCGCCGCGGTAAGTCGGGTTGTCGCTCATCGGTGGTACTCCTGATTCTGCGGGGAACGCATGGTCTCGGTGTGCTGAGGCGGGTTCGCCAGTGGTCGAGTCGGGGTTGACCGCACCACGAGCGCGGAACTGTCCAGTGTGCAGATTCGGTGACTGTTCGAATTTGACGACCACATCACCATACGTTTGCCACCCCTGCTCACGGATGTATCCCTCCAGATGCTTGGCGAAAGTGGTCGCGGTCAAGTCAGGATCAGCGCTTACCTTCTTATGGTCGGGCACACTGAGGGTAATTACGTACTCATTGGGTGCCAAAACGCGGTTGCGGCCGACGGGACGGATACCCCCCTCGGCCTCGCGCCGCAGCAGCGCCTCGACCTCCTGCGGAACGATCGATCCGCCGAAAACGCGGGCGAAGGCATCGCCGACCGTGGACTCGAGTTTGCGCTCGATGCGGTCCACCAGACCCATGTCACCGCCCGCCTCACTCGTCGCCGTTGTGTTGTCCCTGCTCACGCAGTCGGGCCGCCGCGTGTCGGCTGGTCCCGGTTCTTCCTGCATGGTATCTACCCACGATTGACCCATGGGACCAACGAAACTCTGAGAATCACATCGACGCAGGTCAACGGCTCTGGTCACGGGTATCGAGCGCGGTATCGCGGCCGTTTTGGGGTGGGCGGCGCGCGAGTGATAGGCTCCTGCGGTCGTTAGGGCGAGTGGCGGAATGGCAGACGCGCTGGCTTCAGGTGCCAGTGTCCTTCGGGACGTGGGGGTTCAAGTCCCCCTTCGCCCACAGTGAGTGGAAGACCCCGGCCAGTGGCCGGGGTTTTCTGCTTGTGGGGGCGATCCGGCCGATGTCGTGGGAACCGCTCGGATCGCCGACGAACGGGGATGGGCCCGCATCTGGATGCGAACCTCTGGAGCCTTCCCTTCCCGGCCGACCTCACGAAACCCGAGCCGGCGGTACAGGCGTCCGGCCCCCTCGTTGACTGCCAACACGTGGAGGCGCACACCTTTTCCCTCGGCGAATGCGGCGTCGAGCACCCTGCGGATGAGCGACCCGCCGATACCGCAGCCCTGATGGCGCGGCGCGATCTCGATGAGCCCGATGTACACGTCGCCGTCGCGGTGGTCGATGTTCAGCCGTCCGGCGTCCGCGCCGTCGACCACGACGACCCGAGTGGTGTCGATGTCGATCGTGCGTTGTAGGTACGCGCGTTGGTCCTCGTCGATCCACCCCCACACTCGATCGACGTAGGGGCCCAGGGTCTGTCGGTGCAACTCGAAGAAGAACTCGAAGTCATCCGGGGTGGCCGGGCGCAGGCCGATCGCGTCCATGTCAGAGCCGCCGAACGTCGAGTGCCGTCTCCACCGCTCTTCCCCCCTGCACCTCGACGAAATAGGAACCCGCCGAGGGGGTTTCGGCGACCGCTTCGACGAATTCGGTGCCCCGGTAGAGCAATCCGGCGCCGTCATCGGTGGCGTACGCGGCGGGAAGCACCTCGTCGGCGACCAGTCTGTGCAACAGCGGCCGGCGTTGGGCTTCGGAGTCGTAGTGCACACCGTTGGCGTACGGTACGAACCCCAGTCCGTTGGTGATCGGTTCGAGTAGCGGCCCGAACGAATCGGTGGTGCCACCGGTATGCCAGCAGATCGAACCGGCCGACATTCCCGTCAACACCACGCCGGTCTGCCACGCCGTGCGCATGGCTTCGTCGACGCCGTGGAGGCGCCACATCGCCAGCAGGCCGGCGACGCTTCCGCCGAACACCCACACCACGTCCTGTTCGAGCAGATGAGTGGTGACGTCGCCAACGGTGGGCATGGGGAACAGCGATATGTGCGACGCGCAGAAGCCACGGGCTTGCGCCGCCTCGGTGAGGTAGTGCAGCACCGCCTTGTCATCCCCCATGGCCGTGGCGAGCAGACACACCCGCGGCGCCCGGCCGTGAACCCCCGACAACTCCACGGCGAAGTCCGTCAGCGCGGTGAAGGTGAACCGGGTGCGCTGCCCAGCAGCGATGCCTCCACTCGTGGCCAGAATGGTAGGCACGTCCGCAGGCATGGGTTCGACCGTAATGCGCTGCCCCCACCTCGCAACCGATATTCGAGTACCCGAGTACCTACGCACCGACGTTGCGGCACTGCCATATTGCACTCACAGTGCGACCCGAGTGGGTCGCCCGGACAGGTCAGGAGTGGGTATGGCCGCTGTTCCCCCGCCGATCCCCCGGCTCACCACCATCGACGAAGTGGTTCAGGCGCTCTCGTCGATCATCGAATGGTCGATCGACGACGAGAACCGCCTCGGCTACTTCGCCGCGTTGTACAAGCGGATCACCATCGCGGTCGGCGTCGCGATCGACCAGGGGGCATTCGACGACGGACCGCTGATGGAACGCTTCGACGTCGCCTTCGCGCAGCGCTATTTCGACGCGGTCAACGGCCACTTCCATCCGCAACGATTTCCCCGCCCCACCCGGTCGTGGCAGGTCACCTTCGACACCGCCACCCGCGCCGAGCCGATCATCGTGCAGCACATGCTCGGCGGCATCATGGCGCACATCCTGCTCGACCTGGGCATCATCGCCCAGAACATCGCTCCGCGGCTGTCGGAGATCCGGCACGACTTCGACACCATCAACGCGGTGCTGGCCAGCCAGGTCGAAGGGATCGTCGAGGACATCAACGAACTCTCCCCCGCGCTTGCCGACGTCTACGCCGTTCTCCAGCAGAACCAGATCCTCGTCATCGTCGAGGCGTTCCGCCAACTACGGGACAGTGCATGGCGATTCGGTTCGTTGCTGGCCGCCGAGCCGGGATTCGCCCGACCGGCCACCATCTGGTTCCGTGATCGCCAGGTCGCCGGTCACTGCAAGACCGCATACCACCCACCGCCGCTCATCGGGAACCTGCTCGACCGGGTGGGTGACCGGGAAAGCCGCGACGTCGTCGGGAACCTGCGCGTCCTCGACGAGATCGCCACCCGCGCGGCGCCGATCAAGACGGTGCTGTGAGCCCGTCGCCGCGAGACTACGGTTGTTGACGGTTTTCGGCCGATTCCGATCACCAACCGTAGTCTCGGCGGCGGGGCGGGAAACCTATGCCGGCGGCGCCGGCGGATGCAGCGTGATCTCCGAGATCGACGCCTGGTTGCGGCCGTCGGTGCTGCCCAGCGCGCTCACCCACACCAGGACGTGCTTGACCGGTTCGCGGCTCCGCAGCGCAATCATGTTGCGGCCGGGCTGCATTGGCGTCAGCGCGCTGATCTCGGCGGTGTCGCCGAGACCGGAGGGTGACTGGCTGCCCGCGGAGCGGACCTGGACGACCGTCCCGGTACTGGGCAGCTCCACGCTGACCGACCCCAGCGTTGTCGGCGCCGGCAGCTCCAGCATCAGCCCGAGCCCCTCCTTGAACTTCGGAAACGGGTCGGCGTCGTAATACCGGTCCGTGGTCCACGCGCTCGCCACGTCACCGTCGATCACCCGGCCCGCCTCGTCGGGATTGTCGGGCCTGCCGTCGGTCGAGAACACCTCGGCCCTCACCGGCTTGACCGGCGCGTCGGCCGCGGCGGCCTTGACCGTCTCCTGCGGCGGCTTCGGCGCCACTGTTGTCGGATTGTCCTGCAGCCCAAGCTGACCGGCGTCCAGCGCCGCGGTCTCCTCCGGAGCTTCCAGCACACCGCTGATGCTCGACCCCAACAGCACCACGCCCACGGTGACGACGGCGGCCGCCGCACCGATCGTCGCGCGGACAACGCCCTTGCGCGCCTCCTGCTTCTGTTCTGCCGGCCCGAAGTTCCGGAACGCCGCGTACTCACCCGGCCGCGGCGCATCCAGCGGCGCCAGCACGCGAACGTCCGCCGTGTCGCCGGCCCCGTCACGCGCGGCCTGCCGCAGCATCGTCACCAGGGTGGCGGCGCTACTGATCCCCGGTTGCGGCCGTACCAGTCCGGCCGCCGTCGTGGACACCAGAAACGGTGTCCCGGGACGCAGATCCGCCAAGTCGCCCGGCTCCGAAGTGTCCGGCCAGTCCCCGGCCAGCAGCGCGTACAGGCAGCTGCCGATACCGCGGAGATCCGTCTGCGGTGTGCTGTCCGGCAGGGTCGCCGGGAAGGCCAGCACCGCGTGTCCGGAGGTGCTGACGCGCACCCGCGCCGGGTGGTCGATGCTCAGGTGGACGCCGGCCCGATGCGCCGCCTCGGCCGCCATCGCGAGCGGCTCGAGCGCCGCCGCCACGGCGACCGGGGAAGGATCGGTGTCGGCCACCTCGTGCAGACCGCCGCCGGGCACCCACTCCCCCACGACCACACCGCATCGGCCGGTGTGCAGCACCTCGAGGATCTCCGCGATCCCCGGGGTCTCGAGCCCGCGCAGCCGCACCGTGAGCGACAAGATCTCGTTCACCCACTCGACCGGCAGCGTCGCGGCCGGGTCCACCACCGTCAGCGCCACTGTCCGACCGTTCGCCAGATCGATGCCCTGCCAGAACTCGAGCAGCGGACCGGCCCCGTGGCAGACGAGAAGGCGGTAGTGCCCGGCGATGATGCTGCCCGCGACGCACGTCGCCGCATCGGGCAGGTCACGGCGGAGGGGCAGGGCAATCGGTTGTGTCGGCCAGTCCGTCAATCTGTGCACCCCATCAGTTCCGCGCGGTATCCGCCTCCCGGGCCACGTAACCGCAGCGGGCGACGGCTAAACCGGTGCTTGCGACCGAATCCATCACGGAATCGAAGGTGTTTGAACACCGGGGACGTCGGCAATGCCTTGGTCATGCGAAACAAGATGAGTAAAGCCGCCGCCCCCGCGCTGTTCGCAGGCGTCGCCGCATCTGCGATCGCGCTGGCCCCGGTGGCATTCGGTAACACAGGAAATTTCGTCACCCAGCCTCCGCCGCCGCCGTGCGTCAACGCCGACGGCACCCCGTGTGTGGTCGGACCCGGCGGCGTCGCCGGTCCCGGCGGCGCAGCGGGCGCCATCCCGGGTGGTCCGGGCGGTGCGGCAGGCCCCGAGGGCGCGACGGGCGTCATCCCCGGTGGCCCGGGCGGCACCGCGGGTCCGGGCGGCGCGGCGGGTGTGATCCCCGGCGGTCCTGGCGGCGCGGCGGGCCCTGAGGGCGCGACCGGCGCGATCCCGGGTGGCCCGGCAGGTACGGCGGGTCCCGGTGGCGTGACCGGCACGATCCCCGGCGGACCCACCGGCTCGGCCGGCCCCGGCGGCGTCGAGGGCTGCATCCCCGGCGTCGGCTGCATCGGCTGACACGTAACGAACAGCTTCAGGGGCCGGGTCGACACCGACCCGGCCCCTAGCTGTCCACCAGCTTCTCGACGATCAGCCGGGCGGTGCGTTGCGCTCGCTCCCGCGAATAGGAGCAGCCTTCGCGCTGGATGGCGTACACCACTCCCCCGACGATCGCCTCGGCCGCCGACTCCGCCGTCGGCGCGTCCAGCCCGGCTGCGAGCAGCCGGTTGCGCAATGACATGTGCAGCGGATCGCCGAAACCCGCCCGGAGCCGCGACGCGGTGTCCTCGTGTTCCATCGACGCGACCGTGAGGATCCGCAGCATCGCGTTGCCCCGCGGGCTGGTCAGCGTCGCCGCCAACTTCCCGATCCACGACACCACGTCGGCCACCAGATCGTCGGTGTGCCGCACCGGGACCAGGATCTCGTGGGCATCCTCGAGCAGCACGTCGGCGACGAGTGCGGGCCGGCTCGGCCACCAGCGGTAGATCGTCTGCTTCCCCACGCCCGCGCGGGCCGCGACCGCCTCGATGCTCAGACCGTCGAACCCGCGCTCGAGCATCAGGTCGCGGGTCGCGGCGATGATCGCCACGCGCGACTTCTCGCTGCGCCGCCGCGGCACGGCGGGCGCGCGGGCGGGCGTTGCGGGCTCGGTCATCGCCCCGTAGTCTGCCACAAACGAGACGGACCGTCTCGTCTCGGACGGCGGGGAGTGGTGTGGGAAAGCAGCTCGTCATCGGAGCCAGTGGCTTCCTGGGCTCGCACGTCACCCGCCGGCTCGTGGAGCGCGGTGACGACGTCCGCGTGCTGATCCGCCGCACCAGTTCCACCCGGGGCATCGACGACCTTCCGGTCGAGCGCCACTACGGCGACATCTTCGACGACGACGCGGTGCGCGCCGCGGTGCAGGGGTGCGACGTCGTGTACTACTGCGTGGTCGACGCCCGGGCCTGGCTGCGCGACGCCGCGCCGTTGTGGCGCACCAATGTCGAAGGGCTGCAACGGGTCCTGGACGTGCTGGCCGACGCGGATCTGCAGCGGTTCGTGTTCACCAGCTCGATCGCGACCATCGGCATCGCGCCGCACGGCCCGGCGACCGAAGAACTCGCCAACAACTGGCTCGACCGGGCGGGGGAGTACATCCGCACCCGGGTGGCCGCGGAGAACCTGGTGCTGCGCTACCACCGCGAACGGGCCCTGCCCGCGGTGGCGATGTGTGTGTCCAACACGTACGGACCCGGTGACTATCTGCCGACCCCGCACGGTGGCCTGGTGTCGGCCGCGGTACGCGGAAAACTGCCGTTCTACATCGACGGGGCCCAGGCCGAGGTCGTCGGCGTCCGCGATGCCGCCGACGCGCTGATCCTGGCGGGTGGCCGGGGCACGCCGGGGGAGCGCTACATCATCTCGGAGCGGTTCATGACCGCGCGGGAGATATACGAAACCGCCTGTGCGGCAGTCGGTGTCGAGCCGCCACGAATCGGCGTGCCGATAGGCGCGCTGGCTGTGGCAGCGGTGCCCAGCGCGTGGCTCGCGCGTGTGCGCCGCCGTGACACCCGGCTGACGCCGCTGAGTATCCGGCTCATGCACATCATGTCGCCGATGGACCACTCGAAGGCCGAACGCGACCTCGGATGGCGGCCGGCGCCCACCACCGAGGCGCTGGCCGAGGCCGCCGAGTTCTTCGTCAGCAACCGGCGCCGACCCGCCGAGGACCGCCGCTGATGCCCATCGCCCTCACCCCCGAACAGACGGCGCTGTCCGAAGCCGTCCGCGACTTCGGCGCCCGTCACGCACCGATCGACAAGACCAGACAGGCCTTCGACGACCTCGCCGCCGGCCGGATCCCGCACTGGTGGGACGAGTTGGTGGCCAGCGGCTTCCACGCGGTGCACCTGCCGGAGCGGGTCGGCGGTCAGGGCGGCGACCTGGTCGACACCGCGTGCGTGATCGAAGCGGCTGCACAGGTTCTGCTTCCGGGGCCACTGCTGTCCACGGTGACCGCAGGCGCCGTCGCCCTGCTCGCCGACACCTCACCGGTGGCCGACTCCGTCTTGCGTGACCTCGCCGCAGGTGCCACTGCCGCCGTCGTCCTACCGAACGACGCTGCCCTGCAAGCGGTGTCGGCACAGAGCGGATGGGAGGTGACGGGCGCCTCGCCGGTGGTGCTGGGGGCCTGCGCCGCGCGGCGCCTCCTGGCCGCCGCGCACACCGACGACGGCGGGTTGCTCTGGTTCGTCGCCGACGCCGACGAGGTGGTCATCGAACCGGAGCGCGGCACCGACCTCACCACCGATGCGGGCCGCGTGCGCTTCGACGGGTACCACGTGCCGGCGGAGCGACGACTCACCGGCGTCGACGCCGAGACCGCCCGCTGCGCCGTCGCGGCCCTGACCGCGTGCGCGGCCGCCGGCACCATCCGGTGGTGCGTCGACGCGGTCACCGACCACCTGCGCACCCGCGAACAGTTCGGCAAACCGATCGGCGCCTTCCAGGCGTTGCAGCACCGCGCCGCCGAGCTGCTGATCAGCAGCGAACTCGCCACCGCCGCCGCATGGGATGCGGTGCGCTCCGCCGACGAATCCGCCGAGCAGCACACCATCGCCGCCGCCACCGCGGCCCTGATGGCGGCCGCACCGGCGCCCGACCTGGTCCTCGACACCCTCACGATGTTCGGCGCGATCGGCTTCACCTGGGAGCACGATCTGCACCTGTACTGGCGGCGCGCCACCGCGCTGGCCGCATCGCTCGGGCCCGCCACCCGGTGGAGCCGACGGCTCGGAGAGCTCACCCGCACCACCGCCCGGGACGTCACCGTGCGTCTGGGCGACGCCGACCCCGACTTCCGCGCCCACGTTCGCGACGTTCTCGGCCGCGCGTCGGCACTGTCCAACGACGGGCCGCGGCCGCAGGGGGAGTACGAGCAGTTCGCGACCGGCCCGCAGCGCACCACCATCGCCGAGGCGGGGCTGATCGCCCCGCACTATCCGGCGCCCTGGGGACTCGACGCCACACCCCTGCAGCAGCTGATCATCGACGAGGAGTTCGCGGCCCGGCCCGCGCTCGTGCGTCCGTCGCTCGGCATCGCCGAATGGATCGTCCCGTCGTTGATCAACGCGGCGAACCCGGACGTCCGCGACCGCCTCGTCCCCCCGACGCTGCGAGGCGAGCTGGCATGGTGCCAGCTGTTCAGCGAACCGTCCGCCGGATCGGATCTGGCCGCCCTGACCACCCGGGCGGTCAAGGTCGACGGCGGCTGGAAGATCAACGGCCACAAGATCTGGACCTCGTCGGCGCACCACGCGCATTACGGCGCCCTGCTGGCGCGCACCGACCCCGATGCGCGCAAACATCGCGGTATCGGCTACTTCGTCGTCGACATGCGGTCCGAAGGCGTCGACGTGCAACCCATCCGCCAGGCCACCGGCGATGCGCACTTCAACGAGGTCTTCCTCACCGATGTCTTCGTGCCCGACGAGATGTTGGTCGGTGAGCCCACCGGCGGGTGGGGTCTGGCGATCGCCACGATGGCCCAGGAGCGGGTGGCGATCGGCAACTACGTCCACAACGACCGCGCCGGCGCGTTGCGCGCGCTGGCCGGTGCACCCGGACCCGATCAGGACGGCGCGCTGCGGGCACTCGGTGACATCGACGCGTACTCGGGCGCGATCAAGGCACTCGGTGTGCGTGAGACGCTGCGACTGCTCGACGGACAGCACGCCGGCCCGGCGTCGAGTATCGCCAAGGTGGCCACCGCGGCGATGCTGCGCCGCACCTTCGCGGCCACCCTCGCGCTGACCGGTGAGACCGCGCTGCTGCAGGACACCGAGCCCCCGGTGGTGCAGCCGTACCTGCACCTGCCCGCCGAACTCGTCGGCGGCGGCACCAGAGAGATCCAGCTCAACATCATCGCCCAGATGGTGCTCGGGCTGCCCCGTGGATGACAGGAGAGCCGTATGGGATTACGCGGAGAGGCCGCCATCGTCGGCTATGTCGAACTGCCCCCGGAACGGTTGAACAAGGCCGGACCCGCACCGTTTCTGCTCGAGCAGTGGGCGGAACTGGGCGCGGCCGCGCTCGCCGACGCCGGGCTGCCGGGGGAGTCGGTCAACGGCATCGTCACCTCACACATCGGGGAGTCGGAGATCTTCGTCCCGTCGACCGTGACGGAGTACCTGGGAGTCGACGCCAACTTCGCCGAGATCCTCGACCTCGGCGGCGCGAGCGCGGTGGGCATGGTCTGGCGCGCCGCGGCGGCGATCGAACTGGGACTGTGCGACGTGGTGCTGTGCGCGCTCCCGGCGCGCTACCTCACCCCGACGTCGGAGAAGAAGCCCGCACCGCTCGTCGACGCGATGTTCTTCGGGTCCTCGAGCAACCAGTTCGGCTCTCCGCAGGCCGAATTCGAGATTCCCTACGGCAACCTCGGCCAGAACGGCCCGTACGGTCAGGTCGCCCAGCGCTACGCCGCGGTGTACGGCTACGACGAGCGGGCGATGGCCAAGATCGTGGTCGATCAGCGGGTCAACGCCAACCACACCGAGGGCGCGATCTGGAAGGACAAACCGCTCACCATCGAAGACGTCCTCGCCAGCCCGGTGATCGCCGACCCGCTGCACATGCTCGAGATCGTGATGCCGTGCGTGGGCGGCGCCGCGGTCGTGGTGGCCAGCGCCGACATGGCCCGACGTTCGAAACGAAGGCCGGTGTGCATCAAGGGTTTCGGTGAGCACGTGCCGTTCAAGACGCCCACCTACGCCCGCGATCTGCTGCAGACACCGATCACCAAGGCCGCCGACACCGCGTTCGCGATGTCCGGACTCGACCGCGCCGACATGGACATGGTGTCGATCTACGACTGCTACACGATCACCGTGCTGCTCAGCCTCGAAGATGCGGGCTTCTGCGAGAAGGGCAAGGGGATGGCGTTCGTCAGCGACCACGACCTGACGTTCGGTGGCGACTTCCCGCTCAACACCGCGGGCGGACAGCTCGGATTCGGGCAGGCCGGTCTCGCCGGCGGGATGCACCACGTGTGCGACGCCACCCGCCAGATCATGGGCCGGGCCGGCGCCGCGCAGGTGGCCGACTGCAACCGGGCGTTCGTCTCCGGCAACGGCGGCATCCTGTCCGAACAGACCACCCTCGTGCTGGAAGGCGACTGACCCGATGACCACCTTCGAACGGCCCATGCCCGTCAAGACCCCGACGACGGCCCCGTTCTGGGATGCGCTGGCCGAGCACAAGATCCGCATCCAGTACTCACCGTCGTCGGATGCGTACGTGTTCTACCCGCGGGTGCGGGCGCCCCGGACCCTGGCCGACGACCTGGAGTGGCGCGAGATCTCCGGTCTCGGCACGCTGTACTCGTACACGGTCGCACGCAGACCCGTCGGACCCCACTTCGCCGATGCGGTGCCGTTGCTCACGGCGATCGTGGAATGGGACGAGGGACCGCGGTTCTCGACCGAGTTGGTGAACGTGGCCCCCGAGGACATCCGGATCGGGATGCGGGTGCGCCCGGTGTTCTTCGACTACCCCGACCACGACGTCACGATGCTGCGGTACGAGCCGGTCGTTCCATGAGCGACCGCCAGGACATCGCCGACGTCCTCACCCGCTACGCCACCGGGATCGACCGGCGTGACTGGGCCCTGTTCCGGACCGTGTTCACCGACGACTGCGCACTCGACTACGGCGACATCGGCACCTTCGACGGCGTCGATGCGGTCACCGAGTTCATGGACAAGACCCACGCCATGGCCGGTCACACGCTGCACCGGTTGACGAACTTCGCGATCGCCGTGGACGGGGACGCCGCGACCGCGCGGACCTACGTCGACGCGCTGATCTTCGCGCCGGACAACAGCTCCGGTGTGAACGCCGTCGGTTTCTACGACGACGAACTGGTACGGGCGCCCGACGGCTGGCGGATCGCCCGACGCCGGTTCACCGCCGTCCGGGTGAGCACCGTCGGCGGGCAGCCGTGACGGACGCCGTGTGCGACTGTGGTGGAGACAGTCCGTAGGCTCGGTGGTGATCCAACGGCCGGCCGGTCGGTATCGGGGGCGGTGATGACGCCGGAACGAATCTCCTTCCCGGAGGACCGGGCGGCCCTTGCCGTCGACGTCACCGATCCAGCGGACGTGGCGCCGTCCCTCGAAGCCCTGGGGCTGCACCCGCCGAGACCGGCAGTGGTCATCGTCGGGGGTGCCGGCGGACTGGCGCCCGCCGATGTGCAGCGGCTGCGACCGTTGTTCGTCACGGGGATCGCGCCGCCGCTCGAAGAACACCAGGCCGCGGCGATCGACGGCGGCACCCGATCCGGCATCATGCGCCTGGCCGGGGAGACGCGCACGGCGCTTTCGGCGTCCTTCCCGCTCATCGGAGTGGCCGCCGCCGGCACCGTCCTCCGGCCGGGACGCGCCGCGGCATCCGACGATGCCGCGCAACTCGAGCCCAACCACACCCATTTCCTCCTCGTCCCCGGTGACAGTTGGGGCGCCGAGTCGGTGTGGATCGCGCGTACCGCTGCGGCACTTTCCGCGGGCGCGACGTCGGCCACCGTGCTGATCAACGGCGGCAGCATCGCGGTGGACGACGTGGCGCACAGTATCGACGCCGGCCGACGTGTCGTGGTGGTTGCCGGCTCCGGGCGGACCGCCGACGCCTTCGCCGACGCCCTGGCCGGGGCGGGCACGGACCGCCGGGTGCATGCGCTGGCAGCGTCGGGATTGATCAGTGCGGTACCGGCCGACGAGCCGGCAAAGCTGGCACAGGCACTCGCCGATGTCCTGGGCGCAGGTCCCTGACATTGGGGTAGTCGACTACTCGTGCCGGGGCCTGCCCGATGGGGAAGGCTCGTATCGAGAATCCGAAGTCCGCGAGCAGGAGCGCATCGTCATGATCGTCGCGTACGGCGGTTGTCCGGTCGACGAGCCGGGGCGCAGCCTGCCGCGGCTGCCCCTCGAGGCCACGGAGAAACTGTTCGTCCGAATCCGCGGACTACTGCAGTCACTGCAGCCGGCGCAGTTGGTCGGCTCCCTCACCCCGGGCGCCGACATCCTGTTCGCCCGGGCCGCGCTCGCCGAGCGTGTTCCGCTCGGGATCCTGTTGCCGTGTGACGCGGCGACGTTTCGCGAGACGACCGTCGTCCCGGCGGGAGAGCCATGGCTGAGCCATTTCGACCGCATCACCACGACATCCGGCGTCACCATCGACAGTGCCGGGCTGGATCTCGCCGACGACGGTGTACAGCGCAGACACAACGTGGCGCTGCTGGACGCGGTGCAACAGCGGACCGGCGACTGCGAAGAACGGGTATGGCTCTTCACCATTCGGCCCACTCCGCTGCCGTCATCGCCCACCGACGTCGACGAGTTGGTGCTCCGTGCCGAGGAGCGCGGCATGCTGGCCGTCGACTTCGACCCGATGCCGGGAGCGACCCGGCGTGCGTTCATCGTGATGCCGTACGGGAAGAAGAAGGATCCGCGCGCCAACCGGTTCCTCGAGTGCGATCCGGCGTTTCACCGCGTTTATCGGCCCCTTCTCGAAGACCTCGACGTCGAGTGGGTGCGCGCGGACCTGCAGACCGACAGCGGAATCATCCATTCGGCCATGCTCTCCGATCTGGCGAACTCCGATCTGGTTCTCGCCGACCTCTCGGCGATCAACTTCAACGTCGCCTACGAACTGGGCATCCGGCACGTCTTCGCCTCTCGCGCAACGGTGTTGATCAACCCGAGTATCGCCTCGTTCAAACAGACAACGCCGCCGTTCGACGTCAACATGATCCGCACCCACTCCTTCGTGCGCGGCGCGGACGCCGTCACCGACGAGCAGGCGGAGGCGGCGATACGTGGATTACTGCCCGTGGTCTGCACCGCCCTCGACGGTGGCCAATCGGACAGCCCCTGCCACCAATGGTTCGACCTCGGCAACATCGTGCGGCCCTTCCAGCCGCGCGCCGCCGTCCCGACGTACCGGGTGGCGGGCAAAGAGGTGCGCGACCGCGTGGCGGAAGCGATCCGATCGGCAGACGTCGACGAAATGCGAAAAGCGGCAGGAGATCTCGAGTCGAACCGGGAGATCCTGGTGTCGGCGCGGCGGGCCTGCCGGATCGAGCTCGCGGCGGCGATGATGGACGAGAAGGCGTACGACGACGCTCGAGTGCTTCTGGAGCTCGCCAAGCCGACCCCTGAGGATCCGCTCCACCGCACCTGGCTGCACCACACCGTGATGGCGTACCGCCGCCTCGGCGAGCGGGCCACCGTACCGTCGGTGCAGGAACAGCTGTGGGACACCGCCAAGCAATACCTGGTGATCGCCGAGGATGCCGGGTATCGCGATTCGGAGACCTACGGCATCTGGGGTGGCCTGCTCAAGCGCCAGCTCGAACGGCAGCGCGGCCGGATGGACGACGCCACCGCCAGGGGCCTCTTCGCCGAGATGGAACAGAGGTACCGGCTGGGTTTCGACCTCGACCCGGAGTACTACACCGGCGTGAACGTCGTCATGGCGTTGCGGTGGAGTGGCCGGGTGCGCGACGACGAGTATCGCAGGGACTTCAACGAGGTGCTCACGGTCAGCAGGTTCCTCGCCCGTCAGGCGCTAGCCGAAGATCCGGGTGACTTCTGGGCGGCCGTCACGCTCGCCGAACTCGCGCTGCACGAGGCGTTGGAACTACGGACCCTGCCCCTGGAGGAAGCGATCCGGCTCTACGCCGCCGCTGCCCGGACGGGCCGGCCCGACGAGGTCGACAGTGCGCGCTTCCAACTCGAGTTCCTGCGCATCTGTGGAGATCCGTCCGACGTCATCGATCGGGTGATCGAAGTCCTGGGGCAGGCGGCTGAGGAAGGTGGGCGAACACAGTGAGAGTGTCGTTGCAGACCCACGGTGGGTTGCTGGGTGGGCTGGGCCGATCGCGGCACGTCGTCGACACCGAATCCCTTGCGCCGGAGGACAGGCAGGAACTGGCCGAGCTGATCGCCGCGGCCGAATCATCGCTCCATCCGCCGCCGCCGGTGAACCGGAACCTCCGCGATGCGCAGACCTACGTCATCGAGATCGACGACGGTGGGGCGATGAGGACCCTGGAGGCGACGGACGGCAGCGTGCCTGCCGAATTCGCCCGTCTCCGCGACTGGTTGAGCCACCGGTAGGGGCCCGGCGGGATTCGCGTAGTGCGTTACTCACGCCGTGGGGGACCGCGCGTCCCTAGCGTCAGTGGTGGCCGGCGCGATCAGCGCCGACCGGCGATTTCCCTAGGACTGGAGTGGACCGATGAGCGTCTTCCACGACCTCAATTGCATAATGCCCCCGCACATCCTCGACCACCTGGCCGAATCACCCGACCCCGCTGTGCGGGAAGCGGCCCGCCGCACGCTCGTCGCCAGCGCGCAGTTGCGCGGTGCACGGTCGGCCCGGTCAGCACCCGGTGCGGACCTGGCCACCCCCACGCGCGGCCGCCGCACGATCTTCGACGCACAGCACCGGGAATCGCTGGTGGACGCCGAACTGATGCGTACGGAGACCGCGCCGCCGAGTGCGGACCCGGCCGTCAATCAGGCCTTCGACGGACTGGGCGCGACACGCCAGTTCTACGCCGAGGTCCTGCACCGGGATTCGATCGACGGGATGGGCATGCGGCTCGACGGCTACGTCCACTACGGCGACCAGTTCAACAACGCGTTCTGGGACGGCCGGCACATGGTGTTCGGGGACGGCGACAGCGTCATGTTCACCGACTTCACCGCGTCGCTGGATGTGATCGGGCACGAGCTGACCCACGGGGTGACGCAGATGACCGCCGGGCTGACCTACCACAATCAGCCGGGCGCCCTCAACGAGTCGATGTCGGACGTGTTCGGGTCGCTGATCAAGCAATGGTCGCTCGACCAGACGGCGGAGGAAGCCGACTGGCTCATCGGTGCGGAGATCTTCACCCCGAGTCATGCCGGTGACGCGCTGAGGTCCATGAAGGATCCCGGGCAGGCCTACGACAATCCGACGATGGGCAAGGATCCTCAGCCGGGCCACATGACAGACTTCATGGTGCTGCCCGACACCGCCCGCGGCGACTGGGGAGGGGTCCACATCAACTCCGGCATCCCCAACCGAGCCTTCCACCTCGCGGCCGTCAACATCGGCGGTCAGGCATGGAAGGCACCCGGGCACATCTGGTACGAAGCCCTCAAGGCGTCGAGCCGCACGACCGACTTCCAACAGTTCGCCGACACCACCGCTGCGAAGGCGGCCCAGCTCTACGGCCCCGACGCGCAGGATGCCGTCACCGACGCGTGGGGACAGGTGGGCATCACGGTGGCGGGCACACCCCCGCCTCGAGGCCTGCACGACAGGATGCCGCGACGCCTCGAGCGATATCCCAACGCAGAAGAGCTCGACCGGACGTAAGAAGACGACACCGGTCGGTAAGACCGCCGAGGTGGGCGATCGAGTAGTGCGGTACTCATGTCCCTTCAGGCCGTACACGCCACAATCGCCTCATGTCGCACCACGACGGTCCCGGACCCGCGGGAGGACGTCGGCCACCGCGAGACCAGGCGGGGATCACCGCTCAAACCGTCGCTGCGCCAACCGGATTGCGTACCGCCGCTACGACACGGGGACCATCATGACGACCATCGACGGCCTGCCCTATCACGAGGTCCACTTCACCGAGGACGGCTCCCTCGACACCGCCGCAGGCGGCGACGGGGGACTGTCCGCGGCCGTACGCGCCGGCGACATCACCGACCTGTTCGTGCTGTCGCACGGCTGGAACAACGGCGTCGCCTCCGCCCGTGACCTCTATCAGGCGATGTTCGGCCTGCTCGCCGACCAGCTGGGCACACACCGGACCGGCAGCGCGGCCGTCGGCGTCATCTGGCCGTCCCTGCTGTTCCCCGAGGACGACCCCCGCGCCACCAAGGCGGCGCCCTCCACCGGAGCGCAGCTCGCCGTCGCCCTCGCTCCCGCGTTCCCCGGCCGGGAGCAGCCGCTGGCGACGATGGGTGAGCTGCTCGACCGCCGACCCCACGACGCCGATGCCCTGGCCGAATTCCACCGCCTGGCACGCACACTCGTCACCACGGCGCCGCAGTCGAGCGAGGATGCCGGCGAATCCGCGATGCTCAGCGCCAACACGGCGCGGATGCTCGGCCACGCCGCGGCGATGGCGCCGACCCCGCCGGACCAGACGAAGGGTCTCGGCGACCTGTTCTCGGGGCTGTGGTCGGGTGCGCGCGAAGTGCTGCGCACGCTGAGCTATTACGAGATGAAGAACCGCGCGGGTGTCGTCGGTCGCAACGGGCTCGGACCGCTGCTGGCGACGCTTTGCGCGCCCGACGGGCGGCGGCCGCGTATTCACCTGATGGGCCACAGCTTCGGGGCACGTCTGGTGTCCTACGCGTTGGCGGGTCTGCCGCCGGAGATGACGGGGAAGGCCAGCCCGGTCAAATCACTCACGTTGATCCAGGCGGCGTTCTCCCACTTCGCGTTCGCGTCGTCGCTGCCGTTCGACCGCAGCCGCGCGGGCGGCCTCGCCGGCCACGGCGACAGGGTCGACGGGCCCCTGCTCGCGACGTTCAGCGCCGCCGACAGGGCGGTGGGATGGTGGTACCCGGCGGCCAGCATGCTCGCCAGGCAGGACAGCAAGGACGCCGCGGATCTCGTATACCGCTGGGGGGCGATGGGCCACGACGGCTACCAGCAGGACCCCGCGCCGACCGCGGGCCTGCTCGCGGAGCGCGGCAAGCCCTACGACTTCAGGCCCGGTGAGTTCTACACCCTGGACTCCAACGCGGTGATCAAGGCACACCAATCGGATTTCAGCGGTGCGCACAGCGACATTCGCCATCCCGAGGTGCTGTGGGCGGTGGTCTCCGCCGCCGGGCTCGGGCAGTGACAGTGCGCTCATGACCGTCCAGTTGCGGATCCCCGGTCAGCGCTACGACGGCGACCTGAGCGCGACGAGGGGTACCACCGCGGCCGCCGACCCGGAAGCCGCGGCCACCGGCCTGCTCGAATCCTTCGACGTGGTCGAGGCGTTCACGCTGTCGCCCTCGGCCCGTGCGCGCACCGACGCCCCGCTCGAGGTCGTCGTCGAGGACGACGACGTGCTGGAGTTCGAGGTCGAGGGCGGATTCACCTGGTGGACGTCGGCACGGCGCTACGCGGAGGAAGCGCCGCTGCTGAACCCGCAGGCGAGATCCGGGAACGCGGTGACCGTCGACGCGGTGCCGCGGGTCTCGGAGCGCGGCGTGAAGGACTGGGCGACGAGCGCGGTCCGCGTGCTGCGGCGCAAACGCGACGACCTGGTGGACCTCCTCGAGGACCCGGACCAGTGGCCCAGCGACCTCCTCGAGCTGGCGCAGGACCTCGGTGTGGAACTCGCCCTCGAGCTGCCCTCCTGGTTCGCCACGAAGGCGCTGGTCCGCCTCATCGAGAGCCGCCTGCGACCCGGCCCCGGCCTCTACCCCTGGGACCAGGCCACCCGGAAGCGGGGACACGACGAATCCGAGCCGACGCCCGCGAGATTCGACGATCTCGACGCCGACGAGAAGATGCTGGTCTTCGTCCACGGCACCGGTTCCTCGACCCGCGGCAGCTTCGGCGGCTTCCTCACCGACGACGCACAACCCCAATGGCAGGCGTTGCGGGAACTGTTCGGAGACCGCATCTACGCCTTCGAGCACCGCACGTTCAGCGACAGCCCGATCGACAACGCCGTCGACCTCGTCACCGCGCTGCCGCGCCACGCGCGCCTCAGCCTGGTGACGCACTCACGCGGCGGACTGGTCGGCGATCTGATCTCGCAGGCATCCATCACCGCGGAGTTGATCGGGACCTTCCGCCGCACCGGCCGTGGAACACAGCCCGCCGACACCCGGGACCGCCGGCAGCTCGAGCGGCTCGCCACTCTGCTCGCCGACAAGCAGCTCCGCGTCGAGCGCTTCGTGCGCTGCGCCGCCCCGTCGCGAGGCACCCTGCTCGTCGACGAGAACCTCGACACGTTCCTGTCGGTACTCACCAACCTGGTGGGGCTCATCCCGGCGGTCGGCGGAACACCCGTCTACGAGGTGACGAAGCGGATCGCCCTCGAAGTCATCCGGCGCAGGAGCGATCCGACCGTGGTGCCGGGGATCGAAGCGATGGTTCCCACCTCGCCTCTCGTCGCGCTGCTGAACAACCTCGACACCCCGGCGCCCGGCGACCTCGGCGTCGTCTCCGGGGACGTCGAGGGCGGCAACTGGCTCAAACGCCTCAGCCTGTTCGCCAACGACCGGTTCTTCTACGAGGGCCGCGACAACGACCTCGTCGTCAACACCGACGCCATGTTCCACGGCGCCCGCCACGCCCTCGCCGGCTACGTCTTCGACCAGGGTCCCGACGTCAGCCACTTCAGCTATTTCGGCAACCCACGCACGCGCACCACGGTGGTCGACTGGCTCGGCGCGCCACGGGGTCAGCTGCCGCCCCGCTTCCACGAACTGTCGGCGGGTGCGGTCGCGCCGGTGCCGATGCCGCGTGCGCTGCGGTCGACCGTCGGGGCCGCCCGGCCGGTGGTGTTCGTCGTCCCCGACGTCATGGGGTCACATCTGGCCGCCGGGGACCGGGAGGTCTGGCTTCATCACGCCGCATTGCGCCACGGCGGGATGGGGGACCTCGCCGACGTCGGCTCCGAGAAGGTGCGCCCGACCGCTCTTCTGGGCGACGGCTACCGCGAGCTCTGTGAGTACCTGCAGCAGTCCTACGAGGTGATCCCGTTCGCCTATGACTGGCGGCGGTCGATCGGCGAGGCGGCGTTGCTGCTCGCCGGCGAGATCGACAGCGCGCTGTCGAGGAACCGTGAACCGGCACGCATCGTGGCCCACGGGATGGGTGGACTGGTCGTACGGGCCATGATCGCCGCCCGTCCCGAAACATGGGACCGCCTGTGTGAGCGCAGCGGCGGCGCGGTGCTCGTCATGCTGGGCACCCCGAATCGGGGCTCCTACGACACCGTCGAGATGGTGCTGGGGACGGCTGCGAGCGTCCAGCAACTCGCGTTGTTGGACCTCGATCGCGAGACCGCACAGATCGCGGACATCCTCGCTCAGTTCCCCGGTGTCCTCGAATCGCTGCCGGACGACGAGAAGATCTTCGCGGCCGCCACGTGGAAGGAATACCAGGCGCAGCTGACCACAGCGGCTGCGCCAGGCGCCGCGGCGCTCGCCGCGGCCCGCGCCACCCTGGACGGTCTCGCCCCCGACGCGGGACGGATCCCTCATCCCGAACGCGTGCATTACGTGGCCGGCGCGGCGCCGCGCACCGTCACCGGCGTCGAGATCGTCGACGGGCGCGCGGTGTTGTCGGTGACGACCGAAGGAGACGGCCGAGTGACCTACCGGTCGGGCCGTCTGCCGGACGTGCCGATGTGGTACATGGCGGCGGCCCACGGTGAGCTGGCCGCCTACCGGCAGGGTTTCGCCGCGTTGACGGATCTCCTGGAGACCGGCACCACGTCGCGCCTGTCGGTCGTCCCGCCCGGCGCGGCCCGCGGTGGCCCGGAAACCAGCCGGTCCCTGCCCCAGCCGGTGCTCTATCCCACCGAGACATCGCTTCCCGCAGGCGTTCTGGGCATGGAGCCGCGCGGTCCGCAGCGGCAGCGGACGAATTCGAGTTTCCGGGTGACCGTGGTCCACGGCGACCTCCGTTATGCCAGCCATCCGATCGTGGTCGGTCACTACGAGGGCGACACGATCGTCGGCGCCGAAGCGCAGGTGGACCATCTGCTGGGCGGTGCCCTCACACAGCGCTACTCGCTCGGTCTCTACCCCGGCGAGTCCAGATCCGTTGCGGTGATCCTGCGCGAGCCGACCGCGGTGGAAAAGGTCCTCGGCCTGCCCTCGGGGGCGGTCGTCATGGGTCTCGGCAAGTGGGGTGACCTGACCGCGGCCGAACTCGGCGACCTCCTGCGCCGCGCGGCACTCCACTACGTGCTGCAGCTGCGCGATCGCGCTCCTGTCTCGTCCGGTGCCGCCGAGGAGACGGCGAAGGCCGGCCTGTCGGTACTGCTCATCGGGGGCAGTTCCACCACGAACATCGAGATCGGGGATTCCGTCGGCGCGATTCTGCGTGCCATCGCACAGGTGCACCGTGAACTCGGCGACCCGAGCGGAGCGGGCGGGGCGATCGACGAGATCGAGATCATCGAACTGTATGCCGACCGCGCGATCGAGGCCGCGCATGCACTCAACCGTCTCGCCCCGGTGATCGGCAAGGAACTCGGGGTGGACATCGACGCGGCACCCCTGCTCAAGCGCGGCCGCGACGGCCGCAGGCGCCTGAGGTCGACGACGGATCGGGACGCGTGGCGGCGCTGGGAGGTGAGCGTGGAGCCCCCGGCCCGTACTTCACCGCCCCGGCTGCCCAAACCGCTCGCCGATCGCCTGAAACGCGCTTTGGTGGAATCCGGTAACGCCGATGCCGAACTGGTCGCCGCGTTGGCGGAGTTGGCGATAGGCCATCCTGGGGAGACGAGTGCGGGCCACCGCGCCATCAAATTCCTCACCCTGTCCGAACGTGCCCGCGCAGAGTCCACCACTCAGCAGCGCCAGCCCGAGCTCGTGGAACGGTTGATACGAGGGGCGATCTCCGAGACGCAGTTCCGTGCCGCGGAATCGCGGGTGCTGTTCGAGCTCATGATCCCCAACGACCTGAAGTCCAGCCTTGCCCAGGTCGAGAAGCTGGTCCTGGTCGTCGATGCCGAGAGCGCCGCCTACCCCTGGGAGCTCATGAGCCAGGGCGACAAGGCGCTCTGCCTGGAGAAGGCCATCATCCGGCAGTTGCAGACGTCGAGCTACCGGCCGCAGATCGGCACACGGGCGGGTAAGGCCGCCTACGTCGTCGGTGACCCTCAGGTCAGCCCACCGTTCAGCCAGCTGCCCGGTGCGCGGGCCGAAGCCGAGGCGGTGTACGCGGTACTGAGAAATCGCTTCGAGGTCGACGAACCGGATGTGAAGCCGACGGCCCTCAAGGTTCTCGCCGGACTGTACGAAAGGCCCTATCGCATCGTGCATCTCGCCGGCCACGGCTATTACGAGTCCCCGGCGACCGCGGACGCCGAGGCCCGCAGCGGAATGGTGCTCGACAACGGTGTGTACCTGACCGCGGTCGAAGTGCAGCAGATGCAGCAGGTGCCGGAGCTGGTGTTCCTCAACTGCTGCTACCTCGGCCAGACCGGACCCGAGGCATCGTCGGGTGTCGAGTTCAACCGACTCGCCGCCAGCGTGTCCCGGGAGCTGATCGAGATGGGCGTACGCGCGGTCGTCGCCGCCGGGTGGGCGGTCGAGGACGCCGCGGCGGAGGTGTTCGCGACCGCGTTCTACGAGAGCATGCTCGACGGCGAGACATTCGGCCGGGCGGTGAAGGCAGCCCGTGACCGCACCTACTGCGAGTTCCGCCACAGCAACACCTGGGGGGCCTATCAGGCCTACGGCGACCCCGACTACCGGCTGGATCCCGCGGGCGGCACCGATGTCAGAAGAGTTCAGAACCGGGTCGACCCCGCCGAGCTGATCCAGGCGGTGCACGACGTGGGTCTGCGCGCGACGCGTGGGTCCGATGCGGCGGTCGCCGACCTCCAGGAGCTGGTGAACTGTTCTCCCGCCGAATGGCTCACGCAAACAGACGTGTTGATGGAGATCGGCGACGCGTTCGCGAAGCTCGGTCAGTTCGAAGCCGGTGTGCCCTATCTCGAGGCCGCGATCCATAGCGAGGCGCAGGACTCCACGACAACCCTGCGCGCGGTGGAGATGCTGGCGAATCTCGAAGTGCGCCTTGCCGACGCGATCGGCGACCAGGAAAGCGAAAGAGCCCGCGAGCTGCTCGACGGCGCCGGGGCGCGCCTCGAACGGCTCATCGACGTCGCCGAGACCTCGGAGCGCCGCTCCCTGCTGGGGAGCGCGTACAAGCGGCGGGCCGCCGCCGAACCGGATGCGGTGACGGCGCGAGAAGTGCTGACCCGCTCGGCGAAAAGCTATCGGCAGGCCCATCAGCGCAACCTCGACCGGCAGTGCTTCGATCCCTACCCCGTCCTGAACTGGCTGACCGAGGCCACCCTCCTGGGTGAGCGCGTTCCCGACGCCGACGTTCTGATCGAACGTTGCCGGACCACCGCACGCGATCGTTTCCTGACCGACCGCTGGTTCATGCGCGCCGCGACCCTGGCCGACGTCGAACTCGTGCGCGCGCTCGTGGCCGGTGTGCTCGGGCAGGATGACGAGGAGGCCGACCGCGAGACCGACCGGCTGGTGGCGGCATATCGGGAAGTGATCGCCAAGACCGCGCCGAACGCCCGCGACCTCGACTCGGTCCTGCGGCACATCGACATCACCGGCCGCCTACTCCGGAAGATCTCGCCGGACGAGCCCGCCACCGGGCCGACCACCGCACGTCTCGACGAGCTGTGCCGCAGGATCCGTCGCGACGACCCGGATCCGCGAATCGAGTAGTCCGCTACTCACGCCGCATGGCCGCGTGCCGAATAGCGTTCGCACCGAGAGCAAGCGGCGATGGCCAACCGCTGCGAGCCACCCCGAGAAGAGGAGCAGTTGCCGATGTCGACAAGTCCGGATATCGAGACCGTCGAGCGGACCGGCTACGACACGACCTTCGTCGGTCCGCGTGTCGAGCTGCCGACGGACACGGATACCGACGACGCGGTCATGCTGGAGGGATCGCCTGTCGTCCACTACACGCGATTCTCGTTGTCGCTGAGCAAGAGTCGCAGATTGTGCCGCTGGGTGGCCTGGAACATCGACGGATCGTCTCTGCCGAGCGACGGCGCCGACCCCATCGGCCGGGACGATCTGGAGTTCACGCTCGATCCCCGCATCGACGCCGCCGTGCAAACCGACAACAGCGTGTACAAGAGGAACCGTCTCGACCGTGGCCACGTCGCCCGGCGCGCCGACCTGCTGTGGGGCGACCGCGAGGAAGCGCTGCGCGCCAACGCCGACTCCTTCTTCCTCACCAACATCACCCCGCAGATGGACAACTTCAACCAGTCTGCGCTCAAGGGGGTCTGGGGCCGCCTCGAGAACGCCCTATTGGACAACACCGACGAGGAGAACTCGCGGGTCAGTGTCATGGGCGGTCCCGTCCTGGCCGACACCGATCCGCCCTACCGGACGGTGCGCGTGCCGATCGAGTTCTGGAAACTCCTGATCTACCGGGTGGGCGACGAGCTTCGCACCCGAGGGTTCATCGTGACGCAGTCGTTGGACGGGCTGAAGGCCCGTGACCCGTTCGCCGACTTCGTGGTCATGGAGAAGACGGTCGAGCAGATCGCCGACAAAGCCGCAGTGACGTTCGACCCCGCGCTCCGCGACGCCCAGTTCCGTGGGCGCCCCCGGACTCGAGGCCGTCCCCAGCCGGGTGTCATCCGCGACACCGCACAGATCGAGTGGTGACCTCGTGGGTCGCCGAGCCGAAAACCAATGAACCAACGGGACCGAAGGAGTAAGTCATGACACGCCGATCACTTCACATCGGGCTGAACCATGTCGACCCGCACGCGTACGGGGGATGGGACGGCGCGCTGAGTGGATGTATCAACGACGCCAATTCCATGCAGCAGGTGGCCTTGTCGCGCGGATTCGAGCCGGAGCAACTGATCGACGGTCAGGCGACGGCCGACAGCGTCCGCCGCCGGCTGGACGCGGCCGCCAACGAGCTCACCGAAGGCGACTTCTTCTTCCTCACCTATTCCGGGCACGGCGGGCAGGTCGTCGACATGAACGCCGACGAGCAGGACAGCCTCGACGAGACGTGGTGCCTGTTCGACACGGAACTCGTCGACGACTCGCTCTACGGGGCGCTGTGCGCATTCCAGCCGGGGGTGCGGATCTTCGTCATGTCCGACAGCTGCCACAGCGAAACGGTGACCCGGGCGCCGGTGGCGCGCGCGCGCGAAGAGCGGGCCGCCGCGGTGGACGGCCGAGCCAAGCGCGCCCCGCTCGACGTGACGCTCCGTGAATTCGAAGCCCACAAGGACGATTACACCGCACAGCAGAAGTGGTGGAAGCCCGTCCGCACGCCCAAGGACGCCGCCGCCTCCGTCGTGTTGATCGCAGGATGCAAGGACGACGAGACGTCGATGGACGGGCCGGTCAACGGCGCGTTCACCGCGGCCTTCCTCGATGTCTGGGGCAACGGCGACTACCAAGGCGATTACGAACAGCTCGCCCAAGAGGTCCGGGCCAAGCTCGACGGCACCGGACAGACCCCGAGCATCTTCTTCTACGGAGCCAATGTCACTCAGATGCTTGCGGAGACACCGCTCGGAGAGCTCAGTCAGACCTCCGGCGCGGCGCCGATCGGGTGACGAGGCGCTCCGTCTGACCGTACCGACAAGAAGCCGCCACCATGCCAGACGTCACCACGCTCGAGCGCACCGAGGAACGACCTTGCGGGAGCATTCATCTCACGCTGGTCGAACAGTTCGCACTCCTCGTCAGTGGGATCGTTCAGCGACCATCGATGGGTCACCGAGCTCACTCCACTTCGAATTCGAGGACGTACTGGGCGGTGGCACTGCTGAAACACGCGCTGCGAACACCCAAACCCGCTTCGCCCGAATCGACTATCCGCGAGCCGATCAAGTCGTCTGCGGCGAACTCACCCTGGTACAGCATCAAACGCGCGACGTCGCCGAAGCGGCGTCGCACACCGACCGCCCTGATGTCACCGGGGTCCACGCCGACCGCTCGCCAGACCTCCTCCTCATTGACGGTGATGTACGGTTCGTCGCTCGAGAAGTCGTCCGCCGCATCGCACCGCAATCTGTGCAACACCAACGTGCACAACGCCTCACGGCCGGCGCGCCCTTCCAGAACCCCCGAGTTCTCCGCATCGACCGACATGACGAACCTCCCCCTCGTCGAAGCCTCCGTTCGGCAACCCCACGCCGCACACGGGTCGACCAAAGCACGCTGCGCCCCGGCGCGCCTCCACCGAACGGATGATCTTCGGGCGCCGGCCGCCGAGGCCGGGCGTCGACGGCCTGGGCTCCGAAACGCATGTCACACAACGCTGCACCGGCGCATAATGAGCCGATCGGCATCTTGGGGGTGACCCTTGAGAACAGCATTCATCTCGTACGCCCGGGCGAACAAGCGCGACGTCGACCAGCTCGTGGCGCACCTCACCGAACTCGGCTGCCAGACGTGGGTGGACTCCTGGCTTCGCGGCGGTCAGGACTGGTGGGATGAGATCCTGCGTCAGATCGCCGAGTGTGACGTCTTCATCCCCATCATCTCCGCCGAGGGGTTGAACTCCGTCGCGTGCGCGCGCGAATTCGACTGGGCCGAGGCACTCGGGAAACCGATACTGCCCGTTGCGGTCGAGCCGCCCTCCAGTGCGCTGCCGCGGCGTTACTCGCGGCGCCAGATCATCGACTATTCCGATCCGGCAGACCGCGACCGCGCGGCGCGGCGGTTGGCCGGCGGCCTGCTGGGACTACCGCCCACGCCGCGAACGCCGGTTCCGAGGCCCCAACCACCTGCCGCACCGTTGTCCTACCTCACCGACCTCGTCGACCTGGTATCCAGTCGGACGGCGATCACCCACGACCAACAACGGCAGGTACTCCTGCGCCTCGAGCCGGCCCTACGGTCGGTCGATCCCGAAGAGCGCCGAGGCGGCCACGCGGTCCTGGAGAGGTTCAGTGGCCGCGACGACCTGTTCGCCGACGTGGACCGATCCATCGCCACCCTGAAGCGGATCGGTGCCGACCCGAGGCGCAACGGGACGACAGAACCACAACGACACCCGCCCTCGGCGACATCGCGGCCGCCGCAGTCGACGGGGCCGCAGTCCACCGCGCGGAACTCACGCGCGCCGGCTCAGGCTTCCGGCCGCGCCGTGCCGCGGCCGTCATCCGGTGCCCCGAGCGACCGTGCATTCAGTCGGGCGAATCTCGGACTGCCGGCGACCCTGCTGTCGCTAGCCGCAATAACCGGTGCGATCCCCCCGATCGTCGCGCTCGGCACCGACTACGACTACCCGATAGAGATCTGGTACTCCCAGACGGTGTCGCGGGCACTCATCGGCGCCGCCTTCGCGGTACTCGCCGTGAAGGGCGCACGCGCCTCGAACCGCACGATCGCGGCGGTGGGCTGGTGCATGTTCGTGGTCGCGGTACTGCACGTGGTCAACGACATCGTCGTCCTGAACACAGACGACGGTACGGAGCTGGACGGCGTCCTGAGCCGGCTCGCGTACCCGGCCCTGCTCGGACTGGCCGCACTGCTCGCAGTGGCAATGGGTTCGGCGGTGCTGGTCACCGACACGGTGGCGTGGGCGGGAGCCCTGGTGCTGTGGGGGCTCTGCGGACTGGTGGAAGCCTTCCAGTCGTATACGGCCAAAGTCGACACGACAACCGCTCCCGCAGCGGATTCCGTGCTGGTCGTGCAGAACCTGATCCTGCTGGCGGCGGCAGTCCTGATGTACCGGGCATCGAATTCCGCCAGGACTCTCACAGTTGGTCGCTGATCCGCCTCAGCTTGGCTTCGGCGATCGAGAAGATGCCGTTCAACGACGCCTCCTCGACGGCGAGGTATTCGCAGATGAGATCGGATGCGACGCCGGCGTCGCGCAACCTCAGCGCCAGCGAGTACGACAACGGCAGCTTGCGGAGCGCCCGCTCATAGCTGGTGGTGTCGTCGGACATGACCCCAGTGTCCGCCCGCCGAAGAACCGTTGAGCGAGTACGGAGCTACTCGATCAGATGCCGGAAGCCGCCACCCTCTACTCGGGCCGGACTAACCCACTAGGTCGGCTTTGCCGGAACGCAGCATTGCCACGAGTTCACCGCGGCTGCCCGCCCCCGTCTTCGCCATGGCGCGATAGATGTGACCCTCCACGGTGCGAACGGAAAGGCTCAGCCGAGTCGCCACGCCGTTGCTGGACAACCCTTGTCCGACCAGCATCACGATCTCGTGCTCCCGTCCGGTCAGCGGCAGTCGTTGCGCCGCCAGCCGCAGGGCGGGTGTGGAGGCACCCCCGCATTCGGCTGCCAACTCCTCGGCGCGCGCGGCGGCGATGAACGCCGACCCGCGAAGGCCGTTGTGCCGGTGGGCAACTGCCGCGTGCGCGGCGGAGTCCATCGCTGCGATTCGATCACCCATCCGTTCGAAGTCCTCGGACACCCCCATCAGACCCGAGCCGTTCCCCTCGGACAAGGCGTCGGCATACCGGCTCGCGAGGCCGACGCGCAGGCCTTCGACGACCGAGCTCAGCTCCCGCAGCCGTGGCGCAGCCGAGCGACAGCCCAGCTGGACTGCCGTCTGCAGGCAGACGACCTCGGCGGCGAACTGACCGCATGACCTCGCGGCTTCGGCCGCCGAGAGGGCAGTGCGATTGGCGTCGCTCACGGCGCCCTGGGCTGCTGCCACCCATGCCTTCGCGAGCAGCCATTCGTATTCGACGAAACCCCAACCCGGATGGCGGCGCTTCTGCAGTGCGGTGACGGCCGGCTCGACCGAACCCCGCAGCGCGAGTGCCACCGCCCACGGCAACTGATAGCGGTAACCGAAACCGATCGGGTCACCGTCGGCCCACCACGCCTCGACCGCCGGTTGCAGCAGCCGGCAGGCCGTCTCGAGCCGTCCCTCACCCAGCGCGGCCCGCCCCGCGATCGCGGCGCCGAGTGCGCGCGCCACATCCGGGACGTGGCGGAACTGCTCGTGCAACTGTGTTGCGATCGCCGCCGCTTCCCGAGGCCGTCCCGCCTGGAGAAGCATCCCGACATGAGCATCGGTGATCACGAACCGCATGAGGGCGCCTTCCGAGGCCGTGACCGCCCCGTACCCCAGGCTCGCCGCGGCCTCCGCCGACGCTGTACGGCCCGCGTCACCCGATACGACGGCCAGACCCCACGCCGTCGACGCACGCACGACTTCGGGAAGACCGTCGAGATCGAGGCCCTGCCACGCGGTCGTCGCCGTTCGGGGCCGGCCCGTCGCGGCCCAGTACACCCCCATGAACGCGTCGATGCAGTCACTCGTGTCGGGCGCCGCGGAGGACGTAGCCGCCACCGCCTCTGCGGCGGCGCCCTCGGGGTCGGCGAGGGCGTAGAGCCGGTTCATGCCCCGCAGAAAAGCGACCCGCCCGGCTTCCCGGCCGCTCATCCCGGGCGGAGGGATCTCGGACAGCACGGCGTCGGCCTCCGCGCCGCGGCCGAGCCACGAGAGAGCCAGGGCGCGCAGGAACCTCGCCTCGAACCCCCCACCTGCCGAGACCGCCGCCGCGGCCAATCTCTCCGCGAGCGACAGGTCGGGCAGCGCGGAAGCGGCTCTGGTCGCCTGCATCACGAGGTCGGCGTCGGCGGCGCGGTCCGATTCCAGAATCAATGTGGCGTAACGGATGATCGTCTGAAGGTCGCGGCGTCGACCAGACCTGGCGAGTTCCGAAGCGGCCAGCCCCCGCAGCCGGCGCAGCCGGGTGGACGCCGAGCGGTTCCGGCGCACCTCGCTGTACAGCGGATGAGCGACCTGGACCTCGAACTGACCACCGTCGGTCGCGTCGAGGACGACGAGTCCCCGGGTCTCAGCGTCCTCGACCGCGCTCGGATCGGTGATCCGGCACAGCGACGCCAGATCGATGGGCCCGGCGACGGCGAGTATGTCCAGTACCTCCCCGACGGCCGCGGGCACCGATCCGATACGCGCCTCGACCATCTCGACCAGGCCGGGCGGGATGACGGGGTCACCCGTCCACTGCCAGCACCGATCGCGGCGGGCAAGGCGTCCGTCGCGCACCTCCTGTTCGACGATGTTGCGCACGTACAGCGCGTTGCCCCGGGTGAGCTTCCACAGCCGTTCTGCGCCATCGGGATCCAGCGGCTGCCCGAGCGCGGCCGCGACGAGGTGTGTGGTGTCGTCGCGCGACAACGGCTGCAGATCCATTCGCTCCAGACGGACGTCGTTGAGGAGTTCCTGTATCCCGGGCGGCACGGCATCACCGTCGCGGACGGTCACCACCAGTTTGGCGGCATCGAGATGAACGATCTGGTGCAGAACGAACGCCGACAGGTCGTCGATCAGGTGGACGTCGTCGACGCCGATCAGGGTGGTACGGCCGCTCGCCCCGCTCACCAGCGCCTCCATCACGGCGCGAACGCGGTGGAGACTGTTGCCGTTCGCGGCCTGCGCCCATGCTGCCAGTGCGCCCAGCGGCACCGGACGGGCGGTCGACGTGCCGACCACCCAACGTGTCTCGAAACCTGCCCGCTCCGCCTCGAGGAGCGCTTCGCGCGCTATCCGGCTCTTGCCGACGCCGGCCATTCCGTGGACGACAATTCCCGCCGAATCCGACGACAATCCCTGGCGAATTGCGCTCAGTTCCTCGAGCCGGCCCGTCAACGGCCACACTAAGCGCATATCGCCCCCGATGGATTGTCGACGCGCAATCCGCGCACCTAATCTTGTTCGACAATTCTCGCGCCATCAGGGCGTGGCGAGTGGCCAATTCCCCGAAATTTCGGCCGATCCAACAGATGCGAGCGCGAGCGCTCGGAGCCCGTTCTCGGGGCCGAGTGTCGCGGCAGAAGTACAAGCTTTTGCCGAGTCACAGATATGAAGAAACGGAAACGGCGCCGGTCCCGGCGAGTTCGCGGCGTGGACAAGTAGATATTCGTTGCCGAGAAGCCGTGAGAGGCAATGCATCTATTGACCTCTCAGGGGATCAGAATTGCGCGCCGAAACACGGGTGAAGCGGCCACCTCGCCGCCATAGGTTCCCTTACTCGAGCCGCGGACATGCGGGTCGGTGGCGTCGCGTACCGCATATCCATCAGTCACTCGGGCGCGGAACTCCGAGACGCGCAAGCGCTCGAACATTGGCTTATGCAACAAGATCCGCCACTGACGAATCCGGTATTCCTCGATGCCGACATGACACCGGCCCGCGGTGCCAGGACGACACAAACGGGCCATGAGGAACCGGACCGGGGTCACGGCGGGCCGAACCCGGCCTCCCGCAGGATGTCCTGACCGACGGCTCCGGTCACCGTGTCGACGAATTCGGCTGCCGATCCCGCTTTTTCGGACTGAGCGAGCGCCGCGATCGGGTAGGTGTTCACGGCGTCGGCGGCTTCGGGGATGTCCACCGAGGACACCGCCCCCTCGGCGGCGAGGACGTCGGTGACATAGACCAGCCCGGCATCGGCCTGGCCGCTCATCACCTTGTTCAGGACGTCGGTGACCGCGGTCTCCTCGCTCACCGGGCGTAGCTCGACACCCGCGGCCCGTTCGGCGGCCCGGCTTGCCGCGCCGCATGGCACCTGTGCCGCGCACAACACCACCGTCATTCCGGGCCGCGCCAAATCTCTCAGGGAAGCAACGCGTTTCGGGTTTCCCTCGGCGACGACGATGGTGAGCCGGTTCGTCGCGAACGGCACCGGAGCGCCGTCCAGCAGCCCCGCCGCCGCGGCTCGATCCATGTTGCGGGTATCGGCAGAGGCGAACAGATCGGCCGGTGCGCCCTGCGTCAACTGCGTGACGAGGTCCGAGGATCCGGCGAACGAGAACTCCACGTCGGTCCCGGGGTGGTCGGCCTCGAAACGCTCACCGATGGCGGTGAACGCCTGCTTCAGCGACGCCGCGGCGAACACCATCAGCGTGTCCTCGGGCGCCGACTGACGGGTGCAGGCGCAGAGCGCCGCGACGAGCAGCACGACGCCGAGCAGACGGCTCACGGTTGTGCCGCAGGGGTCTCGACGATCACCGTGGTCGCCTTGACGACCGCCACGGCGACACTCCCCGGGCCCAGGCCGAGTTCGCGCACCGCGTCGGTGCTCATCAGCGACACCACCGTGAACGGTCCGCACTGCATCTCGACCTGCGACATGACGGTGTCGCTGACGACGTTCGTCACCAATCCGGCGAACCGGTTGCGGGCCGAACTGGGCGTGCCGAGCGGATCCTTCGGCGCCCCGGCCGCATGCCCGCGGGCGAACGCGGCGAGTGCGGCGCCGTCGACGACTTTGCGGCCGGAGCCGTCGTTGCCGGCGGGCAGGCTGCCGTCCTCGATCCAGCGCCGCACGGTGTCGTCACTCACGCCGAGCAGATCGGCGGCCTCACGGACTCGGAGCTGTGGCATGTGCCAACCCTAGCGCCGCAGATACGGTCACGTTCGCCGGATTCAGCCGAATCTGCGGATTTGCGGCGAAAACGACGGTCCGCGGGCGGCCGCGATCGGATCTCCTCGACCGGATCGGTGGAAAAGTCGTTGCTGGTGATGGTGAAATCTGACGCGATGCACATGTGCGGGGGTGACGGCATGCCGGACGGGCGTGCGGCGCGCCGGCGTGCCCGGATGGTGTCGCCACGATGACCGAACAACCGCACGCCGACGACGATCCGCGCCTCGGCGCACTGCTGGAATGGCGCCAGCGCCTCATCGATTCCGGCGCGGTCTCGGCGCGCAGCTTCAAGGAAGCGCACCTGCGGCTGGTGCTGCGGTCCGGGCGCACCGATGTCGAGCAGATCCGCGCCATGCTGCCCGGATCGGTGTCCGAACACGCCGACGACATGGCCCGCGTCCTCGCCGAACTGCCCGCCCGGCCCGAACCGCAAGGCTCCGAGGAGATCACCTCCGCGCACACCCCGACCGGCCGGCACCGCGGTGACGCTCCCGCCGAGGATGAACCGCAGGCGCCCCCGCAGCTCAGCGAAGCGCTGCCCGAAACATTCTCCGGCACCGAGGAATTCGCCAGCTACGTACCGCAGGGTGCGGTCGCTCCGACGCACAGCGTCACACTGCACCGGCGCCGCGACACCGGGGCCCTCGAACTGCGCTGGCCGCCGCTGGACACCCCCGACGCGACCGTCGTCTACCGGGTGGTCACCGGCGAGGACGCCCCACCCCGCTCGCCGGAAACCGGTGACCTGCTCACGGTGACGACCACGACGTCGGCCACCGACGAGCGGCCACCGGTCGCCGCGGTCCGGCACTTCCAGGTGTGGGCGAACGTCGGCGCGACACGGGCCGAAGCGCTGGGCGCGCAACCGGTGCTGCACGCCGGAGGGGTGCTGATCAGCCGGATCAGCGATTTCACCGTGCGCGAGGACTCCGGACGGATCATCGGCCGCTACACCGTGCCGCCGGGCGTGGGCGCGGTGTACGTGTACCGGATGCCGGCCGGCGAGGCGCACCGCGACGGTCCGGAGTACCGCATCCTCGCGGGGCAGGACAACCTCGGCGGATTCGTCGACATCGACGTCGAACGCGGCCACCGCTACGTCTACCGCGTCCGCTGCGCCGCGCCCGTGGGCGGGGTGCTGCGCCTGTCGGAGGCCGCGCAGGCCGACGCCGATGTGTCGGCCGTACTGGCACCCGTCACCGACCTCGCGATCACCGGAAGCAGCGCCGACGCCACCGTGCTCGACCTGGCCTGGACCACGCCACCCGGCGGACGCGTCGCCATCTACCGCACCCCCACCGGTCCCACTGCGGGCGCCGAGGCCGACGAAATCCCGGAGGACGCCCTCGACCAGGTGGGGTTGGCGCCGGAACTGCGCCTGGCGCAACCGGTTACAGAACAGCGCGATGACGACGGCCGCATACGCACGGCGATGCCCGGCGTCGCGTGGCCGGACCAGTGGAGCCGCGCCTACTTCACACCGGTCACGCTCATCGGCGGACGCGCGATGCTGGGCAGGACGTTCTCCACGGTCCGGACCGGCGTCATCCGCGACATCGAACTCGCCGAATACTGCAACAAGCAGGTGCTCACCTTCGACTGGCCCGACGGCGCCGCCTCCGTCGTCGTCCACCTCGCACCCCGCGGGCACGATCCGGACGCCGGCCTCACCGGCCAGCCCTACGAGATCACGCTCGAGGAGTACGAGAAGTACGGCGGTCTGCAACTGGTGGGACAACTGCCCGTGCACGGCTGTTCGCTGCACCTGGCGCCCATCGCCTTCAGCGGCGGCCGTCGCGTCATGGGGGCGATCGCCAGCATCGAATACCAGGGGCTGCTGCGGTTGCAGTACGCGGTGCGGGTCGGCCGCGACGCCGAAGGCCGACCGTTCACCGCGACCCTCGCGGTGCGCTCCGAATACGATCTGCCGGGTTCACCGGCCTTCGTCCTGGTCAACAATCCGCACCGAATTCCGTTGAGCGTGCACGACGGTGACCTCGTCGACGTGGCACCGCTCAACGACCAGGGGCAGCTCGCCGCCCCACCCGCCAAGGAGCTGCGCTGGTCCCAGCTCACCACGACCGGCGGCAGTGAGCTGTGGGCGGCGAACGTCCGCAACCGCCACGGCTGGATCCGGCTGTTCGTCAGCACGTCGTCACCGGAGAGTCTGCGGTTGATCGCGCTGCTCGACCCGCCGGTGGAGCATCTGCGGCTGACCCCGGCGGCGCCATGACCACACGCTACGGACAGCTCACCTACACCTCGTTCGACACGCGAGAACACAGCGGCGGCTGGCAGGTCAAGGAGACTTCGGCCGACCTGTCCAGCGACGAGGTGCAGGCCCTGACCTCCGGGGTGCGCACCGTCTTCCGCCCCGCGCAGCCGCTGCCCGCCTACCCGACGCCCGAACAACTCGAACGCGGTCCCCGCCGGCTCGCCTACGGCTGCCTCGACGGTCAGCGCGCCGGGTACTGGCACACCGTCCCGGCGGGCACCGACAGCACCGGCAGGCCCGGAAACGTGTTCGCGCACGCCCTTCTGGACCGCACGGCGGGGGAGCGGTCGCGCCGCCCCATCGAATGGTGGCGGTCGACCGGGTGGCTGTGTCCGTACGGTCCGCACGCCGTTGCCGCGGCGGCGCTGCCCGGTGAACCGCCTGCGCCCGGTGCGGCGGTGACCAAGGACAGCGTCGTCCAGTTCGCGCTCGACCCGCAGGCCTGGCGGCTGGCGACGCTGTTCGGGCTGCTCGACGCGGTCGCCGCCGCACTCGACGGCGGACCACCGGTGGTGCTCGGTGTGGAATCCGCGGATTCGGCCGCGCAGTGGATCGGCCTGGTCAGTTTCCTCATGTCGGCGGGAACCGCTGCGCGGCTGAACTTCTCGACGTTCGACCGCGCCGACCAGCTCACCCTGGCCAGGCAGAGCAGGCAGCACCTGACCGCGGTGCCCGTCGACGACCTCGAATATCTCCCCGACGACGTCGTCGCGATCAGCGAGCACGCGACCCTGTCGCTGGGCGAACTCGACCACGAGCCCCACCGCACCGCCGAAGGACAGACCATCGCCGTCACCCCCTGGTCGGCGATGGCGCAGGTGGTGTTGCTCGACGCCGAATCGGCGCGGTCGGTGCTCGACGACATCGACCACTACGCCGCGCAGGTGGCCGACGCGGGGCTGCACCCGGCCTGGCCGCTGGCCATGTCGGTGGCGCATCGGGAGACGTTCGCCGACGCGCTCACCGAGGCGCACACGGTGATCGCCGCCCATTCACCGCGTGCCGCGAGCGATTCGGTGGTGGCCCGCACCATCGCCGACGTCATGCGCGGGGCGCTGGGCACCAGCACCGCCGACGCGTGGAAAGCGGTGCAGGATATCCCCGACGGTCCGGCTGCCGACCTGGCCACGGTGTCCTATCTCTGCCGCGCCGTCGCCGATCTCGAGTGGCTGAGCCGGCCGGGGCTGCTGCCGGCCCGTGAGCGCCCGTCCGACCGGCACCCGGCGCCCCGGGAGCTGCGCGACGCCCTCGAACCCGCACTCGCCGCGGCGCGCGCCGACGGCCCGCACCGGGTCGCGCGGCTGGCCGATCTATTGTTGCGCTCGGGCTTCGAGGACGACCGGGTGCTCGCGGCGCTGCGCGACGACGTGGCGCCGCGGCTCAGCGATGCGGGGTCCGCGGCCGAACTGGTGAGTGCGCTGCGCGAGAACATCGGCACGCCAACCAGGTTGGTGCTGGCGGCGGCGGTGTTGCGCGACGGCGGTGACACGCCGGCGGTCGGCGGCGACGTGCTCGACTGGTTGGCCGAGGGCGTCACGGCGCCCGCCCCGCAGGACGTGTGGCGCGCGGAGGCATGGGATCCGGTCTGGACGCGGGCGGCACTGCGCGGAGTGCGGACGGTGCAGCGCGGAGCCAGCGAGCCGGCGGACCGGTGGGCGAGTCTGTGGTGGCTGCGGGTCAGCGGCTCCGCGCGGTTCGAGGAGGTCGCGGGCAGCTCGGTGTGGCATCCGGACGAACTGCTAGCGGCCGTCGGCGAATCGACGCTGCCGGGGGCCGCGGCGGTACGCACCCTCGTCGGTGCGCCGCCGTCGTCGGCGCTGGACCGGTTGGCGCAGACGGTCTTGCGCGCCAACAACGACGACGTCGCGGTGGCGTGCGCCGCGCTGCGGAGCCTCGATCCGAGAACCTGGGTCGAACAGGGTTACGCCGCCAGCCACCAGAGCGCCTACGCCGCGCTGTGGGAACGGGCGGTCGAGACGACCGGGACCGCCGCCGTCCACCACGACTTCGCGGTCCGGCTGGTCGCCTTCGCCGTGATCGCGGCCACCGCCGGTCAGCCCTATCCGCAGGCCGCCGCGCGGCTGGCCGCCGAAACGCCGGTGGCCGCCGACGCTTTCGGCCACCTGGCGGCGCTGCTCGACGGCTACGTGCTCAACGCGATGTCGGTGCTCGCCGTGGCCGCGCTGCGGTTCGGTCACAACGGCGACGACCTGCCCGCGGTGACCGACGGAATCGAAGACCTCGTCTGGCGGTCCGCCCGCCACATCCTCGTCACCCGCAGACCCGAGAGCATCGACGTGGGCATGATCGCCGCCACCATGGCGCAACTCTCGGGCGAACCGACCGACGGTGCCGCGCGCCGGCACCGCAAAACCGTGTTGAAGCTGCTGGCCCGCCGACCGGAGGCGCAACCCGCACCGACGGCCCGAACCCGCTGGAGCCGTTGACGTGACGAAATGCCCGCGGTGCTTCTCGGTGCTGGATCCGAACCAGTACGTGTGGACGCTGCCGCCCCAGGCGGGCGGCACCCGCTACCGCGACGATCTCGCGTCGGCCTACCTCGGGGCGCCCGCCGATTCCGGGGCGCTCTACACGTGGGCCCGGCCGCCCGGCTACAGCGGACCGCCGCCGCCGCTCTCCGAGGCCAGCCAGGCGTTGCAGGGTCAGGCGGTGGAGATCTGCCCGGTCTGCCACTACATGCTGCCCGACGACTGGCGCAGCGGCCACGCCGTCTGCATCGCGATGGCGGGCGCCCGCGCCACGGGTAAGAGCCTCTACATCGGCGTGCTCGTCAAACAACTCGAGTTGCTGTGCGAACACCTCGGGGTGTCCATGCAACCGGCCACCCGCGCGACCGCGGTGGCGTACACGATGAACTACGAGACCCCGCTCTACGTCCAGCGCGGTCTGGTGCCGCCGACCCCGACGGTGCAGACCCAGGCGTCCCATCAGCGTGAACCGCTGATCTACGGGATCGGCGTGTGGCACGGCGTGCGACGCTATCTCGTCCTGCGCGACGTCGCGGGCGAGGACCTGGAGTCCGGTGACCTCTACACCGCGCCGTTCCGCTTCTTCGCCAACGCCGACGCCGTGTTCTTCATGTTCGACCCGTTGCGTATCAAGGGGATTCGGGACCAGTTGCACGACCTGCTCCCGGCGCAGGCGTTCAGCGGTGGTGACCCCCGGGCAGTGCTGAACAACGTGCTGCACGCCGTCGGTCCCGCACAGCCCAAGCTCGCGGTGATCGTGTCCAAGTTCGACGCCCTGCGGGTGCTGCGCGATGTCGAGGGCTCCGAGTGGAGCCTGATCATGTCCAACGCGGGGGCGGCGTATCTGCGGGACCCGTCGGATGCGCAGCAGTACGACGAGACCGACGGACAACTGCTGCACGAGGAGGTCCGCAGCCTGCTCACCCGGCTGCACGGCGGGGCGATCGTCGCGGCGGTGGAGAACCCGTCGACCGGTCTGCGGATGCCGCACCGGTACTTCGCGGTCTCGGCGCTCGGCGCGCCGCCCAGCGGCAACCGGCTGCATTCGCGCGGGATCGCGCCGTTCCGCTGCGTCGACCCGGTGCGATGGGTGACCGCGCCCTACGGCGTCCTCTGACAGCGGCCGACGAGCGGTTAGCATCGCAGGGCGAACAGATCGCGGGGGAGGTCCATGGTGCACGTGGCTGGCGAAGCCCTTCCCGCCCTGCGGATCCGCTGCGGGGAGATCCCCTACACCGCCCGCCCCGGCGACGCGCCGATCCTGATCGGCCGGGAACTGCCTGCGCAGCTCAGGATCGACGATCCGCGCGTCTCCCGCGTCCACGCCCGGATCGACGTCGACGGTGACCACTGGGTGGTCAGCGACGCCGGCAGCACGAACGGCACGTTCCTCGACGGGCGGCGGGTCGATTCGGTCGACGTGCACGGCGAGGTGACGGTGCGGTTGGGGCACGCCGAGGGCATCGCGGTGACGGTGAGCGTGGACGATGCGGCCACCGCAGCCGCGACGGCCGTCGACATCGACGTCGACGTCGCGCGTACCGGTGCGGCGGTGGCCGACCGCCGCGAGGAACTCGGCCATCCGCGGCGCCGGCTCGACGCCGACGGGGTGATCGACCAGCAGGCGTTGGCCGATTTCGAGTCCGGTCGGGTGTGGCCTTCCGACGACGTGCTGGCCCGCCTCGAACAGTTCCTCAAGTGGCCGCCGGGCACCATCGCCGCGGTGCGCGCAGGCAAGCCGGTGCCCGAGGACGAGAGCACCGAGATCCTGTCCGACACGGTGCAGGTGGCGGTCATGGTCGACGCCGCCGACATCGCGCTGGCCAACGTGAAAGCCAAGATGAAAACCGCCCCGCCGCAACATGATTCGGCGTACGAGGAGTACGTCTCCGCGCTGTTGTTCGATCTGCGGGGGCTGGAGACCATGGCGCGCAACGCGGGCCGGACGACACACCGGCCCGACGCCGCCGTCGTCCTCAGCGACATCCGGCGGACCTACAACGATCTGATGGTGCGCGCAGCGCGGGCGCCGGGCGCACCGCTGAGCCGGCGGCTCTACGCCGCACGGCACACCGCCGAGTTGACCGTCGAGGAGACCGCGGATGCGGCCGGGGTGAGCGTGGACGCCGTCACCGACGCCGAGGCCGGCCAGTTCGTCGACGCCGGCGAGGCGGCGGCGCTGGAGGCGCTCGTGCGTCGTCTCGCCGCGCGCTGACTCGAGTTGCGTGACGGCAATGGCCCGGGCCTGATAGGCATACACGGTGGGTAAGAACGAACGGGCGAAGATCGTCATGTCCGACGCCGAGATCGCCGAATTCATCGATCACAGCCGCACCGCGACACTGGCCACCGTGCTGCCCGGTGGCCGGCCGCACCTGGTCGCGATGTGGTACGCCGTGCTCGACGGGGAGATCTGGTTCGAGACGAAGGCCAAATCGCAGAAGGCGGTCAACCTGCGGCGCGACCCGACCCTGACGGTGATGATCGAGGACGGACTGACCTACAACACGCTGCGCGGAGTCTCCATCGACGGCCGCGCGGAGATCGTCGACTCCGATCCCGATGTGCTTCTGCGCGTGGGGATCAGCGTGTGGGAGCGCTACACCGGCCCCTACAGCGACGACATGAGACCGTTCGTCGACCAGATGATGAACAACCGGATCGCGGTGCGCGTGGTGCCGGAGCGGACCCGCAGCTGGGACCACCGCAAGCTCGGCATGCCCGAGATGCCGTTGAGCGGCAGCACCGCCCAGTACCTGGGGGAGCAGTGAGCACGCCGCCGCGCCCCAAGCAGCTGGACTCCCCGCTGCTGCCGAAGATCTTCAAGTACGCGGGCAAGGCCCACGTGTGGGTGTACCGCCGCACCGGCGGCCGCATCGGCGGGAAATGGCGCATCGGCGCCGGATTCCGCAAACCGGTCCCGACGATGCTGCTCGAGCACCGCGGCCGCAAGTCCGGCAAGGTGTTCGTCACGCCGCTGCTGTATCTGCGCGACGGTGCCGACGTGGTGATCGTCGCGTCGCAGGGCGGCCGTCCGGAACATCCGCAGTGGTACCGCAACCTGGTGGCCAACCCGGACGCCTTCGTCGAGATCGGCTCGGAACGACGCCCGGTGCACGCCGTCGTCGCCGACGCCGAACAGCGGGCGCGGTTGTGGCCCAAGCTGGTCGACCTCTATGCGGACTTCGACACCTATCAGAGCTGGACCGAGCGCGAGATCCCCGTCATCCTCCTGCAGCCCCGCTGAGCGCCGGCGAGAAGCCCGGGTTGGCGAGTGCGGTGACCGTCGCGCTGCCGATCGGACCGAGATGGTCGAACACCGTACCGACCCCGGTGGAGATGCCGTCGTGGCTCTGATGGGTGAGCGCGGCGAGCCCCAGGTGGGGTCCGTCCGGCAGCCGGCTCAGTGACAGCGTGTAGTCGGCGTTGATGAACGGCAGGCCGGTGGAACCGAAATTGGTGAGCGAGCTGGCGTAGTCGCCGACGATCGCCGCGCGGACGAACGGGGTCAGCTCCACCCCGGCGATCAGCGGCGTGATCTCCCGCACCCACACCGATTTCGGCCCGCTCTGCTGCCAGCCGCTGAGGTCGGCGGTCGGCGTGGACGGATCCTCGCCGCCGAATACCCACAGCACCGTGGTGCGGTCACCGATCTCGTCCGGATCCGGCGGCAGCGGCGGCATGCCGACCGCGCCCGGCCAAGCGTCGTCGGGTGGCTGTGGGCCGCGGCGCAGGAACAGGGCGTTCGCCCTGGCGACGACGGTGCCGGCCTGGACGAGTTGCGCATCGACCAGGCAAAGCCGCCGTCCGCGCCGCACCACGCTCGAGCGGGTGTGCACCGGCGCCATCCCGACCGGACGCAGCAGGTCGACGGTCAACCGGGCCGGATGCATCTCGGGTTCCGCGCCGGTATCGCGTTCGATCACGTGGCCGAGGAGGCCGCCGACGTACGTTCCGCTCACCGTCTCGCCCCAGGGGCCGCGGGCGATGGCGCTCGGGACGAAGGTGTCGCCGTCGGGGACGAAGAAGGCCGGCGCGGAGGGGGTGGTCACCGCGCCGACCTTAACGGTGGGTGCTCCACCGCTCGTGGTCCTGGGGCGTCAGCCGCCGGCGGGGTCGACGATGTCGGCGTACTCGTCGTGCTTCTCGACGTAGTTCGCGACGAGTTTGCACTCCGGCACGATCCGCTTACCCGCGGACCGCGTCTGCTCCAACGCTTCGGCGACGAGGATGGTCGCCAGTCCGCGGCCTTCGAACTGTTCGTCGACCTCGGTGTGGGTGAACACCCGCTGTCCTTCCCGGTCGGTGAACTCGGCGAAGCCGACCGTCTGCCCCTCCACCCCGATGGTGAAGCGGTCCGCCTCGGCGGTGACGGTGGTGGGCGCGCCGGTCTTGTCGGTGGTCACGGGGTCTCCTCGTTCGATCGCGGACTTCTTCCGTCAACCGGATACCCCGCCGGAGTGACTGCTGACCGTCGGCGTCGCGACTGATTGCAGCGGACTGGTCATCGCGGTGCGGATCAGCTCGAGGTCGTGATCGTCGATGCTGAAGACCCCGAAGCGGAACTTGTAACCCCAGCGCTGCTTGTTCTCCACGAAGTGCAGGCCGTCGATCAGCGGATGGATCGGTGTCTCCACGCATTCGAGGAAGTCGACGTTGCGCCGCCACGGCTGGAAGTCCGCTGACATCTCGACCTGATACGGCTCGTCGTCGACCACCTGACCGATGGCGGTGAACGCCTTGAGCGGTGGACCGTCGGGATGGCTGATCCGCGGTGAGTAGAAGATGAGCCAGTCACCACGGGACATGCGGCGCAGTGCGTGGGGCTTACCGTGATTCGCCTGGGCGAAGCGGCCGCGGACGCCGCGTTCGACGTGGTCGCGGCTGATGGTGATGATCCAGTTCGTCATGCCCGGAACGCTAAGCGGCGCACCCGACAGATCGCGGCGCTCGCCGGAAGCCCTGTGGACGAACACGGCGCTGGGGATGATCAAGCCGCCGCCGGAACGCATTCCGGCGGTTTACCATCGCAGTCGATGAGCGAGCCATCGGGCGGATTGACCGCTGACACCGTCCGCAACGCCACGTTCTCCAAGCCCCCGTTCGGCAAGCGCGGCTACGACCCGAAGTCGGTCCGCGACTTCCTGGCGTTGACGGCGCGTCGCCTCGAGGGCCGCGGCCACCTGTGCGCCGACGATGTGCGGGCGATCAGATTTCCCAAGCCGCCGATCGGCCGGCGCGGATACCACGACGGCGAGGTCGACGAGTACATGGTGACGGTGGCCGCGGCGATCGCCGCGCTCGACGGTCAGTGAGGGGAAGTTCGGGGACGGTGCCGCCTGCGCCTCTCGGCGAGTGGTCGCTCGAAGCGACTGTTCTGTGTTGGGGCCCGGGGCATGCCCGGCACCGTCGCATCATGTAACCGCCGCCCCTGCCGAGATATTCCGGCGCTCGGCCGGGGAGGTCACGCGGATTCGGGGAACACCCGGCGGATGGCGCGGACCGGATAGCCGTTGCGTTCGGCCAGCGAACGAAGCTGCTTGAGCGCGAACGTGCGCCCGCGGCCTGATTCCGGGATGACGATGCCCGCCCAGAGCCCTTCGGCGCGCGGCAGTTCGACCGCGTCCCTGGCGCACATCCACCGCCGCGGGCAGCCCCGGCAGATGGCCTTGGCCTCTTCGTCGGCCGTCGTGGTCCACCGTTCCGGATCGCGGGTGCAGGCGCCGACCGGGATCTCCAGATAGGTCACGTTGCTCATGGGTAACTCCTTTGGACAAGCCGTGCGGGCCAGCGCCTCGCGTTGTCGAGGAATCTATAGCAAGAACCGTAGCGATGCAACGGTTTGAGTGCGCACCCGAACCAGTGCTGTGCTCCCAATCTGGCGCAGAGTGCTCAATGTGGGCGTTGACGTGCATGAATCGCTCACATCGGGCAACGCTATGCAACGGTTTTCAATCCACGAAACCGCAGCATTCCCGCAGTCGCAGCACCCGACAAGGTGTAGCTTCGATACGGAACAGCCGTCGGATCGCGCACCCAAGTCATAGCGGTCACGGTCAGCGCGGTTAGTATTGCGGCACCCGGGCCGCCGTCGAGCCAGCGAGGATGAACCCCGTCCATGACCAACGCGGAGTCGATCGACGAGGCGACCGGCGTCCTCGACCCCGGAGTGGCGCGCGCCGGTGCCGCGGCGGCAGCACGGCGACGGGAACTCGACATCAGCCAGCGCAGCCTCGCCGCCGACGGCATCATCAACGCCGGTGCTCTCATCGCCTTCGAGAAGGGTCGCAGCTGGCCGCGCGAACGCACGCGGGCAAAGCTCGAGGAAGTGCTGCAGTGGCCGCCGGGCACGATCGCGAAGCTGCGCCGCGGCGAGCCCGCAAGCGCGGGGGCCACGACCCCGGCGATACCGGTCGCCACCGCCGACGAGAACACCCCGCTGATCGCGGAGAGCGTCGCGGCTGCCGTGCGCACCGTCGGTGCCACCGCGGAGGCGCTGCCACCGATCGACCACCCCGACTTCACGCCAAGGGCCACTGCGATTCTGACGAATCTGCGGCAGCTCGAATCCGTCGCGGCCCGCGCCGCGCGTATCAACCGGGTCACCCCGGCGGTGATCAAGGCGCTGAGCGCCGTCCGCCGGCGCATCGACGAACTCACGATGCTCGCCGCCACCGCACCCGATGCCACTCTCGGGCAGCGGTTGTACGCCGCTCGGCGGCGGGCCAATCTCACGATCGACGAAACCGCGCAGGCCGCCGGGGTCTCCGACGAGGACGTCGCCGGTGCCGAGGCCGAGGTGCCGATCGCCCCCGCGGCGGCGGCCGCGATCGAGGCACTGATCGGGGAGTTGGACTGATGCGCCGCGATCCGGCAGCGACGTCGTGGCGCCCGGGCCACTACGCTCTCATGGGTACATTTCGCAGTGCACCCGAGTGGGGGTCGTGACGTGACGACAAGGGACGTGGAGGTCAGGACATGACATGGCCGCCCCCGCCGCCGTCCTCGGATCCCTGGGCGACCGGACCCGGCCCCGATGCAGATCCCGAACGAACCGACGGCACCCCGGACCCCGAACCCACCGCCGATCCGGTGCCCGAGCCGCTCTGGGAGCCGTTGGCCGATCCGGTCGCGGAATCCGACCCCGAACCGCTCGCCGAGCCCATCGATCAGCCGATCGAGCAACCGATCGACCAGCCGGAAGCCGGCCCCGTCGAGCACGATGCGGCGCCGCCGTTCACCGAGCCCGATCCTCCCCGCGAGTACACGCCGCCGCCCGCGCCGGATCCGGAGGGCTGGTCGCCGGTGTACAACGCGCCGCCCCCGGTCGTCCCGCGGCCACAGGTGGCGCCGCCGCAGCAGAAGAAACCGGTCTGGCTCATCGCCGCCGCGGTGGCCGCGGTCGTCGTCATCGGTGTGGTGGCGTGGCTGCTCGTGCCGTCAGGAGACGACGGCGGAACTGCCGGCGCTCCGACGACCACCCCGTCGCCGACCCGGACCGCCGACCCGCGAGCCGAGGCCGAGCTACGCCGACTGCTTCCGCGGGGTTACGCCGCCGACGCCTGCGAGATGCAGACGCCACCCGCCGGTGCGCGCGCCGTCGCGTCCTGCGGTCCGAACACCGATCCCGGGGGTCCGCCGTCGGCGACGTTCACGATCGCCACTGACGACACCGCGCTCGACGCCGCGTTCAACGACGTGATCGAGGCGTCGTCGATCGTCACCTGCCCTGGCAACATCCAGTCGCCAGGACCGTGGCGGCGCAACGCCACACCGCAGAAGGTGAGCGGCGTGCTCTTCTGCGGACTGCAGGGCAACCGGCCGGTGGTCGCCTGGACCGACACCGACGCCGCCCTGGTGGCTGTCGTGAAATCCGGCCCGCAGGGCCCCGGCCTCGACCAGCTCTACACCTGGTGGACGTCACACTCCTGATCGGCGACACCCACACACGACAGCGGGGCTGCCGCGGCTCGCGCCGCAGCAGCCCCGCTGGTCGTTCCAAGCGGACGGTGCGTCAGGGCACCGGCGTGGGGGTAGGCGTCGGCAGCACCTGACCGCCGTGCGGCACCGGTGCCTGATCGCCGGTGCTCACCGGGATCGGCGCGGGGCCGGCGCTCGCAGGCTGCGGTGCCGGGGCCGCGGGAACGGCCGGAGCGGCCGGAGCAGCCGGAGCAGCCGGAGCGGCGGGAGCTGCCGGAGCCGGGGCGGCGGGCACCGGCGCCGGGGTGCCCTGGCTGCCGGCGGGAAGCGGAGTGCCCTGCGCGCCGGCGGGCAACGGGGTGCCCGCACTGGTCGCCGGCAGCGGGGTGCCGGTGCTGGCCGGAAGCGGCGTGCCGGCACTGCCCGCGGGCAGCGGGGTACCGGAGCTGCCTGCCGGTGCAGGGACGAGTTCCGCGCCGGCGGGGGCGGGAGCACCCGGCGTGCCGGGCTCGACGGCTTCCGCCTCGCCCGGCGGTGCGACCTCGGCGGCCTGCGGCGCCGACGACGTGGAACTGCCCGACGGGGCCGAGCTCGACCGCGGGGTCGACGTCGCGGGCTTCGGGGCGGGCTGCACCCACACCAGCAGATCCTGGCCGCCGTCGTTGTAGACGACGCTGTCCGGCTGGGCGCCGGTGACGTCGAAGTACAGCTTGCCGGTGGTCTCCTGGCCCTGTCCGAGCGTCGCCGGGTTGACACCCTGCGGGGTGGCGACCTGCCACAGCGCGCGGTAGGTCTGGCCGTCCTTCGCCCGGGCGTTGAAGTTCGACACGATCGGCGTGGCAGAACCCTGCAGCGCCTGGTCGGTGGCGGTGGCCTCCCACAGCGTGCCGCGCACCGCGTAGGGAATGGTGTCGGTGCTGGCCTTCAGGTCGGTGACCGTCCAGCCCTGTACGACGGACCCGTTGACCAGGTCGGCCTGCTGGCCGATCTCATTGATCGCAGGGCCGGCAGGTGCCCCGGATTCGGCCCCGGCAATCGGTGCGGCGATGACCGCCCCGGCGGTCGCGACAGTTGCTGCTAAGACTGTGGTGATCTTCAACGTGGTTCACTCCTGAGTCGTCCTACGGCCGACTCCCCCGTTCCTGGAGGCGGTCCCGCTAGCGAACCTAGCAAATGATGACGTTGCTGGGCACCCCCGGCGGGAGGTCGGCGGCCTCAGCCGCGTTCCCGGGAGCGGTCGTCGGTGGACGGGAAGTGTTCGGCCAGCGCGGCGGCGAGTTCGAGGAATTTGCGGCGCGCGGCGGGCGACATCTCGCGCGTTCCATCGATCACGCCGCCCGGGCGCAGATGCCCGTCGAAGGGGATCTCGATCACCCGCTGACCGTGGCCGGCAAACTGCTGCGCCAGGATGGACCGCGTCCGTTTGTCGGCGTGGCCGTCAGAGTCGTTGAGCACCACCACAGTTCGTTGCAGCAACCCGGTCATGCCCCTCGCCGCAAGCCAGTCCAGCGTCTGGCCGGCGGCGGCCGCGCCGTCCACCCACGGGGAGGAGACGACGATCAGCGCGTCGAGATCGCGCAGTACCTCCTGGGTGACGGGGGAGTCCATCGTGGAACTGCAGTCGACGATCGAGATCGAGAAATACCGGTCGAGGCGCGAGGTGGCTTCGCGGTAGATCGCCGGATCGAGCACCCGCCGCCGCGCCGGTGACCCCTCCCCGGCGAGGACGAACAGTCCGGCCGCGTTGTTGCCGACGCGGTTGCGCACGTCGGCGAACGATTCGAGGTGCTGATCGGAGGCGAGCTCCCAGTAGGATCCCTGCGCATGCGGGTCGACCCGGCTGCCCAATTTGCCGAAGGCGGTGTCCGCGTCGATGGCCACCACGCGGTCGTCCTGCCGCAGTTCGGCGAACACCGAGCCGATGCTGGCCGAAACCGTCGTCTTGCCGACGCCACCCTTGCCCATGACGCCGACCTTGTAGTGGCCCCGGAGGGCGCCGCGGATCTGGTTCTCGAGCTGGATCTGACGCAGTTCGTCGGGTGACTGCCCCGGGTTGATCAACCCGAAACTGAGCTTGAACACCAGCCGGCGCCAGCCGTGCGCCGGCGGGGTGCGCCGCGGCGGCACCAACTCATCGACGCGGATACGGTCCGCATACGACCCTGGTGCGCCCGGTCCGTACCCCTCCGGGGGCC
>JBNMQY010000041.1:0-46329 GCA_050205415.1 Mycolicibacterium litorale
CGCGCTGGCTTCGGGGTCGACGAACCAGTTGCTGCGGTCGTCGGCGTCTTCGCAGCCGGTGCGGCGGCGAAACATCTCGGCCATGGCGGCCATCTTGCGGGCCGCGGCCGCCGATTCGACGCGTCCCCACCCGGCGACGGCAGCGATCAGCTCGGCATCACCGAGTCCCCGCATCCCGTCGATCTCGGGCAACGAACCATCGAACATGCTTTCGATCATGGCAACGCCCACCGACGTGAGACGCCCGCGACGCCAGCGAAAACCCGGCCCTGTGGATCAATCCGCCGCTGGGGACAACGTCGAACCTCAGCGCGTCAGTTTGGCGTCGACGAACACGGTGTCGGCACGCGAATCGGCCACGCCGTGGTCACCGCACCGCCCGTAGCGCGTCATGAGCTCCTGCGCGCCGACCGTCGTGACCTGCCAGCCGCGCTCCGTCAACCATCCGGCGACGCCCGGCCCGACGGCCTCGACCGCCAGCCGACTGCCGGGCGCGCTGAGTTCGTGGATGCGGTCGAACAGCAGATGCGGGCCGTCGGCGATGTACGGAAGCAACCCCTCGACGGCCCACGCGGTCGGCTCCGTCATGTCGAAACCCGTGTCGCGCAGCGTCTTCGGCCAATCGTCGAAGAGGTCCGCACACACCGGTACGTAACGGGACACCGCAGGGCGGTCGCCGTGCTCGCGGAGTGCGTCGTTCTTGAAATTGAGCACGACGGGGTGGTCGATCTCGAAGACGGCGGTGCCGGCCACCCACGGCAGCCGCCACGCCCGCGCGTCGAGTCCCGCGGCGACGATCACCATCTGTTCGAGCCCGAATGCGCCTGCGGCGATGAAGAACTCGTCGAACCACTTGGTGCGTGACGAGGCGTAGTTCGCGATGCTGTCGATCCGTTGGGAATTCTCGTCGGTGGGGAGCTGACAACCCTGGCTGACAGCGGCGTCGATGAACACCTGAGCGTAGGGATCGTTGAACAGCGGACAGTCGCTGTGCGACTCCCGCTGCCTGGCCAGCGCGACGGCCAAAGCGCTCACAATGCCGTCAGGAGTCGTCATGGCCGCGGGATTCCCTTTCCGCGGTCATCTCAAGCATCTCGTCCCTGGTCAGCAGGTCGTCACGGATGTTCTGCTCGCGGTAGGCGAGCTGGCCCACGCGGTTGGCGATCACCGGGGCGGTGATGAGGGTGAACAGGCCGGTCAGGATCACCATGCCGACGTCGACGTTGCCGCGCAGGCGGATCGCGGCGCCGGCGAGCACCAGCAGCAGCCCGAGAACCTGCGGCTTGGTCGCGGCGTGCATACGCGAGAGCGTGTCGGGGAACCGGACGACACCGATGGCGGCGGTCAACGCCAAGGTCGATCCACCCAGCACCAGCACGCTGGCGACGATGTCGAAGGCGCTCACGAGCGCCTCCTGGAGCGGCCCGACTTGTCGACGTCGGGCACGCGGAAGCGGGCCACGCTGACCGAGCCGACGAAGCTGATCAGTGCCAGTGCGGTCAAGCTGTAGGTCACCGTCGTATCCAGGCTGAACGCCGCCCACGTGCCGATCGCGCACATGGTGACCGCGACCAAGGTGTCCAGTGCCACGAGGCGGTCCAGGGTGCTCGGTCCGGCCAGCAGGCGGTACATCGTTGCGGCCGCCGCGCCGGTGAGCATCACCCCCGCGATGATCCACACGTAGTTCATGCGCGATCCGCCTTCGCTCCTCGCTTGTAGGTCATGCGGGATCCGCCTCCCTCTCCGTCGATGGACGCCAGTCGGCCTCCCGTTCGAACGCCGCGATGAGCAACCGCTCGAACTGGTCGACCTGGCGGTAGAAGCGGCTCAGCGCACGATCGGAACCCACATCGATGACATGGACGTAGAGCATGCGCCTGGTCTGATCGATCTCGAGCACGATCGTGCCGGGCGTCAGATTCATGATGTTCGCCGCGAGGGCGAGCACCAGATCCGATTTCACCGCGAAGTGGGCCCGCAGCACCGCGGTCAACGGCGGCGGACCCGGTTTGACCGCCAGCCACGCCACCTGCACCGACGACACCACCAGGTAGTACGCCACGGTGGCGACCAGACGCAGCAGCGACAGCAGATGCACCCGGCCCTCGACCGGCACCGGCGGCAGCGGCAGCAGCACCGCGATCACCAATGCGACGGCCAGACCGCTGACGATGTTGGCGGCAGACAGCGTGCCCCACAACAGGATCCACACCAGTGTCAGCCAGCACAGCACCCACGCCCGCAACGCCAGCCGCCGTGGCGACCACCTCGTCCCGTCCAGAATCTTCATGGCCGCTCACCCACCACGGCGGTGATGTACTGATTGCGGTCGTTGACCTCATCGGCGGCTCGGCCGCTGTAGGCGAAGATCGGCCCAGCCGCCACCGTCAGCGCCAGCCCCACCGCGATCAGCACGCCGGTCGGCACCACCATGCCCGCGGGCATGCGGCCGACGTGGTCGCGGTCCACGAACTGGATGTCCTCGGACTCCTCGGTGTCGTCGAGCAGTGCCGCGGGCGCGGTGGACGACAGGTGGCCCTCCGGCGCATCCGCGCGTGATCGCCAGAACGCCTTCGTCCACACCCGGGCCACCACGTAGAGCGTCAGCAGGCTCGTCACCACGCCGCCCGCCACCAGCGCCCACGCCAGCGGTGACCCGTTGGCGGCCCCGGCCTCCATCAACGCCACCTTGCCGATGAATCCGGAGAACGGTGGAATCCCACCGAGATTCAACGCGGGGACGACGAACACGAACGCCAGCAGCGGACTCGCCGCGGCCAACCCGCCCAGTCGGTGCATCGTCGACGCGCCGGCCTGCCGCTCGATCAGGCCGACGACCAGGAACAGGGTGGTCTGCACGACGATGTGATGCGCCACGTAGTAGATGGCGCCGGTCATCCCGAGCTGGTTGGACAGCGCGATGCCGAACACCATGTATCCGATGTGGCTGACGAGCGTGAACGACAGCAACCGCTTGATGTCGCTCTGGGCGATGGCGCCGAGGATGCCGACGATCATCGTGAGCAGCGCCGCCCACAGCAACACCTTGTCCAGGCCGCCGCCGGGGAACAGCAGCGAATGGGCCCGGATGATCGCGTAGACACCGACTTTCGTCAGCAGGCCGGCGAACACCGCCGTCACCGGCGCTGGTGCGGTCGGATAGGAGTCGGGCAGCCAGGTCGACAGGGGGAACACCGCCGCCTTGACCCCGAACGCCACGAGCAGCACGGCGAACAACGCCATTCGCGTGCCCTCGGGGATGTCGTCGAGGCGGACGGCGAGTTCGGCCATGTTCAGCGTGCCGGTGGCGGCGTAGACCAGGCCGAGGCCGAGTAGGAAGATCAGCGACGACACCATCGAGACCATCACGTACGAGATCCCGGCCCGCACCCGCTCGGCGCTCGCGCCGATGGTCAACAGCACGAAGCTCGCGGACAGCAGCACCTCGAACCCGACGTACAGGTTGAACAGGTCACCGGCCAGGAACGCCGTGCAGACGCCAGCGGACAGCACGAGGTAGGTGGGCAGGAAGATCGAGACCGGCTGACGTCCGTCACCGTCGCGGATGCCCTGGCCGATGGCGTAGGCGACCACCGCCAGCAGCACGATCGACGACACCATCAGCATCAGCGCCGACAACCGGTCGACGACCAGCGTGATCCCGAGCGGCCCCATACCGGGCACGCTCTGACCCCAGCCGCCGACGTGCAGGGCCAGCGTGCCGTCGCGGTCGGTGAGGTAGACCAGGACCGCGCACACGACGACGACGGCGACGAGTGCCAGCTGGGCGATCACCCGCTGCAGCACCGGGCGACGTCCTGCGAACAGCGTGAGTGCCGCGGCGAGCGTGGGGATCAGCACCGGCAGGGGCGTGAGCACCGCAGCCAGCGTCATGCGCGATCCGCCTTCGCTTCTCGCTGGGCCGTCACCGGGAACCCTCCCGACCGGGCAGTGCGTCGAGTTCGTCGGGTAGGTCGGTGTCCTTGGCCAGATCGGGCTCGGGCGGCCGGTCCTCGTCGAGTGCGGCGGCCTCCTTGGCCGCCATCTCCGACACCCGGATGTCCTCGGGGTCGTTGGCCACGTCTTCGGCGGTGGTCAGTCGGTAGGACCGGTAGGTGAGCGCCAGGACGAACGCGGCGATCCCCATGCTGATGACGATCGCGGTCAGGATCATGCCCTGCGCCAACGGATCCGCTGTGGTGGTCTCGCCGGCGCTGGTGCGGCCGCGGACCGGGGGATTGCCCGACGGGCCGGCCACGGTGAGGATGAGCAGGTTGAAGGCATTGCCGATCAGCAACAGCCCCAGCAGCATCCGGGTCAGGTTGCGTTCGAGGAGCAGGTAGACGCCGATACTGGTCAGCCCGCCGATCAGGATCAGGGGAACGAGGAAGGTGGTCACCGCGCACCCACCTTCGCCGCCGACTTGCCCGGCCCGGAGGGCTGGGACATCTCCACGTCCACCTGGGCGCCCAGGCTGCGCAGTACATCGAGGACCAGTCCGACGACGATCAGATACACCCCTAAATCGAAGAAAAGTGCGGTCACCAGTTTGACGCTGCCGAGGATCGGCAGGTCGAATTCGATGACGGCGGAGGACAATACGGGCGCGCCGAGGAACAGTGAGGTCACCGCGGTGCCCGCGGACATGGCCAGGCCGACGCCGAGGATCTTGCCCGCGTCCAGCGGCAGCGTCTCGCCCAGTTCGTACCGGCCACCGGCCAGGTAGCGCAGCACCAGCGCCAGACCCGCCGTCAGCCCGCCGGCGAATCCGCCGCCCGGGGTGTTGTGGCCGGCGAAGAAGAAGTACGCCGACAGCACCATGATGACCGGGAAGATGATGCGCGTCGCCACCTCGAGCACCAGCGACCGGTGGCGCGGATCGCGCAGTTCGCTGCCGCGCAGCCACGTGATGTCGCCGACGGCCGGGCTGGTGGCGTAACTGCCGACGCTGCCGATATCGGGCTGACCGGCATCTGCCACCCGGGGCGCGGTTCCGAAGCGGCGGTTGCGGAACACCAGCGAGGCCACGCCGGTCGCAGCGACGAGCAGCACCGAGATCTCACCCATGGTGTCCCAGGCGCGGATGTCGACCAGCAGCACGTTGACCGCGTTCGAGCCTTGGCCGCGGTAGTACGCCGCGTCGGGGATCAGTTCGGCGATCCCGGCGCCGGTGCGGGCGGCCATCGCGTACACCGCCAACGACGTCACCGTGACGCCGACCGCCAGCGACAGCAGTGCGCGCGGCAGCCGCTTGTGGTTGATCTGTGCCCTCTCGGCCTCCGCGGGCAGGGTGCGTAGCACCAGCACGAAGATGACCAGGATCAGCGTCTCGACCAGGAACTGGGTCAGTGCCAGATCCGGTGCGCCGTGCAGCGCGAAGATGGCACCGCAGCCGTAGCCGGTGACGCCGATCAGCAGGACGGCGGCCAGCCGGTTGCGCATCGCGGCGGCGCCGATGGCCGCGGCGAGCATCAGCAGCCCGACCACCACCACCCACGGCGAGTCCCACAGGGCGAACTCGGGCCGGTCACGCGCGCCGAGTGCGAGCGCGCCCGCGGGGACGGCGACGAGCGTGGAGAGGATCACCGACTGGGTGGCCGGGATCGACCCGCGCTGGGTGAACGAGGTGACCCGGACCGACACCATGTCGAGTCCGCGGATGAGCGCGTCGTAGACGTGGTCGGCGTTGCCGAGCGGCAGGTAGGCCAGGCGGGCGCGCCGCAGTCGGGACCGTTCGAAGAACGCGGCGATACCGGTCGCGATCACCACCGCCGACAGCAGCAGCGGCAGGTTGAACCCGTGCCACAGGGCCAGGTGGTAGTCCGAGCCACCGGGCACCGTCTCGGCGTAGTCGCCGAGGATGGCGTCCAGCGGTGCCGGCCACAGACCCGACACCAGGCCGGCGGCGGCGAGTACGGCCGGTGCGGCGAGGAACGCCACCGACGGACGGTGCATCTCCCGGACGCGCACGCTCGGCTCGTGGAGGCCTTTGCGGCTGAACGCACCCCACAGGAAGCGCAGGCTGTAGATGGTGGTGAACACCGAACCCAGCACGATGCCGGCGAGCACCCAGGGGGCGAACGGGCCGAGCGCCGCGCTGTGCAACACGGTCTCGAAGTCGGCTTCCTTGGCGACGAAGCCGAGGAACGGCGGAAGCGCGGCCATGCTCCCGACGGCGCCGACGGCGATGAGCAGCAGCGGTCTGCTGCGGTCGCCCAGCCAGGCCAGTCGCCGGATGTCCCGGGTGCCCGTCGAATGATCGATGACGCCCACCACCATGAACAGCGACGCCTTGAACATCGCGTGGGCGACCAGCATCGCCAGTCCGGCCAGCATCATGTCCTTGCCGCCGGTGCCCACCATGATCGTGATGAGCCCGAGTTGGCTGACGGTGCCGAAGGCCAGGATGAGCTTGAGGTCGTATTCGCGGACCGCGCGCCAGCCGGCCAGCAGCATCGTCGCCAGGCCGAGCGTGATGATCATCGGCCGCCACACCGGGGAGTCGGCGAAGCCGGGTGTCATCCGCGCCACCAGGAACACGCCGGCCTTCACCATGGCCGCGGCGTGCAGGTAGGCGCTGACGGGGGTGGGCGCGGCCATCGCGCCGGGCAGCCAGAAGTGCAGCGGTACGAGCGCCGATTTCGACAGCGCGCCGACGAGGATCAGTGCCACGCCGACGGCGGCGGCGACCCCTGACGGTGGCGCGGCGACCAGTTCCGAGAGCAGATAGGTGCCGGAGAGGTTGCCCAGCACGACGATGCCGACCAGCATCGCCAGCCCGCCGAAGGTGGTGACGAGCAGCGCCTGGGTGGCGGCCCGGCGGCTGGTGGCGCGCTCCGCGTAGTGGCCGACCAGCAGGAACGACAACACCGTCGTCGTCTCCCAGAACACGTACAGGATCAGCATGTTGTCGCTGACGACGAGGCCGAACATCGAACCCGCGAAGGCCACCATCTCGGCGGCGAAGCTGGGCAGCCGTTTCTCGGTGTGGCCGTCGCGGTGGTGGAAGTACGTGCCGCAGTAGAACAGCACGAGCGCGCCGATGCCCAGGACGAGCACGCTCATGATGGCGGCGAGCGTGTCGAAGCGCAGCGTGATGTCCATCGACAGCTCGGGCAGCCAGACCAGGTCGAGGGTTTGCGCGCCGCCGGGCGCGGGCCAGTTCAGCCCGACCCAGACCAGCGATACCAGCGGGACGAGCGCGAGCGGATAGAAGGCGATGCGTCCCCATCTGGCCACCAGAAGTGGTGCCAACGCGGTCGCGACCGCATGAGCACAGAGGATGGCCAGCATGGCACTCCGATCTTGATTGGGGTCGGGGTGTCAGCCTCAGCTGCTTTGGATTATGTCCATTCTACGTGCGTTGCTGGCAGGACCGTCAGGCTGCTGCGGTTCGGCTCACCGGCACACTGACCCGCCGACGTAGCGCATCGGCAGCGCATGGGCCAATACTCCCAGCCCGGCGCCGAGGATCGGCCAGATCGGCCAGAAGTACCAGGCGCCCGCCGTCAACCCCACGGCAAGCCAGACCGTGAGGACGATGACGACCATCGTGAGGTAGCCGGCGAGATGCCAGTGCACACTGCGCCGCGCGGCCCGCCGGAGGGCGGCACGACGCGCCGGATCGTTGCGCCGCAGGGTGGCGACGGGCAGGTCGGCGGTCAGGCCGTGGAGTTCGGCGCCGGTGCGGGCGGTGAACGCGGTCTGCAGCCGTTGCTCGTAGTCGACCATGTCGAGGTAGCCCTGGGTGAGGGCGAGACCGAGCAGGGTGGCGGTGCGCTGACGGTCGTCGTCGCCGACGCGGACCGGGGTGGAAATGGGGGTGGACATCGTGGCCTCCCGAGCATCTAGACGGTGACTAGTTGCGATGTAGTCGACTGTCCCACTCGAACTTGGCAGTGTCAAGATATATTCCGCGGCGGATCGCTAGCGGCCCTCGGCGAAGGCCCGCAGCGTGTCGACCTGCACCGGATCCAGCGACGGTCGCACCGTCCTGCGCGCGGCCGCCACGTCGTCGGCGGTGACGTCGGCGGCGTCGATCGACCGCCGCATCGCGGTCATCGCCGCCTCCCGCAGCAACGCCACGCAGTCCGCGGCGCTGTACCCGTCGAGGTCGGCGGCCAGCGCGTCGAGGTCGACGGCCTGCTCGCCCTCGGTGACCAGCGGGATGGACTTGCCCGCCGTGCGCAGGATCTCCCGGCGCGCGTCGGCGTCCGGCGGTTCGACGAACACCAGCCGCTCCAGCCGGCCGGGCCGCAGCAGCGCCGGATCGACCAGATCGGGCCGGTTGGTGGCGCCGAGCACCACGACGTTGCGCATCGGTTCGATGCCGTCGAGTTCGGTCAGCAGCGACGCGACCACGCGGTCGGTCACCCCGGAGTCGAAGCTCTGGCCGCGCCGCGGCGCCAGCGCGTCGATCTCGTCGAGGAACACCAGTGACGGCGCCGAGTCGCGGGCGCGGCGGAACAGTTCGCGCACCGCCTTCTCTGACGCGCCGACCCACTTGTCCATCAGCTCGGCGCCCTTGACCGCGTGCACCGACAGGCGCCCCGAACTGGCCAGCGCCCGCACCACGAACGTCTTCCCGCAGCCGGGCGGCCCGTACAGCAGTACGCCGCGCGGCGGTTCGACGCCGAGCCGTTCGAAGGTGTCGGGGTGCTGCAGCGGCCACAGCACCGCCTCGGTCAGTGCCTGTTTGGTCTCGGCCATGTCCCCGACGTCGGCCAGCGTCACCGAACCCACCGAGACCTCTTCGGTGGCCGACCTCGACAGTGGGCGGATCACGGTGAGCGCCCCGGTCAGATCAGCCTGGGTGAGCTGCGGCGGTGCCCCGTCGGCGCTGGCCCGCGCCGCCGCCCGCAGTGCCGCCTCGCGTACCAGGGCGCACAGATCGGCGACGACGAAACCCGGAGTACGACCGGCGATCTCGTCGAGTTCGAGGTCCTGGGCGGGGACCCCGCGCAGCAGCACCTCCAGCAGCAGCTTGCGGGTGGCGGCGTCGGGCAGGCTCAGCCCGAGCTCACGGTCGCACAGGTCGGGGTCGCGCAGCCGGGCGTCGACGTTGTCGGGCCGGGCCGACGTCGCCACGAACGCCACCCCCGGTGTGGCCACGGCCGTGCGCAACTCGTTGAGGATCAACGTGCCGACCGGTTCCGGCGTCGCGGGCAGCAGGGCGTCGACATCGGTGATCAACAGCACGCCACCGCCGTCGCGCACCGTCGCCACCGCCGACGACACGGCGCGCAGCCGGTCCTCGGCATGGAGCGCTCCGACTTCCGGGCCGTCCAGTTCGACGACCCGCCGTTGCGCGCACACCGTCCGCACCATGGTCGCCTTGCCCACCCCGGCGGGCCCGGACACCAGGACGCCGAGATTGGCCGTGGCGCCGAGGGTTTGGAGCAGCGACGGCTCGTCGAGGGAGAGCTTGAGCCATTCGGTGAGCCGGCCCGCCTGGACGTGGTGGCCCTTCAGATCGTCGTAGGTCACCGCCGGGGCGTCCTTCGACGGCGCCGTGACGGTGGCCTGGCCGACCGTCTCGTCACCCGGGGATCCGGCCTCCGGCACCGCCCCCTCACCCCACGTGACCGACGAATTCGGCTGGATGCTCACGGTGCCCGGCGGATCCACGCTGGTGACCGTCAGCAGCTCCGAGGTCCAGGTGATGCCCACCGACGACGCCAACGCGGTCGTCGCGGCCGACGTGGACGTGCCGGGGCCGAGGTCGCGGGGCAGCAGCGAGACCGTGTCGCCCACCGTCATCACCTTGCCCAGCAGGGCCTGGCGCAGCGTCGCCGGTGAAATCGAGTTGGTCGCGAGCCGCGACCCCGACACCGTCACCGCCCTTGCGCCGTAGACCGTCACCGGCGCCACGATGACGCTGCTGTTCTCGCGCAACCCGGCGTTCGACAGCGTCACGTCGTCGAGCAGCGCCGTCCCCGTGGGGGTCCCGGATGGAGCGACGCCCACGACCGCGGCGGTCGTGCGGGCGCCGGTGAGCGCCACCGCATCCCACTCGCGCAGGCCCAGGGCGGCGATCACCTCGGGATGCAGCCGCACCACCCCGCGACGGGAGTCGAGCGCCGAGGTGTTCAGCCGCGCCGTGAGCCGCAGATGGCTCAGGCCCGGTTCGTCCTCGGACACTTCGGACTCCGTCATCTCACCTGCCGGGTTTACGCAGGCCCAGGCGGGCCACGGAGCGGCGGTGCGGTTGGGTGCGCCGGATCTCGCGGCGGGTGGCGCGGCGGATCGCCCGGCGCTGCCGCGGTTTGTCCTCCCACGTCTCGGGATGGGCGGCGAGCCAGCGGTTCGTGCGCACCGCGAACGGGATGTGGATGACGTAGGCCAGGATGATCAGCAGGATCACGATGTAGCCGTAGAGGATCGACGCGGCGACGCCGATCGCCAGCAGCGCCAGCAGCGGCGCCACCATGTTCGGCGACACCGAGAACGTGTGGATCTTGCGCATCGGGATGGTGCTGACCACCAGCAGCGACACCCCGATCATCCAGATGACCACCGCCGGTTCGGACGTCCACCAGCCCTCGCCGAACTGCATCTTGGCCGCCAGCGGACCGATCGCGCCGATCGCTCCGGCCGGCGCGGGCATGCCGACGAAGTACTCCTTGGTGTAGGCGGGCAGATCCTCGGCCAGCATCGCGTTGTAGCGGGCCAGTCGCAGCACGATGCACACCGCGTACAGCAGCACCACGATCCAGCCGATCCGCGACTGCGACAGCAGCGTGCCGTACACGATGAACGCCGGTGCGACACCGAAGTTCACCGCATCGGCCAGCGAGTCGATCTCCTCGCCCATCTTCGACGTGGCGTTTAGCATGCGGGCCATCCGGCCGTCGAGGGCGTCGAGGATCGCCGCCACGGCCAGGAACGCCATCGCCTCGGTGGGCCGGTCGTCGAGCGCGAACTTGACCGACGACAGGCCGAGGCAGATCGCGGCGACGGTCATCGCGCTCGGCAGCAGGCGCAGGCTGACGACACGCTTGCGGATGCGGGGCTGGATCACGAAAGCTCCGCGAGGATCGTCTCGCCGCCGACGGCACGCTGCCCGGGCAGCACCTTGATCTCGGTGCCCTCGGGCAGGTAGGTGTCCAGCCGTGAGCCGTACCGGATCAGGCCGTAGGTGTCACCGACGGTCACCTTGTCGCCGGGCGTCAGATCGCAGACGATGCGACGGGCGACCAGACCGGCGATCTGCACGGCGATCACCTCGGCGCCCGAGAAGGTGCGGATCACGACGCTGTTGCGTTCGTTGTCCTCGCTGGCCGCCGCCAACTCGGCGGAACCGAACAGACCCGGGCGGTGCTCGACGGCCACCACCTCACCGCTGATCGGGACCCGCTGGACGTGGGCGTCGAAGATCGACAGGAAGATGCTGACCCGCGGCATCGGCCGCGCCGGCAGGTTGAGCTCCGCGGGCGGCTCGGCCTCTTCGACCAGGCAGATCAGACCGTCGGCGGGAGCGACGACCAGCCCGGGGTGCGTCGGGGGCACCCGCGGCGGATGCCGGAAGAAGGCGGCGTTCGCGCCGGCGGCGAGCAGCCCGGTGGTGCGTACCCACCGGTTGCGGCGGCCCGCGGCCGCCAGTGCCAGGCCGGCGCCGATGAACGGCAGGCCGGCCGGGTGCACCGGCGGAACGGTGGTCTTCACCAGCGCCATGAACCGCTCTGGGCCGGATCTCAAGTCATCGGTGCGAGGGCGTCTGGCCATTGGCTGGATTCTACGTGCGTGCGGTGTCGGACAAGCTAGCTCAGGTCCCATATGTCGACCCGCGACCCTGCGGGCAGCTCGCTGACGTCCTCGGAGATCTCCAGCAGGCAGTTGGCCGACGCCAGCCAGCGCAGGTGATGCGACGCGGGCGGGCCGTAGCTCGTCACCTCACCGCTGTGCGGGTCGAACACGCCGCGGCGGAACTGGCGCTTGCCGCGCGGCGACGTCAGATCCTCGGTCAGCACGGCGCTTCGGCGCGGGCGCGCGGGGTCACCGGCGCCCATCGCGGCGCGCAGCGGCGCCCGCAGGAACACCTCGAAGGACACCAGTGCGCTGACCGGGTTTCCGGGCAGCGTGACGACCGGCGTCCCGCCGACACGACCGGCGCCCTGCGGCATCCCGGGTTGCATCGCCACCTTGGTGAACTCGACCTCGCCGGCAGTGAGCGAGTCCTTGACCACCTCATAGGCGCCCGCGCTCACCCCACCGGTCGTGACGATCAGATCGGCCTGGCCGGCGTACCGGTCGAGGGTGTCCCGGAACGCGTCGACGTCGTCGCCGCACATCGGCGAGGCGACCACCTCGCCGCCGGCCTCCCGGACCGCGGCCGCCAGCATCACCGCGTTCGACTCGTAGATCTGCCCCGGCTGCAGCGGGGTGCCGGGTGCGACCAGCTCGGTGCCGGTCGACATGACCAGCACCCGCTGGCGGGGGACGACCGACAACTCCCCGAGCCCGAGCGCCGCCGCCAGACCGAGCGCCGCCGGGGTGAGCGCCACCCCCGCCCGCAGGACCGTGGTGCCCGCCGTGACGTCCTCACCCGCGGTGCGGACGTGCTGGCCGGGCCGTGCGGCCGCCCGGATCGCGACGGTGTCGGTGGCGGCGTTCGTCGCCTCCACCGGGACCACCGCCGTCGCGCCGCGCGGCAGCGGCGCGCCCGTCATGATGCGGTGCGCGGTGCCCGGCGCCAGCACCAGCGGATCGGTGCGGCCGGCCGGGATGTCCTCGGCGACCGGCAGCAGCACCGGCCGGTCCTCGGTCGCCCCGGCCACGTCCTCGGCGACGACGGCGTAACCGTCCATCGCGGAGTTGTCGAACCCGGGTAGCGACAGCGGCGCGACGATGTCCTCGGCCAGTGTCAGACCGAGGGTTTCGGCGATCGGCAGCCGGACCGGTGGGCGGCGTTCGATCAGCCCGGCGACGACTCGCTGGTGCTCTTCGACTGTGCGCATCGCTACACCGGGAACGTGACGCCGGTGAGCTCTTCGGACACCGTCCACAATCGCCGCGCGACGGCCTGGTCGTGCGAACTGCGGTTGGACTCCACGCGTTTGGGGTGGCCGCGCTGCTCGCCCACACCGCCGGGGCCGAAGTACTGCCCGCCGCGCACCTCCGGATCGGTGGCGGCGCGCAGTGTGGGCAGCGCACCCATGTTCGGCGTCTGCGAGATCAGTCCCCAGACCAGTTCGACCGGCCGGCGCGCCACCGGCCAGAGGTTGCGTGTCAGCTCGGTGCTCGAGGTGCCGGGATGGGCGGCGACGGCGATGGTCGGCGCACCCTTGGCCGAGAGGCGCCGGTCGAGTTCGTAGGTGAACAGCAGGTTGGCCAGTTTGGACTGCCCGTAGGCGTTGATGCGGTTGTAGCCGCGTTCGGACTGCAGGTCGTCGAAGTTGACACGCCCCCATTTGTGGGCGTTGCTGCTGACGGTCACCACACGCGACCCCTCGACCGGCAGCAGATTGTCGAGAAGCTGTCCGGTGAGCGCGAAGTGGCCGAGGTGGTTGGTGCCGAGCTGCAACTCGAAACCGTCCTTCGTGGTGTCCTTCGGCGTCATCATCACCCCGGCGTTGTTGATGAGCAGGTCGATGCGGGGATAGTCGGCGCGCAGTTCGTCGGATGCGGCGCGGATGCTGTCCAGCGACGTCAGATCGAGTTCGCGCACGGTGACGTCGGCGTGCGGTGCCGAGGCGCGGATCCGTTCGGCCGCCGCCCGGCCCTTCTCGGTGTTGCGCACGGCGAGCACCACATGGGCGCCCTTGCCGGCCAGCACCGCCGCCGCCTCGTAACCGATGCCGGTGTTGGCGCCGGTGATGACGGCGATGCGGCCCTCCTGGTCGGGCACATCGGCCGCAGTCCATGTGGTCATGCCGAAACCCTACTCAGATGAGCCATGCTCGAACCATGGACCGAGTCGTACTCGCAGACCCGCAGAACCGGCCCAGCGCCAGGGCGCCGCTGCTGTGGGCGACGTCGGCGGCGCTGCCCTGGGGCGCCCTCGTGGTGGCGCAGGTGTCGTGGTGGCTGGCGGATCCGTCGCCGCACTGGACGCACGTGCTCGCGGCGGTGGGCACGGTCCTCGGCATCGTGCTGTTCGTCGGGATCGCGCCGGTGTGGCGGTATCGGGTGCACCGCTGGGACATCGACGCCCGCGCCGTGTACACCCGCACCGGGTGGCTGGTGCAGGAGCGCCGGATCGCGCCCATCTCCCGTGTGCAGACCGTCGACACCCAGCGGGGCCCCCTGGACCGGCTCTTCGGTCTGGCCACCGTGACGGTGACGACGGCGTCGTCGGCCGGGGCGGTGCGCATCGTCGCCCTCGACGCGGCCACCGCCGAACGGGTCGTCGCGCAGCTGACCGACATCGCCGCACTCGGCGAACAGGATGCGACGTGACCGCGCCCGCCCCGCAGTGGCTGCGGTTGAGCCCACGCATGCTGCTGGTGCACCCGGTGCACGAGGTGCTGCGACAGATTCCGGTTCTGATCGGCTCGGTGGTCCTGGGTTCGGCGACGGGCAATCCGTTGTGGGCGGTGGCCGCGCTGGTGGCGACGGTCGGCGTCGGGATCGCGCGGTGGTTCACCACGACGTACCGCATCGACGCCGAGGAGGTCCAGCTGCGTGCGGGTGTCCTGCAGCGGCGGGTGTTGTCGGTGCCGCGCAACAGGATTCGATCGGTCTCCACCGACGCCCGGCTGCTGCACCGATTGCTCGGGCTGACGGTGCTGCGGGTGAGCACCGGACAACAGGCGCGCGGTGACGACGCCTTCGCGTTGGACGCCGTCGAGGCCGGGCAGGTGCCGCGGTTGCGCGCGGAATTGTTGGCCGGATCGCTGACCGTCGCCGCCGACAGCGGTCCGGCGGGCCGGGTCCTGGCGCGGTGGGAGCCCGCCTGGCTGCGCTACAGCCCGCTCAGTTTCACCGGTCTGGCGATGATCGTCGCCGCGGTGGGGCTGCTGTACCAGGCGGGAGCCGGTGTGCTGGTGCGCGATTCCCGGCTCGCCGAGGGCGGCCGCGATGCGGCGCAACGCTTCGGGGTCGCGGCCACCGTCACCGCCGTCGTGATCGTCGTGCTGGTCGGTTCGGTGGTGCTGTCGGTGCTGCGTTCCCTGCTGACCTACGGCAACCTGCTGCTGCGGCGGGATGCCGACGCCCTGCATCTGGAGTACGGGCTGCTGCGGCGGCAGGAGCACACCTACGACATGCGCCGCCTGCGCGGCGGCACATTGCGGGAACCGCTGCTGGTGCGCGCGTTCGGCGGCGCCCGGCTGGACGCCGTCATGACCGGGGTGAGCGGTGCCGGGGAGGCCTCGCTGCTGCTGCCGCCGTGTCCGGCGGTGACCGCGCGGGAGGTGCTGGGCGATCTCATCGCCCGTCCCGAGGAGGTCAGCGGACCGCTGCGGGGCCACGGTGCGGCCGCGGCGCGCAGGCGGTGGACCCGCGGCCTCGCCGCACCCGCGCTGGTGGCTGTCGGGTTGGCGGTGGTGAGTGTCTGGGCGCCGCCGCCGATCTGGCTGTGGCTGCTGTGGGCGGGGCTCACCGCTGCCTGCGCACTGCTCGCCGCCGACCGGGTCCGCTCACTCGGGCACCGCGTCGGGAACGGCTGGCTGGTCGCGCGGGCCGGCAGCATCGAGCGCCGCCGTGACTGCATCGCCGGAGCAGGCGTGATCGGCTGGACGGTGCGCCAGTCGTTCTTCCAGCGGCGGTCCGGCGTGGCGACGCTGATCGCCGCCACCGCGGCGGGGGAGAAGGCCTACCGTGTCCTCGACGTTCCCGCGGACCTTGCGTGGTCGGTCGCCGCGGCGGCGTCGCCGTGGGTGAGGGACGTGCCGTGGGTGCGTGATTGACCGGGTCCGAGTTGCGCGTCGACGGCGGCCGTTTACTGTCGGCGCATGGCGATCGGTGGGGTGCTCTTCGACATCGATGGGGTGCTGGTGACGTCGTGGCGGCCGATCGAGGGGGCCGCGGAGACCTTGCAGGTGCTCACCGACCACCAGATCGCCCGGTCCTATCTGACGAACACCACGACCAAGACGCGCGGGCAGATCGCCGAGCTTCTCGTCGATGCCGGGATGCAGGTCAGCGCCGACGAGGTGATCACCGCGGCGGTGCTCACCGCCGAGTACGTCCGCGACCGCTATCCCGGCGCCAGGTGCTTCCTGGTCAACAACGGCCGTATCGGCGAGGACATGCCCGGGGTCGACCTGGTGTACGCCGGCGAGTACGGGCCGGGAGAACCGCCCGAGACGCCGGACGTGGTGCTGCTCGGCGGTGCAGGTCCCGAATACAACCACCTGACGTTGAGTTGGGTCTACGACTGGATGGCCCGCGGCGTACCGGTTGTCGCCATGCACCGCAGCACCTCGTGGAACACCACCGACGGTCTGCGCATCGACACCGGGATGTACCTCATCGGTATGGAGGAGACGTCCGGGCGCAAGGCCACCGCGGTCGGTAAACCCGCACCAGAGGGATTCCTGGCCGCCGCGAGCCGGCTCGGCGTCGACCCCGACGAGATGTACATGGTCGGTGACGACCTCAACAACGACGTGCTCGCGGGTCAGGTGGTCGGGATGACCGGTGTCCTGGTGCGCACGGGCAAGTTCCGGCAGGACACCCTCGACCGCTGGGCCGCCGACGAATTCGCGATGCAGCCCAACCACGTCATCGAATCGGTGGCGGATCTGCCCGGCCTCCTCGGTCTCTGACACAACCCCGGTTCCGTGTCGCGGCAGTCGATCTCATCCGTTCGGCTGAGGCGGGACGCGGTCCTGTGGTGATTGGGTTGAGCCCCTCGGACACCACGGGCAGGAGTGAGCGATGCCGAAAATCGGTGAGCACGCCGTCGTATGCGGTGCGAGTGTGGCGGGTCTGCTGGCGGCCCGGGTCCTCACGGACCACTACGACAGGGTCACCGTCGTCGAGCGCGACGTCCTGACCGACGAACCGGTGGCCCGGCGCGGAGTGCCGCAGGGCTGCCAACCGCATGCCCTGCTCGCCCGGTGCGCGCAGATCCTCGACGAGCTGTTCCCCGGCTTCCTCGACGAACTGGTGGCGGCGGGCGCCCACCGCTGGGACGACGGCGACATGTCGAGGTTCGACGTCAGCTTCGGCGGTCACGTCATGAAGCGGGACGGTCGGCTTCCGCAGCCCCAGAACCTGATCCAGCATTACAGCAGCCGGCCGCTGTTGGAACAACATGTGCGACGCCGGGTGCTCGGACTGCCCCGGGTGACCGTGCTCGACGGACATCACGTGACGACGCTGACCACCACCGGCTCTCGCGTCAGCGGTGCGAAGGTCTGCGACAGCGCCGGCGCCACAACCACTTTCGACGCCGATCTGGTCGTCGACGCCTCCGGTCGCGGTTCGCGTGCACCGGTGTTCCTCGCCGAACTCGGCTACGGGAAACCGGAAGTGGACGAGCTGCTGATCCGGGTCGCGTACGCCAGCATGCCGGTGCGGATGCCGGCCGGGGCGATTCGGCAGAACCTCGTCGTCCGGATGTTCGAGCCGGGACGGCCGCGTGGTTTCGTGCTGTTCCGTTGCGAGGACGACACGTATATGGTCGCCGCCGCCACCCTGGGCCCGATCCGGCCGCCGGCCACCCCGGCCGAACTCCTCGACTTCGGTGAGGGCATCGCCCCGGCATACGCGCTCGCCGCGGCGCGGGCGGCCGAACCGCTGGCCGGTGTCAGCGTGCACCGGTATCCCAGCAACCGGTGGCGGCGCTACGACAAGATGACCAGGCTGCCGGACGGTTTCGTGGTGGTCGGGGACGCCGTGTGCAGCTTCAACCCGATCTACGGGCAGGGGATGACGGTCGCGGCGATCGAGGCGACGATCCTCGACGAATGCCTGCGCGAGGGCGACGCGAACCTGCCGCGCCGGTTCTTCCGTGCGGCCGCCAAACCGGTCCGGGTGGCGTGGCAGACGGCGGTCGGGTCGGATCTCGCCCTCCCGGAGGTGCAGGGGCGGCCCTCGCTGTCCATGCGGTTGACCAACACCTACACCGAACGCGTACTGCGGGCGGCCGAGGTCGACCCGCTGGTGGTGCAGGACTTCCTGCGGGTGGTCGGAATGGTCGCCCCGCCCGGGAGGCTGCTGCACCCGGCGTTCATGATGCGGGTGGCGCTGGCGGGACGCCGGCGCGGCCGGGTGCCGGACGCGGATGCGGGGGTGCTCACGGCAGCAGAGCCGTGAGCAGACGGACCAGTTCCGCCTGCCGGTGCGTGTCGGTCTTGTCGAAGACGTGCTGCAGGTGGGTCTTGACCGTCGCGACTGACACCGACAGCTCCTCGCTGATCGGTGCCAGGCCCTGCCCCCGCCCCACCCGCAGTGCGACGTCGGCTTCACCGTTGGTCAGGCCGAACAGCCTGCGCAGCATCTCCTTCGGCGGCTGCGGCCGGTTGTCGGGGTCGGCGATCACGACCAGCGCCCGGGGCTCGGTCCAGTCGTGGCGCGCACCGGCGGGGAACGGGAAAGTGTGTGCGATGTAGGCACGTTCACCCGAGGGGCGAGGGCACAGCACGGACGTGCCGCTGCGCGCCCCACCGTCGGTGATGCCCAGCGCGAACGCCACCGCACGCTGCACCGCGCCGTCCACCTCCGAGCGCGAAGCCCGTAGGCGGCCCGACCGGACCGTCAGGCCGTCGGCGCGATGCAGCAACGAGGACGCCGCCGAATTGCAATGCCTCACAACGGCGCCCGGTCCGACGACCAGTACGGCCTGGCGCATGCAGTCGATCGCCGACGCGAGATCGCCGGCGTCACGCTTGAGATCCTCGAGGTGCTTCTCGGTGCGCAACGCCTGCTGCAGATGGGGGATCAGCGCGGTGACGAGTTCCGCGCGGTCGGCGGTGAGGAACGGTTCGTCGCGGCGCGGGTTGGCGACGATGAAGCATGCCGGTTGTGCGTTGCCGGTCAACCGGACGAACAGGCCGTCGCCCATGTGATTGGGGCGGATCCAGTCGACGTTGAACTCCGAGCGCACATCCGAATCGATCAGTTGGCGTCCGCTGTGCAGCAGGCCCACTGGACTTCGCTCGACGGCGGCGAGGACGTAGTCGATCCGGTGGTAGTACTCGCGGTACGTCTGGTGGGCGTCGGGCGACAGGCTGGCCCTCTCAGCTGTCCGGCCGGTGTCGTCGGCGATCAGCATCGCCCCGGTGGTCGCACCGAGGGAGTGACGCACCTCCGCCATCGCGTCGACCCAGTGCTCGGGTGTGACGGCGGCGGCGTGGATCGCCGTGACTAGCCGCGAGTACTCGCCGAGTGTGACCATCGCCGGTACCCCGTGCGGACAACCGAATTCATCGCAACCCCCGCATGTGCGTATCCCGACTGTAAGTCTTGATCGACCCGATGGCAGCGCCGCGGCGGCGGACTGCTTCCATCGTCAAACGGGCCGCGGGCGTCAGGCCTTGAGGGTGCGCACCGCCGCGATGCGGGCCTGCAACTGATCCGACGTCGCTGCGGCCACCGGTGGGCCGCCACAGATCCGGCGCAGCTCGTTGTGGATCCAGCCGTGCGGCTTGTTGAGCCGGTGGTGCGCAAGTGACACCAGGGTGTTGAGTTCCTGGCGCAGCTCGCGGAGCTGTCCGTAGGGCGTCACCGGCGGTGGCTCACCCGAGGCCGTGCGACGGGTGAGCTGCTCTTCCTGCCTGCGGCGCAGCAGGTCTCGCATCTGATCGGCGTCCAGCAGGCCCGGGATGCCGAGGTAATCGGCCTCCTCCTCACTGCCGGCGGGCGTCGCGGTGCCGAAGGACGACCCGTCGAAGATCACTTGGTCCAGTTCGGCGCTGGCGCCGAGGGATTCGAACCCGCGTTCCTCTTCGGTGGGTTCACTGCGCCTGCGCTCGACCAGTTCCTCGTCGCCCATCGACTCGCGATGGGGTTTGCCGAGCACATGGTCGCGTTGCGCTTCCATCTGGCTGGCCAGGTCGAGCAGCGTCGGCACCGACGGCACGAAAATGCTGGCGGTCTCGCCGGGGCGTCGCGACCGCACGAAGCGGCCGATCGCCTGCGCGAAGAACAGCGGCGTCGACGCGCTGGTGGCGTACACCCCGACCGCCAGGCGCGGCACGTCCACACCCTCGGACACCATGCGCACGGCGACCAGCCACGCGCTGTTGCCTGCCGAGTACTCGGCGATCCGTGCCGATGCGCCCGGGTCGTCGGAGAGCACCACCGTCGGCGCCTCACCGGTCATCTTCGTCAGCAGCGCGGCGTACTGGCGGGCGGCGGTCTGGTCGGTGGCGATGATCATCGCACCGGCGTCGGGCATACCGCCGGCGCGCAGCTGCTGCAGCCGGGTGTCGGCGGCCTTGAGCACCGCGGGGATCCACTCGCCGTTGGCGTCGAGCACGGTGCGCCACGCCCGCGCCGTCTGCTCGGCGTTCAGCGGCTCACCGAGGCGGGCGGCATGCTCCTCGCCCGCGCTGCTGCGCCAGCGCGCCTCACCCGAGTAGGCGAGGAAGATGACCGGCCGCACCACGCCGTCGGCCAGCGCGTCGGAGTAACCGTAGGTGTGGTCCGACTCGGACCGCAGCAAACCCTCCGCGTCCGGTACGTAGGAGACGAACGGGATCGGGCTGTCGTCGCTGCGGAACGGTGTCCCCGTCAGCGACAGGCGGCGGGTGGCGTCGCTGAACGCCTCGCGCATCGCCTCACCCCACGACTTGGCGTCACCGCCGTGGTGGATCTCGTCGAAGATGACCAGGGTGCGGCGGTTCTCCGTGCGGACGCGGTGGCGGGTCGGGTGGGAGGCCACCTGGGCGTAGGTGATGACGACCCCGTGGTACTCCGAGGACGTCTGCGAGTTCGAGTTGCTGAACCTCGGGTCCAGCGCGATGCCGATCCGGGCGGCGGCCGACGCCCACTGGATCTTGAGGTGTTCGGTCGGCACCACGATCGTGACCTGCTCGACCGTTCCGTCGGCCAGCAGCTCGGCCGCGATGCGCAGGGCAAACGTGGTCTTACCTGCGCCGGGGGTGGCGACCGCCAGAAAATCGCGCGGTTTGGCGCCAAGATACTTCACCAATGCCCGACGCTGCCAGCTTCGCAAAGCCTGGGTGTCGGGCGCCGCAAATGCCCGCACCCAAAGACTCCTCACTGATCGGACACAGCCTAGCGCAACGGATTCCGGCTTCGCATATCCGCATGGCGCGTCGTGGGGACTCGGTGTGTCGACGGCGCCGCCGGGCGCGGTGCCGGGTTTCGCTGCCCCGCGCGGCGGCCCTGCGCGTGTCGGAGGGCACTCCGGCACAGCAAACGTGATGCGTGGCCACCGTCGGGGTGGGTACTCTTCTGCCCACGATGGCGGCAACCTCAGATCCGGCGAACGACGAGCACGATCCGTGCGTCCGTGTCTTCGGTACGCGCGTGCACAACCTCAAGGGCGTGGACGTCGCCGCTCCGCGGGACGCGCTGGTCGCGTTCACCGGGATCTCGGGATCGGGGAAGTCGTCGCTGGCGTTCGGGACCATCTACGCCGAGGCGCAGCGCAGGTATTTCGAGTCGGTCGCCCCCTACGCCCGGCGGTTGCTGCTGCCTGCCGGGGCGCCGAAGGTGGACGACATCACCGGTCTGCCGCCCGCGGTGGCCCTGCAGCAGCGCAGGGGGACGGCGACGTCGCGGTCGACGGTCGGCACCGTCACGACCCTGTCGAACCTGCTTCGGATGCTGTTCTCGCGCGCCGGCACCTACCCGCGCGGGGCGACCGAGCGGCTGGACTCCGACGCCTTCTCCCCGAACACCGCCGTCGGTGCCTGCCCGAAGTGCCACGGCCTCGGTCGCATCCACGAGGTGACCGAGGAGACGCTGGTCCCCGATCCGTCGCTGACCATCCGGGAGGGCGCCGTCGCGGCGTGGCCCGGGGCCTGGCAGGGCCAGAACCTGCGCGACATCCTCATCACCCTCGGCTACGACATCGACCGGCCGTGGCGGAAACTACCCAAGCGGCAACGGGATTGGATCCTGTTCACCGACGAGCAGCCGACCGTCGAGATCGATCCGGGCCGCCATCCCGTCACCGCCGACTACTACTACAACGGCACCTTCTCGAGTGCGGAACGCCACGTCCGCCACACCCTGGCCAACTCGCAGAGCGCGACGATGCGCCGCCGGGTGCTGCAGTACGTCGACAGCGTCGAATGCGGGGTGTGTGGCGGGTCCGGATTGCGTCCGGAGGCGCTGAAGGTCACGTTCGCCGGCCGCACGATCGCCGACTACGTGGCGATGCCGCTGGCCGAGCTCGCCGACACGCTGCGGCCTGTCGCCGCGCGCACCGATGCGGGCGCGGCGTTCGAGTCGACGGCATCCGGTGAGCAGACCGAGGTGGCGACGATGATCGCCGCCGACCTGGTCGCCCGCATCCAGGTACTCGTCGACCTGGGGCTGGGGTACCTGACGCTGAATCGCCGCACGCCGACCGTCTCGCCGGGGGAGCTGCAGCGCCTGCGGTTGGCCACTCAGCTTCGCGCCGGGCTCTTCGGGGTGCTCTACGTTCTGGACGAGCCGTCGGCGGGTCTGCATCCCGCCGACGCCGAGCCGCTGCTCGACGTGCTGGATCGCCTTCGGCGGGCGGGGAATTCGGTGTTCGTGGTCGAACACGACATGGACGTGGTGCGGCGCGCCGACTGGATCGTCGACGTCGGCCCCGGCGCAGGCGAACTCGGCGGACAGATCCTTTACAGCGGGCCGGTGACCGGCCTCGCCGACGTCGGCGAATCAGTCACCGCCAGATACCTTTTCGACACCGCGCCGACCGCCCGCCGGTCGCCCCGCACACCGTCGGGCTGGCTGCGGATGCGGGGGATCTCCTCGCACAACCTGCGCGACCTCGACGTCGACCTGCCCCTCGGCGTCTTCACCGCCGTCACCGGGGTGTCGGGCTCCGGTAAGTCGACGCTCGTCGTGAAGGTGCTCGGCGACGTGGTGCACCGCCACCTGGGCCATGCGGGAATCCCGGCGGAGACCGACCCCGAGGGGGAGGACCCCGACGCCGAGATCGTCGACATGGACCACGACGCGTCCGTCGGCGTGAGCGTCGAGGGGGTGGAGGCGATCACCCGGTTGGTGGCGGTCGACCAGCGGCCGATCGGACGGACTCCGCGGTCGACGCTGGCCACCTACACCGGGCTCTTCGACGCCGTCCGGCGGGAGTTCGCGGCGACGCCCGCAGCACGCCGACGCGGTTGGAAGGCCGGCCGGTTCTCGTTCAACGTCGCCGAGGGCCGGTGCCCGACGTGTCAGGGCGAGGGTTTCGTCTCGGTCGAACTGCTGTTCCTGCCGGGCACGTACGGGACCTGCCCGACGTGTCACGGCGCCCGGTACAACGAGGCCACCCTGGGTGTCCGCTACCGGGGCCGCACGATCGCCGAGGTACTCGCGATGACCGTCGACGAGGCGTCGGAGTTCTTCGCCGACATCACGGGCGCCGCACGCAGCCTGGCCACGCTGCGCGAGGTCGGCCTGGGGTACCTGCGGCTCGGGCAGCCCGCGACGGAGCTGTCGGGCGGGGAGGCGCAGCGCATCAAGCTGGCCTCGGAGCTGCAACGGCCAAAGCGCGGCCACACGCTCTACGTGCTCGACGAACCCACCACCGGGTTGCACCCGTCCGATGTGGACCTGCTCGACGCCCAGTTGCATCGCCTCGTCGACGCGGGGAACACCGTCGTCGTCGCCGAACACGACATGCGGGTGGTGGCGGGCTCGGACTGGGTCGTCGACCTCGGCCCCGGCGCGGGGACCGACGGCGGGCAGGTGGTCGCCGCGGGCACCCCGCGTGAGGTGAGCCGGGCCGAGGGCAGCCGCACCGCGCCGTATCTGGCGGCGCGGCTCAGCTGAACGGGAACGTCACTCCGGTGAGCTCTTCGGACACCGTCCACAGCCGGCGCGCCAACTCGGGGTCCCGGGCCTGCTCGCTTGAGCCGACGAGCTTCGGGTAGCCGCGTATCTCGCCGAGTCCGTCCGGTCCGTAGTACTGCCCGCCCAGGGCGTTCGGGTCGGTCGCGGCCCGCAGCGTCGGCAGCGCTCCCTTGGTGGCGCTCTGCGTGAGCAGGCCGATCAGCGGGTTGAACGCGGACGGCAGATGCAGGTGGCGCATCAGTTCGGTGTTGGACACCCCCGGATGGGCGGCGACCGCGACGGTGTTTCGGCTGTCGAGGCGGCGTTGCAGTTCGTAGGTGAACAGCAGATTGGCCAGCTTCGACTGTCCGTAGGCGCCCACGCGGTTGTAGCGGCGCTCCCACTGCAGATCGTCGAAGTGGATGGCGGCCCGGATGCGGTGGCCCTGGCTGCTGACCGTCACCACCCGCGATCCCGGGACGGCGAGCAGGTTCTCCAGCAGCAGCCCGGTGAGCGCGAAGTGGCCGAGGTGGTTGGTGCCGAAGGCGAGTTCGAAGCCGTCCTCGGTGGTCTGCTTCGGCGGGTACATCACTCCGGCGTTGTTGATCAGCAGGTCGATGCGCGGGAACGCGGCCTCGAGCTCATCGGCCGCCGCCCGGATCGACCGCAGCGACCCGAGGTCGAGGCTCTGCACGGTTACCGTGGCGTCGGGATGCGCGGCCGCGATCTCGTCGGCGGCCCGCTTGCCCTTGTCGGTGTCGCGTACCGCGAGCACGACGTGGGCGCCGCGTTCGGCCAGCGCCTCGGCGGTCGCCAGGCCCAGGCCGGTGTTGGCGCCCGTCACGACCGCGGTGCGGCCGGACTGTGCGGGGATGTCGGCGGTGGTCCACCGAGAGGATGAAGCCATGGGATCCTCCTACAATGAAGCGGAGCGGGCGCTCCGGTTGGTTGTCACTATACGGAACGCTCGCTCCGTTTCAAGGTATTCCGAGAAGAACGGTGGGATATGGCCGAACACGCCGTCGGTGCTCGACCACTGCGAGCCGATGCCGCGCGCAACCGTGAGCGCGTCCTGCGGGTGGCCTATGAGACGTTCGCGGCCGAGGGTCTGACCGTTCCCGTCGACGAGATCGCCCGACGCGCCGGCGTCGGTCCCGGCACGATCTACCGCCACTTCCCGACCAAGGAGGCGCTCTACGCCGCCGTCGTCGAACATCGTCTGCACGAGATGATCGACCGCGGCAGGCAGCTGCTGGAGTCCGGCGATCCCCGCGAGGCGTTGTTCGACTTCGTGCGGGAGATGGTTCTGGAGTGGGGCGCATCCGACCACGTGCTCATCGACGCGCTCGCGGGCCGAGGCATCGACGTGCACCAGGTCGCCCCGGAGGCCGACCGCGCGGCGCGTTCGGTACTCGGCGAACTGCTGGCCGCGGGCCAGCGCGCGGGCACCGTGCGCGCTGACCTCGGCGTGCCCGAACTCAAGGCGATCCTGGCCGGATGCCAGGCGATCGGCGCCTACGACGGCGAGGTGGCCGCTCATGCGACCGCCGTGGTGATCGACGGTTTACGGCCCCCGCACAGGGGCGCCTGATGCCTTGCACTCTCCCTGGTCGAGTGCTAAGAATGCAATTGGCACTCGCGACCGGTGAGTGCTAGGTCGGGACGGTGAGGCGAGGGTCCGCACCTGCGGGGCACACCCAAGCCGTCCGTCGCGGGCACTGGACCCGACCGACGAGAACGTGCATCCGTTATCGGAGGAAACCTTCGCAATGGCCAAGACAATTGCGTACGACGAAGAGGCCCGTCGCGGCCTCGAGCGGGGCCTCAACAGCCTCGCCGACGCGGTAAAGGTGACGCTGGGCCCCAAGGGTCGCAACGTCGTCCTGGAGAAGAAGTGGGGCGCCCCCACGATCACCAACGATGGTGTGTCCATCGCCAAGGAGATCGAGCTGGAGGACCCGTACGAGAAGATCGGCGCCGAGCTGGTCAAAGAGGTCGCCAAGAAGACCGACGACGTCGCCGGTGACGGCACCACCACCGCCACGGTTCTCGCCCAGGCGCTCGTGCGCGAGGGTCTGCGCAACGTGGCCGCCGGCGCCAACCCGCTCGGCCTGAAGCGCGGCATCGAGAAGGCCGTCGAGAAGGTCACCGAGACGCTGCTGAAGTCGGCCAAAGAGGTCGAGACCAAGGAGCAGATCGCGGCGACCGCCGGCATCTCCGCCGGTGACCAGTCCATCGGCGACCTGATCGCCGAGGCCATGGACAAGGTCGGCAACGAGGGCGTCATCACGGTCGAGGAGTCCAACACCTTCGGCCTGCAGCTCGAGCTCACCGAGGGTATGCGCTTCGACAAGGGCTACATCTCGGGTTACTTCGTCACCGACGCCGAGCGTCAGGAAGCGGTCCTCGAGGATCCGTACATCCTGCTGGTGTCGTCGAAGATCTCGACCGTCAAGGACCTGCTCCCGCTGCTGGAGAAGGTCATCCAGTCCGGCAAGCCGCTGCTGATCATCGCCGAGGACGTCGAGGGCGAGGCCCTGTCGACCCTGGTCGTGAACAAGATCCGCGGCACCTTCAAGTCCGTCGCCGTCAAGGCCCCGGGCTTCGGCGACCGCCGCAAGGCGATGCTGCAGGACATGGCCATCCTCACCGGTGGTCAGGTCATCAGCGAAGAGGTCGGTCTGTCCCTGGAGACCGCCGACGTCTCGCTGCTGGGTCAGGCCCGCAAGGTCGTCATCACCAAGGACGAGACCACGATCGTCGAGGGTGCCGGCGACGCCGACGCCATCCAGGGCCGGGTCGCGCAGATCCGCGCCGAGATCGAGAACAGCGACTCCGACTACGACCGCGAGAAGCTGCAGGAGCGCCTGGCCAAGCTGGCCGGCGGTGTTGCGGTGATCAAGGCCGGCGCCGCCACCGAGGTGGAGCTCAAGGAGCGCAAGCACCGCATCGAGGACGCCGTCCGCAACGCGAAGGCCGCCGTCGAGGAGGGCATCGTCGCCGGTGGTGGCGTGGCTCTGCTGCAGGCTGCCCCGTCGCTCGAGGAGCTCAAGCTCACCGGTGACGAGGCGACCGGCGCCAACATCGTGCGCGTGGCGCTCGAGGCCCCGCTGAAGCAGATCGCCTTCAACGGTGGTCTGGAGCCCGGCGTGGTGGCCGAGAAGGTCCGCAACGCCGACAAGGGCACCGGCCTCAACGCCGCCACGGGCGAGTACGAGGACCTGCTCAAGGCCGGCGTCGCCGACCCGGTGAAGGTGACCCGCTCGGCGCTGCAGAACGCAGCCTCGATCGCGGCGCTGTTCCTCACCACCGAGGCCGTCGTCGCCGACAAGCCGGAGAAGGCCGCCGCACCCGCGGGCGACCCGACCGGTGGCATGGGCGGCATGGACTTCTGAGTCCAGCCTGAATCACGGAAGAGCCCGGCTCCCTCAGGAGCCGGGCTCTTTCGTGTCCGAGGGCTCCGGCTCGTCGGCGTGCTCGTCGGCGTGCTCGTCGGAGAGAAGTCGCCGTACGGCGGTGTTGAGGAACGCCAGCAGCGGCACGGCGAGCAGCGCGCCCACGATGCCGGCGAGCACCGCGCCCGCCGAGATGACCAGCAGCACCGCGAGGGGGTGCAGTTGCACCGCGCGGCCCATCACCAGCGGCTGCAGCACGTTGCCCTCCAGCTGCTGCACCGCCAGGACGATGAGCAGCACGATCACCGCGGTGACGAAGCCCTTGGACAGCAGGGCCACGATGACGGCCAGGAAGCCGGTGACCACGGCGCCGATGACCGGGATGAACGCGCCGAGGAACACCAGCGAGGCCAGCGGCAGCGCCAGCGGCACACCCAGCACCAGCAGGCCGACACCGATGCCGACGGCGTCGACGAGCGCGACCAGGAACGTGGCGCGGACGAAACCGGTCAGTGAGCCCAGCCCGGCGCGGCCGGCGTCGCGGACGCGTTCGCGCGAGCCGGCCGGGACGATCTTGGTGACGAACTGCCAGATGTTGCGGCCGCCGTGCAGCAGGAAGATCACCGTGAACAGCACCAGGAACATGCCGGAGACGATCTCGGTCACCGTCCCGGCCGTCGACAGCGCACCGGTGGTCAACCGGGTCTGGTTGTCACGCACCGCCTCGATCGCCGACTGGCCGAAGTTGTCGATCTGGTCGCGGCTCAGCCCGAGCGGCCCCTCCGTGAGCCAGTCCGTCACGGCCGCGATGCTGCGCGTGACCTCACCGCCCAACGCGGGCAGACCCTTGACGAACTGGGTGACGACGAAGGTGAGCACACCGCCGAGCAGCGCGATGCTGCCGAGCAGCACCACGGCCACCGACACCCCGCGGGGCGCACCCCAGCGGACCAGCCGTTCGACGGCCGGCACGAGCAGGACCGTCAGGATGAGCGCGATGGCGACCGACACCACGATCATCTGGATCTGAGCGATCAGCCAGACCAGTGCGGCGACGGCGGCGCCGATGACGAGTAGACGCCACGACCACGCCGACGCCTTCCGCACCAGTGGGGGCACCGCGTCGAGAACCGGGTCAGGGGTGGGCATTGTTCACCTCTCACGAGTGTCGGGTTGATGCACGCACTGCGGCGCGAAGCGTGGCACAACCCCGACACTCGGCGCCAGCGGGCTAGGCCGGCGCCGGCTGTCGCCCGCGCACCAGCTTTCCGGGACGCGCTTCGGTGGGCGCGCCGTGTTCGGCGATCACCACACCGCTCACCACGGTGGCGACATAGCCGTCCGCCGTCTGGTCCAGTCGCTTACCGCCGGCGGGCAGATCGTGGACGACGACCGGCTTGTGCAGGCGCAGCGCGGCGTGGTCGATGACGTTGAGATCGGCTTTGTAGCCGACGGCGATGCGGCCGCGGTCGGCCAGGCCGGCGACACCGGCGGGCACCGATGTCAGCTCACGCACCGCGTCGGCGACCGACAGCCGGCCGGTGGCCCGGTCCCGCGTCCAGTGCGCCAGCACGAACGTGGGAAAGCTTGCGTCGCAGATCATCCCGTAATGCGCGCCGCCGTCACCGAGGCCGAGGACGACGTCGTCGCGGCGCATCAGCTGCCCGACGGTGTCGAGGGAGTTGTTCTCGTAGTTGCCCAGCGCCAGCAGCATCATGGCGTGTCCGTCGTCGTCGAGCAGCCGGTCGTAGGCCTCCTCGAGCGGGCTGACCCCGCGCGCGGCGGCGCGTGCGGCGATCGACGTCTCGGCGGCCGGCTCGTAGTCGGGATCCTCGCCCAGCGGGAAGATCCAGTCCCACGCCTGGACCATGAACATCAGCGGATGCCCCGGATTCGAGGGCCTGTCGCTCAGGATGCGTTCGCGCACTTCGGTTTTGCGCATCTCGGCGACCCGCTCCGCCAGCGGCAGCCCGGCGATCTCCTGGTAGCTCGGGTACATGACGAACGGGTTGCCGCTCACCTCCAGCCCGATCACCATGCCGATCGGGCGGGGGAACATCTGCGCGGTGACGGATCCGCCCGCGGCGTTGAACTTCTCGACGAGGTTCATCGCCTGCGGCCACACCGGGTCGCCGACGTTGCCGGTGAGAAGCGAGAACGTCACGGGCAGGCCGGTATCGGCGGCGACCTCGAACACCTGCCGCAACACGGTCTCGTAACCGCCGGCCGGGATGTCGGGGACGAACTGCAGGAGTCCGCCGCCGCCGTCGGCCACCCCGGCGGCGATGGCCGCGATCTCCGCCTGGGCGGCGTCGTAGGTGGGGATCGGCGATCCGCTGGAGGTCTTGTGCAGGGCGAACCGCGACGACGCGAACCCCAGAGCGCCGGCTTCGACCGCCTCCCTGGCGAGGGCCCGCATCCGCGCGAGGTCCTCGTCGGTGGCCGGCTCGCGGTCCGCGCCCCGCTGACCCATCGTGTACACCCGCAGCGGCGAATGCGGCAGGTAGGCCGCCACATCGATGTCCCGCTGCCGGGCGTCCACGGCGTCGAGGTACTCGGGGAACGTCTCCCAGGTCCACGGCAGCCCGTCGACCATGACCACACCCGGGATGTCCTCGACCCCGGCCATCACGTCGACGAGCACGTCGTGGTCCTCCGGCCGGCACGGGGCGAAACCCACGCCGCAGTTACCCATCACGGCGGTGGTGACCCCGTGCGCCGAGGACGGCGTCATCCGGTCCGACCAGATGGACTGCCCGTCGTAGTGGGTGTGCAGGTCGACGAAACCCGGGGTGACGAGCAGACCCGTGGCGTCGATCTCGCGCTCACCGCGGTCGGTGACGGCGCCGACCGAGGCGATCACGCCACCGCGCACCGCCACGTCGCCGACGAACGGTTCGCCGCCCAGCCCGTCGACGATCGTGCCGTTGCGAATCACGAGATCGAATGTCATGGTCCGAATGTACGGTGACGAGATGATCGATCACTTCGGAATCAACTGCGCGGATTTCGACAAGTCAAAAGAGTTCTACGACAAGGTGCTCGGCGTGCTCGGCTACACGCGCCAGATGGATTTCGGGGTCGCCGTCGGGTACGGGACCGAGGGCCATCCCGACTTCTGGATCGCCGATATGAACGCCGGCGACGTGCCCGGGCCGAACCGGGAGATCCACGTCGGGTTCGCGGCCAAGGACGCCGAGAGCGTGCAGGCGTTCTTCCGCACCGCGCTCGCGCTCGGCGCCGAACCGCTGCACGAGCCGCGGCTGTGGCCCGAGTATCACGAGAAGTACTACGGGGCGTTCGTACGCGATCCCGACGGCAACAACGTCGAGGCCGTCTTCCACGGCGGCGGCCCGCAGACCTGACGTTCGCTGGGTAGGTTGGCCTTATGTCTGACTCGGATGCGGCCGCCGCCCGCGAACTGTTACGTGACTCGTTCACCCGCCTGATCGAGCACGTCGAGGAGTTGACCGACGATCTCACCGACGAGGTGGCGCTCTACCGTCCGACCGCGACCGCGAACAGCATCGCGTGGTTGCTGTGGCACAGCGCACGTGTCCAGGACGCGCAACTGTGCGATATCGCCGGGGTGGAACAGGTGTGGACGCGTGAGGGGTGGGTCGACCAGTTTGCGCTCGACCTGCCGCGCGACGACACGGGGTACGGCCACAGCCCCGACGACGTGGGCAAGGTGCGGGTGTCCGCCGATCTGCTGGCCGGGTATTACCACGCCGTCCACAAGGTGACGTTGTCCTACATCGCCTCGGTGACGCCGGAGGACCTCGCCCAGATCGTCGACCGCCGCTGGGATCCGCCGGTGACGGCGAGCGCCCGGCTGGTCAGCATCGTCGACGACTGCGCCCAGCACCTCGGTCAGGCCGCCTACATCCAGGGCATCTCGCGCTGAGATGAGGGCAGCGCTGCATTGGTGGCCGGTGGTCGCCGTCGCCGGGTTGTTCGCGCTCGGCTGGCTGGTGGGCAAGGGGTCGACGCCGTTCGACGCCCGACTGCTGGCGCTCGACGCCCCGGATCCGCTGCTGGTGTTCGTCGAAGCGCCCGTCCAGGCCGCGGTGCTCGGCCTCGCGGTCGCCTACGCGCTGTGGCGGGGGAGGTGGCGGCTGGCGGCGGTGTCGGCGCTCTGCCCGCCGGTGGCCGTCGTCTCCGCGCAGTTGCTCAAGCGGGTGTTCGGCCGCACCAGGGACGGTGAATTCGCCTACCCGAGCGGGCACGTCACCGCACTGGTGGTGGTCGCCGGAATGGTCGTGCTCGTGGCGGGTGGACGGCTGTGGGCGATCGTGCTTGCGGGGGTGGCGGTGGTGGCCGGCATGGTGCTCGTCGGGATCTCCTTCCACTACTTCACCGACACCGTGGGCGCCCTGCTCCTGGGCAGCGCCTACGTGGCGGTGGCCGCCCGCCTGGTGGCGCGACCCCGCCGGCGCGTTACTTGACACGTGTCAACCCTGTTGCGATCTGCGTCACAAAGGGTGGTTAACATAGCGCTATGACCGCGACGCCAGAAGTTGATGCGCTCGACGCCGGCACCATCCGCAACCCCGCGACCGGCGCCGTCGCCGGACAGGTGCGCTGGACCGACCCGGCCGACGTACCCAGGATCGCCGCCGGTTTGCGGGCGGCGCAGAAGGAGTGGGAGGCCCGCGGGGCCACCGGGCGCGCGAAGGTGCTGGCCCGCTACGCCGTATGGCTGGGGGAGCACCGCGCCGAGATCGAAGAACTGCTGATCAAGGAGACCGGCAAATCCGCCGTCGACGCGGCCCAGGAAGTGCCGCTGATCCTGATGATCACCTCGTACTACGTCCGGACCATGGAGAAGGCGCTGGCGCCGGACTCGCGGCCCGCGGCGCTGCCGTTCCTGTCGATCAAGAAGATCTCCGTGCACTACCGGCCGCGGCCGGTCGTCGGGATCATCGCGCCGTGGAACTATCCCGTCGCCAACGCATTGATGGACGCCATCGGCGCACTGGCCGCGGGCTGTGCGGTGCTGCTCAAACCCTCCGAGCGCACCCCGCTGACCGCCGAGCTCCTGCTGCGCGGTTGGCAGGACTCCGGCGCCCCGGAGGTGCTCGCGCTCGCGCAGGGTGCCCGTGAGGTGTCCGAGGCCGTCATCGACAACTCGGACTTCATCCAGTTCACCGGGTCCAGCGCCACCGGTACGAAGGTGATGGAGCGCGCGGCGCGCCGGCTCACCCCGGTCAGCCTCGAACTCGGGGGCAAGGATCCGATGATCGTGCTCGAGGACGCCGACGTGGACCTGGCCGCACACGCCGCGGTGTGGGGTGCGATGTTCAACGCGGGCCAGACGTGCGTGTCGGTCGAGCGGGTCTACGTCCTCGATTCCGTCTACGACCGGTTCGTCGACGCCGTCGTGCGGGATGTGAAGAACCTCAAGGTGGGCGCGGGCGACGGGCACGACGTCGGCGCGCTCATCGACGACAGTCAGGTGTCGGTCACCGAACGTCACGTCGAGGACGCGATCGCCAAGGGCGCCAAGGTGCTCGCCGGCGGCAAGCGGCGCGCCGGCCCGGGCAGCTTCTACGAGCCGACCGTGCTCGTCGACGTCGACCACTCCATGGCGTGTATGACCGAGGAGACGTTCGGGCCGACGCTGCCGATCATGAGGGTGTCGTCGGTGGAGGAAGCGGTTCGGCTGGCCAACGACAGCCCCTACGGGTTGTCGGCCGCCGTCTTCTCGAAGGACATCGAACGCGCGCAAGCCGTTGCGCTGCAACTGGATTGCGGTGGGGTCAACATCAACGACGTGATCTCCAACCTGATGTGCACCACGGCGCCGATGGGCGGCTGGAAGACGTCGGGCATCGGTGCGCGCTTCGGCGGACCGGAGGGGCTGCGCAAGTACTGCCGCATCGAGACGGTGGTCGCACCGCGCACGAACGTCGGAGCCGGCGGCAACTACTACAACAACTCCCCGAAGGCGCTCAGGCGGATGAACGCGATGATGACCAAGCTCGCGCTCATCCGGCCGCGCCGTATGGCCAAGTAGGCCGCGGCCCACCGCGTGCGGTTCGTCCTGACAGCCCTGCTGTGGCTGCTGACGACGGTGCTGCTGGCCGTTGCCGTGCCCGCAGTGTGGGCGCAGCAGCATCTGGTCAGCGAGCAGGGCTACGCCGAGCTCGCCGCGTCCGCGGCCACCGACGTCCGGCTGCAAGACGCCATGGCCGACGAGCTCACCACGCAGATCACCGCGCTGACGGCCGACCGCGGATACAGCCTCAACGAGATGCTGGTGCACCAGGTCGCCGGGGCCTACACCGGTAATGCGGGGTTTCCCGGCCAGTTCGCGCAGGCCAACCGCATCGCCCACCGGTGGATGTTCACCGACGACATCCCGCACGCCGACGCCGACGACCAGTGGTTGATCGACATCGCACCGATGCTCTCGGATCCGTCGCTGTCGGCCACCCTCGGTGACCTCGACCTCGACGTGCCGGACACGCTCATGGTGCCGGTCACCGCACCGTCACCCGAACTGCGGCCGGGCCGTCTGCAGGCCGTCGCGACGTGGGGTCCGTGGGTGAGCACCGGCGCGGCGGTTCTCACCGGGACGATCGCCCTGCTCACCCTGGCCGCTTCGCGCCGACGCGGGAAAGGGCTTGCGGCGCTGGGTGTCTCGGCACTGCTGGTCGGCGCGGCCGGCTGGGCCGGACTGGAGGTCGCGAACCGCCACATCGTCGCCGCGCTCGACCGCGCAGAGGGCAACTTCCGCCAGATCGCCGAGGTGATGGTCGACCACGCCGAGGACAGCCTGCACCACTGGCTGAACATGACGCTGATCGCGGGGCTGGCGCTGGTGGTGACCGGTGCGGTGGCGTCGATGCTGGGAGGGCTGCGACGCCCGGAGTGATCTGTTTCCCGAGGCCGGCAGTTTGGCCGGGTGCCGGCCGGGGAAACGCAGAGCCATGGGAGCTAGTGCGCATCGACTGACCGGGGCACGAGCCGCCGCGACGCTGGCCGATCTCGGGTCGGCGTCGATCGCCGCCGGGGTGATCGCACGTCGCAAACCCGCGGTGCGGGCACTGGAGACCGTGCAGGCCGACGCCAGGGCGGTCCGCCGCATGCAGCAGCTGCGCGACGAGTTCGGCGCCGGGCCGGTCGAACTGGTGCTGCCCGGCCGGCGGATGGTGGTCGTGCTCGACCCCGACGATGTCGCCCGGGTGCTGGCCGGGGCGCCCGATCCGTTCCACCCCGCCAACCGCGAGAAGCGCAAGGCGCTCGAGTGGTTCCAGCCCCACGGTGTGCTGATCTCCCAGGGGCCGATCCGTCAGCAGCGGCGCGTCCTCAACGATTCGGCGCTCGACTCGGGCGCCGAGATGCACCGGCTCGCCGGCGCGTTCGCCGACGTGATCACCGCGGAGGCGCACCAGGTGGTGGACGCGGTGGCGGCGCGCGGCAGCATGGACGCCAACCAGTTCATGGCCGCGTGGTGGCGGATCGTGCGCCGGCTGGCGCTCGGTGACCGCGCCCGCGACGACGAGGAGATCACCGACGCGCTGCTGCGGCTGCGCCGGGCGGGGAACTGGTCGTTCCTGTCGCTGCCGCACTACCGCAAGCGCGCGAAGTTCCTGCAACGGCTCTACGAGTACGTCGAGGATCCGCAGATCGGAACGCTGGCGGCCGCGGTCGCCGACGTGCCCACCCGCGGTGCGGTGGACCCGGTCGGCCAGCTGCCGCAGTGGCTGTTCGCGTTCGACGCTGCGGGGATGGCGCAGCTGCGGGCGCTGGCCGCGCTGGCCACCCACCCGGACGCGATGGTCCGGGCTATCGAGGACAGCGCCCAGCCGGATCAGCTGAGGTTGCGGCCGTTCCTGCGGGCGTGCGTCCTCGAATCGGTGCGGTTGTGGCCGACCACCCCGACGATTCTGCGGGATACGACCGAGGACACGACCTGGCGCGACGGGGCGATCACCATCGAGAAGGGGGCCGGGCTGATGATCGTGACGCCCGCGTTCCACCGCGACCCCGACCTGCTGCCGTTCGCGAACGACTTCGTGCCGGACATCTGGCTCGACGGCCGCGCCCGGTCCTACCCGCAGCTGGTGCCGTTCTCGGCGGGGCCGGCCGAGTGTCCCGGACGCAACCTGGTGCTGTTCGCGACGAGCACGCTTCTGGCGAACCTGTTGAGCGCGTTGGACTTCCGGCTGACCTCGACACCGCAGCTGTCACCGAACGAGCCGCTGCCGGTGACGCTGAACCAGTACGGGGTGGAGTTCGCGGTTCAGTCGGTCACCGCACCAGAGTGGCGCCCCCATCGAGCCGGATCTGTTGGCCGGTCATGAACCGCGATTCGTCGGCGAGTAGATAGACGGCGGCATAGGCGCTCTCCCAGACGCTGCCCCGGCCCATCTTGAGCTTGACCACCTCGTTGTGCCGCTGCGTCGCCTCCTCGGCGTCCATTCCGAACAGGGATTGCGAATCCCGGTTGGCCAGAACGGAGTTGATGGGGCCCAACATCAGCGTGTTGGCGCGGATGCCCGCTGCGGCGTACTGCACGGCGGTCAGTTCGGTGATCTGGTTCAGACCGCACTTGCCCAGCGCATAGGGCATGATGCCGATGTTCAGCCCGAGTTCGTTCTTCATGCTGGCGATCGACGAGATGTTGACGATGCTGCCGGTGGTGTCACCGGGATTCTTCTCCATGCACTGTGCGGCGAAGAGATTGCAGTAGTAGCACCCGAGCATGTTGACGTTGATGCCGCGGTTGAAGTTCTCCACGGTCATCGAGTTCGTCTCGAAGTCGAACGGCGGATTCGTCGCGACGCTGTAGACCATTCCGTCGACGCGCCCGCTGGTCGCCATCGCCGTGTCGAAGATGCGTTGGCAATCGTCCTTGTCGGAGACGTCCGCTTCGATCGCGTAGGCACGTCCGCCTTCGGCGGCGATCATCTCGACCGTCTCCTTCACCGCGGCGGGGTTCAGGTCGACCGCCACGACCTCTGCGCCGTGGCGTGCCGCCAGGACGGAGATCGCACGGCCGTTGCCCATGCCGGGGCCCGGGCTCTGTCCCGCTCCCACCACGACGATGACCTTGTCGGACAGGTCGAATGCCTTGCGCTCTTTTTGGTCGAAGTCAGTTGACATGGTTCTCCTCTGTGATGTGGATGGCGTGTTCCGGGCAGCCGTCGACCGCTTCGCGCACCGAGGCCTCGAGGTCGGGCGAAATGGGGATGTCGACGGCTTCGGCGTAGCCGCCGTCGGTGATGACGAACACCTCTGGGCACACCGCCGCGCACACTCCGTGGCCGCGGCAGGAATCGTCGTCGACGACCGCCCTCATCGGGCGACCTTGACGTGGATGTCGGTCAGTCCCCGCAGGATGTAGGTGGGCACGTAGTTGTAGCGCCGGTCGTTGGCCGGGCCGTGTACGGCCTCGTCGATCGTGATGTCGGTGGTGCGTTCGAGTAGACGCTGGATGAGCACGCGGCCCTCTGCGCGCGCCAGCGGAGCCCCGATGCAGCTGTGCACACCTCGCCCGAAACCGATGTGCCGCCGGGCATTCGGCCGTTCGGGGTCGAACACGTGGGGGTTCTCGAACTGGCGTGGGTCGCGGTTGGCGGCGCCGAGGTGGACCATGAGCGTCGTGCCCGCGGGGATGTCGACCCCGCCGATCGTCGTGCTCGCCCGAGCCAGCCGGAAGTCTCCCTTGATCGGGCTCTCGAACCGCAGGCACTCCTCGATGAAGTTGCCGAGGGCATCCGGCGTGCTGCGTAGCCGCGCCTGCAGTTCTGCGTCCTCGGCCAGGATCTTCAGCGCGGTCGAGAGCAGCCGGACGGTGGTCTCCTGACCCGCCGAGAAGAGGTTGGCGGCGACGCGGACCACGTCGATGACCTCGGGAGTGGATCCGTCCGGGAACGTCGCGAGTGCCATCCCTGTCATGACGTCGCCACGGGGAGCACCCCGCCGGTCCTCGATGTAATCGGTGAAGCGTTTGTAGAGGTATTCCAGCGGCGAGTGCGCCATCACGGTGTCGCCATCGGTGTTACCGAGTGCGATGTCCCCGGTGAGATTCGCCGCCAGTTCGGCATGGTCCTCCTCGGGCACGCCCAGCAGGTCGGCGACGACGAGGAGGGCGAAGCGGGTGGCCACCTCGCCGATGAACTCTCCGCCGCCCTGCGCCACGAACGGGTCGAGCACCCGGTCGGCGAGGAGCCACATGAACTCCTCGTTCTCCTTGAGCCGCTTCGGCGTGATGAGGCGGGAGAGCAGTGAACGGTGTGCGGTGTGCTTGGGCGGGTCGAACGCCGGGAGCTGGTCGCTGAAGGGCAGCTCGTCGCGGTGGGCATCGATCAGCGCACTGACCTCGGCGTCGCCGAGCCCTTCCAGCGGGACCGGAAACCCGGGGATGGGGCCGGTCACCGACGTGCACGAGGAGAACGTCTGCGGATCCCCGACGACGGCCAGCGCCTCGTCGTAACCGGTCACCACCATGACTCCGTGAACCGGTTCGCGCAGTATCGGACTGGTCTCACGCATCCGGTCCAGCACGGGGTAGGGGTCGTCGTTCAACGTCTCGTCGTGGAAGAAGTCGAGCGAGTCAAGGGTCGTCACATGCGCTCCTCAGGGCTGTGTCGGTGGCGCGTTCTACTGACCAAACGTACAGGTATATCCTGACCAAACGTACAGGAGCGCGCTGTACGAATGGTCAGTTAGAGTGTTCGGTGTGAGCGGCCACACAACGGCATCGGCGGGACCGACGCGGCAGCGTCTCATCGACGTGGCGATCGAGCTGTTCCAACGGCACAGCGTGGCCGGCACGTCGTTGCAGATGATCTCCGACGAACTCGGTCTGACGAAATCCGCGATCTACCACCACTTCCGGACGCGCGACGAGTTGCTGAGCGCCGTCATGGCACCGCTCATCGCCGAGGTGAGCGCGCTCATCGACGCTGCTGAAGCCCGTACCGGAGCCCGCGCACGCGCCGAACACCTGCTCTCCGGCTACGCCGCGCTGGCAGCATCGCACCGCGAGCTCATCCCGCTACTCACCGGCGACCCGGGCGTCGTCGCCCTTCTGCGGATCCGCACCGACTGGGGTGCGGTCGTCGAACGCCAGCTGGCCGTGTTCGCCGCGGTGGAGCCGGGCCTGGGCGGCCAGGTCAAAGCCGCCCTCGTCATGTCGGGAATCGCCTCGGCCGCGGGCGTCGACTACGGGGACGTCGACGAGGCGGCACTGCGCGACCAGCTGATCGCGGCCGGCCGTCGCGCGCTCGGACTACGCTCGCCGCACGGCCCCCGGACGTAGGCACACCACATTCAGAACGGCGGCGGGTCGTCGCCGTAGTCGGGCTGTGGTTTGGGCGATGGCGCGGCGGACCCGCGATCTCGTCGTGCGGCGTTGTCGGCGCGTGCGGCTTTGATGCGGGCGGCGTTCTCGGTGGCGCGGGTGCGTCGTCGCTTCGGCATCTTGGCGCTGCGGTCCGATTCCGGTGGCGGCTGGGCCGGCGGCGCCAACTCGGCGGTGGTGGTGTTCCAGGTGGGAAAGAACAACCGGCTCCCGGGAGCGGTTGTGTAGCGCTGCCCGGCCGGCGTCGTCCAGGTCACTGTGACGTCAGACGATTGTTCGTCACGCCAGCCGTCCCAGAAGGTCTTCGCCAGGTGGTGGGTGCGGCATGTGCAGTTCAGGTTCGACGGGTGTGTGGGCCCGTACGGCCAGGGCACGACGTGGTCGATGTCGCAGCGCTCGGCGGGCACATCGCAGCCCGGGAACCGGCAGAACAGGTCACGAGCCCGCACGAACGCCGCCAGCTTGGCCGACGGACGGTAGTGCGGCTCCGGGTCGGGGCCGGGCAGCCAGAGCTGCGTGATCGCCGCGCCGTTGCGGATCGCCTCGGCCAGCGCCACGATCGGCAGGATCCTCACCCCGGGCAGCAACGCGACACCGGACTCGTGTGGACACGGAGAGCGATCGGGTCGGGGCTCGGGCTCAGATCGGGGCTGCGACGTCTGCGCCCGCTTCTGCTGGTGTTCGCGGTCCTGGTCGGCGATCAGCTTTTGGGCCGCCTTGATCGCGGCCGGATCGGCGATCACCGTGACCACCACATCCGACTGCGGCGGCGGCGATGCCGCGCATTCGGGTGACCCACACCGGCAGGGCAGCTGGTCGTGGCCCTGAATGATCGCTCCGACTGCGCACGAGCGCCGCTCCCCGATCGTGCGTGGATCGTTGTCGCAGATTCCCTTGACCATCACCGCGATGCGGGCCGACAACACCGCGGCGTCACAGCCCAGCACGTGGCCGTAAACCGAGACGAGTTCGTCCGGGTCGTCGCAGGACCCGACACGGAAGTCGCGTTTCTTGACGGCCTCTTCGGCGCGGATCACCGCATCCGGGTCGTACCGGGTGATCAGCGCGTCGACGGTCCGCGTCAACCGTGCCTGCGACAACGGTCCCCATCGCAGCGCCTTCTGAGCCAACGCGCAATCGAGAAGCGCCAACACCTGGGCGTCCTCGACGAGGCGGGTGCGCCAGGTGATCTCCGAGACCAACCGGGCGCTCAACCGTCCCTGCAGATACAGCGCGCCGACCTTGGGCAGCCGGTCGCGCAACGCCACCGCCATCCGCATCTGACCCGACGCCCGCCGCTGCCCGACGTTCAGCACCGCCCCGACCTCGGATGCGGTTGCCGCCCAGGAGTCATACACCCACTGGTCATGCTCGTCGTCGAACGTCACCGACGTATGCGCCAACTGCGCGATCGCGGCGAGTTTCCGCGCCCCGGCCTGCGCCTCCTCACACGCAGCCTGCCCGATCGCAGCGATCAACGAGGCCTCGTCCCGCCCCGCGAACACCGTATCGAACATACGAGCGATTTTACCGAGGCCCACCGACACGCATCGGTGCGCTACCCGCCCAAGGTCCGCCACAGGAACTCGTAGATCAACGCCGCGCGGAACGCCGCTTGCGAGTTGTCCGCGGCGCCGCCGTGCCCGCCTTCGATGTTCTCGTAGTACTGCACCGGCTGTCCTGCGTCCTCGAGTGCCGCCGTCATCTTGCGGGCATGGCCCGGATGCACCCGGTCGTCGCGCGTCGACGTGGTGATCAGCACCGGCGGGTACCTGCGCTCGGCCGAGATGTTCTGGTAGGGCGAGTATTTCGAGATGAATTCCCAGTCGCCGAGATCGTCGGGGTTGCCGTACTCCGCGACCCAGGACGCTCCGGCCAGCAGCAGGTGGAACCGGCGCATGTCCAGCAGCGGCACGCTGCACACCAAGCCGCCGAACAACTCCGGATACTGCGTGAGCATGATGCCCATGAGCAGACCGCCGTTGCTTCCGCCCTGGGCGCCCAGCTGCTCGACCGTGGTGATCCCGCGCTCGACGAGATCGGCTGCCACTGCGGCGAAATCCTCGCCGACCAGGTGGCGGCCCTCCCGCATCGCCTGCGTGTGCCACGTCGGCCCGTACTCGCCGCCGCCGCGGATGTTCGCCAGCACGTACGTCCCGCCGCGCGACAACCACAACCGGCCCAGCACCCCGTCGTAGCCGGGCGTGCGCGCTACCTCGAAACCGCCGTAGCCGCCCAGCAGCGTCGGGCCGGGCGCCTGCTTGTGCCGGTGGTCGACCACGAAGTACGGAATCTTGGTGCCGTCGGCCGACGTGGCGAAATGCTGGTCGACCTTCAGGTCGGCGGCATCGAAGAACGACGGGGCCCGCTTGATCTCGGTGAGTTCGCCGCCCGCCGTGCCGTGCAGCAGCCGCGACGGCGTGTCGAATCCGCTCGAGTCCAGGAAGATCTCGTCACCGAGGTCGTCGGCGGCGACGATGACGGTGTTGGTGTTGTCCGGCAGACCGGGAACGGGCTGCGCCGTCCACTCGCCGGGTGTGTACACCTCGACGCGGCTTGCGACGTCGGCCAGTGTCACCACGACGAGCCGGTCTCTGGTCCACGCGTAGTGGTGCAGGCACGTATGCTCGTCGGGCTCGAACACCACCTGCAGTTCACCTGTACCGGAACGGTATTCGTCGTATCTCGCGGCGAGGAGCGACCCCGCCCGATACGCGTCCCAGTCGCTGCGCAGTTCGATCAGCAGCCAGTCTCGGTGCACCGACACGGTGGCGTCGGTCGGGGCATCGATGCGGCGGAGTTCGCCGTCGCGCAGCTCGTGGACCTCGTCGTTGAAGAAGTCGATCGCACGACGCACCATGGTGCGCTCGAAGCCCGGGGTCCGGTCCACCGACGCGGTGACGATGACGTCGGTCGGCTCACCGCTGTACACCGTCTCCGCCTCGGCGAGCGGGGTGCCGCGGCGCCACCGCTTGACCAGCCGCGGATAGCCGGACTCGGTCAGGGCGCCCTCGCCGAAGTCCGTGCCCACCAGCACGGTGTCCGGATCCTCCCAGGTGATCGCCGTCTTGGCCTCCGGGAGTTCGAATCCGCCGTCGACGAACTGCATTGCGAGCATGTCGAATTCGCGGACGATCGCGGCGTCGGCGCCACCCCGCGACAGGCTGATCAGCGCGCGGCTGTGGTCCGGTTCGATGACGTCGGCGCCCGCCCACACCCAGTTCTCGTCGTCGGCGCGGGCCAGCGCGTCGACGTCGATGACCACCTCCCACTCCGGTTCCTCGGTGCGGTAGCTGTCCAGCGTGGTACGCCGCCACAGTCCGCGCGGGTTCGCCGCATCGCGCCAGAAGTTGTAGAGATACTCACCGCGCCGCCGGACGTAGGGGATGCGCGCATCGGTGTCGAGCACCTCGAGCGCCTCGGTGCGCATCTGCTCGAAGCGCTCGCCGCCGAGGTCGGCGAGCGTCGGCTCGTTGTGCCGTCGCACCCAGTCCAGGGCGTCGTCGCCGGTGATGTCCTCGAGCCACAGGTACGGGTCGTCACTCATCCGACCATTGTCGCCCGTCGGCCGTCAGCTCAGGTGGTGCACCTCCTGCAGCCCGTACACCGGGGTGGGGATTCCTTCGTAGCGTGCCTTGAGCTGCAGCGCCAGATACAACGAATAGTGCCGCGACTGGTGCAGATTGCCGCCGTGGAACCACAGGTTCTCCTGCTGTGTCGGCTTCCACATGTTGCGCTGTTCACCCTCCCACGGTCCGGGGTCCTTGGTGGTCGACGAGCCCAGTCCCCACACCTTGCCCACCTTGTCGGCCACGTCCTGGCCGATCAGATCGGCCGCCCAGCCGTTCATCGACCCGTAGCCCGTCGCGTAGACCACGACGTCGGCCGGCAGTTCAGTGCCGTCGGCCAGCACCACGGAATCCTCCGTCAGGTGCGACACCTGACCGTGCGCCAGCTTGATCGTCCCGTCGGCCACCAGATCGCACGCCCCGACGTCGATGTAATAGCCCGAACCGCGGCGCAGGTACTTCATGAACAGCCCGGAACCGTCGTCGCCCCAGTCCAATTCGAAACCCGTCGCGGCCAGCCGCTCGTAGAACTCCTTGTCCCGCTCGCGGATCGCGTCGTAGATCGGCTTTTGGAACTCGTGCATGATCCGGTACGGCAGCGACGCGAACGTCAGGTCGGCCTTCTCCGTCGTCATCCCCGCCGCGAGCGCACGCTCCGAGTACAGATCGCCCAGGCCGAGGTCCATCAGCGAATCCGACTTCACGATGTGCGTCGAGGAGCGCTGCACCATCGTGGTGTCGACGCCGTTCTCGACCAGCGCCTTGCAGATGTCGTGCGCCGAATTGTTCGACCCGATCACCACGGCCCGCTTCCCGGCATAGCGATCGGGCCCCGGGTGGGCGCTCGAATGGTGCTGCTCGCCGCGGAACACGTCCTGGCCGGGAAGGGTCGGCACATTGGGCTTCCCCGACATGCCGGTCGCCAGGATCAGCTGCGTCGGACGGAGGGTGATCCGCTCACCGTCGCGGTCGACCTCGACCGACCACGTCTTGCTGCCCTCGTCGAACGAGGCGGACAGGCACGTCGTCTTCGACCAGTACGGCACCTCCATCACCCGGGTGTAGAACTCGAGCCAGTCACCGATCTTGTCCTTGGGCGCGAACACCGGCCAGTTCTGCGGGAACGGCAGATACGGCAGGTGGTCGTACCACACCGGATCGTGCAGACACAGCGACTTGTAGCGCTTGCGCCACTGGTCGCCCGGACGCTCGTGACGGTCGACGACGATCGCGGGCACACCGAGCTGGCGCAGCCGCGCGCCGAGCGCGATACCGCCCTGCCCGCCCCCGATCACCAGCGCGTACGGCTGCACCGTCCGTCCCAGCGCCGCTTCCTCCTCGGCGCGCTTCTCCGCCCACGACCGCGGATCGGGGTCGGAGCCGTGCACCGCGCCGAGCACCCGCGACGGACCCTTGCGCTCCTCGTGGCCCTTGAGCTCCTGCATGGTGGTCAGCAGCGTCCAGCATTCGTCACCGCGCAGCCGCAGATGTCCGACGCCGCGGCCGACGGCGGTCTCGAACTCGATGAACGCCGTCGTCACGTCGCCGTCGGTCGTCGGGGCCTCGCGGGTGCGGAACTGCCCGGGGTCGACCTCGGTGAGCCGGGTGGCGAGCATGTCGGCGATACCGTCACGGCCTTCGAGCGTCTTGAGGTTCCACGTGAACGCCACCAGGTCACGCCAGAAGCTGTCGGTGGCGAACTTCGCCACCACCCGTTCGATGTCACGCACCGCCAGCGCGGCCTCGAAGTCGGCGAGCCAGGCGTCGACGCGCTGCTGCGGCGTCAGCTCGGTGGTCGGTTCCAGAGTCTGTGTCATGTGACTCAGGGCACACCTGGGGTGGCGGCGCGCACAAGGGTTGCAAGCCGTTGCACCGCGGCATGCAACCCGATGCAACCCTTTCATCGTGTGGCCGGAGTCACATAGAACTGGCACATGGCAATGCAGATTCCCGCCCCGCTGGCAGGCAAGGCCGCCCTGGTGACCGGCGCCGGCCGAGGCATCGGCCGCGGCATCGCCGTCGAGCTGGCTCGGCAGGGCGCCGACGTGGCGCTGGTCGACGTCTCCGACGGCGGACTCGCCGAAGTGGCCGACGAGATCACCGGAATGGGCTCGAAGACAACCACATTCGTGGCCGACGTGAGCGACCGCGATGCGGTGTTCGCCGCCGTCGACCACGCCGCCTCCGCGCTGGGTGGCTTCGACGTGATGGTGAACAACGCCGGTATCGCGCTCGTCGGCCCCATCGCCGACGTGACTCCCGACGACCTCGCGCGGCTGTGGGCCATCAACGTCGACGGTGTGCTGTGGGGCATCCAGGCCGCGGTCGCGAAGTTCAAGGAGTTGGGGCGCCCCGGCAAGATCATCAATGCCTCGTCCATCGCCGGACACGAGGGCTTCGCGATGCTCGGCCCGTACAGCGCCACCAAGTTCGCGGTGCGCGCACTGACCCAGGCCGCCGCCAAGGAGCACGCGGCCGACGGCATCACGGTCAACGCCTACTGTCCCGGGGTGGTCGGCACCGACATGTGGGTGGAGATCGACCGGCGATTCGCACAGCTCACCGGCGTCGCCGAGGGGGAGACCTTCAAGAAGTTCACCGAGACCATCGCGCTCGGGCGGCCGGAAACACCGGAGGACGTCGCAGGATTCGTCGCCTACCTGGCCGGACCCGGCGCCGACTACATGACCGGACAGGCCGGCCTCATCGACGGCGGCATGGTCTATCGGTGACCTCGTTGCCGCGCCGTTGTGACGGGGAGCACAATCGGCTGTGATGCCTCGTCCGCCCGTCCCCGAGCCCGCCGTCGCGGCGGGTGAGGATCCACGTCAGTACGCCCGGTTGATGTCGGCGGTCTACGACGCCACCATGGCGGGCGGTCGTGCCCCCGCCCGGCCCCGCAAGGTCATCGAGGAGTCCTGGCACCGGTTGATGGCGCGCGGCATCGACCCCGACACGCTGCCCGAACCCGAGGTCGAGGGCGCGACGCTGGAGGAGTTGCGTCAGTCCTCCGGGCTGATGTCGGTGCTCGACGATCTCGCGCGCGGGCTGGAATCGCTGATCGTCGAGGGCGACAACATCCTCGTCGTCGCCGATGCGCGCGGCCGGGTGCTGTGGCGGGCCGGCTCGCGTGCGGTGCTCGGTTCGGCGGACCGGCTGGGTTTCGTCGAGGGCGCGCACTGGGGTGAGAACGCCGTCGGCACCAACGCGATCGGCACCGCGCTCATGTCGAACAGTGCGGTGCAGGTGTTCTCCGCCGAGCACTACTCGCGCAGCCACCACCCGTGGACCTGCGCGGGCGCCCCCATCAAGGACCCGCGGACGGGACACGTCATCGGCGTGGTCGACGTGTCCGGACCCGCCGCCACCGTGCACCCGACGACCGTCGCGCTCGTCGACGCCGTCGCCAGGCTCGCGGAATCCCATCTGCGCGAACAGCACAACCGCACACTCAACAGCCTGCGGATGGTCGCCGCGCCCATTCTCGCGCGCATCGGCAGCCCCGCCCTCGCGGTCGATTCCGACGGCTGGGTCGCCGCGGTGGATCAACTGCCGCCGCACCACCGGATCGCGCTGCCCCGCGAGGTGGCGCCCGGCCGGCTTCTGGTGCCCGCTCTCGGGCTGTGCGATGTCGACCCGCTGCCCGGCGGTTGGCTGGTCCGTTTGGCTGACGATCCGGACGCCTCCGGGGTCGACTCACACGTGGCGCTCGATCTGCGCAACCCCGACGCGCCGGCGTTGCAGATGGCCGGTGAGGTCGGCAGCTGGCGGCGCGCCCTGAGCCTGCGACACGCGGAAATCCTTCTCGCCCTGTCACTTCGGCGCGACGGGCGATCAGCCCCCGAGCTGGCCGCTGACCTGTACGGTGATCCGTCACGGGTCGTCACCGTGCGCGCCGAGGTATCGCGGATGCGCAAACAATTCGTCGGGCTGCTCGCCGCCCAGCCGTACCGCATCGCGCACCCGGTGCGTTTCGAGGTGCAGTACCCCGCGGATAGGATGCGGCTCCTGCCCACCTCGACCGCGCCCGTCGTCCTCACCGCACGTATCGAACCCCCGAATTCCCAACCCCCACAAGGAGAAAACACATGACTGTTTACGCTCGTCCTGGTGCTGCGGATGCGCTGATGGCTTTCGAGTCGCGGTACAGCAATTTCATCGGTGGGCAGTGGGTGGCGCCGGTGGGTGGGCAGTATTT
>JBNMQY010000042.1:0-45874 GCA_050205415.1 Mycolicibacterium litorale
GGCCGACATCTACGACGAGTTCCTCGAACTCGCCGCGATTCGCACCAAGGCGGTGCGCCAGGGTGACCCCTTGGACACCGAGACGATGATCGGGTCGCAGGCCTCCAACGATCAGTTGGAGAAGGTGTTGTCCTACATCGAGATCGGCAAGGACGAAGGGGCGCGGGTGGTGACCGGTGGGGAGCGCGCCGAGTTGGGCGGGGACCTGTCCGGCGGCTTCTATGTGCAGCCCACCATCTTCGAGGGCACCAACGCGATGAGGATCTTCCAGGAAGAGATCTTCGGACCCGTGGTGGCCGTCGGCAAGTTCACCGATTACGCCGATGCGATCGCTCAGGCCAACGACACCCTCTACGGGTTGGGGGCCGGCGTCTGGTCGCGTGACGGCAACACCGCCTACCGCGCCGGGCGTGACATCAAGGCCGGGCGGGTGTGGACGAACTGCTACCACATGTATCCCGCGCACGCGGCGTTCGGCGGCTACAAGCAGTCCGGCATCGGGCGTGAAACCCACAAGATGATGCTCGACCACTACCAGCAGACCAAAAACCTGCTCGTGAGCTACAGCAACAAAGCCCAGGGATTTTTCTGATGAGCGCTGCGCCGCCGCGGGCGCTGATCACCCGCGCGGCCGCCGACCTACTCACCACGCTGCAGAGCCGCCACGGCGCGCTGATGTTCCATCAGTCCGGCGGCTGCTGCGACGGGTCGTCGCCGATGTGCTACCCCGACGGGGAGTTCATCGTCGGCGACCGCGACGTCCTGCTGGCGGTGCTCGACGTGGGCGACGACGGTGTTCCGGTGTGGATCTCCGGGCCGCAGTTCGAGGCGTGGAAGCACACCCAGCTCGTCATCGACGTGGTTCCCGGCCGCGGCGGCGGGTTCAGCCTCGAAGCCCCCGAGGGGATGCGGTTCCTCAGCCGGGGCCGCGCCTTCACCGACGCGGAGAACCAGGCCCTCGACCAGGATCCGGCGTTGACGGGCGCCCGGTACGCCGCCGGCGAACGTCCCGCGGAGCGAGCGCCCGTCGTCGCCGAAGCGCAGGACGCCTGCCCGATACCTGCGAGGCGCGCCGCGCGGGTACAGGGCTGACGGCAGCGGCGGCGTTATCGTCGAAAGCGTGATACCGCTGCCGCGCGCTTGGGCGCTGACCAGTGCGATGCTGGTCGGCGCCGCAGTCGGGTTGATCGCCGCCGTCACCTCGACACTGCTGATCACGGCGACCGTGCGTCCCGACGTCGTCATCGCGCTGGTGGTCGGCGTGCCCAGCGTTCTGGGCGTGGTGACGATCCTGCTCTCCGGGCGGCGCTGGGTCACGACGTTGGGAGCTTTCGCGCTGGCGATCGCGCCGGGCTGGCTGGGCGCGCTGGCGCTGATCGAGGTGGTCAACGGTGGCTGACGACGGTAAAGACACCAACGGCGAACACGCGGGAGGCGAACACACCTCGCCGTACCTGCCGACCTTCGACACCGGTGGCTTCAGTCCACCTGAGCCGGTGAGGCCGATGGCAGCCAAGCCCGAACCCACGCTCACCCTCGACCGGGAACCCGATCCGATCGCCTACGAGGCGCTCGACTTCGAGCCCGATCCCGAACCGATGGTCGTGCCGCCCGCGGTGCCGGTCGTCCTGCCGGGGTCCTACCAGTTCCTCAAGCGGTGGGTGTTCGCACTCGTACTCGCCGCGGTGTGGGTGGTCGCCGCGCCCATCGGGGCCGCCCTCTACTACTGGTGGGTCGGGGACCTCGATCCAGACAAGACGTGGCCGGTGTACGGCGTGCTGGTCTACCTGGTGTGCAGCACGGTCGCGGGCCTCATCGTCGCCATGGTTGCCAGGAAACCGGTCATCTCCGCGTTGGCGATCGCGCTGATGTCGGCGCCGCTGGCGTCCACCGCCGGTGCGGCCGCCCTCTACGGCGCCTACGTCTTCGGTTGGATCGCACACTGACACAGCGGCCCCGACCACTAGGGTGGTGGACGTGACCCACTATGACGTCGTCGTTCTCGGAGCCGGCCCCGGCGGATACGTCGCGGCTATTCGCGCCGCCCAACTCGGGCTGAACACCGCAATCGTGGAACCCAAGTACTGGGGCGGTGTGTGCCTGAACGTGGGGTGTATCCCGTCGAAGGCGCTGCTGCGCAACGCCGAGTTGGCACACATCTTCACCAAGGAGGCCAAGACCTTCGGCATCAGCGGTGAGGCGACGTTCGACTACGGCGCCGCGTTCGACCGCAGCCGCAAGGTCGCCGAGGGCCGTGTCGCCGGTGTGCACTTCCTGATGAAGAAGAACAAGATCACCGAGATCCACGGATACGGGACGTTCACCGACGACCACACCATCGAGGTCGACCTCAACGAGGGCGGCACCGAAACCGTCACGTTCGACAACGCGATCATCTCCACCGGTGCGAGCACCCGGCTGGTGCCGAACACGTCGCTGTCGGAGAACGTCGTCACCTACGAAGAACAGATCATGGAGCGCGAGCTGCCCGGGTCAATCGTCATCGCCGGTGCGGGCGCGATCGGCATGGAGTTCGGCTACGTGATGAAGAACTACGGCGTCGACGTCACGATCGTCGAGTTCCTGCCGCGTGCGCTGCCCAACGAGGACGCCGAGGTCTCCAAGGAGATCGAGAAGCAGTTCAAGAAGCTGGGCGTCAAGATCATGACCGGCACCAAGGTCGAGAAGATCGACGATGACGGTAAGCAGGTGACGGTCACCGTCAGCAAGGACGGCAAGTCCCAGGAACTCAAGACCGACAAGGTGTTGCAGGCCATCGGATTCTCGCCGAACGTCGAGGGTTACGGCCTCGACAAGGCGGGGGTGGAGCTGACCGATCGCAAGGGCATCGGCATCGACGACTACATGCGCACCAACAAGCCGCACATCTACGCGATCGGCGACGTCACCGGCAAGCTGCAGCTCGCGCACGTCGCCGAGGCGATGGGCGTCGTCGCCGCGGAGACCATTGCCGGCGCCGAGACGCTGCCGCTCGGTGACTACCGGATGATGCCGCGCGCCACGTTCTGCCAGCCGCAGGTGGCCAGCTTCGGATTGACCGAGGAGCAGGCCCGCGAGGAGGGCTACGACGTCAAGGTCGCGAAGTTCCCGTTCACCGCGAACGGCAAGGCGCACGGGATGGGCGCGCCGGCCGGCTTCGTCAAGCTGATCGCCGACGCGAAATACGGTGAGCTGATCGGCGGACACCTGATCGGCCACGACGTCTCGGAGCTGCTGCCCGAACTCACCCTCGCGCAGAAGTGGGATCTGACCGCCAACGAACTGGCCCGCAACGTCCACACCCACCCGACGCTGTCGGAGGCGCTGCAGGAAGCCTTCCACGGGCTGGTCGGCCACATGATCAACTTTTGAGAAACGAGATCGTCGCCGCTGTCGGCGGATTCGTGATCGGCCACATCCTGTGGCTGATCGCGATCTCGCTGGCCACCAGTGCCACCGACGTCAGCACCTGGGTGCTGGTCGTGGCCGGGCTGTCGTTCCTGGCGGGCGCGGCACTGGGCTATCTCGGATGGCGCAGATTCCAGGCGAAGGCGTTCGTGTGGTCGGCGTTCCTGTGGGGTCTGCCGGCCGCGCCGGTGCTGTTCTCGATCGTCGTCCTCGGCGTGACGTACCTGTAGCGGTCTAGTCCGGGAAGTCCAGCGGCACCTGCAGCGTGGCGATCGTCGCCGCCAGGCCGTCGTAATGCGCTGCCAGCAAACAGAATTCGATGAGCTGCGGCTTCGTCAGATGCCGGGCCAGCACCGCCCACGTCTGCGGGGACACCCCTCGGGTGACGACGAACTCGTCGGTGGCGGTGATGAGCACCCGCTGCCGGTCGGTGAGACCCGCGGCGTCGGGCCCCTCGAAGATCCTGGACTGCAGCTGGGCGTCCAGTCCACGGCTGCGGGCCAGCCGGCGGTGCTGCTGCAGCTCGTACTCACACTCGCGCAGATGACCCACCCGCAGGATCACCAGCTCGGCGTCCTGACGGGTGAGCTTGCCCAGTCGCCCCAGCAGCACACCGCTGTAGGGCAGGAACGCCAGGAACAGCAGCCGGTGCTGGCCGAGCACGTCGAACAGGCTGAACCGCGGGGCCCGGATGGCCCGGGCGCCGGCTTTCGCGATCACCCAGTTGAGCGGTCCGAGTTCCCGGAAACCGCCGGGCGCGATACGGGTCACGACTGCTTCACCAGGTACGGCGAGACCGTGGACCGGTGCTCGTCGAGGTCGAGGGCGCGGCCCAGCGCCGGGAACGCCCGCTGCGGGCAGTTGTCCCGTTCGCAGACGCGGCAGCCGGCCCCGATCGGTGTCGAATTGTCACCAGAAAGATCCAATCCCTCGGAGTAGACCAGCCGATGCGCATGGCGCAGTTCGCATCCGAGGCCGATCGCGAACGTCTTACCCGGCTGACCATAGCGCGACGCGCGGCGCTCCACCGTCCGCGCCACCCACATGTAGTTGCGGCCGTCGGGCATCTGGGCGATCTGCACCAGGATCTTTCCCGGGTTGGCGAAGGTCTCGTACACGTTCCACAACGGACACGTCCCGCCACTGGAGGAGAAGTGAAAACCCGTCGCGGACTGGCGTTTCGACATGTTTCCCGCGCGGTCGACGCGGACGAAGGAGAACGGCACCCCGCGCATCGACGGCCGCTGCAGGGTCGAGAGCCGGTGCCCGATCGTCTCGTAGCTGACGGAGTAGAACGCCGAGAGCCGTTCGACGTCGTAGCGGAAGTTCTCCGCGACGTCGTGGAACTGCCGGTAGGGCAGCACCGTCGCGGCCGCGAAGTAGTTGGCCAGGCCGAGGCGGGCGAGCGTGCGGGATTCGTCGCTGGTGAACAGGCCCTCGTCGACCATCTTGTCGATGAGGTCGCCGAATTCGAGGTAGGCCAGTTCGGCGGCCATCTTGAACACCTGCTGACCGGTCGACAGGTGGGTGCTCATCTCGAGGGTCTTGGTGCCCGGCTCGAACCGGTGCAGGACGGTGTCGCCCAGGTCGATGCGGCGCACGATGTGCACGCCGTGGACCGAGGCGAGCCGGTTGGACAGTTCACCGGCGAGGTCACCGCGGTGCATGCGCATGCGGACCGTCAGATCCTCGGCGGCGCTGTCGAGCTCGTGCAGATAGTTCTGGCGTTGGTAGAAGTAGTCGCGGACTTCCTCGTGGGGCATGGTGATCGCACCGCTGCCGCTGCCTCCCATACCGACACCGCTGTAGCGGTCTTCGGTCGCCGCCGCGAGCTGGGTGGTGGTCAGCCGGTAGCGGCGGTGCAGGTTGACCATCGCGCGGGCCAGGGTCGGATGCGTCGTCACCATGTCGGCGATCTCGGAGACGTCGATGTCGACGCCCAGATCGCGGTCCATCGCCACCTCGCGCAGCTCGGCGACCAGGCGGGTGTCGTCCTGCGAGGCGAAGAACGTGGCGTCGACGCCGAAAACCTCGGTGATGCGCAGCAGGACCGCGACCGTCAGCGGACGGACGTCGTGCTCGATCTGGTTGAGGTAGCTCGGGGAGATCTCGAGCATCTGCGCCAGGGCGGCCTGGCTGTAACCGCGTTCGCTGCGCAGTTGTCTGACGCGCGATCCGACGAACGTTTTGGGCACGTCAACCAGCGTAACAACGTTGCGAAGCGGCCACTTCGCATTCTTGGCACGGGGGATGCTATGGCAGTATCGGGGCGCCTGGCATGTACGCGTCGGGCAGTCAGCAGGGAGGACGACAGGTGAGCGGCACGACCACGGGAACCGGCCTGAGCAAGATCATGATGCCGGTGCCGGATCCGCACCCCGACGTCTTCGACACCGGCTGGCCGCTGCGGGTCGCCGACATCGACCGCACCGGCCGGTTGCGTTTCGACGCCGCGACCCGGCACATCCAGGACATCGGCTCCGACCACCTGCGCGAGCTGGGCTACGAGGCGACGCACCCGCTGTGGATCGTGCGCCGAACGATGATCGACCTGATCCGCCCCATCGAGTTCCAGGACATGCTGCGGCTACGACGCTGGTGTTCGGGCACGTCGAACCGGTGGTGCGAGATGCGGGTGCGTATCGACGGCCGCAAGGGCGGGCTGATGGAATCCGAGGCGTTCTGGATCAACATCAACCGCGAGACCCAGGGGCCCGCACGGATCAGCGACGACTTCATCGCCGGACTGCAGCGCACCACCGACGTCAACCGGCTGCGCTGGAAGGCGTACCTGAGCGCGGGCAGCCGCGACGACGCCCAGGAGATCCGCGAGTACCCGGTGCGGGTCAGCGACATCGACATCTTCGACCACATGAACAACTCGGTGTACTGGTCGGTGGTCGAGGACTACCTCTACAGCCATCCCGAGTTGCTGCAGGGGCCGCTGCGGGTGACGATCGAACACGACCTCCCGGTGGCGCTCGGCGACAAGTTGGAGATCCTCTCGCACGTCCATCCGGCCGGTTCGACCGACAAATTCGGTCCGGAGCTGGTCGACCGGACTGTTACAACGCTCACATATGCGGTCGGCGAGGAGACGAAAGCCGTCGCGTGCCTGTTCGCGCTCTGACATTCCCGGTTTAACAGTACGGGCGTACTGACCAGCGGAAACCGGTTACCCACGAGTAGCTACTGAACCGGTCAAGGAGTTTGCGCCTTCGCAACCTTCGCAACTTCGCCAGTCTGCTTGGCAAAAGTTCGCGATCGAAACGGGTGGACCTGCGGTTATGCCGTAGGGCATCCTCGGTTCAGCACGGCAGTGAAGTTGTGCTGGTGTTAACAAGCCGGGAACCCGGCGGCACCGGCAGCGATGCAAGTAACCGAAGGAGCAGTCCAATGTCGACCGTTGGCCAGCCGAAGTCCCCCGAAGAGATCCAGAAGGACTGGGACACCAACCCCCGCTGGAAGGGCATCACCCGCGAGTACTCCGCCGCGGACGTCGTCGCCCTGCAGGGCACCGTCGTCGAGGAGCAGACGCTGGCCCGCCGCGGCGCGGAGGTGCTCTGGAACCAGCTGCACGACATGGAGTTCGTCAACGCCCTCGGCGCGCTGACCGGCAACATGGCCGTCCAGCAGGTGCGTGCCGGCCTCAAGGCCATCTACCTGTCCGGGTGGCAGGTCGCCGGCGATGCGAACCTCTCCGGTCACACCTACCCCGACCAGAGCCTCTACCCGGCCAACTCGGTGCCGCAGGTCGTCCGCCGCATCAACAACGCGCTGCTGCGCGCCGACGAGATCGCCAAGGTCGAGGGCGACACGTCGGTAGAGAACTGGCTGGTGCCGATCGTCGCCGACGGTGAAGCCGGCTTCGGTGGCGCGCTCAACGTCTACGAGCTGCAGAAGGCGATGATCGCCGCCGGTGTCGCGGGTTCGCACTGGGAGGACCAGCTGGCCTCGGAGAAGAAGTGCGGCCACCTCGGTGGCAAGGTGCTGATCCCGACCCAGCAGCACATCCGCACCCTGACCTCGGCCCGCCTGGCCGCCGACGTCGCCGACGTGCCGACCGTCGTCATCGCCCGCACCGACGCCGAGGCCGCCACCCTGATCACCTCCGACGTCGACGAGCGCGACCAACCGTTCATCACCGGTGAGCGGACCAAGGAAGGCTTCTACCGGGTGAAGAACGGCATCGAGCCGTGCATCGCCCGCGCCAAGGCCTACGCGCCGTACTCGGATCTGATCTGGATGGAGACCGGCACCCCGGATCTGGAGCTCGCCCGCAAGTTCGCCGAAGGTGTGCAGGCGGAGTTCCCGGACCAGATGCTGGCCTACAACTGCTCGCCGTCGTTCAACTGGAAGAAGCACCTCGACGACGCCACGATCGCGAAGTTCCAGAAGGAACTCGGTGCGATGGGGTTCAAGTTCCAGTTCATCACGCTGGCCGGCTTCCACGCCCTCAACTACTCGATGTTCGATCTGGCCTACGGCTACGCCCGCAACCAGATGACCGCCTACGTCGAGCTGCAGGAGCGCGAGTTCGCCGCCGAGGAGCGTGGTTACACCGCGACGAAGCACCAGCGCGAGGTCGGCGCCGGCTACTTCGACCGAATCGCCACCACCGTGGACCCGACCAGCTCGACCACCGCGCTGACCGGCTCCACCGAAGAGGGTCAGTTCCACTAAACCCGTACGCCGAGCGCACGGTTGTTGTACGCAGACGTCGAACAGACGTGACAACAACCGTGCGCTCGTCGTCTGTTAGGAAGTATCCGTGAGCAATCCGATTGAACGAGTAGGCGTGATCGGCGCCGGCCAGATGGGCGCCGGCATCGCCGAGGTGTCCGCCCGCGCGGGTGTCGACGTGTTGGTGTTCGAGACCACCGACGCGCTCGTCACGGCCGGACGCAACCGCATCACCAAATCCCTCGAGCGCGGCGTGAGCGCGGGGAAGGTGACCGACCGGGAGAAGTCGGCGGCGCTGGAGAAGCTGAGCTTCACCACCTCGCTGGCGGATATGGCCGACCGTCAGCTGGTGATCGAGGCGATCATCGAGGACGTGGCGGTCAAGGCCAAGGTGTTCGCCGAGCTCGACAAGGTCATCACCGATCCCGACGCCGTGCTGGCGTCGAACACCTCGAGCATCCCGATCATGAAAATCGGTGCGGCGACGCAGAATCCGGGCCGCGTGCTGGGTCTGCACTTCTTCAACCCGGTGCCAGTGCTGCCGCTGGTGGAGCTTGTCAGCACGCTGACGACGACCGATGCCGCGATCGCGCGGACCGAGGCGTTCGCCAGCGACGTGCTGGGTAAGCAGGTGGTGCGCTGCAGCGACCGGTCGGGCTTCGTGGTCAACGCGCTGCTGGTGCCGTATCTGCTGTCGGCGATCCGGATGGTCGAGGCTGGTTTCGCGACGGTCGAAGACGTCGACAAGGCGGTCGTGGCCGGGCTGTCGCATCCGATGGGACCGCTGCGCCTGTCGGACCTCATCGGCCTGGACACCATGAAGCTGATCGCCGACGCGATGTTCGACGAGCTCAAGGACTCTCACTACGCCCCGCCGCCGCTGCTGCTCCGCATGGTCGAGGCCGGTCAGCTGGGCAAGAAGTCAGGCCAAGGCTTCTACAAGTACTGAGCTTCGCCGAGACTACGGTTGTTGTACGCAAACGCCGAGAAGGCCCGTCAACAACCGTGCGCTCGACGGGCTGCTCGTACGCGTTCGATGATCTCTGGCTTACGTGATCGCAGCTGAGTGGCGCTCACGCGCACTATGAGCCAACCGCGTGCCGCGAGGAATTCGAGGCGTTCGATGTCTGCGGCGTAGTCGTCGGGATTCTCGAAATGCTGCTCGCCGTCGTATTCGACGCCGACCATGCACGCCGGCCACCCCATGTCGATGCGCCGTACGACGCGCCCGTGGTCGTTGCGCACGGGGATCTGAGTGACCGGTCGCGGTAACCCGGATCGGACGATGAGCAGTCGAAGTCGGGTCTCCTGGGGTGATTCTGCGCCGGGGTCGACCAAGGCCATCGTCTTGCGCAGTCGCCGGATGCCTCGGGCGCCGGGATGCCCGGCGGCGACTGCGTCGACACAGGAGGGCGGCATACCGGTCGCGTTGAGCAGCGCATCGATGCGCATGACGCCCAGCTGCTCGGGTAGACGCCGCCCCAGGTCGTACGCCGTCCTGGCCACCGTAGTGCATCGCATGGCGTCGACGACGGTGACCTCATCCTCGCGAAAGGCGTTGCACCGTGCGATCATTCCGTTCGCCGCCGGCCGACGCGAATGAGCGATTTCGACGGGAGCGTCGGGTGGAATCCAGCGACTGCCGAGAACGGCCGCCGCGCAGTGGCCGGTGAGTGTCGCCCGCCTGCCGGACCACAGCCAGGCGGCGCGGGCCCGGTCCGCGGCCGTCAAGTCAGTACCGGTACGGACGTAGACATTGCGATAGACCATCGCGTAGCGGCGGCGCAGGTCTCGACGTGTCAGTTCGCCCGATTCCAGCGCTTCCGTGGCGACGATCAAGGTGGCTCTCACGCATTCCATCGTCGGGTCGCCACGTCCGCCACCCTGACGGCAATCACCTCGCCTGTGGATAACTCCATCGACTGCACGGTTGTTGTACGCAAAAACCGAGAGGACGCGACAACAACCGTGCAGTCGGCGCAGATCAGGCGTCGGCGAGCCGGCGCTTCTCCGCCTCCACGTCGAAAGCCGGTGGCGGCCAAGACATGTTGAGGCCCTTGAGCGCCTCGATGAGCAGTTCGGTGATCGCCAACCTGCTGTACCACTTGCGGTCGCAGGGCACGACGTGCCACGGCGCGTAGTCGGTCGACGTGCGGTCGAGCACGGCCTGGTAGGCCTGTTCGTACTTCGGCCACAGCAGCCGCTCGTCGATGTCGGCCGGGTTGTACTTCCAGTACTTGTCGGGCCGTTCCAGCCGCTGCGCCAGCCGGCGCTTCTGCTCCTGCAGCGAGACGAACATCGCCACCTTGACCAGCGTCACCCCACTGTCGACGAGTTCGCGTTCGAAGGCGTTGATCTCTTCGTAGCGCCCACCCCAGACGTCGGGCGGAACCAGGTCGTGCACGCGCACGATCAGCACGTCCTCGTAGTGCGACCGGTCGAACACCCCGATGTGCCCGGGCGTCGGCAGGGCCTTGCGGATGCGCCACAGGTAGTGGTGCGCCAACTCCTCCTCGGTCGGCTTACCGAAGCTGGTGTACTGAACGCCCTGCGGATTCGCCGCTCCGACAACGTGTTTGACGATGCCGCCCTTACCCGCGGTGTCCATGCCCTGCAGGATCAGCAGCACCGAACGGTTGTCCCCGGCGCGGCTGTTGGCGTACAGCTTCTCCTGCAGTTCGCCCAGCCGCCCACTGCGTTCGGCCTGCAGCACCGGTGCGTCGGCCTTGGCGCCGCGGAACCCCGGTGTCGCGGAGGTGTCGATGTCGGCGACCTTGTCGCCCGGCCGGAACCGGAGGTGGTCATGCGGGTGGTGCGACCACAGGGCGGGCAGCTCGGCGGCTCCGCTCATCGCTCCGTCAGCCGGGTCGGCAGAATCGGGGACGGGTGCGGCTCGGACCGGAACTTCTCCAGCGAGCCACCCACCTCGACGATGCCGCAGAGCGCACTCCACGACAGCATCGTGAGGTAGTCGATGAGCTCGTCGGCGCTCATCCGCGGATTGGACATCCACGAGTGCGTGGCCAACTGCACCCCGCCGACGATGTGATACGCCCACGGTTCGACACCACCGGTGTCCATCCCGGCCCCGGCCATGCGGCGGCGCAGCATCACCGCGAGCATGCGGGCGATGATCTGTTCCGAGTCCGCGACGGCCTTGCTCTTACTGGCCGAGTTGTTCGCCATGACGAAGCGGTACGGCTCCGGCTCGTTGGCGACGGTCTGCACGTAGACCTTGATGATCTCGCGGGTCAGGTCGTACCCGTCGAGGTTCGACGTCAGCGCCGCCGCCATGTTCGGGATCAGTGTGGTCTGGGCGAAGCGCATCATCACCGCGGTGGTGAGGTCGTTCTTGTCGACGAAGTAGCGGTACAGGACGGTCTTGGAGACGCCGATCTCGGCCGCGATCTCGTCCATACTGACGTTGCTGCCCAGCCGGCGGATCGCTTCCAGGGTGCCGTCGACCAATTCGTTGCGGCGTTCCACCTTGTGCTGGTGCCAGCGCCGCTTCCGACCATCGGTCTTGACCGCCAAAGGCGGGGTCTGTTGTGCCACTATCCCCGTAGTCCCGTTCACTAGTCCTTCTCGATACTACGGCCCGACCGGCGCAATCGGCGCGCGCAGGACGGGGTACATAGCGGCATGCACCATGATGGATTCGTGGCACACAGGGCAGAAGCCAACCCGCGGCCGAGCTTCGCCGAGGCGATCGCGGGTGCGGACTCGGCTGCCGACGCCGAACGCCGTCGTGGCCTGCGCCGGATGAAGACCGTCGCGCTGGGATTCCTGCTCGGCGCCACGGCGATCTTCCTGCTCTGCACCTGGGCGCAGTCGCGGGGTGGAGCCGGCCCGTGGGTCGGCTACGTGCGCGCCGCCGCGGAGGCCGGCATGGTCGGTGCGCTCGCCGACTGGTTCGCCGTCACCGCGCTGTTCAAGCATCCGCTGGGCATCCCGATCCCGCACACCGCGATCATCAAACGCAAGAAGGACCAGCTGGGCGAGGGCCTCGGCCAGTTCATCCGGGAGAACTTCCTGTCCCCGGAGAACGTGGAGACCAAACTGCGCTCCGCCGACGTCGCGGGTCGGCTGGGCAAGTGGCTGTCGGACCGGTCGCACGCCGAACGGGTGGCGATGGAGACGGCCACCGTGCTGCGGGTGCTGGTGGAGATGCTGCGCGACGAGGACGTCCAGCAGGTCCTCGACCGGATGATCGTCAAACGCATCGCCGAACCGCAGTGGGGTCCGCCGGTCGGCCGGGTGCTGTCGCAACTGCTGCAGGAGGGCCGGCAGGAGGCGCTCATCCAGTTGCTCGCCGACCGGGCGTTCGAGTGGTCGCTCAACGCGGGTGAGGTCATCGAGCGGGTGATCGAACGCGATTCGCCGCAGTGGTCGCCGCGCTGGGTCGATCACCTGGTGGGGGACCGGATCCACCGCGAACTGATGGACTTCACCGACAAGGTGCGGCGCAACCCCGACCACGAGCTCCGCCGGTCGGCCACCCGCTTCCTGTTCGAATTCGCCGACGACCTGCAGAACGACGAGGCGACCATCCGGCGCGCGGAGAACGTCAAGGAGCAGATCATGGCCCGCGACGAGGTCGCGCGGGCGGCGGAGACGGCGTGGAGCGCGGCCAAGCGCATCATCCTCGAATCGGTGGACGACCCGTCGTCGACGTTGCGCGCGCGCATCGCCGATTCGGTCATGCGGATCGGCGAGAGTTTGCGCGACGACGCCGAACTGCGGGACAAGGTCGACAACTGGATCGTCCGCGGCGCCCAGCACGTGGTGGGCGAGTACGGCGCCGAGATCACCACGATCGTGACCGACACCATCGAGCGCTGGGACGCCGACGAAGCCAGCCGGCGCATCGAACTGCACGTCGGCCGCGACCTGCAGTTCATCCGGATCAACGGCACCGTCGTCGGGGCGCTCGCCGGCCTGACAATCTATTCGGTAGCCCAGCTACTGTTCTGACCTGCGCTAGCTAGTGCTTGCAAAAGTTAGCACCCCCGCGTACGGTTGATTTCGTCGTTGATCGGATACCCGCGTTTCGAGGGGGTCACCACTCATGCCGCAGGACGAGAACCTTGCCGCCGTAGTGACCAATGCCGCGACCAACGCCGCGCAGGACATCGGGAGTTTCATCCGGAGTCAGCGGGAAGCGGCGCAGGTGTCCGTACGACAGTTGGCCGAGAAGGCCGGGGTCAGCAATCCCTACCTCAGTCAGATCGAGCGGGGATTGCGGAAACCGTCCGCTGACGTTCTCAACCAGATCGCCAAGGCGTTGCGGGTTTCGGCCGAAGTGCTCTATGTCCGCGCCGGGATCCTCGAACCCAGCGAAGCCGGACAGGTCCGCGACGCCATCGTCAACGACACGGCGATCACCGAGCGGCAGAAGCAGGTGCTGCTCGACATCTACACGTCGTTCTGCCAGCAGAACGAGGCAGCTGTGAGCGAAGTAGACGAGGAGCCGACGACTGACTACCCACCACTCATCGGCGACCTGACCGAACGCGCACTAGGAACCACACCCCAAGATCCCGGAAAGGACATCCACCATGGCTGAGAAGACCAACCAACTCGAGATCGAAGACCTCAAGGCCCCGCTGCTCGCCGCCGTCGGTGCCGCCGATCTGGCGCTGGCCACCGTGAACGAGATCGTCGCGAGCCTGCGTGAGCGCGCCGAAGAGGCCCGCACCGACGCCAACACCCGCGTCGAGGAGAGCCGGGCCCGCATCAACAAGCTGCAGGAAGAGCTGCCCACGCAGGTCGGCGAGCTGCGCGAACGGCTGACCGCCGACGAGCTGCGCCGCGCCGCCGAGGGATACGCCGAGGCCGCGCAGAGCACCTACGCCAAGCTCGTCGAACGCGGCGAGGCCGCCCTCGAGCGGCTGCGCAACCAGCCCGGCCTCACCGACGCCGCCAACCGCGTCGAGAGCTACACCGACCAGGCCGTCGAGCTGACCGAGCAGGCGCTCGGCAACGTGGCGTCGCAGACCCGTGCCGTCGGTGAGCGCGCCGCCAAGCTCGTCGGCGTCGAGCTGCCGAAGAAGACCGAAGAGGCCGCCGCCCCGGTCAAGGAGACCGCCAAGAAGGCGCCGGCCAAGGCTCCGGCCAAGAAGGCCCCCGCCAAGAAGGCTCCGGCGAAGAAGGCTCCGGCCAAGAAGGTCACGCAGAAGTAAGCACGTCGAATTCGACCGAAGGATGGCGCCCGCATAGGCTGGTGAGGTGATACTTGCCGACCTTGCGGGCGTCATCATCTTGGGTCTCGTCCTGATCGTGTTGGTCGTCGGCGTGTACTCGTTCGTCCACGCCGCGATCCAGCGTCCCGACGCCTACACCGCGGCCGGGAAACTCACCAAGCCGGTATGGCTGGCGATCCTCGGCGGTGGTGTTCTCATCCTGCTGCTCTTCCGCGACGCGTTCGGCGCCGCGGTCTGCGCCTGCGCGGCCGGCGTGTACCTGGTCGACGTGCGGCCGAAGATCCTCGAGATCCAGGGAAAGTCGCGGTAGGTCGGTGCGCTTCTCCCTCGCTGCCCTGACGGCGGCACTGGTCCTGCCGCTGTCCGCGGCCTTCGTCGTGCCGATGGCGGGGGCGCCGGACGCCTCGGCGCAACCCGCCCCACCGCCGCCCTACATCGACCACGTCACGTGGGCGAAGTGGGGGGATCTGTCGAGCCTGCGCGTCTATCCGACACCCGCGGGCCGGCAGGCCGCCGGCCAGGTCGGCACCGCCGCGGCCGCCGAACAGGCCTGGGCCGAGGTGCTCGCCGCCGCACCCGAGGCCGCGATCCCCGGCATGCGCGAACAGTTCGACTGCCACTGGCAGTTCGCCGAACTCGCCGCACCCGGCAAGACCAGCTGGAACCTCGAGCCGTGGCGGCCGGAGGTGGACGTCACCCAGATGGTCGCCACCGGCTGCAATCCCGGCGGTACCGAAGAGCCGTTCTGATGGGCAGGTGGAGCCGCGAAGCCGTGGCCGCGCTCGTCGACCACACCCTGCTCAAACCCGAGGCCTCCGACGGCGACGTCGACATGCTCGTCCAGGATGCCGAGGAACTCGGCGTCTACGCCGTCTGCGTGTCGCCGTCGATGGTGCCCGCCGCCATGCGCGCGCGCCCGTTCTCGACGAAGGTCGCCGCCGTCGTCGGATTCCCGTCCGGCAAACACCTTTCGGCCGTCAAGGGCCACGAAGCAGCGCTCGCCGTCGCCGCCGGGGCCGATGAGATCGACATGGTGATCGACGTGGGCACCGCCCTGTCCGGCGACTTCGACGCGGTGCACGCCGACATCGCGGCGGTCCGCGCCGCGATCGGGGAGCGCGCCGTGCTCAAGGTCATCGTCGAATCCGCCGCGCTGCTCGAGTACGGCGGGAGCAAGGCGCTCGTGGCGGCGTGCCTGGCGGCCAAGTCGGCCGGCGCCGAATACGTCAAGACCTCGACGGGGTTCCACCCGTGTGGCGGGGCGTCGGTGAACGCGGTGGAGATCATGGTCGAGGCCGTCGGGCCGATGATCGAGGTCAAGGCCAGCGGCGGGATCCGGACCGCCGCCGACGCCGTGGCGATGCTCGACGCGGGTGCGACCCGGCTGGGCCTGTCCGGCACCCGCGCCGTGCTCGACGGTCTGGACTGAGCGTCACAGACCGGTGAAGCAGGGGTCCTCGCCGCTCTTGGGCATCTGCGCGTTCTGCGTCGCGAAGACCGCCGTCACACCGGTGTCGGTGACCTCGATGCTCTGCGCCTTGATGTCCATCGGATAGTTCTGCGTCAGCCCGGCGGTGAACGCGTTGAGCGCGGGCTGCACGGCCTCGCGGGGCAGCGTGAAACCCAGCCCGGTCAGCTGCTGCACCTGCAGCGTGACGCCGCCGTTGGCGACCTCCGGCTTGGCCGTGATGCTGCCGAGCGCACCCTCGAGTTCGATGGTGCCGGCCGACGGGTTGGTGCTCACGCCGGTCAGGAAGCTGCCGAACAGCGGGATCGCGTCCTGGACCGTCTGGGTGATGCCCTCCGACGACCAGGTGATGTTCGCGGTCAGCGAGCCGATGGAGCCGCTGGATTCCGCGGTGTCCTCCAGGCGGACGTCCCTGATGTCGATGCCGACCTTCATCCCCTTGGCGTTGCGGATCTGGTTGCCCGCCGTCTCGATGTTGATGTTGGTGTAGTGGCCGGTCATGTGCTGCAGCAGGAAGGGCGGCAGCGCGTCGAACGACGCGGTGGCCTCGTCCTCGACCACACAGGACACCACGCGCGACACCACGTCGTCGGCGCGGTTACGGGCGTAGAGCTCGGCGCCGAGCAGGCCGGCGGCGATCAGCGCCACGACGATGACGACCGCCAATACGATCGACAGCGGATCGCTGAAGATGTCCCTGATCTTGGCCAGCACACCGCCGCGTTCCTTCGGCGGTTCCGCACCGGGACCCGGCGCCGGAGGCGGCGCATCCTGCGGAAACGGCGGCGGAGGCGGGACTGGCGGCTGGTTGGCCGGACGGGCCCAGGGATCAGTCACGCCCGCGATTCTGCCTTACCGGGCGAGTCGACCGCCGCGCGGTTGTCGAGCACGGCGATGGTCTCGCGCACCTTGCGCCCGGCGTCGAGGTCGAGGTCGGCCACCAGTAGCTGGGGGTCCGCACCGGCGTTGACCACCACGTTCCCGGTCGGCGAGGCGACGAGGCTGCCGCCGATCCCGGTCGGCCCCGACGCCGCCACCTCGTCACCGGGATATGCCTGGTCGACGGCGGCGAGGTAGCCGGTGGTGTCGAGCGCGCGGGCCCGCGCCAGCAGCGTCCACTGGTCGAGTTTGCCCGGCCCGGCACCCCACGACGCGTGCACGGTGATCAGCTGGGCGCCGCGGCGGGCCAGCTCGACGTACAGCTCGGGGAAGCGGATGTCGTAACAGGTGGTCAGGCCGACCTCGACACCACCGACGGTGATGGTGACCGGCTCGGAACCCGCTGCGACAGTGCGGGATTCGCGGAACCCGAACGCGTCGTAGAGGTGGATCTTGTGGTAGTGGGCGTCGACCCCGCCGCCGGCGGCGAGCAGGGTGTTGAGGACCCGGCCGTCCCCGCTGGGGGTGAACATCCCCGCGACGACGGTGATGCCGGCCCGGTCGGCGATGGACCGCACCGCCGTCGCCCACGGTCCGTCGAGCGGTTCGGCGACCGGTTCGAGCGGAACCCCGAACCGGCACATCGTCGCCTCCGGGAACAGCACCAGCTGCGCACCGGCGTCGACGGCGCGACGGGTGAAGTCCTCCACCAGGTCGAGGTTCGCCGCGGGGTCGGTGCCCGAGGTGATCTGCGCACATGCGATCCGCATGAGGTCAGCCTACGGGCGGCGCCGTTTGCAACACGCCCTTAACGCGGTCCGCGAACCGATGTAACCGCCCGGCGATTGTCTGGCGGGCGACGCGACGGCAGGGAGGCTCTCGATGGTCCTATTCGGGGTGGCGGTCAGCATCGCCGTCGTGGTCGGCGTCGGCTTCCTCGTCTCCCGGCGGATCGCCGGTGACAGCGCCAACTTCCTGGTCGGTGGCCGGACGCTGCCGCTGATGCTCGTCGGCGGCGCGCTGATGGGTTCGGCCGTCGACACGAATGCCACCCTCGGCAACACCGATCTGGCATCGGAGTTCGGCTTCTGGGCCGGTGCCTGCCTGCCGCTGGGCCTGGCGCTGTGCCTGTTCTTCACCGGGCTGTTCTTCGCCAAGCCGATGAACCGCATGGGTCTGACGTCGTTCCCGGATTACTACCGCCTGCGCTTCGGCCGCGCGGTGGAGGTGGCCGCATCGGTGATGCTGATCCTCGGGTTCTGCATCCTGGTCGCCGGAAACCTGGTTGCCGGCGGATTCCTGTTCAACTACTTCCTCGGCATCCCGTACTGGCTGGGCACCGTGATCATCGCGGCGCTGGCGGTGGCCTACACGGGGACCGGCGGACTGCTCGCCGACGCCTACACCGCGATCATCCAGATGACGATGATCCTGATCGGCGCCGTCGGGCTGCTGATCTGGATGGCGGTCACACACGGTCTGACGATCGAGGAGGGGATGGGCCCGCTCGACCTCGGTCAGATGACCGATCCGGCGCAGGGGGCGACGGTGAACTGGGCGACGCTGATCGCACTCGGCGTCGGCGACATCGTCGCGATCGACTTCATGCAGCGGGTGTTCGCCGCGAAATCACCGGAGACGGCCCGCCGGGCCTGCTTCGGCGCCGCGGCCGGGGTGGTGGCGATCTGCGTGCCGTTCGGGCTCGTCGTCCTCTCGGCGAAGGCGTTCCTGCCTGCCGAACTCGACGGCCCCATTCTGCTTGTCCTGCTCGACCGGTATGCGCCGCTGGCGCTGACGATCCTGGTGTTGTGCGGGCTCGTCGGGGCGTCCATGAGCACCGCCAATGGGGCGATCCTCGCGATCTCCAACGTGTGCGTTCGCAACCTCGGCGGTGTGCGCCGGATGCAGATGCCGGGCCGGCCCGATCCGCTGCTGCGGTCCACCCGGATCGCGATGGTCCCGGTGACGCTGTTCGCCATCGCGATCGCGATCTATGTCAAACAGACCGGCATCCTGCTCACGCTGGCGTTCGACCTGCTGCTCGCGTGTCTGGTGGTGCCGTTCGTGCTGGGCCTGGTCTGGCGCAGGGGAGCGACGGCGGCGGCGCTGGTGTCCATCGTCGTCGGGTTGGCCGTGCGGTTGGTGCTGTTCGTGATGACGCCGACGATGTACGGCCTCGACAACACGATCCTCTACGTTCCCAACGGCGTCTTCGACGCGACGTTCGACGGCTGGCCGACGTTCATCGCGTTCGCCGCGTCGCTGGTCACCTACGTCGTGATCGCCCTCGCCACGCCTGCCGCGCCACTGCGTGGGCTGGACATCCAGACGGCCGAGGACCTCGACGACGCGCTGGCCGCGCAACCCGCCCGGGAGCCGGTGCCGGCCTCAGGCTGACGGGGCCACGGTTTCCCACGGAACCGTGAGCACCCCGTCGCGCATCCTGCGCCGTGGCGGTTCGACGGGGAATCCCTCGTCGGCCAGCAGGTCCAGCATCGCGCGCCAGCGGATCCGCGGCCCGAACACCCCGTGCCCGGCCACGCTGGCCCACGCCCGGTCCGCCGCGGTGAGCAGCCGGTGGATGGGCTGACCCGCAACGTTGTGGTGGATCAGCACTTTCGGCAGGCGTTCGGCGAGATCCGACGGGCGTTCGATGGCGAACGGATCGCATGCCAGCGTGAAACTGACCGGGCCGTCGGCGTCCAGCAGCACCCACGCGCACCGGCGGCCGAGCTCGTCGCAGGTGCCGTCGACCACCAGACCGCCGGGCGCCAACCGGCTCAGCATCACGTCCCACGCCCCTGCCACCGCATCGACCGGGTACTGGCGCAGCACGTTGAACGCCCGCACCAGGACCGGCCGCAGGCCCGCCAACTCGAAACCGCCGAGCGTGAACTCCACCTCCGGTCCGGAGGCCGCGCGGGCGGCCGCCACCCGCTCGGGATGGATCTCCAGCCCCACCACGCGCGCATCGGGGCGCACCGTGCGCAGCCGGGCCGCGAGCTCCAGCGTGGTGACGGGCAGTGCGCCGTAACCGAGGTCGACGACGAGTGGATCGGCGGCCGACAGCAGCGCGGTCCGGACCCTGGGGGAGTGCACCAGCCAGCGGTCGCTGCGGCGGAGCCGGTTGTGGCCCGTGGTGCCGCGGGTGAGGACGCCGATCGGAGTGTTCGGACGCTGCGTCATCGGTTCAGCGGCGGCCGGTCACCCGGTCGGCAGTGAAGCGCTGTTCACCGTCGAACAGGGTGCGCATGTTGCTCAGGATCAGGTCTTCGAGGGTGCCGCCGACGAGCGGTATCGAGACCTTGCAGTAGCTGCTCACCCGCAGCAGGCTGCCGGTCGCGGTGTCGGCCAACTGGTAGCGGCCGTCGAGGCGGCCGGGGGCGCGCGGCATCGTCGCCGCGAAGGTGCCGCTGGCGCGGGCGGCGGTGTCGTCGAACGGATCGAAGTGCTGTTCGCGGGTGATCACCATGTCGACCGGCATCACCTTGCGGGCGATCGGCGGCAGGTCGTCGCGCGGCATCACCTGTCGCAGGGCGATGTCCGTGCCGCGCGCGTCGCAGCGGAACAGGGTCAGTTCGGTGCGCGGGTTGAGCCTGCGGTACACCTCGGCCAATCCGCGCCAGTAGTCCTCGGAGGTGAACTGCGCGTGGACGTGCGCGGCGGGCGCGTCGAAGGTGACGGTGTGCTCCATCCGCCGGCCCATGGGGCCTCACGGTACGCGTCCGGTCAGACGTTCTCGGTGATCCACACCGTGGTGAACCGCTGTTCGGCGATGATCAGGTCGACCAGTCCGTTGCCGATGAAGTTCTCGATCTTCCCGCCGACGAGCGGAACCCGCACCTCGACGGACACCTTCAGCTCGAGGCGGGCCCCGCCGGCGGCGCCCGGACCCAGCACCGCCGTCCCGCTCAGCGTGACCGGCGCCCCGGGGATGGCACCGGTGACGGTCGCGGTGGCCCTGCCGTCCGTGACGGCGGTCCAGGTCTCCTCCCGCTGGATCGACAGGTCGCCGCGGTGGAACTGCGCCACCACACCCGGCAACCGGTCGGCGCGCAGGACCTGCGTGGTGGTGACGTCGATGCTGCCGTCCTCGCCGACGGTCATCCCGTCGAGCGTGGCGGCGTCGGCGCCGGAGTCGGCCAGCCGGGCCAGCCAGTACCGTTCGTCGCCGAACGCCCGGTGCACCTCTTCGACGGTGCCTCCGTAGTCGGCGGCCAAGTCGAATGAGCGCGGCATAGCTCGCCACGCTACCGTTACCGCCCGTGACGGGTCAGGAACTCGCGGGCGCGGTGGTCGAAGCCGACGTCGCGCTGGCCCCGCTGACCACCCTGCGGGTGGGGCCCGTCGCACGCCGGCTCGTCACCGCCGCCAGTACCGAACAGCTCGTCGCCGCACTGCGCGCTCCGGCAACCCGCGATGCGCTCATCCTGGCCGGCGGGTCGAACGTGGTGCTGGCCGACCACATCGACGACCTCACCGTGATCCGCGTCGCGAACACCGAGATCACCGTGCACGACGGTGTCGTGCGCGCGGAGGCCGGCGCGAACTGGGACGACGTCGTGGTCACCGCGCTGGCGCACGGACTGGGCGGGCTGGAGTGCCTGTCGGGCATCCCGGGGTCGGCGGGTGCGACGCCGGTGCAGAACGTCGGGGCCTACGGCGCCGAGGTGGCCGACACCATCCGGCGCGTGCGCCTTTTCGACCGCCGCACCGGCCGCGACGAATGGGTGGCGCCGCAGCAGATGGCCTTCGGCTACCGCACCAGCGTGCTGAAGCACTCCGATCACGCCGTCGTGCTCGAGGTGGAGTTCGCGCTCGACCGCGAGGGACGCAGCGCCCCGCTGCGCTACGGCGAACTCGCCCGCGCACTGGACACCGAACCCGACGGCCGCGCCGATCCCGGCCGGGTGCGCGAGGCCGTGCTCGCGCTGCGCCGCGGTAAGGGCATGGTGCTCGACGAACCCGACCGCGACACCTGGAGTGTCGGATCGTTCTTCACCAACCCGGTGGTGACGACGGCGGAGTACGAACGTCTCGCCGCGGAGGTGGCCGGGCCGGTGCCCAAATATCCCGCCGCGGACGGGGTGAAGCTGGCCGCGGGGTGGCTGGTCGAGCACGCGGGTTTCGGGAAGGGCTACCCCGGTCAGGAGGCTCCGGCCCGGCTGTCGACCAAACACGCGCTGGCTGTGACGAATCGCGGACAAGCCACCACCGCCGACGTGATCGCGCTGGCCAGGACGGTGCGCGACGGTGTCCGCGCGGCCTTCGGGATCGAACTCACCCCCGAGCCGACACTGGTCGGCTGCGCTCTCTAGGTATCTTGGGTACACGTGAGTGCCGCCGACAAGCTGCCGCCCATCAATCGGCGGCGCGCCCTGACCGCCCTGGCGGTCGGACTCGTCGCGCCCGGAGCGCTCGCGGCGTGCAGCCGGACCGTCGGCGACGACTCCGCTGACGCGGCGCAGGCCCCAGCCTCGGCGTCGCTGTCGTTCTCCCCGGCGACCTCCACCACCGACGTCTCGCCGACCGAACCGGTGCGTGTCGAGGTCAACGGCGGCTGGTTCCAGCGCATCGCGCTGACCAATTCCGACGGCAAGGTCGTCGCCGGTGCGCTCAACCAGGACCGCAACGTCTTCACGGTCGGCGAACCGCTCGGCTACGGCGCGACCTACAGCTGGTCCGGATCGGCGGTCGGCGAGGACGGCAAGGCGGTGCCGGTCAAGGGCGAGTTCACCACGCTCGATCCGGCCACCCAGGTCAACGGCCAGTTCCAGCTGTCCGACGGCCAGACCGTCGGCGTCGCCGCACCCGTCATCCTGCAGTTCGACGCGTCGATCGACGACGAGGACCGCGCGACGGTCGAGAAGGCGCTGTCGGTCACCACGAATCCGCCGACCGAGGGCAGCTGGGCGTGGTTGCCGGACGAGGCCGCCGGTTCCCGCCTGCACTGGCGCAGCAAGGAGTACTTCGAGCCGGGCACGACCGTGCGGGTCGACGCGAAGTTCTACGGCGTGAAGTTCGGGGAGGACGCCTACGGCGCCGCCGACTCCTCGCTCGACTTCACCATCGGCCGCCGCCAGGTCGTCAAGGCCGAGGCGTCCAGCCACCGCATCCAGGTGATCGACCAGGCGGGTGCGGTGATCATGGATTTCCCGTGCAGCTACGGCGAGGGCGATCTGGACCGCAACGTCACCCGCAGCGGCATCCACGTGGTCACCGAGAAGTACGAGGACTTCTACATGACCAACCCCGCCGCCGGATACGCCAACGTGCGTGAGCGGTTCGCGGTGCGGATCTCCAACAACGGGGAGTTCATCCACGCCAACCCGGCCAGCCTGGGGTCGCAGGGCAACAGCAACGTCACCAACGGGTGCATCAACCTGTCCGAGTCCGACGCCCAGCAGTACTTCAACACCGCCATGTACGGAGACCCCGTCGAGGTGACGGGCACCCGCATCCAGCTGTCCTACGCCGACGGCGACATCTGGGACTGGGCGGTGCCGTGGGACGAGTGGAAGTCGATGTCGGCGCTGTCGGACCAGGATTCGCCGGCGGGGATGCCCAGCACCGCGCCGGCCACGCCGACGGGCGCGCCGCAGCCGGTCAACGGCCGCCCCGGCGGCTAACGCTGCTGCGCCGAGATCGACGAAATGGCGGGATCTACTCGCACTTTCGCGCCCGTTTGTTCGTTTGGGCGCGTCCTCAGCGGCGGTTGAAGCGTGACCCGCTGGCGCCGCTGACCTGATCGCGCGGCCGCACCACGATGAGATCCAGGTCGACGTGCGACGGCCGGCTGGCGACGAAGCCGATCACCTCGGCGATGTCCTCGGCGACCAGCGGCGTGACGCCCTCGTAGACCTTGGCGGCGCGTTCCTCGTCACCCTCGAACCGGTTCAGCGAGAACTCGGTCTGCACCATGCCGGGCGCGACCTCGGTGAGCCGCACGGGTTTTCCGAGCAGCTCACTGCGCAGCGTGCGGTGCAGGACACCCTGCGCGTGTTTGGCCGAGGTGTAGCCGGCCCCGTTGTCGTAGATCTCCACGGCCGCGATCGAGGTGACGGTGACGATCAGCCCGTCGCCGGAGTCGATCAGCTTCGGCAGCAGCGCCCGTGTCACCAGCAGGGTGCCGAGCACGTTGGCTTCCCACATCCACCGCCAGTGCTCGATGTCGGCATCGGCGACGGGGTCCAGCCCACGGGCGCCGCCGGCGTTGTTGACCAGCACGTCGACGCGGTCCAGCGCGTCGGCGAGTTCGGACACCGCCTCGGTGGAAGTGATGTCCGCCACAATCGCCGTCCCGCCGATCTCCTCGGCCAGCGCTGTGATGGGCGCCTCGCGACGGGCCACGCACACCACGTGAAATCCTTGCGCGGCAAGGGTTCTCGCTGTTGCTTCGCCGATTCCGGCGCTGGCGCCGGTGACCACCGCGACGCGTCGGTCGCCTCGAGACGTCATCATCTGCCCAACTCTAGTCAGCGTGTTAGATTGCCCTCGTGTTCTCCGGTGGTCAGGCCTTCGACGCGCGGCACTGTTGTTGTCGTCGCGCACTTCGCCGCGCCTGATCGAACCGAGGGATTCGTCTCCCGTTGAGTCGCAGGTGTGGCCAGGACCCACCCGCCGACTCTCCCGAAGGACAATCCCGTGCGTGCCACCCTCCCTTCCGCTCCTGCTGCTTCCGTTCGTCGGCTGCCCACGTCGAAGCGGCCACTCGCCGCGGCCTCGCCGCGCCTCACGCGTCAGCGCCACGTCGTCGCACCGGCGCTGAAGGTCGCCGACGCCGCGGCCGCGTCGGTGTTCGCCGCCGCCCGGTCCCGCGGCCCGATCGCCCGTGACGCCATCGCCCGCCTCACCGGGCTCAGCATCGCCACCGTGAATCGCCAGGTCAGCGCGCTGCTCGACGCCGAAATCCTGCGTGAACGGGCCGACCTCGCGGTCTCGGGCGCCATCGGCCGTCCGCGGGTGCCGGTCGAGGTCAACCACGAACCGTTCCTCACCCTCGGCATCCACATCGGCGCCAGGACCACCAGCATCGTGGCGACCGATCTGCTCGGCCGGACACTCGACGTGGTCGAGACGCCGACACCGCGGGGCCCGCAGGACGCCGCGCTCGCCGCGCTGTCGGCCAGCGCCCGCAAATACCTGAGCCGCTGGCACCGGCGCCGCCCGCTGTGGGTGGGCGTGGCCGCGGGCGGCGTCGTCGACGGGCTCACCGGGCATCTGGACCACCCGCGGCTGGGCTGGACGCACGCCCCTGTCGGACCGGTGCTCGCCGAATCGCTGGGGTTGCCGGTATCGGTCGCCTCCCACGTCGACGCCATGGCCGGGGCCGAACTGCTGCTCGGCTCCCGCAGGCCCTCGGCCGCGCCGTCGTCGACGAGCCTCTACGTCTACGCCAGGGAGACCGTCGGCTTCGCGCTGTCGATCGACGGCCGCGTGCACTCGCCGACCAGCGGTCCCGGCACCATCGCCGCCCTGCCTGCGCAGTCCGAATTACTCGGCGGCAGTGGGCAATTGGAGTCGACCGTGAGTGACGAGGCCGTGCTCACCGCCGCCCGCAGGCGGCGCGTCATCCCGGCCGACGGTCCGGCGTCGACGATGGCCGCGGTGCTGCGGGCCGCGCGGCAGGGCAACGAGGCCGCCCAGGCGCTGCTCGCCGAGCGCGCCCGGGTGCTCGGCGAGGCGGTGGCGTTGCTGCGCGACATGCTCAACCCCGACGACCTGGTGGTCGGCGGGCAGGCGTTCACCGAGTACCCCGAGGCCATGCCGCTGGTCGAGGCGGCCTTCGCCGCGCGGTCGGTGCTGCCGTCGCGTGCCATCCGGTTGACCACGTTCGGCAACCGCGTCCAGGAGGCCGGCGCCGGCGTCGTGTCGCTGGGCGGGCTCTACGCCGACCCGATCGCCGCGATGCGGCGGTCGGCGCCGCGCCGCCCCGAGGCGGCGTCGTGACAGTCCGCCGATGAGCGAGGTGTAGACATGAGTGTGTGCGCCTAGCAACGGACCAGCTCGGTAGGCCGCCCCAGCGTGTGGCCGTGTTGTCGGTCCACACCTCGCCGCTGGCGCAGCCCGGCACCGGCGATGCCGGCGGCATGAACGTCTACGTCCTGCAGAGCGCCCTGCACATGGCGCGCCGCGGTGTGGAGGTGGAGATCTTCACCCGCGCCACGACATCGGCCGATCCGCCGGTCGTTCGGGTGGCGCCCGGCGTGCTGGTGCGCAACGTCGTCGCCGGTCCGTTCGAGGGGCTCGACAAATACGATCTGCCCACCCAGCTGTGCGCGTTCACCGCGGGAGTGCTGCGCGCCGAGGCCACTCATGAACCCGGCTACTACGACATCGTGCACTCGCACTACTGGCTGTCCGGCCAGGTCGGCTGGCTGGCCAGGGACCGCTGGGCGGTGCCGCTGGTGCACACCGCGCACACCCTCGCGGCGGTGAAGAACGCCGCACTGGCCGAAGGCGACTCACCGGAACCGCCGCTGCGCGCGGTCGGTGAGCAACAGGTGGTCGACGAGGCCGACCGGTTGATCGTCAACACCGAACTCGAAGCGGAGCAACTGGTTTCACTGCATCGCGCCGACCGGTCGCGCATCGACGTCGTCCATCCCGGTGTGGACCTGGACACCTTCACGCCGGGCGACCGGGGTGCGGCGCGCGCCGCGCTCGGACTCGACCAGCACGAGACCGTCGTCGCGTTCGTCGGACGCATCCAGCCGCTGAAGGCCCCCGACGTCCTGCTGCGCGCGGCGGCGAAGCTGCCCGACGTGCGGGTGCTGGTGGCCGGCGGCCCGTCGGGTTCAGGTCTGGCCGCTCCGGACACCCTGGTTGCGCTGGCCGACGAACTGGGTATCTCCGACCGCGTGACCTTCCTGCCGCCGCAGTCGCGGGAGAACCTCGTGCAGGTGTACCGCGCCGCCGATCTGGTTGCGGTGCCGAGCTATTCGGAGTCGTTCGGACTGGTCGCGGTCGAGGCGCAGGCGTGCGGGACCCCGGTGGTGGCCGCCGCCGTCGGCGGGCTGCCGGTAGCCGTGAGCGACGGCGTGACCGGTGCGCTGGTCGACGGTCACGACGTCGGCGACTGGGCGCACACCATCGACTCGCTGCTGTCGCGCGGTCCGCACACCATGCGGCAGGCCGCGGTCGACCACGCGGCGACGTTCTCCTGGGCGCACACCGTCGACGACCTGCTGGCCAGCTACGGCCGGGCCATCAGCGACTACCGCGACCGCCATCCGCGCGACGGCGAGACGCTGTCGCGGCGCACCGCGCGGCGGTTCACGAGGCGACGGGGAGTCCGCGCGTGAACACCGTCGAGAAGACGATCGTCGACACTCTCGAGGAACACGGGCTGCCCTACACGTTCCACGAGGGCGCCCACGGCGGACTGCCCGGCATCATCGTGGAACTGCCCGGTGAGCGCCGGCTGAAGACGAACACGATCCTGTCGATCGGCGAGCATTCGGTGCGCATCGAGGCGTTCGTCTGCCGTAAACCCGACGAGAACCACGAAGGCGTGTACCGGTTCCTGCTCAAACGCAACCGGCGCCTCTACGGGGTGGCCTACACCCTCGACAACGTCGGCGACATCTACCTGGTGGGGCGGATGGCGTTGCACTCGGTGACCCCCGACGAACTCGACCGCATCCTCGGTCAGGTGCTCGAAGCCGTCGACTCCGATTTCAACACCCTGCTCGAACTGGGCTTCAAGTCCTCGATCCAGCGCGAATGGGAGTGGCGGGTGTCGCGGGGTGAGTCGCTGAAGAACCTCAAAGCGTTCGAGCACCTCATCGACGACGACTGAGCCACCCCGCAGGGCGCGTGAGAGGATCCACACATGGGAGATTCCACACTGATCCTGCTCCGTCACGGCGAAAGTGAATGGAACGCGCTGAACCTGTTCACCGGCTGGGTCGACGTCGACCTGACCGAGAAGGGCCGGGCGGAGGCCGCGCGGGCCGGTGAGCTGATGGCCGACCTGGACCGGCTGCCCGACGTGCTCTACACCTCGCTGCTGCGCCGCGCGATCACCACGGCGAACATCGCGCTGGACAAGGCCGACCGGCACTGGATCCCCGTGCACCGCGACTGGCGGCTCAACGAGCGGCACTACGGTGCGCTGCAGGGCCTGAACAAGGCCGAGACCAAGGAACGCTACGGCGAGGACCAGTTCATGGCCTGGCGGCGTAGCTACGACACCCCGCCGCCGCCGATCGAGAAGGGCAGCGAGTTCAGCCAGGACAGCGATCCGCGCTACGCCGACATCGACGGCGGCCCGCTGACCGAATGCCTGGCCGACGTGGTCGCCCGCTTCGTGCCGTACTTCGAGCAGACGATCGTGCCGGACCTGCGGGCGGGCAAGACCGTGCTGATCGCCGCGCACGGCAACTCGCTGCGGGCGCTGGTGAAATACCTCGACGGCATGTCCGACGCGGACGTCGTCGGCCTCAACATCCCGACCGGCATCCCGCTGCGCTACGACCTCGACTCGGATCTGAAGCCGAAGGTGGTCGGCGGCACCTACCTCGACCCGGAGGCGGCGGCGGCCGGCGCGGCCGCGGTCGCCTCGCAGGGCGCCAAGTAGGGGTTACGCGAACACCCGGTGAACTGCGGCCGAACTCCTGCATTTCGGATTGTGACTTGTCGCGATTTGGCCGCACGCTGCTGGGATGACGTTCACCGCATGCGTACGATTTTCGCGTGAGTGTGGTTTCCGCACTGCTGATGACGGCAGTCGTGGCGCTACTCACGCTGCTGGTGGGCGTGGGAGTGGGCGTCGCGCTCACCCCACGGCTGGCGGCACGCCGCCGGCGACGTGCGGTCGAGGCGGCGGGCATCACGGTGTCGCAGATGCTGGCCCACATCGTGTCCTCGTCCCCGGTCGGCATCGCCGTCGTCGACAAGTTCCGTGACGTGGTCTACAGCAATGCGCGGGCCGAGGAGCTCGGCCTGGTGCGGGACCGGTTGCTCGACGAACACGCGTGGGAGGCCGCGCAGCGCACGCTGAGGACCGGTGAGGACATCCAGGTCGATCTGTCGCCGCGCAAGGTGGCCCACCCCGGCCGGTCGGGGCTGTCGGTGCGCGGCACCGTGCGGTTGCTCACGAACGCCGACCGCCGCTTCGCCGTCGTCTACGTCGACGACCATTCCGAGTACGCCCGTATGGAGGCGACTCGCAGGGACTTCGTCGCCAACGTCAGCCACGAACTCAAGACCCCGGTCGCCGCGATGGGGGTGCTGGCCGAGGCGCTGCTGGCCTCCGCCGACGACCCCGACACGGTGCGGCACTTCGCCGACAAGATGGTGGCCGAGGCGCATCGCCTCGCCGACATGGTCGGCGAACTGATCGAACTGTCCCGGCTGCAGGGCGCCGAGCGGCTGCCGGATCTCGGCGCCGTCGACGTGGACACCGTGGTGTCCGAGGCGCTGTCGCGGCACAAGGTGGCCGCCGACAACGCCGACATCGCGATCACCACCGACGCGCCGACCGGTTACAAGGTGCTCGGCGATCAGGCACTGCTGGTGACGGCGTTGGCGAACCTCGTGTCGAACGCCATCGCCTACTCGCCGCGCGGTACGTCGGTGTCGGTGAGCCGGCGCCGCCGCGGCGCCAACATCGAGATCTCGGTGACCGATCGCGGAATCGGGATCGAGAAGGACGATCAGGAGCGGGTCTTCGAACGCTTCTTCCGCGTCGACAAGGCCCGCTCCCGGGCGACCGGCGGGACCGGTCTGGGCCTGGCGATCGTCAAACACGTTGCCGCCAATCACAACGGAGCCATCCGGCTGTGGAGCCAGCCGGGCACCGGATCGACGTTCACGCTGTCGATTCCGGCCTACCCCCACTCCGAAGATCCGGACGAGGGACCTACCCAATAGGAGGACGCGAGACCCATGACCAGTGTGTTGATCGTGGAGGACGAGGAGTCCTTGGCCGATCCCCTGGCCTTCCTGCTGCGTAAGGAGGGGTTCGAGACCACCATCGTGGCCGACGGGCCCTCTGCGCTGGCCGAATTCGACCGTGCCGGTGCCGATATCGTGTTGCTCGACCTGATGCTGCCCGGGATGAGCGGCACCGATGTGTGCAAACAGCTGCGTGCCCGGTCCAGCGTCCCCGTGATCATGGTGACCGCCCGTGACAGCGAGATCGACAAGGTCGTCGGGCTCGAGCTCGGCGCCGACGACTATGTCACCAAACCGTATTCGGCCCGCGAGCTGATCGCACGGATCCGCGCGGTACTGCGCCGCGGCGCCGACGTCGACGACACGGGCGCCCACGACGGTGTGCTGGAGGCCGGACCGGTGCGCATGGATGTCGAGCGGCACGTGGTCAGCGTCAACGGTGAGTCGATCACGTTGCCGCTCAAGGAGTTCGACCTGCTCGAGTACCTGATGCGCAACAGCGGGCGGGTGCTGACCCGCGGTCAGCTCATCGACCGGGTGTGGGGTGCGGACTACGTCGGCGACACCAAGACCCTCGACGTCCACGTGAAGCGGTTGCGGTCGAAGATCGAGGCGGACCCGGCCAACCCCGTGCACCTGGTCACGGTGCGCGGCCTGGGCTACAAGCTCGAGGGCTGAGTTCGAGGGCGCTAGCCCGTCGCGGCGCCCATGATCTCGAACACCTCGAAGGTGTTGACCCCGGCGAGCACCGAGGGATCGCGCCTGCCGATCTCCAGCACCTCGGCCCGGTCGGCGGCGCGCAGCACACCCAGCCCCCAGACGCCTTCTGGATCGGCGACCGGACCGTAGACGACGACCTTCCCGGCGCCGAGCAGGTCGCGCCAGTAGTCCTGGTGGCCGGCCATCGCCTGCTGTTCGTCGGCGGTCATCGTCTGCGCGAAGTCGGCCCGCGGCGGGACGAGCTTGAACAGGAACAGCGCCTGGCTCACTGGGCCGCCCGGGTCGCCGGGTGCACCGCGATCAGGCCGAGACCGCTGCGCCGCCGGCACATCGCCGCGAGCTCCGCGTACGCCTTCTCGCCCAGCAACTCGGTCAACTCCGGGCCATAGGACTCGTACACCTGCCGTGCGCCGACGTGGGCGGCCGGATCACCGGTGCAGTACCAGTGCAGGTCGGCGCCGCCCTCACCCCAGCCGCGGCGGTCGTACTCGGTGATCGTGGTCTTGAGGATCTCCGAACCGTCGGGCCGCGTCACCCAGTCCTGGGTGCGGCGGATCGGCAACTGCCAGCAGACATCCGGCTTCATCGTCAACGGTTCGACGCCGATTTTGAGCGCCTTGCTGTGCAGGGCGCAGCCGATGCCGCCGGGAAAACCCGGGCGGTTGAGGAAGATGCAGGCGCCCTTGTATTTGCGGGTCCGCAGGTTGGGCTTGTCGTCGTACTCGTCCATCTCGAGGTAGCCCTTTTTGCCCAGGCCCTTGTCGCGGAACTGCCAGTCCTCGGCGGTGAGCTGTTTGACGGCGTCGTCGAGGCGGGCCCGGTCGTCGTCGTCGGACAGGAACGCCCCGTGTGAACAGCAGCCGTCGTCGGGCCTGCCCTCGACCGTGCCCTGGCACGCCGGGGTGCCGAACACGCATGTCCACCGCGACAACAACCACGTCATGTCCGCGGAGATCAGGTGCTCTGGATTGTCCGGGTCGTAGAACTCGACCCACTCACGGGCGAAGTCGAGTTCCACCTCACCGGGATGGACTGGCATCACGCATATCAACGCTACCCGGGTGTCGGCCCGAAGGCGGCCACAGCCGACGGACTAGGTTGGGAGCGTGCGATTGGGCGTGCTCGACGTGGGCAGCAATACCGTTCACCTGCTCGTGGTCGATGCGCGGCGGGGCGGTCACCCGACTCCGATGAGCTCCACCAAGGCGTCGCTGCGACTGGCCGAGGCCATCGACGACTCCGGCAAGCTCACCCGCAAGGGGGCGGACCGGCTGGTCGACACCGTGGACGAATTCGCCAGGATCGCCTCGAGTTCCGGCTGCGCCGAGATGATGGCGTTCGCCACCTCCGCGGTCCGTGACGCCACCAACTCCGAGGACGTGCTGGCGCGCGTACTCGCCGAGACCGGTGTGCGGTTGCGGGTGCTCAGCGGGGTCGACGAATCGCGGCTGACGTTCCTGGCGGTGCGGCGCTGGTACGGGTGGAGTGCGGGCCGCATCCTCAACATCGACATCGGTGGCGGCTCGCTGGAGCTGTCGAACGGTGTGGACGAGGAGCCGGAGGTCGCGCTGTCGTTGCCGCTGGGCGCGGGCAGGCTGACCCGCGAGTGGCTGCCCGACGACCCGCCGGGCCGGCGCCGGGTGGCGATGCTGCGCGACTGGCTGGCCACCGAGCTGTCGGAGGCGAGCACCCAACTGCTCGATGCGGGGATTCCCGACCTGACCGTCGCCACCTCGAAGACCTTCCGAAGCCTGGCGCGGCTCACCGGGGCGGCACCGTCGGGGGCGGGCCCGCGGGTCAAGCGGACGCTGACGGCGACCGGGCTGAGGCAGCTCATAGCTTTCATCTCTAGGATGACCGCGGCTGACCGAGCGGAATTGGAAGGGGTGAGTGCCGAGCGAGCGCCACAGATCGTGGCCGGTGCGTTGGTGGCTGAGGCAAGCATGCGGGCGCTCGGAATCGAGTCCGTGGACATCTGTCCGTGGGCGTTGCGGGAGGGTCTGATTCTGCGGAAACTCGACAGCGAGGCCGACGGGAGTCCTTTCGTCGGCGGTGCCGACAATGTGACCAGCGTCGGCGGTGCCGACAATGTGGCAGGCGTCGGCGGTGCCGACAATGTGACCAGCGTCGGCGGTGCCAGAGTGGACGATCTCGCCGCGGCGGAGGGGGCTGTGCGGGATGCTGGACAGACGGCGCTCCGCCCAACTGCCACTAAAGGCAACACACGATGACAGAACCAGATAACAGCTCCAGCAGCACCCGGCCGATCTCGGTCGCCGAGTTGCTCGCGAAGAACGGCACCATCGGCGCGCCGCCGGCCGGGGGCAGGCGCCGGCGCCGCCGCGGCAACGCCGATGCGGTGACGGTGGCCGAACTCACCGGTGAGATCCCGATCATCACCGACCGTCCGCAGGAGACCCGCGAGGAGCCGGCCCGCGATACCGCCGCCGACGAGACGACCCGGGTCCCGCTCAACGGCGCCGAGCAGCAGACGGTCACCGAGGCGCCCCAGGAAGACACCGCCGACGTCGCCGAGCCCGTCACCGAGGAGCCCGCACCCGAGGACACCGCCGAACCGGCGGCACCCGAGGCCGAGACGGCTGAGCCGGCCGTCGAGGTCGTCGAGGAAGAGACGGTCGAGGCGGTCGAGGAGGAGCCGGAGTACGACGCCGACGAGATGAGCCCCGATCCGCTCCTCGACGACGACGAGTCGGCGGACGACGCGGCGATGGAACTCGACGAGCCCGCACTGCTCGAACGCTCCGACGACGATGACGAACTGCCGTCCTATCTGCGGTCGTCGGCGGGCACGCTGTTCGGCGGCGGCACCGTCGCCGACGACCTCGCCCGCAGGCGCGGCGACACCGACACCATCGACGACGAGCTCGACGAGCTGGAAACGGATGTCGACGCCGATGTCGACGAGGACGAGGCGGACCTCGACGAGGAGCTCCGGGAGGAGACCGCTGCGAACGGTCGCATGTCGGCGTTCCTGCGCGGCGCGTGGATCGTCGGGCAGTGCGTCATCGCGGTCGCGTTCGGCGCGGGGCTGTTCATCGCCTTCGACCAGCTGTGGAAGTGGAACAACATCGTCGCTCTGGTGCTGTCGGTGCTGGTCATCCTCGGCCTGGTGGTCGGCGTGCGCGTCGTGCGCAAGACCGAGGACATCGGCAGCACGCTGATCGCCGTGGCAGTGGGTGCACTCGTCACCCTTGGACCGTTGGCGCTGCTGCAGTCCGGCTAGTCACCCTGTGCGCCCCGCGATCAAGGTCGGTCTGTCGACGGCCTCGGTCTATCCGCTGAGGACCGAGGCCGCCTTCGAGTACGCCGCTCGCCTCGGCTACGACGGTGTCGAGCTGATGGTGTGGGCCGAAGCGGTCAGCCAGGACGTCGATGCGGTAGCCGCGCTGTCGGCCAAATACGGGGTCCCGGTGCTGTCGGTGCATGCGCCGTGCCTGCTGATCTCGCAGCGGGTGTGGGGCGCCAACCCGATCCCGAAACTCGACCGCAGCGTGCGCGCCGCCGAACAGTTGGGCGCGCAGACGGTCGTCGTGCATCCGCCGTTCCGCTGGCAGCGCCGCTACGCCGAAGGGTTCAGCGAGCAGGTCGCCGAACTCGAGGCGGGCAGCGACGTGATGGTCGCGGTGGAGAACATGTTCCCGTTCCGCGCCGACCGGTTCTTCGGGGCCGGCCAGACGTCGATCGAGCGGATGCGCAAACGCGGCGGCCGGCCCGGACCGGGAATCTCGGCGTTCGCGCCGTCCTACGACCCGTTGGACGGCAACCACGCGCACTACACCCTCGACCTGTCCCACACGGCGACCGCGGGCACCGATGCGGTCGACATGGCGCAGCGGATGGGTGACGGCCTGGTGCACCTGCACCTGTGCGACGGCAGCGGTGCCTCGGCCGACGAACACCTCGTGCCCGGCCGCGGCACCCAGCCGACGGCGGAGGTGTGCCAGATGCTCGCCAACGGCGATTTCAGCGGGCATGTGATCCTGGAGGTCACCACGTCCGGGGCGCGGAGCGCCAACGAGCGGGAGGCGCTGCTGCGCGAATCACTGCAGTACGCCCGCGAACATCTGCTGCGCTGACCCACGGAGGCTCCATGCCCGGTTCGACCCTGTTCACCGATGCCATGACGGTCACCGAGCTGGGCGACGGGGTGTACGGCGGTGAACTCAACGAGCACTGGACGATCGGCCCGAAGGTGCACGGCGGCGCCATGCTGGCGCTGTGCGCGAACGCCGCCCGCACCGAGCACGGTTCCGGCGAGGTCGAGCCGATCGCGGTGTCGGCCAACTTCCTGTGGGCGCCGGATCCGGGGGAGATGCGGGTGGTCACGACGGTGCGCAAACAGGGCCGCCGGGTCAGCCTGGTCGACGTCGAGCTGATGCAGGGCGACAGGACGGCGATACGGGCTGCGATCACGCTCGGGGAACCCGAACACCACGTGCCGCCGCTGCTGTCGGCGAACCCGGTGGTGCCGTTGATGACGCCGGAGCCACCGCCTGGGCTGGCGCCGATCGGCCCAGGACACCACATGGCCGATGTCGTCCACCTCGCGCACGGCTGTGACATCCGGCCGTCGCTCACCACGATGGCGCCGCGCTCCGACGGCGGCCCGCCGGTGATCGAGTACTGGGTGCGGCCCCGCGGCGCCGCTCCCGACGTCCTGTTCGCGCTGCTGTGCGGAGATGTGTCGGCTCCGGTGACCTTCGGCGTCAACCGGTTCGGTTGGGCGCCCACGGTGCAGCTGACGGCCTATCTGCGGGCCCGCCCGGCCGACGGCTGGCTGCGGGTCATCTGCACGACGACGCAGATCGGCCAGGAGTGGTTCGACGCGGACCACATCGTGGTCGATTGCGAAGGCAGCATCATCGTGCAGAGCCGGCAGCTGGCGTTGGTGCCCGCGCAGTGACGCATCCGATGACGCGCGCCGGATGACGGCGGGTGCGCCGGACATGCCATGCTTTGGCGCATGGCCAGAATCGCGATCATCGGTGGCGGAAGCATGGGCGAGGCCCTGCTGTCCGGCATGCTCCGGGCAGGTAGGCAAGTCAAGGATCTGGTGGTCGCCGAGAAGCATCCGGACCGCGCGAAGTTCCTCGCCGAGAAGCACTCCGTCCTGGTCACCTCGGTCGTCGAGGCCATCGACAACGCCGACTACGTCATCGTCGCGGTGAAGCCGGCCGACGTCGAACACGTCATCGACGACATCGCCGAGGCGGCCGCCAACGCCGACACCGACACCGCCGAACAGGTCTTCGTGACCGTCGCGGCGGGGGTGTCGACCGCGTACTACGAGAACAAGCTGCCCGCGGGCGCGCCGGTGATCCGCGCGATGCCGAACGCGCCGGTCGTGGTCGGTGGGGGAGTCAGCGCGCTGGCGTCCGGCCGGTTCGCCACCGCCGACCACCTCAGGGAGGTCTCGGCGATCTTCGACTCGGTCGGCGGGGTGCTGACGGTGCCGGAGTCGCAGCTGGATGCGGTCACCGCGGTCTCGGGGTCGGGGCCGGCCTATTTCTTCCTGATGGTGGAGGCGTTGGTGGACGCCGCCGTGGCCAACGGTCTGTCCCGTGCGGTGGCCACCGACCTCGTGGTGCAAACGATGGCGGGGTCGGCGGCCATGCTGCTCGAGCGGCTCGACGAGGCGCAGCCGGCGGGTGACGCAGCAATGGGTACGGCAATGGACACCACCGCGGCGCAGCTTCGCGCTACGGTTACCTCACCGGCCGGTACCACCGCCGCTGGGCTGCGCGAACTCGAACGCGGCGGTTTGCGGTCGGCGGTGGCCAACGCGGTCGACGCCGCGAAAACCCGCTCTGAGCAGCTAGGAATTACATCGGAGTAGTTCACCGATTTCCGATGGATTAGCCCACACCCGTCGCAGTAACCCCATCCGCCACGCTATTCTCCTCGTGTATGCACGGGTCGGTGCCAGCGGTGGGGAAGCCGCTGGGACTGCCCGCGCCTGATGGATTGGGTTGCGATGACGTCTATGAACGGGCCATCGGCACGTGACTCGGCTGGCGGTAAGCGGGATGGCAGTGCTTCCGACGGCCAACAGCCACGGGCTCAATTTCTCACAGTCGCCGAAGTGGCGAGTCTGATGAGGGTCAGCAAGATGACGGTGTATCGCCTGGTGCACAACGGTGAACTGCCCGCGGTGCGGGTGGGCCGGTCGTTCCGGGTACACGCCAAAGCCGTCCACGACATGTTGGAGAGTTCGTACTTCGACGCCGGCTGAGCGGGCCGTGCGGCACCGACGTTTTCGTTCACTCGTGCCCCTTGGGTAAGGTGTCCGGGTTGGACGTCAATCCGGACGTCGGGCCGATCGTCGGGTCGGGCCCCGAGTCGGACCGAGGAAAACGTAGGTAGCGGAGTTCATGGGTTCAGTCATCAAGAAGCGGCGTAAGCGCATGTCGAAGAAGAAGCACCGCAAGCTGCTTCGTCGGACACGGGTGCAGCGCAGAAAACTCGGTAAGTAGCCTCTCAGGCGTTCACCGGGGTGCTTTCAGCCGCAGCCGTTAGTCTGGCGTGGTGGATGCCAGCACCCCGGGTGACGCCGTTCAGTACCCGAAGGTGGTGCTGGTCACGGGGGCGTGCCGGTTCCTCGGTGGATACCTGACCGCGCGGTTGGCGCAGAACCCGTTGATCAACCAGGTGATCGCCGTCGACGCGGTCGCGCCGAGCAAGGACCTGCTGCGGCGTATGGGCCGCGCCGAATTCGTCCGGGCCGACATCCGTAACCCGTTCATCGCCAAGGTGATTCGCAACGGCGATGTGGACACGGTGGTGCACGCCGCTGCGGCGTCGTATGCGCCGCGGGCCGGCGGCCGGGTCACGTTGAAAGAACTCAACGTGATGGGCGCGATCCAGCTCTTCGCGGCCTGCCAGAAGGCGCCGTCGGTACGCCGGGTGATCCTCAAGTCCACCTCCGAGGTGTACGGCTCGAGTCCGCGCGACCCGGTGATGTTCACCGAGGACAGCGACGCCCGCCGGCCGCCGGGGGAGGGCTTCGCCCGCGACAGCATCGACATCGAGGGGTACGCCCGCGGTCTCGGTCGGCGGCGGTCCGACATCACGGTCACCATCCTGCGGTTGGCCAACATGATCGGCCCGGCGATGGACACCGCCCTCTCGCGGTATCTGGCCGGACCGGTGGTGCCGACCGTGCTCGGCCAGGACGCGCGTCTGCAACTGCTGCACGAGCAGGATGCGCTCGGTGCGCTGGAGCGTGCGACGATCGCCGGTAAGGCCGGCACGTTCAACATCGGCGCCTCGGGGATCATCATGATGAGCCAGGCGATCCGCCGGTCTGGACGCGTCGCGCTGCCGGTACCGCGTTCGGCGCTCTCGCTCGTCGACTCGCTGCGACGCGCGACCCGATACACTGAGCTGGATCGCGAGCAGCTGAACTACCTGAGTTACGGCCGGGTCATGGACACCACGCGGATGCGCGAAGTCCTCGGTTATAACCCAAAATGGACCACGGCGGAGGCTTTTGACGATTACGTGCGTGGTCGTGGACTGACGCCGATCGTTGATCCACGATGGGTTCAGTCGATGGAGGATCGCGCTGTCGCCGTGGCGCAGCGCTGGGGACGTTAGAAAAGACTGACGGATCGGTGGGGTGAAGAGTACGTGTCGGGCGAGTCGAAGGCCAAAGTCATCCCGCTGCATGGGAACTCGGGGCGAAGCGCGACAAGGCGAGCGGCTCAGCGCTCGGACAGCGCACGTCGTCACCCCTCGCTGCTGTCCGACCCCGGTAGCCGGGCCTCGGCCGAGCAGATCGCGGCGGTGGTCCGTGAGATCGATCAGCACCGCGGCGGCGCCGCGGGCGGCCCGCCGGTAGCCGACACCCCCACCGAACTCGCCAAACGGATCTCCGCGGTCGCCGACTTCGTCCGCAAGCGGATGTCGGGTGAGTACACCGTCGACGAATTCGGGTTCGACTCGCACCTCAACAGCTCGGTCTTCCTGCCCCTGCTGCGGGTGCTGTTCAACTCGTGGTTCCGCGTCGAGGTCACCGGTGTCGAGAACCTCCCCGCCGAGGGTGCGGCGCTGGTCGTGGCCAACCATGCCGGTGTGCTGCCGTTCGACGGGCTGATGACGTCGGTCGCGGTGAAGGACAAGCATCCCGCTCACCGCGATCTGCGGCTGCTGGCCGCCGACCTGGTATTCGACCTGCCGATGGTCGGACAGGCCGCCCGCAAGGCCGGCCACACCATGGCGTGCACCTCGGACGCCCACCGGCTGCTGGCCGCCGGCGAGCTGACCGCGGTGTTCCCCGAGGGCTACAAGGGGCTCGGCAAGCAGTTCAAGGACCGCTACAAGCTGCAGCGGTTCGGCCGGGGCGGTTTCGTCTCCGCGGCGCTGCGCACCCGCGCGCCGATCGTGCCGTGCTCCATCGTCGGCTCCGAGGAGATCTATCCGATGATGGCCGACGTCAAGCTGATCGCGCGGTTGCTGGGGCTGCCATACTTCCCGGTGACCCCGCTGTTCCCGATGGCCGGACCGCTCGGCCTGGTGCCGCTGCCCTCGAAGTGGCACATCCAGTTCGGTGAGCCGATCAGCACCGAGGAGTACGACGAGTCCGCCGCCGACGATCCGATGGTCACGTTCGAGCTGACCGATCAGGTGCGCGAGACCATCCAGCACACCCTCTACCAGTTGCTCGCCGGCCGCCGGAACATGTTCTTCGGCTGACGGCTCCCGCTATTTGGCGTTCTGCCCGGCGACCATCTTGGCGATCGCCTCGTCGCGGCGCGCCTTGATCGTCGCGCTGATCTCGTCGGCCTCGTTGTCGTGGGCGGCTTCGCCGATGACGGTGACGATGCTGGTCAGCACCGGTTCGCCGGCCTCGTCGCTGACCTCACCGCGCACCTCGGTGACGACGGTGCCGTGGGCCTCGATCACCGAGTCCAGGTACGAGTCGAAGAACAGTTTGTCGCCCGCGAGGATCGGCCGGTGGAACGTGATCTTCTGGTCGCGGTGCAGCACCCGCTCCATGTTGATCGGCACGTCGAACTGGTTGAAGATCTCGGCCTGCACCTTGCGGCCCGCCACCGCGAGGAACGTCAGCGAGGCGATCAGCGCGTCGTAGCCGGACTCCTTGGCGGCCGCCTCGTCGTGGTGGGCCGGATGGTCGTCCTTGACGGCGCGGGCGAACTCGCGGATCTTCTCCCGGTCGACCTCGAAATGGTCCGGATACCGGTAGTGGGTGCCGATGATCTCTTCAGCGATGGCCATGGCTTCGCGTACTCCCCGCGTCGACGTGCTTGGCGGCGCGAGCCTATCAGCGCCAGCCGGAACGGCCGTCCTGGCGGCGGGACACCACGGCCGCCAGCGCACCGCCGAGGGCGCCGAGCGCGACCGCCGACGGCACCCCGATGCGCGCCGCCTTGCGGGCCGTGCGGAAGTCGCGGATCTCCCAGCCGCGCTCGCGGGCCACGCTGCGCAGTGCGGCGTCCGGGTTGATCGCCACCGCCGTGCCGACCAGCGACAGCATCGGCACATCGTTGAAACTGTCGGAGTAGGCGGTGCAGCGACGCAGGTTGAGACCCTCACGGATGGCCAGGGAGCGGACCGCGTGCGCCTTGCCGGTGCCGTGCAGGATGTCGCCGACCAGCCGGCCGGTGAACACCCCGTCCACGGATTCGGCGACCGTGCCGAGGGCGCCGGTCAGACCGAGGCGGCGGGCGATGGTGGCGGCGAGCTCGTAGGGCGTCGCGGTGACCAACCACACCTGCTGGCCGGCGTCGAGGTGCATCTGCGCCAGCGCGCGGGTGCCCGGCCAGATCTTGCTGGCGATGATCTCGTCGTAGATCTCCTCGCCGAGGGCCACGAGTTCGGCGGTCGAGCGGCCCTCGATGAACGACAGCGCCTTGGTCCTCCCCGCCGCCACGTCGTCGCTGTTCTCCCGGCCGGTCAGCTGGAACTTCGCCTGCGCGTAGACGAAGCCGAGCACGTCGCCGTAGGTGAAGTACTTGCGGGCGGCCAGGCCGCGGGCGAAGTGCACCAGCGACGAACCGTGGACCAGCGTGTTGTCCACGTCGAAGAACGCCGCCGCGGTCAGATCCGGCGGCGGTGCCGCGGGTGGTGCCGGTACGGGTTCGGCCGCGAGATCGGTGACCGCGGCCTCCGCGCTGGCATCCCCGGCGATCTGTTGCCGCTCGGCGTGCGTACCCCCGGTTTCGGACACGGCTCAACCCTAGGTCACCGGGCCCGGATACTGGGGTGGTGGATCACGCAATCGAGTTGCTGACGCGCGCCGGATGCAGCGTTTGCGAGCAGGCGGGCGCCCGGCTCGCGGAGTTGGCCGGCGAGCTGGGTTTCGAACTGAGCGTCACCGACGTCGACGCCGCGGCCGCCGCCGGGAACGCCGCGCTGCGCGCCGAGTACGGCGACCGGCTGCCCGTGGTGCTGCTCGACGGGGCCGAACACAGCTACTGGGAGGTCGACGAACCGCGATTGCGGGCGGATCTGAGGTGACAGATTCGCGCCGAGGTGACAAAGATGACTAGGTGAAATTTGGTCGGCACGCTCGTGAACGGATACCGTGGATGACGTGGTGATGAAGCCATGAGCGTGCTGCTGTTCGGGGTTTCGCACCGCAGTGCCCCGGTGTCGGTGCTCGAGCAGTTGAGCACCGACGAGTCCGACCAGGCCAAGATCGTCGACCAGGTACTGCAATCGTCCCTGGTGACTGAGGCGATGGTGCTGTCGACCTGCAACCGCGTCGAGGTCTACGCCGTCGTCGACGCGTTCCACGGCGGACTGTCCGTGATCGGGCAGGTCCTCGCCGAACACTGCGGGATGTCGCTCAACGATCTGACGAAGTACGCCTACGTGCGCTACGCCGAGGCCGCCGTCGAGCATCTGTTCGCCGTCGCGAGCGGACTGGACTCCGCCGTCATCGGTGAGCAGCAGGTACTCGGCCAGGTCCGCCGGGCGTACGCCTCGGCCGAGGCCAACCACACCGTCGGCCGCACCCTGCACGAACTTTCGCAGCGCGCGCTGTCGGTCGGCAAACGCGTGCACTCCGAGACCGGCATCGACGCGGCCGGCGCCTCGGTGGTCTCGGTGGCGCTCGACATCGCCGAGGCCAAACTCGGCTCGCTGGGCGGCCGCACCGCCGTCGTCATCGGCGCCGGTTCGATGGGCGCCCTGTCGGCCAAACACCTCGTGCGCGCCGGCGTCGACCGGGTGCACGTGGTGAACCGATCGCTGCCGCGGGCCCGTCGACTGGCGCACAGCCTGCTCGAGCAGGGCGTCACCGCCGATGCGCACACCCTCGACGACATCGCCCACGCGATCGCCGACGCCGACGTGGTGATCACCTCCACCGGCGCGGTACGGCCGGTGGTGTCGCTGGCCGACGCCCACCGCGGGCTGACCGGCCGGCCGGAACACCGCCGCCTCATCATCTGTGACCTCGGGATGCCCCGCGACGTCGAACCGGCGATCGCCGGGTTGCCCGGCGTCACCGTCATCGACATGGAGCGGATCCAGCGCGAGCCCTCGGCGCGCGCCGCCGCCTCCGACGCCGACGCCGCCCGCTCGATCGTGGCCGCCGAGGTCGCCAACTACCTCGCCGGACAGCGGATGGCCGAGGTCACCCCCACCGTCACCGCGTTGCGGCAGCGCGCCGCCGACGTGGTCGAGGCGGAGCTGCTCCGCCTGGACAACCGGTTGCCAGGCCTCGACGCCGCCCACCGCGACGAGGTCGCCAAGACCGTCCGCCGGGTGGTCGACAAACTGCTGCACGCACCGACCGTGCGCGTCAAACAACTGGCCAGCGCGCCCGGCGGCGACAGTTACGCCGAAGCGCTGCGGGAGCTCTTCGAACTCGACCAGCAGGCCGTCGACGCGGTCGCCGCCGGCGAGTTGCCGCTACTGCCAATCGAACTCGACAAGTCCGAGTAACGCTTGAACAACACCGCTGCACCCATCCGGATCGGTACCCGGGCCAGCCTGCTGGCCACCACGCAAGCCGGCACCATCCGCGATGCGCTGATCGCCAACGGCCATCCCGCCGAACTCGTGCTGATCTCCACCGAGGGGGACCGCAACCAGGGCCCCATCGCCGACATCGGGGTGGGGGTGTTCACCGCCGCTTTGCGGGAGGCCATCGCCGACGGCCGGGTCGACGTGGCCGTGCACTCCTACAAGGATTTGCCGACGGCCGCCGATCCGCGCTTCACCATCGCCGCGATCCCGCGTCGAGAGGACCCCAGGGACGCCCTCGTGGCCCGCGACGGTCTGGTGCTGGGGGAGTTGCCGGCCGGCTCGGTCATCGGCACCTCGAGTCCGCGACGGGCCGCGCAGCTTAGAGCACTGGGTCTCGGTTTGGAAATCCGCCCCCTAAGAGGCAACCTAGATACCAGGTTGAGCAGGGTCGGAAACGGTGAACTCGACGGCATCGTGATCGCCCGGGCGGGTCTGGCCCGCATCGGACGGCTCGGCGATGTCACCGAGACCCTCGAACCGGTGCAGATGTTGCCAGCGCCGGCTCAGGGCGCCCTCGCGGTCGAGTGCCGCGCAGGCGACACCGAACTGGTCGCGCTGTTGGCGGAGTTGGACGACGCCGACACGCGCGCGGCGGTCACCGCGGAACGGGCCCTGCTCGCCCAACTGGAGGCGGGTTGTTCCGCACCGGTGGGCGCGATCGCCGAGGTGGTCGAGTCTATCGATGAGGACGGCCGCGTCTTCGAAGAGGTGTCGCTACGCGGCTGCGTGGCGGCGCTGGACGGATCCGACGTGATCCGTGCGTCTGGCATCGGAACTCCGGGTCGGGCCGCAGACCTCGGGGTCTCGGTCGCCGCGGAATTGTTCGAACTGGGGGCGCGCGAGCTCATTGCGGATCACCACTGAGCTGTAGAGCGGAGTGAGCGACAGATGACTCGGCAGGAGAGCGGGCGCGGGCGCAAGATGAAGCCCGGCCGCATCACCTTCGTGGGTTCGGGCCCCGGTGACCCCGGCCTGCTGACCACACGGGCCCACGGTGTGCTCGTCAACGCCGCGCTGGTGTTCACCGACCCAGACGTGCCCGAGGCCGTGCTGTCCCTGGTGGGGGCGCACCTGCCGCCGCCGTCCGGCCCGGAACCGGCGGAGCCGGCCCAACCGGCCGACGGCGCCGACGAGCAGCCGGTGTCGACGATCCCCGGCGGGCCCGACATCCGGCCCGCGCTGGGTGACCCGGCCGAGGTGGCCAAGACCCTGGTCGGCGAGGCCAAGCACGGCGTGGACGTGGTCCGGCTGGTGGCCGGCGACCCGCTGTCGGTCGACGCCGTCATCGCCGAGGTGAACGCGCTGGCGAAGAGCCACGCCAACTTCGAGATCGTGCCGGGCCTGCCCGACACCACCGCGGTGCCGACCTACGCCGGCCTGCCGCTGGGCTCCACCCACACCGTCGCCGATGTGCGCGGTGACGTGGACTGGGGCGCGATCGCCGCCGCACCGGGTCCGCTGATCCTGCACGCGACCGCATCGCATCTGCCCGACGCCGCGCGCACGCTGATCGAGTACGGCATCGCCGACACCACGCCCGCGGTCGTCACCGCCAACGGCACCACCTGCCAGCAGCGGTCGGTGGAGTCGACACTGTCCGGGCTGATCGACAAGAACGTGCTGGCCGGTACGGATCCCGCCGCCGGACCGCTGGCCGGACCGCTGGTGGTGACGATCGGCAAGACCGTCGCCAACCGCGCGAAGCTGAACTGGTGGGAGAGCCGCGCCCTGTACGGCTGGACCGTGCTGGTGCCGCGTACCAAGGACCAGGCCGGTGAGATGAGCGAGAAGCTCGTCGGCCACGGCGCCCTCCCCATCGAGGTGCCCACCATCGCCGTCGAACCGCCGCGCAGCCCCGCGCAGATGGAGCGTGCGGTCAAGGGTCTGGTCGACGGTCGCTTCCAGTGGGTGGTGTTCACCTCCACCAACGCCGTGCGCGCGGTGTGGGAGAAGTTCAACGAGTTCGGGCTCGACGCCCGCGCGTTCTCCGGGGTGAAGATCGCCTGCGTCGGCCAGGCGACGGCCGAGCGGGTGCGCGCGTTCGGCATCAATCCCGAACTGGTGCCGACGGGTGAGCAGTCCTCGCTGGGGCTGCTCGACGAATTCCCGCCGTACGACGACATCTTCGATCCGGTGAACCGGGTGCTGCTGCCGCGCGCCGACATCGCCACCGAGACGCTGGCCGAGGGGCTGCGCGAACGCGGTTGGGAGATCGAGGACGTCACCGCCTACCGGACGGTGCGGGCGGCCCCGCCGCCGGCGTCGACGCGCGAGATGATCAAGACCGGCGGCTTCGACGCGGTGTGCTTCACCTCCAGCTCGACGGTGCGCAACCTGGTGGGTATCGCGGGTAAGCCGCACGCCCGCACGATCGTCGCCTGCATCGGGCCGAAGACCGCCGAGACCGCGGCGGAGTTCGGCCTGCGGGTCGACGTGCAGCCCGAGGTGGCCGCCGTCGGTCCGCTGGTGGAAGCGCTCGCCGAGCACGCCGCCCGGCTGCGCGCCGAGGGCGCCCTGCCGCCGCCGCGCAAGAAGAGCCGTCGCCGCTGATCATGCGTCAGCGTCCGCGTAGGTTGCGTTCCACACCGGCCATGCGCCGGCTGGTTGCTGAAACCTCCCTGGAGCCAAGGCATCTCGTGCTGCCGATGTTCGTCGCCGACGGTATCGACGAACCGCGGCCGATCTCGTCGATGCCAGGAGTGGTGCAGCACACCCGGGATTCGTTGCGCCGCGCGGCCGCCGACGCGGTGGCCGCCGGGGTGGGCGGGCTGATGCTGTTCGGGGTGCCCCGCGACGAGGACAAGGACCCCCGCGGTTCGGTCGGCATCGACGCGGACGGCATCCTCAACGTCGCGCTGCGCGATCTCGCCAAGGACCTCGGCGACGACACCGTGATCATGGCCGACACCTGCCTCGACGAGTTCACCGATCACGGACACTGCGGCGTGCTGGACGACCGCGGCCGGGTGGACAACGACGCGACCAATCAGCAGTACGTGAAATTGGCTGTGGCGCAAGCGCAGTCGGGTGCCCACGTGGTGGCTCCGAGCGGGATGATGGACGGCCAGGTGGCCGCCATCCGCGACGGTCTGGACGGCGCCGGGCACACCGATGTGGCGATCCTGGCCTACGCGGCGAAGTTCGCCTCGGCGTTCTACGGACCGTTCCGCGAAGCCGTCGGCTCCAGCCTGCAGGGCGACCGCCGGACGTACCAGCAGGACAGCGGCAACGCCCGAGAGGCGTTGCGCGAGATCGAACTCGACATCGCCGAGGGCGCCGACATGGTGATGGTGAAGCCGGCCATGTCCTACCTCGACGTGGTGCGGGCCTGCGCCGACATCTCGCCGGTGCCGGTGGCCGCCTATCAGATCTCGGGTGAGTACGCGATGATCAGCGCTGCTGCCGCCAACGGCTGGATCGACCTCGAGTCCTCGGTGGTGGAAGCGCTCCTCGGAATCCGTCGTGCCGGTGCGGACATCGTGCTGACCTATTGGGCGGCCGACGTGGCCGGCTGGCTCGGATGACCGAACCGACTTCCCGCCCGCCGGGACCTCCGACCGGGCCGCCTCCCACCCGCCCACCCGATGTCGACACC
>JBNMQY010000043.1:0-45709 GCA_050205415.1 Mycolicibacterium litorale
GCTGCCCGCCCCCAAGGTGGACGTGCCCGCCCCCAAATTGGACTTGCCCGCGCCGAAGGTGGACACGCCCATCGAGGCCCCGCCGTTCGACCCACCGGTCATCGAGGCACCCTCGGCGCCGATCATCGACCTGCCCGTGCCCAAGGTGGACACTCCCATCGAAGCGCCGTCGTTCGACCCACCGGCCTTCGAGGCACCCTCGGCGCCGATCATCGACCTGCCCCAGCTGCCGATCCCGGCACCGAGCCTGCCGTCGATCGAGGCGCCGTCCGCACCGTCGCTCCCGTCCATCCCTTCGATTCCGTCCCTACCCATGCCGTCGCTGCCCGACCTGCCGTTCGGCGGGCTCTTCGGATCCGGCAGCTGAGGACACCGTCATGACCATCGCATCGCCTCGCCAGACCGCCACTTCGGTGGTAGGTGATCTGCTGCGCACCAACAGGATCCGCGACGGAGTTGCCGCCCTGCTGGTCCTTCTGGGGGTTCTGCTCCCGTGGAACATCGGATTCGGCGCGACCATAACCGGATCGGCCGGCTGGGCCATGGCCGTCGTCGTCACCGCGGCTGTGGCGTCGTCGGCCGGGCTGGCCATCAGCCACGTCGGCCGGTTCAGCATCCGGCGACCGGACGCCGACCTCCGGATCCTCGACCGGCTGCGGCTGGCGGCGAACGTACCTGCCCTGGCCGCGGTCGCGGGGTTCACGGTCTTCGCCCTCGTCGAGGCGATCCGTACGGGCGGCAGCGCCACGGTGCCACCCGGCGTCGGCCCCGGAGCATGGCTGGCGTTGGCGGGCGCACTGCTCGCAGCCGCCCCCGTCATCACCGCCCCGGACGCTCGGCAAGGCTGTCGGGCCGGCCGGATCATCGGCATCGCGTCACTGGTGCTGGCCGTCGCGGCTGCGCTGTTCACGCTGTACTGGCGCACCCGGTTCGTCGCACCGCACATCGCCGACCCGGACACCGGGGCGCAGAACCTGTCCGTCTTGGTCGCCGCGGTGGCGTATGGGGTCGTCGCTCTGCTGCCCGTGGTGCTCGCCGCCCGGTGGAGCATGTCGGCGGACCCATCGGCACGGATGTCGGTCGTCCTCCTCGGCGATTCGACGCTGGTCGCGGGCACCCTGGTCTGGTTGCTGCCGGCCGGCCGCGATCTGGACGCCTTCCACGGCATCGCGCAGACCACGTCGACCGCCGGTGTCGGTTTCGAGGGGTACGTGGCCTGGGTCGCCGTGGCGGCGCTCGTCGGGTCAGGCACCGTCCTGTCGGCGCGCGGCACGCTCAAACCGTGGCGGTCCGCGGCACGAAAGTGCCTGCTGCTCATCGCCGTCTGGTGCGGCGGCACGGCGATCCTGCGGATCGTCGACCTGGTCATGTCCGCGCTGCTGGCGCTGCCCGACCCGCCGTACAACGCCACGACCCTGATGGCGTTCGACCTCGTCACGGCCGTCGTCGCGGGGTGGCTGTACGTCAACAGCGCAGGCAACCGCGCACCGCGACTGCTGCTCGGACTGCTGACCGGGACGCTGTTCGTGCTGACCGTGTGCCGCGTCGTCGTTGGGGTGGCCCTGGTGCCGAGAGTCGCGCCGTTGAATCCGGACGACATCACCGACGTGTACGGGAACACGTTGGCGCAGCAGATCACCGGCACCTTCGACGTGGTCATGTGCGCGGTGGCGTTGGCATTGACGGTGATCGCGCTACGGGCCGGTCCCGCCGCGGCCGGCGTAGCCGCGAAAACACCAGCGGCGAAGGCCCACCCGGAGTTCGAGGTGCGTCAGTACGAGATGGCGGCCGGTCGGCCCGTCGAGACGGCAGTGCTTCCGCTGGGGGCCGCCGCGCCGACGATCGCGATTCCGTCCGCCACACCGGCCACCGTCCGGATCGCCCGTCCGAGCGTCACACCATCGGCGGCGCCGGCGGACCGGGTCGCCGACGTCCTGGCGCAGTCGACGCAGAGGTTCGCCGCCGGAACGACATACGGCGCGAAACCTGCCGACGTCGACTCCGAGTGAGGACCTGCGCCGGTGACCTGGGGCTGGTCTGTCGCCCTCAACGACGCGAATCCCGATCCACGGGTCGCCTGCGTAGTGCTCGCCGACGTCTCGGGTTCCATGCAGGGCGAACCCATCGCCGCGCTGGAGCAGGGCTTCGCCTCGTTCATCCGCTATCTGCAGAACGAGAGCCTGGCCAGTAAACGCGTCGAGGTCGCGGTGGTGACGTTCGGAACGGTGGCCACCGTCCTGGTGCCCATGCAAGAGGCCCGGACGCTGCAACCGGTGTCCTTCGCCGCCGGCGGTACGACCAACATGGCCGCCGGTATCGATCTCGCGCTCGACATCCTCGAGGACCGGAAGCAGGCCTACAAGATCGCGGGTCTGCAGTACTACCGGCCGTGGATACTGCTCCTCACCGACGGCCGCCCCAACCTGGACGGCTTCGACGCCGCGGTCGCGCGACTCAACGCCGTCGAATCCGCAAGGGGCGTCACGGTGTTCGCAGTCGGCGCCGGCCCTCGGGTGGACTACCAGCAGCTAGCGCGCCTGTCGCTGCAGCGCAGTCCGGCGCCACTCGACGGGCTCAAGTACGAGGAGCTTTTCGAATGGCTGTCGGCCTCGCTGAGCAACGTCTCGAACTCCTCCGAATTCGCCCAGGACGACGGGGCGCTGGAAGCGCTGCGCGACCGGGTGCCGCTGCCCTCGGTCCACGGGTGGACCAGCGCGTGAGCGCTGGCCCCGAAACCGCCACCGAGTCGATCTGGAAAGCCTGCGGGGCGTCGGTGACGGGTCGGGAGCATGAGCGTCGCGGGCTCGGCTGCGACGACGCCTACGGATACGGCATCGCAGGCGATTTCGTGGTCGCGGCGGTCGCGGACGGCGCGGGAGCCGTCACCGGAACCTCGGCGTGGGGGGCATACGCCGCATGTCAGAGCGTGCTGGTCGATGCGCTGCGGGCGCCCTTCGTCACCGACTACCGCAACGCCGACGACGGCGCTCCGTTGATCCGGTGGTTGTTCCGCAACGCCCTGGACCGGGTCACGCGGCAGGCCCGGACCCTCGGCCTCGACCCGGCACTGCTGTCGACGACGCTGTGCGTGGCGCTGGCCGACCCGCACCGTGCGGTGTTCGGCCAGATCGGCGACGGGGTGATCGCCGTCGAGCACGGCGGCCGGATCGAATCGTTGCTCGTCGAGCAGAAGGACGACTACGCGAACACGACGTCATTCCTGCAGTCGGAGAACGCCTTCGACGGCGCCCTGCGCACCGCGGTCCGGCCCGGCGTCACCGCGTTCGCGCTCAGCACCGACGGCATGTCCTACAAGATCACCGACGTCGCCACCGGCGCCGCCTACGAGCCGTTCTTCCGCGACTCGTGGCACCACGTCCGTGCCGACGCGGATGCCGGCGAGTTCGCGGCCCTGCTCCGCGGCATCCACGACGATCAGACCGGTGACGACAAGACGATGGTGCTCGCTGCAATCGACACGCGCACGGTCAGACCCGTCGAGATCGTGACGGACCACTCCGCACCGCCGGCACGGCGGCGATGAGCACCGCCCACGACGAACTCGGCGACGTTCGGCTGGCGACCGGCGAGCGGGTGGACCTCGGGCCCGTACTCGCGAGAGCCGGTGAGGGCACCGTGTACGGCGTCGTGCATCGACCGGAGTTGGCGGCCAAGGTCTTTCATCCGACGCTGCGGGGACTGCCCGACAAGCTGGACAAAGTGGCTGCGATGATCGCGTCCCCACCCCGGGGGCGGGTGCAGCCCAACGGCGTCGTCGTGTTGACGTGGCCGTCGGCGTTGCTGTTCGACGGCGACCGGCCGATCGGATTCGTCATGCCCCGTGTCGACACCGCGACCTCGGTAGAGATCCATACGATGAGCAATCCCACGAACCGGCTCGATCCCGCACCCACCGCACCGCAGTGGACCCGTCGGGTGACCTGGGAGCACCTGGTCAACACGGCCGCCAACCTGTGCCTGGCGGTACAGGTGGTGCACCGCGTGGACGCGGTGATCGGTGACTTCCAGGAACGCAACATCCTGGTCAGCGACACCACCGAGGTGACGCTCGTGGACTGCGATTCCATGCAGTTCACCGACCACGCCGGCCGCCGATTCCTCTGCGCGGTAGGCAGACCCGAGTTCACCGCACCGGAACTGTCCGGTGTCGACCTGCGTGTCGATCCCCGGGAACAGCCGTCGGATCTGTTCGCCCTCGCCGTCCACATCCACCAATTGCTGATGGCGGGAAATCATCCCTTTCTACGCGGGACCTGGACCGGCGGCGGCCGGCAACCCGACGCGCTGGCGCTCGCGCGGTCCGGCAGCTGGGCCGGCGGCCCCGATTCACCGCTGCAGACCCATCCGCTGGCCCCGCCCCTGTCGTTCCTGCCCGGCGACATCCAGCGGCTCTTCGTACGGGCCTTCACCGACGGCGCCACCGATCCGTGGGCGCGGCCGAGTGCGGGAGAGTGGCGCGATCACCTGCTGAGGATTCGACCCGTCGACTGCGCCTCTGGCGCACACCGGATTCCGAGCACGACTCGGATGTGCCCGTGGTGCGCCATCGACGACGAACGCGCGTCGCGGAACCGACAGCTGCGGCCACGGCCGGCGTCGGCCGCCGGACCACGGCGGACACCCGCGCCAACCCCGCGCGACGAGGGTCTCCACACGCGCCTGGTGCTCCTCGGACTGGCCACTGTCGTGGCGGTCGTGCTGATTCTGGCGGCTTTCATCATCTGGGCGGTGCTCAGCGGCGCCTCCACGTTCGGCACCGGGTGACGTCTACACCAGTTCGCCGGCGATGACCGTCGCCCGCACACGTCCGGCGTCGAGGTCGGCCAGCACGTCCCGAGGTGAGCCTTCGAGGATGCACAGGTCGCCGGGTTGACCGGGTGCGATGCGCCGCGGCGACGAGGGATCCTCGGCCCGGCCCTGGAACAGTGTGAGCGCCGTTCGCGCGTCGACGGTTTCGCATGGGCCCAGCACGGCACCGCTGGGTGTGCGGCGGTGCACGGCCGCCCGCATCGCCGCCCACGGATCGCCGTCACCGAATGGCGTGTCGGTCGAGAACGCGAGTGGCACACCGGCCGTCAACAGGGTCGCGACCCGCCAGAGTTCCCGGTGTTCGGCCGCCGGGACGTCGGTGAGGTACTGATCCCCGCGCTCGGCAACGAAATTCGGTTGCGTCACCACCGTCACGCCGAGGCCGACAAGGTCTTGTACGCAGTCGTCGGGCACCACGGCGGCGTGCTCGATCCGGTCCCCCGCGCGCACCCCGGCGAGGCGCAGCGCGGCGATCGTGACGACCAGTTGCGCCGCGGTGACGCAATGCAGTGCGACCGGCACCCCGCTGCCGTGCGTGTCGGCGATCCAGTCCGTGAGATTCTCGAGATCCAGGGCGTCGTCGTGGAGGATGCGCTTACCTGGCGCGAGGATGTGGACACGCTGGACGATGCCGCTTTCGGCGAGCCCGACGGTGTCGAGATCTGGTGTGGCATCAGTGATTCCGATGACACCGTGGCGCGCGAGCTGTCGGCTGAGCTGGTTCAGTGGCACCTCGCGGCGTGCGAGTTCAGCCGACCACCGCGGGTCGTCGCTGCGCACGATGCCGTCGGGATGGTCGCCCAGGCCCAGCAGCGTCAGTCCCGCCGAGTTCACCGTCCACAGCACCCCGCTGCGGTGCTGCACCCGCACAGGCGTCTGCGGGCTCACCGCGTCGAGCACCGCGCGGTCGAGAGGTCCGGCGACCGCCTCGTGATAGCCGACCGCGCGGATCCAGCCGTCGTCGCTCGGCACGGCGGCCGCGAGCGACCGCATCAACCCGTTGCGGTCCCCCACCTCGGCGGGGCCGACACGCACCGAATCGAGCGCCGCCGCTGCGGCGTGCAGATGCACGTGGTGGTCGTGCAGGCCGGCGATCACCGTGCCACCCGCAGCGTCGAGGACCGTCTCGTCGGGCGCCGGCGCCAGACTTTCGGCGACGCCATGGATGCGGTCTGCCGCTCGGATGTCCACCCGTCGGCCATCGAGCAGTGTTGCTCGCTGAATCAGCATGCCGCCGTGCGGCTTTCCAGCAGCCGGCGGACCGAGACACTGTCGGCTCCCGGGTTCGAGGCAGGGGTGCAGGGGGCCGGCCTGCGAGGTACCACGTCGACTGTGCCCTCGTCGGGCAGCGCGGCGTAACCGGCGGCCGTCGCGGCCATGGACACCTCCAGCACCTCCCCGCCGCCGCGGCGCAGCGACTCGAACACCGCGTGGGCGGCGGTCAGACCGGTGAGCGGATCGGCGATCGCATCACCCATGAAGCAGGGTGCGCCGTCGGTGCCGCCCACCAGACCGCCCGCCACCGCGGCGTCGTCGCCGAAGGCCACCCGGTCGGCGCACTCCCCCGTCGTGCCGTACCCGGTGATGCGCACCCAGACCCGGCCGTCGCGCGCGGTAACGGCGTCCGGCCCCAGCCCCCGGCGTGCCAGGGCAGCGGGCCGCGACCCCTCGATCACCACGTCGGCGGCAGCGAGCAACGCTTGTATCTCCGCAGGATCGTCGAAGTCGGCGGTGACACAGAGCTTTCCGCTGTTGACCCAGTCGAAGAACTCCGGCGATCCGCCGCGGGTCCCGTCGTGGCGTGTCGGACTCTCGACCTTGACCACGGTGGCGCCGGCTCGGGCGAGCAACCGGCCGCACAGCGGTCCCGCCCACATCGACGCCAGCTCCACCACCAGCAGATCGGCCCAGGTGCGCGCCATCGCGGGTGGGCCGACGCGCGAGACGACGGGTTGCGCCGGTGGCGTCTCGCCGAGAAGGGCGGCGGGCATCCCGAGCAGCCGGGCCCGCGCGACAGCGTCCGCCGCGGCGTGGTTGGCCAGCCAGCCGGTGATCGCCGGCCACGGGTCGGGGCCGGTGTCGTCGGATTCGAGGAGGGCGGGGACGGCCTCGACGTCATCGGGTCGCGAGAGCGTCAACGCGCACCATCCGTCGCGGGCGGGCAACAGCCGCGTCGCCCCACCCGCCGAGATGCGGCCCGGAGGCGGCAGGCCGAGCAGTGCGGCCCGCCCGGTCAGCAGTTCGGGGATGTCGACGGCGACGGGCAGCGCCGCCGCGATACGCTCGGCATGCGTGAGCACCGCGGCCGGGATCGCGTACGCACTCACCCCCCCATTGTCCCGCGCCGCGCCTCCTCCCCCGCGAGCAGACGCGTAAACCCCCAAAATCCGGCGAAAAAGGGGGTCTTCACGTCTGCTCGCGGAGAGAAGTGGTGCGCTCAGAAGTGCAGGGCCGAGAACTTCCAGTCCAGCACCTGGCGGTCCTCGGCGCCTGCGGCGTACACCACCGACCGCAGGGTCAGGACGTGGCCGCGACCGCCGGGCAGCGCCGTCGCCCCCTCGACGTGCAGGGCGCTGTAGAGGGTGTCCCCCTCGTGCACCGGGCCGGTGTGGTCGCAGGACTCCCACGCCAGCACGGTCGCCAGATCCGGCAGCAGACGCGTCGCCTGCGCCAGCGCCAGGCCGATGGTGTGCCCACCGTAGACCAGCCGCGCTCCGCCGATGCGCGAATCATGGTGCGTGGCAGCAATGTTGAGCGTGAGACGGGCGAGCTCGGGGGCGCTGCTCACCACGTCGGCCGTGCTGTGGAGCACCGACCCCGCCAGCCCTGGATCGAACGCCGCGGACCGCACCCGGCTGCGGAAGCCCTGCGCGTCCCAGTCCGCGGTCGGATCCGGCGCCGGGGTGTCGCGGCCGATCGCCGACAGGTCGTCGGCGTGGCCGGTGTCGGCCGCGCCGTCGCGCAGCGGCAGCATGGCACAGCGGTGGAAGTCGAGCACCAGACGGCCGAGCTGGTCGACGGTCGTCATCCGCAACGCCGCCAATCCGGTGCGCGCACGCCCCGGCTTCGCCGAATTCTGCTTCAGCCCCACCACTTCGGTGCGGGTGAACAGGCTGTCACCGATGACCGGATAGCGGTGGAACGCCAGGCCGCGGTAGAAGAGGTTGGCCTTCACCCGCTGCGTCACCAGCGTCGACTGGCCGATCGCGAAGTCGCACACCAGCCCCGGATGCGCCAGCGGCGCCGTCGCGCCGGTCACCGTCGCGGCGAGTTCAGCGTCGAGCGCCAGGCGTAGCCGGTCGCCGAGGATCGACTGGTGCACGGCGGCGGCGCCCGCCGACAGCGTCATCGTCGGCGCGGTGTCGAACACCTGACCCACCGTGAGGTCATCGAAATAGGGACCACCGGCGATTTGGCCGTACAAAGTCACGGTCCGATGCTGACAGCGCCAGGATTGCTGTGTCAATATGGCCGTACATTTTCGAGGAGAGCCATGGGCAGCCAGTTGAGCGAAGAAGAGACCATGCTGGTCGAGACGGTCCGCGCGTTCGTCGACCGGGAGGTCAGGCCGACGGTGCGCGAGGTCGAGCACGCCAACGAGTACCCCGAGGCGTGGATCGAGCAGATGAAACGCATCGGCATCTACGGGCTCGCCATCCCCGACGAGTACGGCGGCTCCCCCGTGTCGACCTCCTGCTACGTCGAGGTGACCCAGGAACTGTCCCGCGGCTGGATGAGCCTGGCCGGTGCGATGGGCGGACACACCGTCGTCGCCAAGCTGCTCACCCTGTTCGGCACCGACGAACAGAAACGCACCTACCTGCCCGCGATGGCCACCGGCGAGATCCGCGCGACCATGGCGCTGACCGAACCGGGCGGCGGGTCGGACCTGCAGAACATGAGCACCACGGCGCTCCCCTCCGACGGGGGCGGTCTGACGATCAACGGATCCAAGACGTGGATCAGCAATGCGCGCCGGTCCGGTCTGATCGCCCTGCTGTGCAAGACCGACCCGGCCGCCACGCCGCGTCACCGCGGGATCTCGGTGGTGCTCGTCGAGCAGGGTACGACGGGCCTCTCGGTCTCCCGCGATCTGCCGAAACTCGGCTACAAGGGCGTGGAGAGCTGCGAGCTGGTCTTCGACGACTGCCGGGTCCCCGCGACCGCGATCCTCGGCGGCGAACCCGGCCGGGGCTTCGCCCAGATGATGAAGGGCCTCGAAACCGGACGCATCCAGGTGGCGTCGCGGGCGCTCGGCGTCGCCACGGCCGCGCTCGAGGACGCCCTGCGCTACGCCCAGGACCGCGAGAGCTTCGGCCAGCCCATCTGGAAACACCAGTCGATCGGCAACTACCTGGCCGACATGGCGACCAAGCTGACCGCGGCGCGGCAGCTGACCCGCTACGCCGCCGAACGCTACGACAGCGGCGAGCGCGCCGACATGGAGGCCGGGATGGCCAAACTGTTCGCCTCCGAGGTCGCGATGGAGATCGCGCTCAACGCGGTCCGCATCCACGGCGGCTACGGCTACTCCACCGAGTTCGACGTCGAGCGCTACTTCCGCGACGCCCCGCTGATGATCGTCGGCGAGGGCACCAACGAGATCCAGCGCAACGTGATCGCCGCCCAGCTGGTCGCGCGGGGCGGGATCTAGGAGACCGCGATCAAACCCGAGCCGGCCTATCAGGTGCTGCGCGAGCGGTTGCGCGGCGAGATCGCCGCCGGCCGCTACCGCGACGGCACCCGGCTGCCCACTGAATCGGAACTCGTTGCGCAGCATGGTTTGTCGCGTCAGACGGTGCGCCGGGCATTCCAGGATCTGGTCGCCGAGGGGGTGGTGTACCGGGTACCCGGGCGCGGCACCTACGCGCGGGAGTCCGGACGCTACCTTCGTCAGCTCGGGTCCATCGAGGATCTGATGAGCCTGTCGCAGGACACGACGATGGAGGTGCTGCACGGGCTGGGACGCCGCGTCGACGTGGAGGCCGCGAGCCGGCTCCGTCTCGACGACGACGCGGTGTACGCCGTCGTGTTCCGCCGACTGCACGGGCCGCCCGGCCGGGGGGTGCCGTTCGTGTCGACGACGGTGCACCTGCCGCCGGCGATCGCCCGCCACCTCGACGGGGAGGCCGCGCTGCAGGCGGGCGCGGTCAGCACACACACGGTGATCGGGCTGCTGGAGCCCCACCTGACCGAGCCGATCGCCGAAGCGGCGCAGTCGATCACCGTTGCGCCCGCCGATGACGCGGTCGCCGCGGCTCTCGGGTGCGCACCCGGGCACGCGATGCTGCGCGTCGACCGGCTCTACGCCGACAGTACGGGCCGGCCGGTCGAGCTGTCGGTCAGCCACTTCCTGCCCGAGCAGTACACCTACCGGGTGACGTTGCGCCGCTCGGGCTGACCGGTCGCGGCGATGCTGCCGAGCAGCTTGAGCGCATCGGCGCTCCGGCTCGCCGGCTCGGCGTCGTAGACCACCAGTTCCTGACCCGGCGCGGACCGCACACCGAACGTCTGCATTGTCAATTCGAGCACACCGACATCGGGATGCCGGAACGTCTTGCTGGTCAGCGACTTCCCGCGCGCGTCATGATGTTCCCATATCGCGCGGAACGCCGCGCTGGTGTTGAGCAGCTCTGCGAGCACCGACTGCACACGCGGGTCTGACGGGGCCGCAACATGATTCAATCGAAAGCCCGCGACCGCATTCTCGGCGACATCCTGCCAGTCGCGATAGAACTCGCGGGCGCGTGGCTCGCCGAAAACGAGCAGCATCAGGTTGCTGCCCGCCCCGAAGTCACCGAACAGCGCATGGGCCAACGGGTTCGCGGCCAGCACGTCGTAGGCGCGGTTGTAGACCAGGGCCGGATTGTCCGGCCACGTCGCCATCAACCGCAGCAGCGCCGGATCGACCCGGTCGGAGGTCGTCGCGTTCTGCAGCCGCGGCGCCAGGCCCGCCAACCGGAACAGGTGCCCGTGGCCGTCGTGATCGAGGCGCAGTGCGGCGGCGAGCGCGTCGAGCACCGACGCCGACGGCGACCGCTCGCGGCCCTGCTCCAACCGCACGTAGTAGTCCACGCTCAGCCCGGCCAGCCACGCCACCTCTTCGCGGCGCAGGCCCGGTACCCGCCGCACACCCGTCGAGACCAGGCCGGCGTCGGCGGGCATCACGGCGGCCCGCCGGCTGCGCAGATAGTCGCCGAGTTCGGACATGACACCACGATAAGTGGGTGGCGCACCCCCTGCCTGGGTGTGGCGCACCCAGGCAGATCGCGTCCTGGTAGTGCGCTGCGATCCGCCCGACCCTGGGGACATGACCGATTCGAAGATCATCCTCGTCACCGGCGCGAGCAGCGGTATCGGCGCCGCTGTCGCCACTCACCTCGCCCGCGCCGGCCACCACGTCATCGCCGGGGCCCGTCGCGAAGACCGCCTGCGTGAGCTAGCCGGCAGCGCCGCCGATCTCGATCGCGGCAGCCTGTCGGTGCGCCGGCTCGACGTCACGGATCGCGCCGACGTTGCGGCCTTCGTCGACGACGCCGTGCGGACTCACGGCCGGATCGACGTCATCGTCAACAATGCGGGCGTCATGCCGCTGTCCCGCCTCGACGCCCTGCTCGTCGACCAGTGGGACGCGATGATCGACGTCAACGTGCGCGGACTGCTCAACGGCATCGCCGCCGCGCTGCCGCACTTCCAGCGCCTCGGCGCCGGACACTTCGTCACCGTGGCGTCGATCGGCGCCCACGAAGTGGTGCCGACGGCCGCGGTCTACAGCGCTACCAAGTACGCCGCGTGGGCGATCACCGAGGGGCTGCGCCAGGAGTCCGACCCCTCGATCAGGGTCACCACCGTCTCACCCGGTGTGGTGACATCCGAACTCGCGGGCACCATCACCGACCCGGTCGCCGCCGCGGCGATGCAGGAGTACCGCGCCGCCGCCATCCCGCCGGAGGCGATCGCGCGCGCCATCGCCTACGCGATCGACGAACCCGACGAGGTGGACGTCAACGAGGTGATCGTGCGGCCGGCGCGCCAGCGCTGAGCGATCAAGGAGGTCCGGCATTTCTGCCACCGCCCGATCAGATGCTGCCAACGGAAATCAAAAGCTTGACCGGCCGGTTGGTAAGCAGCAGATTGACCACAGAGAGTCCCCTGGACGCGAGGGGCGCCCATCCCCCCGGGCGCCCCTCGCCCATGTTCACTCGACGGCGTCGATCAGACCCCAGCGCAGCGCGGTCGGCGGGTCGATGGTCCGCCCTGACAGCACCAGGTAGGCGGTGCGCCACCGGCCGATCCGGCGGGTGACGCTCACGGTGCCGCCCGCACCGGGGATCAGCCCCAGCGCCAGTTCCGGCAGACCGAAGACCGCGTCGGGCGTGCTGACCACCCACCCGCAGTAGGCGGCCATCTCAAGTCCGCTGCCCAGCACCTGACCGTGCACCCGGGCGCAGCAACGGCGGCCGAGGCGCGCGGTCAGTTCGTCGAGCACCAGCGCCGGACTGTGCCGGGTTCGGGCGAGGTGCGCGGTGGCCGGGTCGTCGAAGCTGCCGAATTCGGCGAGATCGCCTCCGCTGCAGAACGATCGGCCGGCGCCCGACAGCACCACTTCCTCGACCGACGGGTCGAGCCGGGCGACCTCGAGCGCCTCGAGCAGCGCGGCCCTTGCGCCGGTGGAGAATGCGTTGTGCCGCTGCGGCCGGTTGAACTCGATCGAGAGGCGCCCGTCGCGGCGTTGCGCCACAACCGGATCCGGCGATTCGGGAACCTGCGCCGGGCCGCGTTCGGCGAGCCAGCGGCCGAACTCCGGACCGGACTGCAGTGTGGAATACGCCAGGGATTCGGTGATGACGCCGGCGAACGTGGAGCGCGCGGGATCGAACGCGCGCAGCACGTCGTCGCACACGGCGGCCGCCTGCGGCCAGCGGCGGCAGCGTTGTTCGAGTTCGTCGAGCGTGTCGGCCACCGAGTCGACCGTCACGACACGGCGGTCGTCGGACGGCTCCTCGGACAGCGTGAACGCGGCCTCGTCGCGGGGCGTTTCGACTCCCACGACGATGCCCGCGGGTAACTCGATGACGGTCACGAGTACTTCTTTATCAGCTCCTGCTTGTAGAGCTTGCCGGTATCGGTGCGCGGCAGCTGCGGCTCGAACGACAGGGAGCGCGGACATTTGTAGTGCGCGAGGCGATCCCGCAGCCAGGAGATCAGTTCCTCGGCGAAGGCGTCGGTCGCGTCGGCGGGGTCGACGGTCTGCACCACCGCCTTGACGCTCTGTCCCATCTCGTCGTCGGGAACGCCGAACACCGCGGCATCCATCACCTTGGGATGGGTGACGAGCAGGTTCTCGGCTTCCTGCGGATAGATGTTCACCCCGCCGGAGATGATCATGTGGTGGCGGCGGTCGGTGAGGTAGAGGAAACCCTCCTCGTCGAGGAATCCGATGTCGCCCACCGTCTTCCAGCCCTTCGGGTGGCGTGACGATGCCGTCTTCTCGGGGTCGTTGAGGTACTCGAAGTCGTAACCGCCCTCGAAGTAGATCTCCCCGGCCTGCCCCGGCGGGAGTTCCTCGCCGTCCTCGCCCACGATGTGCAGGACACCGGTCAGCGGACGTCCGACCGAGCCCGGATGGGTCAGCCATTCCTCGGCGGTGATCAGCGTGGAGCCGTGTGCTTCGGAGGACGCGTAGTACTCGTCGACGATCGGACCCCACCAGTCGATCATCTGCTTCTTGATCTCCACCGGGCACGGGGCGGCGGCGTGCATGACCCGCTCGAGGCTCGACACGTCGTAGGACTCCCGCACCTCCTGCGGCAGCTTCAGCATCCGGGTGAACATGACCGGCACGAACTGACCGTGGGTGACCCTGTGCTTGGCGATCGCGTCGAGCGCGCCCTCGGCGTCGAACTTCTCCATCACCACCGTGGTGATGCCACCGGCCTGCGTCTGCATCGACCACACCGACGGCGCGGTGTGGTACAGCGGGGCCGGGCTGAGATACACGGCATCGGGGTGCATCCAAAACGACACCAGCGCGGCCATCAGACCCGGCACCTCGGACGGCGGCACATGCGGCAGTTCGCGTTTGATGCCCTTCGGGCGGCCGGTGGTTCCCGACGAGTACTGCAGCAGATCACCTTCGATCTCGTCGGCGATCGGGGTGTCCGGCTTGTCGGCCACACATTCGGGATAGCTCTGCCAGCCGTCGAGTCGCCCGCCCACGACCACGCGGACCGGCGGCAGTCCTTGTGGGAGTTCGGCTTCGAGCCCGGCCAGCGTGTCGGCGAGCTTCGCCGAGCCGACGATCGCCTTCGCACCGCTGTTGTCGACGATGTAGGCCACCTCGGCCGCGGTGAGGTGGGTGTTGATCGGGACGTAGTACAGGCCCGCGCGCCGCGCGGCCCACATCACCGCGTGGATGTGCTCGTTGTTCTCCATCAGGATCGCGACCGCGTCGCCCTCGACCAGACCGGCGTCTCGGAACAGGTGCGCCAACCGGTTCGCGCGGGCCTCGAGCTCACCGAACGTCACGACCGTCCCCGTGGGATACATGACGATCGCGGGCTTGTCCGGGGTGGCGACGGCGGTGTCACGGATCTGCATGCGCTGACTGTACTAGGGGTGAGTTGACAGGTGTCAAGACTGCGATTGTGACGTGGAGCCCATCAGCCCGAGGCGCCATATCGATCGTCTTCCGGGCCTACGATGACGGGCAGTACCACTCGGAGACGGGGAGCTTCGGATGCAGCTCACATTGCCCGGATAAGGATCCCGCCGTGGCCGACGGGGTCGTCACCTTCCTGTTCACCGACGTCGAGGGTTCGACGCGGCGGTGGGAGGACGACCCCGACGGGATGAGCGTCGAACTGGCCGCCCACGACGAGATCCTGCGCGGCATCATCGCCGGCCGGGGCGGTGAGGTGTTCAAGCACACCGGCGACGGGATGTGCGCGGTCTTCGCCTCCCCCCGCGCAGCCGTCGAGGCGGCTGTCTACGCGCAGCGGGCGCTGACGCTGTCCGTGCGCATGGGCATGGCGACCGGCCGGGCAGAGCACCGCGACGGTGACTACTTCGGGAAGGTGCTCAACCGGGCAGCCAGGGTGACGGCCGCGGGCCACGGCGGACAGATCCTGCTCGACGGCGCGACGGCAGCCTCGCTCGACGGCGTCGAGCTGCTCGACCTCGGGCTGCGCCGGCTGCGCGACATCGCGCAGCCGACCGCGGTGTTCCAAGTCGCCGCCCACGGATTACGGCGTGAGTTCCCGCCCTTGCGTTCGGTCGACCCCACGATGATCAACGTCCGTCAGCCGGTGGGGACGATCCTCGGCCGAGATCAGGAGCTGACCGAAGTCGACCGCTGTCTTCGGCGACATCCCGTCGTCACCCTGACCGGAGTGGGCGGTGTCGGCAAAACGACACTGGCGCTCGCGGCCGCCGTCCGTGCGGCCGGCGCGTTTCCCGGTGGCGTCTGGCTGATCGAGCTGGACGCGGTGCACGATTCGGAAGCGGTGCCGGACGCTGTTGCCGCGGTCCTCGGCGTGTCCCGGCAACCCGGGATGACGCCGGCCGAAAGCGTGGCCGTGGCGTCAGCGGGACGCCGGCGACTGTTGGTGCTCGACAATCGCGAGCACGTCCTGGCCGCAGCGGCCGCCTTCGTGGAAACCGTCCTCGCCCGGTCGTCCTCGGTGACCATCCTCGCGACGAGTCGGGAGGCCCTGCGTGTCAGAGGGGAGATGCTGAAGCCGATCGCTCCACTCGACGTCACCGACGCCGACGCTGCCGGAGTGAGCCTGTTCATCGACAGGGCACGGGCAGTGCGTCCCGATTTCGACGCCGACAGTGAAGTGGCCGACGTGGTGGAGATCTGCCGCCGGCTCGACGGCATCCCCCTCGCCATCGAACTCGCCGCGGCCCGGATGATGTCGTTGACGGCTCACGAAGTGCGCGCTCGGCTGGACAACCGCTTTCGGTTGCTGACCGGTGGCCCCAGCGCACCGGCACGGCACCGAACCCTGCTCCACGCAGTGCAATGGTCGTTCGGCCTTCTTGCCGACGACGAACGCGCCGTTCTCACCGCATGCTCGGTGTTCGCAGGCGGATTCGACCTCGACAGCGCTTCGGCTGTGACAGAAGCCGTCGACGAGTTCGGCGTGATCGACCACCTCGACGCGCTGGTACGGAAATCCCTTCTGTCGGTGGATAAATCCCGGCGGGCCACTCGGTACCGGATGCTGGCGACGATCCGCGACTTCGCTCAACGACAACTGGTCTCGTCAGGCGCGGATCACGCCGTCCGCACCATCCACGCACGCTACTTCGCACACCGTGCCGGCCGAATGACCGAACTCTGGGACAGCGCGAGCCAGCGCGACACCTACACCTGGCTCACCGACGAACTGCCCGACCTGCGCGCCGCCTTCCAGTGGGCCGCAGGGCACGACGACCTCGATTCGGCCGCCGGGATCGCGGTGTGCGCGGGGTTCCTCGGCGGATGGATCGAACTGCACGAGCCGTCGACATGGGCCGAGGCTCTACTGGCGCTCGCACATCAGGTGCGGCATCCGCGGCTGGTGCAGCTGTATGTGGCGGCCTCCGAGTGTTACCGAACCGGCCGGGTCGACGACGCGCTTCGCTTCGCTGACGCGGCGGTCGAGGCGGAGCGGACCGGCGACTACGACGGCGCGCTGTATGACATCACCACTACCGCGCTCGGCGGGACGTACATCACGGCAGGACACGCGCAGCGGTGGCTCGCGTTGTGCCGCGCACGCCCGCTGCCGACAGGCAGTGCGGCACTCTTCGCCCGCGGTTCCCTCGTCATGGCTCTGTTGACCAGTGGCCAGACCGACGAGGCTGTCGCCGAGAGCGCGGGTCTCGAAGTCGCCGCGGAAGACACCGACAATCCCGGCGCCGCGGCATACGCCCTTCTCGCCTACGGCTACGCCTGCCGTGACCGCCTGCCGCTGGAGGCATACGAAGCTCTGTTACGGGGGCTCGGCATCGCCCAGCGCAGTGGCAATCGAATGACCGAGTCGTATCTCGCGGTGAATCTGTCGGCAGTCGTCGACACCCACACCCCGCTGGCCAGGACACTCGACCTACTCGCGTTGGCGATCAACAACTTTCACGAGGCGGGCAGCTACGAGCACATGGTCAGTCCGCTGGGCGTGCTCGCCACCCGCCTCGTCGAGCTCGACCGCCACGAAGGAGCGGCGACCATCCTCGGATTCGCTACGACGGCCTTCTCCCTCGTCACGTTCCCTGAGATCACCCGCACGATCGATCGGCTCCGTGACGAGCTCGGCGCCGAGCGCTACGAAGCGCTGACGCGGGCGGGAGCGGACATGTCCTACAGCGACCTCGCTCGCTACGCGCTCGATCAGATCGAGCAGGTCCGCGCACTCATCAACGCGCGAGGGTGCGCAGAAAGCACACCGCGAGCGGCGTGTCAGGGATCAGACACGCACGCTCGCGGTGAAACGGACTAGGCCTCTTCGGCCAGGCGGTGCTTGAGGGCGTCGAACTCGTCCTTGATGCCCGTGGGCAGCTTCTCGCCGACGAACTCGAACCACTCCTCGATCAGCGGCAGCTCGTCGCGCCACTCCTCGGGCTTCACGGCCAGCGCGGCGTCCACGTCCGCCGGGTCCACGTCGAGGCCCTCGAGGTCGAGATCCTGGGCGCTCGGCACGATGCCGATCGGGGTGCTGCGGCCGTCGGCCTTGTGCTCGATGCGCTCGACGGCCCACTTGAGCACGCGGCTGTTCTCACCGAAGCCGGGCCACAGGAACCGGCCGTCGTCGCCGCGGCGGAACCAGTTCACGAAGAACACCGCGGGCATCTTCGACTCGTCGGCGTTCTTGCCGATGTCGATCCAGTGCTGGAAGTAGTCACCGACGTTGTAGCCGAGGAACGGCAGCATGGCCATCGGATCGCGGCGCACCGTGCCGACCTTGCCCTCTGCGGCGGCCGTCGTCTCCGAGCCGAGCGTGGCGCCGATGAAGACACCGTGCTGCCAGTCGCGGGCCTGCGTGATCAGCGGAACCGTGGTCTTGCGGCGGCCGCCGAACAGGATCGCCGAGATCGGCACACCCTGCGGATCGTCCCACTCCGGCGCCAGCGTCGGGCACTGCGCGATCGGGGTGCAGTACCGCGAGTTGGGATGGGCGGCCTTCTCCTCGGACTCCGGCGTCCAGTCGCGGCCCTTCCAGTCGATCAGGTGCTGCGGATCCCCTTCGAGACCCTCCCACCACACATCGCCGTCGTCGGTCAGCGCGACGTTGGTGAACACCGTGTTGCCGGCCGCGATCGTCTTCATCGCGTTCGGATTGGAGTCCCAGTTGGTGCCCGGCGCGACGCCGAAGAACCCGAATTCGGGATTGGTGGCGTACAGCCTGCCGTCCTTGCCGAACCGCATCCAGGCGATGTCGTCGCCGACGGTCTCGGCACGCCAGCCCGGGATCGTGGGCTGCAGCATCGCGAGGTTGGTCTTACCGCAGGCCGACGGGAACGCCGCGGCGATGTAGTACGCCTTGTTCTCCGGCGAGATGAGCTTGAGGATCAGCATGTGCTCGGCGAGCCAGCCCTCGTCGTGCGCCATCGCCGAGGCGATCCGCAGCGAGTAGCACTTCTTGCCCAGCAGCGCGTTGCCGCCGTAGCCCGATCCGTAGCTCCAGATCTCGCGGGTCTCCGGGAAGTGGGTGATGTACTTGGTGTCGTTGCACGGCCACGGCACATCCTTCTGGCCCGGCTCCAGCGGTGCGCCCACCGTGTGCAGCGCCTTGACGAAGAAGCCGTCGTCACCGAGCTTGTCCAGCGCGGCCTGGCCCATCCGGGTCATCGTGCGCATCGAGATCACCACGTACTCCGAGTCGGTGATCTCCACACCGAGCTTCGGGTCCTCGGCATCCAGCGGGCCCATGCAGAACGGCACCACGTAGAGGGTGCGGCCGCGCATGCTCCCCCGGTACAGATCGGTCATGATGCCGCGCATCTCGGCCGGATCCATCCAGTTGTTGGTGGGGCCCGCGTCCACCTCCTTCTCGGTGCAGATGAAGGTGCGCGATTCCACGCGGGCGACGTCGGACGGGTCGGACAGCGCGAGGTACGAGTTCGGTTTGAGTTCGTCGTTGAGCTTGGTGAAGGTGCCCGCGTCGACCAGTTGCTGGGTCAGCCGGGCGCACTCCTCCTCGGAACCATCGGCGAACACCACGCGATCCGGTTGGGTGAGCTCGGCGACCTCCCGAACCCAGGTCAGCAGTCCCTCGTGTTTCGTCGGAGCGGTATCCAGACCCGGAATGGTGGCTGAAGTCATTCTGTGATTCTCCTGCATCTTCCTGCACTCGGTCCGCCAGGACGCAGGCCCACGATGACGCCGATGAACGAGATCAACGGCGATCACGGTCGTCCCTTGTTCCCGAGGTTAACGTGGGTGACATACCCGAAGGAATTCGGATCTATGTCCGATCACTCACAGGAACGATTCAGATAAAGCAAATTTCGTCGGTACTGATCAGTAACCGACGGTTCTCCCGGAATTCGGTTCGCTCGCGTCGCTGAATTCGCCCCGCGAGAAATCCTTCAACTCCGCCCGCACCGCCTCCAGTGCGCGCAGTAAACCGGGCAGCCGCCGGTCCCGCAGCGCGGCCGCGCGGGCCGTCGCGGCGGCATGCTCGCGCAGTTCGGCGTCGATCTCGGCGATTTGCCCGGCCGCGGCGTCCGCCTCGGCCACCTCCTCGGCCGCCAGCGAAGCCGACAGCGCCGCGTCGGCGGCCAGCACGCGGGTGGCGACGGCCTCCTCCGCCGCCGACCGCAGCGTCGCGGTCACGTCCACCACCCAGCGGTCCAGCACCCCGCGGTCGTGCAGCAGTCCGCGGATCCCGACGACCCAGACGGTGACCGCAAGACCGGCCGCCGCACCGGCGAGCACGCCGGCGACCGCCAGACCCGGGTCGACACCCGTGAACAGCCGGCTCACCGCGAACGCCACACCCAGCCCGAACCCGGCACCGAGCAACATCATGAGCCGCGTCTCGAGGCGACGTGACCGCAGCGGCGGAGCGGAGAACTCCGGCACCGGCGCAGGCTGGGCGGGCGCCGGCGCCGCGTCGAGGTGCAGATCGGCCGCGACGGCGGTCAGATGCGTGGTGATGCCCTCGTCGACCTCGGCCATCACGTCGGCGGCCCGGCGGCGCGCACCGTCTTCGAAACCTGCGAGCCCACGCCGGCTCAGCGAGGCGATGTCCTCCTGCAGTTCTCCGCGCACCGATGCGCACCGGTTGCGTGCGAAGTACCCCAATTGGACCCGCGCCTGCTGGATCTGGCTGCGCAGCGCGATCGTGCGCTGCGACTTCTCCAACCGTCTCGCACGCCGGATCTCCTCACGCTGGGAGCGCAGCGCGGACACCCGGGCCTGCCGGTCCGCGCCGTCACCGTCCGCGCGATACCGGGCGATGACCTTGTCCAGCTGAGACTCCCACGCGCGCAGGCGGTTTCGCCGCAGCACGTCGGGCTCGTCGAGCATGCCGCGCAGCAGGTCCACCAGCTCGTCGACCACCGGGTCGCCGGATTGCGGCGCGGCTGCGGCGCCCACCCAGGGCAGCCGGGCGTAGCGCGGGCGGTGCGCATCGAGCAGGTCGCGGTCGGCGGCCAGCACCTCACGCCAGTCGTCGTGCACGTCGCTCTTGGTGACGACACCCACCACGCAATCGGTGTGGTCGGCCGCCAGATCCAAGAGCTCACAGTCGGATTCGGTCACCGGCGACGCCGCCGAGACGGCGAACACCACCGCCAGGGGTGCGGTCCCGACCGGCAGCTCGTCGGCCTCGACGAACGTCACGTCCGGCAACCGGCTGCGCAGAACGGCGGCCAGGCTGGTGACCCCGGCCAGCCACGGACCGGTGACCAGCACGGCGTCGCTGGTGGGCACCCCCGGTGAGCTCAGTGAGGGGTCCACGGCGGCGACGACGGCGTCGGCGGCCGCAACGGCCTCGGGCGCCCCGGTCATCGGTGCCGCTCGAACAGTCGCAACGAGCCGCGGCTGATGTCGGCCCCGCACGCGCGGTGCAGCGGGCTGACCGGACCGCGGCTGTAGGCGCGCCAGCGCACCGCCCGGCGCAGATGGGCGGCCGGGTCGTCGCGCGGGTCGACCCGCAGACCCGCCGCCTGCACCACGTCGACCGCTGCCGTCATCGCCGCGAGCACCGCGTCGTCGCCGGCGAGGAAGTCGGCCACCGCGTCCGAGCCGGTGGCCAGCGCCTGCAGTCCCGTCAGCGCGGCGCGCACCCTGCGGTACCGCGCCGGCGCGGTGAGGGCGTCCAGCTGCCCGAGCACGGCGTCGAGGTTACCGAGCCCGCGCAGCAGCCCAGGCAACCGGTCGACGTCGACGCCGTCGCGCAGCGCGGCCACCCCGTGGGCGATGCCGTACCGCCCGAGGAGGCGCACCAGCCGCGCCTGGTCATCGTGTGGCAGCGGTGGGGCGCCGCCGGCCGGCTGGGCCGCCAGGGTCCGCAGCGCGTCGCGCGCCTGGTCGTCGAGGCGCAGGTCGGCGAGCAGCGCCACCGCGGCCACCACCGGCGCACCGGCCGCCCGGCGCAGCGCCTCCTGCGGCACCGGACCGGTCAGATCGGCCTTGCACACGACCAGCACCGGCACACCCGCGTCGCGCCCGCGCGCCACCGACGACCGGTCCTCCGGCTTCACCACCTCGGCCACCACCACGACCGCCACGTCGGCACCGTCGGTCTGCTCGACGATCCGCAGCCCGGCCCCGGCGAGCACCCGGGTCAACGTGGTCCGCCCCACCCCGGCACGACCGCTGACCGTCACCCGCAGCGGCGCGCCCAGCCGGGCGACCACCCTGGAGATCGCGGCGGACACCCGGGCGTCACCGCACTCCTGCGCCAACCGCGTCAGGACTTCTTCGAAATCGGCGACCAAGATGGCGGCGCCCTCCCTGCGTCGACCCGTCATGGATGCGGGTCCCCGGGGAAATCGTGGCATCTGCCGGGGCGTCTCCCGTACGGATCTTTGGCGATGTTTGGCATACCAGCCGAAGGCAACTGTTGGGTATCAATCTGTACCACGATGGGGGTACCCCGCCAGTGATGAGACACCATGGACGGATGCATGCGAGCGAGTCGGACGTCGCCGGCGGACCGGCTGGTCCGCCGGCCGCCGACCACATGCCGTCCGACGAACAGTCCGCCGCAGCGCACCGGCATCGGCGGGTGACGAGTTTCCGGTCCCGCCGTTCGACCCTCTCCGCAGGTCAGCAGTCCACGTGGGACCGGCGGTGGCCCGAACTGGGCACCGAGGCCCGCGACGCCGACGGCCACCCGGCCGCCGTGCTGGACTTCCCGGCGTGGTTCGGGCGGTCCGCGCCGGTCATCCTCGAGATCGGATCGGGCACCGGGACGTCGACGCTGGCGATGGCGCAGGCCGAACCGGACATCGACGTCATCGCGGTCGAGGTCTACCGCCGCGGCCTGGCCCAGCTGCTCACCGGCATCGACCGCGCCGGCGTGCGCAACATCAGGATGGTCCGCGGCGACGGGCTCGACGTGCTCGAGTACATGATCCCCAGCGGCTCGCTGACCGGCGTGCGGGTGTTCTTCCCCGATCCGTGGCCCAAGGCGCGCCACCACAAACGCCGGCTGCTGCAGCAGTCGACGGTGGCGCTGATCGCCGACCGGCTGCGCCCCGGCGGCGTCCTGCACGCGGCCACCGACCATCAGGGTTACGCCGAACACATCGCCGAGGTCGGCGACGCCGAATCACTGCTGCGCCGGGTGAGCGCCGAAGCCGACCTCCCCATCTCCGTGCAGCGGCCCGTCACGAAGTACGAGCGCAAGGCCCTGGCCGGGCCCGTCATCACCGAGCTCATCTGGGAGAAAAGGTGAGCGTGACCGAGGACTATCCCGAGGTGACGGCGCCGCCGCCACCGGCAGGTCCGCCCGCGGGCACCAAGCGGGTGCTGCTGGTGTGGGACGCCCCGAACCTGGACATGGGACTCGGCTCCATCATCGGCGGTCGGCCGACCGCGGCGCACCGGCCCCGGTTCGACGCACTGGGCCGCTGGCTGCTCGCCCGCACGGCCGATCTGTCCGCCGGACGTGAGGACGTCACCCTCGAACCAGAGGCGACCGTCTTCACCAACATCGCCCCCGGCAGCGCGGACGTCGTCCGGCCGTGGGTGGAGGCACTGCGCAACGTGGGTTTCGCGGTGTTCGCCAAACCGAAGATCGACGAAGACAGCGATGTCGACAGCGACATGCTCGACCACATCGCGCTGCGTCACCGTGAAGGACTGGCCGCCGTGCTGGTGGCGTCGGCGGACGGTCAGGCGTTCCGGCTGCCGCTCGAAGAGATCGCCCGCGAGGGGATCCCCGTGCAGGTGCTCGGATTTCGCGAACATGCGAGCTGGGCGCTAGCGTCGGATACCTTGGAGTTTGTCGATCTGGAAGACATTCCTGGTGTTTTCCGGGAGCCGTTGCCGCGGATCGGACTGGATTCGCTGCCTGAGCAGGGAGCATGGCTGCAGCCGTTCCGGCCGCTGTCCGCGCTGCTGACCTCGCGAGTGTGACAACTGATGGCCACCGCGCGGTCGACAAAGAAGAATTGGTGAGGAGCTTACGTGTTCGCCTGGTGGGGTCGAAACGTATACCGATATCGGTACATAGTGATCGGCGTCATGGTGGCGCTGTGCCTTGGCGGCGGCATCTACGGGATCAGTCTCGGTAACCACGTCACCCAGAGCGGGTTCTACGACGAGGGCAGCCAGTCGGTCCAGGCGTCGGTCGTCGGCGACGAGGTGTACGGCCGCGACCGCACGAGCCACGTCGTCGCGATTCTCACCCCGCCCGACGGCGAGAAGGTCGACAACCCGGAGTGGCAGCGCGAGGTCGTCGGTGAGCTCGACGCTCTCGTCAAGGACCATCCGGACCAGGTGGTGAGCTGGGTCGGCTGGCTGCGCGCCCCTGACGCCGCCAGCGAGACCGTCCAGCAGATGAAGACCAGCGATCTGTCGAAGACGTTCGTCAGCATCCCGCTCAAGGGCGACACCGACGACGAGATCCTGAAGAACTACCAGGTCGTCGAACCCGACCTCCAGCAGATCAACGGCGGCGACATCCAGCTGGCCGGCCTCAACCCGCTGGCCAGCGAGCTCACCGGCAGTATCGGCGAGGACCAGAAACGCGCCGAGGTCGCCGCCATCCCGCTGGTCTGCGTGGTGCTGTTCTTCGTGTTCGGCGGCGTGATCGCCGCAGCACTGCCCGGCCTCATCGGCGGCCTCACCATCGCCGGCGCGCTGGGCATCATGCGCCTGCTCGCCGAGATCATGCCCGTGCACTTCTTCGCCCAGCCGGTGGTGACGCTGATGGGCCTGGGCATCGCCGTCGACTACGGCTTGTTCATGGTCAGCCGGTTCCGCGAGGAACTCGCCGAGGGTTACGACACCGAAGCCGCGGTACGTCGCACGGTGATGACCTCCGGCCGCACGATCATGTTCTCCGCGGTGATCCTGGTCGCCTCGTCCGTCCCGCTGCTGCTGTTCCCGCAGGGCTTCCTGAAGTCCATCACCTACGCGATCATCGCCTCCGTCATGCTGGCCGCCGTCCTGTCGGTCACCGTGCTGGCCGCCGCGCTGGCCATCCTCGGACCCCGGGTCGATGCGCTGGGCGTCAAGACGCTGATCAAGTTCGCCGAACCGGATCCGGTCACGTCCGACCCGGCGGTCCAGAAGACCAACACGTTCGCCATCGCGTCGATCCCGCTGGGACTCCTGCTGCCGCCCGTGGGCATCGCGCTCGGCCACATCGCCCGCAAGCGGATCAAGCAGACCGGTGAGCAGGGCGCAAACCTGGCCTTGATCGGCCTGGTCGTCGGCTACGCCGCGCTGTACGGCGCCATGACCTACGGCATCATCGCGATGCGGGACAACGACGTCATCGGCAGCGCCATCTACTGGATGCTGCTGGGCATCGTGGCCTTCCTCGTCATCGTCACCGCCGGCCTGGCACTGGCGCGATACGTGCCGCTGGCGCGGCGCCCGATCGTGTGGTGGCTGCACTGGTTGGCCGACAAGACGCAGAAGACCAAGACCCGCGCCGAGGTCGAGCAGGGCTTCTGGGGCAAGCTCGTCACCCGCGTGATGAAGCGCCCCGGCGCCTTCGCCTTCCCGATCATCGTCGTGATGATCCTGTTGATCATCCCGCTCGGTCAGCTGTCCCTCGGCGGCATCAGCGAGAAGTACCTGCCGCCGGACAACTCGGTCCGTCAGGCCCAGGAGAACTTCGACCGCAGCTTCCCGGGCTTCCGCACCGAACCGCTGACGATGGTGCTCAAGAGCGACAACGGCGAGCCGGTCACCGACCAGCAGGTCGCCGACATGCGCGCCAAGGCCATGACGATCCCCGGCTTCATCGACCCGGACAACGACCCGTCGAAGATGTGGCAGGAGCGGTCGGTCCAGGAGGGCGGCTCGGAGGACCCGTCGGTGCGGGTGATCCAGAACGGTCTGGAGAACCGCAACGACGCCGCTCAGAAGATCGACGAGTTGCGGGCGCTGTCGCCACCGCGCGGGGTGACCGTGCTGGTCGGCGGCACCCCGGCGCTGGAGCAGGACAGTATCCACAGCCTGTTCGACCGGCTGCCGTTGATGGTGACGATCCTGATCGTGACGACCACGATCCTGATGTTCCTGGCGTTCGGCTCCCTGGTGCTGCCGATCAAGGCGGCGCTGATGAGCGCCCTGACGCTCGGTTCGACGATGGGCATCCTGACGTGGATGTTCGTCGACGGGCACGGCTCCGGGCTGATGAACTACACGCCGCAGCCGCTGATGGCGCCGATGATCGGCCTGATCATCGCGGTCATCTGGGGTCTGTCGACCGACTACGAGGTCTTCCTGGTGTCCCGCATGGTGGAGGCCCGCGCCCGCGGGCTGTCCACCGCCGAGGCCATCCGGGTCGGCACGGCCACCACGGGCCGGCTGATCACCGGCGCCGCGCTGGTGCTGGCCGTCGTCGCCGGTGCGTTCGTGTTCTCCGATCTGGTGATGATGAAGTACCTCGCCTTCGGCCTGCTGCTCGCGCTGCTGCTGGACGCGACGATCATCCGGATGTTCCTGGTGCCCGCGGTCATGAAGATGCTCGGCGACGACTGCTGGTGGGCGCCGCGCTGGATGAAGCGGATCCAGGAACGGCTCGGCCTCGGCGAGGTCGAACTGCCCGACGAGCGCAAGCGTCCGCTGGTGCGTGATCCCGCCGACGAGCAGGCGCTGGTCGGCGCCGGCGCCCCGGTGCCCCCGCGGCCACGCCCGCCGCACGATCCGACGCACCCGGGCGTGGAGGGCCGCGTCGGGCCGACCCGCATCCCGCCGGGCCCGCCCCGGCTGAACGGTCCGTCGGTCGCGGGCACCACGCGGATCCCGGCCAACCGGCCGGTGCCCACGCCTCCGCAGGAGCCGCCGACGACCCGGCTGCGGGTCGCGAAGAACGCGGTGCGCGGTGCGGTCAACACCGCCGCAGGCCCGCGGCCGCCGCGGCCGAACGGCCCCGCACCCAAGCGCGAGGAGCGCGAGATCGAGTCGTGGCTCGGCGAACTGCGCGGCGGACCGGGCTCCGGTGGCCAGCCGCCGCGGCCGCCGCAGCCGTCGGCCGAACCGACCACGGCGATGCGGGCCGGGGCACCCCAGCCCGACGGCGAGGGCAACGAGCCGACGACGGCGATTCCGGTGCAGCGTCCGCAGCAGCCGGAGAGCGACGCCACGACGAAGATCCCGGTCCAGAAGCCGGAGCCCACGGACGCCCCGAACGACGCCGCGTCGACGGAGAAGCTCGAGGCTCCGGATGAGCAGAAGCGCCGCGGCGGTGGCATGAGCGCCGCAGAGCTGCTGCGCCGCGAGGGGCGGATGTAGCGCTCATCCCTCCGGCGAGCGTGCGCGTCTGCGCACGACGCGCCGCGGAAAGGTGAGCACTCTGCGCACGCTCGCGGTCGGGATCGGTGACCGCCTGGGCGTCACAATGGCTGCGGGTTGAACCGGCCGACGGATTGGCTGCTGCCGGACCGGTGTGGAGCGACATCGGAGCCGGGCGGTCGGATCCGCCGTCGGCGGTGGTCGTCCGACCCTGACGCCGGCGCCGCGACCGTCGGCAGGCGGACGGTGAAAGTCGTTGTCCCGCCGCCGGATCGCGCCTGAATGGAGCCGCCGTGCGCCTCGACGATGGACGCGGTGATCGACAGGCCCAGTCCGAAACTGCCCGCCTGCCGTGACCGCGACCTGTCGGCGCGGACGAACCGCTCGAACAGGTGGGGCAGCAGGTCCGGGTCGATCCCCGTGCCGTCGTCGGTCACCGTCACCTCGACGTACGCCGTGCCGTCCTCGGCCCGTCCGGTCGCAACGCGCGTCTCCACCGTCGTTCCGGCCGGTGTGTGCACACGCGCGTTGGACAGCAGGTTCGCCAGCGCCTGGTGAAGCCGGGCGTGATCGCCGCGGACCCACACCGCGGCGTCGAGCGTTTCGGTCACCCAGCGGTGCGTCGGCGCGGACACCGTCGCGTCGTTGACCGCGTCGACGACGATCTCCGTGAGGGAGACCTCGGTGGCCTCGAGATCGTCGCCCTCGTCGATCCTGGCCAACAACAACAGGTCGGCGACCAGTGAATTCATCCGCCGCGCTTCGGATTCGATGCGTGCCAGCGAATACTCGGTGGTCTCGGGAAGCACCGAACTGTCCTGGCGCGTCAGTTCCGCGTAGCCGTGGATGGCGGCCAGCGGGGTACGGAGTTCGTGACTGGCGTCGGTGATGAACTGGCGCATCCGTCGGTCGGATGCTGCCACGTCGGCCAGTGCCTGTTCGACGTGGTCGAGCAACCGATTGAGCGTGTCGCCGACACGCCCGACCTCGGTGCGGGGCGCTGTGTCGCCGGTGGGCACCCGGACCGCGATCGCGTGGTTGTCCCGGTCGAGGGGCAGCGTCGCCACCTCCGCGGCGGTCGCCGCGACCCGGCGTAGCGGACGCAGCGCCAAGCGAACGATCGCGACCGTGCTCAATGCCGTGATCACCAGCGCGAGCACCGTGATCCCGGAGACGATTCCGGTGACCCGCATCATCGCGTCCCATGCCGGTGCGCGCGAAACGCCGGTCACCAGGACCTCGTCACCGTCACCGGGGTGGCTGACCATCCGGTACCACCCCAGCCCGGGCAGTTCGACGGTACGAGGGTGGGCATCGGTCGACGCGTCGGCGACCATGGCCGCGAGCGCCGCCGGCGGCACCGCCTGCGCCTCGCCGTCGACGAAGTGGGCCGAGTCGACGACGTCCCCGCCCCGGACCAAGGCGACGACGTTGCCCGGCGCCTGGCCCATCAGCTGCGTGAGCGGCTTCATCGTCCCCGGCGGCGGGAGTTCACCCGTGGGCAGTGGTGTGGTGCGGTACTTGGTGACCGTCCTGCCGAAGCCGTCGGCGGAGGCTGCCAGTTGGGTGTCGATGACCCCCAGCACCGATGAGCGCAGCGTCACCACCGAGATCACCCCGACCGTCGCCATGGCGACGGTGACCACCACCGAGACGCCGACCAGCAGCTGCCGGAGCAGAGACCAGCTCTGCCACACCCTCCTCATTCCGGCGGCCGCAGCATGTACCCGACGCCGCGGACGGTGTGGATCATCGGTTCGTGGCCGTTGTCGACCTTCTTGCGCAGGTACGACACGTACAGATCGACGATGCTCGATCGTCCACCGAAGTCGTACTCCCAGACCCGCCGCAGGATCTCACTGCGGCTCACCGCCCGCCGCGGGTTGCGCATGAGGAATCTGAGCAGTTCGAACTCTGTGGAAGTCAACGTGATCGGCACGCCGCCGCGGGTCACCTCGTGGCTGGCCGCGTCGAGTGAGAGATCGCCGACTCGCAGGGATTCGTTGTCCGCGGGGGTCAGGTAGGCCGTCCGCCGTAACAGTCCACGGAGTCGGGCGACGAGTTCTTCGAGCGAGAACGGTTTCGTCATGTAGTCGTCACCGCCGGCGGTCAATCCGGTGACCCGGTCGGCCACCGAATCCCGTGCCGTGAGGAACAGGGTGGGGGTGTAAGTGCCGGAGTCACGGATTCGGGCCAGCACGCCGAGCCCGTCGATGTCGGGCAGCATGATGTCGAGCACGAGGACGTCGGGGGTGTTGGCGCGATACTTGTCGAGGGCTTCGGCCGCGTCGTGGGCGACGTCGATCTCCCATCCCTCGTACTGCAGAGCCATTCGGACCAGGTTGGTCAGCGCGTGTTCGTCGTCGACGAGCAGCACGCGAATCGCGGATCCATCGGCGCGGTACATCCGGGGCAGACGGCCCAGGATCGCGCGACGGGGTTGGTGTTCGTTGACGGGCGCGGACGTCATCGCATCATTGTCGCGCTCCCGGACCGGCCTGTCTCGATCCTCATAGACAACTCTTAGACACTGCGAACCGTGGACCCCGCCCACCACTTCCGACAAGGCGCGGGGGCGCCCTCCGCCCAGCCCGGCCACCGCGCGTCGATCGGGATGGTATCCGCCCGCCGTTACTGCGGTGCGGACTCATAGGAAATTCATATCCGTTCTGGCACAGCACTATTGGTTGATAAAGCGAAGATATGCGTTCGATGTGAGAGCGGTGTCCACGCACGGAGCCGCCCCTACCGTCGAACCCATGAAATCAGCAGCGACACAGAGCACCTCACCTGGCGGCAATGCCGTAGACGATGAAAGTGCCACGTTCACAAACGTCTTCATCAACGACGTGATTCCGTTGCGCGCCGAGCTGTTGCGCGCCGCGATGCGCATGACCAACCGAGCGAACGACGCCGAGGACCTCGTTCAGGACACCCTGGTACGCGCCTACCGCAGCTTCGGGACGTTCACCCCAGGTACGAACACCAGGGCATGGATGCACCAGATCCTCAGGAACACGTGGATCAACAATCACCGGGCCGCTCAGCGGCGTCCGGCCGAGGTCCTCGTCGACCTGCTCGGTGAGGAGACTTCCGGTCACGCGACTGCCTCAGCCGAGGCTGCTTTCCTTGCCGGACAACCGGATTCGGAGGTACATACAGCCATGGCGGCCTTGAGCGACGAGTTCCGGACGGTGGTCTACCTGGCCGACGTCGAAGGCCACCCGTACAGCGTCGTCGCGGAGATGATGGGCACCCCGGTCGGCACGGTGATGTCGAGACTTCACCGGGCGCGCCGCCAGCTACGCGTGCTGCTGGGCGGTACCGCGTGTCGCCGGCGGCTGGTCACGGCCGCCTGAGCGCCCAACGGCTAGTCGGCCTTCTCCTCGACGTCGTCGGGTTCCGCCTGGATGCGGGGCCCTTCGTCGGCTTCCATGCTCCTGACCTCCGCCTTCGGATCCGAGGCGAGCAGCACCCGGATGGCGCTGTTGAGGAAGGCGACGGCGGGTACGGCGAGCAGCGCGCCGACGATACCGGCGAGCACGCCGCCGCCCGCGATGGCCAGCACCACGGCCAGCGGATGGATCGACACCGCACGCCCCATCACCAGCGGTTGCAGCACGTGACCTTCGAGCTGCTGCACGGCCAGGATCAGGCCGAGCGTGATCAGGGCGACGACCAGCCCCTTGGTCAGCAGCGCCACGATGACCGCGAGGAATCCGGTCACCACGGCGCCGACCAGCGGGACGAACGCACCGAGGAACACCAGTGACGCCAGCGGCAGCGCCAGTGGCACGCCCATGATCGCCAGGCCGGTGCCGATGCCGACCGCGTCGACCAGCGCGACCAGGAACGTGGCCCGCACGTATCCGATCAGCGAGTGGAAACCGGCCCGCCCGGCGCCGCGGACCCGGTCGCGCACGTCGGTCGGGAACACCCTGGTGACGAAGCCGAAGATGTTGCGGCCGCCGTGCAGCAGGAAGATCAGCGTGAACAGCACCAGCAGCGCGCCGGTGACGATCTCGGTGATGGTGCCCGCCGTCGACAACGCCCCGCTGGTCAACCGTTCCTGGTTGTTGCGCACCGCCTCGATCGCGGCGTTGCCCGCGTTGTCGATCTGTTCGCGGCTGAGGTCCAGCGGGCCCTCGACGAGCCACACCCGCAACCCGTCGATGCTGCGGGTGACCTGTTCACCGAGCGCGGGCATGCCCTCCACGAACTGGCTGACGACGAAGGTGAGGATTCCGCCGACGACCGCGATACCGCTGAGCAGCACCAGCGCCACCGCGCCACCGCGGGGGGCGCCCCGGCGGTCGAGGAAGTCGACGGCCGGCATCAGAAGCGCCGCCAACATGGTGGCCAGTGCGACGGGTACGACGATGATCTCGAGGCGTTGGATCACCCACAGCACCGCGACGAGCGCACCGAAGATCATCAGCAACCGCCACGACCACGCGGCCGCTTTCCGGACGAGCGGCGACACGGACTGATCGTCTGCGAACACGTCGTCTGCCATCCGACGAGCGTAACCGCCGTCACGGTCACCGGACCGCGGGTGCGGCGCGCCGTCAGGGCGCCCGACGACGGGGAACCGCACCGTTAGTCTGTAGGGCGTGTCCCACGACGCGCCGGCGAACGACGCCAAGCGAGGACGGGCCGACCCCGAAGGATCCACCCGCGGGAAGTACTGGTGGGTCCGTTGGGTGATCATCGCCGTCGCGGTCGTCGTGCTCACCGTCGAAGTGGTGTTGGTGCGGGATCAGCTCGCCAAGGCGTGGAAGAGCCTGATCTCCGCCAACTGGTGGTGGGTGCTCGCCGCGATCGTCGCGTCCCTGGCGTCGATGCACAGCTTCGCGCAGATCCAGCGCACCCTGCTGCGGTCGGCGGGGGTGCACCTGCAGCAGTGGCGTTCGGAGGCGGCGTACTACGCGGGTAACGCGCTGAGCACGACCATGCCCGGCGGTCCGGTGCTGTCCGCGACGTTCCTGTACCGCCAGCAGCGGATCTGGGGCGCGAGCCCGGTGGTGGCGTCCTGGCAGCTGGTGATGTCCGGGGTGCTGCAGGGCGTCGGTCTGGCGCTGCTCGGGCTGGGCGGTGCGTTCCTGCTGGGCGCCAGCAAGAACCCGCTCTCGCTCGTCTTCACACTCGGTGGGTTCGCCGCACTGCTGGTGCTCGCGCAGGCCGTCGCGAGCCGCCCCGAGCTGATCGACGGGATCGGGGTCCGGCTGCTGTCCCGGTTCAACTCACTGCGCGGCAGGCCCGCCGACACCGGTGTGGCCAAATGGCGGGAACTGCTCCAGCAGCTCGAATCGGTGCAGCTGGGTCGTCGCGACCTCGGCATGGCGTTCGGCTGGTCGCTGTTCAACTGGATCGCCGACGTCGCCTGTCTGGCGTTCGCGTGTTACGCCGCGGGCGGCCATCCCTCGCTGGCCGGTCTGACCGTCGCGTACGCCGCCGCCCGCGCGGTCGGCACCATTCCCCTGATGCCCGGCGGGCTGCTCGTGGTGGAGGCCGTGCTGGTGCCCGGCCTGGTGTCGAGTGGGATGACGCTCGCCGGCGCCATCTCGGCCATGCTCATCTACCGGCTCGTCAGCTGGATCTTCCTGGCCGCCATCGGCTGGGTGGTCTTCTTCTTCATGTTCCGCACCGAGAGCGACATCGATCCCGATGCCCTCCACGGGGCCGCCCCCCTTCCCCCGACCGACCGAGATGGACGTGACCATGCCTGACCGCCGCACCGTCGTCGTCGCCCTGCTGGCGGATCTGGTCTGCGTCGTCGTCTTCTGCACGATCGGGCGCCGCAGCCACGCCGAAGGGCTGACGATCGCCGGAATCGCCGAGACCGCATGGCCGTTCCTCGCCGGGACCGCCGTCGGGTGGCTGGCGGCCAGGGCCTGGCGACGGCCGCTGGCGCTCACCCCGACCGGCGTCCTGATATGGCTGTGCACCATCGCGGTCGGCATGGTGCTGCGCAAACTGAGCGGCCAGGGTGTCGCGTTCAGCTTCGTCATCGTGGCGTCCCTGGTCACCGCGCTGCTGCTGCTCGGGTGGCGGGGCGCCGTGACGGCGTTGCGGCGCAGGCAGATTCAGCGCAGCTGAGCCTCGCTGCGCTCCGGCGACGTGGACACGGTCAGCGTCGCACGTAGGCCGCCGAGCGGACTGTCACCCAATTCGATTGTGCCGCCGTGTAACTCAGCCTGCTGAGCGACGAGCGCCAGCCCCAGGCCGGATCCGCCGGGGGCCGCGGTGCTGCCCCGGCGGAACCGGCCGAGCACCGTCTGGTGTTCGTCGGCGGGCAGACCACGACCGTTGTCGTCGACGATGATGGTGAGCCGCCCGTCGGTGCGCTGCCCGGTGAGTACCACGCGGCTCGCCTCGCCATGGGCGATCGCGTTGCGCACCAGGTTGTCGACCGCCAGCCGCAGACCGTCCGGCCAGCCCCACACCGTGCCGAGTTCCTCGGCGTCGACGACGATCTCGACCCGCGGCGCCGACCGCATGTTCTCGCGCGCGACCCGGTCGAGGGTGTCGGTGACGTCGATCGGTTCCCGGTCCGCGGCCTGCGCCAGCTGGCCGGACGCCAGCTGTCCCAATGCGGTGATGATGGCCTCGACCCGGCGCTGCGCGCGGGACAGGTCCGCGACCACCTCCGCGCGCTCGTCGTCGGGCAGGTCGTGGATGCGCAGCGTGTCCAGGTCGGCGCGCATCGCGGTCAGCGGGGTGCGCAGCTCATGGGCGGCGTTCGCGGCGAAGTCCTGCGCGGCCTGCAAGGAGTTGGTGGTCGCCTGTTGGGCGGCGGCCAGCCGGCGCAGCATCGCCGACATCGCCTCCGAGAGTTCCTCGGCTTCGCGTACCCCGCGCACCTCCGGCATCTCGTCGGTGTCCTTGCCGAGTTTGGAGGTCTGCTCGGTGAGCTTGCGCAGCGGCCGGATCGCGGGGCCGGCGAGCAGCCAGCCCAGACCGCCGGCGATCAGCACCGTCACCAGGCCCACCAGCACGTACTCCGGGATCTTGCCGCGGCTGAGCAGGATGCTGTCGGCGCGGATGCCGATCGACACCAGCACGCCGCCCTCCTGGTCGACGGTGAGGGTGCGGACCCGGTACTCCACGCCGTTGACCTCGACGGTCTCGGTACCCGGCGGCAGGTTGGGCAGCTGGAAGCCGCGCTGGAACACGACCTGACCCGTGGAGCGGGAGCGACCCGTCGTCAGCACCCCGCGGCGGGGGTCCTGCAGCTGTTCGGGATACATGCTCGCGTCGACGATCGAGTCGAGCCTGCGGTCGAGCTGGGCGGCGTCGTTGCTGGCCAGCACCACCGACGTCAGGATCGTGAACGCCGCGACGACCGCCGACGCGGCGGCCGCCGACGCCACGGCGACCCGGGTGCGCAGCGAAGCCGAGCGGATGAAGCGGGGCAACCACACGACGTCAGGGCTCGTCCCGCAGCACGTATCCGATCCCGCGAACGGTGTGGATCACCCGCGGCAGACCATCGCGTTCGAGTTTGCGCCGCAGATAGGAGATGAAGACGTCGGCGACGTTGGTGTCGACGTCGAAGTCATAACCCCACACCAGCTCGAGCAGCCGCTGGCGCGACAGCACCACCCCGTTGTTCTCGGCGAGCACGGCGAGCAGGTCGAACTCCCGCTTGGTCAGGTCCACACGCTCGCCGTCGACGAACACCAGCCGCCGTGCGGTGTCGATCGTCAGCGGTCCGACGGTCATCGTGTCCGACGGGCGGTCGGAGTGGCTGGCCCGGCGCAGCAGCGCATGCAGCCGGGCCACCAACTCGCCGAGGTCGAACGGTTTGGTCAGGTAGTCGTCGGCGCCCGCCTCGAGTCCGGCGATCCGGTCGTTGACGGTGTCGCGCGCCGACAGCACGCAGATGGGGATGTCGTTACCGAGCGCACGCAGCGCAGTCACCACGGCGACGCCGTCGAGTTCCGGCATCTGCACGTCGAGTACCAGAGCGTCGTGCGATTCGGCGGACAGCATGCGCAACGCTTCCTTACCGTCCGCGGCGACGCGCACGTCGAACCCCGAATGCCGCAGTCCGCGTGCCACGGACGTTCGCACGTCGGGGTCGTCGTCGACCATCAGCACGGTTCGACCCGTGGTGTCATGCGCTGTGTGTTCGGGCTGATCCCCGGAGCCAGCCCGCACGCGGGCTACGGGGTGCCGTCGTCAGGCACCGTCGCGGTGCCGCAACGGGTCTTCAGATCCACCAGCGGCTGACGGATCCCCGTGAGGTCGGCCTTCACCTGCGGATTCGCGTTCAGGTACTCCTCCACCTGTGGCCGGATCTGATCGCGCGGCTGCCCCTCGAGGCTGGTGAAGAATTCGTTCACCGGCGGATGGGTGAACAGGTACGCCGACGTCGAGGCGGACACCCCGGCGGCCACCCCGGCCAGATCGGCGGCGGTGCAGTTCGGCGGCGGCGGAGCGGGCTGGGCCATCGCGGCCGGGATCGCGCCGAACAACATCGCACCGGCAAGCGCGCCTGCGCCGGCCGCACCAGCTACCGCACGACGTGCGGTACGGGCAGGAAGCAACATGGACATGCTCCTTCATCTGAGTGAGAGGCCGAAACCACGATGGTTATCGCCACCACACAGCTAATCAGAACTCACCGGGAGTTTCCTCCTTACCCGCAAAGAGCAGGGAAAAAGTCCGAAAGCGCGCTCAGCGGTGACCGGACGCGGCCGGACCGGGCAGCTGGCCCACTCCCTGTGTCGCCGGCGAGCTGGACGCCGGCGACACCGCACCGGCGGCGGACGGCGTGGCGCCACTCTGTTGCGCGGCCTGCATCAGACCGAGCACCTGCGGGACGGTGACCGGCAGCTTGCACCGCCCGGACAGACTCGTCAGCGGCTGCTGCAGCTTCTGCATATCGGCGCCCACCTGCGGGTTGGCGTCGAAGTAGGCCTTGAGCGCCGCGAGCGACGCCGGCCCGGCCTGCTGCTGGGCGATCGTGGTCAGCGCCTGATCGGCCTCCGGGTTGGCGGCGAGGTAGTTGGAGGTGTTGGTGGCCACGGCGGCGACGGTCTTGGCGACCTGGCTGGCCGCGCACGGATCCGGTGCCGCGGTCGCGGGCGTCGCGGGCACGGTGAACGCGGCGACGGCCGCGCCACCGGCGGCGGTGGCGGCGAATGCGGCGTACAGGCTTCGGCGCAGGGCGATCGATCTCATGGCACTCCTCGGCAGGGTTCGGACATCCCGCCGGGCAACGCGTGACACCTTCGGCGGACGTCCTGTGGGTCCCCCGACGCATGGACAGCCGACGGCCATCCTGCCATCCGCACGCGGGCACCCGCCAATCCGACGATCCGGCCGCCCGCATTCCACCGGATCCGGCGTAACGGTATCGGCCCGGTGCGCGAGAACGAATTAGAGCAGGTTAAAGGCTTGATTACAGCTTGCTCCCAGCTGGGCTGAGGGCGCCGTACCCTACCGCACGCTGGGGTACGCTCTCGCACGACAGGCCGCGAAACGCCGGGAAGATCCTCAGGAGACGCCATCCAGCAGTTCATGATGCGCTTGAGCAGCAACCTGCGCAGATTCCGCTGGGCGGTATTCGGCGCCTGGGCGCTGCTCCTGATCCCGTCGATCTACCTCGCGCTGAACCACTCGTCGAATCTGACCGGTGGCGGGTTCGAGGTGGAGGGTTCGCAGTCGCTGCACGTGCAGTACGAACTCGAGGACCACTTCCCGGATCAGGGCGCGTCCCCGCTGGCACTGGTGGCCGCACCGCGCGCCGACGCCTCCTACGACGACATGAACGCCGCCGTCGCGCACCTCGAACAGATCGCGGCCGCGGTGCCCAGCGTCACGATCAGCCCCAACCCTCAGCAGCCGGCGCCGCAGCCCGACCGGCCGTACGTGATCACGCTGTCGCTGGACTTCGACAACACCGGTGCCACCGACGTGGCCAAAGACCTGCGCAACCGCATCGGCGTCGACGGCGAGGAGCCGGCCGAGTTCCGCGACGGCAAGGTCAAGATGTACGTGATCGGCCAGGGTGCGCTCGGCGCGGCGGCCTCACAGGCGATCAAGACCGACATCGCCCAGGCCGAACAGTGGAACCTGCCGATCGTCCTGATCGTGCTGCTCGCGGTGTTCGGTTCGCTGGCCGCCGCGGCGATGCCGCTGCTGCTCGGTGTGTGCACGGTGGCCGTCACGATGGGCCTCGTCTATCTGCTGTCGACGATCACCACGATGTCGGTGTTCGTCGCATCGACGGTGTCGATGTTCGGTATCGCGCTGGCCGTCGACTATTCGTTGTTCATCCTGATGCGGTTCCGGGAGGAACTGCGCGCGGGCCGCGATCCACAGCAGGCCGCCGACGCCGCGATGGCCACCTCCGGCCTGGCGGTGCTGCTGTCGGGGATGACGGTCATCGCCTCCGTCACCGGCATCTACCTCATCAACACCCCCGTGCTGACGTCGATGGCGACCGGCGCGATCCTCGCGGTCGCGGTCGCGGTGCTCACCTCGACGACACTGACCCCGGCGGTGCTGGCGACCTTCGGGCGGGCGGCCGCGAAGCGCTCGTCGTACCTGCACTTCTCCCGGCGGCCCGACACCACCCAGTCCCGGTTCTGGACCCGCTGGACCGGCTGGGTGATGCGCCGGCCGTGGGTGGCGGCGACGGCGGCGACCGTCGTGCTGCTCACGATGGCGGCGCCGGCCTGGATGATGGTGCTCGGCAACAGCATGCAGCGGCAGTTCGAGCCGACCCACGAGATCCGCGGCGGTGTCAACGCCGCCGCCGAGGCCCTGGGGCCGGGCGCGCTGGGGCCGGTGCGGGTGCTGGTGACGTTCCCCGACGGCGACTCGACCGCCGGCAAGGAACCGACGCTCGAAGCGGTGCGGGCGGAGATGACGAAGGCGCCGAACGTCTTGTCGATCTCGCCGGCGGTGTTCAGTGACGACCAGCGCAGCGCGCTGCTGTCGGCGGTGCTGACCGTCGACCCCGAGGACGCGGGCGCCCGCGAGACCGTCGACTGGATGCGCGCCAACCTCCCCCCGGCCGCGGGACCGAACGTCTCCGTCGACGTGGGCGGGCCGACCGCGCTCATCAAGGACTTCGACGACCGGGTCTCCCAGACTCAGCCGCTGGTGTTCGGCTTCGTCTCGCTGATCGCGTTCCTGATGCTGCTCATCTCGATCCGGTCGGTGTTCCTCGCGCTCAAGGGCGTGCTGATGACGGTGCTGTCGGTCGCCGCCGCCTACGGCAGCCTCGTCGCGGTCTTCCAGTGGGGCTGGCTGGAACCGCTCGGCTTCGAACGCATCCCGTCGCTGGACAGCACGATCCCGCCGCTGGTGCTGGCGATGACGTTCGGCCTGTCGATGGATTACGAGATCTTCCTGCTGACCCGCATCCGGGAACGCTTCCTGCAGACCGGCAACACCCGTGATGCCGTCGCCTACGGCGTGAGCACCAGCGCCCGCACCATCACCAGCGCCGCACTGATCATGATCGCGGTGTTCATCGGTTTCGCCTTCGCCGGCATGCCGCTGGTGGCGCAACTGGGTGTGGCGTGTGCGGTGGCGATCGCCGTCGACGCCACCATCGTGCGGCTGGTGCTGGTGCCCGCGCTGATGGCGATGTTCGACCAGTGGAACTGGTGGCTGCCGAAGTGGCTGGACCGCATCCTGCCGTCGGTGGACTTCGAGAAGCCGCTGCCCAAGGTGCAGATCGACGATCTGGTCATCATCCCCGACGACATCTCCGCGCTGGGCCCGTCGGGTGCCGACCTGCGGGGCATGGTGAAGTCCGCGGCCCGGATGAAGACGCTGGCGCCCGAGACCGTCACGGTCGCCGATCCGCTGGCGTTCACCGGCTGCCAGCCGATCAAACAGCGGATGGTGGCGCGCAACGGCGGCGACCAGATGGTCAAACTGCGCACCGGCGCCGGGCTGTGGCGCGGCGGCCGCAACGGGCACGCCGACGGGAACGGGTCGACGGTGCGCACGACACTGCCGGTGCACCCAGTCACGATGTGGCGCGGCCGGCTGCAGGTAGCGCTCGACGCGCTCGAGACCGCCCAGCACACCGAGGCCGAGACCGACCGCCCGCCGGTGGAACGGCGCAGTCCGGTGGAGACCACCAACGTGCAGCTGCCCACCGGGGACCGGCTGCAGATCCCGACGGGCGCCGAGACCCTGCGGCTGAAGAGCTACCTCATCATGTGCCGCAACAGCAGCCGCGACTACGCGGAGTTCGCCGATCTGGTGGAGTCGATGGAAACTCAGACCGCTGCAATCGTGCTGTCCGGGATGGACCGGTATTACTGTGGTCAGCAGCCGAAAAAGCAGTGGGTGGCCACCCAGCTGGTGCGCCGCCTCGCTGATCCCCAACCGTCCGACGAGGACGACCCCGCGATCTCGGACCCGGACGCGGAGTCCGACTGGGCACTGGTCAGGCAACGCTGCCTGTCGGTGGCCGTGGCAATGCTCGAGGAGGCGAGGTGACGTTGACGAGCGACGCGCGGGAGACCCGCCGCGACGCTGCTTCCGCCGCGACCCGTCCACTGTCGGCGGCGGTCCGGCGACCCACGATCGACGACCGGCCGGTGGAGTTCTGGTCCACCGCGTCCATCCGCGACGCGCTCGAGACCGACGATCTGACGGTCTGGCAGCGCATCGTCACGGCGATCAAACGCGACCCCTACGGCCGGACGGCACGTCAGGTCGAGGAGGTCCTCGAGAAGGCGCCGCCCTACGGGGTGTCCAAGGCGCTGGCCGAGGTGCTGGTGCGGACCCGGGAGCAGATGGCGGCCGCCGAACGCACCGAGGTGGGCCATCACGTCCAGCTGCTGCTGAACCGGTCCGGCCTGAGCGCCCCCGAATTCGCCTCGCGGATCGGCGCGACGGCCGACGAGTTCCAGAGCTATCTGGACGGGGAGGTCAGTCCGTCGGCGTCGCTGATGATCCGGATGGGCCGGCTGTCGGAGCGGTTCGCGAAGATCCGCGCGCAGCGCGCCAACAATCCGCGTTGACGCCGCGCCGAGCGGGAATGCTGGCGTCATGACCGAGTGGATCGAACCGGAACACGACGACCTGCGCCGCATCATGCGCGAGACCAAGACCGTCGCGGTGGTGGGCGCCTCCGCCAATCCGATGCGGCCGAGCTACGGCGTATGGGACTACCTGCGGTCGGCCAGTCACTTCGAGCTCTACCTGGTCAACCCGACGGTCAGCGAGATCGACGGCACACCGGTGTATCCGTCACTGGCCGACCTGCCCGTCGTCCCCGACATGGTCGACGTGTTCCGGCGCCAGAGCGAGTTGCCGTCGGTGCTGCGCGACGCGATCGCGGTCGGGGCCAAGACGCTGTGGCTACAGCAGGGGCTGTGGGACGAGAAGATCGCCGAGGAAGGGACGGCCGCCGGCCTGCAGGTCGTGATGGACCGCTGCCTCAAGGTCGACTACGCCCGCCTCCTTTAGCCGGGTCAGCGGGCGTGGATCGGGGTGACGTCGTCGACCATCCAGCGGCCGTCGGTCTTCGACAGCGTCACCCGCAACGCGAGCACCGCATTGTCGACGGGCTGACCCGGCACACTCTGCGTGCCGCGCAGCACCACCGCCACACTGGCGACCTGCGGGCCGATCGCCTCCACACCGGCCGAGACGGTGCTGGCCTGTGCGGAGACGTTCTTGCTGGTCAGCTCCTTGGCCACGCCGGCGAACTCGTCCTTGAACGCCTGCGCCCGCTCGGGCACCATCTGCGCCGCGGCGCGGTCGATCGAGGCGGTCGGACTCTGCGGTGAGAACGTGGCGGTCGCCTCGGAGACGCTGCTGGCGATGCGCACCACCTCCGCGCTGTCGGCGGTGAACGTCCGGTCGGGCACTGTCCAGCGCTGGTAGGCGACCACGACGGCGGCGACGAGCGCCACGGTGGCCAGGCCCATCACGGCCAGCCGCAGCCCGGGCCCGTCGTCGTCGGTGCCGACGGTGACGCCGTCGCGCCGCGCCAGCACCACGTTGACGATGACGCCCTGCACGATCAGCAGGCACAGCACCGAACAGACCGACACCCACCACAGCGGCCAGCCGAGTGCGACGCCGATGAAGATCAGGCCGGCGATGGCCGCGACGGGCGCGAGCACGTCGAACACCACCACGCGCAGGGCATTCCTCATCGGATCGGCTCCAGCCGCGAGATCATCAGCTTGCCGTCGACGTCGGAGACGTCCAGGCGCAACGTCCACCGCACGGTCTGCGGTTCCTTGTTGCCGACGTTCTCGCTCAGCGACGTCGCCACCACCAGCACGGTGTCGGTACGGGTGGCGAAGGCGGACAGCTGCGGATCGGGCGGCGGCGACGGGACTGACCCACCGTCCGGGCCGGGCGCCGCATGGTGCAGCGATTCCATGGAGACCGAGTCCACCTGACCGGTCGTGCGGGTCTGCAACCGCTGCACGAGTTGGCGGTAGGGCTCGACGGCCGAGTCGAAGTCCGCGTTGAGGTCGCCGATGGTGTTCTCGTGCAGTCGCTGCATGCTGGCGTCGACGGTGTCCTTGTTCATGTTGACCAGCACGCCGGTCCAGTCGGCGGCGGCCTGCATGACACGGGTCTGGTAGGCGCGCTCGTCGGCGTCCTCGCGGTGCCCCGTCCAGATGACGACGGCCAGCACGACGGCGGCCACCGAGAGGGCGGCCAGCACCGCCGACGCCACCCCGAATCCGGTGAACACGCGGTCGGTGGATTCGTCGGCGTCGGCACGCTCGTCTGTGAGCTCCTCGCGCATGGCCGTGAGGGTACCGGTGCGCTTCTGGCAGCATGTTGGGGTGACGGTAGAAGCAATCCGATCCGGTATCGACCTCAGTTACCTCGACACCGATGCCCGCCCGCAGGACGACCTGTTCGGCCACGTCAACGGCCGCTGGTTGGCCGACTACGAGATCCCGGCCGATCGCGCGGCCGACGGCGCGTTCCGCACCCTCTACGACCGGGCCGAAGAACAGATCCGCGACATCATCACCGAAGCCGCCGAATCGGGCGCCGCGGACGGCACCGACGAACAGCGCATCGGCGACCTGTACGCGAGCTTCCTCGACGAGGCCACGGTGGCGCGCGTCGGCGTGCAGCCGCTGCTCGACGAACTCGCGCTGGTCGACGGCGCCGACAGCCCCGACACGCTCGCAGCGGTCCTCGGCGGGCTGCAGCGCACCGGCGTGGGCGGCGGCACCGGCGCCTACGTCGACACCGACTCCAAGAACTCGAGCCGCTACCTGCTGCACTTCAGCCAGTCCGGGATCGGGCTGCCCGACGAGTCGTACTTCCGCGACGAACAGCACGCCGAGATCCTGGCCGCCTACCCCAAGCACATCGCGGCGATGTTCGCGCTGGTGTACGGCGGCGACGCCGACGATCACGCGGAGACGGCCGCACGCATCGTCGCGCTGGAGAGCAAACTCGCCGCCGCGCACTGGGACGTGGTCAAACGCCGCGACGCCGACCTCACCTACAACCTGCGGACCTTCGCCGACCTGCCGGACGAGGCGCCGGGCTTCGACTGGGCGGGCTGGGTGAACGCGCTGGGCGCCACCACCGAGTCGGTCGCCGAGGTCGTGGTGCGCCAGCCCGACTACCTGACCGCGTTCGCCGCCGCCTGGACCGGCGAGCCGCTGGAGGACTGGAAGAACTGGGTGCGGTGGCGGGTCGTTCATGCCCGCGCCTTCCTGCTGACCGACGCGCTGGTCGAAGAGGACTTCGCGTTCTACGGCCGGCTGCTGTCGGGCACCGAGCAGATCCGCGACCGCTGGAAGCGCGGCGTCTCGGTGGTGGAGAACCTGATGGGCGAGGCGCTGGGCAAGCTGTACGTGCAGCGGCACTTCCCGCCGAACGCCAAGGCCCGCATGGACGAACTGGTCGCCAACCTGCGCGAGGCCTACCGGGTGAGCATCAACCAGCTGGACTGGATGACCCCGGAGACCCGGGAGAAGGCGCTGGCCAAGCTCGACAAGTTCACCCCGAAGATCGGCTATCCGGCGCGCTGGAAGGACTACTCGGACCTCGTCGTCAAGCGCGACGACCTCTACGGCAACTACCGCCGCGGCTACCAGTTGGCCTCCGACCGGGAGCTGCACAAGCTCGGCGGACCGGTGGACCGCGACGAGTGGTTCATGACGCCGCAGACGGTCAACGCCTACTACAACCCCGGGATGAACGAGATCGTCTTCCCCGCAGCCATTCTGCAGCCGCCGTTCTTCGACGCCGACGCCGACGACGCCGCCAACTACGGCGGCATCGGTGCGGTCATCGGCCACGAGATCGGGCACGGGTTCGACGATCAGGGCGCCAAGTACGACGGCGACGGCAACCTGGTGGACTGGTGGACCGACGCCGACCGCACCGAATTCGGCGCCCGCACCAAGGCGTTGATCGAACAGTACGAGCAGTACACCCCGCGCGAGCTGGCCGACACCAACGGGCACTCCCCCGTTCCGCATGTGAACGGCGCCTTCACCGTCGGCGAGAACATCGGCGACCTCGGCGGGCTGTCGATCGCGCTGCTGGCCTACGAGCTGTCGCTGAAGGGCGAGCCCGCGCCGGTGATCGACGGGTTGACCGGGGTGCAGCGGGTGTTCTTCGGGTGGGCGCAGGTCTGGCGCACCAAATACCGCTCGGCGGAGGCGGTTCGGCGGCTGGCCACCGATCCGCATTCACCGCCGGAGTTCCGCTGCAACGGGGTGATCCGCAACATCGACGCGTTCTACGAGGCGTTCGAGGTCGGCGAATCCGATGCGCTGTACCTGGAACCGCAACGGCGCGTGCACATCTGGAACTAGGGATACGGCCGCAGCGCCAGCACGTAGACGGCCAGCAGGGCCAGCGGCGCGGCGAGCGGTAGCCACGGCACGGCCACCGGCACCAGCAGTACCGCCGTGGCGACCAGCGCGAACGCGACCGCCGTGAGCATGGTCGCCGGGGTGGCCCGGCCGTTGCCGTGCCGCAACACCAGGTAGGCGGCCGCGGCCAGCCCGGCCAGGGCGGTGGCCATCGGCGCGGTCGTGTCGAGTGCGGCCGCGGCGACCGTGAGCAACACCGCGACGGTGGCCGCGGGCCGCCACCACGCCGACACCCCCACCGCGGCCAGCGACGCCACCGCGGCGACCAGTGCCGGCCCGTCGGCGCGATACGCCACCGCGGCGACCATCAGCACGCCGAACACGACCGGCACCAACACTTTCACCGTCGTGCTCCGTTGCGTCGCCGGGGTGCCAGCGCCATCGCCTGGTCGAGGGTGACGTCGACAGGCCACGACACCACGTCCACCCCGATGGTCCCCATGTCGCGGTACATGAACGAGCGCTGCAACGCCCACATCCGGTCGACGAGGGGGTCGCGCTCACCGGTCAGGGGGCTGCCCTCGAGCACGTCGACGGCGATGACAGTGTGTCCGCGTTTGCGGAGGTCGATGAGCGCGAGCGCGAATTCGGTCTCCAGCAGCGTGGAGAACGCGACGATGATCGCACCTGGTGGCACCGCGGCGTGCGGCGCGAGAGTGCCTGTGGTGATGTCGGTTTCGACGGCGGCCAGCAGCACGTCGAGGATGCGGTAGAACTGCCGCTGGCCGATGTCGGCGGCGAGCCACCGGGTGCGCCTGCTGCCCAGCGTCACCAGCCCGGCGCGGTCGCCGTAACGCAGCGCGCTCTGCACCACCTGGACCGCGCCGCGGGCGATCCGCTCGGTCGCGTCGGTCGCCGGTCCGGGCGGCTGCGCGTAGATGTCGGCGAGGACGACGATGTCGGCGGACCGGTCGGTCAGCCGCTGCGTGACGTGCAGGCTGCGGCGCCTGGCGCTGACCGGCCAGTTCACCGTGCGGAGTTGATCGCCCGGGACGTAGCCGCGGATGTCGGCGAATTCGACGCCGGGACCGAGGTGGCGGGTCAGGTGGGTGCCCAGCCGGTCGAGCAGGTCGGTGCGCGGGACGGTGACCGATTGCGATGGCGCGAGCGGGAATACGCACACATGCGCGGCGTCGACGGTTCCCGTGCCCTCGAGCAGCCCACCGCGGCCCGTCACGCGCACCTGCGCGCGGACCGGGTAGTTGCCCCACCGCGCCGCGGTCACCGTCACCGCCAGGCGCCCGTCCTCGGGGACGGTGCGCACCTCCGCCCCCGAGACCGTCGCGGCGCTCAGCGTGACGTCGCTGCCGTCGTCGGCCACGGCCCAGATGTCGACCGACGCCGGTTCGCCCTCGAAGCAGCGCTGCAGCGGCGAACTGCCGGCCACCCGGACACCGGGCGGGCGGGGCTGCCAGCCGAGCGAGCACAGCACCCCCAGCAGCGGTGCGACGAACGCCACCAGCTCCCAGCGCGTCGTGAACAACGCGACCGCCAGCGCGGCCGCGGCACACGTGGCGAGCGCCCGTGTCAACGGCGATGCCCGCCAATGGAATTCGACCGGACTGGTCACCGGGCGCTGCCCGTGCGCGGGACCGGCAGCCGACGCAGGAGTTCCTCGACCACGTCGGCGCCCTGCACCCGCCGGACCCACATCTCGGGTCGCAGGCTGATCCGGTGGGCCAGTACCGGTACCGCCAGCGATTTCACGTCTTCGGGGATCACGTAGTCGCGTCCGGCCAGCAGCGCCCTGGCCCGGGCGAGCTGGACGAGGTCGAGTTCGGCGCGCGGGCTCGCCCCGACGGCGATCTGCGGGTGCTGGCGCGAGGCCGCCGCGAGCGACACCACGTACTGCAGGACGTCTTCGTGCACGGTGACCTGTTCGACCGACTCCTGCATGGCCAGCAGCTCCCCGCCGTCGACGACGCGCTGTACGGTCGGCTCCGCCGAACCCCGGTCGAGCCGGCGCCGCAGCATCGTGACCTCGTCGGGCGCGGACAGATACCGCAGTTCGAGCCGCACGGCGAAGCGGTCGAGCTGCGCCTCGGGCAGCGGATACGTGCCCTCGTATTCGATCGGGTTGTCGGTGGCCAGCACCAGGAAGGGGGCGGGC
>JBNMQY010000044.1:0-45679 GCA_050205415.1 Mycolicibacterium litorale
CCCCCTGAGCTGTCCCCCGGCGGCCGAAAGGCGCTGCGCGGGATCATCGTCGCGGCCGCGGCCATCCTGGTCGTCGGCAGCATTGCGGCGCTGGCGGTCACGGCCTGGGGTCTGAGCACCGTACGCGTGCTCAGCGACAGCCAGACCCTGCCCGCGGCGATGCGGTCGCTGGTGGTCGACACCGCCGACATCCCGGTGGCGATCCGCATCTCCACCGACCCGGACGCCCGGGAGGCGAGCGCCAGCCTGCGGTTGGTCAACACCACCGGCGGCGGCGACCACCGTCTCGACGTCACCACGGCGGGACCCGAGACCCGTCTCGCCCTCGACGGCCGGCCGTCGCCGACGTTCGGGTGGGCCAGGGGCGGCGAGATCACGGTGAGCCTGCCACCCGAGCAGGCCCGCCGCCTGACGGTGCGCACCCAGCAGCAGACCGGGGTGGTGTTCGCGCAGGCCGACGTCGACCAGCTCATCGCCCGCACCACGCACGGTGCGGTGGTACTCGGCGGGTCCGCGCGCCGCATCGAGGTGCAGACCGCCGACGGTGAGGTGACGGCGCGCGACCCCATCTCGGTGCGGGAACGGTTCGCCGCGACGACGTCCGACGGCGACATCGTCGTCGACTTCCGCGACGCGGCGCCGCGCACCGTGGAGGCGATCAGCCGCAACGGCAACATCGTGCTCGGCGTGCCCGACCGCGGGCCGTACCTGGTGCGCGCACAGTCCGGCGACTCGACGCGGGTCCGCGTGGCGGAAACCACCGATCCCGCGGCCGCGGCGAGCGAGATCACCGCGCGAACGACCAACGGCCACATCGTGATCGATGAGAGCGACGACGGCTGGCGATGACTGCCGGACACGAGGAAGGGGCCACCGATCCGGTGGCCCCTTCGTCGTATGCGGTTCAGCGAACGGTGACGTCGACGACACGGTCGTCGTTGTCGTAGTTCACCGAGACGATGCTGGACTGGTCGAGCGGCTTGACCATGCCCTGGTGGTTGACCCGTACGGCGTAGCCGCGGTCGTCCAGCGAAGCGATGGTGTCGGCGGCGTTGCCCGATCCGGTGGGGGCGGCCTGGGCGGGAGCGGCCAGCCCGAGGATGGCGGTGGCGGCGGCGCCGGCGAACAGGGTGGTGGCGGTGAACTTCTTCATTGTTCTCACTTCTTCCTATGTCTCGTGGTGGTCTGACTGTTCAAACCCGCAGTTCAGCGGTGGGATTTCCGTTGGCAGTGATTGACCGGCACGCGGCAGCATCTTGTCGTCGGACCGCCAACGGCCCCGCGGCCGGGAAGTGGGCCGCGGACACCACTGATGCGGTGGCCGCAAGGGCAACCGGCGCTTGACCATTGCCGCGGCGTGATCGGCCTGCTTGACTCATCTCGATATGGCCATCACGTTCAATCACACGATCGTCGCCGCCCGAGACCGGCGGCAGTCGGCCGATTTCTTCACCGAGTTGTTCGGCCTGCCCGCCGCCCGCGAGTTCGGCCCGTTCCTCGCCGTCGAACTCAATCACGGCGTGAGCCTCGACTACGCGCAGGTGTCGCCCGGCGAGGACATCCGGCCGCAGCATTACGCATTCCTGGTGTCGGAGGACGAATTCGACGCGATCTACGGCCGCATCCGCGAACGCGGGATGCAGCACTGGGCGGACCCGCACGGGCAGCACCCCGGGGAGATCAATCACCACGACGGCGGCCGCGGCGTCTACTTCCAGGACCCGGCGGGGCACTACCTCGAGATCATCACCCGGCCCTACGGGTCGGGTGCGTGATGCCCCTGCGCGTCATCCAGTGGGGCACCGGCGCCGTCGGCACCGAGATCCTCACGACGATCCTCGACCACCGTCGCGATCTCCAGCTCGTCGGCGTCAAGGTCTATGCCGAGACCAAGCACGGCGTCGACGCGGGCGTCCTCGCCGACCGGGCGCCGATCGGGGTCGCGGCCACCACGGACACCTCCGCGATCCTCGCCCTGGATGCGGACTGCGTGATCTACACCCCGCGCCTCGTCGACCTCGACGACGTCTGCGCGATCCTCGCCAGCGGGAAGAACCTCGTCACCACGGCGTTCCTGTTCCATCCCGACCGCCAGCCCGCCGACACCCGCCGCAAGCTCGAGGACGCCTGCCGGCTGGGCAACAGCACCGTGCACGGCAGTGGCCTGAACCCCGGCAACCTGTCCGGGGTGCTCCCGCTGGCGCTCACCGGAATGAGCCGCACCATCGAGAAGATCACGCTGCAGGAGCGGGCGGACTGGTCGGTCTACGACAGCACGACGATCACGTTCGACAACATGTCGTTCGGCCGCCCCGTCGACGAGATCAGCCCGACGGCAACCGATTTCCTCGCCTTCAACAGCAGCATCTTCTGCGAGGAGGTATGGCTGCTGGCCGATGCCCTGCACGCGGGTGTCGACGAGGTGACCGCGGCCGTGGAAGCCATACCGGCGCAACAGGATCACGAGATCTTCGACCACGTCCTGCGTGCGGGCACGACGGCCGGTCAGCGCTGGCACTGGGTGGGCCGCCGCAACGGCGAACCGCTCATCGAGATCGAGACGCTGTGGACCGTCGGCAACGAGTACCCGTCGCACTGGCCCACTCCCCGGCACGGCTGGACGCTGACGATCGAGGGCGACCCCTCGATGCAGGCGCATTTCATCGCACTGGCCAGCTTCTCGCGTGCGGCGAGCATGGCCGAGCACGTCAACGCGGCCAACATCGCCACGGGTATGCAGGTGCTCAACGCGGTGGCCGGGGTGTGCGCGGCAGCACCGGGTTTCGCGACCATGGCGACGCTGCCGCTGATCCGCAGCGCCGTCGGATTCGGAAACTAGCCGCTGTTCCCGGCGCTCGGTGATTCGCCGGTGTCGGCGTCCGTCGCCTCCTTGGGCTCCGGTTCCAGCGCCACGCTCCACGAGCGCCGGTGCGGGGTGCGCGGCTGTTGCTGATCCTCGGAGGGCCGCAGCGCGACCACCTTGCCGACCGCGCGGCGAAGTCCGGGCGGACCTTCGACCCGCAGGAAACCGCCGATGCGCCCCGCGCGGTAGCGCAGCGGTGAGCCGAGCAGTTCGCCCATCACCACGCCGGCCCCGATCGCGAGCGCGGTGGCCGCCGCGGCCAGCGCCTGGGCGAGCCCGGCGGAGATGTTGCCGTCGACGGCGAAGTAGAACACCGCACGGAAGACGGCCAGGCCCGGCAGCATCGGGGTGATGCCCGCGGTCGCGGTGACCAGCGCCGGCGCCTGCCTGCGGATCGAGATCAGGGTGGCGAGCAGACCCACGCCCACCGCCGCGGTGCCGGTGGCGACGACTCCGCCGAAGTCGGCCGCGGCCAGCCCGATGAGCACCAGTTCGGCGACGCCCGCAGCGGCCGCCGCGGTGACCACCGAGCGCAGCCGCGCGTAGCTCGCGATCGTCAGACACGCCCCGGCCAGCGCGGCCCCGGTCACCGCGATCAGGATGGGCACCGGCCGGCTCGGCATGACGAACGACTCGGTCGCATCGACGTGCAGTTCGATGTGGATGCCGGCGAGCGCCGCGACCTGCAACGCGGCCAGGATGCCGACGACGATACCCGCGGTGAGGAACAGCACGTCCCCCAGCCGGGCCACCGCGGTGACCATGTAGCCGGTCAGCGCATCCTGCACCGAACCGACGAACGTCAGTCCCGCCAGCAGCATGACGATCCCGGTCGCGACGAGCGCGGTCGGTTCCTGGCCGGCGAAGAGATACGCCCCGACCGCGATCATCGTCGCGATGAACGCGCCCGCCGCCTGCTGGAAGAAGAACGGGGTGCCCACCCGGTTGAGCACCCGGCCGACGCGATCGATCAACGCCGACGAGACGGCGGCCAGGATCCACGTCTGCCAGCTGCCGCCGAGCAGCATCGCGATGCCGAGGGCGAAGCCGGCCCACCCCGCCGTCGCGACCCAGCGCGGGTACGGGTGCGGCCGCTCGGTGAGTTCGTCCATCGCCTCGTGGGCCTCGTCGACCGACACCCCGCCGGAGGTGATCCGCCGCACCAGCTCGTCGAGTTCGGCGAGCCGCGAGAAGTCGGTCGAACGCGCATGCACCGCGCGCACGATAGTGACGGGCGGGCTGTCGGCGGTCGGCAGCGCCGACACGAAGATGGTGGTGACGAAGACGTCGACGACGCAGTCGGTGAGTTGATACGCCTGCGCCACGTCCTGGGCGGTCGCGACGACGTCGGCGGTGCCCGAGCCGGACGACAGCATCACCTCGGCGAGCCGGACGGTCAGATCGAGCACCTTGCGGGTGTGCCGGTCACTCAGCCCACCCGAGACCCGCCGACGCTGACCGGCACCCGACGCCGGGTCGCGTCGACCCCGCAGGGTCAGCTGCAGCGGGCGCCGGCGTCGAGCCGTTCGGTCTGATCGATCGGCGGTCAACTCGACTCCACGCGGGCATGGTGCCCCCGCTTGTGCTCCTGGTCCAGATAGTCACCGGCCATGGCCGTCACGTGCGCGGGCAGCGCTCCGGAGGCCACGTCGGCCAGGCTGGTCTGTTCGAGCACCGAGCGCATGCTCGCCCGCAGCGCCCGCCAGACGTCGGTCAGCGCCGCGGTGGGACCGGAGTACGGCAGGTCGCCGAGGCCGATGTCGCGGACGCTGGCCAGCGGACCGTCGATACAGCGCAGCACGTCGGCGATGCTGATGTCGGCGGCGGGGCGGGCCAGTTCGTAGCCGCCGTCGCGGCCGCGCTGGCTGCGCACCAGCCGGTCGGTGCGCAGATCGGACAGGATGTCGACGAGGAACTGCGCCGGGATGCCCTGCGCCTTCGCCAGGTCGTCGGTCTTGACCAGCACACCGTCTTCGGCGGTGGCCAGTTGCACCATGGCCCGGACGGCGTACTCCGCCTTGGCCGACATCCGCATGCCGTCAGATTAGTCTGGGATGTCCTGCGAGCTGGGAACGACCACGGCGAACAGGTCCGCCATCCCGGCGAGGCTGGCCGCCTGCATCGCGGCGGCGGGCACGGTGTCGTCGCTGCCGAGGCCGGGCAGGGCGCGGGTGGCGGTCGCCGACGCGACGACCGTCGGCGCGTAGCCGAGGTTGAACGCACCGCGCGCCGTCGAGTTCACGCACATGTGCGTCATGAAACCCGCCAGCACCAGATTCGACGCGCCGACGGCCTTGAGCCGCTCGTCGAGGTCGGTCTGCACGAACGAGTTCGGGTACTGCTTGACCACGACGGGCTCACCCTCCCGCGGGGCGACGATCGGCACGATCGCGCCGCTCTCCCCCTCGATGTCGTAGAGCGAGTCGGGTCCGTCCGAATGCTGGATGTGGATGACCGGGATGCCGGCGGTCCGCGCCCGGTCGAGCAGCGCCGCCGCCTCCTCCAGCGCGGCGTCGACGCCCTCGAGTTCCATCACACCGCGGGTGTAGGTGTTCTGGCAGTCGATGAGCACCAGGGTGGACTCGGAGAGGTTGACGGGCTGCTGGGGCAGGTCGGCCAGCACGCGCAGGGTTGGGTTCGCCACGCCGCCGAGCCTACTCACCCGGTGACGGCCAGCACCGCCTCGGCCAGCTCGGGCCGGCACACCACCAGGTCCGGCAGTTTGGGGTCCTCGGCGTTGTAGACCAGCGGCGAGCCGTCGATCCGCGAGGTGTGCAGCCCGGCGGCGCGGGCCACCGCGACCGGCGCGGCCGAATCCCACTCGTACTGTCCGCCGGCGTGCACGTACACATCCGAAAGCCCCTGCACGACGGACGCCACTTTCGCTCCTGCAGAACCCATTTCGACCAGGGTGCCGCCGAGCGCGTCGCGCACCGCCAGCGCGATGGCCGGCGGCCGGGTGCGCGATACGACGATGCGCGGCGGCCCGTCGAGCGGTCGGGGCGCCGCCACCTCGGGGGTGGCCAGCGTGGTGTTCTGCGCGGGCAGCGCCACGGCGCCCGCCACCAGCTCGCCGGACTGCCACAGGGCCACGTGGACCGCCCAGTCCTCGCGGTCCAGCTCGGAGAACTCCCGGGTGCCGTCGAGCGGGTCGACGATCCACACCCGCTGCGACCGCAGCCGCACCGGATCGTCGGCGCCCTCCTCGGACAGGACCGCGTCACCGGGCCGCTGTTCGGCCAGTTCGGCCATCAGGAAGTCGTGGGATCGCTTGTCGCCTGCGGCTTTTCGTTCCTCCACCGAGGCGTCGGCGAACTCCGCACGCACGTCGAGCAGCAGATCGCCCGCGCGGGTGGCCAGCCGTGCGGCGAGTTCGTGGTCGTTCACCGGCTGCCGTCTAGCATGTCGATGACCTGTTGAGCCAGTTCGTCGACGTCGCGGTCGGGGATCAGCCGCAGGTCGGGGTTCTTCGGCCGCTGGTACGGGCTGTCGATCCCGGTGAAGTGGGTGATCTCCCCGGCGCGCGCCTTGGCGTAGAGCCCCTTCGGATCTCGCCGCTCACAGTCGGCCAGCGGGGTGTCGCAGAACACCTCGAAGAAGTCGAAACCCTGGTCGACGTGCACGCCCCGGGCCAGCTCCCGGTGCTCGGTGAGCGGGCTGATCGCCGGCACCAGCACCGTCAGGCCGGAATCGGCCATCAGCGTGGCGATGTGGGCCAACCGCCGCAGGTTCTCCGCCCGGTCGGCCATCGAGAATCCGAGGTCGGCGTTGAGCCCGTGCCGCAGGTTGTCCCCGTCGAGGACATAGGCGGGGCAACCCCGTTCGAGCAGCTTCTGCTCCACCCGCATCGCCACCGACGACTTGCCCGATCCCGACAGGCCGGTGAACCAGACCGTGCGGCCCTTCGACAGCCGGTCCTTGGCACTGACCAGCGACTGATGGCGCACGGTATTCGGGGTGGCGGCGCGGTTCGCGACGGGCGTGGTGTCGCGGACCATGCCCGCCGCCACCGTGCCGTTGGTGTCGGGATCGATGAGGATGAACGACCCGGTCGCGGCGTTGCGCGAGTACTCGTCGAGCAGCAGGGGCTGCTGGGTGCGCAGCGTGACGCGGCCGAGTTCGTTGAGCTTGAGCGCGGTCGCGGACTTGTCGCGGTGCAGCGTGTTGACGTCGAGGCGGTAGTCCAGCGCCGAGACCCGGGCCCGGGTCGTCTTCGTCGTGTGCTTGACGAGGTATTCGCGGCCGGGTTCGAGCGCGGAGGTGTCGGCCATCCAGCAGACCGTGGCGTCGAATTCATTGGACACGTGCGGTTGGTTGTGGACCCGGGCGATCACGTCGCCGCGCGAGATGTCGATGTCGTCGGCCAGGCTGACCGACACCGCCATCGGCGGGAACGCCTCGACCACCGGACCGGTGGGTGAGTCGATCGCGGTGACGGTGCTGCTCTTACCGCTGGGCAGGACGACGATCTCGTCGCCGACGCGCATCACCCCGCTGGCGACGGTGCCGGCGTAGCTGCGGTGGTCGGCGTGGTCGAGCGTCTGCGGGCGGATCACGTACTGCACCGGGAAGCGGACGTCGGTGAGGTTGCGGTCACCGGCGATGTAGACCTCTTCGAGGTGGCTCAGCAGTGCGGGCCCGTCGTACCAGGGCGCCTTGTCCGACTTCGTGACGACGTTGTCGCCGAGCAGTGCCGACATCGGGATCGTGGTGACGTCGTGGATGTCGAGGCGGGCGGCGAATGCGTGGAACTCGTCGCGGATGTCGTTGAACTTCTCCTGATTCCAGTCGATCAGGTCCATCTTGTTCACCGCGAGCACGATGTGCTGCACGCCGAGCAGCGACGCCAGGAACGCGTGCCTGCGCGACTGCTCGAGCAGTCCGTGGCGGGCGTCGACGAGCACGATCGCCAACTGCGCCGTCGACGTACCGGTCACCATGTTGCGGGTGTACTGGATGTGGCCCGGCGTGTCGGCGATGATGAATTTCCGCTTGGCCGTGGCGAAGTAGCGGTACGCGACGTCGATCGTGATGCCCTGCTCGCGCTCCGAGCGCAGCCCGTCGGTGACCAGTGCGAGGTCGGTGTAGTCGTTACCGCGTTCCTTGGAGGTGCGCTCGACGGCGGCGAGCTGATCCTCCATGACGGCCTTGCTGTCGTAGAGCAGCCGGCCGATCAGCGTCGACTTGCCGTCGTCGACCGAACCCGCGGTGGCGATGCGCAGCAGCGTCGTCACTGTTCGATCCCCCGTCGCTTCGCTCGCCCCATCAGAAGTACCCCTCACGCTTGCGGTCTTCCATCCCCGCTTCGGAGATGCGGTCGTCGGCGCGGGTGGCGCCGCGTTCGGTCAGCCGCGACACCGCGGTCTCGGCGATGATGTCCTCCACCGTGGCCGCCGTCGATTCCACGCACCCGGTGCAGGTGACGTCGCCGACCGTGCGGAACCGCACACTGGTCTCGAACACCTCTTCACCGTCGCGCGGCTGCATGAACGGGTGGACGGCCAGCAGCATCCCGTCGCGCTGGAAGACCGGACGGGTGTGGGCGTAGTAGATGGCGGGCAGCGTGATGCCCTCGGCGCCGATGTAGGCCCAGATGTCGTACTCGGTCCAGTTCGACAGCGGGAACACCCGGATGTGCTCACCCTTGCGGTGCCGGCCGTTGTAGAGGTTCCACAGTTCGGGGCGCTGCGCCTTCGGGTCCCACTGGCCGAACTCGTCGCGGAAGCTGAACACCCGCTCCTTGGCGCGGGCCTTCTCCTCGTCGCGGCGCGCCCCGCCGAAGGCCGCGTCGAACTTGTTCTCGCGGATCGCGCGCAGCAGCGTCACGGTCTGCAGCGGGTTGCGCGACGGCCCGTTGTCGACCACGCGACCCGCGTCGATGTCCTCCTGCACCGAGGCCACGACCAGGCGCACGCCGTTCTCGGCGACCAGGCGGTCGCGGGTCTCGATCACCTCGTCGAAGTTGTGCCCGGTGTCGACGTGCATCACCGGGAACGGCAACCGCGCGGGGGCGAAGGCCTTGATCGCCAGGTGGAGCATGACGATCGAGTCCTTGCCGCCGGAGAACAGCAGCACGGGCCGCTCGAACTCGGCGGCGACCTCGCGGATGATGTGGATGGCCTCGGCCTCCAGCGAGCGCAGATGGCTCAGCTCGTACTGGCCCGGCTCCGGTGCGGCTACCTGAGCGGCTGTCATCGGATTCCTCTTTAAGTTGGTAGAACTTGCCAGATTTACGCAGTTGACCGGAAATTACCGGCCGTGCGGCGGCGGTGTCAAGGCCATCCATTCGGCTTACAGGGGGCATTCCGCTTATCAGAATGTCAGTGGACATCGGTAAAATCGCTCGTATGTTCGATAGGGCGTTCGCGGGGCTGGATCCGTCCGCGTTGGTCGCTGCGATCGAACAGGCGGCGTGTGAGGAGGCTCGGGCCGGGGCGCGGAAGTTGGCCGCGATCGCCGAACTAGCGCATTCGACGGTCACCTATGACGACGAGCGTGACCAGTGGGTGTTTGACTCCTGGGCGGCGGCGGCGTGCGAGGTCGGGGCGGCGTTGCGCATCGGGCAGCGGCGGGCGTCGGGGCAGATGCGGATGGCGGTCGCGTTGCGTGATCGGCTGCCCAAGGTGGGGGCGCTGTACGGGCAGGGCCGGGTGAGCGCCCGGGTGGTCTCGGAGATCACCTGGCGCACCCGCCTGGTCGACGACCACCAGATCTTGGCACTGCTCGACACGGCACTGGCCGACAAAGCGCACCGGTGGGGACCGCTGTCGGACGCGGCGCTGACGCGGGCCCTCGACGCGCTGCTCACCCGCTACGACCCCGACGCGGTCACCCGAGCCAAAGACGCCGTCAAGAGCCGGGATTTCCGTATCGGGTCCTGCGATGATCCCGATGAACTCGTCTCGATCTATGGCCACCTGCTGGGCTGTGACGCCGCGGTGTTGTCGGCGCGGATCACCGCGATGCTCAAAGAGATCTGCGACGACGACCCCCGGACGATGGGTGAGCGGCGCTCGTGTGCGGTGGGGGCCATCATCCAGGGCCAGGATCATCTGCCGTGCCGATGCGGCTCCCCCGACTGCGCGGCCCCACCACCGGCCAAGTCCCATGTGGCGATCTCGGTGATCGCCGACCCGGCCGCCATCGAAGCCGCCCAGAATTTCATCGCCGCCGAAGACCGCGCACAACACGCCAAACTGGTCGAACACGAGCCGGAAGTAAAGCCGGAGCCGAAACCCTCCGATTCTCGCCCCTGCCCGCAGGATTCGGGAGTCGCGTTACTGCCCGGGGTGACGATCTTGCCGATTGCGGCGTTGGCCGAAGCGATCCGCAACGGGGCGGCAATCAAACCGCTGTGGCTACCCGGCCCCGACCCCGAACCGCACTACCGCCCCTCGGCCAAGCTGGCCGCCTTCGTGCGGGCCCGTGACCTGTTCTGCCGCTTCCCGGGCTGCACCGTGCCCGCCGAACGCTGCGACATCGACCACGTCGTGCCCTGGCCCTACGGACCCACCCACCCGTCGAACCTGCACTGCAAATGCCGCACCCACCACCTGGCGAAAACATTCGCCGACAGCTGGCGCGACGAACAATCACCCGACGGCACCGTGACCTGGACGACGCCGGCCGGGCGGCGCTACACCACCGTGCCGGGCAGCAGACTGTTCTTCCCCGACTGGGACACCAGCACCGCCGAGTTACCGCCGCCGGCCCAACCGCCACCCGACCCCGACCGCACCGCCAAGATGCCGAAACGACGACGCACCCGCGCCGCCGAGCACGCCGCGCGTATCACAGCCGAACGCCACGACAACGCCACCCATCGCGCGCTCGCCGAAGGAAAGCAACGCCCGGACCGACCACCCCCCGACTACAGCGACGACCCACCACCCTTCTGACAGAACTCCGATGACATTGTCGGAGTCCCCTGGCCTACAGGGTCACCTCGGTGAGCCGGCCGGTGGCCACGTCGAACACGAAGCCGCGCAGCGATTCGTGTCTGGTGACGAACGGGCTGGCCTCGATGCGCCGGATCGATTGCCGCACATCCTCTTCCAGATCGGTGAAGGCCTCGGTCGCCCATTCGGGTTTGATACCGGTCTCATCCTGGATCGACTTCTTGAATTCGTCGTCGGTGAAGGTGAGCATGCCGCAGTCGGTGTGGTGGATGAGGATGATCTCCTTGGTCCCCAGCAACCGCTGGCTGATGGCCAGGGAGCGGATCTCGTCATCGGTGACCACGCCGCCCGCGTTGCGGATCACGTGCGCCTCGCCGGGGCCGAGACCCAAGGCACGGTAGACACCGAGCCTGGCATCCATGCACGCCACCACCGCGACGTGCTTGCTCGGCGGCATCGGTAGCGGACCGGGGAACGTCTTCGCGTACTCCTCGTTGTTCTTCAGGTACTCATCGGTGACCGACATGGCGCGACGATAACAATCCGCTCGGCGCGAGACAGCCGTTCAGAATCAACCGGATTGCAGGTCGTAGACGGTGGATCCGCCCACCTGCATCGGGGTGAAGTTCTCCTGCACCCACGTCGTGATCTCGCTCGCGGCGCCGTCGCGGCCGAATCCGGGCGGTCCGCCGCGGCCGCCCCGGTCCCCGCCGATGAAGTACCGCACCTCGCCGTCGGCGACGTATTGCTGGAACTGCGCCAGCGTCGGTGAGTCGTCGCCGCCGGTGAAGCCGCCGATTGCCATGATCGAGGCGCCGCTCTCGAGCTGCAGACCCGCCGCCCGCATCGAGCCCACACTGGCTGCCGCCCAACGACCCTCGGCACCGCGGACGAGGTCCTGCAGGGCGGTGTCGTCCGTCCCGCGGCCCGGTCCCCCCGGCCCCCCGGGTGGCATACCGAAGCCCTCGCCACGCGCGGGTCCCGACATGGTGCCCGGGCCGCTCGCGGGGTGCGCCACGTTGTAGACGGCGAACGCGGTGGGTGCGGCGAGACCGGCCAGCGCCGCGGCGATGACCACCGCCGCCGTCGCCCGCCGCAGCCGGTGCGCGCCGACCGCGAGCACCGGCGCCACCACCAGTGCGACAACCAGCACGACCCAGCGCAGCCACGGGAACCAGTCGGGGGTGCGGTCGAGCAGCACGAACGCCCAGACGCCGGTCGCCGCCATCATCGAGGCCAACACGATGCGGGGCAGCATGAATCGCCTCCCACGCCACGATTCCGCGGCCGCGATACCGACCAGCGCCGCCACCGCCGGGGCCAGCGCCACCGTGTAGTACGGGTGGATGGTGCCGTCCATGAAGCTGAACACCGCACCGGTCACCACCAACCAGCCGCCCCAGAGCAGCAGGCTCGCGCGCACGGCGTCGGTGCGCACGGCACGACGGGTGAACCAGATGCCGGCGGCCAGCCCGAGCAGTGCGGCCGGCAGCAGCCACGACGCCTCCACACCCATCGAATGGCCGAACAGCCGCCCGATGCCCGGCTCACCGCCGAAGAACAGGTTCGCAGCGCGCCCGGGACCGTCACCCGGCCCGCCGCCGGGTCCGCCACCCGGTCCGCCGCCGCCTGCGATGCGCTCGATCCCGTTGTAGCCCAGGGCCAGCTGCAGCAGGCTGTTGTCGGTGGACCCGCCGATGTAGGGACGCGACGGCGCCGGCCACACCTCGACCAGCGCGAGGAACCACCCGGCGGACACCACCATCGCGGCGGCGCCGACGACGAGTCTGCCGATCCGCTGCCACAGGCCCACCGGCGCGGCGACCAGGAACGCCAGCGCCAGGCCGGGCATCACCAGGAACGCCTGCAGCATCTTGGTCAGGAAAGCGAAACCCAGCGCGCATCCGACGAGGATCATCCAGCGGGTACCCGCGGTCTCGATCGCCCGGACCATGGCGTAGGCGGCGACGAGGAGCAGCAGCACCAGCAGCGCGTCGGGGTTGTTGAAGCGGAACATCAGCGCCGCCACCGGAGTCGCGGCCAGCACCGCCCCGGCGATCAGACCGGCCGCCGGACCGCTGACCCGTCGCACCGCGGCGAACAGCACCCCGACCGAGGCGACACCCATCAGCGCCTGCGGCAGCAGCATGGTGAACGCGCTGAAGCCGAACAGCCTGGCGGACAACACCATCAGCCACAGCGACGCGGGCGGTTTGTCGACGGTGATCGAGTTGCCCGGATCCAGCGAGCCGAACAGCCACGCCGTCCAGTTCTGCGTGCCTGCCTGTACCGCGGCCGCGTAGTACTCGTTGGCCCAGCCCGAGGAGCCCAGCCCCCACAGGTAGAGCACCGCGGTGGCGGCGAGCAGGGCCAGCAGGGCGGGGCGCTCCCAGCGGGTACGGCGGTCGGCCGCGGCGGGCGCCGTCGAGGCCGGCGCGTCAGCGGTCACGGTCATGTCGGATCCTCTTGGGTCGAAGGGAGATCAGCGGGTGCGCCGGGGGTGGAAGACCCAGCCGCGCAACAACAGGAAGCGCATGACGGTCGCGGCGAGGTTGGCGGCCACCAGCACGCCGAGTTCGACGAACCGGTGCGGTTCCGCGGTGATCGAGTGAAGCACGGCCAGCGATCCGCTGGTGATGCCCAGGGCGATCGCGAACACGAGGAGCCCCTCCAGATGGTGGCGCGCGACACCGCTGCGTCCCGTCACACCGAAGGTGAAGCGCCGGTTGGCCGCGGTGTTGCCGATCGCGGTCACGCCGAGTGCGATGAGGTTCGCGGCCTGGGCCCCGAGCCAGCCACGGGTGAGCACGAACAGCAGCACGTAGGCGAGCGTGGAGACCACGCCGACCGCCCCGAACCGCACGGCGTGCCGCAGCAGCGACCGCGAGGCGGCCGGCGGACGCGGCGGGGAGAACTGAGCGGCCAGCAACTGCACGGGGATCGACCCGTTGGCGAACCCGCGCAGCAGCCGGCCGATGCCCTTGAGGTCGGCTTTCGCGGTGGCGACGATGTCGACACGGCTGTCGGGATCGTCGACCCAGTCGACGGGCACCTCGTGGATGCGCAGACCGCTGCGCTCGGCGAGCACCAGCAGTTCCGTGTCGAAGAACCATCCGGTGTCGGACACGTACGGCAGGAGCCGGCGGGCGACGTCGGCGCGGATCGCCTTGAATCCGCATTGCGCGTCGGAGAAGCGGGTCGACAGCGTCGATTTCAGGATCAGGTTGTAGCACCGCGAGATGAACTCCCGCTTCGCCCCGCGCACCACCCGGGCGCCGCGGCTCAGCCGGGTGCCGATCGCCAGATCGGAGTGCCCCGAGATCAGTGAGGCGACCAGCGGCGCGAGCGCGGCCAGGTCGGTGGACAGGTCGACGTCCATGTACGCCAGCACTGCGGCGTCGGATTCCGACCACACCGTGTGCAGGGCGCGGCCACGGCCCTTCTGCTCCAGACGCACGAAGCGGACGTCGGGCAGCTCGGCCGCGAGGTCCGCGGCGATCTGCGGCGTCGCGTCGACACTGGCGTTGTCGGCGATGGTGATGCGCGCCGAGAACGGGAAGTGGTCACGCAGGTGGCGGTGCAACCGGCGCACCGACGCGGCCAGCGCGGCCTGCTCGTTGTAGACGGGGACGACCACATCGAGGACCGGAACCCCCGCGGCACGGGCCGCCTCCACGACGTCGGGGCGGGGCCCGAAGGCGGCCCGGCCGGTGCGGTCAGCGTCGATTTCCACGGCGATGTCTGTCACGTGATCCATCGTGGCCGTCTCCTGTGTGCTGATCGTGGGGCAAAGCTATGCGCCCGCTGTGAGTCACGCCGCGGCCCCGGTGAGGTCGTAGAGGGTGACGCCGTCGACGACCAGCGGCCGGTAGTGCTGCTGCACCCACGCCGCGATGTCGGCCGCCGCCCGGCTGCCGCTCTCCGGGGCGCGATTGCCGAACCCGAGCGTCGACCGGCCGCCGATGAACCAGTGCACGTCACCGTCGGCGACATGGCGCTGGAACTGCTCGAGGGTGGGTGACGGGTCGGTGCCGTTGAATCCGCCGACCGCCAGTACGGGTGCGCCGCTGGCCAATTGGTATCCCGCCGCATTGTTCGACCCGACCACCGCGGCAGTCCAGCGGTATTCGCCGGCGTCGCGGGCCAGCGTGGCGGTCACCTCAGGGCCGGGTTCGGGTGAGCTCAACAGCCCGGGAGGTCCGCCCCCGAACCCGCCCCCAGGGCCGACCGAGGGGATGGCGCCGGTGTGCGGATTCGCGGCGGTCGCAACCGAATACGCTGCGGGAGAGGCAAGACACACGGTGACGGCCACTGCGGCCACCACGCGCGCGACCCTGTCGGGTAACCGGCCGACCACCACCAGCAGCACGGCCGCGCCCACTCCCACGACCGCGACGACGGCCCTCAGCCACGGCAGCCAGTCGGCGGTGCGCGACAGCAGGACGGCGGCCAGTACCGTGGTGACGAGCACACCGCCGGCCAGGGCGACCGCGCACCACGGACGGAAGCGGCTGCGCCACAGCAGATGTGCACCGATGCCGATCACCGCGGCGATCGCAGGAGCCAGCGCCACCGTGTAGTACGAGTGCACGATTCCGTTGGCGTAGCTGAACACCACGGCTGTCACGACCAGCCAGCCGCCCCAGCCGAGCAGGGCGGCGCGGGTGGCGTCGGTCCGCGGTGCGCGACGGGTGAGCACCAGCCCGGCGCCCAGGCCGATCAGGGCGGCGGGCAGCAACCACGCGATGTCGAGACCCATCCCGAAACCGAACAGCCGGCCCGGTCCGACGTCGTGGTTCAGATTGCCCAGGCCACCGACCTCGTTACCGGTGAGACGACCGAAACCGTTGTAGCCCAACGTCAGTTCGACGATGCTGTTGTTTTGCGAGCCGCCGATGTAGGGGCGCCTGTCGGCCCGCCAGAGCTCGGCCAGCAGCAGGTACCAGCCGCCCGCCACCACCATCGCCGCGGCGGCGCCGGCCAGTGCGAGGACCCGTCGCCCGACCGACCGGCCACCGGCGACCAGATAGGCCGCGGCGAACCCCGGCAGCACCAGGAACGCCTGCAACGTCTTGGCCAGGAAGCCGAATCCGACAGCCACGCCGGCCAATACGAGCCACCAGCGGCTTGCGTCGCGCTCGCAGGCCCGCGTCACGCAGTACCCGGCGACGACCAGCAGCAACACCAGCAGCGCGTCGGGGTTGTTGAACCGGAACATCAACGCGGCGACCGGCGTCACCGCGAGCACGGTGCCCGCCAGCAGCGCGGCGCCCGGCCCGCTGACCCGTCGCACCGCCGCGTACAGCACCGCGACGGCCGCCACCCCCATCAGGGCCTGCGGCACCAGGATGCTCCACGAGTTCAGCCCGAACAGCCGCACCGAGAGGTCCATCACCCACAGGGCGGCCGGGGTCTTGTCGACGGTGATGCCGTTGGCCGCATCGCTGGAACCGAACAGCATCGCGGTCCAGTTCTGGGCACCGGCCTGCACGGCCGCCGAGTAGAACGCGTTGGCCCACCCGCTGGCCGAGAGGTTCCACAGGTAGAGCACCGCGGTCGCGGCGAGCAACACACCGTGCGCCACCCGGTGCGAGCAGACGCGTAGACCCCCGCAAACACGGGATTTCGGGGGTCTACGCGTCTGCTCGGCAGGAAGGGCCAGGGTCACTCGACCATGCTTCCCACCGACGCTAGGCCCCGGATTGGTCCACCCTGTGCGTTGGCTGTGCGCCGCCCGGCAGCGTCACCGCGAACCGGGTGTGGCCGGGCGCGCTGTCAACCTCGATCGTCCCGCCGTGCGCCTTGACCACCGCGGCGACGATGGCCAGACCGAGCCCGGTGCTGCCGCCGCGGCGCGACCGCGACGAGTCACCGCGGGCGAACCGCTCGAAGATCTCCGGTTGCAGCGCGGGCGGAATCCCCGGACCGTCGTCGGTCACCGTCAGCACGGCACCGCCATCGGCGCCGACGGCCAGCGACGTCGTCACCGAGGTGCCGGGCGGCGTGTGCATCCGCGCGTTGGCCAGCAGGTTGCCCAGCACCTGGTGCAGCCGGGCCTCGTCGCCCTCGACCACGACCGGTTCCTCCGGCAGGTCCAGCGACCAGACGTGTTCGGGTCCGGCGGCGTGGGCGTCGCTCACCGCGTCGACGACCAGCCGCGACAGGTCGACCGGTTCGCGCTCCAGCGGCCGCCCGTCGTCGAGCCGCGCCAGCAGCAGCATGTCCTCGACCAGCTGCGTCATCCGCGCGGTCTCCGATTCCACCCGGTTCATGGCGTGGGCGACGTCGCCGGGCAGTTCATCCGAGCGGCGCTGCGCCAGCTCGGTGTAGCCGCGGATCGCCGCCAGTGGGGTGCGCAGTTCGTGGCTGGCGTCGGCGACGAACTGGCGCACCCGCGTCTCGCTGGCATGCCGCGCCGACAGCGCCCCGGCGATCCGGTCCAGCATCCGGTTCAGCGCCGTCCCGAGCTGGCCGACCTCGGTGTGCGCAGATGCCGGGTCGACGTCGATGATCGGTGTGGGCAGCCGCACCTCACCGCGGTCCAGTTCGAGGTCGGCGACCTCCCGCGCGGCCGCCGACACCCGCGACAGCGGGGCCAGCTGCCTGCGGATGATCCACACCCCAGCCGCGGTGGCGCCGATGAGCGCAATCGCCCCGACCACGCAGAAGATGACGAGCACCGTGAGCAGGGTGTCGTCGACGTCGGACATCGGCAGGCCGGTGACGATCGCCTCCGCCGGGCCGCGGGCGGGCAGCGCGATCACCCGGTACCGGCCGAGCCCGTCGAGGGTGACGGTGCGCGGTGTCTCGTCGACGGGTACCGCGGCAAGCTGCTGGGCGGCGGCGTCGCTGACCTCGACGCGGGCGCCGTCGGCGGTGATGACCCCGGCGTCCACCGCAGCGCCGTGCGAGACGACGGCCCCGACCGTGCGGGCGGCCTGGCCCGGCGCGTTGAGGAACGCGGGCCCCGGACCGTTGTCGTTGCGGATCATCACCCGGTGCGGGAAGCCCGGCGGCGGCATCATCGGCGCTCCCGGCGGCGGCGGGCCGAACGCGAACAGCCCGGCCGACCGGCGGCCGGTCTCGGCGAGCTGGGTGTCGAGCTGGTTGACCAGGAACCGCTGCAGCGCGATTTCGGTGCCGATGCCGACCGCGGCGCACACCAGCGCGAGCAGCACGATCTGTGTGGCGAGCAGGCGGCCCCGCAGCGACCACGTGCGCGGTGAGAGCAGCCGTGACCGGCCGCGCTCAGCGGGCGGCGGGTTTGAGGACATAGCCCGCGCCGCGCAGCGTGTGGATCATCGGCTCGCGTCCGCTGTCGATCTTCTTGCGCAGATACGACACGTACAGCTCGACGATGTTGGAGCGACCACCGAAGTCGTAGCTCCACACGCGGTCGAGGATCTGCGCCTTGCTCAGCACCCGCTTGGCGTTGCGCATCATGAAGCGCAGCAATTCGAATTCCGTCGCGGTCAGCGTGATCTGGTCGCCGCCGCGGGTGACCTCGTGGCTGTCCTCGTCGAGGACCAGGTCGCCGACGACGATCTTGGCCCCACCGGTCTCGGTGACCCCGGTGCGCCGCAGCAGGGCCCGCAGCCGCAGGACCACCTCTTCGAGGGAGAACGGTTTGGTGACGTAGTCGTCGCCGCCCGCGGTCAGCCCGGCGATGCGGTCCTCCACGGAATCCTTGGCGGTCAGCAGCAGCAACGGCAGGCCGGGGATCTGCTCGCGCAGCTTGGCCAGCACCTCGAGGCCGCTCATATCGGGCAGCATGACGTCGAGGACCACCACATCGGGCGGGTTCTCGCGGGCCAGCGCGATCGCGGTCGCACCGTCGCCGGCGGTGGAGATCTCCCAGCCCTCGTAGCGCAGCGCCATCGAGACGAGTTCGGCGAGCACCGGTTCGTCGTCGACGACGAGCACCCGTACCGGGTTACCGTCGGCACGGCGCATCACCGACCGCTCCGTATCGGTCTGGTTCGGGCTCATACATTCCATTATTCGCGCGGCGATGGGCCGGCCCTGTGCGATGTCTATGCGCCCGCTGTGAAACCCGCCTGCCCGGCGCATCTCACATGAGGTTCACAGCGGGCACCCATAACCGACCCGCACGATGGCGTCATGAGTGATGTGTGGGGAACGCCTGCGGGCGGGCGCTGGAGCGTCCGGGAGACCGCGGCGGCGATCGCCGTCGCCGCCGTCATCGCCGCCCTCGGCGGTGGAGTGATCTACGCGGCGACCGATCACGGCGCCGCCGGACCCGGATCGCACCAGTTCGGTCCGCCACCCGGGGGCTTCGGTGGTCCCGGTGGCCCCGGTGGCCCGCCGCCTCCGCCGCAGCCCTGAACCAGCGGGGGTGGACGACTCTCTTCTACCCTCTAGCCCATGCAGCCCAGCACCGGCAGTCGCCGATGACGCGGTTCCTCGCGCGCCGGCTGCTCAACTACGTCGTCCTGTTGGCGCTCGCGTCGTTCCTGACGTTCTCGCTGACCTCGTTGACGTTCTCCCCCCTCGACAGCCTGCTCGAGCGCAATCCGCGGCCGCCGCAGTCGACGATCGACGCCAAGGCCGCCGAACTCGACCTCGACAAGCCGATTCCCCTGCGATACGCGCACTGGCTGGGGGATGCGGTGCAGGGCGACTTCGGCACCACCGTCGCCGGTCAGCCGGTGTCCGAGGAGCTGTGGCGGCGGATCGGCGTCAGCCTGCGGCTGCTGATCATCGGATCGGTGCTCGGCACGGTCATCGGTGTGGTGGTCGGCGCATGGGGTGCGGTCCGGCAGTACCGGATGTCGGACCGGGTGATCACCGTGTTGTCGCTGCTCGTGCTCTCGACGCCGACGTTCGTCATCGCCAGCCTGCTGATCCTCGGTGCGCTGAACGTGAACTCGTGGCTCGGCGTCCAGCTGTTCCAGTACACCGGTGAGACGTCGCCGGACGCCGTCGGTGGGCCGGCGGCCCAGTTCGTGGACCGGCTGCAGCACCTGGTGCTGCCGACGGTGACGCTCGCGCTGTCGGCGGCGGCCGGGTACAGCCGCTATCAGCGCAACGCCATGCTCGACGTGCTGGGCCAGGACTTCATCCGCACCGCCCGTGCCAAGGGCCTGACCCGGCGGCAGGCGCTGTTCAAACACGGGCTGCGCACCGCGCTGATCCCGATGGCGACGTTGTTCGCCTACGGGGTGAGCGGGCTGGTGACCGGTTCGGTGTTCGTCGAGAAGATCTTCGGCTGGCACGGGATGGGCGAATGGGTGGTGCAGGGCATCGCCACTCAGGACACCAACATCATCGCGGCGATCACGGTGTTCTCCGGGGCGATGATCCTGCTGGCCGGTCTGCTGTCGGATGTGATCTATGCGGCGCTGGATCCCCGAGTGAGGGTGCGGTGATGAGCGCTTGCGCGAAGAACAGAAGAACCCGATGAGCGCTTGCGCGAAGAACAGAAGAGCCCGATGAGCGCTACGGATACGACGAGTACGACCGCACGGTCGGGGCTCGACACCGCGCGGTTCGCGTCGCGCCGCACCCTGGTGCTGCGGCGGTTCCTGCGCAACCGGCCCGCGGTCGGCGCGCTGATCCTGCTGGTGGTGATGTTCGCCGGCTGCTACCTGTTGCCGCCGCTGCTGCCCTACAGCTACACCGATCTCGACTACTACGCGCTGCAGCAGCCGCCGACCGCCCAGCACTGGTTCGGCACGAACGCGCTGGGCCAGGACCTGTTCGCGCAGACGCTGCGCGGGATGCAGAAGTCGATGCTCATCGGTGTCGCCGTGGCGTTCATCTCGACGATCATCGCGGCCACGGTCGGATCCATCGCCGGGTACTTCGGCGGCTGGCGGGACCGCACCCTGATGTGGCTGGTCGACCTGCTGCTCGTGGTGCCGAGCTTCATCCTCATCGCGATCGTCACGCCGCGCACCAGGGAGTCCGGCACCATCCTCTGGCTGATCCTGCTACTGGCCGCGTTCAGCTGGATGATCAGCTCACGCATCGTGCGGGGCCTGACGATGAGCCTGCGCGACCGCGAATTCGTCGTCGCCGCGCGCTACATGGGGGTGCCGCACTGGCGGATCATCGTGCGCCACATCCTGCCCAACGTCGCCTCGATCCTCATCATCGACACCGCGCTCAACGTCGGGCTGGCGGTGCTGGCCGAAACCGGCCTGAGCTTCCTGGGATTCGGTGTGCAGCGGCCCGATGTCTCGCTGGGCACGCTGATCGCCGACGGGACGGCCTCGGTCACCACGTTCCCGTGGGTGTTCCTGTTCCCGGCCGGCGTGCTGGTGCTGATCGTGCTGTGCGCCAACCTCGTCGGCGACGGACTGCGCGACGCACTCGATCCGGGGGCGCGTCCGGCCAGGAGAAGCCGCAAGAAATGAGCCTGCTCGAAGTGTCCGGGTTGACGGTGACGTTCGCGACCGACGCCGAACGGGTGGCCGCGGTGCGTGGATTGGACTACCACGTCGACGCCGGCGAGGTCGTGGCGCTGGTCGGCGAGTCCGGGGCGGGTAAATCGGCCGGGGCGATGGCCGTCGCCGGTCTGCTGCCCGAACACGCCGAGGTGTCGGGTTCGGTGCGGTTGGACGGCACGGAACTGCTCGGCCTCTCCGATGCGGAGATGTCGCAGATCCGCGGCCGACGGATCGGCACGGTGTTCCAGGATCCGATGTCGGCGCTGACGCCGGTGTACACGGTCGGCGACCAGATCGCCGAGGCGCTGCGCATCCACGACCGCCGCCTCGACCGGCGCGCGGCGCGCACCCGGGCCGTCGACCTGCTCGCACTCGTCGGCATCGCACAACCCGAACGGCGGGCCAGGGCGTTCCCGCACGAGCTGTCCGGTGGTGAACGGCAGCGGGTGGTCATCGCGATGGCGATCGCCAACGACCCCGATCTGCTGATCTGCGACGAACCCACCACCGCGCTCGACGTCACCGTGCAGGCGCAGATCCTCGACGTGCTGCGCACGGCGCGCGACGTGACCGGCGCCGGCGTGCTGATCATCACCCACGATCTCGGGGTGGTCGCGGAGTTCGCCGACCGGGCGCTGGTGATGTACGCCGGCCGGGCCGTCGAGATCGCCCGGGTGTCCGAGCTGTACAGCGACCGTCGCATGCCCTACACCGTCGGGCTCCTGGGTTCGGTGCCGCGACTCGACGCGCCGCAGGGTGCGCGGCTGGTGCCCATCCCCGGTGCGCCGCCGTCGCTGGCAGCCCTGCCGCCGGGTTGCCCGTTCGCGCCGCGCTGCCCGTTGGCGATCGACGAGTGCCGGGCGGCCGAACCGGAGCTCATCGAGGTGGCGCCGGGTCACCGGGCGGCGTGCATCCGCACCGAGCACGTCGCGGGGCGCAGCGCCGCGGACGTGTACGGGGTGTCCACCGCACCACCCGCGTCGTCCGCGCCGACCGACAGCCCCGTGGTGTTGCGGGTGAGCGATCTGGTCAAGACCTACACCCTGACCAAGGGCGCGGTGTTCCGCCGCAAGATCGGCGAGGTGCGCGCCGTCGACGGCATCAGCTTCGAGTTGCCACAGGGCCGCACGCTCGGCATCGTCGGCGAGTCCGGATCGGGTAAGTCGACAACCCTTCATCAGATCCTCGAACTCGCCCCGCCACAAGCGGGTTCCGTTGAGGTGCTCGGCGCCGACGTGGCCACGCTCGATTCGCGGCAGCGACGTGCGCTGCGCGGCGACCTGCAGGTGGTCTTCCAGGATCCCGTGGCATCCATCGACCCGCGGCTGCCGGTGTTCGACGTGCTGGCAGAACCGTTGCAGGCCAACGGGTTCGCGAAGGCAGACACCGAGGACCGGGTGGCCGAGCTGCTCGGTGTCGTCGGGTTGCGCCGCGAGGACGCCGGCCGCTACCCGGCCGAATTCTCCGGCGGACAGAAACAACGCATCGGCATCGCGCGGGCACTGGCCACCCAGCCGAAGATCCTCGCGCTCGACGAACCGGTCTCGGCGCTGGACGTGTCGATCCAGGCCGGCATCATCAACCTGCTGCTGGATCTGCAGGAGCGGTTCGGGTTGTCGTACCTGTTCGTCTCACACGACCTGTCGGTGGTGCGGCATCTGGCCCACCGGGTCGCGGTCATGCACAAGGGTTCGATCGTCGAACAGGGCGACGGCGACCAGGTCTTCACCGCCCCCCGGCACGAGTACACGCGGCGTCTCCTGGCGGCGGTGCCGCAGCCGAGCGTCCCGCAACGTTAGAGTCCGTGTGCATGACGTTGCGACGCCTGCTCTCCGCCGCCCTCGTCGGCACCCTGCTGCTGGCCGGCTGCGCCACCGACAACCAGGAGGGCGCCCCGGCTCCCGGCGGTGAGGCGGCGGTCGGCACCACCAACGACATCAACCCCCAGGACCCGGCCGCGCTGCGCGACGGCGGCAACCTGCGGCTGTCGCTCAGCGGCTTCCCGCCCAACTTCAACACCCTGCACATCGACGGCAACCTCGGCGAACTCGGCGGCCTGCTGCGGCCCACGATGCCGCGCGCGTTCGTCATCTCCCCGTCCGGCGAGACCACCGTCAACAAGGACTACTTCACCGACGTCCAGTTGACCGGGACCGATCCACAGGTCGTCACCTACACCATCAACCCGAAGGCGGTGTGGAGCGACGGCACGCCAATCACCTGGGAGGACATCGCCAGCCAGATCAACGCCCAGAGCGGTAAGGACAAGGCCTTCCTGATCGCCGCCCCGAACGGCACCGAGCGGGTCGCGTCGGTGACGCGCGGCGCCGACGACCGCCAGGCGGTGGTCACGTTCGCCAAGCACTACGCCGACTGGAAGGGCATGTTCGCCGGGAACACCATGCTCTACCCGAAGAGCATGACCGCGACCGCCGAGGCGTTCAACAAGGCGCAACTCAACGGGCCGGGCCCGTCCGCGGGGCCGTTCGTCGTCAGTAACGTCGACAAAGCCGCGCAGCGCATCACGCTGAGCCGTAACCCGAAGTGGTGGGGCACCCCGCCGCGGCTCGACACGATCACCTACACCGTCCTCGACGACGCGGCCAAGATCCCGGCGCTGCAGAACAACGCGCTCGACGCCGTAGGCCTGGCCTCACTGGACGACCTCACCAACGCCCGCAAGACCAACGGGGTGTCCATCCGTCGCGCACCGGCGGCCAGTTGGTACCACCTGACCTTCAACGGCGCGCCGGGCTCGATCCTCAGTGACCCGGCGCTGCGCACGGCGATCGCCAAGGGCATCGACCGGCAGGTCATCGCCGACGTCAGCCAGCGCGGCCTGGTGAACACGCCCACCACGCTCGACAACCACATCTACGTGGCGGGCCAGGAGGGCTATCAGAGCAACGGCATCCCGTTCGATCCGGAGGCCGCCAAACGGGAACTCGACGCGCTGGGCTGGCGGATGAACGGGCAGTTCCGGGAGAAGGACGGCAAGCAGCTGGTAATTCGCGACGTGTTCTACGACGCGCAGAGCACCCGCCAGATCGCCCAGGTCGCCCAGAACCTGCTCGGGCAGATCGGGGTGAAACTCGACCTGATCGCGGCGCCGGGCGGTGCTCTGTTCACCCAGTACGTGACGCCGGGCAACTTCGACATCGCCCAGTTCGCTTATGGCGGAGACGCTTTCGCGCTGTCGAGCCTGACACAGATCTACGCGTCCACCGGTGAGGGGAATGTCGGCAAGATCGGCAGTCCGCAGGTCGACGCCCAGATCGAGACGACGCTGTCCGAGCTGGATCCGGCCAAGGCCCGCGAGCAGGCCAACGAGCTCGACAAGATGCTGTGGGCCGAGGTGCACAGCCTGCCGCTGTTCCAGTCCGCAGGCAACGTCGCGGTGCGCAGCAATCTCGCCAACTTCGGACCGGCCGGCATCGGCGACCTGGACTACACCAAGATCGGTTTCATGAAGTAGTCCGCTTCGGTTCCGGGTGATTCTAAGCCGTTACGGCCGGGTGGCGCCTCGGTAGAACCGAGCCATGACGACTGTGGAGAACGCCCGCGCCCTGCCCGGCTCCCCCGAATTCGCTGTCCTGCTGGCCCAGATCGCGGCAGGCGCCGCCGACCGTGACCGCGACGACGTGAATCCGTTCGACCAGGTGGCCGCGCTCAAACGCGCCGGCTTCGGCACACTGCGGCTGCCGGAACACCTCGGTGGCGCCGGATTCACTGTGCCGCAGCTGTTCTCGGCGATCATCGAGCTGGCGTCCGCCGACCCGATCGTCGCCCACATCTTCCGCACCCACTTCTGGTTCGTCGAGGAACGGCTGCGCACCGCCGACGACGCCGCGTCGCGGCGCTGGCTGGACAAGGTGATCGACGGCAAGCTGTTCGGTAATGCGTTCAGCGAGAAGGGGACGCTGGCGGTCGGCAGTCTGGTGTTCAACACCCGCCTGCTGCCCGACGGGCTGGGCGGCTATCGGCTGACCGGCGAGAAGTACTACAGCACCGGCACCCTGTTCTCGGACTATCTGACCGTGACCGCCACCACCGACCACGATTCGGTGGCGACGGTCGTGGTGCCCGCCGACCGTGACGGTGTGGGGATCGTGGACGACTGGGACGGCTTCGGCCAGCGCCGCACGGGTACCGGCACCACGACGTTCACCGATGTGGCGGTGGCCGCCGACGAGGTGCTCAGCGACTCCCCGTACGACGCCGACGCGCAGCCCACGGTGCAGTACGCCTCGCTGCAGTTGTTCATCCACGCGGTGGTCGCGGGCATCCTGGCGAACATCGTCGAGGACGGCGTCGCGCTGCTCGAGTCGCGGGAGCGCAACTTCAGCCATGCGGTGGCCGAGCGGCCGATCGACGATCCGCTGCTGCAGCGCCAGCTCGGTGAACTCGCCAGCACCGCCTACATCGCTCGGGCCGCCGTGCTGGACGCCGCCGCGCTCATCGGCGCGGCCACCGAATCGGCGGTCGACGGGGTTCCCGATGCGACGCTGGCGCAGGAGGCGCAGCTGGCCGTCGCGAAGGTGAAGGTGCATCTGGATCGGGTGGCCCCGGAGGCCGCCACCCGGCTGTTGGAGCTCGGCGGCGCGAGTGCGGCGAGCCGCAAGCGCAACCTCGACCGGCACTGGCGCAACATCCGCACGATCACCCTGCACAACCCCGTCGCGTACAAGGCGCGGGTGGTGGGCGAGAACCTGCTGCACGGCACGCCGGTTCCGGCGAACGCCTATTTCTGAGGGGCGTCAGCCGTCGGTGCGCTTGGCCACCTTCTTGGCCGGCGCCTTCTTGGCCGGCGCCTTCTTGGCCGGCGTCTTCTTGGCGGGCGTCTTCTTGGCGGGCGTCTTCTTGGCGACTGCGCCGCCGGCAGACGCGCTCTTGGCGGGCGCGGCCGTCTTCTTCGCCGCGGGTGACGCGACCGGCTCGGCCGTCTTCTTCGCCACCGCCTTCTTCGCAGGGGCCTTCTTGGCGGGCGCCTTCTTGGCCGGCGGGGTCTTGGCCGGCGGGGTCTTGGCCGCTTCCGTCTTCGTGGGTGCCGCCTTCTTGGCGGGCGCACTGCTCAGGGGAGACTTGTCGGCCGGAGTGGCCTTGGCGGGAGCCTTCTTCGCGGGCGGCGCCACGTTGGCGGCTTCGGTTTTCGTCGGAGTCGCCTTCACCGCGGCCTTCTTGGCAGGCGCCTTCTTCGCGGGCGCCTTCTTGGCCGCCGGCGGCGACCCGGATCCCTCGCCGTCCTTCCCGGCGGGCAACGCCGCCGGCTCACCGCTGTCCTTGTCGCTGTCGCCGTCGGATGACGATCCGATGCCGACGCGTTCGGCGGCCCCCTCCACGGCTTCGCGCGCCCGCTGCGCCAGCTCTCCCAGCGCCGCTCCCACCGAGGTGAGCAGTTCGGTGACGCGCTGTTGCAGCGGCGCACCCTTGTCTTCTGATGTGTCTTCTGATGACACCATGGCCTCCCGATTCACGTATGACTCGTAGGCCCCATACCCGTTTTCGGCGAACCCTCACGCGTCACGTGGCACGGCGATCCGCGATGAGCGCGAAAACCACCCCTCAGACGGTCAACTCGATGTGGTGCGCATCGGACACCGACGCATAGCGTTGTGGGCTGCAGGTCAGCACGATGACCTGGCCGTCACCGCCGATCACGTCGAAGACCGCGCCCATCTTCGTCAACCGGTCCGGGTCGGTGAATCCCAGCGCATCGTCGATGACGACAGGCACCGAATCCTCCTTGGCCACCAACGCCGCGCCCGCCAACCGGGCCACGATGCCGAGTTGTTCTTTGGCGCCACCGGACAGCGACTCGTACGGCACTGTGCGGCCGGCCAGCGTGCGGTTGCAGATCCGCAGATCGGTGTCGACCTCGACTTCGAAACTGTCGCCGAACACCAGTCGGCCCAACCGTTCGACCTCACGGCGGAACGGGTCGACATAGCGTTCCCGCGTCGCCGCGCGGTGCCGGCTCATCACCGCCCGAAGCAGTTCGGCGGCCCTGGCCCGGCGATGCACCCTCAAGTAGTCGGATTCGGCGTGTTCCCGTTCGGTGTGGGCACTGTCCAATTGGCCCTGCCTGCCCTCGGTCCCGTACACCTTCAGCGCCGCGGTGACCTCCCGCAGCGCCTCCGCCGTGTCTTCGTGGCGGGCCTGCAGCGCCCGCTCGCGGCGCGTCACATCGTCGAGGGTGGCGTCGACCGTGTCCGGAGCGCACTTCGCCAGCTCGTCACGCAGCCCGGCGGCGCGCGCGGCGGCACGTTCGGCGGCCTCACTGTCGGCTTCGGCGGCCACCGCAAGCGCGTCGTCGGCGACGACGGCCCGGGCCGCGGTGAGCCGTTCGGTCGCGATGCCCAGCTCCGCCTGCGCGGCGGCCAGCTTCTCCCGCACGACGCCGAGCCGAGTGGCCTTCTCCCCCAACTTCGTCGACGCCGCGACCGCGACCTTGCGGTGGGTCTCGCATTCCCCGATGGACCGCTGGTGAGCGGCGACGGCGGCGTCGAGTGCGGCACGGGCCGCAACGGCGTCGGCAGGACCGTCGAGGTCGAACAATCCAGCTTCCTCGGGTTGGCCGTCGCGCAGCTCGGCCAGCCGGGCCCGCAGATCGGCGACGGTGTCGTCACCGGTCAACGCGTCGACCGTCGCGCCGAGCGTGGCCCGGCTCTGCGTCAGTTCACGGCGCCGGTCGTACCGGCCGCGCGCGGTGGCGACGTCGCCGGCGCCGGCGGCGGCCAGCGCTGCGGCCAACTCCGCCTGGGCCGCATCCAGCCGGGCCTGGGTCTGCGCCGCGGGCGTTCCGGGCACCACCCGCGCCGTCAGTAGGCCCGGTACGGAGATCTCCGTCGGAGACGTCGCGTTGACCGACCACTCGTGTCCGGCGGTCAGCCGCACCGGCTCGCCGCCCACGCGGAACTCGACGTCGGCGAGCGCCTCCAGTTCGATTCGCGCAGAAGCGAGCTCGGCCTGTCCCGCCGCCCGTTCGACCGCGAGGGCGGCGGCGTCGACGGCACGCATCGAGCTGTCGGTGACCGCGATCGCGGACAGTTCGGTGTCGACGGCCGCCAGTTCCCGCAGCGCCGCATCGATCTTCGCGAGCCGCGCCGCCAACCGGTCGGCCTCGTCTCGGTCGGAAAGCCGTTGCGCCACAGCACGTGCCGCATCGACACGCGCCTGATGTTCTTCCACCGCCGCCCGCGCCCGTTCGGCGGCCTGCTCGGCCGCCTCGCCGACCTCACGGGCTGCGGCCTCGTCCTCGGCGGCGCCGACCACGGCGGCCTCGAGTTCGGTGATGGCGGCGCGGCGTCCGTCGATGTCGGCGCGCAGCCGGCGGCGCTCGGTCACCGCAGCCACCGACGCGGTGCGGGTGTCGGCCGCGGCCTTCGCGATCACGTCGGCCTCCTCGATCCGGCGGCGCAACGCGGCCACGGCCTGCGCGGCCGCCTGCGCCGCGGTCAGCTGTTCGGTGAGGGCGGCGCGCTGGGCCGTCAGCTCCGCGAGCTGCTCGGTCAGGGCGGCGTGCCGGCGCACCGCCTCGTCGACCTCGCCGACCGCCTCGGCACACCTGGCCACGTCGGCCTCGGCGGCCTGCAAGCGTTTCGTCGCCGCGGCCCACTCCCCCGTCGGCCGCCCGGTGGCGGTGAAGTACCGGCCGTACTCCTCGTCGATGCGGTCGACGAGCAGGGGTTCGGCGCCGGACAGCGTGTCCGCCTGTCCCGCGGCGACGTCGAGCGCGCGGGCCAGCGCGTCGGACCCCGACAGGTCGACCGCGGCGGTGGAGGCGGACTGCCAGACCCGTTGCGCCTGCCACAGATCCATGTCGACCGTCGTGTCGAGCAGGGCGAGCGCCCGCTCGTGCGCCTCGTCTCCGGTGAGCTGTTCCCGCTGCGGAGCGAGGATGGTCAACTCCGTCTCCGCACGTTTGTGGAACCGCTTGCGGTAGACGAACCGGTAAGGGCCCGTGGAGATCTCGGCACTGATCTCGGCACCCACGTCGGCGTGGGTGGGTTTGACCTGCTTGACCTCTTTCTTGGTCGAACGGTCCTTCGCCGCGAACAGCAGGTCCAGCGCCTCGATCATCGACGACTTGCCGATCTCGTTGGCGCCGCTGATCACCACCACGCCGCGGTCGGGGAACTCGATCTCACGGCGGCTGACACCGCGGTAATTGGTCAGGACCAGGCGGTGCAGTTTCATGCGACTTCGCTCCGTTCGACCAGGCGCAGCAACAACGCCAGTGCGGCGCGGGCGTCCTCGGCGCCGTCCCCCTCCGCACGCGCCGCCTCGACAAGCTCGTCGACCGCCGCCGCCGCGAAGCCGCCGATTCCCAGATCGTCGAATTCGCCGTCGGCGGGCAGCACCGCGATGTCGGTGCCGCGCTCCCACACCGTGAGTGCGGCGAACAGTCGGGAGTACTTGTCCAGGCAGGTGTCGAGAGCGGCCTTGTCGGTGACGGTCAACGATCCGGTGAGCCCGACGCGCACGACGGTGCGCTCCTTGTCCGGCATCAGATCGAGGTTGAGATCGAGATCGGCGACGTCGCGGCTGTCGTCCACCGAACGGGTCAGCGTGACGAACCGCCAACGGCCCAACCGCTCCGGACGCACCCGCACCGGGCGGCGGGCGTCGTCCTCGTCGATCTCGACCACGAGCGCGTGGCCGGAGTCGGTCTCGATGTCGTCGTAATTGGTGACCTCCGGCGAACCCGAGTACCAGACCCGGCCGGTGCCGCCGACTCCCATGCGGGAGTGCTTGTCCCCCAACGCGACATAGTGCACCGCGCCGCGGGCCAGCGCCGCCTCCACCGTGGCGAGCCGGATCAGCGACACCTTGTCCTTGCCGGGATCGATCGCGTCGACGGCGCCGTGGCCCACCACGACGCGCGTCACCCCGTCGGCGGGCAGACCCTCCAGCACGTCACCGATCAGATCGCTCGTCGGGGCCTTCGACCGCCACGGGGCCGCGACGAGTTCGAGGCCCGGCCGGACCTCGTGCACACCGGCGCGGTCGAGCACCGTCACGTTGTCGGGGCACTCCGCGGTGAACAGCGCACTGGTGTACACCGACGAGGCGTCCAACGGATCGTGGTTGCCGGGCAGCAGGTACACCGGGACACCGATGGTGCGCATCGCCTCGAGCGACTGGCTGACCTCACGCGGCGAGAGCTGGTTGTGCTCGAACACGTCGCCGGCGACCACCACGAACTCCGCCCCCGCCGAGGCCGCCAGCGCGCCGACCGCCACGACGGCGTCACGCCGGGCCGCCGAATAGCGGGGCTGCGCCTCGCCGTTGAGGAAGTGACGGGTCATCCCGAGCTGCCAGTCCGCGGTGTGCACAAATCGCATGTGGGCCCGCCCCTTTCCCGTCGTCTTGCAGTGCATGGCGAGTCTAGGACCGGGCACCGACAACTCGACGGACCTCGACCGGCATGTGGCCGCGCGACCTAACGTGTACGGGGTGAGCACCGACGTCCGCACCCTGGTACTGCTCCGGCACGCCAAATCCGGCTATCCCGACGGCGTCGGCGACCACGAACGGCCGCTCGCCCAGCGGGGTGTCCGCGAAGCCGCGCTGGCCGGCGACTGGCTGCGCGCCCACCTGCCCCGGGTCGACGCGGTGCTCTGCTCGACGGCGACCAGGACGCGGCAGACGCTGGAGCGCACCCGCATCGACGCCCCCGTGCACTACGCGGACCGGCTCTACGACGCCACGCCCGGCACGGTCATCGACGAGATCACCAAGGTGGGCCGGTATTTCGACGCCGACGTGTCGACGCTACTGGTGATCGGCCACGAACCGGCGATGTCACGCGTCGCGCTCGGGCTGGCCGCCGTCGAGGACAGTGACCGCGCCGCCGCCGACGACATCGCGGCGAAGTTCCCCACCTCCGCGATGGCGGTGCTGCGCACTCATCAGCCCTGGGATCAGCTCGCGCTCGGCGGCGCGGCGCTGGTCACCTTCCACGTCCCCCGCTGAAAATCGCTAGGAGCTCGTGGCGAGCGTGAGCTCCATCAGCTTGATCGCCATGCCGCAGGCGTCGATCCCCGGGGCCTGGGGGTTGACCCACCAGCCGACCACGCCGCCGGCGTCGCTGGCCACACCGCAGGATCCGTTCGGATCCCCGGGCCGCATCACGAACGACGGCACGCCCGCGACCGACCGGTTCTCGATCTGGTACTTCAGCTTCTCGGCCGTCTGGCGCTCGTTGTCGAGGCTGCCCTCCTCGAACCAGAACCGGGTGATGTCGACGAGCCCGGCCGGGTTCGCCGCCTGCCAGCGGCACACCGCGCCCACGAACGTGCTCTGGATGTCGAGGGGGTCGGCGCCCACGGTCTCGGCGAGGATGTCCTCGGTCAGCACGTCGCACTCCTTGAGCAGGTTCGGGTACTGCTGTTCGGAGTCGTTGTTGCTCGGGCCGCCGCCGGATCCGGCGCGCGCCGCCGTGCCCTCGACGGTGCGGGTGCAGCCCATCAGCATCGCCAGCGCGGCGAGCAGGGCGACCACGGCGGCAAGCGTCCGTGCGGAGCGGCTCATTGGGAGTTCACAATCGATTGGCGGGTGAGTTCCTTGGCGACCTCGCACGGGTCGGGGAACGGTTTCTCGGCGAAGCTGACCGACCATTCGATGAAGTCGCTGTCGAACTGGATGCCGATCTCGCACAGGTTGGTGCCCAGCGTCAGATCGTCACCCGTGGCGATGAAGCCGTCGTAACCCTCGATGTTGATGTCCTCGACGCTGGTGCGCGACAACTCCTCGGTCTTGCGCTCACGCCCGATCGGGCTGCCGCGGAAATGGGTGAACGAGAAGTGCGGCCCGACGATGCTGCCTCCGACCAGCCACTGGCAGCCCACCGAGGTGGTCGCGGTGTTCACCAGCCCCGGCACCTCGGTCAGCTGGCTGATGGTCTCGTCGCTGATACCGCCGCACTGCGGGAAGAACGGGCCGTGCGTGATGTTGTCCTGCTGCGCCTGCGGGCTCTGGGGCACCTCGCCGGGCGCCGCGGGCTCCGAATCGGAACAGGCGGCAAACAGCGGGATGACGGCCGTCGCGAGCGCGGCGAGCGCTTTCGCGTTGCGGGCCCGTCCCGTCGTGCGCGTGCTGGGAGTCACGCCATGCACTGTAGCGGCAGCGCCGATCGTGAACCACCGACATGCCGGTTGACCTGCATTTTCGGTAGATGTGCGACAGTAGCGGGATGCTCTGGGGCCTGCTGCGGCAGTACGTGCGGCCGTACCGTGGGCTGCTCTCGGTGGTCGCGGCGCTGCAGATCGTCAGCACGCTCGCCTCGCTCTACCTGCCCACCGTCAACGCCGCGATCATCGACGACGGCGTCGCCCGGGGAGACACCGCCACCATCGTCGAACTCGGGTTGGTGATGCTCGGGGTCACCGCGCTGCAGGTGGTGTGCGCCGTCGGCGCGGTGTACTTCGGCTCGCGTGCCGGCATGGGGTTCGGCCGCGACCTGCGCTCGGCCGTCTTCGACCGGGTGACGCGGTTCTCCGCGGAGGACACCGCCCGGTTCGGGGCGCCGTCGCTGCTGACCCGCACCACCAACGACGTCGGCCAGATCCAGCTGCTCGTGCAGCTGACGTGCACCATGCTCATCACCGCGCCGATCATGTCGGTCGGCGGGATCTTCATGGCGGTGCACCAGGACGCCGGACTGTCCTGGCTGCTGCTGGTCAGCGTTCCGGTGCTGGCACTGGCGAACTACTGGATCGTCACGCATCTGCTGCCGATCTTCCGCCGCATGCAGCAACTGATCGACAACATCAACCGGGTGCTGCGCGATCAGCTCACCGGCATCCGGGTGATCCGCGCCTTCGCCCGGGAACCGCTCGAACGCGCCCGCTTCGGCGAGGCCAACCAGACCCTGTCGGACACCGCGCTCGACGCCGGCCGGTGGCAGGCGCTGATGCTGCCGGTGACCACGCTGGTCATCAACGTCTCCAGCGTCGCGCTCATCTGGTTCGGCGGACTGCGGATCGACGCAGGCCAGATGCAGGTCGGCTCGCTGATCGCGTTCCTGTCCTACTTCATGCAGATCCTGATGGCCGTGTTGATGGCCACGTTCATGCTGGTGATCATCCCGCGGGCGGCGGTGTGCGCCGAACGGATCGGCGAGGTGCTGGCCACCCGGCCGGGTATCGAAACCCCGCCTGACGCGGTGCGGCCGGACACGGTGCGCGGTGAGATCCGGCTCGAGGCCGCCACGTTCTGCTATCCGGGCGCCGAGCAGCCGGTGGTGGCCGGCGTCTCGATGACCGCGGCGCCCGGGACCACGACCGCGATCGTCGGCTCCACCGGGTCCGGGAAGTCGACGCTGGTCTCGCTGATCTGCCGCCTCTACGACGTGACCGGCGGATGTGTGCGCGTCGACGGCGTCGATGTGCGCGACTACGACATCGAGCGGCTGTGGTCGCTGATCGGGCTGGTGCCCCAGCGCGGATACCTGTTCTCCGGCACCGTGGCCGACAACCTGCGCTACGGGAAGGCCGACGCGGGAGAGGACGAGATGTGGACGGCGCTGCGGGTGGCCGCCGCCGACGACTTCGTGCGCGCACACCCCGACGGTCTGCAGATGCGCGTCGCCCAGGGCGGGATGAACTTCTCCGGCGGACAGCGGCAGCGGCTCGCGATCGCCCGCGCGGTCATCCGCCGTCCCGCGGTGTACCTGTTCGACGACGCGTTCTCCGCGCTCGACGTGCACACCGACGCCCGGGTACGGGCCGCGCTGCGGGAGGTGTCTGCCGAGGCCACCGTCATCGTCGTCTCGCAGCGGCTGTCCACCGTCGCCGAGGCCGACCAGGTGATCGTGATCGACGACGGCCGCGTGGTCGGCGCGGGTACGCACGACTCGCTGCTGCTCGACTGCCCCACCTACGCCGAATTCGCCGAATCGCAATCGGTCGGCGCCGACGTCGGCGGTCGCCCGTGACCGGGCCGATGGGACGCCCGATGCGCGGCCTTCCACAGGCGCCGCCCGAACGCACCCGCGACTTCAAGGGCTCGGCGCTCCGCCTGGTCCGTCGCCTCACCCCGCAGCGCACCCTGACCGCCGCGGTGATCGGGCTCGGCGTCGCCGGCATCGCGCTGGGCGTGATCGGCCCGCGGATCCTCGGACACGCCACCGACCTGCTGTTCAACGGGGTGATCGGCCGACAGCTGCCCGCCGGGCTGACCAAGGAGCAGGCGATCGAGGCGGCCAGGGCGCGTGGCGACACGACGTTCGCCGACCTGCTGTCGGGGATGGCCGTGACCCCCGGGCAGGGGGTGGACTTCGGCGCCGTAGCCCGCACCCTGGCCCTCGCGCTGGGCCTGTATCTCGTTGCGGCGCTGCTGGTCTGGATCCAGGCCCGCATCCTCAACGTCGTGGTGCAGCGCACGATGGTGCGGCTGCGGGCCGACGTGGAAGACAAGGTGCACCGGCTGCCGCTGTCCTATTTCGACACCCGCCAGCGCGGTGAGGTGCTCAGCCGCGTCACCAACGACGTCGACAACGTCCAGACCTCGCTGACCATCACGATCAGCCAGCTACTGACCTCGCTGCTGACGATCGTCGCCGTGCTGGTGATGATGCTGACGATCTCCCCCTTGCTGGCGCTCATCACGGTGCTGACCGTGCCGCTGTCGCTGCTGGCGATCCGCTGGATCACCCGGCGCTCGCAGCGGCTGTTCGTCGCGCAGTGGCGCAACACCGGCCGGCTCAATGCCCACATCGAGGAGACCTACAGCGGGTTCACGATCGTCAAGACGTTCGGCCACCGTGCCGCCGCGCAGGAGAAATTCCGCGAGCTCAACGACGAGGTGTACCAGTCCAGCTTCGGCGCTCAGTTCTTCTCCGGCCTGGTGGCGCCGGCGACAGGCTTCATCGGCAACCTCAGCTACGTGGCGGTCGCGGTGGTCGGCGGTCTGCAGGTGGCGACCGGGCAGATCACACTCGGCAGCATCCAGGCGTTCATCCAGTACGTCCGCCAGTTCAACCAGCCGCTGAGCCAGGTCGCGGGGATGTACAACACGCTGCAGTCCGGGATCGCCAGTGCGGAGCGGGTGTTCGAACTGCTCGACGCCGACGAACAGCCCGCCGATCCGTCCGCGCACCTGCCCGCCGCACGCGGCCGGGTGCAGTTCGAGCACGTGCACTTCGGCTACCAGCCGGACACGCCGGTCATCGAGGATCTCTCGCTGACCGTCGAACCGGGCAGCACCGTGGCCATCGTCGGGCCGACCGGTGCGGGCAAGACCACGCTGGTCAACCTGCTGATGCGGTTCTACGACGTCGACTCGGGCCGGATCCTGCTCGACGGGGTGGACATCACCACGGTCAGCCGCCACTCCCTGCGGTCGCGGATCGGCATGGTGCTGCAGGACACCTGGCTGTTCGCCGGCACCATCTACGACAACATCGCCTACGGCAGGCCCGACGCCGGTGAGGAGGAGGTGATCGCGGCGGCCACCGCCGCCTACGTCGACCGGTTCGTGCACAGCCTGCCCGACGGTTACGACACCCTGGTCAGCGACGACGGCGGCTCGATCAGCGCGGGCGAGAAACAGCTGATCACGATCGCCCGCGCGATACTGGCCCGCCCGCAACTGCTGGTGCTCGACGAGGCGACGAGTTCGGTCGACACCCGCACCGAACTGCTGATCCAGCACGCGATGCGCGAACTGCGCCGCGACCGGACGAGTTTCATCATCGCCCACCGGCTGTCGACGATCCGCGACGCCGACCTCATCCTGGTGATGGAGGCGGGCCGCATCGTCGAGAGCGGCAGCCACGAGGAACTGGTGGCCAGGCGCGGCGAATACTGGTCCATGACACAGGTTTAAGCACTTCGCTGCCCACGATTCCGGGTCCGCGGCGCCGCCCGGTCGGGCAGGATGCGCGGTATGCCGAGCAGCACCGTGCACACCTTCTGCCGCTATTGCCTGGCGTCGTGCGGGGTGGAGGTCACCGTCGAGGACAACCGGGTGCGCAAGATCTCCGCCGACCGGCTCAACCCGCACAGCTGGCACGACTTCTGCGCCAAGGGCCGCACCGCCGCCCAGCTCGTCGAGCATCCGCGCCGGATCCTGGCCCCGATGCGCCGGATCGGCGACCGCTACGTGGAGGCGACCTGGGAGGAGGCGCTCACCGACATCGCGGCACGGATGAACGCGGCCATCGCGGCCGACGGGCCCGATGCGATCGGCGCCTACTACGGCAACCCCACCGGGTTCTCGGGCTCCAACGTCATCTTCATGAACGCCTGGCTCGACGCCGTCGGCACCCGCAACCGCTATTTCGTCGGCTCGGTCGACCAGAACGCGATGCACGTCGTCGCCGAGGCGATGTACGGCTCGATGCTGATGGCGCCGGTGTCCGACATCGACAACTGCGACTACTTCCTGCTCGTGGGCACCAATCCCGCCGTGAGCGCGTGGAACTGGCTCGAAACGGTGCCCGCGGGCTGGCGGCGCGCACTGGAACGCCAGAAGCGGGGGGCGACGTTGGTGGTCGTCGACCCCGTCCGCACCGAGAGCGCCGAGAAGGCCGATCTGCACCTGGCCGTGCGGCCCGGCCAGGACTGGGCGCTGCTGCTGGCGATGGTGAAAGTCGTTCTCGGCGAAGGCCTGGAGCATCGCGGCGACTGCACCGACCTCGCCGTGGGGGTGCCGGAGCTGCGTGCGCTGGCCGCCGAAGCCGATCTCGACGACCTGGCGGCGCGCTGCGGCATCGACCGCCCGACGATCGAACGGGTGGCCCGCGACTTCGCGGCGGCGCGCGGCGCGATGGTGGTCACCCGCACCGGGGTGTCGCTGCACGCGGCGGGCACGGTGGCCGAATGGCTCGGCCACGTCCTCAACGTCATCACCGGGCGGATGGACCGGCCCGGCGGCCGGCGGTTCGAACCCGGCTACGTCGACGCGCTGCGACTGGCGGACCTGGCGAAGGGCACACCCCACGTCAGCCGGGTGGCCGGACGCGGGATGGTCTCGGGCGCACACGCTTTGGCCGAGCTGCCCGACGAGATCACCACCCCCGGGCCGGGCCAGATCAAGGCGATGCTGATCAACTGCGGCAATCCCGTGGTGTCCGGGCCCGACGGGGCCAAACTCGACCGTGCCCTTGCCACGCTCGACCTGCTGGTGGTGATCGACCTGGTGCAGCGGGAGAGCCACCGGCACGCGCACTGGCTGCTGCCCGCCGCGCACTGGCTGGAACGCGACGATCTGCTGGCGTTCACCAGCAGCATGCACGACGAACCGTTCGTGCAGTACGGCCGCCGCGCCGTCGAGCCGCCGCCCGGTGCGCGCGAGGAGTGGCGGATCTTCACCGACCTGACGCTGGCGATGGGGCGACCGCTGTTCGGCGTGCGCGGGATGAACGCGTTCGTCCGGGCCACCCGGCGGGCCGCCGCGCTCACGCGACGCCCGCAGCTGGCGTTCGGCCCGCAGTGGCTGAACCGGATCCTCGTGGCGACGTCGCGAAAGGTCAACGGGCGCAAGCTGAAATGGCGCGATGTGGTGGGCAGTCCGCATGGGCTGGTGTTGGGTCCGCGCGAGTTCGGGCACTTCCGCGACGCGCTGCGCACACCGGACAAGAAGGTGCACGCCGCCCCTGCGGAGTTCGTCGCGCGGGCGCGTGAACTGCTCGCCTCACCCCCGCCCGCGGCGCCGGACGGATATCCGTTCCAGCTGGGCAACCGGCGACATCGGCACTCGATGAACTCCTGGCTCAACGACCTGCCGGGACTGCATCCGGCCGGTAAGCGCAACGAGGTCGTCATCCACCCCGACGACGCCCTCGCCCTCGGCGTGGCCGACGGCGACCGGGTGCGCGTGTTCTCCCCCGTCGGCGCCGTGGAACTGCAGGCCACCGTCAGCGATCAGCCGCGCCGCGGGATGCTCATCCTCGACCACGGCTGGGGGTCAAGGGTTTTCGATCCGCGCGGCGGAGCCGAACCCCAGTCGTTCGGCGTGAACCGCAACCTGCTGGTCGACGGCTCCGGGCTCGATCCGCTGTCGCAGACGTCGACGCTCAGCGAGGCGTGGGTCGGCGTCGAGCGCCTGCACTGATCGCGAGACTACGGTTGTTGACGGATTCACCGCGATTCTCGTCAACTTCCGTAGTTTCGGCGCGGTGAGGATCTAGAGCTGCGGCCCTTCGGCGCGCAGATCGTCGACCTTGGCCATCGCCTCACGCAACTGGGCCAACCACTCGTCGGCGTGCTGGCCCACCAGCCGGACCGACCAGGCCAGCGCATCCGAGCGGGACCGCGCGACCCCGGCGTCGACCAGCGTGTCGAGCACCTGACGTTCGGGTTGACGCAGCCGCGTCATCACCGGAACGGCGATGTGGGTGAACAGGATCCGCTCCGGTTGCTCCTCCGGTCCGATTTCCACGCCCCAGGCGACTTTGCGGCCGTAGCGGGCTTCGGCCTCGTCGGCGATCTGCATGCGTTCGGGGCGGGTCTGCTCGCGGAAGCGCGCGGCACGCCCGGAGGCATGGGCTTCACTCTCCTGGTCCGCCGCATCGGCCAACCGGCCGACGACGGTGATCTCCTCGCGATCGACGACGACGCTGGGGTCGCCGGCGAACCAGCCGTCGGGGACGCGGCCGGCGAACCAGTCCGCGGCGTCGCTCGCATCGGGCTGCTCGGCCTGCTGCCAGCCGCCCGGCCGCCCGGGGCGGCGATGATGATGTGTCTTCATGATTACATGATTACACCGATACACAGCTGGTGGAAGAGTTTCTCCGCAGGCGAAAGGCCGCGACACTACGGTTGATGACGGATTCGGCGCCGAAAGCGTCACGAACCGTAGTCTCGGCGCCGAGGGGACGAAAGGAGTGAGCCGATGACCGGTCAATGGCTGCCCGATCCCGACGGCCGCCACGAATACCGCTGGTGGAACGGACAGGCGTGGACGGACCAGGTGTCCAACCGCGGCCAGGTGATGCAGGCACCACTGGGCTCAGCGGCGGCGCCCGCCCAGGCCGCTCAGCCCGCCCAGGCGACCCCGGCAGGCGGCGGATTCGCCGGCATCTCCGGTGATCTGGTCGACGGCCGGTTCAGCGAGCGGGATGCCGCGCCGATCGCCAACCAGAACACCAAGATGTTGCGGGTGCCCCTCGGTGAGCCGTTCATGGCACGCCAGGGCGCGATGGTGGCCTATCAGGGCAATGTCGACTTCTCGTTCGAAGGTGGCGGTGCGTCGAAGTTCCTCAAGAAGGCGCTGACCGGAGAAGGCCTGCCGCTGATGCGGTGCCAGGGCCAGGGCGATGTGTTCCTCGCCGAACGCGGCTACGACGTGCATCTGCTCGAGCTGACGAACAGCGGGCTGTCCATCAGCGGCAAGAACGTGCTGGCGTTCTCGGCGGGTCTGGACTGGAACATCGAGCGGGTGCGCGGCGGCAGCATCGCCACCGGCGGGCTGTTCAACACCACGCTGCGCGGTACCGGCTGGGTGGCGCTGACCACCGACGGCCCACCCGTCGTGCTCGACGCCGCCGAGGCCCCGACCTTCGCCGACACCAATGCGGTCGTCGCGTGGTCGGCCAACCTGCAGACGCAGCTCAGGGCCAGTTTCAAGGCCGGCGCGCTGATCGGCCGGGGATCCGGGGAGGCACTGCAGGTCGCCTTCCACGGCCAGGGTTTCGTGATCGTGCAGCCGTCCGAGGGCATTCCGGTACCCACGCAGTGAGCGCTCCCCTGTGGGACACCGAGGCGTACCACGGCGTCTACGCAGGCCATCCCGGCCGCCTGTACCGCCGCAGTCCCACCACGATCGACGAGCTGGTCGCTGGCACCCGGTGCTGGACGGACCGGGAGTTCCTGGTTCACGGCACACGCCGGATCACCTACGACCGGTTCCGCGGCGCGCTCGCCCGGGTGCGCGAGCACCTCGCCGACCTCGGAGTCCGGCCGCGCGACCGGGTGATGGTCTTCGGGTACAACAGCCCCGAGTGGATTGCCGCCGTGTTCGGGCTGTGGCTGCACGGCGCGGTGCCGGTACTGGGCAACCGATGGTGGAGCGGCACCGAGATCGCCCATGCCGCAGAGCTTCTCGATCTGCGCCACGTCCTGACCGACACCCCGCTGGCCACGGCGTGCGCCACCGGTCCGCTGGCCGACCTCGCGGCCGGGTTCGAATCGCCGGGCACCGACGCTCCGGGCACGGAAGCTCCGGGCACAGAGGCACCGGGCACCGCCTCCGACATCGACGACGTGGCGGCCGTCCTGTTCACCTCCGGCAGTTCCGGGTTACCGAAAGCCGTCGAGCTGTCGCGTCGTTCGGTGATCGCCAACCAGCAGAACATCCTGGCGCGCAACGGCAGGCTGCCCGATCTGCTCGACGCCGGCTCCCCGCAGACGGTCAGCCTGGCGAGCACGCCGATGTTCCACATCGGCGGGCTGTCGAGCCTGCTCACCCATTTCCTCACCGGCGGCCGAATCGTGTTGACGCAGGGCCGGTTCGACGCCGGAGAGGTCATGGCGCTGATCGAGCGCGAACGCGTGCAGGTCTGGGGTGCGGTGCCCACCATGGCCGTCCGCGTGCTCGAACACCCCGAGTTCGGCAACCGCGACCTGACCAGCCTGCGGTCATGGCCACTCGGCGGCGCGCCGGTGCGCCCGGAACTCCTGGATCGGATCCGCACGGCGCTGCCCGGCCTGCGCGAACGCGGGCTCTCCAACACCTGGGGGATGACCGAAGCCGGTGGCTTCCTCACCGTCGCCGACAGCCGGGATCTGCGCGCCAGACCGTCCACGGTGGGCCGGCCGTATCCCGTCGTCGAGCTGCGCATCGACCGGCCCGACGCCGACGGCGTGGGCGAGGTGCTGGCCCGCTCCCCCACGGTGATGCTCGGCTATGCGGGGCACGGGAACGACGACACCGTCGACGCCGACGGCTGGCTGCACACCGGCGATCTGGGCCACCTCGACGACGACGGCTATCTCTACATCGACGGCCGCAGCAAGGACATCGTGATCCGCGGCGGGGAGAACATCGCGTGCTCGCACGTCGAAGCCGCACTCGCCGGCCATCCCGCCGTCGTGGAGGCCGCCGCGCTCGGCCTGCCCCACCCCGACCTCGGGGAGGAGCTCGCCGCGGTGGTCGTGTACCGCAGCGGTGCGCAGCCGCCGACGGCCGACGAGCTGCGCCACCACCTCGCCGACATCGTGTCCTCGTTCGCCGTGCCCACCCGCTGGGAGATCCGGGCCGAGCCGTTGCCCACCCTGGCCGGCGAGAAGATCGACAAGGTGGCGCTGGCAGCCGGATTCGGGTGACCGGCGACACCGCACATATACCCCCCATGGGTATATGATGGCGTCATGAGCCTGAAGCTGGAAGTCGACGGTATGAGTTGTGCGCACTGCGTCGCGAGCATCACCAAAGCCGTGGAACCGCTGCCCGGAGTCACCTGTGTGGCCGTGGACCTCGACGCCGCCGTCGTGACCGTGACCGGTGAACCCGACGAGGCCGCCGTCGTCGCCGCGATCGAGGACTGCGGATACGACGTGCGTCGCGCGGCATGAGTTCGGTCGTCATCAGCGTCGGCGGCATGACCTGCGCGTCCTGCGCCGCACGTGTCGAGAAGAAGCTGAACCGGATCGAGGGCGTCAGCGCCGCGGTCAACTACGCGACCGAACAGGCCACCGTCACCTTCCCCGACACCGTGCGACCGGAAGACCTGGTCGCCGCAGTGGAAGCGACCGGCTACACCGCGACGTTGCCCGCCGACGAACCCGGCGAACCGGAACCGCGGGAGCCCGAGGAGGCCGCGGCGTGGCGGCAGCGGCTGCTCGTGTCGGCGGCGCTCAGCATCCCCGTCGTGCTGCTGTCGATGATCCCGGCGTTGCAGTTCGACAACTGGCAGTGGCTGACGCTGACCCTCGCCTCACCCGTCGTCGTGTGGGGAGCATGGCCGTTCCACCGGGCCGCATGGACCAATCTGCGCCACGGCGCCGCCACCATGGACACCCTGATCTCGGTCGGGGTGACCGCCGCCTACCTGTGGTCGCTGTGGGCGCTGTTCTTCACCCACGCCGGTATGCCGGGGATGACGATGTCGTTCGACCTGCTGCCGTCGGACACGTTCGAACCCCACCTGTACCTCGAGGTCGCCGCCGCGGTGACGACCTTCCTCACCGCGGGCCGCTATTTCGAGGCGCGCGCCAAGCGCCAATCCGGTGCGGCACTGCGCGCCCTGCTCGACATGGGCGCCAAAGACGTTGCGGTGCTGCGCGGTTCGAGTGAGGTGCGGGTGCCCGTCAACCAGCTCGTGGTCGGTGACCAGTTCGTGGTGCGGCCCGGTGAGAAGATCGCGACCGACGGCGTCGTGGTGGCCGGCTCCTCGGCCGTCGACGCCTCGATGCTGACCGGCGAATCGGTGCCCGTCGAGAAGGGCCCGGGTGACGAGGTGGTCGGCGGATGCGTCAACGTCGGCGGCCGGCTCACGGTGCGCGCCACCCGGGTGGGCGCCGACACGCAGCTGGCGCAGATGGCCCGCCTGGTCAACGAGGCACAGAGCGGCAAGGCCGAGGTGCAGCGGCTGGCCGACCGGGTGTCGGCGGTGTTCGTCCCCGTAGTGATCGGGCTGGCGCTGCTGACGCTGGCGGGCTGGCTGCTCGCCGGCGGACCGGTCAGCGCGGCGTTCACCGCCGCGGTCGCGGTGCTGATCATCGCCTGCCCCTGCGCCCTCGGCCTGGCCACCCCGACCGCCCTGCTGGTCGGCACGGGACGCGGCGCGCAGCTGGGCATCCTGATCAAGGGCCCGCAGATGCTGGAGTCCACCCGTCGCATCGACACCGTGGTGCTCGACAAGACCGGCACGGTGACCACGGGGCAGATGTCGGTGGTCGCCACTCACGGCGACGAGGAGACGCTGCGGCTGTTCGGTGCGCTGGAGAGCGCCTCGGAACACCCCATCGCCCGCGCGATCGCCGCCCACGCCGCCGAACACGGTGCGCTGCCCGCGGTCGACGACTTCGAGAACCACGGCGGAAGCGGCGTCAGCGGTGTCGTCGAGGGCCACCGGGTCGCGGCCGGCCGCCTGGGCTGGCTGACCGAGCGCACATCGGCGCCGGTGCCCGAGGGCCTGCGGGACGCCGCCGAGGCGGCCGAAGCCCAGGGCCGGACGCCGGTGTGGTTCACCCTCGACGACGCGGTCTGCGCTGTCGTCGTGGTCTCCGACACCGTCAAGGAACGCGCCGCCGACGCCATCGCCGACCTGCGCGCGCTCGGACTGACCCCGGTGCTGCTGACCGGTGACAACCGCCGCGCGGCACGTGCCGTCGCCGACCAGGTCGGGATCGACACCGTGATCGCCGAGGTGCTGCCCGCCGACAAGGTCGACGCGGTCCGGCGGCTGCAGGCCGACGGCAAGGTCGTGGCGATGGTCGGCGACGGGGTCAACGACGCCGCGGCGCTGGCGCAGGCCGACCTCGGCCTGGCGATGGGCACCGGGACCGACGCGGCGATCGAGGCGTCGGACCTCACGCTGGTGACCGGTGATCTGCGCGCCGTCCCCGACGCGATCCGGTTGTCGCGCGCCACCCTGCGCACGATCAAGGGCAACCTGTTCTGGGCGTTCGCCTACAACGTCGCCGCACTCCCGCTGGCGGCGTTCGGGCTGCTCAATCCGCTGATCGCGGGTGCGGCGATGGCGTTCAGCTCGGTGTTCGTGGTCACCAACAGCCTGCGGCTGCGGCGGTTCACCCCGTCGCGGTGAGGCTCACGGGCGGCGGGCGCGGAACAGCTTCACCTCGCCCTTGATGCCCTTGAGGTGCCGGGCGCCGGCGAACGACCACGAGAACCGCGCGTCGTCGCCGACGGCGTCGCGGATCGACTGGGAGACCAGCACCGTGCCCGGCCGCGCGGCGCCGGTGACCCGGCTGGCCACGTTGACCGGGCTGCCGAACCAGTCACCGGCGCGGCTGACCGCCTCACCGGAGGCCAGGCCCACGCGCAGGCGCGGGAAATCGACGTCGTCCTGGGCGGCGTCGAGCAGCGCCAGACCCGCTTCGAGCAGCGTAGCCGGCTCGGGGCTGACGAGCATCACCGCGTCGCCGATCGTCTTGACGAACCGCACCGGTGCCACCGCGAGTTCCCGGGCCAGATCACCCAGCCGGCGCGCGAGCAGCTCCAGTTTGTCGGGCGGCAGCGCTTCCCCGAGCCGGGTGAAGCCCACCAGGTCGGCGAACATGATCGACACCTGACGGGCCCCCGGCAGCGGCACCCCCTTCGCCCGCTCGGTGGCCGACACCGCCTCGGTCTCCATCGCGTGGCGCAACTGCAGCAGCAGCATCTCCTGGATCATCGGACCGAGCTGCGGGGCGAGTTCACTGACGAGCGCCTCCGACTTGCGCGCGATCTCCACCTCGCTCGCGCCGGGGGTGAGCACGGCGGCGAAGGCGGTGTAGCGCATCACCTCCGCAGCCTTCGCCAAGCCCTCCGACAGCACGCGCACCACCTGCACGACCTGATCGGCGTCCAGCCCGAACTCGACGAACCGCTGCGCGTGGGCGGCCGCTTCCGCGTCGGCGCGCAGGTGCACCGCGGCGTCGGGATCGTCGACCCGGGACAGCCCCATCGCGCGCTGCACGCGCTGCAGCAGGTCGAGGTCGATGCCGTACTTCTCGCTGATCTCGCGGGCCGAGACATAGACGCCGTCGTCGCCGACGTGCCGCCGTGGGGCGAGCAGCATCGGGGAGGTCGCGTCGCGCACCTCGGTCGCGGTGAACCCGCGGCCCAGCAGCCACTCGATCAACTCGGCGCGTTCGGCGCGCGCCGGTCCCGTCAAGCCGTCGAGCAGGTCCTCGATGTCTTGGTCGTCGTGCGCGTTGGCCACGCGCTCAACGTATACCGGCCGGCCCGTCGGGCATCCTGTTCATGATGAGTGTCCGACCGCCGCGCGCCCCGCTGCTGCACGGGTTCGAGCCGATCGCCGGTGGTGCACCGCGGGTGCTCGTGCTCGGCAATGCGCCCAGCGTGCTCGCGCTGGCCAAGCACCAGTACTACGGCAATCCGCGCAACGCGTTCTGGCGGATCGCCGGAGCGCTGTACGGATTCGACGCCGACGATCCGTACCCGACGCGCACCGCCGCGCTCATCGCCAACGGGGTGGCGGTGTGGGACGTGCTGCGCGAGTGCAGGCGGGCCGGCAGCCTCGACTCCGCGGTGGAACCGGACAGCATGGTGGCCAACGACTTCCGGCCCTTCTTCAGCCGGTACCCGACGATCCGCCGGGTGCTGTTCAACGGCGCCGCCGCGGAGCGCAACTTCCGGCGGCTGGTGCCAGGGGAATTCGCGGTCGAGTTCGAGCGGCTGCCGTCGACGAGTCCGGCGCAGACCATGCGCTACGAGCTGAAGCTGGCGGCCTGGCGGGCCGCGTTGAGGGCCTGAGCGATCACTTTCTGCCAGCCGTCGGTCAATCACTGCCAACGGGATGGATGCCGCTGACCTGCAGGTTGTTGCAGTCAGACCGGCCAGGAAATCCCTCCAGACCGAACAGATGCGAAAGA
>JBNMQY010000045.1:0-40167 GCA_050205415.1 Mycolicibacterium litorale
CAGGTCCGCGTCACCCAGCAGGGCATGAACAAGCCGCTGGATCAGTCCAGCATCGTCTCGGTCCGCTACGACAACGACAAGCGCATCGTCCACGTCACCACCCGCTGACCCGAGCCCCGTCCCCGCCGAAACTGCGGTGAGATCACCAAAACCCTGGCGATCTCACCGCAGTTTCGGCGTTGGGGGGCGCGGGCTACCGTGGCGGGATGTCCTGTGTGTTCTGCGACATCGTCGCCGGTGAAGCGCCCGCCATCCGCATCTGCGAGGATGCGGACTACCTCGCGATCCTCGACATCCGCCCCTTCGCCCGCGGCCACACCCTGGTGATCCCCAAGCGGCACAGCGTGGATCTCACCGACACACCGCCGGAGACGGTCGCAGGCATGGCCCGCATCGGACAGCGCATCGCCAAGGCGGCACGCCACTCGGGGCTGCACGCCGACGGCAACAACGTCGTGATCAACGACGGCAGGGCGGCGTTCCAGACGGTGTTCCACATCCATCTGCACGTGCTGCCCCGCCGCAGCGGCGACAAGCTGTCATTCGCCAAGAACATGGTGCTGCGCCGCGATCCCGATCGTGAGGAGTCGGGGCGGCTGCTGCGCGAGGCGCTCTCCGCGCTCGACACGACGCCGTAGGCGTCACCACGCCGGACCGTGCAGCCCGAACCGGTTCTCCGGGTCGGCCGGCTCCCAACTGCCGTCGACCTGCGACCGGGTGCCCATGGCGCGCGCCCGGTCGAGCAGGCGCCGGCCCAGCTCGAGCTGTCCGGGCTCCCACGTCCCCAGCGCCTCGGCCACGTCGCCGCCGGCACGCAGTGCGTCGTAGAGCGCCCACGCGTTCGCGGCAGCCTTCGCCGTACCCGCCGCCGCATGCGGGCGGGCCGTACTCGCGGCGTCTCCCAGCAGCGCCGCCCGACCCAGCGCCATCCGTGTGGCACCCGCGTCGAACACCGCCTGCAGAAAGGGCTGTTCGGTGCGCAACACCACCTCCGCGACCGCGGGCGCCAGCAGTTCTTCTGCGGCCGTGCGCATCTCGTCGACGTAGCGATCCTGCACCGCCCCCGGATGCAGTGACACCGCGGCCGGAACCCCTCGCCTGTCGGTCATCAGCTCGTCGAGCTCGCGGCCGGGCGCCACGTTGCGATACCAGACGAAATTGAGCAGCCGCCGCCCCACCGCGAGCCCGCCGTCCGGCGCGGGAATCGGGTAGGCCACCAGGTGGGTGTGCGGCGCGAAGCTGTAGGTGATCGCGTCGTGCAGCAGGTCGAACGTCTCGGCCGAGACCCGGCTCTCCGGCAGCGTGCCGCGCCAGCCGACGTACCCGGCGTACCGCAGTTCGGCGGACGGGCAGAACCGCCGCCGCGTCGCCGAGGTGACGCCGTCGGCGAACACCGCCAGGTCGGCCCGCTCGCGCCGGCCGGAGGCGAACCGCACCTCGACACCGTCGGCGTCCTCGTCGAACTCCGTCGCGCACTCGCCGAGGTGATAGTGCTCGGCGCCGAAATCCGCCAGCAGCGCGCGGTGGAACGTGCCCCACGAGGTGAACGTCCACGCCAGCGGCTCTGAGTGCACGACGGCGTTGCGCCCGTCGAGATACTGGACGTGATGGGTCGACGTGCTGACCTGTTCGGGATGCAGATCGCTGCACTCGGTGAACCAGCGCAAGGTCTCCGGGTGCAGGACGATCCCGCCACCGCGGCCGTCGAGATCCTCAGGCGTCCGCTCGAACACCGACACCTCGAAACCGAGGCGTCGCAACAACAATGCGGTGGTCAGGCCGCCGATGGAGCCGCCGACCACCACCGCGCGCGCCCCGCTCCAGTCGTGCATGTCGACACCCTACGGCGGCCAGGGCTGCCAGACTGGTGTGATGAACCCCGTTGAACAGGTCGGCATCCGGTTGCTGGGGCTGCACGACCTGCTGTACAAGAAGTCCGGCGGTCGCATCGGTCACCGCATACCCGGCGTTCCGCCGAGTCTGCTGCTGCACACCGTCGGCGCGAAAACCGGCATGGCCCGCAGCAACACACTCACCTACGCCCGCGACGGCGAGAACTACCTCATCGTCGCGTCGATGGGCGGCGCGCCGAGGTCCCCGGGCTGGTACCACAACCTCAAGGCCCACCCGAACGTCGAGATCAACGTCGGCACAAGGCGATGCGCCGTGACGGCACGCCCCGTGCTGCCCGAGGACCCGGACTACGCGCGGCTGTGGCGAATCGTCAACGACAACAACGCCAACCGCTACGAGGCGTACCAGAAACGCACGACGCGGCCCATCCCGATCGTGGTGCTCAAGCCCTAGAGCCGGCTCGCCGGCGCCACCCTAGAAGAGCTCTTTGGCCAGCAGTTCCAGCGTGGTGTCACGGGCCGGCGCGGTCGCCGGATCGGTGCCGCGGCGCGCGGAGGCGACCGGGTTGACCATCACCTCGTCGACGTCGAACTCGGCGGCGAGCGCACGGACCTGCTCGGCCGCCTCGGCCGGTGAGCCGACCACGGCGCGCTGCAGTCCGTGCTCCACGACGGCCTGCGCCTGCGGGCTCAGCTCCTTGGCCTGGGCGTCCTCCACCAGGTCGAGCGCGGTCAGCGGCTGACCGGTGCGCAGCTGCGCCATCATGTGCAGGTTCGGCAGCATCAGCGCCATCGCCTCGTCGTGCGTCTCCGCGACGACGGCGTTGACCGTCAGGAACGTGACCGGCTCGGCGGCGACGTCGCTGGGCCGGAACTCCGACCGGTAGGTGGCCAGGGCCTCCGCGGTGCCCTGACCGGAGAAGTGGTGGGCGAACACGTACGGCAGACCCTTGGCCGCGGCCAGGTGCGCGGAGTACATCGACGAGCCGAGCAGCCACAGCCGCGGTTCGGTGGTCGCCGCGGGTGTCGCCTTGAGGATGTAGTTCTCGCGCATCAGGTTGCGCGGCAACGAGACTCGCACCCCGTGCCGGCTCATCAGCGCCGCGACGTCGTCGAGGTAGTCGGGGAACCGTTCGATGTCGGTGTCGTCGCGGCCGGCGGCACCCCGCAGCGCCATCGACGTCACCGGATCCGATCCGGGCGCGCGGCCGATCCCGAGGTCGATACGACCCGGGTGCGCCGCCTCGAGCAGCGCGAACTGCTCGGCCACCGCCAGCGGGGCATGGTTGGGCAGCATCACCCCGCCGGAGCCGAACCGCACCTGCGACGTCTGCGCCGCGAGATGGGCGATCACGACCGGCGGGCTGGTGGCCGCCACGGCGGGCATGTTGTGGTGCTCGGCGATCCAGTAGCGGGTGTAACCCAGCCGGTCAGCGGTCTGCGCGAGGCGCGTGGTCGCCGCCAGCGCATCAGACGTGGTCTGGTCGGTGCGCACGGGAATGAGGTCCAGAACAGAAAGACGCATGGCAACGTCAACGCATTCCAGGCCCTCTACGTTCCCGGCGGCGGCGTCGGGGGCAGTCCTGCCAGGTCACGCGCCCGCAGGAACACCTCGTCCATCATCTGCGGGGTCAACTTGCCGGTGAACGTGTTCTGCTGGCTCGGGTGGTAACAGCCCAGCAGCGTCACATCCGCCATCGCCGCCTCGGCGAGGTGGCCGAACCGCGGCGCGGGCACCGGGACCGTCACCCCGCCGCGGCGCAGCATCTGCAGCGCCGCCGTCCACGCGATACCGCCCAGCGCGACGACCACCCGCACCTCACCGCGGACCAGCCGCCACTCCGCATCCAGCCACGGCGCACACGCCGACCGCTCGGCGGGCGTCGGCGCGTTGGCCGGAGGGGCGCAGCGTACGGCTGCGGCCATACGAATGTCGTTGAGCGCCAAGCCGTCTGCGGCGTCGACCGACAACGCCTGGTTGGCCAGCCCGGTGCGGTGCAGCGCGGCGAACAGGAAGTCCCCGGACCGGTCACCGGTGAAGATCCGGCCGGTGCGGTTGGCGCCGTGGGCGGCCGGCGCCAGCCCGACGACCATGACGCCCGGGTGCGTGTCCCCCCACCCCGGCGCGGGCCGGCCCCAGTACGGCTGATCGGCGAACGACTTACGTCGGACCGCGGCGGTCTCCTCCCGCCACTCCACCAGCCGCGGGCAGGCCCGGCACACCGACACCAGGGCGTCGAGTTCACCGAGCGACCCAACCGCCTCGGCCAGCGACTCCACCGCCGCCGCCGACTCGGCCACCGCCGTCTGCGCGGACGCTGGGTCGCCCGGCCATCCGGCGCCCGGCGGCACGGGCGACTCGAACAGCGCACCGGTGCGCGGGTGAGGAAATTGCACGCCTCCACTGTGCCTTCCGCTGTTAGATTCGGCCCCGAGACCCCATGACCACCAGCAAGCGCGGCCCGCTGTTCCTCATCTTGTTCTCGGCGTTGACCGCGGGAACGGGTAACGGCATATCGCTGGTGGCCTTTCCCTGGTTGGTGTTGCAGCGCAACGGTTCCGCGGTCGACGCGTCGATCGTCGCGATGGCCGGGACCCTGCCGCTGCTGGTGGCCACGCTGATCGCCGGCGCCGCGGTGGACTATCTCGGCCGGCGGCGGGTGTCGATGATCGCCGATGGCCTGTCCGCGCTGTCGGTGGCCGCGGTGCCCGTGCTGGCGCTGAGCTTCGGGGTGCACGTCGTCAACGTGGCGGTGCTCGCCGTGCTGGCCGCACTGGGCGCGTTCTTCGACCCGGCCGGGATGACCGCACGCGAGACCATGCTGCCGGAGGCCGCCCACCGGGCCGGATGGACGCTCGACCACGCCAACAGCGTCTACGAGGCGGTGTTCAACCTCGCCTACATCGTCGGTCCGGGGATCGGCGGTCTGCTGATCGCGACGATCGGCGGCGTCGACACCATGTGGGTGACGGCCTGTGCGTTCGTCGTGTCCATCGGCGCGATCGCGCTGCTGCGGCTCGAGGGCGCCGGCCGGCCCGAGCGCGACCAACTGCCCGAACGCGTCTGGGCGGGCATCGTCGAAGGTCTCGGCTTCGTGTGGCGGACGCCGGTGCTGCGCACACTGGCGATCGTCGACCTGATCGTGACCGGGCTGTACATGCCGATGGAGAGCGTGCTGTTCCCCAAGTACTTCACCGACCGCGACGAACCCGCCCAGCTGGGCTGGGTGCTGATGGCGTTGTCGATCGGCGGGCTGGTGGGCGCGCTGGGTTATGCGGTGCTGTCGCGTTACGCCAACCGCCGCACGGTGATGCTGACCGCGGTACTGACCCTCGGCGTCGCGATGACCGTCATCGCCTTCCTGCCGCCGCTGCCGGTGATCCTGGTGTTGTCGGCGATCGTCGGGCTGGTCTACGGGCCGATCGCGCCCATCTACAACTACGTGATGCAGACGCGGGCGCCGGCGCATCTGCGCGGCCGGGTCGTCGGGGTCATGGGGTCGCTGGCCTACGCCGCGGGACCGCTCGGCCTGGTGGTGGCCGGACCGCTCGCCGACGGCGCCGGCCTGTCCGCGACGTTCTTCGCGCTCGCGCTGCCCATGCTCGCCCTGGGCGTGGCGGCCGTCTTCATGCCCGCCCTGCGCCAACTCGACCGGGAGCCGGAGCCGCTGCGACCCGAACTCGGGGCGGGGTGAACACGTCGCCCAGCCGGCGCACGGCGTCGGGCTCCCCGGCGACGTGCAGCCGGCCCGCGGCGACCAGCTCGTCCACGCAGCGCGGATCGGTCGCGGCGGCCAGTACGTCGACCTCACCGGTCAACACCACATCCGGCGGGATCTCGTCACCGACGAGGTCGACCCGCTGCTCTGCGATCCGCATCGTCGCACCGCCCTGGGGCGTCGCGAGCCGCAACACCAGATCGGGTCCGCTGCGGTCGTCACGCACATAGGCGCGCACGGCCCGCGCCAGCCATTCGGGGCGCACCAGATCGGTGGGCACGCGGGTGGTCAGCAGGTGTCTGCCCCACCGGGCGAACGCGTCGATGACCTCTTCGAGCGCGCAGCCGTCGGGGGTGAGTTCGTAGACGTTGCCCGACGACGGTTTCGGCAGTTGGCGTTTGACCAACAGACCGTTGCGTTCCAGATCGCGCAACCGCCCCGCGAGCATGTCGGTGGCGATCGGCGCGAGGCTGCTCAACAGGTCCTTGTAGCGCCGCGGCCGGTCGAGCAACTCGCGCACGATCAGCAGCGTCCACCGGTCACCGACCAGGTCGAGGCTCTTGGCCAGCGCGCAGTGCTGGCCGTAGGAGCGGGGCATGCGTTGAACGTAGTGCGAACGGCGCCGCTCCAAGCGGTTACTCGGGGAATACCCCGACCTACCATGGCGGCGTGAGCACCGCGCTGAACGATCTGATCGCCCAACTGCCCGACGGTGTCGTCGTCACCGACCCCGACATCGTGGCGTCCTACCGCCAAGACCGGGCGGCCGATCCGAACGCCGGCACCGCGCTGGCCGTCGTGCGGCCCACCCGCACCGAGGAGGTGCAGGCGGTGCTGCGCTGGGCGTCCGCGCACAAGATCGCGGTCGTCCCGCGCGGGATGGGCACGGGGCTGTCGGGCGGCGCGACCGCACTCGACGGTGCGATCGTGCTGTCGACGGAGAAGATGCGCGACATCACCGTCGACCCCGTCACCCGCACCGCGGTGGCCCAGCCCGGCCTGCTCAACGCCGAGGTCAAGAAGGCCGTCGCCGAATACGGCCTGTGGTACCCGCCGGACCCGTCGTCGTTCGAGATCTGCAGCATCGGCGGCAACGTCGCCACCAATGCCGGCGGGCTGTGCTGTGTGAAGTACGGCGTCACCACCGACTACGTGCTGGGCCTGCAGGTGGTGCTCGCCGACGGGACCGCGGTACGGCTCGGCGGGCCGCGGCTCAAGGACGTCGCCGGGCTGTCGCTGACCAAGCTGTTCGTCGGCAGCGAAGGCACGCTCGGCGTGATCACCGAGGTGACGCTGCGGTTGCTGCCACCGCAGCCGGCGCCGTGCACGGTGGTGGCGACGTTCGACTCCGTGGAGGCGGCGGCGGGCGCGGTCGTCACCATCACGGGCCGCATCCGGCCGTCGATGCTGGAGTTCATGGACGCCGTCGCGATCAACGCCGTCGAGGACAAGCTGCGGATGGGCCTGGACCGCAACGCCGCCGCGATGATGGTCGCCGCCTCCGACGACCGCGGCGCCGCGGGCGCCGAGGACGCCGCGTTCATGGCGCAGGTGTTCACCGAAGCCGGTGCGACGGAGGTCTTCTCGACCAACGACCCCGACGAGGGTGAGGCGTTCGTGGCGGCCCGCCGGTTCGCGATCCCCGCGGTCGAACTCAAGGGTGCGCTGCTGCTCGAGGACGTGGGGGTGCCGGTGCCCCGACTCGCCGACCTGTGCGCGGGGATCGAGAAGATCGCCGCCGACCGCGACGTGCTGATCTCGGTGATCGCGCACGCCGGCGACGGCAACACCCACCCGCTGATCGTGTTCGACCCCGCCGACGCCGCGATGGCCGAGCGGGCGGAGAAGGCGTTCGGCGAGATCATGGACCTGGCCGTCGGACTGGGCGGCACCATCACCGGCGAGCACGGGGTCGGCCGGCTGAAGCGGCCGTGGCTGGCCGGCCAGATCGGGCCGGAGGCGATGGAGCTCAACCGCCGGATCAAGCAGGCGCTCGACCCGGACGCGATCCTCAACCCGGGCGCGGCGTTCTGATCCTTGACGCGCCGCCGCACCGTGGCGTAGTCATGAGACATGACGGCGAGTTTGTCTCACCACGCCCGGTTCGAGCTGGCGACGGCCGACACGTGGCCGGACCCCTGGCCGATGTACACCGCCCTGCGCGACCACGACCCCGTCCACCATGTCGTGCCTCCCAAGCAGCCCGAACTCGACTACTACGTCCTGTCCCGCCACGCCGACGTCTGGCGGGCGGCGCGTGACCACGAGACGTTCTCGTCCGCGCAGGGGCTGACCGTCAACTACGGCGAACTCGAGCTGATCGGCCTGGCCGACAATCCGCCGTTCGTCATGCAGGACCCGCCGGTGCACACCGAGTTCCGCAAGCTGGTGTCCCGCGGCTTCACCCCGCGGCAGGTGGAGGCCGTCGAACCGGCGGTGCGGGCGTTCGTCGTCGAGCGCATCGAGGCGCTGCGCGCCGACGGCGGCGGCGACATCGTGCGCGAGCTGTTCAAACCGCTGCCGTCGATGGTCGTCGCGCACTACCTCGGCGTGCCCGAGGAGGACCGGGCACAGTTCGACGGGTGGACCGAGGCGATCGTGGCGGCCAACACCGAATCCGGCGGAGTGACCAGCGCCGGCGACGCGATCGCCGCGATGATGGGCTACTTCGCCGAACTGATCGAGCGGCGCCGCCGCGAACCCGCCGACGACACGATCAGCCACCTGGTCGCCGCCGACGTGGACGTGCTGCCGGTACTGGCCTTCACGTTCACCATGGTCACCGGCGGCAACGACACCACCACCGGAATGCTCGGCGGGACAGTGCAACTGCTGCACCGTCGCCCCGACCAACGCCGGCTGCTGGCCGCGCATCCGGACCTGATCGCCGACGCCGTCGACGAATTCCTGCGGCTGACCTCACCGGTACAGGGCCTGGCCCGCACCGCGACCCGTGACGTGACGATCGGCGACACCACCATCCCGGCCGACCGCAAGGTGCTGCTGCTGTACGGGTCGGCCAACCGCGACGAACGCGAGTTCGGTCCCGACGCAGGCGAACTCGACGTCACCCGCCGGCCGCGCAACATCCTGACGTTCAGTCACGGCGCGCACTTCTGCCTGGGTGCCGCCGCGGCCCGGATGCAGTCCCGGGTCGCCCTGACCGAACTGCTCGCCCGCTGCCCGGATTTCACCGTCGACGAGGACCACATCGTCTGGGCGGGCGGAAGTTACGTGCGGCGTCCGCTGTCCGTTCCGTTCGCGCTCTGATGGCCGCCGACCGCATCCTCGACGCGGCCGAGCGACTGTTCGCCGAACGCGACGCCGCGACCGTCGGGATGAACGACATCGCCAAGGCGGCCGGATGCTCACGCGCGACGCTCTACCGCTACTTCGACAGCCGCGACACCCTGCACACCGCCTACGTCCACCGCGAGGCGCAGCGGCTATACGGTCAACTCACCGAACGGCTCGGCGGGGTGGCCGATCCGCGGGAGCGACTGGTCGAGGGCACCCTCATCACGCTGCGCCGTGTGCGCGAAAACCCGGCACTGTCTTCCTGGTTCGCCCCGACCGCGCGCCCGATCGGCGGCCAGTGGGCGCAACGGTCCGAGGTCGTCAAGGCGATGGTCGAGGCGTTCGTCCGCTCGCTCGGCGAGACGGACGACGCGGAGCGACGGGCCCGCTGGCTGGTCCGGGTGCTGACGTCGCTGCTGCTGTTCCCCGGCGACGACGAACACGACGAACGCACGATGCTCGATGATTTCGTGGCGCCGGTGGTGCTGGGCGAGCAGTCCGTCACACCTGCCAGTAGGCCTGGGCCTTGATGGACTTCTTCGGGATCTTGTAGTCCTCGCGGAATACCTTGGACACCGCCCGGGTGGTGCGGTTGTCACACGCCACCCACCCGAAATGGTCGGCCGCGTCGAAGGCCGCCGCGGCGACCGTCTCGATGAGCGCCTCGCCGCCGTTCTTGCGGTCCACCCAGGTGACGTCCGAACTGCGGGCCACCGGCAGCTGCTTGTCCTCTTCGTGGCCTGCCTCGAGGAACACCTGGGCCGGGGCGTCGCCGATCGCGGCCAGCAGCGAGTTGATCGCGGGCAGCGACGCGGTGTCGCCGACGATGACGTAGCCCGCCGGCCGCGGTTCGGGCAGCGCGAAATTGCTGCCCAGCACGGTGATGTCGAGGGTGTCGCCGGGCTGGGCGTCGCGCGCCCACTGCGAGGCCACCCCGTCGTGCAGTGCGAACTCGATGTCGACGGTGTCGGCCGCCGGATCCGGGTTGACCAGGGTGTAGCCCCGCTGGTGCTGTTTCTCGCCGTCGGCGAACCACACCCGGACCCACTGCGTCGGGTGCGGCGGGTTGTCGGCGAGCATGCCGCCCGCGGTGAAGCTGAGCCGCAGGTAGTACGGTCCGACCTCGTGCTTGCCGGTGACCGTGAACGTGTAGTCGCCGGCGCGCATCAGCTTGAGTACGGCGCCGCTGAATCCGCGCGACGGTTTCTTGTCGGACATGCGTCCCTCACCCTTCGTCTGACAGCTTAGGGCAGCTTAACCTAAGCGTGGACGAGGAACGGGCGGTCCGTTCGTTCGCCGAGACTGCGGGGAGATCGGGTTTCGCGGCGGATCCGTGATCCCCCAGCAGTTTCGGCGGGGATCACCTGGAGCGCACCCTGGTGAAGCGGTGCAGCAGCCAGGCCAGCGGGATCGTCACCACCATCGTGCCGACGAACAACCACACGATCGAACCCGTGTAGATCGGGTACCGCAGGATCTCCACCATCACCACTTCCATGGTGATCAGGTGGATGAGGAAGATCTCGTACGAGATCTCGCCGAGGAAGACCATCGGCCGGCTGGCCATGAACCGCGCGTAGAGCCCGCGGTTGCCCAGCGCCAGCGGCGCCACCGTCAGCGTCGCGATGACCGCGTAGAACGCCGTCTTGGCGAGCGCCTCGCGCAGTTCGGCGGGCGAGGTGGTCGGTTCGCCCGCGATCGGTGTGGAGGCGATGAGGTAGCAGACGACCGCCAGCGGGATGGCGGCGAGCGCGTACACCCGCACCTGCATCGCCTGCAGCACCGCCAGCAGCATGCCGCCGATGAACCACACCAGATACGTCGGCAGCCACAGCCGGGCGCCGTCGGGCAGCCAGTCGACGCTGTGCACGAGCCACAGCCACAGCGGCGACACGGCGGCGAACGCCGCCAGCCCCGCGAGCAGCACCCCCGGCCGCCACGCCCGCCGGCACAGCACCACCAGCAGCACGTACGCCAGCGCCGGCAGCACGACGTAGAACGCCGCCTCGACGGCCAGGCTCCACATCTGCGTCAAGCCCTGGTGCAGGAACGAGTACAGGTAGCTGTCGGTGTAGATCTGGGTCAGCGTGAGGTTGCGGAACAATCCCTCCCACGTGTGCCCGGGATTCGGTCCCGCGGTGCGGAAGTGATAGACGAGGTACGCCGCGAGCACGGTCACGACGTAGGCCGGCATGATGCGCCGCACCCGGTGCCAGGCGTAGCGGCGCACCGAGGGCCGCGGACCGCCGCGGGCCGCGGCCCGCACCCAAGGCCGGAACAGCAGGAAACCGGAGAGCACGAAGAAGATCGGCACCCCGATCTCCATCCGGGAGTAGACCAGCCCGGCGAAACCCTGCGGGTACTTACCGGTGGTGTAGGCGGCGTGCGTCAGCACCACCAGCAGCGCGGCGACCGCACGGATGCCCGTCAGCGATGCGACCCGCTCAGCGGTGGAGACCGATTCCAGCCCGCCCTGGGCCACCGGTTCCCGCAGATCGCGCTGAGAGGTCACTTGTGCTTCTTGTGGTGCGGCTTTCCCGGCCCGCGATCGGGCTGCAAGTTGATCTTGACGCCGGAGATACGGGTCTCCTCGAGCGCCTTGAGTGTCTGCTTCGACAGCTTCGCGGGCAGTTCCACCAGCGAATAGTCGAGTCGGATGTTGATGTGCCCGAAGTCGCTGCGGTTGAGTCCGCCCTCGTTGGCGATGGCGCCGACGATGTGGCCGGGCCCGACTTTGTGCCGTTTGCCCACCGAGATGCGGTAGGTGGCCAGCCCATCGCGCGGCGGACGGTCCTTCTCCCGCCGCGGCGGACGGTCGTCGCGTTCGCGGCGCTTCTCCGGCGGCGGTTCGGTCATCAGGAACGCCTCGCCGTTGCGGGACTGCACGGCGAGCGCGGCGGCGATGTCGGCCAGCGGCACGTTGTTGTCGCGCTCGTAGTCCTCGATGAGGCGACGGAACAGGTCGATGCCCGGCGCGTTGAGCGCCTCGCTGATCGAATCGCGGAACTTCTCGACCCGCTGGGCGTTGACGTCCTCGACCGACGGCAGCTGGGATTCGACGAGTTTCTGCCGGGTGACCCGCTCGATCGAGTTCAGCAGATGCCGCTCCCGGGGCGTGACGAACAGCAGCGCGGTCCCCGACCGTCCGGCCCGGCCGGTGCGCCCGATGCGGTGCACGTAGGACTCGGGATCGTGCGGGATGTCGTAGTTCAGTACGTGCGAGATCCGCTCGACGTCCAGTCCGCGCGCCGCCACGTCGGTGGCGATCAGGATGTCGATGGTGCCGTCCTTGAGCTGCGAGATCGTCCGCTCACGGACCGCCTGCGGGATGTCGCCGTTGATGGCCGCCGCCGCGAAACCGCGCGCCCGCAGCTTCTCGGCCACCTCCTCGGTGGCCTGCTTGGTGCGGACGAACACGATCATCGCCTCGAACGGCTCGACCTCCAGGAGCCGGGTGAGCGCATCCATCTTGCGGGGACCCGAGACCTGGATGTAGCGCTGCGTGATGTTCTCGGCCGTCTGGGTCTTGGCCTTGACGGTGACCTCGACGGGGTCGTGCAGGTACTTGCTGGTGATCTTGCGGATGCCGGGCGGCATGGTCGCGGAGAACAGCGCGACCTGCTTGTACTCGGGGGTGTCGGCGAGGATCCGCTCGACGTCCTCGGCGAAGCCCATCTGCAGCATCTCGTCGGCCTCGTCGAGCACCATGTAGTCGAGGTGCGAGAGGTCGAGGCTGCCCTTCTCCAGATGGTCGATCACGCGGCCCGGCGTGCCGACGACGATCTGCGCGCCCCGCTTGAGGCCGGCCAGCTGCGGACCGTAGGAGGAGCCGCCGTAGACCGGCAGCACGTTGACGTTGAGATGGGCGCCGTAGCGGCCGAACGCCTCAGCGACCTGCAGCGCGAGCTCCCGCGTCGGCGCGAGGACCAGCGCCTGGGTGGCCCGGCTGCTCGGGTCGATCTTGGACAGGATCGGGATCGCGAACGCCGCGGTCTTGCCGGTACCGGTCTGGGCGAGGCCGACGACGTCGGAGCCGGCCAGCATCGCCGGGATGGTGGCGGCCTGGATGGCCGACGGGGTCTCGTACCCGACGTCGGTCACGGCCTGCAGCACCGAGGGGTGAATCTGCAGATCAGCGAAGGTGGTTTCGGTGCCGGTGGACTCCGGCTCAGGCGACGTCATAACGTGGCCAGTCTAGTGCGCCATCGGGCGGCCTCCGTCCAGCGCGCCTGTTCGAAGCTCGCAATCGATCCCGGTACGGTGCGCTGTTGTGAAACGGGTGGTCGTGATCGCGGTCGGCGCCGCCGCCATGTCGGCGCTCGTCGGCTGTGGCTCCGGCGACTCCACGGTGTCCAAGACGCCCGAGGCGTCGGCACCTCCGCCCGCGGTCACCACGCCGAGCATCGCCCCGACCGTCGGCCCGCCGCCCCCTGCGCCGGGCCCCGCCGACCCGTGTGCGGTCAACCTCGCCGCCCCCGAGATCGCCAAGGCGGTGTCCGAACTCCCCCGCGACCCGCGCAGCGATCAGGCGTGGAGCCCCGAACCGGTGGCAGGCAACTACAACGAATGCGCGCAGCTGTCGGCGGTGATCGTGCGCGCCAACACCAACGCCGAGAACCCGAACACCAGGGCGGTGATGTTCCACCTCGGCAAGTTCATCCCCACCGGGGTGCCGGACACGTACGGCTTCAACGGCCTCGATCCCGCGGGCACCACCGGCGACACCGTCGCGCTGAAGTACTCCGGTGAGGTCGACGGCCTGGCCAGCGTCGTGCGGTTCCGCTGGAACGGCAACGGCGTCGAGCTGATCGGCAACACCGGCTAGCTGTCGGACCGCTGCCCTACAGTGGCTGTCGTGTTCGTCGAATCCGTTGGGGCGCACGACGAGGCCACATCCAGCGTCGCGAACAGCAGGGTCATCTACAGCGCATCCGATCTCGCCGCGGCCGCGCGGTGTGAGTACGCGCTGCTGCGCTCCTTCGACGCCCGCCTGGGGTGGGGTCCGCGTCCGACCGCCGAGGACGATCTGCTGGCCCGCACCGCCGCACTCGGTGACGACCACGAACAACGCCACCTCGACGAACTGAGGGCCGACGGCGAGCACAACGTCACCGTCATCGGCAGGCCGCCCTACACCGTGGCCGGGCTGACCGCCGCCGCCGAGGCCACCACCCGCGCCGTCGCCCGCCGCGCCCCGGTGATCTACCAGGCCGCGATGTTCGACGGCCGCTTCGCCGGGTTCGCCGACTTCCTGATCCTGACCGGCGACCGCTACCTGCTGCGCGACACCAAGCTTGCGCGTTCGGTGAAGGTCGAGGCGCTGCTGCAGCTGGCCGCGTACGCCGAGGCGCTGACCGCCGCGGGAGTGCCCGTCGCCGACGAGGTGGAACTCGTGCTCGGCGACGGCGCGACCGCCCGCTATCCGCTCGAGGAGCTGCTGCCGGTGTATCGGCCGCGGCGGGCGGCGCTGCAGCGGCTGCTCGACGGGCATCTCGCCGGCGGCACACCGGTGCGCTGGGAGGACGAGGACGTCCGCGCCTGTTTCCGCTGCCCGGAGTGCAGCGTCGAGGTGCGCGCGCAGGACGACCTGCTGCTGGTGGCGGGGATGCGGGTGAGCCAGCGGGCCCGGTTCCTCGACGCCGGCATCACCACCGTCGCCGAACTCGCCGCGCACCGCGGACCGGTGCCGGAACTGCCCGCCCGCACGGTGGACGCGCTGAGCGCGCAGGCCCGGCTGCAGATCGCGTCGCGCGACGACGGCAAGCCGCCGTACGAGGTCGCCGATCCGCAGCCGCTGATGCTGCTGCCCGAACCCGACAAGGGCGACCTGTTCTTCGATTTCGAGGGCGATCCGCTGTGGACCGACGACGGCCACGAGTGGGGGCTGGAGTACCTGTTCGGGGTGCTCGACACCGCCGACGGCTTCCACCCGCTGTGGGCCCACGACCGGCCGCAGGAACGAAAGGCCCTCGAGGATTTCCTCGAGCTGGTGCGCAAGCGGCGCAAGCGCCACCCCAACATGCACATCTACCACTACGCCGCCTACGAGAAGACCGCGCTGCTGCGGCTCGCCGGGCGCTACGGCGTCGGTGAGGAAGCCGTCGACGACCTGCTGCGCAGCGGTGTCCTCGTCGACCTGTATCCATTGGTGCGCAAGAGTTTCCGGATCGGCACCGAGAACTACAGCCTCAAATCGCTCGAACCGCTGTACATGGGCGGCCAGCTCCGCACCGGCGACGTGACGACGGCCGCCGCGTCGATCACCCAGTACGCCGAGTACTGCGCGCTGCGCGCCGCCGGCCGCGACGACGAGGCCGCCGTCGTCCTCAAGGACATCGAGGACTACAACCGGTACGACTGCACCTCCACCCGCAAGCTGCGCGACTGGCTGGTGTGCCGCGCCATCGACTGCGAGGTCCCGCCGCGCGGTCCGCAGCCGGTGAGCCGCGACGGCGCCGCCGCCGAACCCGTGGACGCACTCGACCGCGCGCTGTGCCGCTACGCCGGTGACGAACTCGAAGGGCGCACGCCCGAGCAGTCGGCGGTCGCGATGATCGCCGCGGCCCGCGGTTACCACCGCCGCGAGGACAAACCGTTCTGGTGGTCGCACTTCGACCGCCTCAACAACCCGGTCGACGAGTGGGCCGACAGCACCGACGTCTTCCTCGTCGACAGTGCCCGGATCGAGGCGGACTGGCACACCCCGCCGCGGGCCCGCAAACCGCAGCGCCGGGTCCGGCTGCGCGGCGCGATGGCCGCCGGGGTGCTGGGCCGCGAGATGTACGCGCTCTACGCGCCACCCGCCCCGGCCGGCCTCGGCGACGATCCGGACCGCCGCGCCGCGGGCAGCGCGACCGTCGTCGAATGCGACGCGGCCGATGCACCGACCGACGTGGTGATCGTCGAACGCACCCCGCGCGACGGCGAGGAGTTCGACCAACTGCCCTTCGCGCTGACGCCGGGACCGCCGATCCGCACGACCGCGCTGCGCGACTCGATCGAGGCGACCGCCACCGAACTGGTCGACGGTCTGCCGCGGCTGCCCGCGACGGCGGTCACCGACATCCTGCTGCGCCGTCCGCCGCGCACCCGCAGCGGCGCACCGCTGCCCGCGGGCCCGGACACGCCCGCGGTGATCACCGCCGCGCTGCTCGACCTGGACTCGTCGTATCTGGCGGTGCACGGTCCACCGGGGACGGGGAAGACGTTCACCGCGGCGGCGATCATCGCGAGTCTGGTCACCACGCACCGGTGGCGGATCGGTGTGGTGGCGCAGTCGCATGCGGTGGTGGAGAACCTGTTCCGCGGCATCATCGCCGCCGGGGTGGACGCCGACCGGGTGGCCAAGAAGAAGCACGGCGACGACGCGTGCTGGACCGTGCTCGACGAGGCGGCCTTCCCGGGATTCGTCGCCGATCACAACGGCTGCGTGATCGGCGGCACCGCGTGGGATTTCGCGAACGCCAACCGGATTCCGCGCGGCTGCCTCGACCTGCTCGTCATCGAGGAGGCCGGCCAGTTCTGCCTGGCCAACACGATCGCCGTCGCACCGGCCGCCGCGAACCTGCTGCTGCTCGGCGACCCGCAGCAGCTGCCGCAGGTCAGTCAGGGCACCCATCCCGAACCGGTCGACACCTCCGCGCTGGGCTGGCTGGTCGACGGCGCCCATACGCTGCCCGTCGAGCGCGGCTACTTCCTCGACGTGTCGTACCGGATGCATCCGGCGGTGTGCGCGGCGGTGTCGCGGCTGTCATACGACGGCCGGCTGCAGTCGTTCGACGCGGTGACCGCGGCCCGCACCCTCGAGGGCTGGGCGCCCGGCGTACAGGAGGTGACGGTCCCGCACGACGGCAACGCGACGGAGAGCCCCGAGGAGGCCGACGCGATCGTCGACCGGATCCGGCCACTGCTGGGCGCGCAATGGACCGACGAGGACGGCACCCGGCCGCTCACCGAGGACGACGTGATGGTGGTGACGCCGTACAACGCGCAGGTGGTGCTGCTGCGTCACCGGCTCGACAGCGCGGGGCTGCCCGGCGTGCGGGTCGGCACCGTCGACAAGTTCCAGGGGCAGCAGGCTCCGGTGGTGTTCATCTCGATGGTCGCCTCGTCCATCGACGACGTGCCACGCGGAATCTCGTTCCTGCTCAACAGGAATCGGCTCAATGTGGCGATCAGCCGGGCCAAGTACGCGGCCGTGATCGTGCGGTCCGAGGCGCTCACCGAATATCTGCCGTCGACGCCGAAGGGCATGGTCGAACTCGGCGCGTTCCTGTCGCTGACGGGATAGCTTGCGCTAATCCCGCTGCGAGTGCCGCCCGGACGGCCCGCCGATTCCGCGCAGCCACTCCGGCACCCCGTCGGACTCGTCGCGGTAGCGCCTGCGCCGGCCGTTGGACGGCGGCTCCTGCGCTTCGACGTGGAACCCGTTGTGCGTCGGCCGGACCGGCGGCTCGGGCAGCAGTTCGTCGAGGACCCGGCGCCACGGATCGGCACCGGCGGCGGACGGCTCCGGGCGCGCAGACGCCTGTTGCGCGTAGGACACCAGCGGCTGGGTCACGCTGTCGTCGGCCCCGATGTCCGCGGCTGACGGCGGAGGATCGGCGAACTCGAGGTCGTCCCAGCTGACCGCGTACTCCAGGTATTCGTCGTCGTCGAAATAGCCGTCGTCCTCGGGTTCGGCCGGCGCCGCAGGCGGAACCGCCGCCGCGGGGCCTTCCCCGAAACCGCGCAGGAAGATCGCCGCGACCACGCCGATCAGCGCCACGAACGCCGGTAGCAGCAGCGACTGCGACATCGCCGCGGCGAACGGCACCTGCAGGGACTCCGGCAGCGCCGAGACCGCCGCGCCCTCCCCCTGCGGCGCGGCCCCCGCCGCCGACGGCATCTCGGCGCTGATCCGCGACGTCATGAACGCCGCCATACTCGCGCTGCCCAGCACCGAACCGACCTGGCGCGTCGCGTTGTACACACCCGATCCCGCCCCGGCGAGGTGCGACGTCAGGTTCCGTGTCGCCGTCGCCGCCAGCGGCGACCAGATGAACGCCATCCCGACACCCATGACGAGGAACGGCAGCAGCAGCCGCCAGATCGGCGTATCCGGCGTCATCTCGATCGACAACCACGTCAGCGCGATCGCCAGCGCCGAGAACCCGAAGCCGATGATCGGCCGCGGGTGCGCGCGGTCCACGATGCGCCCCACCACCGGCGCCAGCACGCCGCTCGCGATCGCCATCGGCGCGGTCAGCAGCGCCGACTCCGTCGGCGTCAGCCCGCATACGGCCTGCGCGTAGAACATCGCGGGCACGATCATGCCGGTCACCACGAACCCGATGACCGCGACGCCGAAGCTGGACAGCGAGAAGTCGCGGTCGGCGAAGATCCGCAGCGGGATCAGCGGCTCGTGCGGGTTGACCGCCTGCCAGTACCCGAACCCGGCCAGCACCGCGATCCCGGACACGATGACCGCCCAGATCCACGGCTGCCAATCGTGCGACTGCCCCTCCTGCAGTCCGAAGACGACCGCGAACATGCCGACACCCGACAGCAGCACCCCGAGCAGATCGAACCGGTGCGCGGAGGTCGGCAGGGCGGGCACCCGCCAGAACGCCAGCGCCAGACCCACCAACCCGACCGGGACGTTGACGAAGAAGATCCACTGCCAGCCGAGGTGGTCGACCAGCACACCGCCCGCCAACGGGCCGACCAGCGTGGCGACCCCGGCCGTCGCACCCCACACGCTCATCGCCACACCGCGCCGTTCGGGCGGGAAGATCCGGGTGATCGTCGACAGGGTCTGCGGCGTCAACAGGGCCGCGCCGATGCCCTGCACGACCCGCGCGGCGATCAGGGTGTCGATGGATCCGGCGAGCCCGCACCACAACGACGCCGCGGTGAAGACGGCCAGCCCGAGCAGATAGACGTTCTTGGGCCCGAACCGGTCACCGAGCCGGCCCGCCACCAGCAGCGGGACCGCGTAGGCCAGCAGGTAGGCGCTGGTCACCCAGATCACCGCGTCGTAGTCGGCGTCCAGCTGCTCCATGAGCACCGGGTTGGCGACCGCCACGATGGTGGCGTCGACCAGGATCATGAAGAAGCCGACCATCAAGGCCCACAGCGCATGCCATGGGTTACCGGTCACCGGTCGCGGTTCAGACGTAGAGGGCATTCGAGTCGACTCGCCTATCGAAGGATCCAGCCGACGCTACGTACCCGGGCCCGCACCGAACAAGTCCCCAGGTGGCTGAGATCTCAGGCGGGTTCGGCGACGGCGTCGACGGCCTCGTCGGCCAACTCGTCGTCGTCGCGCACCTGCGGGACCCGCGCCGCCAGCAGCGCGCCCAGCGCCACCACCGTGCCGACGGTCATCACCAGCGCGAGCGCGAACTCGTCGTTGCCGAGCACGCCCACCAACGGCGCCACCGCGGCGCCGAGCCCGAACTGCGCCGCACCGAGCAGCGCCGCCGCGGTACCGGCGGCCTCGTTGTGACGCGACAGCGCGACCGCGGGCGCGTTCGGCAGCACCAGACCCATCGCGGCCAGGATCAGCCACACCGCCACCAGGAACCCGGGCAGACCGCCGACGTCGGCGACGGTGAGCCCGACGAACACCGCGCCGGCCACCGACCCCGCGGCCAGCGCCCACACCATGATCCGCTGCGGGGAGAACCGGCGCAGCAACACCACGTTCAACTGCGTCGTGCCGATCAGCGCCACCGCACCGGCACCGAACACCAACGCGAAGGTCTGCTGATCGAGCCCGTACCGGTCCTGCAGCACGAACGCCGCACCGGAGACGTAGGCGAACAGTCCCGACATCCCGAGCGCCGCCACGACGACGAGCACCACGAACCGCATATCGCGGATCAGCGAAACGTAGGTGGCGGCGATCCCGCGCACGTGCAGCGGACGGCGGTGCGCCACCGGCAGCGTCTCCGGCAGCGCCAGGACCGCCATCAGGAGCAGCGCCCCGGCGAGAACGACGAGCGCGGCGAACACCCAGTGCCAGGACGCGTGCAGCAGCACGGCCGCCCCCAGCGAGGGCGCGAGCACCGGCGCGACACCGAGCACCAGCATCAGCCGCGACATCACCGTGGCCGCGGCCGATCCGGAGAACAGGTCACCGACGACGGCGATCGCCACCACCGTGGCGGCCGCCGCACCCACACCCTGCAGGCTCCGGGCGAGCCCGAGCACGACGATGTCGGGCGCGAACATGCACAGCAGCGACGCCGCCATGTGCAGCACGATCCCGGCCATCAGCGGCCTGCGCCGGCCCAGCGAGTCCGACAGCGGTCCCACCAGCAGCTGGCCCAGCGCCAGCCCCGCGAGGGTGCCGGTGAGCGTCAGCTGCGCCACCGACGACGACACCCCGAGTTCGTCGCCGATGCTCGGCAGCGCGGGCAGGTACATGTCGATCGTCAGCGGCCCGATCGCCACGAGCGCGCCGAGGATCACGATCATCCGCAGTCGATTCGGAGCCGGCTTCACCGGTGTGCTGAGCGCTGGCCTGCCGTCCACGTGCGGGGATGATGCCATGAAGAAGGTCAGCGAGTCGCGTCGATATTTTCTTCCGGCTCCGGCCGAACAGTGACCGCTGTCACCGCCGCGGATCGGCCATGGGCACCGGCCCCCGCCGCCGTTCGTTGTGGTCGCGTTAGCCTGGGAAGTCAGGCGCCACGGGTAAGGGAGGCCTCGCGATGAGCGCTCGATCGGACCGCAAGAAGCAGCTGGCACTCGCCGGCGGACCAACTGACGAGAAACCGGGGACGGCCGCGAAGGTCCTGTCCCAGATCATCGAACGCAGTGCGCGCGTGCAGGGGCCGGCCGTGAAGGCCTATGTGGACCGCATCCGCGCCGACGACCGCAACGCCTCACCGGCCGATATCGTCACCAAACTCGAGAAGCGCTACAAGGCCGCGGTGATGGCCAGCGGAGCCGCGGTCGGCTCGACGGCTGCCATGCCGGGGATCGGCACACTCGCCGCGATGTCGGCGGTCGCCGGCGAGACGGTGGTGTTCCTGGAGGCGACGTCTCTGTTCGTCCTCGCCGTCGCCGAGGTGTACGGCATCCCGGCCCACGAACGCGAGCGGCGCCGCGCGCTGGTGCTCTCGGTGCTCGTGGGTGAGGAGGGCAAGCGGGCGGTCTCCGATCTGATCGGCCGCGGCCGTACCGGCGGCGCGTGGATCGCCGACGGTGCGGCGACGCTGCCGTTGCCGGCGGTGTCGCAACTCAACTCGCGACTGCTGAAGTACTTCGTCAAGCGCTACACCCTCAAGCGCGGGGCGCTGGCCTTCGGCAAAGTGCTGCCGGTCGGCATCGGCGCAGCGGTCGGCGGAGTCGGGAACCGGATGATGGCCAAGCGAATCATCGAGAACGCGCGGTCGGCGTTCGGCGCACCGCCGTCGCGGTGGCCGGCGACACTGCACGTTCTGCCGACGGCGAAGCCGAATCCATGACCACTACGACCAGAACCGGAACTCGTCGGCGTTGCCGTGGTCCGGTCGTGGCCGTAGCGCTAGCCTTTAGGCGGCGCGAAAGCGGGTAACCGCAGAACAGAACATGAGCGGCGAGCACCTTGCCATGCTCGCCTGAGACGACGGAATCGAGGCGAGTAGCTGCCGTGAGCAGTTCACCTTCACCATTCGGCCAGAACGAATGGTTGGTCGAGGAGATGTATCGCAAGTTCCGCGAGGACCCCTCGTCGGTAGACCCGAGTTGGCACGAGTTCCTCGTCGACTACAACCCGGAACCCACCACCGACTCGAGCGACAGCGGTAACGGGCAGCAGGCGCGCACCACCACCGCCGCGCCCACCGCGCCGCCGGAGCCGGCCCCCGCCCCGGCGCCGAAGGCCAAGGAATCCAAGGGGACAACGGAATCCAAGCCGCAGCCCAAGTCCGACGACACGAAGCCGTCGGGTAAGTCCTCGAGCAACGGCACCGCGAAGGCCCCTGCCAAGGAAGCCAAAGCGGCCCCCGCCAAGGAGTCCAAGGAGTCCAAGCCGGCGCCCAAGCCTGCCGCCCAGTCGTCCGACGACAGCGATCAGAACCAGGTGCTGCGCGGTGCGGCCGCCGCGGTCGCCAAGAACATGTCGGCCTCGCTCGAGGTGCCGACCGCCACGAGTGTGCGCGCCATCCCGGCGAAGCTGATGATCGACAACCGCATCGTCATCAACAACCACCTCAAGCGCACCCGCGGCGGCAAGATCAGCTTCACCCACCTGATCGGGTACGCGATCGTGCAGGCGGTCAAGAAGTTCCCGAACATGAACCGTCACTTCGCCGAGGTCGACGGCAAGCCGAACGCGGTCACCCCCGCCCACACGAACCTGGGCCTGGCGATCGACCTGGCCGGCAAGGACGGCAACCGCCAACTGGTGGTGGCGGCCATCAAGAAGTCCGACACGATGGCGTTCGGGCAGTTCATCGCCGCCTACGAGGACATCGTGCGACGCGCCCGCGATGGCAAGCTCACCGCCGAGGACTTCTCCGGCGTGACGATCTCGCTGACCAACCCCGGCACCATCGGCACCGTGCATTCCGTGCCGCGGCTGATGCGCGGCCAGGGCGCGATCATCGGCGTCGGCGCGATGGAGTACCCGGCCGAATTCCAGGGCGCCAGCGAGGAACGCATCGCCGACCTCGGCATCGGCAAGCTCATCACCCTGACGTCGACCTACGACCACCGCATCATCCAGGGCGCGGAGTCCGGCGACTTCCTGCGGACCGTGCACCAGCTGCTGCTGAGCGACGAGTTCTTCGACGAGATCTTCCGCGAACTCGGCATCCCCTACGAGCCGGTCCGCTGGCGCACCGACAACCCCGACACGATCGAGGACAAGAACGCCCGCGTCATCGAGTTGATCGCCGCGTACCGCAACCGCGGTCACCTGATGGCCGACATCGATCCGCTGCGGTTGGACAAGGACCGGTTCCGCAGCCACCCCGACCTCGACGTCAACACCCACGGTCTGACGCTGTGGGACCTGGACCGCGAGTTCAAGGTCAACGGGTTCGCCGGGGCCGAGCGCAAGAAGCTGCGCGACGTGCTGGCCGTGCTGCGCGATGCGTACTGCCGCCACATCGGTGTGGAGTACACCCACATCCTCGAACCCGAACAGCAGCAGTGGCTGCAGGAGCGCATCGAGGCCCGCCACGAGAAGCCCACCGTCGCGCAGCAGAAGTACATCCTGAGCCGGCTCAACGCCGCCGAGGCGTTCGAGACGTTCCTGCAGACGAAATACGTTGGGCAGAAACGCTTCTCGCTGGAAGGCGCGGAGACCGTCATCCCGATGATGGATGCCGTCATCGACCAGTGCGCCGAACACGCGCTCGACGAGGTCGTCATCGGCATGCCGCACCGCGGCCGGCTCAACGTGCTGGCCAACATCGTCGGCAAGCCCTACAGCCAGATCTTCAGCGAGTTCGAGGGCAACCTCAACCCGTCGCAGGCGCACGGCTCCGGTGACGTCAAGTACCACCTCGGCTCCAGCGGCACCTACCTGCAGATGTTCGGCGACAACGACATCACCGTGTCGCTGACCGCCAACCCGAGCCATCTCGAGGCCGTCGACCCGGTGATGGAAGGCCTGGTGCGCGCCAAACAGGATCTGCTCGACAAGGGTGACAGCGAGGACGGCTACACCGTCGTGCCGCTGATGCTGCACGGCGACGCCGCATTCGCCGGACAGGGTGTGGTGGCCGAGGTGCTCAACCTCGCGCTGCTGCGCGGCTACCGCACCGGCGGCACCATCCACATCATCGTCAACAACCAGATCGGCTTCACCACCTCGCCGTCGGCGGCGAAGTCGTCGGAGTACTGCACCGACGTGGCGAAGATGATCGGCGCGCCGATCTTCCACGTCAACGGCGACGATCCCGAAGCCGCGGTGTGGGTGGCGAAGCTGGCCGTCGACTTCCGGCAGAAGTTCAAGAAGGACGTCGTCATCGACATGCTGTGCTACCGCCGCCGCGGGCACAACGAGGGTGACGACCCGTCGATGACCCAGCCAGCGATGTACGACGTGATCGACACCAAGCGCGGGGTCCGCAAGAGCTACACCGAGGCGCTGATCGGCCGCGGCGACATCTCCATGAAGGAGGCCGAGGACGCGCTGCGCGACTACCAGGGCCAGCTGGAGCGAGTGTTCAACGAGGTCCGCGACCTCGAGAAGCACGAGATCGCGCCGAGCGAGTCGGTGGAGTCCGATCAGCAGATCCCGGCGAAACTCGCCACGGCCGTGGACAAATCGCTGCTGGCCCGCATCGGCGACGCGTTCCTGGCGGTGCCCGAGGGCTTCACCGTGCACCCGCGCGTCAAGCCGGTGCTGGAGAAGCGCCGCGAGATGGCTTACGAGGGCAAGGTCGACTGGGCGTTCGCCGAACTGCTCGCGCTCGGCACGATGATCGCCGAGGGCAAGCTGGTCCGGTTGAGCGGCCAGGACACCCGGCGCGGCACGTTCACCCAGCGGCATTCGGTGGTGATCGACCGCAAGACCGGTCAGGAGTTCACCCCGCTGCAGCTGTTGGCCACCGACTCCGACGGCAATCCGACCGGCGGCAAGTTCCTGGTGTACGACTCGCCGCTGTCCGAATTCGCCGCGGTCGGCTTCGAATACGGCTACTCGGTCGGCAACCCCGACGCGATGGTGCTGTGGGAGGCGCAGTTCGGCGACTTCATCAACGGCGCGCAGTCGATCATCGACGAGTTCATCAGCTCCGGTGAGGCCAAGTGGGGCCAGCTCTCCGACGTCGTGCTGCTGCTGCCGCACGGCCACGAGGGACAGGGCCCCGACCACACCTCGGGGCGCATCGAACGGTTCCTGCAGCTGTGGGCCGAAGGGTCGATGACGATCTCGATGCCGTCGACGCCGGCGAACTACTTCCACCTGCTGCGTAGGCACAGCCTCGACGGGATCCAGCGGCCGCTGATCGTGTTCACGCCGAAGTCGATGCTGCGCAACAAGGCGGCGGTCAGCGACATCCGCGACTTCACCGAGCAGAAGTTCCGCTCGGTGCTCGAGGAGCCGACGTACACCGACGGGGACGGCGACCGGGACAAGGTCAAGCGGATCCTGCTCACCAGCGGCAAGATCTACTACGAGCTGGTGGCCCGCAAGAACAAGGAGAACCGCGACGACATCGCGATCGTCCGGATCGAGCAGCTGGCCCCGCTGCCCAAGCGGCGGCTGGCCGAGACGCTCGACAAGTATCCGAACGTCGAGGAGAAGTTCTGGGTGCAGGAGGAGCCGGCCAACCAGGGCGCGTGGCCGACGTTCGGGCTGACGCTGCCCGAGATGCTCCCGGACTACTTCACCGGCATCAAGCGGATCTCACGGCGGGCCATGTCGGCTCCGTCCTCGGGTTCGTCGAAGGTGCACGCCGTCGAGCAGCAGGAGATCCTCGACGAGGCGTTCGCGCCGTAGGCCCTCCGCCGAGATCGACGTTTGGGCGCGAATCACTCGTACTTTCGCGCCCAAACGTTCGTTTCGGCGTCGTCTAGAGGCCGGGGAGTGGGAGCGGGGACTTGCCGTAGGCCAGCGCCGCGACCGCGCCCGGGCAGAAGACCTGGATCGCCAGACCGGTGAACATCGTGGCCGGGCCCAGCGGTCGGCCGATCGCATCGGCGACGTCGGCGGCCACGTTCGCGACGTTCTGGCCGGGTTCGGCGAGCATCGGACACACCTGCTGGCCGACGCGCACCGCGGTGGCCCTGTCGACCCCCGTGACCCCGGACCCTGCCAGGGCGGACAGGAACATGTCGGTCGCCGTATCGGCGCCGGCCGAACCGGTGCCCAGCGACATGGCGGATCCGATCATGCCGGAGACGGCGAGCGACACGACGGCCGCGCGGTGAATGCGCTTCATGACAGGACCATCGCCGTGCGGTACCGGACCGTTACCCCGCTGCGCCGGTACCGCGGGTACCGACTAACCTCGACGCGAGTCAACTGACACGAGGAGTGTGCGCATGCAGGGCTTCGCCGGAAAAGTGGCCGTCGTGACCGGGGCCGGATCGGGTATCGGGCAGGCGCTCGCCATCGAACTGGCCCGCTCCGGGGCCAGCGTGGCGATCAGCGACGTCAACACCGAGGGGCTGGCCGAAACCGAGGAGCGCATCAAGGCGATGGGCGCACCGGTCAAGTGCGACCGCCTCGACGTCACCGAGCGCGAGGCGTTCCTGCTGTACGCCGACGCGGTCAAGGAACACTTCGGCAAGGTCAACCAGATCTACAACAACGCCGGTATCGCGTTCACCGGTGACATCGAGATCAGCCAGTTCAAGGACATCGAACGGGTGATGGACGTCGACTTCTGGGGCGTGGTGAACGGGACGAAGGCGTTCCTGCCCCACCTGATCGCCTCCGGCGACGGACACGTCGTCAACGTCTCCAGCGTCTTCGGCCTGTTCTCGGTGCCCGGTCAGGCCGCCTACAACGCCGCCAAGTTCGCGGTGCGCGGCTTCACCGAGGCGCTGCACCAGGAGATGACGGCGGCGCGTCACCCCGTCAAGGTGACGACCGTGCACCCCGGCGGCATCAAGACCGCGATCGCGCGCAACGCGACGGCCGCCGAGGGGCTGGATCCGCAGGAACTCGCCAAGCTCTTCGACAAGAAGCTCGCCAACACCTCCCCCGAGAAGGCCGCGCAGGTGATCCTCGAGGGTGTCCGCAAGAACAAGGCCCGGGTGCTGATCGGCAACGACGCCAAGGTGCTCGACGCGATCATCCGGGTGGTCGGGCCGCACTACCAGCGGCTGTTCCCCACCGTGACGTCGAAGTTGATGCCCCGGCCGCACTGACTCCTCAGTCGCGCAGCGGGTGGGCGGCGAGCCATTCGCCGGCCACCACCGCGGGATCCGCGCCGTCGGCGACCCGGGCCCGCATCTGCGCCAGCGCCGCGGTGTCGAGCACCCCGGCGACCTCGTTGAGCGCGAGGATCTGCGATTCGTCGAGGGTGTTGCGCCGGTACAGCGGCACCACGTTCTCCGCGCGCACCAGCGACGTGCGGTCGGTGAGCACCACCAGTTCCGACGGAATGCCCGGCGCCGCGGTCGTGGTCCACGCGGCGTCCACGTCGCCGGCTTCGACGGCCCCGAAGAGCGCTGCGGTGTCACGGAATTCACGCGGCTCCGGCAGCCGGCATGTGCCGATCACCGCCGGGGTGCGCACCGCCCGGACCCGGCCGGTCCGGACATCGCACCGGCGGGCCAGCGCCGACAGATCCTGGCCGCCGAGTTCGCCGACGGTCGACTCGGTGACCGCGAGGGCCGGTTTGTCCTCGGCCGCGGTGGTGTAGTCCCCGGCGCCGATCCCCTCGGGCAGCGCCGACACCATGTCGCGGTACACCTGTTCGTCGGCGCGGGCGGTCGCGTCCGGCTGGAAGCGCTGCAGCAGCCGACCGGTCAGTCCCGGCGCCACCGAGACGTCACCCGCGTCGAGTGCGGTCAGCGGATCGGCGGTCGATTCCACCCGGGTCGCGGTGCCGTAGTGCCGCAGTGCGGCGGCGTACAGGTGGGCGGTGACCAACGATGCGTCGTCCTCGGCGGACCCCATCGTCAGCGACGGCCCGGCCTGCGGTCCCCCGCACGCGGTCAGCACCACCGCGCACAGTGCGACCAGGAGACGGCGCACAGCCATCCGGCGGCTCAGCCGGCTTGGGAGGCCGCCGCCACCGCGGCCGCCACCGCCGGAGCCACCCGCGGGTCGAGAGCGCTGGGCACGATGTGGTCGACGGCCAGGTCGTCGCCGACCACCGAGAAGATCGCCTCGGCCGCGGCCACCTTCATCCGCTCGGTGATCCGGCGCGCGCCCGCGTCCAGGGCACCGCGGAACACGCCGGGGAACGCCAGCACGTTGTTGATCTGGTTCGGGAAGTCGCTGCGCCCGGTCGCCACGACGGCGGCGTACTTGCGCGCCGCGTCCGGGTGGATCTCCGGGTCGGGGTTGGACAGTGCGAACACGATGCCGGACGGCGCCATCGTCGCCACCGCCTCTTCCGGGACGACACCGGCCGACAGCCCGAGGAACATGTCGGCCCCGTCGAGCGCTTCCGCGACGCCGCCGGTGCGGCCCGCCGGGTTGGTGCGTTCGGCGAGTTCGGCCTTGAACGAGTTGAGGTCGCCGCGTCCCGTGTGGACGATGCCCTTGCTGTCCAGGACGGTGACATCCGGGATACCCGCCGCCAGCAGGATGTTGGCGCACGCGACGCCGGCGGCGCCGGCACCGGAGATCACCACACGCAGCGCGGCCATGTCGCGGTCGAGGACCTTGGCCGCCCCCATCAGCGCGGCGAGCACCACGATCGCGGTGCCGTGCTGATCGTCGTGCATGACCGGGCAGTCGAGCGCCTCGATGACGCGCCGTTCGATCTCGAAGCAGCGCGGCGCGGAGATGTCCTCGAGGTTGACCGCACCGAACGTCGGGCGCAGGCGCACCAGCGTCTCGACGATCTCGTCGGGGTCGTTGGTGTCCAGCACGATCGGGATCGAGTCGAGGCCGCCGAACGTCTTGAACAGCGCGCTCTTGCCTTCCATGACCGGAAGCGACGCGGCCGCGCCGATGTCGCCGAGGCCCAGCACGGCGCTGCCGTCGCTGACCACGGCCACCAGCCGGTTGGCCCACGTGTACTTCGCGGCCAGTGCGGGTTCCTTCGCGATGGCGCGACTGACCTGGGCGACACCCGGTGTGTAGGCGATCGAGAGCGCCCGCTGGGTGTCCAGCGGCGCCTTCAGCTCCACCGAGAGTTTGCCGCCCTCGTGAGCGGCGAAGATCTCTTCGTCATCGATGACGACTTGCGGGGTACGGACCATCTCAGCCACGTCGTCACAGTAACGGACCCCGCAATCTCACCGGCCCCTATCACCCCTCGGTGAGCATTGCGAAACGGTTCGGGCGCGTACCATCGCCGGGTGCAGTCTTTCCACGTCCCGGTGGCGCGGGCGGTCGTGGACTGCGGTGTCTATTGCGACGGCGAGCGCCTGCCGGGCCATTTCACCCACGCGTCCGCGCTGCAGCGCGCCCACGAACTCGCCGCCGAGGGCCGGTCGGCTTTCGTGTGGATCGGGCTGCACGAACCCGACGAGCACCAGATGCAAACGGTCGCCGACGTGTTCGGATTGCACGAACTCGCCGTCGAAGACGCCGTGCACGCCCATCAGCGACCCAAGGTGGAACGCTACGACGACACGTTGTTCCTCGTGCTCAAGACCGTCAAGTACATCGAGCACGAATCGATGGCCAAGGTCCGCGAGATCGTCGAGACCGGCGAGATCATGGTGTTCGTCGGCGCCGAGTTCGTCGTCACCGTCCGCCACGGCGACCACAGCGGACTGACCGGGGTACGCCGGCGCCTCGAAGCCTCACCCGCGGTCCTGGCTCTCGGCCCGTACGCGGTGATGCACGCGATCGCCGACCACGTCGTCGACAGCTATCTCGACGTCACCGAGATGGTCGAAACCGATATGGACGCGATGGAGGAGGACATCTTCTCGCCCCGGTCGCGGACCAACATCGAGCACATCTACCTGCTCAAACGCGAGGTGGTGGAACTTCGCCGCGCCGTCGCGCCGCTGACGCCCGCGCTGCAGCGGATCAGTGAGTTCGACGACCTGATCTCGATCGAGGTGCGCCGCTACATGCGCGACGTGCTCGACCACAACATCCGCGCCTCCGACCGCATCGGCAGCTACGACGACATGCTGAGCTCGCTGGTGCAGGCCGCCCTCGGCAAGGTCGCGATGCAGCAGAACGTCGACATGCGCAAGATCTCGGCATGGGTGGCGATCGCCGCGGTACCGACCGCGCTGGCCGGGATCTACGGGATGAATTTCGACCACATGCCCGAACTCCACCAGGTGTGGGGCTACCCCGCGGTGCTGCTGGTGATGGTGACCGTGTGCGGGCTGCTGTACCGCACGTTCCGGCGCAACCACTGGCTCTAGCTGGGGCTGGCGGCCCGTCGGTGGGGGTCGAGCACGTCGACTCCGTCGGTCACCCACGCCTCCCGCATCGCCTCGGCACCCTTGAGGCGCACCCACGCCGCCTCGGTGGGGGTGATCGGCGTGGCCGAGAAGACCGTCACCGCGGGCATCGGACCGGGCAGCGGCACATCGTCGATATCGCTGTGCCCCAACAGGAATGCGGTGAACGGCGCCGGTTCCCACAGCGGCGTCTCGAGGTCGATCAATGCGTCCGGTTCCAGCACGAGGCCCTCGACGGCGGGCGCGGCGGCCAGTACGGCGAGCGATCGGGCCAGCCCCTTCGGGGTCGGACCCCGCAGCGAGACAACGACTTCCGCGCGCGGTCCGTGGACCGGATCGGTCACCAATTCGGTGGGGTCGAACATCGGGTGGCGCGAACAGCCGAGGGACACATAGTGGGCGACGCCGTCCGGATCGGGGCCGAACCGCAGCACCTCGATCCGTTCGGTGCCCAGGAAGGTGACGCTCGCGGAGACGGGCTCCGCGGTGACCCCGGCCCGCCGGAAGTGCTCGCCCAGATGGGCGCGCACGACGCTCAGGACATCGGTCACTCGCCGGGCTGCTCCGGTTCCGCGATCGTCGGTACGGCGGAGGACTTCTCGTCGGGGATCGTGAGGTTCTCCCCCGAATCGGCGTCGAAGATCACCAGTTTCGACGTGTCGAGTGCGAGGTTGATGGTGTCGCCCTGGCGGACCGGGGATTCGGTGGACACCCGCGCCACGAACTCGTTCTCCCCCTGGCCGGATTCGACGGCCAGCTGCGCCAGCTGATCGGACTGGGCGCCTGCGCCCTCGGTGCGGAAGTGGACGTACTTCTCGGCGCCCAGCGATTCCACCATGTCGGCCTTGACCTCGAAGGTCAGCGCGCGGATGCGGGCGTAGCCGTCGACCACCGAGGCGTCCTCGAGGTGTTCGGGCCGGACACCGACGATGACGTTCTTCGGCCTACCGCGGCGGCTGATCAGATCCTGCGCCTCCTGGGTGAGCGTGACCTCGCCGAACGGCAGCCGCACCCCCACATCGGTGAGCGTGGCCGGGAAGAAGTTCATCGACGGTGACCCGATGAACCCGGCGACGAAGAGGTTGGCCGGGCGGTTGTAGAGCTCCTCGGGAGATCCGATCTGCTGGGCCACGCCGGCCAGCATCACCACCACGCGGTCGCCGAGCGTCATCGCCTCGGTCTGGTCGTGGGTGACGTAGACGGTGGTGGTGCCCAACCGGTTCTGCAGCCGGGCGATCTCCGAACGCATCTGCACGCGCAGCTTGGCGTCGAGGTTGCTCAACGGTTCGTCCATCAGGAACGCCTTGGGGTTGCGCACGATGGCCCGCCCCATCGCCACGCGCTGCCGTTGACCACCCGAGAGCTGACCGGGTTTGCGGTCGAGCAGTTCGGTCAGGTCGAGGATCTTCGCGGTCTCCTCGACCTTGGCGTTGATCTCGTTCTTCGCGACCTTCGCCAGCGTGAGCGGGAATCCGATGTTCTGCCGGACGGTCATGTGCGGGTACAGCGCATACGACTGGAACACCATCGCGATGTCGCGGTCCTTGGGCGCCTTGTCGTTGACGCGCTGCCCGCCGATGCGCAATTCACCCGAGGTGATGTCCTCGAGGCCGGCGATCATGTTCAGCGTCGTCGACTTACCGCACCCGGACGGTCCGACCAGGATGATGAATTCACCGTCGGCGATGGTGATCGACAGATCCTTCACGGCCGTCGCACCGTTCGGGTAACTCTTGGTCACCCGGTCCAAGACGATTTCGGCCATCGAGCTACCCCTTCACCGCACCGGACGTCAACCCGGCGACAATCCGTCGCTGGAAGATCAGGACAAAGATAATGATCGGGATCGTGATCACCATCGCGCCGGCCGCGATCGACCCCGTCGGCTCCTCGAACTGCGAACTGCCGGTGAAGTTCGCGATCGCCACCGGCGCGGTGATCGCCCGCTCCGTCGCCGTCAGCGACAGCGCCAGCAGCAGGTCGTTCCACGCGAAGATGAACACCAGGATCGCCGCGGTGACGATGCCCGGCGCGGCCAGCGGTGCGATCACCTTGCGGAATGCCTGCGCCGGAGTCGCACCGTCCATCTTGGCCGCCTTCTCCAGATCCCATGGGATCTCCCGGAAGAACGCCGACAGCGTGTAGATCGCCAGCGGCAGCGCGAAGGTGATGTACGGAATGATCAACCCGGGCCAGGTGTCGAACAGCCCGAGGGCGCGTTCGATGTTGAAAATCGGTGTGACCAGCGAGATGTGGGGGAACATCGCGATCAGCAGGGCGACGCCGATCAACAGCCGCTTACCCGGGAACGCCAGCCGGGCGACCGCGTACGCGGCCATCCCGCCGACCACCACGGCGATGAAGGTGGTGATCAGCCCGATGCCGATCGAGTTGAACAGCGCCGAGGTGAAGGCGTTCCCGGTGAAGATCGCCTTGTAGTTGGCGAAGGTGATCTCCGACGGAATCAGCTTGCCGTCCTTGACCGTTGCCGTCGATTTCAGCGAGAGGCTCAGGATCCACAGCACCGGGAACAGGGCGTAGATCACCACGAGGATGTTGACGATCGTCCATCCGGTCGCGCGCCCGGCGCTCACCCGCTCGTTCACCGTCAGCGCCTTTCCTCGTCGGAACCCGGGGCCGAGGCGCCGAACACCTTGATGTAGATGAACGCGATGATGGCCACCGACAGGAACACCAGCACACTGATCGCCGAACCCAGTCCCAGGTTGAACGCCTTGAACAGGTTGTCGTAACCGAGGATCGACACGGAGCCGGTGTTGTTGGCGCCGCCGGTGAGCACGTAGATGTTGTCGAAGATGCGGAACGCGTCGAGCGTGCGGAACAGCAGCGCCACCAGGATCGCCGGTTTGATCAGCGGCAGAATGACTTTCACCAACCGCTTCCACGCGCCGGCCCCGTCGACCTGCGCGGCGTTGAGCAGATCCTGGGGCACCAGCGCCAGACCGGCGAGCAGCAGCAGCGCCATGAACGGCGTCGTCTTCCACACCTCGGCGAGCACCACGATGGCCAGTGACGGCAGCTGTTCGGTCAGCGGCGCGCTGCCCTCGGGCAGCAGGTTGGCCAGGTAACCGGTGCCCGGCGTCCACGCGTAGTACCAGCTGTAGGAGGCGGCCACGGTGACGATGCCGTACGGCACCAGAATCGCCGTGCGCACCACACCCTTGCCGAAGATCGTGCGGTGCATGACCAGCGCCAGCGCCATACCGAGCACGAACTCGATGGCCACCGACACCACGGTGATCGCCAGCGTCACCGCGAACGCCGTCCACCAGTACCCGTCGCTGAGCACGGTGATGTAGTTGTCCAGCCCGACGAACCCCACGTCGTCGGGTTCGGCGAGGTTGTAGCGCTGCAGGCTCAGCCACACCGCGTAAGCGATCGGGTAGGCGGTGACGGCCAGCATCAGGATCACGGCCGGCGCGATCAGCAGGAACGCCAGCCGCCGCTCGGACCGCGCGTCGTCGGAGCCGCCGGTCGCCGCGGTCGGAGGTTTGGTCTGCGCCGCGGGTTCCATGGTGGCCGTCACGGGATCAGCCCCTTACCGTCGATGGCCTTCTGCACCTGCTCGGCCAGTTCGTCGGCCGTCCGTTCCGGATCGATCTGGCTGATCGGCGCCAGCGTCACCGACATCCGCGTCGACACCGACTGGTACACCGGGGTGGCCGGCCGCACCGCCGCGTTCGTCAGCTGATTCCGGATGATCTCGTACTGCGGATACTCCCGCTGGAATGCCGGATCGTCGTACAGCGACGCCCGCACCGCGGGCAGACCGCCCTCCACCGACGTGTACCGCTGGTTCTCGACGTTGCGCAGGCAGCGCACCGCCTCGAACGCCTCGGCGGGGTGCTGGGTGGTCTTGGCGACCGCGAGGTTCAGCCCGCCCAGCGTGACCTTCGCCGGCTCCCCCGGGTTGACCCCGGGGTACGGCGCGAATCCGAGCACCCGCCTGCTGGCGTCGAACGCGCGGGTGAACTGTTCGTCGGTCGGCGAGAACGTGCCGACGTCGTTGATGCTGCCGGCCAGTGCCGGGTCGTCGTTGAGCGGCAGGAACGACACCCCGCCCTTGACCGCGTTCTCGAGGAACGACGGCAGCACGTAGGGCCAGTTCACCTCCAGCGCCGCCTTGCCCTGCTCGAGGGCCAGGCGCGCGGTGGTCTCGTCGGTCTGGGTGACCGACGGATCGGCACCCGGCGCGGTGGCCACCGATTTGATGATCTGCAGCGCCTTGACGGTGGCCGCGCGATGCTCCGGGGTGTCGGTCAGCGTGACGCGCTGACCGTCGTCGGAGAGCACCTGGCCGCCCGCGCTCTCCAGCAGCGTGTTGAACCACACGACCAGGCCTTCGTACTGCTTGCCCTGCACGGCGATCCAGCTCGGGCCGCCCTCGGCGTGCAGCCGGGTCGCCTCGGCGACCATGCCGTCCCACGTCGTCGGGGCCTGCGCCATCAGATCGGGGCGGTACCACAGCAGCTGCGTGTTGGTGGTGATCGGCGACGCGTAGAGCTTGTCCTGCCACTTCGCGGTCTCCAGCGGCCCGGGCAGGGTGTTGGCGTTCGCGTCCGCCTCGGCCTGTCCCGCCGGGTCGTCGGACAGCGGAAGCGCCCAGCCGGCCTCGGCGAACTCGGCCGTCCACACCACGTCGAGCGCCATCACGTCGAGCGAGCGGTCGTTGCCGGTGAGCCGGCGCGCGAGCTGCAGGCGCTGGTCGTCGGCGCCCTTCGGCAGATTGCGCTGCTGGATGCGGAAACGCCCGCCGAGCTCTTCGTTACAGCGCTCGGCGACCGCGGTGAAGGTCGCCGCCTCGTTCGCCGGGGTGTAGTAGTTGATGACGATTCCACCGTCGCCGGAACTGCACGCCGACATGGTCGACGCCGTCGTCAGCGCGGCGACTGCTGCAGCCCATAGCCGCCGAGCGCGCACCACCAGCCTCCCGTCCGTTCCCATGTCGCCGAAGCGGCTCCGGCAGGGAACCTCCCGCGGGGCAAACCGTAGAGGTAGACGTGCGTGATGTGCAACACTTCGGCCGTCGCGGGCCGGTATCTGGAGCCCGATCGTGACCTCGGCGTGGCCCGTCAGATCGTCAAGCGCGCCAGCAGATCCCGGCCCTGTTCGGCGTTCTTCGGATCGCACAGCACGTCGTAGCGACCGGCGACCAGTTGCATGGTCGAGCTGAAATCCCTTGTGCCCCGCGCCATCGCGTACGGAATCGCCGAGGTGATGAGACCGAAGAAGACACCCGCGATCAGGCCGGTGAGCAGTGCGCTCCACGGATTAGGGCTGAAGAACCCGAGGATCAGGCCGATGAACAGACCGAGCCAGGCGCCGGTCAACACACCGCCGCCGAGGACCTTGGGCCACGACAGCCGCCCGGTCACCCGCTCCACCTGCATCAGATCCACCCCGACGATGGTCACCTGCTGCACCGGGAACTGCTGATCGGACAGATAGTCGACCGCGCGCTGGGCCTCGGCGTAGGTCGCGTAGGACCCGATCGGCCAGCCCTTCGGCGGTGTCGGCAGCGGGGCGGGCACCCCCCGCCCTCCGGCCGGTGCGGCGGGTGTCGCGCCAGGGGTGGGTCCGGACTGGAAGGGACTCGTCATCGCTCGTCATTCTCCTCTAGGACGCCGGTTTCGGCAGCGTGTTCTCCTCGATTCAACGCCTCGACCGCCGGATTCGTGCCCGCTTCGGACCGCTGCCCGGCGAGGGCGCCGTGCGCTAGGTTGACATCATGACGAATCCGGACCGAGACCCCGAGCAGTCGTCACCAGCGGAGTCCGGTTCGGGCGGCACCGAGCCGCCCGCCGGCGGCTACGAGGCCCCGGCCTACGGTCAACCGCCCGACTACCCGCCGCCGCCCGCCCCGGGTTTCGAACAGCCGGGTTACCAGCAGCCGGACTATCAGGCGCCGGGTTACCAGCAGCCGGGGTATCCGCCGCCGCCACCCGGGTACCAGCCGTACGGCTCGTACGGCACGCCCTATGACGCACCCGGCGGCTATCCCCCGCCGCCGCCCGGATATCCGCCGTACGGCGGTGCCTACGGGGCGGCGCCGAAGACGAACGCACTGGCCATCTGGTCGCTGGTGGCGTCGCTGGTCGGGTTCATCTGCTGCATCGGCTCGGTCGTCGGCATCGCCCTCGGGCTCGTCTCGCTCAACCAGATCAAGCAGAACCAGGAAGAGGGTCAGGGGCTGGCCATCGCGGGTATCGCCGTCGGCGCGGTGTCGCTGCTCGCCGGGCTCGTGATGACCATCGTCTTCATGAACGTCTGACCGTCAGCTGGGCGGGCGGAACGGCTCGCCCTGGCGGCTCATCCCCGCGGCACGGCCCTTGGCGGCGATGACCAGCGCCATCTTGCGGCTGGCCTCGTCGATCATCTCGTCGCCGAGCATCACCGCACCGCGGGCGCCGCCGGCGCGCGAGGTGTGCCACTCGTAGGCCTCGAGGATCAGTTCCGCGCGGTCGTAGTCCTGCTGGCGTGGGCTGAAGATCTCGTTGCCCGCGGTGATCTGATCCGGATGCAGCACCCATTTGCCGTCGAAGCCCAGCGCCGCGGTGCGGCCCGCCACCCGGCGGAAGGCCTCGACGTCGCGCACCTTGAGGAACGGTCCGTCGATCGCATGGATGCCGTGCGTGCGGGCGGCGACGAGGATGCGCATCAGGATGTGGTGGTAGGCGTCCCCGACGTCGTACCCCTCGGGCTGCTCTCCGACGACCAGCGTCCGCATGTTGAGGCTGGCCATCAGGTCCGCGGGGCCGAGCACCAGCGCCCGCATCCGCGGCCCGGCGGCGATCGCGTCGATGTTGGTCAGGCCCTGCGCGTTCTCGATCTGCGCCTCGATGCCGATCCGGCCGACGGGCAGCCCGTGTGTCGTCTCCAGTTGTGTCAACAACAGATCCAGCGCCTGGACGTGGCTGACGTCGGTGACCTTCGGCAACACGATGATGTCGAGGTGCGCGCCGGCGGTCGACACCACCTCGATGACGTCGGAGTACGTCCACGGCGTCGTCCAGTCGTTGACCCGCACACCGCGCACCTGTCCGCCCCAACCGTTTTCGGCCAGCGCCACCGCCACCCGGGTGCGCGCCTCGGCCTTGGCCTCCGGCGCCACCGCGTCCTCGAGATCGAGGAACACCTCGTCGGCCGGCAAACCCTTGCCCTTCTCGATCATCTTGGCGCTGCTGCCGGGCACCGACAGGCAGGTCCGGCGCGGACGGGCGGAATCGTCGAGTTCACGGGGTGGAAGCGCGTGTGTCACGGTTCTACTCTCTACCCTTTGAGTCATGGCGGCGGTGAACAGGGTCTACGCAGCGCGGCTCGCGGGAATGGCTGTCCTCGGCCCCGACGGCGAGTCGATCGGCCGCGTGCGCGACGTGGTGATCAGCATCAGCATCGTCCGCCAGCAGCCGCGCGTGCTCGGGCTCGTCGTCGAATTGCTTACCCGCCGAAGGATTTTCGTTCCCATTCTGCGGGTCACCGCGATCGAGCCCAGTGCGGTGACGCTGACGACGGCCAACGTGTCGCTGCGCAAGTTCGTCCAACGCCCCGGCGAGGTGCTGGTGCTGGGGCAGGTGCTCGAGACCCGGGTCCGCGTCGACGATCCCGACCTGACCGAGCTCGCCGGAATCGACGTCGTGGTGGTCGATCTCGGTATCGAGCAGAGCCGCACCCGCGACTGGCTGGTCACCCGCGTCGCCGTGCGCACCCAGCGCCGGCTGGGCCGTCGCTCCAACATCCACATCGTCGAATGGCATCACGTCCACGGCCTCACCCCGTCCGGTCTGGCCATGCCCGACCAGGGGGTGGCCTCACTGCTCGAACAGTTCGAGGGGCAGCGGCCGGTGGAGGTGGCCGAGGCGATCCGGGAGCTGCCCGCCAAACGCCGCTACGAGGTGGTCAACGCGCTCGACGACGAACGGCTCGCCGACGTGCTGCAGGAACTGCCGATGGACGATCAGGCCGACGTGCTGCGCCAGATGAAGACCGAACGCGCGGCCGACGTGCTCGAGGCGATGGATCCCGACGACGCCGCCGATCTGCTCGGATCGATGACCCCCGCCGACGCGGAGACGCTGCTGCGCCGGATGGACCCCGAGGATTCCGAGGACGTCCGCCGGCTGCTGAGCCACTCCCCCGACACCGCAGGCGGTCTGATGACCTCCGAGCCGGTGGTGCTCGCCCCCGACGTCACCGTCGCCGAGGCCCTCGCCCGGGTGCGCGACCCGGACCTGACGCCCGCGCTGGCGTCGCTGGCTTTCGTCGCGCGCCCGCCCACCGCGACGCCCACCGGGCACTACCTCGGCTGCGTACACCTGCAGCGGCTGCTGCGCGAACCGCCCGCCACACTGGTCAGCGGGATCCTCGACACCGACCTGCCCAGCCTGAGCCCGCAGGACTCGCTGGGCGCCGTGACGCGGTACTTCGCGGCCTACAATCTCGTCTGCGGTCCGGTCGTCGACGAGGAGAACCACCTGCTGGGCGCGGTGTCGGTCGACGACGTCCTGGACCACCTGCTCCCCGACGACTGGCGTGAACGGGTCGAGGAACCCGAACTGAGCGGCACCGAAGGGAAGTCATGAGCGAGCTGTCGGCGCGCGGGCGGCTGGACACCCCGCGCAGTCCGCGCCGCATCTCGTTCACCGTCGACCGGGAGGCGGTCGGCCAGTTCGGCGAGCGGGTCGCGCGTTTCCTCGGCACCGGCCGCTACCTGTTGGTGCAGACGGTCATCGTGATCGTCTGGATCGCGCTGAACCTGTTCGCCGTGTCGCTGCAGTGGGATCCGTACCCGTTCATCCTGCTCAACCTCGCGTTCTCGACGCAGGCCGCCTACGCCGCGCCGTTGATCCTGCTCGCGCAGAACCGCCAGGAGAACCGCGACCGGGTGTCGCTGGACGAGGACCGCAGGCGGGCCGCCCAGACCAAGGCCGACACCGAGTACCTGGCCCGCGAGCTGGCCGCGTTGCGGTTGGCCGTCGGCGAGGTCGCGACCCGCGACTACCTGCGCCGCGAACTCGAAGAACTGCGCGAGATGGTCGCGGCGCTGCTGGCCGCCGCCGACGTGGACGGCCGCGAATCGGGGGCGAAATTCGACGGCAGCGAACGGCGGTCGAAGCGCACCGGCTGAACCGGCTTGCGGATTGCCGCAACGAACGTGACGCAAGGTATGTATGGTGACTTGGTTCACACACCTGGGTCGGGCCAGCGCACACGCTTAGGACGGTTGGAGTGCACATAGGGGGAGCTGCCGCGGTGACGGCGGCCCGACGTCACGCGGGCCGGGCGCTGCGGAAACCGGCCGCCGGGATCGTCATCCTCGCCCCACTGGTGCTGGCGGGCGCCGTCGGAGCCTCCGCCCCCGCGTTGCACCACACCGTGAGCAACGCCGCGGTCACGCCGCTGGCCGCCGTCGAGACCTCGCCGCGCAACCCCGTCGGCCCCTCGGTGGTGGCGGTCAAACGGCCGCCGAGCACGTTCCGCATCGCCGCCTCCACGGTGTCCTCCCCGCCCCCGGCCATGGTGGTCAACGCCCCCGGCAGCCTCAAGATCCCGGCGATGGCGCTGAGCGCGTACCGCAACGCCGAGCGGATGATGGCCGCCGCCGCCCCGAACTGCGGCGTGAGCTGGAATCTGCTGGCCGGCATCGGCCGCATCGAATCCGGGCACGCCTCCGGCGGCGCGACGGACTCGCGCGGCACGGTGGTCCGCCCCATCTTCGGCCCCGCCCTCGACGGCACGCTGCCCGGCAACGAGGTCATCGAGTTGAGCCGCAACGCCGGCCGGGTGACGTACGCCCGCGCCATGGGACCGATGCAGTTCCTGCCCGGCACGTGGGCGCGCTACGCCTCCGACGGTGACGGCGACGGCAAGGCCAACGTGCAGAACCTCTACGACTCGACGCTGGCCGCGGCGCGCTACCTGTGCAGCGGCGGGCTCAACCTGCGCGACCCGTCGCAGGTGATGTCGGCGATCCTGCGCTACAACAACTCCGTCGCCTACGCCCGCAACGTGCTGAGCTGGGCCGGCGGCTACGCGACGGGCGTCGTTCCGGTGGATCTGCCGCCGATCACCGGCCCTGTCCCGGCCATCGGTGATGCGCACCTCGACCGGACCGAAGGTCTCGGCCCCGACACCCCGGTCAACGCGACGGGCCTGCCCGCGGACGATCCGCTCGCGCTGGTGCCGCTGCTGAACCGCAACGACGCCAGCCGGATGCCCGGCACGAACGTGCCCGGTTTCGCGCCCGGACAGCGGCTCGGCCCGCTGCCCGGCCCCGCCCCGGCGGCGCCCGCGACCAC
>JBNMQY010000046.1:0-35698 GCA_050205415.1 Mycolicibacterium litorale
AACCAACCCCCACCCACCGTCGCGCCCTACCGCGGCCCATCCGGCGAACGCGCCGACTGGTGGTGGTACCAACCCTTCCAACCCCCACCACCAGCCACCAACTGAACCGCCGGCCATGACGCGCCGGCGAGCGTTGGTCAGCCGTTCGCGGCGTTGTGGCGGTCGATGGCCGCGCCGCAATCGGCCTGCGACTGATTGGTCTGCTCCATGCAGACCCGCACATTGGCCTCGTCGGGATGCATCCCGGCCGGCACCGTCGGGCTGTCGAATTCGCCCTGGTACTTCGACCAGATCGTCTCGCTGGTGTCGGTGAGGCGGGCGCAGTAGGCGGGGGTGCCGGTCGTCGTCACGCCGGCCGCGCCCATCGTCGCGCAGTCCGCGCCGACGACCACCACGGGCAACGCGGGGTGCGCGGACGGTTTCGGGTGGTCGCGCCCCAGCAACCAGAACGCACCCACCGCCGCCAGCGCCACGACCACCACACCCGCGACGGCGACCGGTACCGCGGCCCCCCACTTACGGGGCTGCACCGGTTTGGCGTGGCGGGGCATCGCCGCCGCGCGGGAGGAGACCGTCTCCATCGCGGCGTCGTCGCTGCCGATGCGGTGCTCGAGCGCCCGCGCGAAGTCGATGCACCGGTCGAAGCGCTTGTCCGGCGACTTCGCGAGCGCCCGGTCGAAGACCGGTCCGAGCCCCGACAGTTCGGGGCGCACCGTGCCGATCGCCGGCGGCTCGGCGGTGAGATGCGCACTGATCACCACGGCGGGGTTGGAATGGGTGAACGGCGGTGTCCCCGTGAGCAATTGGAAGGCGGTGGCGGCCAGGGCGTACTGATCGGCCCGGCCGTCGATGCGGTCACCGCGCAGCTGTTCGGGCGCGGCGTAGGCCACCGTGCCGACGGTCATGTTGGTGCCGGTCAGGCCGCTGGCGTCACCGGCCTGCCTGGCGATCCCGAAGTCGGCCAGCATCGCCCGCTCGTCGGGCGTGCCCGGATCGGCGATGAGGATGTTCGCGGGTTTGACGTCGCGGTGGTACAGGCCGCGCTGGTGGGCGTAGTCGAGCGCCGAGGCGACCGCGGTGATGATGCGGACCACCTCGTCGGCCGGCATCCCGTTCGGATAGCGCTCGGCGAGCAGCCGGGCCGCGTCCGTGCCCTGCACGTAGTCCATCGAGATCCACAGCAGGCCGTCGAAGTCCCCGCGGTCGTGCACCGAGACGATGTTCGGATGCCACAGCGTCGCGGCGATCTCGGCCTCGCGGTGGAACCGCTGGCGGTACTCGTCGTCGGACGACACCGCGGCGGACAGCACCTTGAGGGCGTCCAGACGCGGCAACCGCGGGTGCTGCGCCAGATACACCTCGCCCATACCGCCGTGCCCGAGAGACCGCACGACGGTGTATTCGGCGATCTGCTCCCCCTCCGCAAGCGGCATGGGGCGAATCCTACGGGCCGGTCGGTCCGTAGGGGCCGGGGCTGAGCTCAGGCGCGGCGCAACGTCAGCAGGGTGATCTCGCTCGGCGCGAAGACCCGGAACGGCGGTCCCCAGAATCCGGTGCCCCTGCTGGTGTAGAGCTGCGTCCTCTCGCCGTGTCTGCTGAGCCCCTGCACCACCGGCTGTTCGAGCCGGACCAGGAAGTTGAACGGCCAGATCTGGCCGCCGTGGGTGTGGCCGGAGATCTGCAGGTCCACCCCGGCGCGGGCGGCGCGCGTCACCTGTTTGGGCTGATGCGCCAGGAGCAGAACCGGCAGGCTGCGGTCCGCACCGGCGAGTGCCGCGTCGAGATCGGCGCCGTGGCCACGTGCCCCGGAGGCCTTCGCGGTGGCGTCGTCCACCCCGGCGACGACGAGCCGGTCCCCGCCGCGTTCGACCACGATGTGCCGGTTGTGCAGGGCGTCCCACCCGATGCGCTGCATGTAGTCGAGCCAGCCCTGCGCCTCGCTGAAGTACTCGTGGTTGCCGGTGACGTAGACGCGGGCCGAGGTGGCGGTCACGTCCGCCAGCGGGCTCGCCTGACGCTCACGCTGGGCGACGGTGCCGTCGGCGATGTCGCCGACGTGGCAGACGATGTCGGCGCCGAGGCCGTTGACCCGCCCCACCACCGCCGCCGACCACTTCGCGCGGTCGATCGGGCCGTAGTGCGTATCGGTGATCATCGCGACGCGCAGGCCGTCGAGGCCGCGGCCGAGCCCGGCGATCCCGACGTCGACGGTCCTGATCCGCGGCACCCGCATCGCCTCGGCGTAGCCCCACATCAGCAGGACGACCGCCACGACGACGACCGCGACGGCGACCACCCGGGCCCGTAGCGGATCGTCCACCCCGGCCAGCCACAGCACCAGGCGCGCGATGTTGCCGAGTACCGACCAGACGAACAACACCCACGCCACACCCAGAAGCGCGTCGGCGGTGGCGGCGATCCAGTCGGGGCGGCTGCGGCCGTGCCCGAGGAACAGCATCGCCGGCAGCGCGACGAACGCCGCGGCGAACAGCAGGGTTCCCGCGACGACGACTGGGGCCGGCCACGCGGTGCCCGCCAGCAGCAGCGTCCACCACGGGACACCGAAGAGCAGCAGCAGGATCGCCGACACGATCGCCGTGCGGCGCCACTTTCTGCGGCCACGGCGCTGCGGGCGGTCTTCGACCACGTCGGCCGGGACGTCTGTCACTTCTGGATCACGCATACGAACCGACGGTACCGATCGTCACGCACTGTCGACTCTGCGCGAGGGTGCGCAAAGTCCCGCGGGGAGCGCGGTGTGTCGCGTGCAGACACGCACGCTCGCGGAGAAGAGGCGAGGCGCGGGGTTTAGATCGGGATGAGGCCGTGCTTACGCTGCACGCGCTGGATCTGCTTGTCGCGCAGCAGACGCATCGCGCTGCGCAGCTTGAGCCGCGTCTCGTGGGGTTCGATGACCGCGTCGACGTAACCGCGCTCGGCCGCCACGTACGGCGTGGCCATGTCGCGGTTGTAGCCCTCGATGAACTGCCGCCGGATCTCCTGCACCTCGGGCGCATTCGGATCGGGGAACCGCTTGACGATCAGCTGCGCCGCACCCTCGGCGCCGATCACCGCGATGCGGGCCGTCGGCCACAGGAAGTTGAAATCCGACGTCAGCTGCTTGGAGCCCATCACCGCGTACGCGCCGCCGTAGGACTTGCGAATCGTGATCGTCACCTTCGGCACGTCGGCCTCGACGACGGAGTACAGGAACCGGCCGCCGCGCTTGATGATGCCGTTCTTCTCCTGCTCGACACCCGGCAGGAACCCGGGGGTGTCGACGACGAACACCAGCGGGACGTTGAACGAATCGCAGAACCGCACGAACCGGGCCGCCTTGTCGGAGGCCTCGTTGTCGATCGCCCCGGACATGTGCATCGGCTGGTTGGCGATGACGCCGACCGGACGCCCGTCGACCCGCGCATACCCGGTGATGATCGCCTGACCGGCCTGCCCGGCCACCTCAAGGAAGTCGCCGTCGTCGAAGATCCGCAGCAGGATCTCGTGCATGTCGTAGGCGGTGTTGTCGCTGTCCGGCACGATCGCGTCCAGCTCCAGGTCGTGCGGCGTCACCTCCGGCTCGAGGCCCGGGTTGACGATCGGCGCGTCGTCGAACGTGTTGGACGGCAGGAAGCCGAGGTACTCGCGGACGTAGGTGAACGCGTCCTTCTCCGAGTCGACGACGGTGTGGATGTTGCCGTACTTGGCCTGCGCGTCGGCGCCGCCGAGCTCGTCGAGGCTGACGTCCTCACCGGTGACGTCCTTGATGACGTCGGGTCCGGTGACGAACATGTAGCCCTGATCGCGCACCGCGACGATGAGGTCGGTCTGGATCGGCGAGTACACCGCACCACCCGCGCACTTGCCCAGGATGATCGAGATCTGCGGCACCAGACCGGAAAGCAGCTCGTGGCGGCGGCCCAGTTCGGCGTACCAGGCCAGCGAGGTCGCCAGGTCCTGGATGCGGGCGCCGCCGGAGTCGTTGATACCGATGATCGGGCAGCCGACCATGGCCACCCACTCCATCAGCCGGGACACCTTGCGGCCGAACATCTCCCCGACCGAGCCACCGAACACCGTCTGGTCGTGGCTGAACACGCCGACCGGACGCCCGTCGATGGTGCCGTGACCGGTGACCACACCGTCGCCGTACAGCGCGTTCCGGTCACCCGGCGTCCGGGCCAGCGCACCGATCTCCAGGAAACTGCCCGGATCGAGCAGCTCGTGGATCCGGGCGCGGGGGCTCGGGATGCCCTTGGCGTCGCGCTTGGCGGCGGCCTTCGCCCCACCGGGTTCCTTGGCCAGCTCCAACTTCTCGCGGAGTTCGGCGAGCTGGGCTGCGGTGGTCTTCGGCTGGATGGGAGATGCGTCCGCGGTCACTTGCCCTGTGTCTCCTGCGCCTCGATACGGTTGATGGCCTCGCTCATGTGCGCGCCGACCTTCGCGATGTACGGCTCGTCGATCGCCTGGATGTGCTCACCACCGATCGGGACCACTTCCAGCTCCGAAACATACTCACCCCAGCCGCCGTCGGGTTGGCGGGTGGCGTATCGCGGTTCGAAGTAGATGGCGTCGTCGTGGTAACGGTCCGCCATGTACAGGGTGACGTGTCCGTCGTACGGCTTGATCTCGGCGGTGTCGATCATGCGGTTGTCCAGGTACGACGTGCGCTGGTGCTCGATGATGCCGCCGGGGATCTGCACGCCGCTCGCCGCGACGGCCTCCATGACGAACTTCACCTGACCCTCGTCGTCCAGGTTCTCCAACTCCTCGTAGGGGATCTCCGGGATCTCGACGTTGAAGGTCCGCTCGGCGAACCGGGCGTACCGCTCCCAGCGGGCCCGTGTCTCCTCCTTGGTCTGCGGCACCGCCTCACCGGCGCGCACCGCATCGATGAGACCGACGAACCGCACGTCGGCGCCGGCCTGCTTCAGCCCGATCGCACACGCGTAGGCCAGCACCCCGCCCAGCGACCAGCCGGCCAGGATGAACGGACCCTTGTGCATCTCCAGCAGCTTGGGCACGTACTCGGCAGCCCGCTCCTCGACCGAACCCTCGACCCGTTCGATGCCGTACATCGGGGTGTCGGCGGGCAGTCGCTTGAGCAGCGGTTCGTACACGACGGTCGAGCCGCCGGCCGGGTGGAACACGAACACCGGGACGCGGTTGCTGCCCTCCTGCGGCGCGCGCAGGACGCGGACGAACCCGTCGACCTTGCCGGCCTCGAGGTGGTCGCGCACCGTGGTGGCCAGTTCCTCGATGGTCTTGGCGGCCGTCACGTCGTCAGCGGTGATGGTGCCCTCGGCGCGCTCGGAGAGCCGTTCGGCCATCCTCGCCGCGGTGGCGTCGTCGACCTTGGGCAGCTCGTTGAAGATGCCGCCCGGCGACTTCCCGGTGACGATCGCCCACGTCGCGAACGTGACGCGTTCGGCGGCGTCACGCGGCGGCACGTCGGCGCCGAGCGCCTCGGTGACGGCCTCCTGCGTCAGCACCTGTGCGGCCGCCTTGGCGGCGGACGATTTGGCGGGCGCGGGTCCGGACGGATTCGTCGGCGGCGCAGGGATGTTCGCCAGCGGTCCGGACGGGTCGGTCGGCGGCGCCGGGATGGCGTCGTCATCCTGCGTGCTCGGCTCGGCCTGCGGGTCGGGCACCGGCGTGGTCGCCGTCGTCTCGTTCGCACCCGACAGCACCGCGGCCTGCTCGGCGGCCTTCTCTGTGGCTGCTTCGGAGGCTGCTTCGCCCAGCGGATGTCCCGCCGCGGCCAGCTTCTCCTCGAGCTCGGCGACGGTGGACGCCCCGCCCATCAGCTCGGCCTGCTCGGCGGCGATCTCCTCGGCCGTCTTGCCCTTCTGCGATTCGGCCAGCTGGTCGACCTCGTCGCGGTGCTCGATCGCGTAGACGATGAGCTGTTCGACGGCGTAGAGGTTCGCATCGCGCACCGCGGTCAGCTGGATCGGTGGCAGGTCGAAGTCGTATTCGACGCGGTTCTTGATCCGCACCGCCATCAGGGAATCCAGGCCGAGCTCGATCAGCGGCACCTCCCACGGCAGGTCCTCGGGCTCGTACCCCATGGCCCCGCCGACGATCAGGCCCAGCCGGTCGCGCACCGTCTCGCCGGAGTCCGGTGACCATTTACCCAGTCCCGCGCCGAGATTGGCGCCTTGGGTCAGGTTGTCGGACAGAATCGCGGCATCGTCCGGCTCGGGCTCGGCCGGGGTCAGCGAATCCGGCTGCGCGGCAACGGTTCCGGTGGCCACCGCGGCGGGCAGGGCCACCGCGGCGCCGCCGCGCGTGACGATCGCGTCGTAGACCAGCGTGAACGATTCATCGATACGGGCGTGCACCTGCACCGACGCCCCACCCGGGTGGCGGGTGAGCGTGGTGACCAGGCGGGCGCCGTCGCCGGGCACCGCGCGCTGCTCGGCCGCCGTCACCGCGGAGTCCGAGAACACCTGCGAGGCAGCGGATTTCACCAGTGCCGCCAGATCGGTCGCACCGCGCGGCGCGAACTCCCACACGTGGCGGCCGTCCGGGGTGGCGACATGGCTACCCGGCATCACGCCGGCGTTGTCCGCGCTGAACCGCACGTCGAGCCAGTGCGGCTTGCGCCGGAACCGGGTCGGCGGGATGTTCGCGTAGTCCAGCGCACCGGCCAGGCCCCGCGAGCGCCGCGGGAAGAGCGTGCGCATGTCGAGGTCGTGGCCGTGCACGAACAGCTGCGCCATCGCCGCGGTCATCGAGTCGACCTCGTCCTGCTTGCGGGCCAGCGTCGCGATGAGCTGGCCGTCGTGCAGACCCGCCGACATCGTGGTCAAGCCGACCTGCATGAGCGCCACCGGATTCGGTGCGAGCTCGAGGAACGTGGTGTGCCCGTTGTCGACGGCGTTGCGGATGCCGTGGGTGAAGTAGACGCTGTGGCGCAGCCCCTTCTTCCAGTAGTCCACGTCGTGGATGGGCTCGGTGCCGGGCCGCAGGTACTTGCCCTCGTGCACGGTCGAGTAGTAGCCGACCTTCAGCGGATGTGGGGTGATGCCGACCAGTTCGGCGGCGAGCTCCCCGAGCAGCGGATCCATCTGCGAGGTGTGGCTGGCGCCCTTGGTCTGGAACTTGCGGGCGAACTTCCCCTCCGCCTCGGCGCGCGCGATGATCGCGTCCACCTGGTCGGGCGGACCGCCGATCACGGTCTGGGTCGGGGCGGCGTACACGCAGACCTCGAGGTCCGGGTAGTCGGAGAACACGGTCTTGATCTCGTCGGCGGAGTACTCCACGAGCGCCATCAACCGGATGTACTCACCGAACAGCATCGCCTCGCCCTCACCCATGAGGTGGCTGCGCGAGCAGATGGTGCGGGTGGCGTCCTCCAGGGACAGACCGCCGGAGAAGTAGGCGGCAGCCGCCTCGCCGAGCGACTGGCCGATCACCGCAGCCGGTTTCGCGCCGTGATGCTTGAGCAGCTCGCCGAGCGCGACCTGGATCGCGAAGATGACCAGCTGCACCTTCTCGATCGGCAGCTCGGTGGTCTCGTCGCTGTAGTCGATGGAATCGTCGAGGATGAGCTCGAGGATCGAGTGACCGCGCTCGTCCTGGATGTAGGAGTCGACCTTGTTGATCCAGTCGGCGAAGATCTCGTTGCGCAGGTAGAGGCTCTTGCCCATCTTGCGGTGCTGGGCGCCGAACCCGGCCAGCACCCAGACCGGCCCGTTGGAGACGGGGCCGTCGGCGCTGTAGACGTTCGGGCTCTGCTTGCCCTCGGCCAGCGCGCGCAGACCGTTGACCGCCTCGTCGTGGTCGCGGGCCATCACCACGGCGCGCGAGCGGCCGTGGTTGCGGCGCGACAGCGCCCGGCCGATCGACTCCAGCGACGAGGCGCGGCCCTCTTCGCTGTCGATCCAGTCGGCCAACTCGGCCGCCGCGGCGCGCTTGCGTGAGGTCAGGAACGCCGAAACCGCCAGCGGCACAAGCGGAGCGGGCTGTTCCTTCGCCTCCAACTCCTGGCGTGCCACCTCGAGCAGGCGCTTGGCCTCGTCGGTCATGCCGGGCAGTTCGTACTCGGGTTCGGCCGCAGCGGCGGGCCGGTCGAGAGCGTCGTCGTCGTCGTCATCGACGAACTCGCCGTACTCGTCCATCCGCACCCCGCCCACGTACACGGCGGGTTTGTTCGGCTCGGCGGTCACCTCGACCACCTGCTCGGGCTCGGGTTCGACGAGGTCGCCGGGCAGCACCTCGCGCAGCACCAGGTGTGCGTTGGCGCCACCGAAGCCGAAGCCGGAGACACCGGCGATCGCATGCCCGCTGTAGCGCGGCCACTCCGAGACGGTGTCGTTGACCTTCAGCCGCACCGCGTTGAAGTCGATGTACGGGTTGGGGCCGGTGTAGTTGATCGACGGGGGCAGCTTGTCGTTGCGCAGCGACAGCGCCACCTTCGCCAGGCTGGCCGCACCCGCGGCCGACTCCAGGTGTCCCACATTGGATTTCACCGCACCGAGCAGGGCGGGCTTGTCGGCGGGCCGGTTGCGCCCGACGACCCGGCCGAGCGCGTCGGCCTCGATCGGGTCACCGAGGATGGTGCCGGTGCCGTGCGCCTCGATGTAGTCGACGTCGCGCGGGTTGATGCCGGCGTCCTTGTACGCCTTGCGCAGCACCTCGGCCTGCGCGTCCGGGTTGGGCGCCAGCATCCCGTTGGACCGGCCGTCGTGGTTGACCGCGCTGCCCGCGATCACCGCGAGGATCTCGTCGCCGTCGCGGCGGGCGTCGCTCAACCGCTTGAGCACCAGCATGCCGGCGCCCTCCGAGCGGGCGTAGCCGTTGGCGTCCTGCGAGAACGACTTGATCCGGCCGTCGGGTGCGAGCACTCCGCCGACCTCGTCGAAGCCGATCGTCACCAGCGGGGTGATCAGCGCGTTGACGCCGCCGACCACCGCGACGTCGGCCTCTCCGGCGCGCAGCGCCGCGACACCCTGGTGCGCGGCGACCAGCGAGCTCGAGCACGCGGTGTCGATCGCCATCGACGGCCCGCGGAAGTCGTAGAAGTACGACACCCGGTTGGCGATGATGGAGCTGGTGGTGCCGGTGATCGCGTACGGGTGTGCGACACCCGGATCGGCGACCGACATGAAGCTGTAGTCGTTGTTCGACGCGCCGATGTACACGCCGACGCGCTCACCGCGCAGGCTCGAGGCCGGAATCCGGGCGTGCTCCAACGCCTCCCAGGTCAGCTCGAGCGCCATCCGCTGCTGCGGATCGATGTTGTCGGCCTCCATCTTCGACAGTGCGAAGAACTCAGCGTCGAAACCCTTGATGTCCTTGAGATAGCCGCCCCGGGTGGCCGCCTTGGCGACACGCTCGGCGATCCGCGGCTCGCCGAGGAACTCCTCCCAGCGGCCCTCGGGCAGATCGGTGATGGCGTCGCGGCCTTCGAGCAGCGCTTCCCACATCTCGTCGGGGCTGTTCATGTCGCCGGGGAACCGGGTCGCGATGCCGACGATCGCGACATCCTCGACGTCGCGGTCCCGGCTCCAGTCGGTTCCGTCGTCGTCGTGTTCGACCTCGGGCTCACCCTCGATGATCACCGTCGCCAGCGATTCGATGGTCGGGTGGCGGAATGCGACCGTCGCAGTCAGCGTGACGCCGGTCAGGTCCTCGATGTCGCTGGCCATCGCCACCGCGTCGCGCGAGGACAGGCCGAGCTCGACCATCGGCGTCGACTCGTCGATGGCGTCGGCGTTCTGTCCGGTGGCGTTGGCGATCCAGTTGCGCAGCCATTCGCGCATCTCGGCGACGGTCATGTCGACCTGGGCGGGCCTCAGCGGGCCACCGTCGCCGGAGGCGACGAGATGGCCTGCGTCTCCCTGGGCGACGACCGGCTGGTTCTGCGCGGACGGCGAATTGTTCGGTGTTTCAGACATGTTCATCTCTTTCGCAGCCCGCGGCGGGGTAGGTAATGAATAGACGCGGCCCGTTCGTCAGTCGGTCTCGTCGGGGAAGGCGTTGGCGATCTTCCCGCTGCGGAGACTTCCGTCGAGGTAGGCCGAGCGGCACGCGCGGCGGCCGATCTTGCCGCTCGAGGTGCGCGGGATCGCGCCGGCGGGGGTCAGCAGCACATCGCGCACGGTGACGCCGTGGCGCACTGCGATCGCGGCACGGATGTCGTCGGCGATCGGGCCCATGTCGAGCTTGTGCGCACCCGGTGCCCGCTCACCGACGATGACCAGCTGTTCGGACGTGTCGCCCGGGTCGCGCTTGAGACCCGAGTGGGCGTTCTCGAACACCTCGTCGGGCAGCTGGTTGGCCGGCACCGAGAACGCGGCGACGAAGCCTGTGCGCAGCGCCTTGGTGGCCTCCTGCGCCGAGTACTCGAGGTCCTGCGGATAGTGGTTGCGGCCGTCGATGATCACCAGATCCTTCACGCGGCCGGTGATGTAGAGCTCGCCGTCGTGGTACGCGCCGAGGTCGCCGGTGCGCACCCAGGTGGCGTCATCGGTCGCGCCCTGGGCGTGGCTGGGCTCGGTGCGCGACTTGAGGATGTTCTTGAACGTGGCCTGCGTCTCGGCCGGCTTGCCCCAGTACCCGGTGCCCATGTTCTGGCCGCTGATCCAGATCTCGCCGATCTGGCCGTCGGGCAGTTCGGTGGCGGTCTCGTGGTCGACGATCACCGCCCATTCCGCGACGCCGATCTTGCCGGCCCCCGCCTGCGCGACCGCCTTGGGCGAGTCTTCGGTCACCTCGACGAAGCGGTGGTTGTTCAGCTCGTCGCGGTCGACGTAGGTGATCCGCGGCTCGGCGCTGATCGGGGTGGTGGACACGAACAGCGTCGCCTCGGCCAGACCGTACGACGGCTTGATCGCCTTGGGCTGGAAGCCGAACGGGCCGAACGCCTCGTTGAACCGGCGCACGGTCGCCGCGGAGATCGGCTCGCTGCCGTTGAGGATGCACTTGATGTTCGACAGGTCCAGGGGCGGCTCGCCGTCTTTGGGCACCCCGCGGGCGGCGGCGTGGTCGAACGCGAAGTTCGGCGCGACGGAGATGACGCCGCCGGTATCGCCTTCCTTGCGGGCCATCTCGCGGATCCAGCGGCCGGGCCGGCGCACGAACGCGGCCGGCGTCATGAAGGTGATGTAGTGGCCGAGCATCGGCGACAACAGCACCGTGATCAAGCCCATGTCGTGGAAGAAGGGCAGCCAGGACACGCCGCGGTCGCCCTCTTCACCCTCGAGCGCCTCGATGACCTGCACGACGTTGGTGGCCAGGTTCAGATGCGTGATCTGGACGCCGGTCGGGATGCGGGTCGAGCCGGAGGTGTACTGCAGGTAGGCGATGGTCTCCTGGTCGACCTCGACGGGCTCCCAGGTGCCGCCGACCTCGTTGGGCACGGCGTCGACGGCGATGACGCGGGGACGCTGGTTGGCCGGCCGGGTGCGGAAGAACTTGCGCACGCCCTCGGCGGCCTCGGTGGTGGTCAGGATCGCCGACGGGTGGCAGTCGTCGAGGACCGCGTGCAGACGGCCGACGTGTCCCGGCTCGTTCGGGTCGAACAGCGGCACGGCGATGCGGCCGGAGTACAGGGTGCCGAAGAACGCGACGAGGTAGTCGAGGTTCTGCGGGCACAGGATCGCCACCCGGTCGCCGGGCTGGGTGACCTGCTGCAGGCGCGCGCCGACCGCGCGGTTGCGGGCGCCGAAATCATTCCAGTTGAGGTCACGCGCGACGCCGTCGCGCTCGGTGGAGAAGTCCAGGAAGCGGTAGGCGAGCTTGTCTCCACGCACCTTCGCCCATCGCTCGACGTGACGCACCAAGTTGCCGTTGTCGGGGAACTTGATCAGTCCGTCCTTGATGAACGGGTTGTGGAACGGCATGTCACATCTCTCCTGTCAAAGCACCTCGGGTCGCACGGGCCCGCAAAGCCTTCGTTGCACGGACGGGACGCTGCAGCCTCCTCGAAGGGCCGCGCGAACTCCAAACGCCCAAGATGCTACTCGGGTATCGGGCTGCGGCGGCCCCGACGCTGCGCGTCAGCCGTCGGTCACCGTCTTAGTTTTCTCTTAATGTTAAGTGACCGGTGAGCACCGGCCAAATCAACTCGGTCACGGGTCAACCATGTTTTGGTTGCGGTGCGCTCTCGATGACGCCCCGCGCCCAGTTCAGCGTCCACTGCGTCGCCGACTGACCATCGACCTGCCAGAACTGCGGCGTGGCGTACATCGCGTGGATCGGCTGACCGGCGCCACCCGCCAGCGTCTCCAGCGTGCGCGGCAGGTTGACGATCGAGAACGCCGACTCGGGGGCCGCGCAGATCAGGTCGCCCGGTGCGCAGATCTCGAAGACCCGGTCGTTGAGTGCGCCGAAGCCGCCGGGGCGCGGCCCGGTCATGCTCAGACCCAGCGCGCTCAGCGTCGGCACCTCGTGCAGCGTGATCTCGGCGCCCACCCCGGGTGGATTGGGGCCGACATCCTGGCCGACGCCGGTCTGGCGGCGGCCGTCGGCGATCGTCGTCACACCGAGCACCAGATCCTGGTCGATGGGTCCGCGGCCGTTGCCGACGTCACTGGCGATGTCGCCTGCGATCACCGCACCCTGCGAGAAGCCGACGATCACGTAACTGGTCAACGGGCAGCGGTTGTTCATATCCGTCAGCGCCTTCACCGCGGCCTGGGTGCCCTCGGCGCGGCTGTCGTTGTACGACATCTGCTTGTCGGCGGAGAACGGATTGTGGAACTGGGCGGTGTAGGGAACGGTGAAGATCTCCAGCCGGTCGTTGCCGAACTCGGCGCGTAGCGGGTTGGTCACGTTGAGCAGCAGCGCGATCGGGAACTGCGTCGGGTTGAACGGATCGAGCTGCGGCGACGACTCCCACGTCCCGGGGATCGACAGCAGCTGCACGTCCGGGCAGCTCGCATCCTGGAACTCCGGCCGCGGCTTGGTCGTCGGCACACCCGTCGGCGGCACCGCGGTGGGCGGAAGAGCCGTCTCCGGCGTATCCGGCTTGCGCATCACCACCACGATGATGGCCACCACCAGCACCACCACCAGCGCCATCGCCCCGGCGGCGGCCAGGGCGAGGATGCGGTGACGTTTACGTCGACTGGATTTCGGCATGGGTATTCGGCTCCTCGCGTACGCGGGTCTGCGCTAGCAGAGTCGTTCTGTTGCGATGCGAATGTAGTCGGCGGTCGCGGAGTCGACCTCGTCCACCGAGATTCGCATCGAACTGGGACGGGTGGCGCGCACGTCACTGCGCACGAGCGGCAGGATCGACTCCCACACCGCCTGGGCGCTCTGTTTGGCGGCGTGCGCCTGGCAGACCGACGAGCCGATCGACAGGGCCCGCAGATCGCTCGTGAAGCGCACCCCGGCGGCGGCGAGGGCGTCGAGATAGCCGCGCTGCTGACCGGTGACGGTCAGGGCGTCGGGCTGCGGGGCGCCCTCCGGCGGCGCGGGCAGATCCGAACCGCGCTCGGCCGGTTCGCCCGGCGACGCGTCGGGCGGCGGCTCGGCGGTCGACGTCTGATCGCGGTTGAGCATCGGGTCGGTCAGCGCACACGCGGCGGCGACCAGGACGACGAGGGGCAGCACGGACACCACGAGCAGCGTCGGGAGGATCCGCCGGCTGTGCTGCACGCTTCCACGGTACCGGCTGCCCGACGGGCTCCCGGGTCCGCGGAAGAGCCGACGCGCTAGCGGATCGCGGCCACCAGATCGCCCGACATGGCGCCCAGCTGAGGCGCCCAGCTCCCCCAGCCGTGTTCGCCGGCCGTCGGGAAGTCGAAGTGGCCGTTGCCGCCGCCGACCGCACGATAGTGCTGGTAGAAGGCCCGGTTGCTGCCCTGCGCCTGATCGCAGTAGCCGATCATCGCGGCCGGGTCGACACACGTCAGCGTGGTCGGGCTGTACACCCACAGCCGGGTGTTGTTGTTCGCCAGCAGCTGGATGTGCACATCGGGGTCGTGCCACTTCCAGCGGCCCAGCTGTGGCAGGCCCCACATGTTGCGGGTGTCCACCCCGCCGAACCGCGCCAGGCCGGCGGTGATCGCGCCGTTGAGGGCGGTGGCCGAGGGGGTCATGAATCCCGACATCGAGCCGGCGTACCGGAAGCGGTCCGGGTGGAAGGTCGCCATCATCATCGCGCCGGTCCCGCCCTGTGCGGCGCCGACGATGCCGTGGCCGTTGGGGGCCAGGCCCTTGTTGGCCGCGAGCCAGTCCGGCAGCTCGGTGGCCAGGAACGTCTCCCACTGCTTGCTGCCGTCCTGCTCCCAGTTCGTGTAGAGGCTCCAGGCCCCACCCGCAGGAGCGGCCACCGAGATGCCCTTACCGGCGAGGGTGTTCATCGCGTTGCCCGCGGTCACCCAGTTGCTCACGTCCGGGGCGGCGTTGAACGCGTCGAGAAGGAACACCGCGTGCGGCCCGCCGCCCTGGAAGGCGACCGGGATGGCGCGGCCCATGGCCGCCGACGGCACCATCAGGTACTCGACGGCGTCGGCCCTGGCGGTGGAGGCGGACGTCGCCTCGACGGCCGACCACAGCCCGGCGGCCACCACCACGGTCAGCACCGCTCGCCACAACCCACGCACCATCTGCCCCACCTCACGTCCGTCCGTCGCCCAACCCGCAGGTAGTGAATCACACCACCCTGACGGGGCGAGCCGAAAAAGCCCCGCAAACGGCTGACGGCGGCGACCCCGAAGGATCGCCGCCGCCGACCGTGTCAATCAGTGTGCGACTGTCAGCCCGCCGGTGCCGGCGCGGGCGACGGCTGCTGGACCGCACCCAGCACGCGCTGGATGTCCGGCTTCATCTGCTGGAGCTGCTGACCCCAGTAGCCCCAGCTGTGGGTACCGGCCTGCGGGAAGTTGAACACGCCGTTGCGGCCACCGGCGGCCAGGTACTGCTCCTGGAACGTCTCGTTGGTACGCAGCGTGAAGCTCTCCAGGAACTTCGCGTTGAAGTTGTCGCCCTCGACCTGGCCGTTGATGTCGGCCGGCTTGCCGTTACCGCAGAACACCCAGACGCGGGTGCCGTTGGCGACCAGCTTGTCGATGTTGACCATCGGGTCGTTGCGCTTCCACGCGCTGTTCGGGTCCTCGGTCGGACCCCACATGTCGTTGGCCTTGTAGCCGCCGGCGTCACCCATCGAGACGTTGACCAGCATCGGCCACCAGCCCTCGGACAGGTTCAGGAAGCCCGACAGCGACGCCGCGTACTGGAACTGCTGCGGGTAGTAGATCGCCAGCGTGAGCGCGGCCGAACCGGCCATCGACAGGCCGACGGCGGCGTTGCGGTTCGGGTTCACACCCTTGTTGGCCGCCAGGTAAGCGGGCAGCTCCTGGGTCAGGAACGTCTCCCACTTGTAGGTCTGGCAACCGTTCTTACCGCAGGCCGGCTTGTACCAGTCGCTGTAGAAGCTGGACTGGCCACCGACCGGCATGATCACCGACAGGCCCGAGTCGAGGTACCACTCGAAGGCGGCGGTGTTGATGTCCCAGCCGTTGAAGTCGTCCTGCGCGCGCAGGCCGTCGAGCAGGTAGACGCCCGGGGAGTTGGCGCCGCCGCTCTGGAACTGGACCTTGATGTCGCGGCCCATACCCGCCGACGGAACCATCAGGTATTCGACCGGCAGGCCCGGACGTGAGAACGCCCCCGCAGTCGCCGAGCCTCCGGCGACGCCCACCAGGCCGGGCAGCACGGCAGCGGCCATGGCCGCGATCGTGAGCCGGCGCGGCATGGCTTTCACCGCGTCGCGCATCTTCCCAACGAAACTCATACTGCTATTTCCCATCTGTCGTAAGCCGCAACCGGTCCGGGCGCTCCAAACCAGGCTGCGTTGCCCGTGTAGTCAACCACACGATTGTGTGATCGCTCTCTCCTGCGTATTTCGGCCCGCACGCCGCTGCCCCGTTGGATGCGGCGCTCGAGCCGGGTGTCGAGGTAGGCGTTTGCGCACCTCAGAGCCCTGGCGGGCGGGTGCCCGCCGAGGGGAGATCGATGGGTGGCGCTGGAGCCACCCGGATGTTCGTGGAATTGGTCACCCACAGCCGCGAACGTGCTACGCATCTGTGGTCCTCCAGCGGGTTCGGCGCCGTCACACGCGGTCGTCAGGGCAGCATTCACCGAGGGTGTGCGGGACACCCGCACCTGATATCGCCCCGGGCGGCCCGAAGCGTTACCCAAACAGAAGAAACGCGTGGCTAACAAATCGGTGAAGACTCGCCCACGGACCGTCACGGACCCGTGGCGGGCATGCCGGTGTAGGGCCGCTCGAAGGGTTCGGGGATGGGCAACCCGCAGCGGATGAGTTCGTAGCGCGGCACCCGGTCCATGCGGTACTGGGTGAATTCGTAGGCGTGCACCAGGTTCGACAGGAACTGGCGGGGGGTCAGCGGCGCGCGGACCGAGTTCAGCACCGACTCGGTGGCCGGGCACTTCAGCGCCGCCTCGGCCCGGGCCACCCAGTCGCGGTCCAGATAGGTCGGCAGATACGGCGGGATCTTGAAGAACGGCCCCTCGGCCACCGCCCAGTCCGCGAACAGGTTCTTGTCGTGGCCGATCCGGCCGTCCTCGAGGCGTTCGGTGTGCGCCGCAAGCGGATTGGTGAGCCCGATCTGGTCGATGACCCGGACGTCGAGGCCGACGTTCATCGCGGACATGCCCATGTTGGTGAAGAACACGGTTTGCGGGCCCTGATAGTCGGGACCGGCGTCGGGCGGCGGCGGCCATGCGGGCACCACATCCCACACGTCGTAATTGCCCGCAGGCAGCAGCAGCGCCCCGTGGGGAGTGTTGTCCAGCGCGGTGACCATCGCGCGCATGCGCGGATAGTCCAGGTAGTCCGCGGCCGTCAGCGGGTGGGCGTGGCCGGTGGCCTGCGCGTAGAAGCGGCGTTCGTCGACGATCCCGGTGTCGGTGACCCGGGTGGCGTCGGCGCCCATCCCCGGGGAATTGGCCGCCCACAGCGCCCAGCCCGCGACCGCCACCCACAGCACGCTGGTGGCCCCGGCGAGCAGGTATCCGGTCTCCCGGCTGATGCGGCTGCCGTCGGGCAGCACCACGGGGATCACCGAGACCGGCAGCAGCATGCAGAACAGCGGGGCCAGCAGCACGCGGCCGTGCATGAAGTCGCCGCCCTGGCGGATCCAGTAGACGGCCTGCAGCAGCCCGCTCAGCACGACGAACAGCACGACGGTCGCCGGACTCTGCACCAGCCGGGCGAGCCGGCCGTACCCGGGCGGTGGCTGGTGGCGGATCCACCACGGCCGGCTGCGGGTGCTCAGCAGCACCACACCCGTCAGCACCAGCAGCAGCGCCGGCACCCACAGCACGTAGGGCTCGACGAAGTTGGCCAGATAGGTGAAGCCCTGCGGCCACTTGGCGCCGGTGGCGTCCTTGGCGACCGCGGTGTTGGGCACGATGAGCGCGTAGTAGCCCATCCGGAAGATCTGGTAGAGCACCGGCAGGAGGCCGCCGGCGACGACGATGAGCAGCCGGCGCCGCCAGGAGCGGGCCGCCACCAGCATCATCAGGAGTACGCCGACACCGATGAGGGCCATCTCGGGGCGGACCAGCACGCTCAGCCCGGCGACGAACGCCAGCGTGGCGGCGAACGACCGGCTCACCGCGTCCTGCCCCGCCGCCGCGGGTTGCCGCAGCTTCTGCGACCAGCACACCAGCATCCACCACAGCAGACCGAGGTACGCGATGACCAGGCCGTTCTCCAGCCCGGACGTGGCGAAATCGCGGGCAGGCGGCACCGCGATGTAGACCAGCACGCCCGCGGGCAGCAGCAGGGCGCGGCGCCCCTGCATACCCGGCGCGTACAGGCGGGCGGTGCCCAGCATCGCGAGCACCACCCCGGCCACCGACAGCACGAACGCGAACACCAGCGCGACGTATTCGAGCTGCACCGAGCCGCCGATCCAGGCGCCCGCGGTGATCAGATAGGTCCACAGCGTCGAGGTGTTGGACTCCACCCGTTCGCCAGCGTTGAACACCGGACCGTTGCCCGCCAGCAGGTTGCGCACCGTGCGCAGCACGATCAGGCCGTCGTCGGCGATCCACCGGCGCTGCCAGGCACCCCAGCCGAACAGCACCGCCACCACGACGACACTGACCCACAGGCTGACGCGGACGGTGACGTCGTACGGGAACGCCGGGCCGCGGACCAACCGGCGCACCAACTCAGCCGAAGATGACTGCCGCACCGACGGTCCCGATCCACGCCAGGGCGAGGAACTGCAGCACCCGGTCGCGCAGCGCGATCTCCTCGGGCTCCCCCGCCATACCGCCGTCGACGTCGACGGCGTAGCGCAGGATCGCGATGGTGAACGGGATCATCGAGACGACGAACCAGGAGGTCCCGCCCTGGTCGTCACGGCCGAACGCCCACAGGCCGTAACAGAGCACCACCGCGGTCGCCGACATCGTCCACACGAACCGCAGATAGGTGGTGGTGTAGCTCTCGAGCGACTTGCGGATCTTGGCGCCGGTCCGTTCGGCCAGCTGCAGTTCGGCGTAGCGCTTACCGGCCGCCATGAACAGCGAGCCGAACGCCATCACCAGCAGGAACCACTGCGACAGCGGGATGTCGGCGGCCACACCGCCCGCGATGGCGCGGATCAGGAATCCGGACGAGACGATGCAGATGTCCAGGACCGCTTGGTGTTTCAGGCCGAAGCAGTAGGCCAGCTGGATGGCGATGTAGATCGCCATCACCAGCGCGAGGTTCGGGGTGAGCAGCCACGAGATGATCAGCGACAGCGCGCCCAGGGCGATGGCGAGTCCGTAGGCCAGGCGTTCGGACACCACCCCGGCCGCGATCGGCCGGAACCGTTTGGTCGGGTGGGCGCGGTCGGCCTCGACATCGCGGGCGTCGTTGACCAGGTAGACCGTCGAGGCGGCCAGGCAGAACGCCACGAACGCGACCGACACCTTGATCAGCACGGTGCGGTAGTCGTAGGTGAACCGGTCGTCGCCGAGCGCGACGAGCGGGGCGGCCAGCACCAGCAGGTTCTTCACCCACTGCCGCGGCCGGATCGCCTTGACGATGCCGGCGGGCAGGCTCCGTGGCGGGCCGGTGACCGGTGCCGCTTCCTCACTCATGCCGAAACTCCACTTCTCCGGTCGGCTGCGCGCGCGGTGGCCTCGGCGACCACCGCACCGACCGCGACGCCGGTCAGCACGTCACTGGGATAGTGCACGCCGAGCACCAACCGCGACAGCGCCATCGGGGGCACCAGCACCGCGGGCAGCGGCAACCCGGTCAGCCGGCCGAGCAGCACCGCAGCCGCGGTGGTCGACGTGGCGTGGGCGGAGGGGAAGCTCAGCCTGCTGGGCGTGCCGACGTTGACGGCGATCGCCGGGTGGTGCGGCCGCTCCCGGCGCACGACCCGTTTGATCAGCACCGCGGCCGCGTGCGCGGCGAACGCCCCGGCGCCTGCGACCAGCCATTCGCGGCGGCGGGCGGGTTGCAGCAGCGCGCCCGCCCCGGCGACGGCCAGCCACCCCGCACTGTGCTCGCCGAAGTGGGACAGGGCACGCGCACCCGACACCACACCCGGACGGCCCGCGAACGCGGCCTGCACCGCCACCAACGCGGCATCCTCACCGCGCGGTTCGTCAACCATGGTTCATCGCACTTCTTGAGGGGAGAGCAGCACCGTCTCCCACTTCTGCTTACTCGACAGCACCGGAAGCGCCTCGCGGTAGACGCGCCGCATCCGGTTGAACTTGCGGGCCAGCCGGACGTGCTGGCGCATCGACGCCCGCAGCAGCGCGAACATCTTGTCCCGATCCCGCTGGCGGTACACCACGCCGCGGCCGTCGGCGGTGGTCACCGTGACGCCGTCGACCTTGCACAGTAGGAACCACCGGGCGTCCTGGGTGGCGACGTTGAGCTGCGGCCGCTCGTGATGGGCCAGGTTCTCCTTCTTGAGCTGGTGCACCACACCGCGGGCCAGCCGCATCGCGATGGCCGGCTTGTTCGTGGGGATGCGGATCTTGCGCCGCACCTTGCCCGACGGCGTGGGCAGCGCGGTGGCGCCGGGCAGCACGACCGCATCCGGGAACTGCTCGCGCATCTTGCGCACCTCGGGCAGCGCCGATTCCAGGATCGAGAAGATGTGTTCGGGGCCGGCCAGGAAGTCGGCCATCGCCTTCGTCTGGATGGCGACGGTCGAATACTCGAGGCACAGCAGGTGTTTCAGCGTCGCCTTGACCGACGACGCGATCAGCCCGCCGACACTTCCGTCCCAGTGCATGGCCGCCACCACCAGCCGGTTGCGCAGGTGGAAGTAGGCCTGCCAGTCGATGGCGTCGTCCTTGTCGCTCCACGCCATGTGCCAGATCGCCGCACCCGGCAGCGTGACGGTGCCGTAGCCGTGTTCGGCGGCGCGCAGCCCGTAGTCGGCGTCGTCCCACTTGATGAACAGCGGCAGCGGCTGGCCCAGCTCTTCGGCGACCTGGCGGGGGATCATGCACATCCACCAGCCGTTGTAGTCGGCGTCGATGCGGCGGTGCAGCAGCTTGCTGCGCTCGCTGTCGTCGGACAGCGGGTATTTGGCGAAGTCGTGGTCGTATTCGGCGTTGGGCGCCGCCGTCCACATGAAGTTCTCCTGGTCGACGACCTCGGCCATGATGTGCAGGTGTGACGGCTCCTGCAGGTTGAGCATCTGCCCGCCGACCAGCGTCGGGTGTTTGGCGAACCGGTTCATGGCCAGCGCCCGCAGGATCGAGTCCGGTTCGACGCGGATGTCGTCGTCCATGAACAGGATCTGTTCGCAGTCGGTGTTCTTCAGCGCCTCGTACATCACCCGGCTGTAACCGCCGGAGCCGCCGAGGTTGGGCTGGTCATGAATGGACAGCCGGTTGCCCAGCCCCGCGGCGGCGGCCGCGAAGTCGGGGTGGTCCTTGGCCTTCTTCGCCCCCTGGTCGGAGACGATGACCGCGCCGATCACCTCGTCGACCAGCGGGTCGGAGGTGAGGGCGGCGAGCGCGTTGACGCAGTCGGCGGGCCGGTTGAACGTCGGGATGCCGACGGCGATGTTGGCCCGGCCCGGCGCGGGTGTGCTGGCGTACCAGCCGGCGCTGCGGACGGTGACGTCGGAATCGGTGGTGATGTCGAACCAGATCCAGCCGCCGTCCTCGAACGGGCCGAGGTCGACCTCGAACTCGACGACGCCGGGGGCCATCTCGGTGCCCGACACCTCGTTGCCGCCGACCGTGATGCGGGCGCCGGTGGCCTTGGTGCGGTACACGTCGACGCGGGCGCTGCCGACGAGTTCGACCCGCAGCACCACCGAGTCCAGCGTCGACCAGCGCCGCCAGTAGCTGGCGGGGAACGCGTTGAAGTAGGTGGCGAACGACACCTCGGACTCGGCGCCGATCTCCAGGGTGGTGCGGGTCCGGGCGTGTGCGCGCCGGGCGTTGGTCTCGGATTCCTCTATATAGAGCTTGCGGACGTCGAGGGGTTCGCCGGGTCGCGGCAGGATCACGCGCGACAGCAGGCTGACGGCGCGGGATTCGCCGGCGGCCAGCGCACCGGTCGGGATCTCACTCATGCGGGGTTCTCGTTCTCGTTCTGGGTCAGGGGCGCACCGTCGCGCAGGTGCGGCGCCAGGGTGTTGTCGTACATGTTCAGCGCGCTGGCGATGGCCATGTGCATGTCGAGGTACTGGTAGGTGCCCAGTCGGCCCCCGAACAGCACTTTGGCCGACGCCGTCTCGGCCTTGGCCTTGGCCCGGTAGGTGGTCAGCAGCGCGCGGTCGGACTCGGTGTTGATCGGATAGTAGGGCTCGTCGTCCTCGTCGGCGAACCGCGAGAACTCGCGCATGATCACGGTCTTGTCGGTCGGGTAGGCCCGCTCGGGATGGAAGTGCCGGAATTCGTGGATGCGGGTGTAGGGCACGTCGGCGTCGTTGTAGTTCATGACCGGGGTGCCCTGGAAATCCCCGGTGTCGAGTACCTCGAGCTCGAAGTCCAGCGTGCGCCAGCCCAGCCGGCCCTCGGTGTAGTCGAAGTAACGGTCCACCGGCCCGGTGTAGACCACCGGGGCGTCGGGGCTGGCGGCGCGCAACTCGTCGCGCACGTCGAACCAGTCGGTGTCCAGCCTGACCTCGATGCGGTCGTCGGCGGCCATGTTCTCCAGCCACTTCGTGTAGCCCTCGACGGGCAGACCCTCGTAGGTGTCGTTGAAGTAGCGGTTGTCGAAGGTATACCGCACCGGCAGCCGGGTGATGTTGGCCGCGGGCAGCTCCTTGGGGTCGGTCTGCCACTGCTTGGCGGTGTAGTGCTTGACGAACGCCTCGTACAGCGGGCGGCCGATCAGTGAGATGGCCTTCTCCTCGAGGTTCTGCGCGTCGGCGGTGGAGATCTCGGCGGCCTGCTCGGCGATCAGCGCACGGGCCTCGTCCGGGGTGAAGTACCGGCCGAAGAACTGGCTGACCAGGCCGAGGCCCATCGGGAACTGGTAGGCCTGGCCGTCGTGCATCGCGAACACCCGGTGCTGGTAGCCGGTGAACTCGGTGAACTGACGCACGTAGTCCCACACCCGCTGATTGGAGGTGTGGAAGAGGTGGGCGCCGTAGCGGTGTACCTCGATGCCGGTCTGGGGTTCGGCTTCGGAGTAGGCGTTGCCCCCGATGTGCGGCCGTCGCTCGATCACGAGGACTCGCTTGTCCAACTGGGTCGCCACCCGTTCGGCGATCGTCAGACCGAAGAAGCCGGAGCCGACGACGAACAGATCGTACTGGGAGCTCATCGGCAGCCAGGGTATCCGACCATTACCGCCATCCCCGACATGCAGGGCTCGGTTCGGCCAGCGGGTCAGGTCGCAATTAGCTCACGATTCCATATCGTCACTCTAGTCACAGCAGTCACGCCAGTAGCATCGATCACGTCGGCTGGCGGGCTCGGGAGAGGGAGTTCGGCGCGGTCGACATCGATTGAATCCCGCGAAAGCAATAACCACATGTAGTCCATGTATTGAGGAGACTTCCGTGCCGAACCGACGTCGCAGCAAGGCCTCGACAGCCATGAGCGCGTTCGCCGCCCTGGCCGTCGCAAGTCCAGTCGCAGCAGTGGCCGTGGCCCAACTCTCCGGGTCCACCGATGCGCCTCAGCACCGTGAATTCACCCAGGCCGCCATGGTCACCGACCTGCCCAGCGAGCTCATGTCCGCCCTGTCTCAGGGTCTGTCGTCGTTCGGCATCAACCTGCCTCCGATGCCCACCGGCATGTTGACGGGCACCCCGTCGGCGCCGACGACGCTGACCACGCCGGGCCTGGCCAGCCCGGGCCTGACCTCCCCCGGACTCACGACACCTGGGCTCACGACACCCGGCCTGACGGCCCCCGGTCTCACCACCCCGGGACTCACCACCCCCGGCCTCACGACGCCCGGGCTGACCTCGCCGAGCCTGAGCACCCCGCCGGTGGCCGCGACCACCCCGGGCCTCACCGACGTGGGCCTGACCAACCCCGCGCTCACCAATCCCGGGCTGACCAGCCCGACCGGCGACGTACCCGGCCTGACCGCTCCGGGCCTGACCACACCGGGGCTCACCACCCCGGCGGCCGGACTCGATCCGGCGCTCACCCCGGTCTCCACCGGCGCCCTGCCGGTTCCGGGTGAGATCCCGATCTCGGCGCCGCTGGCCACGGATCCCGCTCTCGGCACCTACCCGATCCTGGGCGATCCGCTGATGGCCACGGTGCCCACCGCTCCCGCCAGCACCGGGCTGCTCGGCGACCTGTCCAGCGCGGCCAACCAGCTCGGCGCCGGTCAGGCCATCGACCTGCTCAAGGGTGTGGTGGTGCCGGCGATCACCGGCGCCATCAAGTCGGCGACCCCGCCGGCCGGTGCACCGCTGCCGCCGCCGCCCGCGCCGGCACCCGCCCCCGGCATGTGACAGTCCTGCACCCAGACGGCACCGCAGAAGTCAACGACGACTCTGCGGTGCCGTTGCAGTTGTGATTTGTTGCCACTTTCGGCCGTGTCGAAACATCAGTAACAACTGACACATACGTAACATCAGTCCGTGCCGTCCCGCCGACCTGCGCCGTCGCTCATCTTCACCGCGATCGCAGCGACGATCGTCCTGCTGCCGTGGGCGGTCAATGGACTGCCCGGCGACGACGACTCCGCCGCACCCGGTGCCCCGGTGCTGACCGAACAGGCGCTGCCCGGCCTCGGCGGCGGCGAGACCATTCGCGAGATCCACCAGGACACGCCGTTCTCCATGGTGGCGCTGACCGCCGACGACCTCACCGGAACCTCCGCGCGGGTGCGCGCCAAGAAGGACGACGGCTCGTGGGGTCCGTGGTACGAGGCCGAACCGCTCGAAGGGGTCGGGGAGGACACCACCGCCCTGCGGGGCACCGACCCGGTGTTCGTCGGGCGCACCACCACCGTGCAGATCGCCGTGACGCGCCCGGCCGACGCCGCCCCGAGCGCCACGCCCGCCGCCCGGCCCGAGCGCCCCGGCCTCGGGTACGTCCCCGCCAATGTCGAGCAGCCGTTCGCCCAGAACATCAACGCGGTGCTGATCAGCCCGCCGCAGGCACCGGTCGACACGCTGCCGCTGCCCAACGCCGTGCTGGCCCCCGGGGTGCCGCCGCGCATCATCACCCGGCCACAGTGGGGCGCCGACGAATCCATGCGGTGCGGAGAACCGCGCTACGACCGGTCCGTCCGCGCCGGCGTGGTGCACCACACCGCCGGCAGCAACGACTACGCGCCGGAGGATTCCGCCGGCATGGTCCGGTCGATCTACGAGTACCACACCCGCACGCTGGGCTGGTGCGACCTGGGATACAACGCGCTGGTCGACAAGTACGGCCAGGTCTTCGAGGGCCGCGCGGGCGGAATGGACCGGGCGGTCGAGGCTTCGCACACCGGCGGGTTCAACACCGACACCTGGGGTGTGGCGATGATGGGCAACTTCGATCTGGCGCCGCCCACCCCGATCCAGCTGCGCACCACCGGCCGGCTGCTGGGCTGGCGGTTGGGCCTCGACCGGGTCGACCCGATGGGCACCGTCGTGCTGACCTCCGCGGGCGGGTCGTTCACCCACTTCCCGCAGGGCGCCACCCCCACACTGCCGACCATCTTCACCCACCGCGACGTCGGCAACACCGAATGCCCCGGCAGCGCCGCATACGCCGCGATGGGCGACCTGCGAGCCATCGCGGCCCGGTTCAACGCACCCCCAGGGCCGGAGGATCTCGCCGAAAGTCTGCGCGGCGGAGCGATTTTCGACCGCTGGACGAAGATGGGCGGGATGACCAGCGCGCTGGGCGCGCCCACCTCGCCGGAGGCCGCCGGTGAGGGCACGACCAAGTACGTCCGCTTCGAACACGGCGCCATGTACTGGTCACCGGAAAGCGGTGCCGCACCGGTGACGGGCGCCATCTACGACGCCTGGGGCTCACTCGGTTTCGAACGCGGCGCGCTGGGACTGCCGACCAGCGGCGAGATCCACGAACCCCTGTGGATCAAACAGAACTACCAGCACGGCACGCTGAACTTCGATCGCGAGAAGGGGACCGTCACCCGTGTGATCGACGGTGTGCCACTGGAATTGCCGCCGGCGTCGTCACACGCCCCGCCGGTGCAGCTGGAACGGTTCACCGCACCGATCAACCCTTAACGCCTCACATCCACCAGCGTTCGAGCACCCGCGCCACCCCGTCGTCGGAGTTACGGCTGGTCACCTCGTCGGCGGCCGACACCGCCTCGGGATGCGCGTTGCCCATCGCGACTCCGTGGCCCGCCCAGCGCAGCATCGGGATGTCGTTCGGCATGTCCCCGAACGTGAGCACGTCACCCGCGACCAGCCCCAGGGGCCGCGCGAGTTCCTGGATGCCGCTGGCCTTGCTGATGCCCGCAGGCATGATCTCGATCAGCCCGTTGTTCGTCGAGTAGGTGATATCGCCTTCGACGGTGATGTGCTTGGCGAGTTCCGCGGCCATGTCGGCGCTGCGCGCCCCGGATCGGCGGATGAGCAGCTTCACCGCAGGGGCGCTCAGCAGATCCTCGTGTGACACCTCGGTGTTGTCCGGGTTGAGCCAGGCGTGTTCGTAGCCGGGCGAACTGACGAACTGCGGCGTCGCCGTGTCGTGGGCGGAGTTGCCCACCCGCTCGACGGCCAGCCCGGCCCCGGGGATCACCCGGGTGGCGATCTCCGCCAGCTCCCGCAGCTCGTCGGTCGACAGGGTGCGGGCCGACACGATGCGGTCGGTGGCCGGGTCGTAGATGACGGCGCCGTTGGCGCACACCGCCATCGGCGCCAGGCCGAGCCCGTCGACCACCGGCGCCACCCAGCGCGGCGGACGGCCGGTCGCCAGGACGAACCGCACACCGGCGTCGACGGCGGCGTGCACGGCCGCGCGCGTACGCGGCGAGACCTTCTCGTCGTCGTCGAGCAGGGTCCCGTCCACATCGGTGGCGATCATCGCGGGCAGTGTCATGTTTTGGACGTCATCTCCTGTGTCCGTCGTCCGCCCGCCTTCGGGCGCGCTCCGCCAGTTCCGCCTCGTCGAGACGCCTGGCCTCCTCGAGGGTCGGCGCACTGCCGCCCAGCCTGCGCGGCACCCAGAACTCCCCGGGCGGCCGGGGGTAGTCCGCCTGTGCGCAGTCCAGCAACCCACCCATCGCCTCGCGCAGCGTGCCGGCCAGCCCGGCGACCGTCCCCTCCGGCCGAATCGGCTCCCCGACCTCCACGGCTATCGGAATCCTGTGGTGTCCCAACGCACGTGGGTGATCCTTCGTCCACACCCGCTGCGCACCCCAGACGATCAGCGGCACGATCGGCACCCCCGCCTCGATCGCCATGCGCACCGCACCGGTCTTGAACTCCTTGAGCTCGAAGCTCCGGCTGATCGTCGCCTCGGGGTAGACGCCCACCAGTTCACCGGCGCGCAGCGACTGGACGGCGACGGCGTAGGCCCCCGCCCCCGCCCGCCGGTCGACCGGGATGGTGCCGGTGTGCCGGATCAGATAGCCGACGACCTTCACCTGCTCCATCTCGGCTTTGATCATGAAGCGCATCCGGCGGTGGCGGTTCTTGGCCGCGAGCGCGGCCGGCAGGAAGTCGATGTAGCCGGTGTGGTTGATGGCCATCACCGCGCCGCCGTGAGCCGGGATGTTGTCGAGTCCGTGGTAGCTGATCCGTGTTCCGGTGACCCTGGTGGCCGCCTCGGCGACGAACTCCAGCGTGCGAAAGACCGGCTCCATACGCGCTTACTCCGGCACCTCTCCAGGCTCGGCCCGCTCGGCGCGCCGTGCCGCCTTCTGCGCCGCCTCCTCCATGTCCATCCGGTTGGCCTCCGCCAGCGTCGGCGCCCCGCCACCGAGCCGGTGCGGCACCCAGAACTCGCCCTGCGGATGCGGGCCGTAGGCGTCCTGCACCCGTTCGAGCAGATGCTGCATCCGGTGGTGCAGCAGCGCAGTCAGCTCCTGGGCCGGCAGCGTCGGCTCGATCGGTTCCCCGACCGCCACCGTGATCGGAACCTTCGGCCGCAGCAGCTTCTTCGGATGACCCTTGGTCCAGATGCGCTGCGCACCCCACACGATGTGCGGCACGATCGGCACCTGCGCGGCGATCGCCATCCGCGCCGCCCCGGACTTGAAGTCCTTGATCTCGAAGCTGCGGCTGATGGTCGCCTCGGGATACACCCCGACCAGCTCCCCGGCGGCCAGCGCCTGACACGCGTGCTCGAACGAGGCGCCCCCGCTCTCGCGGTCCACCTCGATGTGGCGCAGGCTGCGCATGATCGGCCCGGTGATCTTGTGGTCGAACACTTCCTTCTTCGCCATGAAACGGACCTTGCGGCCCAGCCCCTGCCGGTAGGCGGGCAACCCGGCGAACGTGAAGTCGAAGTAGCTGGTGTGGTTGATCGCGACGACCGCTCCCCCGGTCTTCGGCAGGTTCTCGACTCCGGTGACGGTGAACGTCAACCCCTGCAGCCGCCATGCCAGGCGCGCGAGCTGGATGACTGTTCCGTATACCGGTTCCACACCGTCAGCGTAGTGCGCCCCACCGCGGCGGCGCGGTGAGCCGTACACCACCCGCCGCGGCAGGCGGCCGGCACCCGCCGCGCCCCTTAGACTGGACCCGCGACGTCATGCCCGCCGGACGGCGTGCAGGAAGGAAAATGTGCAGGTCACCAGCGTTGGACACGCCGGCTTCCGGATCGACACCAGGGCGGGGAGCATCCTGTGTGACCCCTGGGTCAACCCGGCCTACTTCGCCTCGTGGATCCCGTTCCCGGACAACACCCGGCTCGACTGGGACGCCCTCGGCGACGTCGACTACCTCTACGTCTCCCACCTGCACAAGGACCACTTCGATCCGAAGAACCTGAGCGAGCACGTCAACAAGGACGCCGTCGTGCTGCTGCCCGACTATCCGGTGCCGGATCTGCGCCGCGAGCTGGAGAAACTGGGTTTCCACCGGTTCTTCGAGACCACGGACTCCGTCAAGCACCGCGTCAGCGGCCCCAAGGGCGACCTCGATGTGATGATCATCGCGCTGCGGGCGCCGGCCGACGGCCCGATCGGCGACTCCGGTCTGGTGGTCGACGACGGCGAGACCGTGGCGTTCAACATGAACGACGCCCGGCCCGTTGATTTAGAGGTCCTGGCCGCCGACTTCGGCCGGGTCGACGTGCACATGCTGCAGTACTCGGGTGCGATCTGGTACCCGATGGTCTACGACATGCCCGCCCGCGCCAAGGAGGCGTTCGGCACCCAGAAGCGCCAGCGCCAGATGGACCGCTGCCGCCAGTACATCGCGCAGGTCGGCGCCACCTGGGTGATCCCGTCGGCCGGGCCGCCGTGCTTCCTGGACCCGGAACTGCGCCACCTCAACGACGATCAGGGCGACCCGGCGAACATCTTCCCCGACCAGGTGGTGTTCCTGGACCAGATGCGCAGACACGGCCACGACGGCGGATTGCTCATGATTCCCGGTTCGACCGCGGAATTCCATGGTGCACAGCTTGTTTCGCTCACCCATCCGCTACCCGACGACGAGGTGGAGGCGATCTTCACCACCGGCAAGGCCGACTACATCGAGGCGTTCGCCCAGCGGATGGCGCCGGTGCTGGCCGCCGAGAAGGCGACGTGGGCGCCCGCCGCGGGCGACTCGCTGCTGGAGCCCCTGCGGGCGAAGTTCGAGCCGATCATGGTGCAGAGCGACCAGATCTGCGACGGGATCGGCTATCCCGTCGAGCTGCGGATCGGCCACGAGACGATCGTGCTCGACTTCCCGAAACGCATTGTGCGCGAGCCCATTCCCGACGAGAAGTTCCGCTACGGCTTCGAGATCGCGCCCGAGCTGGTGCGCACCGTGCTGCGCGACGACGAACCCGACTGGGTCAACACAATCTTCCTGTCCACCCGTTTCCGGGCATGGCGGGTCGGCGGCTACAACGAGTACCTCTACACGTTCTTCAAATGCCTGACCGACGAGCGCGTCGCCTACGCCGACGGCTGGTTCGCCGAGGCGCACGACGATTCGGCGTCGATCACCATGGGCGGCTACGAGTTCCAGCGGCGCTGCCCGCACCTGAAGGCGGATCTGTCGAAGTTCGGCGTCGTCGAGGGCAGCACGTTGACCTGCAACCTGCACGGCTGGCAGTGGAACCTGGAGAACGGGCGGTGCCTGACCACCAAGGGCCACGAACTGCGGACGGGTCAGGCGTGACCGCACCGCGCCAGTACTACGACGACGGGCTGATACAGCTCGACAAGCATGCGATCACGTTGCGGCGCTACCACTTTCCGTCGGGCACCTCGAAGGTCATCCCGCTGCGCCAGGTCCGCGGCTACACCGCGACGCCGCTCGGGTCGTTCCTGCACCGCTTCCGCATGTGGGGCAGTTCCGATATGCGACGGTGGTTGCCGCTGGACATGCGCAGGCCGTTCAAGTCGACGCTGATCACGCTGGACGTCGCCGACAACCGGTGGCGACCGGCGTTCACACCGGTGCACCCCGAGCAGTTCACCACGATGCTCGACGAACTGCTCGACCGCTAGCTAGCGCCTGGCGCGTCCGGCGAGCTTCCGGACGGCACGGGCTCCCACCACCGCCGACGCCAGCCACGGCCCCACGATCAGGATCGGGTCGATCCACGTGTGGCTGCGGTCGACACGTTTGGTGCCGGTGCGCGATGCGAGACCGTTGTGGGTGAACTCGGCCATCACCCCCGTTTCCGTGACCGGGTTGTCGGGGTGCAGGCTCGCGAACGACTGCAGGTGGTGTTCGACGGCGTCCACCCGGTCGGCGAGGATCAGCAGCAGCCAGTGCGCGGCCTTACCCTCGCTGTGCCGGGCGTAGGCGTATTTGCGGATCGCGCCCGACAGGCCGCGCGGCGGAGTCGACGTGCCGAACACCGGGGTGAGGAACTCGTGCTCGATCGAGCGTTCCCTCGGCCACTTCTCGGCTTGACGCTCCGGAAAGTCCCAGTGCGCACCGGTTTCCAGCTTCTGCAGCTTGGGCACCGACGGCCGGTCGGCCGGGTCCAGATCGGCGCCCCAGCCGGGGATGCGGGCGCGCAATTCCTCGGACGACGGGACGGGCGGGTGGTCTGCGGTGTAGGTCATGGGGCTCCTCACGCTGCGCTGGGCACGATGATCGGCTTGATGCAGTTGTCGAGTTTGGCGGAGAAGATGTGGTAGCCCTCCGCGATGTGGTCGAGCGGAATCCGATGCGTCACAATCTCGCTGGGCTTGAGGTAACCGTTCTCGATGTGGGAGAACAGCCGCGGCCACTGCCGTTTCGCCGGGCACTGGTTCATCCGAAGGGTGAGACCCTTGTTCATCGCGTCGCCGAACTTGACCGCGCTGAACATCGGTCCGTACGCGCCCATCACCGAGACCGTCCCGCCTTTGCGCACCGAGTCGATCGCCCAGTTCAGCGCGATCGGTGAGCCGCCCTGCAGCTTGAGCTTCGAGGCCGTCACGTGCTGCAGGAAATTGCCGTCGGCCTCCGCGCCCACCGCGTCGATGACGACGTCGGCACCGAGATAGCCGGTCGTCTTCTTCATCTCGACGACGATGTCGTCGTACTCGGCGAAGTTGATCGTCTCGGCGTGGGCGAAGCTGCGGGCCTTCTCCAGGCGGTACTCCAGGTGGTCGATGACGATCACCCGGCCCGCGCCCATCAGCCACGCCGACTGCGCGGCGAACAGGCCGACCGGGCCGGCACCGAACACGGCCACCACGTCGCCCTCGACGATGTCGCCGAGTTGCGCGCCGAAGTACCCGGTCGCCAGTGCGTCGGTGCACATCAGCGCGTCCTCGTCGGAGATGGTGTCCGGGATCAGCGCAGGCCCCACATCGGCGAACGGCACCCGGACGAACTCCGCCTGCCCGCCGTCGTACCCGCCGCAGGTGTGGGAGTAGCCGTAGATGCCGCCGACGGCCGTCGCGTTCGGATTCACGTTGTGGCAGTTGGAATACAGGCCGCGCGCGCAGAAGTAGCACGACCCGCAGTAGATGTTGAACGGCACCATCACCCGGTCGCCGGCCTTGAGGTTCTGCACCGACGGGCCGACTTCGTGGACGACACCGATGAATTCGTGGCCGAACGTCATTCCGACCCGGGTGTCGGGCATCATGCCGTGGTACAGGTGCAGGTCCGAACCGCAGATCGCGGCCAGCTCCACCCGCACGATCGCGTCGTTGGGATGCTCGATCCGCGGGATGTCCTTCTCTTCCACCCGCACCTTGTACGGACCCCGATAAACCATGGCTCGCATGGATGGGGCCATACCCGGCCAGGCGACGCCGAAACGCCGCCTACCGTGTGACGACGGTCTGGCGCAGTTCGGAGGATTCGCCTGATTCGGTGTCGTAGACCCGCACGATGGCCTCGTCGCCGGGCTGCAGGTAGGTCGACTCCCCGAGTTCGGTGTACCGCGTCGCCCCGATGCCGATCAGCACGTGGTCGGGGTGGCCCGCCGCGGCCATCAGCGCGCCCACGTCCTCGAGCGGGGTGTCGGGCGAACCCTTCTGGTTCGCCAGCCGTTCCACCACCCAGTCCAGCAGCACCTCGCCGTAGTAGGAGTAGCCGAGCAGCGGGCTGTCCACGCCGTAGGCGTGTTCCTGCCCATGGTGGTCCCGCAGGAAGCAGACGAGCCGCAGCGTGGCGGTCGGGCCGTCGGGGGTGAGATCGCTGATGTCGAAGAACTGCGCGGCCACCCCCTTGGAGTCCGCGCCCCAGTTCTTCTTGTCGCTGATCTTCGCGGCGCCCGGCCTGCGGATCGAGCAGTCGTTGAACGCGCCGAGCGCGAACGGTTCCAGCGTGACGACGGTGTCGCCGTTCCACACCACCCGGCACGCCAACCCGACCTCGGGTTCGATCTGCAGATTGAGCGGTTCGGCGCTGTCGGGCAACACGATCCGGTCGTGCGACAGCGGGAACTCGCCCAGCTGTCCGGGGACGCCGGGTGCGTACCACGGGAAGATGCCCTTGGGCGCTTGCTCTCCCGCCGCCGTTCCAGCCTGTACGTTGACGAAATCGACTGCCTCCCCGGCCTGTTCGAGATGGCCGGCGAAATTGCCCGCCACCCCGAAGCCGAACCACGAGCGCAGGTCGTCGAGCCGCAGATCGATCATGGTTCGAGCACCTCCGTGCCGACGAACGGAACCAGGGCGGCGGGCACCCGCACGCTGCCGTCGGGCTGCTGGTGGTTCTCCAGGATCGCCACCAGCCAGCGGGTGGTGGCCAGCGTGCCGTTGAGGGTCGCGGCGATCTGCGGTTTGCCGTTGTCGTCGCGGTAGCGGGTGGACAGCCGCCGGGCCTGGAACGTCGTGCAGTTCGACGTCGAGGTGAGCTCCCGGTAGGTCTGCTGGGTCGGCACCCACGCCTCACAGTCGTACTTGCGGGCCGCCGACGAGCCGAGATCACCTGCGGCCACGTCGATCACGCGGTAGGGCACCTCGATCATGGCGAGCATCTCACGCTGCCAGCCGAGCAGGCGTTCGTGTTCGGCCTCGGCGTCTTCGGGCTTGCAGTAGATGAAGCCCTCGACCTTGTCGAACTGGTGCACGCGGATGATGCCGCGGGTGTCCTTGCCGTAGCTGCCCGCCTCGCGGCGGAAACACGACGACCACCCGGCGTAGCGCCGGGGGCCGTCGGACAGGTCGAGGATCTCGTCGGCGTGGTAGCCGGCCAGCGGCACCTCCGAGGTGCCGACCAGGTACATGTCGTCGGCCTCGAGGCGGTAGACCTCGTCGGCGTGCGCGCCGAGGAATCCGGTGCCCGCCATCACCTCGGGGCGGACCAGCACCGGCGGGATGACGAGGCTGAAGCCGTTGTCGGTGGCGAGCCGCACCGCCAGCTGCATGAGCCCGAGTTGCAGCAGCGCACCGCGGCCGGTGAGGAAGTAGAACCGCGACCCCGACACCTTGGCGCCGCGTTCCATGTCGATCAGGCCGAGCGATTCGCCGAGTTCGAGGTGGTCCTTGGGGTTCTCGATCGCCGGCGGCTCCCCCACGACGTCGAGCACCGTGAAGCAGTCCTCGCCGCCGGCCGGAACGCCGTCGATGACGACGTTGGGGATGGCCATGTGCGCGGCGGTGAAGGCCTTCTCGGCGTCGGCCTGTGTGGCCTCGGCCGCCTTGACCTCCTCGGCGAGCTCCTTGGCCCGGGTCAGAAGCGCGGGCCGCTCCTCCGGGGAGGCCTTACCGACCTGCTTGCTGGCCGCCTTCTGCTCGGCACGCAGATTGTCGGCCGCCGACACCGCGGACCGCCGGGCGGTGTCGGCGGCGAGCAGGGCGTCGACGAGGCCGGGATCCTCACCGCGGGCCCGCTGTGAGGCGCGCACGGCGTCGGGGTTCTCGCGCAGGAATCTGAGGTCGATCACGGCCGCAACCCTACTTTTGCCCGGCCGCTCCGAACATCTCGAGGTAACCGGTCCGACCGAAGACCCGGGCGGTCTCGACCGCGTTCGGGGTGCCCGCCCGCGGATCGGCGCCGGCTTCGACCAGCACCCGCACCACCTCGTCCTCACCCTTGAACACCGCGCCGGCGAGCGGCGTCTGCCCGCGGTCGTTGGCGCGGTCGACGTCGGCACCGCGTGCGGTCAGCACCCGCACCACCTCGGGATGGCCGTGGTAGGCGGCGAGCATGACCAGCGTGTCGCCGCTGGCGTTGGTCAGGTCGACGGGGACGCCGGCGTCGAGGTAGGCGGCGAGCGCCGCGGCGTCACCGCCACGGGCCATGTCGAAGAGCCGGCCGGCGAGTTCCACGACAGCCTCGTCCGAAGCCTCCTCGGGAGCCTCGTCCGAAGCGCCGTCCGGCCGCGTCATACGTCCGAATCTACGCGCCACGCGAGGAGGCCGGCACAACCACATAACGTTACAACTGCATCTCTTGTCACAGCACCTGACACGCCTGTCACAATGGAGCGGATGTTGGAGGCACCAGAACGCGACCGCCCCGCAGGCGATGCGCGCGAGCGGGCGCCGTGGTGGCACAGTCTGCAAGCCACGTCGACCCGGCGCGCCCTGCTGTTGACCGCACTCGGCGGACTGCTCATCGCCGGGGTCGTCACCGCGCTGCCACGCAGCGAGGGCGCCAACGGCCCAGGTCTGAGCGCCAGCGCGATCGCGCTCGGCCCCCGAGGCAACGACACGTTCAACCACGCCAAGAGCGGGGACTGCCTCAACTGGCCGGAGCGCAACCCCGACGGCGCGCAGATCGTCGACTGTAAAGACGAGCACCGCTTCGAGGTGGCCGAGTCGGTGGACATGCGGACCTTCCCGGGCAGTGAGTACGGCCCGGACGCCGAGCCGCCGACGCCGGCCCGCATCCAGCAGATCAGCCAGGAGCAGTGCCAGGCCTCGGTGCGCCGCTATCTCGGCCAGCGTTTCGACCCGAACAGCCGTTTCACGATCAGCATGATGTGGTCCGGCGACAAGGCGTGGCGCCAGTCCGGCGAGCGGCGCATGCTGTGCGGTCTGCAGCTGCCGGGCGCCAACAACCAGCAGATGGCGTTCACGGGCAAGGTCGCCGAGGTCGACCAGTCGAAGGTCTGGCCGGCGGGGACCTGCCTGGGTATCGACCCGGCCACCAATCAGCCCACCGACATCCCGGTGGACTGTGCCGCGCCGCACGCCATGGAGGTCACCGGCGCGGTCAACCTGGCCGAGAAGTTCCCCGGCGGGTTGCCGCCCGAACCCGAGCAGGACGGCTTCATCAAGGACGCCTGCACCCGGATGACGGACGCGTACCTGGCGCCGATCCAGCTGCGCAGCACCACACTGACCCTGATCTACAGCACGATCTCGCTGCCGAGCTGGACCGCGGGCAGCCGTCAGGTGTCGTGCAGCATCGGCGCGACGCTGGGCAACGGCGGCTGGTCGACGCTGCTGAACAGCGCGAAGGGTCCGCTGCAGATCAACGGCCAGCCCCCGGTCCCGCCGCCGGACATCCCGGAGGAGCGGCTGAGCCTGCCGCCGATCCCGATGCCCGACACCGTCGAGTCGTCGTCGTCGGAGCAGAGCGAGCCGGACTACAGCCAGAGCGAGCAGACCCAGCAGACCCAGACCCAGCACGGGCCGCAGCAGACGGCGGCGCCGACCGAACAGCAGGCCGCACCGACCGAGGCGCCCCCGGGTGAGGGCAACACCTTCCTCAACGGGCCGCCACCCCCGCCGGCGCCTGCACCGGGTGCTCCGGCACCCCCGCCTCCGGCACCGGAGGCC
>JBNMQY010000047.1:0-35663 GCA_050205415.1 Mycolicibacterium litorale
CTCCCGGATCAACGCCCAAAACCGCCGCTGCTTGGACTCCAACACCACTCGACGAGCCATCACAACACTCCTCAATCAGAAGGGGTGTTGCATCGATCCCTTGAAACTGCCGCAGCGGCGACGACCCTGATGTAGAAGTCGACACGCACGGAATGCGGGGATACGGGGCGCGACGTTCCGGATCGGACACGTCGGTTGTGCGATGACCTTGTGGCTTGCCACGTCGGGATACCGAACTACCGATAAGCCACATTATGTCAACTAAACGACGTCGCTTCCATCTGAGGAATCATGTGGCACCCAACGTGTCCCCGCCTGCCGTGACGGGTCTCGTCAGGCTCCTCGACCGCATGGCCAAGCGTGAATGTCGGACCTCCGTGGAGGGGCACATCTACCGGGCGTGCGCGAAGGTCGGCGTCGGCAATCGCGAGTGCTTGGCGTCCGCTATTTCGCTGAGCGGAAATAAGGTTCAACCGTGCCACTGAGCTTGACGACCATAGGATTTCCGTGGCGATCCTTCGCGGTAGGAACTTCAACACGCACCCACCCCTCGGCCACGTTGTACTCGTGAACATTGGTTTTTTCGGCGCCATTGAAGCGAATGCCCACATCGCGGCGAAGCACTTCTTCGCTATAGAAGGCGCTGCGCGGGTCGATGGAGAGATGATTCGGTGGAACGTCTGTGTTCTGATTTTCGGACATCATGGCCTTCGTTGCATGCTGCGGGTGCCTGAATTGTTTTCAAAGAATCTACGCGACCCTGCCGTAGCGGATTGCGCGTAGGCCTTGGAGGGCCGCCTCTCAATCATCCGTCGAGCAAGGCCCGAGGAATGCCATCCTCGCTGATCCCTCACAACGCGACCGCCGTCCGGAACCCCGGGATCCATGTGAAGGTCATCGTATGACCACATTCGTCATCGACGCACAGGTGGCCATCAGCCTGGCCGCTGACGGAGCGACCATTCCAACGCAGCACAGCTTGGCGGCACCTACGCTGCTGCGCTCCCAGGTACTCGCCCTCGTGTACGAATCGGTGCACCGCGGCGAGCTCGATGAGCGGACCGGACGGAAGGTTCTCGACGATATCCGCAAGCTGCGGATCAGGCTTCTCGGCGACCGATCGCTGCAGGACCGCGCATGGCGGATAGCCGCCAAACTGAACTGGTCGGACACCTACATGGCCGAGTACATCGCACTTACCCAGCTACAGGCAGACGCGCTGGCCACCGCGGACACACGACTTGCTGCCGCGGCGCGGGCCTTCGTCAAAACCGTGTCGCCGTCTGACATCACGCGGCCTTAGAGTCCCGAAGACTCACTGTTTGGCGACGCATCGGGCCGGCAGGAACCACTCAGCGCATGCCCAGCACGCTCCACTCCCCGCGTTCGTCGCCGGGTGGCGGGCACAGGACCAGCGTCGCTCCCGGCACGGCGACGATTCCCGCGCCGCGCGTGTCACGAGCGGGTCGTGCCGGGCACGGCCACGGGCTCCGTGTGGTGGTGCCGTCGGCCGCCACGGACGCGACGAAGGTTTCCGACCCGTCGTTCACAGCGGCGCTCACCAGTCGATCGCCGATCTGAGCCCACTGTTGACCGTCGCCGGCGCGCGAGTATGCGGTGAACCCCTGCGCCCGGACCAGCTGCCGCTCCGGCAGCCAGTACACCTCGGTGAACGGCTGCTCGCCAGGCCGTCCCCCGGTCGCCAGCTGCAACCCCGGACCGGGTCTCGGCTCATTCGGAATGCGATCTTCCACGCTCGGCACGATGAAGGACTGTCCCGTCGCCACATCGACCGCCAGCGTCGAGTACTCATGGCGAGGACCCGCAGCTTCGCGGCTGAAGTGCGAGATGCGGACGCCGTAGATCAGGAGGTTTCGATCGGCGGCGAGGGTGAGTATCCGAATACTGTCGACGCCGAGCCGATTCGAATCGGGCAGCGGCAGATCGATGGTGCGCTCCTCTCCCGTCGCTCCGTCCAGCACCCGCAGCGTGTTCTCGTTGGAACAGCCGTCCATCACGAGGTCATCGCCGACCACATCGGCGCTCTCGCAAGCCTTCTGGACCCATCGAACGACTCCGGTCTTCGGGTCGAGTGAACCCACCTCGTCGCGCCGGGTGACCGCGACGAGCGACGCCGACTGGCCGGCGCCGGACGCGAGACCGAAGTTCTGGTCGGTGAGCCACAGCAAGCGGCCCGTGTTCGCGTCGAAGCCCAGGAGCACCGGCTCCCGCCTGTCGTCGTCGTTCGCGTTCTCCGGAAGCGGATGTTTCTGTGGCCGTGTGCAATCGGCGATCACCACGGAGTCGGCAGCGGTGCCCGTGGATCGGACCGCGCGCAGACCGCAACCGGCTGGGAACACGTCGGCCGCCACACTCCACCGCTGAACGCCCGTCGTGCCGTCGTAGGCGGTGATGCCACCGCCCTGGTCGAACACCACGAACCCCGGACCGGCCGGCACGATCCTCTCGGGATCCGCCACGCCGACGGTGTAGGCCACGCTGTTCCCGAACTCAATGGGAAGCGCAGGCACCGCAGTCGGCTCGACCGTCGAGGAGTGCACCTGGCCGCGCTCCCACCACGTCGCCACGATCGTTCCCGCGACGACGCTGAGCACGACACCGAGCACTGTGAACGGCGACAGCAGCGCCAGCAGTGCCCGCGGCACCGAGAGGCTCGCCCCCGCGGCGTAGACGACACCGAGGAGCATCATCAGTGCCGCGACCGCGAGCAGTGGCCATGCGAACTGCGCCATCGGCACCGCCGGGCGTGCGCCCGGCCCCGAGATCCGGTCGGCGATCGAGGACGGTGTCGAACTCAGATACACCCAACCGGTCAGCGCGACCGTCGCGGCCAGCAAGATCGCGGAGAAGCGTCTGGCGTCCGACCCGGTGAGTGCCGCGATGCCGGCCCACAGCATCAGCACGGTCATGATGACGGCGAGAATCAGATACCAGACGAAGAACCCGCCGACGGGCTCCAGGGTGTCGGCGGCTCGTCCGCCCTCCGGAATTCGGATGCCGTAGGCATAGCCGATGAGCCCGATGGCGCCCACGGCGAGCCCGACACTGCACGCGATCAGCCACCGGCTGGCTCTGCCTGCAAGGGACCGCTGATCGTAGGTACCTGCGGAAACCGTGGTCGCCGTACTCATGTACAGCAAACTACCGCGCCTCACCACCCTCGAGACGCACAATCTTTGCTCGTCGCCTGCAGCAGTCGGTGTGCACGGTCACTGTTCGGCGAGAGTCTTGAAGTTGAGAAGCTGACGGCGCGCCATCACCAGATCCCCCACCGACAACAGGGGAAGAAACACACCGCTGAACGGCATCGACGGAACGTTGATCTTCAACAGCAGGCGGGTTCCGTCTTGATCGGGCTCCAACACATACGACATCACAGCGCCGGCGATGCTGCCGGTGAGCTGTCGGCCCGGGTCCACGGACAGGATGGTGCCGAGTCGCCGGCCGCCCGCCGCGGAGGTGAAATGGTCGCCGACAGCCGGATCCGGTAAGTCGAGCAGTGTCCGCGGCGACTGCCGGCCGAGATTGTCGAGCCAGTCGTACGAGTACGGTGCAACCCTGATCTGCGTCACCCACGGCCAGACACGTCGCGGTTCGGCGTTCACGGTGACACCCCGCCAGAACTGCCCCGTCGGATCGGGGACCACGTCGTCGCAGGGATAGCGCCGCGCCACCTCGGCGTCCGTCACACCCCACCGGTCCGCCAACATCAGGCCTCCACGCTCACTGGTCGTACCGATCGTATGTCGGTGTCGGGCCACACGCGAAGGCGCTCGGTTACCGAGATAGCGTTCGCAGTGTGCAGTCATGGCATGGCGGGCGGCTCAGCGACCGGCAGGCCGCACGCGTATCGCAGTGGCGGCCTGACGCTCGCCTGCTCCGTGACATGAGCTGGGACCTCGTCGACACTGTCGTCCTCGACGTCGACACCGAGCGCGGACGGGTGGTGATCAAGGCAGCGGGCCCGCACAACCACCACATCGGACGAGAGATCACCGCCTACCAAGGGTTCACCGACTGCCTCGCGCGGAGGGGGCATGCCGCCCAGCTGCTTCACCACGACCGAGACGCGAATCTGCTTGTGATCCAACACCTTCGCGGGTCATTGGCGCAAGGCTCGGATGCCGAGTCCACCCCTGACACCTACTGGCAGGCCGGACGGCTCGCTCGCGCCTTCCATGGTCAGGCGCACCACATTGACCATCATTGGGATGCTGCCGCGGTAGCGAAATCGCATGCCTGGCTGGACAAACCGCACCGCATCGAACCGCAGGTCACCGCCAGGCTGCGCACCATTCTGACCGGCCACCAATCGCGGCCGGTGACGGTGGTGCCCACTCACGGCGACTGGCAGCCACGGAACTGGCTCGTCGACGGCGGCACGGTCAAGGTCATCGATTTCGGTCGCTTCGCGTGGCGGCCCTCAGCCAGCGAGTTCTGTCGACTCGCCGCCCAGCAGTGGAGACAGGACCCCAGCCTCGAGGATGCGTTCTTCGCCGGCTACGGCGGTGATCCGAGAAGCCCGGAGCAGTGGCGCATGCTCGCTCTCCACGAAGCGATCGGCACCGCTGTCTGGGCATTCCAGGTCGGTGACGTGCCGTTCGAGAATCAAGGGCACCGCATGCTCGCCGACGCCTTGGCACTCTTCTAGACGCAGCGTCGTTCACATGCGCGATACCCTCCCGTGGCCCGCACCCCCACTGGCGTTGGTCGGCGCGTCGCCGAGACATCCCATGCTGGCTCGTATGTCCCCCACCGATGACCGGCGGATGCTGCCGCGCCGAACGCTCCTACGCGCCTCGTTGGCCGGCGCACTGCTCGTTCCCGCCGCCGCGACGCTGCAGGCCTGCGGCACCTCCGCGCGCAGCAGCACACCCACCAGTACCGGCCTGATCACCAAGCGCCCCAGTCTTACTCACGGGGTCGCCAGTGGTGACCCACGTACCGATGGTGCACTGATATGGGCCCGCTCCGACTCCCCCGCCCGCATGGTCGTCGAAACCTCCGCCACCGAGTCGTTCTCGAATCCTCGCCGCATCGAGGGACCTCATCTGACCCCCGCGTCCGACGGCACCGGCCGGGTGCGGGTCACCGGTCTCGAGCCGGGACAGACGGTGCATTACCGCGTGACCCTCGAAGGTGACGACGGCGCCATATCCGAACCCGCGGTCGGTGTCTTCAACACCGTTCCCGCACAGACGCGTGACGTCAGCTTCGTATGGTCCGGCGACGTCGTCGGTCAAGGTTGGGGAATCAACCGGCAGGGCGGGATGGCCATCTTCGGCGCGATGGCGGACCGTCGGCCCGATTTCTTCATCCATTCCGGCGATGCGATCTACGCCGACGGTCCAGTGCCCGAGACACAGAAGCAGAACGACGGCGGAACATACGCCAACGTCACGGCGCCGGCCAAGGACCACGTCGCTCAGACACTCGCCGACTTCCGCGGCAACTACGCCTACAACCTCGGCGACGAACACTACCGCCGGTTCAACGCGACCGTCCCGCAGCTGGTTCAGTGGGACGACCACGAGGTGGTGAACAACTGGTTTCCCGGCGAGTCCCTCGCCGGTCAGAGCCGCAACGGCTATACGGAAACGTCCGCTGACAGGCTGGCCGGATACGGGTTTCAGGCGTGGCGTGAGTGGCAGCCCGTCGAACCGTCGGAAGCCGTCGACGGCCGGCTGCACCGCAAGATCGCCTACGGGCCGCTGCTCGACGTCTTCGTCCTGGACATGCGCTCCTACAAGAATCCGAACCCGCAGGCGTGGGCGCAGTCCGATGACGGCGGCGTGCTCGGGCCCGCGCAGACGCAGTGGCTCATCGACGGCCTGAGAGCGTCGACGGCGGTGTGGAAGGTCGTGGCCAACGATCTGCCGATCAGCATCGTCGTGCCCGACGCCGCCACGGACCCCGCTGACGGCCCCAGGTCGATGGAAGCGATCGCCCAGGGTGAGAACGGGCGGCCGCTGGGCCGCGAGATCGCCTTCTCCCGCATCCTGTCCGAGACCAAGGAGGTACGGAACGTCGTCTACCTCACCGCCGACGTGCACTACACCGCTGCGATCTCCTACCACCCGGAGCGGGCCGGCTTCAGTGACTTCACGCCGTTCTGGGAGTTCGTATCCGGTCCGCTCAACGCGGGTGCGTTTCCTCAGAGCCCGCTCGACGGCACCTTCGGCGCCCGCTACGAGTTCGTCCATGCGCCTGTGGAAAAGGACACCTCCCCCGCGCAGGGTTTCCAGCATTTCGGCGAGGTGGTCATCGACTCGGATTCTCGCGCGCTGACCGTGAACCTCTGCGACGCCTCCGGGAAAGCGCTGTACTCCCAGGAGTTGGCACCGGTCTGACCCGGTGGACCACTTCCGCGCGGCACCTTTGCCTTTCGGATCCCGCATTCGGCCTTAGTATCGAGGTCCGGAACTCGACGCGACGTCTGAGGTGACGACATGGGACGCACGGACTCTGCATCTCGGGTGCTCGATGCCCCCGTGGACCGCGTCTTCGAGGCGTTGGTCAACCCGGACGCGCTGGCCGTATGGCTGCCGCCCCAAGGGATGACCGGCAGGTTCGACCACTTCGACGCGCGCGCCGGCGGGTCGTACCGGATGGTCCTGACCTATGACGACGCGCCCGTTGCCGGCGGTAAGACGACCACGGACTCGGACGTCGTCGAGGCGCGTTTCACCGCGGTCGAACCCAACGACCGGGTTGTCCAGGAAGTCGACTTCACCTCGCCGGACGCGGCTTTCGCCGGAACCATGACGATGACCTGGTCGGTCACCGCCGTCGACGGTCGTACCAGGGTCGACATGACGGCCGTCGACGTGCCGCCGGGAATCTCGGCCGAAGATCACGCGGACGGGATGAACTCGTCGCTGTCGAATCTCGCGGCGTATCTGTCCGGCCCGCCCGCGCATCGCGATGGAGACCATGACGGCTGACGAGGATCTGCGCCTGGCGGTGTATCGGGGTTTCGCTGCGACGGGTGCCTGTCCGTCGGTCGGTGAGCTGTCGGACCGATTGTGCACCGACATGGCCGACGTCCGCGCGGGATTGCGACGCCTGGCCGCGGCGCGGCATCTGGTTCTCGACGGGGATCGGGTGGTGATGGCACACCCCTTTTCCTCTGTGCCCCTCGGTTTCTCGGTCATGGGAGAGCGCACGCTGTGGTGGGGCGGCTGCGCGTGGGACGCCTTCGCGATCCCCCATCTCGTGGAAACCGAGCCGAGTGTGCTGGTCGCGACCCGCTGTCCAGGGTGCGATGCCGCGCTCGCCTGGGTCGTCGACCGGCAGGAGCCGCCGGACGGCCCACAGGTCGCGCACTTCCTCGTCCCGGTGACGCACATGTGGGACGACGTGCTGCAGACGTGCGGTCATCAGCGCCTGTTCTGCGACGAGGATTGCGTCGACGACTGGCTGGTCCGCAACTCCCACGAGCGCGGTTACGTCATGGATCTCGCCACCCTGTGGCGACTCGCGCGCGGTTGGTACGCCGGCCGGCTTCAGCGCGGCTACCGGCGCCGTGAGCCCGCTGACGCCGCAGCCTATTTCCGCGCCGCCGGGCTGGCCGGCTCGTTCTGGGGGCTGTGAACCGGACGAGTCGGCGCCGCTCCGATCATCACCCGCGGCGCACTGCGATGAATTCCGGCGCCGCCCGTGGTCGATCACGGTATGAGCGAAGAATTCCTGGTGGCCCGGACCGTCGTCAACGCGCCGGCGGCGGTCGTGTTCGACATCCTCGCCGATCCGGCCACCCACATGGCGATCGACGGCACCGGATGGGTGCGGGACCCCGTCGACCGCGAGCCGCTGACCCGGTCCGGCCAGATCTTCCGGATGGGGATGTACCACGACAACCATCCGAACAGGCACTACGAGATGGCGAACCGAGTCGAGGTATTCGACCGGCCGCGCGCCATCGCCTGGCAACCCGGGACCCGACCTCGGGACATCCCCGGGCACCCGAACCCCGACGACGAGACGATCGAGTACGGAGGATGGATCTGGCGCTACGATCTCGAGCCGGCAGGTGCCGGCCGGACCGAGGTCGCGCTGACCTACGACTGGTCCCGAGTACCCGAGCGCGACCGAGACATCGAGTTCCCGCCGTTCGAGCCGCAGCACCTCGACAACTCACTGAGGCATCTCGCGGCACTCGCCGAACGGGCCTGACGCTATCCGACCGCGGGCGGAGTCCCCCACAGCTCGACCACTTCGCCCACCTGGCGCAGCATCACATAGCGGTAGCCCTGGCTGTCGGCTTTGCCCGAATACTCCGCGTACGCCCCTCGCGCGCCCTCCTCGTCGCCTTCGTACACCGTCGTCGGCACCGGCGGCACGCCCGGATTGTCGGAATCCGGCATCTCGCCGATCTGAACGCTCCACATCTCGTCAGCCATGGCACCCAGGCTAGGGCCCGGCGCTCACCGCCTGCCGCAGGCCCCGACGGCTCCCCGGGCATCCGCTTGCGACAATGGCGACGTGGTCGAGCAGAGCATCTGGATGCAAAAGGTCGCAGCCGACCCCGGGCACTCGCACTGGTACGTCGAACGCTTTCGCGCGATGGCCCGCGACGGTGCGGACCTCAACGGCGAGGCCCGCCTGGTGGACGCGATGGCGCCGCGCGGTGCCCGCATCCTGGACGCCGGCTGCGGGCCCGGACGGATGGGCGGTTACCTGGCCGCCGCCGGTCATCAGGTGGTCGGTGTCGACGTCGACCCGGTCCTCATCGAGGCCGCGGAACAGGACCACCCGGGACCCCGCTGGCTGGTCGGCGACCTCGCCGAACTCGACCTGCCTGCGCGCGGCATCACCGAACCGTTCGACGTGATCGCCTCGGCGGGCAACGTGATGACGTTCGTCGCCCCCAGCACCCGCGTCACCGTCCTGACCCGGTTGCGCGCCCACCTCGCCGACGACGGACGCGCGGTGATCGGCTTCGGCGCCGGCCGCGACTACGACTTCGGCGAGTTCCTCGAGAACGCGGCAGTGGCCGGCTTCACCCCTGACCTACTGCTGTCGACCTGGGATCTGCGTCCCTTCACCGACGACGCCGACTTCCTGGTCGCGGTCCTTCGGCCGGCATAGCCCGCTCCACGCGGATATGTAGCGTGGCGGCTTACCCCATGAATGGACGCATGAAGGTGCGCTCATAGCGGTAGACGCATCCACTCTCGTCCCGGATGCGATCAGCGGCAATGAATTCCGGATCGGCGCCGAAGAGGGCCCGGTGCTGTTCGTATGCCGCGAGGCTCGGGAAACTGAACAAGGCGAGGGCCTTGTCGCTGGCGCCCTCCCCGGGCAGGAAGTATCCGTGGTGGTCGCCGCCATGCTTGTTGACGAGCCGGATCCACTCGGCGGCGAAATTCTCGAAGTCGGCGATCTTGGCCGGGTCGATCGTGTAGGTGACGACACAGGTGATGATGGCGCCCTCCTTCGGCGGTCCGTGCGCAGTAGTTGGGATTCTAGGAACCCGCCCGCGGTGTCCGGGGTGATGCGCCGGGATCGGCAACAGCGGAATCGTCGAGGTGTGTCGTCGTCATCGACGGAGGTAGACACGTCGCGCCGGGGAATCATCGCCACCGGTCATGGGGAAGCGCTCAACCCGGCTGTAGCGTGACCACGGTGAACAACCGTGTGCCTTCTTCCGCCGCGCTTCTGGTCTGTGCCGCCTCGCTGGTCGTGACCCTCGCCGCCTGCGGTTCAGATTCGGAGACCGCGGCGACGAGTTCGTCGCCCAGCACCTCGGCGATGGCCGACCTGCTGCCCCCCTCCTCGGCGCCCGTGACGCCGGCGTCGGCCGCCACCTGTCCGACGGCGGCGCCGCAGAACGCCGGCGCCCCCGAATGGACGCTGCCCGGAACCACCGGAAGCGTCGCGGTCACCGGGTCCACCGATTCGGCCGCGCCGGACGTGAAGGTGGAGGCACCGTTCAGCGTGACCGAGACCCAGGTGCAGACCCTCAAGCCCGGTGACGGCCCTGTCGTCGCCGACACCGCCGCGGTCACGGTCTGCTACATGGGTGTCAACGGGCGCGACGGATCCGTCTTCGACAACAGCTACGAGCGCGGCGAACCCGTCGAGTTCCCGCTCGACGGCGTCGTGCCGGGCTTCCAGAAGGCCATCGCCGGCCAGAAGGTCGGATCAACGGTCGCCGTCGCCATGACCTCCGCCGACGGTTACCCCGAGGGCCAGCCCGCCGCGGGGATCGAGCCGGGTGACTCGCTGGTCTTCGCCATCAAGATCCTCGAAGCGACGAACTGACCCGACGCGGCGCTATTCGGCGTAACTCATGCTGAGCCAGCGTTGCGGGCGCATGCGGATGACGATCGAGGTGGGGGTGAGGTTCTCGTCGGTGAAGCTCTCCCCCGCCTCGGCGCCGAGGTAGCGGACGGCCAGCGCCCGAACCTCCGCGTCGTCGGCGGCGTCGATGCTCGTGACGTCACCTTCGGCGGTGACGTACCGGTACGGCGGCTTCTCGTCCTGGACGGTGATGGCGAACCGGCCTGCGTCGCGAATCAGCTTGTGCTTGACCGATTCTGACTCGGTCCACAACACCACCTCACCGCCAGGGCGGTAGCCGTACCAGATCGGCACCGACAGCGGGGCACGGTCGGACCGCTCGACTGCGATGACGCCGACACGCACATCGGCCAGGAACTGCTCACGTTCGTCATTGGTCATCTTGGCCATGTCGAGTGCCAACCCGTGGGAGCACGGTCACATTCCCGCGGCGCCGCCACGCGCGGGATCGAAACGCTGCAACGGTGGCGCCGGCAGGTGAGGATGGCAGCCATGGACCATGTCACGTTCGTTCCGTCGCCTGAGCAGTTCGCCTTCACCTTCGGCGGTGCGGCACCGGTCATGCGGATCACCCCGCCGACCGTGCTGACACTGTGGACCGAGGATGCCTACGGCGGACGGATCACGAGCGTGTCCGACGTCGCGACGAGCGCACTGGACACCGAGGACCTCAATCCCCAGACCGGACCCTTCTGGATCGAGGGCGCAGAGCCCGGCGACACCGTCGCCATTCATCTCGTCGATCTGACCCCGGCGCGCACCTGGGGCGCCTCGACGCTGATCCCGTTCTTCGGTGGCCTGACCAGTGTGCCGGTCAACCCGACCCTGCAGGACCCCTTGCCCGAGCGCACCTACATCTACGAATACGACTCCGCCGCAGAGACTTTGGCGTTCTCGGCACACGGAAGCGACTTCGAGGTCGCGCTGCCGGCCAACCCCATGCTGGGCACGGTCGGGGTCGCGCCGGCCCGGCGCGAGGTCCGGACCTCGCTGGTGCCCGACGTGTTCGGCGGCAACATGGACACGCCCGAGATGGCCGCGGGCGCGACCTGCTATCTGCGGGTGAACGTTCCCGGTGCCCTGTTCTCGCTCGGCGACGGCCACTACCGCCAGGGCGAAGGTGAATCCTGTGGCACCGCGGTCGAGGGTGCCATGCACGTGACCGTGATCGTCGACCTCGTCAAGGGCGGTGGACCCGCGTGGCCGCGGCTCGAAACCGATTCGCACCTGGTGTGCGTCGGCTCGGGCCGACCGCTCGAAGAAGCCTGGCGGGCCGGGCAGGTCGAGATGATCACCTGGCTGGGCGAACTCTACGGTCTCGACCGGCTCGACGCCTACCAGTTGCTCACCCAGATCTCCCTCGCCCCCATCGCCAATGTCGTCGACACCAACTTCAGCAGCGTGACCAAGATCGACAAGCGGCTTCTCCCGGTCGCCGCGGCCTACGGCGGCATGCATACTGAACTGCGCTCCGCCGCAGCATCATTCGGAACGATCACCTACTGAGGAGACTGTCATGGATCTGGGCCTTTCCGGCAAGCGGTTCGTCGTGACCGGCGGCACCCGCGGAATCGGCCGCGCGGTCGTCGAAGGTCTGCTCACCGAAGGGGCGTCCGTCGCATTCTGTGCCCGCACCCCCGAAGCGGTCACTCAGGCCGAGGCGGAACTGACCACCGACGGTGCGACGGCGGTCGGTACCGCGGTGGACGTCGGCGATCCGGCGGCGCTGGCGGACTGGGTGAGCTCTTCGGCCGACTCCCTTGGCGGCCTCGACGGTGTGGTGGCCAACGTCAGCGCCCTGGCGATCCCGGAATCGGCGGACAACTGGCGCGCATCCTTCGACGTCGACCTGATGGGCACGGTGGGCCTCGTGGACGCGGCACTGCCGCACCTGCTGGACGCCGGCGGCGGATCGATCGTGACGATCTCGAGCGTGTCGGGTCGCGAGATCGATTTCGCGGCAGGCCCGTACGGCACGATCAAAGCCGCGATCATCCATTACACGCAGGGGCTGGCGTACAAGCTCGCCGCTCAGGGGGTGCGTGCCAACACGGTCAGCCCGGGCAACACCTACTTCCCCGGCGGGGTGTGGTCGTCGATCGAAGAGAACGATCCGGCGCTGTTCGCCTCGGCGCTCGGCCTGAACCCGACGGGCCGGATGGCCACCCCGCAGGAGGTGGCCAACGCGGTGCTGTTCCTCAGCAGCGAGGCGGCGAGCTTCGTCACCGGGACCAATCTGGTCGTGGACGGCGCGTTGACGCGCGGGGTCCAGCTCTGACCGCGGCGTGATCCCGGGCCGCCGGTGGCGTGCTCCGTAGCAGGTTGCTACGCTTGTAGCATCTTGCTACAGGAGGTGCCCATGGCCGAGGTCGCTGACCGGGTGACCCGTGTCGCCGCGGACCTGATCGAAAGCGCAGCCGCCGAAGGTGCCCGGCAGAGCCGCTCCGCGAAGCAGCAACTCGACCACTGGGCGCGGGTCGGGCGGGCGGTCTCGAGCCACCACACCGCCGCGCGTCGCCGCGTGGAAGCCGCATTGGCCGGTGCGGCCGACCCGAGCACCCTGAGCCCCGAGGAGGGCGTCGTCTTCAACGCCGAGATCTCCGCCGCGATCGAGGAGCACCTGGCGGGCGCCGACTACGGCAGCATGCTGGCGGCGCGCGGCGTCACCACGGTCGCGCTCGACGATGCCGGTCGGATCGTGCAGTACCGGCCCGACGGAACGTCGGTCGTGCTCGACGACACGTCCTCCTGACCCGGCCAGGCGGGGATGCACCGACTCGACCTCGTCGTCGGACCCAACGGCGCGGGCAAGTCCACCTTCGTGGCGTTCACCCTGGCTCCGCTGCTGCCGGGTAGCCCGTTCGTCAACGCCGACGAGATCGCCCGGCAACGCTGGCCGACCGACGCCGAACGCCATTCGTACGAGGCTGCGCAGATCGCCGCGGCCACGCGCACGGCGTTGATCGATGCGGGCCGTTCCTTCATCGCCGAGACCGTGTTCTCCCACCCCTCCAAACTCGACCTGATCACTGAAGCCCACGCCCGCGACTTCACCGTCGTCCTGCACGTCCTGCTGATCCCCGAAGACCTGGCCGTCCAACGCGTCAGACACCGGGTGCTCGCCGGCGGTCACAACGTGGCCGAGGAGAAGATCCGGGAACGTCACCGCCGGCTGTGGGACCTCGTGGTGCGCGCCATCGGTTCCTGCGACAGCGCCACGGTTTACGACAACAGCCGAGTGAAAGGCCCGCGCATCGTCGCGCAGTTCGCGGGTGGCGCCCCGGTCGGAGCGCCACGGTGGCCGGCCTGGGCGCCCTCGCAGCTGCAGACGCGCTGGCCGGTCTGAAGTCGAGTAGTGCGCTACTCGCGACCGCGACCGTCGCCTGCTGTGACCCTGATCCCGACCGCGTAACTCGGGGGAAAGGGATTCGATGACACACGGATCGGCGGCGACGCACGAGGTGACCGCACCGCGCTCGCGCTTCTATCAAGGCCCGTTCGGCCGGTTGTTCGACGACCTCGAACCATGGCGCCCGGTCAGCGCGACCGGTGTGCCCATCACCGACGGCCCCGCCCTGGAAGCGTGGTGCCTGAACGCCGCCAACACGCTGATGATCGAGAAGCTCCAGCCGGACGGCACGCCGACACCGCCTCGCGATATCGACGAGGACGCGATGGACGCCGAGTTCGGATCCGCCATCCCGGCGGGGTACACGTACTTCGGTCAATTCATCGATCACGACATCACCTTCGATCCCACGTCGAGTCTGCAGCGCCAGAACGATCCCAACCGGTTGTTCAACTTCCGGACGCCCCGGTTCGACCTGGACAACCTCTACGGCCGCGGTCCCGACGACCAGCCCTACCTCTACGACACCGATCTGCCGTCGAGCCGGGCGAAATTCCTGCTCGACACGATCGACGGCACGTCGGTGCACGACCTGCCGCGAAACAGCAAGGGCCGCGCCCTGATCGGTGACCCCCGCAACGACGAGAACAGCATCGTCAGCCAGCTGCACGTCGCCTTCCTGGCCGCACACAACGCCCTGGTGGATCGTGCCGTGGCAGATGCCCACCCCGAACCGTTCGCGGCGGCGCGCACCACGCTGCGCTGGCTGTACCAGTGGGTGGTGTGGCGCGACTTCGTCAAACGCATCGTCGATCCGGTCATCCACGACGTCGCCCTGCAGAAGGAGACGACCGCCGACGGGCGCACCACGTGGACACGCGGCCTCGACGACGTCTACGACTGGCGCGATCGTCCGTTCATGCCGGTCGAATTCGCCGGAGCGGCTTATCGTTTCGGCCACTCCATGGTGCGGTCGAAGTACAAGACCAACTTCCACCGCGGCGCAGCCGACATCCACTTCGTCCCGATCTTCGACAACACGATCGGCGCACCCGGTGACGACCTGCGAGGGTTCCGGCCCGTCGACATCCTCAACGCCGTCGAGTGGGACTGGTTCCTGCGCATGACCACCTCGATCGGTGAATTCCCGCAGAAGGCCCACCGCATCGACACCAAGCTGACCAACGCGCTGGCATTCCTGCACGAAGGTGAGGTCGGCGCCGCCAACAACGTCCTGGCCTCGCGCAATCTGCTGCGCGGAATCCGGCTGGAACTGCCGAGCGGTCCCGACGTCGCCAGACGGTTGGGCCTCGCGCCCATCCCGCTGGGCCCGGAGGAGCCCGCCTCGCTGTGGTACTACATCCTCAAGGAGGCCGAAACCACCGCGGACGGAAACCATCTGGGCACCGTGGGCTCCATCATCGTCGCTTCCGTGTTCGCCGGGCTGCTCGCCGGCGACCCGCAGTCGTGGATCAACGTGCAGCCGGCGTGGACGCCGGGCGCCGATCCCCTGCTGAGGCCGGGCGAAGACGATGTCGACAGCCCAGGCAGGTGGGAGTTGGCCTCGATCATCCGCGTCGCCGGTGTCCCGACCTCGGCCGGACAGTTCCCATGACCACCGCATGCCCACGAGCCTGATTGCACGCCACGGCTCCGCGAATCGCCCCCGGGGGCTGGGCGATTCGCGGAGCCGCTCGGCATGCGCGGTTCAATCCGTCCAGGCGCCACCGCCGGCGTTCGACACCACGACGGGTGTCGGCGCGATGCCGTTGAAGCGCGAGGACGTCACGGTGGTGTAGGCCCCCATCAACGGGCTGACCACGATGTCGCCCACGGTGAGCGGCGGCATCGGATAGTCACGGGCGACCACGTCGACGCTGTCGCAGGTGGGTCCGGCCAACGTGACCGGCTTCAGATCGTCGAGCGCCGCCGACGAGGTGTCGGACACCTCGCGCAACGCCAGGATCGGTGGGTGCACGTCCTCGGTGAGAACGTTCGAGTAACTGCCGTAGAGGCCGTCGTCGAGGTAGTGCCACACCTTGCCGCCGCGGGTGGCGGTGCCGACGACACTGGTGAGCAGCGTCATGGCCCCGGCGGCCAGGAAGCGGCCGGGTTCGGCGAGAAGGCGGAACTGCCCCCGTCGCTCCCCCAGCGCCTCGTGCACCACGTCCGCGATCCGGTCGACGCCGGGCATCGGATCACGGTAGGACACCGGAAAGCCGCCGCCGATGTCGATGGTGTGCGCACGTACCCCCAGCGTGCGGTCGACGTGATCGCACAGTTCGAGTGTCGACTGCAGAGCGACGCGATACGGGTGCACCGACGACCCCTGGCTGCCGACGTGGAAGCTGAACCCGGCGAATCCCACGCCACTGTCGAGTACGTGTTTGACGACGAGTTCGGCGTCGGCGGGCTCCACGCCGAACTTCGTCGACAGGTCCGATTTTGCCGTCGGGTTCGGGAAGGCCAGTCGAACCAGCACCTCGATGTCGCCGCTCCGCCCGGAGAACTTCTGCGCCTCCACCGGGTTGTCGACCACGAACGTTCGGACCCCGGCGCGGTAGGCATGGTCGATGTCGGCCGGCTTCTTGACCGGGTGGGTGTGGATGCACCGGTGCATCGGAACACCCAATGCGCGCACCTGATCGACCTCACCGCTCGTGGCGACGTCGAACCCACCACCACACGACGCGATGACGGCCAGGGCGGCGGGATGCGGGAGCGCCTTCACGGCGTAGTGTAGCCCGAACCCCGTCAATTCTGCGCTGAGCCGCCGGTACGCGGCGGCCACCGCGTCCGGATCGAGCACCAGCAGCGGCGTCCGGTGGGTTGCCAAGAGGTCCGCCCAGGAATGCCGCACGGCGTCGGCCCCCAGCGATTCACGCAGCTGTCGTCGCCGGCTCGGGTCCATGGTCCAACTCCTCCGCGATGTGGGGCGTACGGGCCAGCAGCGCCCCGAAGCGTTCGTAACTGCTGACGGCGAGGACATAGAAGGCGATGTCGGAGAATGCCTTTGCGGCGATCCAGCCGGCCGCGGTGCCGCCGAGCAACTGCGGTCCGGCGTAGTAGGCCAGCGGCCGAACCAGGACGCTGTCCACCGCCTCGGCCGGTCCGAACTCGATGGCGACGCTGCGCAGGGCGAGTCCGTTGGCGACGAGCACCCGCACCGGCCAACTCCCCCGCCGACCGCGGTAGAACCAGCGCAGGGCCGCGCCGTACGCGGTCGCGTAGTAACCGACGGAGGAACCGATCGTCCCTGCCACGGCGGCCACGACGAACGACCCGGTCCACGCGTACGCCACCGCGGCGCAGCCCAATTCGGCGACGGTTCCCGCGACCTCACTCGGTAGGTAGCGGCGCATCCACTCGGCGGCCTTGCGTCGGTCCGGCATGACCACGACTCTCGTCCCGGCCGCGGGGTGGGTCACGAGTAGCTTCCTACGCGACGTGGTCCGGCAGGGCCGCGAACACGTCGACCGGGGACCGTCGCCCTCTCAGTTGCACACCGCCCCGCTCGCTCAACGTGACGGGCGCCTCGGTGAGCATCGCGCGGGTGTCGCCGGTCAGCAGGATGACGTCGCCGGTCTGCCGGGTGGCCGACTCGACCCGGGCGGCCACGTTCACGGCGTCGCCGATCACCGAGAACTCGAAACGTCCTGCGCCGCCGACGCTGCCGGCCACCACCGGACCGGAGTTCAACCCGATGCCCACCGACAGTGCGCCGTCGAAGCTCTCACGCACGGCCTCGGCGATGTCGAGCGCCGCACGCAGCGCCTGGTCGGCATGATCGGCAAGCCGCCGAGGAGCGCCGAACACGGCCAGCAGGCCGTCACCGATGTACTTGTCGATGTGGCCGCCCCTGGCGTAGACCAGCGGGACGATGCGCGCGAAGAGCCGGTTCAACGTGGCGACCACCGTGGGCGCCGGCGAGGATTCGGCGAACGAGGTGAAATCGCGGACGTCGACGAACATGATGGTCACCTCGACCTCTTCACCGGTGTGTCCGGTGGTCTCGCGCAGAATGTGTTCGGCCACACCGGGATCGACGTAGGTTCCGAAGGTCTCCCGCAGGTGCTCGCGTTCGGCGAGACCGGCGGCCACCCGGTTGAAGCCCACCTGCAGCCGGCCCACCTCGCTGGCATCGTCGACGACGACGCGGGTGACGAAATCGCCTGCCTCCAAATCCGCGAACGCGTCGCGCAGTGCGCTCACCCGGTCGGCCAGTGAGCGCGCCGCCACGAGGATGGTGAACAGTCCCAGCGTGAGCGAGATGGCCACCAGGATCAGGATCGCCGCGAACGTGCGCTGCGCGGCGAATCCGAAATCGGCGAGGTAGCCGAACGCCAAGGTCACGATCCCGAGCAGCGGGACCGCGGTGGGCAGTGTCCACGCCATCGCGAAGCGGGCCTGGATCCCTGGACCGATGGGACGCTCGGGCGCTTCGCCGATCAGCGCCCGCGCCGAGACCGGACGCATGATCCGCTCGACGATCAGGTACCACACGGCGCAGGTGCTGGCGCCGGCCAGGAGCACGGTGAGGAAGATGTACAGCGAGGCCGACGGCGCTTCGGTGGCGCCCATGGCGCCGAAAAGAACTGCCCCGCCGCCCCAGACGCCTGCCGCCACCCGCACGCCGTTTCCGGGTGCCTGCAGCGTGACCCGACGTTCCTGCTCGGTGGGTGCGCGACCCTCCCGCAGCCAGCCGGTGATCGACCGGAACCACCGCTGGCGCATCCGGACGAGGATGGGCACGACGACGCCGAAGAACACCACCATGGCGACCGCGCTGCGGAGTTGTAGACGGTGGGCCTGAGCCGCGGTCAGCAGGATGGGCGCGGCGAAGGTCAGGAACGCGAAGACGGCACCACCGCCCACACCATTGGCGACCGCTGCGCCCCACATCCAGCGCTTCAGGACGGTGTCGGCCAGGACGCTCGCGTCGGTGGTGTTCCGGTGCGACGCGAATCCGCCCGGCGCCGCGGTGCGGGTGCAGGGACCCACCGCAGAGCGGGGCGCCGCCACGGTGCCCGGACGGTGCCTCGTGGGGAGTCGGACATGTCCCAGGGGTCCAGGAGTCATGGTCACCGAGTTTCGGGCCGACGGCGACGCGGGGTTAGCGTAGTTCGTTACCCGATTGGCCGCCGCCCGGCTGAATGTTGCGAACGGAAATGGTAATTCTGGCATCGGTTTCACCGTCGTCCGCCGTGTCGCCAGCTGCAGCAAACACATTCGCCGGCATCCGCGTCGTTGCAGGTGGTGAAAGGTGGCGGCTGCGTTAAGGGGATAAGTTCTTATATGCAATAAATCGCGAATGCGCGGCCGGTGAATCTGAGTATTGTGTGATTTTGTGGCGTCGCAGCCGTGGCCCGTCGTTTCGCGGGACAATGAGTTCAAATTGATCCAATCCGCGCTGATGTCCGACAGCAGCGGCTGTGGGATCGTGCTGTTCGGCGACGCCGGAGTCGGGAAGACGACCCTGGCGCGGCTGGTCACCAAATCGCTGCCCGAGCGCGTCCAGTGGATCGCCGCCACCGAATCGGCGCGCAGCATTCCGCTCGGGGTGTTCGCGCATCTGGTCGGCTCGGCCACCGCCCGCGACATGATGGCGTTCCTGGCCGCCGCCCGCCAGACGATCCTGTCCGAGGAACACTCGATCATCGGCGTCGACGATGCGCACCTGCTCGATCAACTGTCGGCGACACTGCTGCACCAGTTGGCGCTCGACGGATCGGTGCGCATCGTTGCGACCATCCGTGACGGCGAGCCGGTTCCCGACGCCATCACCTCGCTGTGGAAAGACGGTTATCTGCAGCGACTGCACCTCAAACCGTTCACCAAGGTGCAGTGCTCCCGCTTGATCGAACAGGCGCTGGGCGGGCGGGTGGAAGGCTTGTCCGCGGATCTGATCTGGGATGCCTCGGGCGGTAACGCGATGTTCGTGCGTCACCTGGTCGAGGGCGCCATCGAGGCCGGCACGCTGCGTCAGGTGCGCGGCGTGTGGCAGCTGCGCGGACGCGCCTCGGTCACGTCCGAGCTCGCGTCGTTGCTCGATGTCCGGGTCGAGCAACTCCCGCCCGACATCCTGCACGCACTGCACCTGTTGACCTTCGGCGAGCCGCTCGAACTCGATGCGCTGGCCGCGCTGGCCGGCGCCGAGGCGGTCGAACAGGCAGAGATCCGGGGCCTGGTGCGGATCACCGAGGAGGCCGACCGGCTCGACGTCCAGTTCACCCACCCGTTGTTCGGTGAGGTGATCCGTCGCCGTCTCGGCGTGGCCGCGGCGCGGCGGGTACGCGGGGAACTGGTTCGCACGCTACGTGACCGGCCGGTCGTCAACCCGGGGCAGCGGATCCGGCTGGCGGAGCTGACCCTGGACAGCGACGAGCCGCCCAGTCCGGACCTCCTCGTGGCCGCCGCGCGCGATGCCATCGCGCTGGGCAACATCACGCTCGGCGAGCGGCTCGCCCGCGCGGCGGTCAACCGCGGCGGCGGATTCCCCGCCAGTGAGCTGCTGGCCCGCGCCCTGCTGTGGAAAGGCGAAGCGGCCGAATCGGATCAGATCCTCACCGCCTACGACCCCGAACAACTCAACGAACTCGAGCTGACCCTGTGGGGTGCGGCACGAATCGCCAACCTGCAGTGGTCGATGGGCGACGCCGACACCGCGGATCAGGTGCTGAAACTGTTGCGGTCGCGCGTCAGCCACCCCTCGCTGACCCTCTTCCTCGACGGTCTGTGCGCAGCATCGCTGGCCTTCAAGAACCAGTTGCCCGATGCGATCCGGCTGTCCCGGGGAGTCCTCGACGAACCCACCGCCCCGGCCTCGGCGGTGGAGTGGGCGATCATCGGGGGCGCGCTCGCCCTGGCGCAGGCCGGCCGGCTCGACGAGGTCGCCGCCGTCGCCGAACGCGGTCTCACCGTCGAGGCGAAGGTCGACGGGTTGTTGCGCTACCTCAGCGCCTTCGGCGAGATCCGGGCACTGGTCCTCGCCGGCGATTTCGACGTGGCCGAACGCCGGTGCGGTGACATCCTGCGCATCTCGTCGCCCGGTCAGTACCTCGCGTGGGGTATGGCCAATGTGCTGGCCGGCACGGTCCAGGTCGCCCGTGGCCGCTTCGGCACCGCCGTGGCGGCGATGGAGCAGACGGTTGCGGCGCTCACCTCGGAGAGTGCGGCGACATGGAGCTTCCCCGCGCGCCTGCTGCTGGCCCAGTGCTACTGCGTCCTGGGCAAAGTGGACGCCGCCCGCCGCATCGTCGCCGAGCTGCGCACCCGGCTCGGACGTCATGTCGCGGTGTTCGAACCGCAACTGCGCCTCACGGAGGGCTGGCTGGCGGCGTCGGAAGGCACGACGAGCCTTGCCGTCGACAAAGTGCTCGAGGCCGCCACGCTCGCCGCAGATTCCGGACAGCACGGATTCGAGATGATGGCGCTGCACGACGCGGTCCGCTTCGGAGAACGCGAGTGCACACCCCGGCTGATCGAGCTCGCCACGAGCGTCGGAGGCGCTCTTGCCCAGGCCTACCGTGACCACGCCGACGCGGTCACCGAGGGCGACGCCGATGCGGTACAGCACGCGGCGGAGGAATTCGAACGGCTCGGCGCCCTGCTGTCGGCGGCGGACGCGTACGCCGACGCCTCGGCGCTGTACCGCGACGACGACAACAAACGTCGAGCCGTCGACGCGGCCGCACAGGCCGACCGGCTGGCCGGACTGTGCGGCGGGATCCGTACCCCGGCGTTGAAGATCGCCGCCAACCCCTTACCGATCAGTGCCAGGGAACGCGAGATCGCCGAGCTGATCGCGGCCGGTGCGAGCAACAAACAGATCGCGGAACGGTTGGTGCTCTCGGTGCGCACCGTGGAGGGGCACATCTACCGGGCGTGCGCGAAGGTCGGCGTCGGCGATCGCGAAGCCCTGGGGTACATCGCCACCCGCGGCTGAACTCCGCGAACGCATCACACCACGGCGCTGACGTGTTTACCGGTCGCGCAATCGGTCAATGGTGAAGACCCCGTACGGGATGACACCAACGATTGGAGTGAATCACGCCATGAGGTTGAGCAAGATCGTCGCCAGCGCTGCGGTCGCCGGTGGGGTGGCCGCCGGGATGGGGCTCGCGGCCGCCACGGCCAACGCGGAACCGGCTCCGCCGCCGGCGCCCGGACAGCCGGCGTGGGCCAACGGTAGTCCGCAGGTGTGGGATCAGGGCTGGCAGCGCTGGGGTGTGTGGTTGAACGGGATCTTCGTCCCGACCTTCTGACCCCGCCCGCCGCAAACCATTCGGCCACCGCAGGAGCGCATCCTGCGGTGGCCGAATGGTTTTTGAGCGTGTGGTTCGTCGATCGCGACGTCTCCCACTCTCAATTTATAGCCCACCGGGGGGCTTGCGGCAAGACCCGGGTGATGCCCCAGAATCATCGGCTCACAACGAAAGAGTCCGCATCGCAACCTGATTCGATGTGGCCGAGATGAACGGGGAATCGATGTTCGACGTGACCATCGCCGGCGGCGGGCCGACCGGGATGATGCTGGCCGCTGAACTACGACTGCACGGTGTGCGGGTCCTGGTGCTGGAGAAGGACGATGAACCCGCTCCGTATGTGCGTTCACTCGGCCTGCACGTGCGCAGCATCGAGATCATGGATCAGCGCGGCGTGCTCGAGCGGTTTCTCGCGCACGGGACGCGGCACCCGCTCGGCGGCTTCTTCGCCGGCATCGTGAAACCCGCTCCGGCTCGGTTGGACACCGCGCACGGTTACGTCCTCGGAATCCCGCAGAACATCACCGACCGGCTCCTGGCCGAGCGCGCCGCAGAAGTCGGTGCGCAGATCCGGCGCGGGTACGAGGTGGTCGCGCTGAGCCAGGACGACGACGCGGTGACCGTCGAGACCGCCGACGGGACACAGTGGCGGTCGCGGTATCTCGTCGGATGCGACGGTGGTCGCAGCACGGTGCGCAAACTGCTCGGTGTCGGGTTCCCCGGCGAGCCCAGCTCGGTCGAGACTCTGCTGGGCGAGGTGCGGCTCACCGAGGATCCCGCGACGGTCGACGCCGTCGTCACCGAAATCCGCAAGACGCAGCTGCGCTTCGGCGCGATGCCACTCGGTGACGGGATGTACCGCGTCGGCGTGCCCGCCGCGAGAGTGGCCGAAAACCGCGACAGCTCAACCACACTCGAGGAGCTCAGGCAGCAGCTGCGTGCGGTGGCCGGAACCGACTTCGGTGCCCACTCGCCGCGGTGGCTCTCCCGGTTCGGTGACGCCACCCGGCAGGCGGAGCGCTACCGTGTCGGTCGGGTACTGCTGGCCGGCGACGCGGCGCACATCCATCCCCCGACCGGCGGACAGGGATTGAACCTCGGTGTGCAGGACGCCTTCAACCTCGGCTGGAAGTTGGCAGCGCGGGTGCACCGGTGGGCGCCGCCCGGGCTGCTGGACAGTTACCACACCGAACGCCATCCGGTGGCCGCCGACGTGCTGACCAACACCCGCGCGCAGATGGAGCTGCTGTCCCTGGAACCGGGCCCGCAGGCGGTGCGGCGACTCCTCACCGAACTGATGCAGTTCGAGCAGGTGAACCGCCACCTGATCGAGAAGATCACCGCGATCAGCGTCCGCTACGACTTCGGCCCCGGACATCACCTGTTGGGCCGGCGTCTGCGGGACATCCCGTTGAGGCGGGGGCGTCTGTACGAGCGGACCCGGTCGGGCCGGGGAGTACTGCTCGACCAGACCGGTCGGTTGTCGGTGAAGGGTTGGGCCGACCGGGTCGACCACGTCGCCGACATCAGCGACGAGTTGGACGTCCCCGCGGTGCTGCTGCGGCCGGACGGCCACATCGCGTGGGTCGGCGAGGACCAGAACGACCTCGATGTCCACCTGCCGACCTGGTTCGGCGCACCGGCCCGGTGAGGCAGCCGCGTCGATACGATTGGCACCATGTCCGACGAAGTCCTGATCGGCGACGTGCCCTTCACTCACGACCCGTGGGTGGCCGACCGGGAGCGCTACGGCTCCATGCCGTACCGGCGGGTGGGCACATCGGGGTTGCTACTGCCGGCGATCTCGCTCGGGCTCTGGTACAACTTCGGCGACAACCGGCCCTTCGACGTGCAGCGGGAAGTGCTGCGGTACGCCTTCGACCGCGGCATCACCCACTTCGATCTCGCCAACAACTACGGGCCGCCGTACGGTTCGGCCGAGGAGAACTTCGGCCGGATGCTGCGCCGGGATTTCAAGCCCTACCGCAACGAGCTGATCATCTCCACGAAGGCCGGTTGGGACATGTGGCCGGGGCCGTACGGTCAACTCGGCAGTCGCGGCTATCTGCTCGCCAGCCTCGACGAATCGCTCGACCGACTCGGCCTCGACTACGTCGACATCTTCTACTCCCATCGCATCGATCCGGTGACACCTCTCGAGGAGACGATCGGCGCACTCGACGCCGCGGTGCGCGCCGGAAAGGCCAGATACGTCGGTGTCTCGTCCTACTCGGCGGCCAAGACGGCGGAGGCGGCGGCGATCGCGAAGCGGCTCGGCACTCCCCTGGTCATCCACCAGCCGTCGTACTCGTTGCTCAACCGCTGGATCGAGGGCGACCTGACCACCGAACTGCGCAACGCAGGCATGGGTGCGATCGCGTTCACCGCGCTCGCGCAGGGGCTGCTGACCGACCGCTACCTGCAGTCGGCTCCCGACGAGATCGCCCGTGCCACGACGCGCCCCTCGTTCGACGACGCGCTGGTCACCGAGCAGGTACGCGAGCAACTCCGGGGGCTGGCGGGCATCGCGGAGCGTCGCGGCCAGACCCTCGCCCAGCTGGCGTTGGCCTGGGTGCTGCGCGACCCGACCGTCGCCTCCACGCTCGTCGGCGCGTCGAGCGTCGCCCAGTTGCGGGAGAATCTCGGCGCGCTGGACAACCTGGACTTCAGCGCCGACGAACTCGCCGACATCGACCGGTACGCCACCGAATCGGGTATCGATCTGTGGCGTGAGAGCTCCGATGTGTAGCGGACCGGCATGGAATCCACCCGAGTAGACCGCTGGCTGTGGGCGGTGCGGCTGACGAAGACCCGGCCGGATGCCGCGGCGGCGTGCCGTGGCGGACACGTACGGGTCAACGATCGGCCGGCCAAACCGTCCACCACGGTGGCTCCCGGCGACGAGGTGCGCGCCCTGGTGGGTGAGCGCACCCGGATCGTCGAAGTGGTGCGGGTGATCCAGAAGCGCGTGGGCGCGGCCGACGCGGTGACCTGTTACCTCGACCGCACTCCGCCCGAACCGAAGACCACCGCGATCCCCGTCGCGGTCCGGGACCGCGGTGCGGGTCGTCCGACGAAACGGGACCGCCGCAGACTCGACAGGTGGCTCACCGGGCGGTGACCGGGCGGCTCATCGCAGCAGTGCCACACCGTCACCGCTCAGTTCACCGCTGACGTCGGCGGCTCTGCCGGTCATCGCCGACAACAGCGCCTCGCCCCGGCCGGCCACCTCCGGGCCCGCGCCCGCCGACCACGCCATGTCGGTGGCGACCAACCGCACACCGCGGGTCCGGCGCCGGCCGCCGATGACCGGGCTGAGGCGGGCGTAGTCCAGGCAGACCCGCACCCGCCTCGGGTCGAGTCGCCGCGGCAATCCCAGCGGGCGCCGGATGTCCTGCTGATGGATCAGACACTCGATCAGCGCGACCCGGCCGCCGTAGAGCGCGCCGGCGCCGGCGGGCGTGCTCCCGTCCCGCATCAGGGCGGCGAGCTCGAATCGATCGAGCGCGGCGTGGCGCCGCAGGCCCTCGGCGTTGAGCCCATCGACGTTGCCGTGATGACGAATCATGTTGAGAGTCAGTGTTATCCGGCTCTGGCCGAGATAGGCGACGGTGTGCGCGGCGACGTCGCGCACCGTCCATCCCGCGCACCCGCTCGGCGCCGCCCACTGGGTGGGGCTCAAACCGTCCAACAGCTCGGCGAACTCGAGCCGTTCGAGCCGGGCGAGGGTGCGAACGCTGGTCATACAGGTCAGTGTGTCCCGGTGAAACTATGGTGCACACATGAATCTCGTCACCTATGAGCTGGATGAGCACGTCGCCACCATCACGCTGAACCGGCCCGAGGCCCGCAACGCGATCAACGGAGCGCTCCGCGACGATCTGAACGCCGCGTGGAACCGGTTCCGAGAGGACGAGGACGCGTGGGTGGCCATCCTCACCGCGAACGGCGACGTCTTCTGCGCCGGAGGCGACCTCAAGGACGGCCGAGGTTCGGTGGGCACCTTCGGTGGGACGTTCTGGGAGAAGCCGACGATCAACAGCTTCGAAAGCGGGATGGAGTTGTTCAAGCCGACGATCGCGGCCGTGCACGGCCCGTGCGTCGGATACGGCCTCACCGGAGTGTTGTTCTGCGACTTCGTGATCGCCAGCACCGAAGCCACCTTCTCGTTTCCCGAAGTGTCGCTGGGGGTGCCGACCATCGTCGGCGCCATCCGGTTGCCGGAGCGCGTTCGGTGGGCCGACGCGATGGAACTGCTCCTCACCGGGAAGCCGGTGACGGCCGAACGGGCCAAGGAGATGGGCCTGGTGTGGCGACTCGTCGAACCCGAGGATCTGCAGCGCGAGGCCTCGGCGTGGGCCCGGACCCTCACCGAGGCAGCGCCACTGGCCCAGCGCGCGACCAAGGAGGTCGCCTGGCGCACCGCGAACATGGGGTGGATCGAGTCCGTGCGGTTCGGCGAGACGATGCGCAAGGTGGCCGCCGCCACCGAGGACGTCGCCGAAGGTCTTCAGGCGTGGCGGGAGAAGCGCAGACCGCAGTGGAAGGGACGCTGAGGGCCGGCGTTCAGAAGGCGTACCGGATCCGGCACTCCGGCAGCGTGGCCGTGACCAGCTCGGTGAGCTGCGCAACCCAGCGGCCCTTCCACGGGCTCTTGTAGCGGACGTTCCATTGGCCGCTCTGGCTGCGTTTGAGCTGCTGCAGATCCGGCCGCCACAACACCTCCTCACCCTTGGGGTGCCAGCCGAGGTTGACGTCGTGCAGGCCTTCGTTGTGGGTGAGGAAGATGATCTCGGCAGCGAGCTGCCCTCGGGTGCGCGCGTTGGTCCGGTCGGCGATCTGCTCGAGCAGTTCGGCCCAGTCGGTCAACCAGTTCTCGTGCACGATGACCGGGCTGAAGTTCAGGTGCACCTCGTAGCCGGCTTCGACGAAGTCGTCGAGCGCCGCGATCCGGTCGGCGATCTTCGACGTCCGGATGTCGACCAGGCGCGACGTCTCGGCCGGCATCAGGCTGAACCGCACCCGGGTGCCGCCGCGCGGGTCGTAGGTCAGCAGTTCGCGGTTGACCAGCTTCGTCGCGAAACTCGCTTTCGCGTTGGGGATCCGGCCGAACAGCTCGACGAGGTCGCGCACGTTGTCGGACACCAGCGCGTCGACCGAGCAGTCGCTGTTCTCACCGATGTCATAGACCCAGTCGAGCGGATCGCATTGATTGGGTTGGGGTTTGACGCCCTGGCGGGCGGCGTGCCGCTCCAGGTAGCCGGTGATCTTCTCGATGTTGGCGAAGACCGTGATGGGGTTGGCGTACCCCTTGCGCCGCGGCACGTAGCAGTAGGAGCACGCCATCGCGCAGCCGTTGGCCGTCGACGGCGCGATCCAGTCGCTGGACCGTTCGTTGCGGCGGGCGCTGAGGCTCTTCTTCTCGCCGAGGACGAGCACTTCCCGTTTGTTGCGCACCCAGTCCTCGACGTTGCCCTCATTGCCGTACAGGCCCGGGATCGCCTGGTGGGACAGCACCTCGACGCGCTCGGCGGCGGGAAACCGCTCCAGCACCGCACGGGCCCGGGGGAACCGCTCGATGTCGGGTTCGTGGTAGATCCGTTTGATGTCGAGGAGCCGATCGGCCAGGGCGACCGGAGGGGACGTCATAGCGGGTTCAACGAGCGCGTGACGGCGGCTGTTCCGCCGCCCGCGTGTGACCTGGACGACGGCGTCGGAGAGGATCGGCAGATGATGCCGTCGCGTCCGACGATCCCCGCTCTTCTGGCACAGAGCGCCCGCGACTTCGGTGACGAGCCCTACGTGGTGTCGCCGACGGACCGGCTCAGCTACGCCGACGCCGAGCGGCGATCCGCGGAGCACGCGCGCTGGTTGCTGCACGAGGGTGTCGGCAAGGGCACGCGCGTCGGCCTGTTCTTCCCCAACGGCGTCGACTGGATCGTCTGGTGGCTGGCGGTCTCGCGCATCGGTGCACTGGCGGTGCCACTGAGCACGATGTACCCGCCGGCGGAACTGGCCAAGGTGGTGCGCCTCGCCGACGTCGCGCTCGTGGTCGGGCCTGCCGAGGTGCTCGGCAACGACGTGGCGGAGCGCTTTGAAACCGCGTTCCCGGACCTGGCCGACCAAACCGCGGGGCGGCTCGCGGTTGTCGAGGCTCCGTATCTGCGCACCGTCGTGCTCACCGGCGGCGCCGACCGCCCGTGGGTGACGCGCTACGACGCGTCCGCCGCGGTGCCGGCGGAGGTGCTGGTGGCTGTCGAGGACGAGGTCTCGCCCGCGGACCTGGCCGTCATGGTGCACACCTCCGGATCGACCGCGGACCCGAAGGGTGTGCTGCACACCCACGGGACCCTGGTGCGGCAGACGTCCGGATGGCCGGCGGCGGTGCGCGCCGTCACCGGTTCCACCGGGGCCGCGCGGATCCTGTGCGCGATGCCGTTCTTCTGGATCGGTGGGCTGCTCGCGGCGACCGGCGCACTGCACGAACCCGTCACCGTGCTGGTCCTGCCGCGGCTCGATGCGCAGACCGCGCTCGACCTGATCGAGCGGGAGCGGGCGACCGGTCTGGTGGGCTGGCCGGCGTTCACCCAGCGACTGCGCGAGCACCCCACGTTCGCCGGTCGCGATCTGTCCAGTGCGCCGATGTTGCGTGACGGTCCGCTGGACATCGCGATGACCGACGTACCCGACGGCTATCCCGTGCACCGCACGATGTCGGAGACCGCGGGGGGCTTCGCGTTCACGGAGATGAGCATCGTCGACGACGACGGTCACCCCGTCCCGGAGGGGACGGTCGGTGAGCTCCTCGTCCGCGGGGTCGGCGTGATGGCCGGTTACAACAAGCGCGAACGCGCCGAGACCTTCGACGCCGACGGCTGGTACCACACCGGCGACCGGGTGTACCGCAGAGAGGGCGACCCACGGCTGTTCTACGTCGGTCGCACCAGCGATCTCATCAAAGCGGCCGGAGCCAACGTCTCACCGCTGGAGGTGGAGGCGGTCATCGAACAGTTCCCCGATGTCGCGCAGTGCGTCGTGGTCGGCATCGACGATCCCGAACGCGGCGAACAGGTGGGTGCGGCCGTCGTCCCGGCGACCGGCGACCTCGACGTCGCGGACCTGGCCGCGCGGGTACGCGGTCAACTCTCCTCCTACAAGGTGCCCACCCGATGGGCGGTCGTCGCGGCCGACCAGCTCCCGGTGCTGCCGAGCGGCAAGTTGAACCGGAAAGCGGTCAAGGAGTTGATCGTCTAGCGCTCGAGTGCCGAACGAGGGGCCGCGCCGCCGTCTTCGGGCTGGAACTCCGCGGACCCGTCGTCTTCGGCGGCCTCGATGTGCTGTTCGTCGTCGGGCAGTTCAGGTGCGGTCACGGTGTCCGGCTACCCGCCGATCGAAGCGGTCAATCAGTGTTTGCGACCGAACGGCAGGACATGCATCACGGCGACCACGACGGCGCCCACGACCAGCCCGATCACCGCCGACGCCGCCGTGTTCACCAGCCATGCCAGCACCCCACCGACTGCGCCGACGGCGTGGTGGACGGCTTCCTCGGCGTGATGCACCAGCCCGTAGAGGGTGTGCCACCCCAGCTCGTCGGTGCCGACCAGCAGGATGTGGCCGCCGACCCACAGCATCGCGATCGTGCCGATCAGCGACAGGGCGGCGAGCAGCTTGGGCATCCCGGCGACGAGGCCTCGCCCCACCGACTGCGCGAACCGCGACGTGCGTCGAGTCAGCCGCAGTCCGATGTCGTCCATCTTCACGATGCCGGCCACCACGCCGTACACCGCGGCGGTGATCACCAGCGCGACGATCACCAGGATGATCAACCGGGGCCAGAACGATTCGGCGGCGACCTCGTTGAGCGCGATCACCATGATTTCCGCGGACAGGATGAAGTCGGTGCGGATCGCGCCGGTGACCATGTACTTCTCGGCGTCCTCCCCCGCCTCGGCCACCGGGACGGCATGGCTGTCATGACCGCGGATGCGACCCCACACCTTCTCGGCGCCCTCGAAGCACAGGTACGTGGCGCCCAGCATCAGGATCGGGGTGAGCAGCCACGGCACGAACTGGCTGAGCAGCAGCGCCGCGGGGAGGATGAACACCAGCTTGTTGCGCAACGAGCCGATCGCGATGCGCTTGATGATCGGCAGTTCCCGCTCGGCGGCGATTCCGTGCACGTACTGGGGTGTGACCGCGGTGTCGTCGACGACGACGCCGGCGGCCTTGGCGGTCGCACGCCCGGCGGCGGCGCCGATGTCGTCCACCGATGCCGCGGCCATTCGCGCGAGCACCGCGACGTCGTCGAGCAGTCCGAACAGCCCCGCGCTCATCGCATCTCCTCCATGGCGCGAGGGTACCCGCATAACACGGTCCGACTCCTCCGCTGTCGAGCCTCAGCGGCCGACGAACCGCCGGTGGTATCCGGCGAGGCGGCCGGCCACCTCGTCGGCGTCGAGGCCGAGGTCGGCAGGACGGTGAGTGACCCCGCCGTACATCCCGCGGGGATGATCGGCCCGGAACCGTGCCATCGCGCTGCACGCGTGGTCGTCGAGCGGTTGGCCGGCGAGGTCGTAGATCGCCGCCAGCGTGGCTTCCTCGTCGGCCATGAACTCGTCGAACCGGATGTCGATGGACTGGTCGGCGGGTAAGGCATCTCGGTCGCGTACGCACGCGGTGAGCAGGTCCGCCGATCGCTCGACCCAGTACCGGGTGAGCCGCACCGGATCCGGGTGTTCGCACGACATCCGCGCCGCATAGCAGATCATCGTCGCCATCGACTGAATGACCTCCACGGGATCGCGGTGTGTGACAACGAAAGTCGCGTCCGGAAACGTCGAGAGCAGAGCCGGGAACTGTTCGAGGTGCTGCGGCGACTTGAGCACCCACCGCTTCCCGCCGCGCAGCCACTGCAGAGCCTGCAGGGTGAGTTTGAGATAGCCGTACGATGCCGCCTGGTCGTGTGCCTTGTAGTGGGCGGCATAAGACGGGACGTGGAACGTCGTCTCGAACAGCATTCCGCCGATGTCGTTGGCCAACAGCTGGATTTCTTCGTGGGCGTGGTCGACGGTCATGTCGTGCATCCGCCGGAACTCCGGCATCACGGTGTGAACCAGTTGCAGGCCGGCGGCGCACCGCTCCCGGCGAGCCTGCGGATCCGGCTCCCCCGGCGCGGGCACCGGCTCCAGGCTCTCCCAGTACGGCAGGTACCGGATCGCGGGGTCGGCGGCGATCATGTTGTGCAGGTGCGTGGTGCCCGTACGCGGCAGCCCGCAGATGACGATCGGGCGCTCGATCGGGACGTCGAGGATCTCGGGGTGCCTGGTGAGCAGGTCGTGGAGCCGCAGCCGGTTGACCAGATGCTGGACCAGCTGTTCGAACGCCACCGCCCGGCCGGCATCCGACAGGTCGGCTTCGTCGTTCAATGACCCGCAGAGGACTTCGAGCCGGTCGCGGAAGGCCTGGGTCGATGACGCGTCGCCGAATTCAGTCAGACCCGTGCGGTCGGCCGCCGTGGCCTGCAGCGCCTGCGGCGACAGGTCGAGGGTGGCGCCGTATGCGGCCAGCCCTTCGCGCATCGGCTGTGCCGCCGCCGGATACACCGGAGCGGCGAGGTCGTCGAGCGTGATGGGAGCCGGCCGGGCCACGGGCGCGGTCACCGGGACACCTCGGCGAGGTCGACGACGCGGCACCGCGGCCGGGCCGGCGTCGTCTCCGGCAGGAACCAGCGCAGCCAGATCAGACCCGTACGGCGGCCCGCGGTCGACACCCAGTTCGGGTGCCCCGGATCGCGGTCGGCGATGACGATCCGCCAGGACCCATCCGGTTCATAGGCGATCTGCGCGCCGTTGAGGGTGACCCGCTCATAGGTGTAGTCGTAGGTGTGCAGGAAGGGATTCCATAGGCACAGATTCCAGAACACGCAGTCGGGTGAGGTGCCTTCGACGATCAGCGCCTGATCGGGCCGCAGCTCGTAGGCGCCCATCGCGTAGGCGGCGTCGGCTGCCGACCACCCGTATGCGCTCTGCGGCACCGGGAACGGCTCGTGGATCTCGTTCGGCGGCTCGATCCGGCTCGGCAGAAACGAGACCTGTTCGCGAATCCAGGTGCGGGCGGCCCGCATCCGGCGCGCGAGGTCGTCGGCGTCGTCATGGCGACGGGCCGGCGGGTCGACGCTCTCGATCGTCCACTGGGTACGGCGCCCGGATTCCGGTGCCGTCAGATAGTCGCGGGTAAGGGCCATCACCGCATCGGAGGTCAGCTCGAGCCACGCCCCCGGCTGCGGCTCGGGGCTCATCGTGAACTCGAAGTTGCCCTCGTCGTCGAAGTCGAGGTCACGGTCGTTGAGCGTGCCGACGATCCGGTTGCTGTACGAACCGTCGTCCGGGCCGCCGTAGACGGTGATCGACAGATACACCGCGTCACCGCGGTTACCGCGCACCCGGTACGTCCGGAGCGGATCGATCGGCGCGAGTTGATAGAAGGCGTCCGAGTTGTCACCGCCCCACTTCAGGTAGGGGCCGATCACGTCGACGAACCGCGGGTTGTCCTTGTCGCCCCACACGTAGGCGTCGACCGCCACCCGCAACAGGCTGAAGGTGAGGCGGTATCCGTCGAGCAGGTCGGCTTCCTCCAGTGGCGGATCCGCGTCGAGGAACTTGTCCTCGATGAGGCGCAGTTCGTCGAGCAGGTCGCGGAACGCCTTGGAGAGTTCTGCGTGGGTCCGGGTCATCGCGGCTCCTGGTGTCGGGCGGTCGCTCCCTGCAGGGCCAGGGAGCAGAGGTGGGTGACGAACGCGTCGATGTCGGTGGCGTCGGTGATGTCCCGGACGTGCACCGCGTAGAAGGTGCTGCCGACCAAGGTGTCGTACAACGACTGCCCGTCCATGCCGGGAGCCACCAAGCCCTGCTCGATGCCGTCGCGCACCAGGGCGGTGAAGCGCGCCTGCGTGGCCTCGTCGAGCAGCTGTTGGGCGCGGATGCGCAGCCGGGGGTCCCGGTGCCGTTCGGCGAGGATGCCCAGCGCGGCGGCGTACACCACCGGTTCCCGCCAGAACTGCATCACCGCGTACAGGAAGCGCCGCAGGTCGGCCGCGAAATCGCCGGTGCTGTCCAGGATTTCGACCGTCTGGTCGCCGTGGAACGCGGCCTCGAACACGACGTGCGCCTTCGACGGCCAACGGCGGTAGACGGTCGGCCGGCTGACGCCCGCCTGCCGCGCCACCGCTTCGATGGTGACCTGGTCGTAGCCGTCGCGGATCAACAGTGTGCGCGTCGCCGACAGGATCGCCTGTCGCGTGCGGGGGTCGCGGCGCCGTCCGCGCACCGGTGCGGTGCGCTCCGCCGGGCCGCCCGCGGGATCCACACCATTAGCTTGACACAGTGTCACGTAATTGCGTCGCGAATTTGAGGACAGAAACACTTTGTGTGCGTCCGGCGACACACAAGGGGATCAACGCCGACGACAGGGGACAACGGATGAAGCCGAATACGAGCGCCGCCGCGCACATCGGCCGGATAGGCGCCCTCGCGGTCGCGCTGGGCGTGGGGGCCGCGGTGACGTTCGGACACGGTGTGGCGGTGGCGGACACCGCGGACTCCGGATCCTCGTCGTCGGCATCCTCGTCATCGTCGTCCTCGTCGGCGGAATCGTCCTCGTCGGCGGAATCGGAAGGTTCGGCATCGGCTCAGAACGAGTCGAATGAGTCGAACGAGTCGTCGGAGAACACCGCGGCCGACGAGGAAGCCGACGAGATCGACGAGGAAGCCGACGACATCGACGAGCCGGCCGAAGAAGAGCCCGCCGAGGCGCAGCCAGCCGAAGAAGAGCCTGTCGAGGAGCAGCCAACCGAGGAAGAGCTAGTCGAGGACGAGCCCGTCGACGAACCGGTGGAGGAACCCGCCGCCGAGACGCCCGCGCCGCCGGCGACCGACCCGGCAGACACCCCTGACAAGTCCGGGGACGAGCCGGCCGAGGAAGTCGTCGACGACGAGCCGGCTGTCGATGAGGTCGAGGACGCCGACGAGGTCGTTGCCGAGAACCCGGCTCCCGCCGAGCCCGTGGTCACCGACGAGCCGACTCGCCCGTCCGAGAGGACCGAGGCCGCCGCCGTCATTGGCGTGAGCTCGCAGAAGTCGGCCGATGCAACGACTTTCGCGGCCGCTGCGACACCGGCGGTCCGGTCGCTTCCCGCACTGCCGGATGTGCCCGCGATGATCTCCGGCTTCCTGGCCGCCGTCGGGCTGGGGCCGCTGGCGGCTTCCCTGCCCACCGCCCCGGCTGCCCCTCCGACCCTGTGGGCGATGCTGGCGCTGGCCCGTCGGGAGTTCGAGCGGGCGTTCACCCGGCCGAACCTCTCCGTCGCACCCACGGGCGTCGTCGCGCCCGCCGCGGCGGCCCCGTTCCCCAGCACGCTGCCGTCGATCAACAAGGGCTGGGTCACCGGCAAGGTGCCCAACAACTTCGGTATCGGCGGCACCGACCTCGGCATCATGTGGGACGGCGGCATCCGGTTGGGTGAACGCTTCGTCCACGTCGCCTTCGGCGATACGTTCAAGAACGCCAACATGACCGGTGACTGGCGCTCGAACGTACTGCTGGTCAGCACCGACCGCAATCTGGCCAACGGCCTGCAACTGCTCCAGACGGGATACGCCGGCCGGTTCATCGGGCCCTTCAGCGGCCGGCTCGGGCTGTTCGGCTCCGAGGTCACCCAGATCCCGACCGCGGGCATCCAGATCGACGGCAGGCAGTTCGTCAACTTCATGTCCGTGAAGTCCTGGGACACCCCGGGGCGCTGGACCACCAACTACGCGGCCATCTCCGTCTACGACCCCGCCACCGACAAGTGGGTGCTGGCGCCGTCGACGATCCGTTCGGCGGGCTGGTTCCGGTCGACGACGCGCTACGTGCCGGGTAGCCAGAACTTCCAGCAGGCGGCGTATGTGCTGCAGCCCGAGGACCAGGTCGGCGAGGACGGTATCCGCTACCTGTACGCGTTCGGCACCCCGTCGGGCCGCGCCGGCTCGGCCTACCTGTCGCGTGTCGCCGAGGGTTCGGTCACCGATCTGTCGAAGTACGAGTACTGGGACGGCAACAGGTGGGTCGCCAACCGGCCCGTGGCGGCCAAACCGATCATCGGCGACTCGACGCGCTCGGCGGGCCTATTCGGGTTCGTGGTCGACTGGGCCAACGACCCGAACGTGTTCGGCGGGTACCTCGGCGGCCTGTTCGGCGCCAAGACCGGCGGCAACGTCAGCGAGATGTCCGTGCAGTACAACGAGTACCTGGACAAGTACGTGGTGCTCTACGGCGACGGCAACAACGACATCCAGCTGCGTACCGCCGACACCCCGGAGGGGCCGTGGTCGGCTCCGGTCACCATCGCGACGTCGAAGCAGTATCCGGGTCTCTACGCGCCGATGATCCATCCGTGGTCGGGTACCGGTGACCTCAGGGATTCCAACAACGACCCCGACCTGAACAACCTGTACTGGAACATGTCGCTGTGGGGCGACTACAACGTCGTGCTGATGCAGACCGACCTGTCGCCGCTGAAGCCCGTCTACGTCTGAGTTCGTCGAGTTCTACACCAGAGTCGCTCCGGGCGAGGCAGTTTCAAGGGATCGATGCAACACCCCTTCTGATTGAGGAGTGTTGTGATGGCTCGTCGAGTGGTGTTGGAGTCCAAGCAGCGGCGGTTTTGGGCGTTGATCCGGGAG
>JBNMQY010000048.1:0-35561 GCA_050205415.1 Mycolicibacterium litorale
CACGCCAACCGCTGCGCCTGCCTACCCCAAAACGCCAACCGATCCGCCTCGGCCTCGCGATACAACTCCTGCGACGCATTCGCCTGCGCGGCGAACTCAGGAGCAGGCGGAAAGCTGGACTGGACTTCGGTGTGCGCCTCAGACATATCTGTGAGGGTAGTCACCGTCGCGCGCCGCCACATCGAGACCTCACATCACCGCCTGCGGACGGCCGATGTCGTGCGACGAGCGTCGGAAAACACCGGCCCAGCGGTCGACTAGCGTGGGCTGCCATGACCGATCCGTTGGCACCGCTGGCCGAGTTACCCGGAGTCGCGGCGGCCGGCGAGGAGGCCCGCGAGGCCCTCGGCAAGGCACACCGGCACCGCACGAATCTCCGCGGCTGGCCGGCCACCGCGGCTGAGGCGGCGCTGCGGGCGGCGCGGGCGTCGTCGGTGCTCGACGGCGGATCGCTGCAGCTCGCCGAGACGGGTGACCCGGATCCGGTGCTCGCCGGCGCGCTGCGAGTGTCGCAGGCGTTGGAGGGTGGTGCGACCGCACTGGTCGACGTGTGGCAGCGCGCGCCGCTGCAGGCCCTGGCCCGGTTGCACGCGCTCGCCGCGGCCGACCTCACCGACGACGAACACCTCGGCCGGCCCCGCCCGGACGCCGGGGTGGGCAAGCGGCTGGAACTCCTCGTCGAGATCCTCACCGGCGGCTCACGGGTGCCGGCTCCGGTGCTCGCCGCCGTCGCGCACGGCGAGCTGCTGACCCTGGCGCCGTTCGGGACGGCTGACGGCGTGGTGGCGCGGGGCGTGTCCCGGTTGGTGACGATCACCAGCGGTCTCGACCCGCACGGACTCGGGGTGCCGGAGGTGTACTGGATGCGCCAATCCGGTGACTATCAGGCCGCTGCGCGGGGATTCGCGTCCGGGACACCCGACGGCCTGACGGCGTGGATACTGCTGAGCTGCCGGGCGCTGCAGGCCGGGGCCCGGGAGGCGCTGCAGATCGCCGCCGCCTCGACGGGATGACGCCGTTCCAGCAATGCAAAGCGGGCGGCTTGCCGATCCGAGTTCGGCTCGCCGCCCGCTAGCACGGACTCCGGTTACCAAGCGTGCAGTGGGGGTTGCGTGGGTTGACCTCGGCGTCCTCGTGATGCGCTTCGACGGGCTACTCCACCCAAGGAGTCGTCATGATCGTCCGCTTTTCTCGATTACGCAGGCCCGCAACACTTTTGCCTATTCCGCGGCATGTGCTCCGCGTGGGTGCCCGGAGTTCCGTGCTGGGTCGCCCGATTCGGGAGATGTCGCCTTCTCTTCCGGTGACACCTTGGCCTCGCCGGGCTTCCGTGCTTCCTTTGTACTCCGTGACGACTGTCACATCAAGGGTCAGCGCAGCCCGATTCCCGATCGTTACGGGGTACCGCTCAGCTACTTCGTCAGAGAGCGAAGCGGCGGAGCAGCGAGTACGTCAGCGCACCCGCGGCCAGCGCACTCATCCCCACCGCCGCGGTGGTCGCGACGGCCGCGCCCGACGGCGCGGGGATGCGGTCGCGCAGTGACACCGGCTTGGTGAACGTCAGCACCGGCCAGCCGCGCGTGACCGCCTCCTTGCGCAACGCACGGTCCGGGTTCACCACGGTCGGATGGCCGACCGCCTCGAGCATCGGCACATCGGTGATCGAATCCGAATAGGCGTAGCAGTGCTCGAGCGCGTATCCCTCGCGGGCCGCCAGCGCGCGGATGGCCTCGACCTTGCCCTCGCCGTAGCAGTAGAACGCGATCTCCCCGGTGTACCGGCCGTCCTCGACGACCATTCGGGTCGCCATCGCATGGGTGGCTCCCAGGGCGCGGGCGATCGGCGCCACGATCTCCTCACCGGAGGCCGACACCACGACCACGTCGCGGCCGCACAGCTTGTGGTCCGCGATCAGATCGGCGGCCTCGGCGAACACCAGGGGATCGACGATGTCGTGCAGCGTCTCGCCGACGATGGACTTGATCTGCTCGACGTCCCACCCGGTGCACATGTTCGTCACGTACGACCGCATGCGGTCCATCTGGTCGTGGTCGGCGCCGGACATCAGGAACAGGAACTGCGCGTATGTGGACTTGAGTACGGCTCGCCGATTCAGCAGGCCCTGATCGAAGAAAGGTTTGCTAAAAGCCAACGTGCTCGACTTGGCGATGACCGTCTTGTCCAAATCGAAAAACGCAGCGGTGCGCACCGGGCGGTCGGGCGATGAACCCGCCGGGGCGTCGATCGACGGTGCGGCGTCCGGCTCCGATGCGGTCACAGGGCCAGCATAAACGGCGCAGCCGTGACACCTTGGGTGCCGGTTGTACAAATTGGCAGATCACGACACGTGTCTCAATGCGCAGTTTTCTCACGGATCACTAATTTCTAAGGCGCCCGGGACTTGCATTCCGTAGCCGTACCGTGTGTATAGTGGGCGTTACCCGGGTTATGCCGGGTGTGCATCAGCCCGACCCCCCGGGGCTGATACACGACGACCTCCGCCTCCTCCCCCCCTGGCGGGGGTCGTCCCTTTTTCAGGGGTCTTCTTTCGCAATCCGGATAACTCCGCTGATGCCCAAACGTTGCCGAATCGATATCCCGAGTGCGGCGCGCGGGTTGTCCACAGTTGCTGGTTCATCCACATCGGGTAGCTGATCGACGGTCGGCCGACGCTGCGGTGGCGATCCGGGCGGCACAGTGGGGCCATGGCGACCACCCCTGGCGTACTCGTTCTGCTGAGCGATCCGGCACTGCGCGACGACGTCGACCGGGTCGCGGCGGCGGCCGCGGTGCCGGTGGTTCACACCGAGGAACCGTCCAGCCGCAAAGTCTGGAGCGCCGCGGCGGCCATCCTCCTCGACGAACCGTCGGCGCTTCGGTGTGCGGCGCGCGCCCTGCCGAGGCGCGATCGCATCGTCCTCGTCGAGCGGGCGGTACTCGGCGAGTCGCACTGGCAGGCAGCGATCGCGATAGGCGCCCAGCGCGTGTTGACGCTGCCGCAGCAGGAGGCCGAACTCGTCGTCTGGCTGTCGGAGGCAGCCGAATCGGTGCGTGACGACGCGCGCCGCGGTGCGGTCGCCGCCGTGGTCGCCGGCCGTGGAGGTGCGGGGGCGTCGGTGTTCGCGGCGGCGCTCGCCCTGTGCGGTCCCGACGCGCTGCTGGTCGACGGCGATCCCTGGAGCGGCGGTCTCGACCTGCTGCTCGGTGCCGAGAACACCGCGGGTCTGCGCTGGCCGGATCTGTCGTTGCGCGGCGGCCGGATCGGCTATCCGGCGCTGCGCGACGCGCTGCCGCACCACGCCGGGGTCACGCTGCTGGCGAACGGCCGCGGGGGAGGTGAGATCGACGCGAACGCGCTGTCGGCGGTGGTGGAGGCCGGCAGCCGCGGCGGCGCGCTGGTGGTGTGCGACGTGCCGCGCCGGTCGACGGCGGCCGCGGAGGTGGCGCTCGAGGCCGCCGACCTGGTCGTCATGGTCGTCACCGCCGATGTCCGGGCGTGCGCGGCGGCCGGCGCGATGGCGCCGTCGCTGTCGGCGACCAACCCGAACGTCGGCCTGGTGGTTCGCGGGCCCGCGCCGGGTGGTTTGCGCGCGACCGAAGTGGCCGCGTCCCTCGGGCTGCCGCTGCTTGCCACGATGCGCCCGCAGCCGGGGCTGGCCGAGGCGCTCGAGCGGGGCGGACTGCGGATGTCCCGGCGCTCACCGCTGGCGACGGCCGCGGGCCGCGTACTCGCCGTACTGCAACACCATCCCGCCGCGGAGGCGGCATGACCTCGCCACTGATCGACCGCGTCCGGGAACGCCTCGCCGCCGAGGCGTCCCCGCTGCACCCGGCCGTCGTCGCGGCCGCCATCCGTGCCGAATCGGGCGGTGTCCTCGGCGACACCGAGGTGCTCACGAATCTGCGGGCACTGCAGACCGAGCTGACCGGCGCCGGTCCGCTCGAACCGCTGCTATGCGCCGACGGCACCACTGACGTCCTGGTCACCGCGCCGGACGCGGTGTGGGTCGACGACGGCGGCGGGCTGCGCCGCACGCCGGTCCGATTCCCCGACGAGGGCGCCGTGCGCCGGCTCGCGCAGCGGTTGGCGCTGGCCGCCGGTCGCCGCCTCGACGAAGCGCAGCCCTGGGTCGACGGACAGTTACACGGGCTGGGCACCGGTGAGTTCACCGTCCGTCTGCACGCCGTCCTGCCGCCCGTCGCGACCGGCGGAACCTGCCTGTCGCTGCGGGTGCTGCGGCCGGCCAGCCAGGATCTGGCCGCACTCATCGACGCGGGCACCATCGCCGACGAGGCGGCTCCGCTGCTGCGTGACGTGATCGCCGCCCGGCTCGCCTTCCTGGTCAGCGGCGGCACCGGCGCGGGTAAGACCACGATGCTGGCCGCAGCCCTGGGAGCCGTCCCCGCCGGCGAGCGGATCGTCTGCGTCGAGGACGCCGCCGAGCTCGCGCCGCAACATCCCCACGTGGTCAAACTCGTTGCGCGAGGGGCGAATGTCGAAGGGGTCGGTGAGGTCACCGTTCGGGATCTGGTGCGTCAGGCGCTGCGCATGCGACCCGACCGGATCGTCGTCGGAGAGGTCCGCGGCGCGGAGGTCGTCGACCTGCTCGCGGCGCTCAACACCGGCCACGACGGCGGTGCGGGCACCGTACACGCCAACAACCCGGCCGAGGTCCCCGCGCGGATGGAGGCGCTCGGCGCGGTCGGCGGGCTCGACCGGCCGGCGCTGCACAGCCAACTCGCCGCCGCGGTGCAGGTACTGCTGCACGTGGCGCGCGACAGCACCGGCGCGCGAAAGCTCACCGAGATCGCGGTGCTGCGGCCCGACGACGACGGCCGGGTCCGCGTGGTGCCGGCCTGGCGGATCGGCACCGGCTTCGGCTCGGGCGCCGCCGACCTGAACCGGCTCATCGCGTTGCGGGCGATCCGGTGAGCGTCGCCGCACTCGCGCTCGCCCTGGCAGTGCTGCTCAACCCCGTCGACGTCAGCCGGCGACTGCGTACGCCCGGGCCACGCCCGCACAACAGTCGGCGGCCCGGCGTCCTGATCGCTCTGGCCGGGGCCGCGGCGGTGACAGTCTGGTCGGTGGCGCCCGCGGGCGCGGTGCTCGCCGCGGTGATCGCCGGCGCCACCGCCGCGGTGCGGATCCGCAACCGGCGCGCGGCGCGGCGGCGGGACCGTGAATCGGAGTCGCTGCAGGGTGCGCTTGAAGTTCTCGTGAGCGAGTTGCGGGTGGGAGCGCATCCGGTCGCCGCCTTCGAGGCCGCCGCCGGCGAAACCGGCGGGCGGGTCGGCGAATCCCTGCGTGGCGTCGCGGCACGGGCCCGTCTCGGCGCCGACGTGGGGGCCGGTCTCCACGACGCCGCCCGCGGCTCGGAGCTCGCGCCACAGTGGAAGCGCATCGCGGTGTGCTGGCAACTGGCCCAGGACCACGGTCTGTCCATCGCCACGCTCATGCAGACCGCACAACGCGATATTGCTGAGCGGCAACGCTTTTCGTCACGGGTCGATGCCGGTATGGCCGGCGCCCGCGCGACCGCGGCCGTGCTGGCGGCGTTGCCGGTTCTCGGTATCGGCCTCGGCCAGCTCATCGGCGCCGAACCCGTGCGGTTCCTGTTCACCGGTGGGGCCGGCGGATGGCTGCTGGCGATCGGTGTGGCCCTGTCCTGTGTCGGTCTGCTGTGGTCGGATCGCATCACGACGGGTGTGACGACGTGACTCTGGCGGCGACGCTGCTCGCTCTGGCACTGCTGCTGACCGGCCGCGAGGGCGGCGCCCGGATGGCGACGTGGCGCAGCACCGGGGAGCGGATCGACCGCCCGGTCCGGCTCGGGAGTGCCGACCCGCTTGCGGCGGCCTCGACCTTCGACGTGCTGTCGGCCTGCCTGATTTCCGGGATGGCGGTCTCGAGCGCGGCATCCGCCGCGGCGCTGTCCGCGCCGCCCGGGCTGGCGCGGGTGCTCACCCGGGCGGCCGACATGCTGGCCCTCGGCGCGGATGCGGCGACGGCGTGGTCAGATCCGGGCCCACCGCTCGACGACCACGCCCGCGCCCTGCTGAGGCTGGCGCGGCGGTCCGCGGAGTCCGGAACAGCTCTGGCGCAGGGTGTCGCGGAGCTGGCGGCCGAATCACGAAGCGACGCGGCCGACGCCGCGAAGAGCACCGCGGAGCGCGCGGCCGTGCTGATCGCCGCACCACTCGGGATCTGTTATCTGCCCGCCTTCCTGTGCCTGGGCATCGTTCCCGTGGTGGTGGGCCTCGCAGGTGATGTCCTGCAGTCGGGGCTGTGGTGATGACGAGTGTTCGCGGACGGTCCGCGGACGGAAGTGAGGGAGGGCTCGATGTCTTGGGAAACGAAGTCACTGGGAGCGATGCTCGACGAAGTCGAAGCGCGGTTGACACTGCTCGCGGTGGACGACGCCGGCATGTCCACGGTCGAGTAGCCCAATGTGTAGGTTTACACCATGACGAGAGCCTTGATCGTCGTTCGCCTATCCCGAGTTACTGACGCTACGACCTCCCCAGAGCGTCAGTTGGCGAAGTGCCGTGAACTGTGCGAACAGCGCGGTTACCAGGTGGTCGGTGTCGCGGAAGACTTGGACGTGTCAGCCGGCGTTACGTCGCCTTTCGACCGCCCCCAGCTCGGGGACTGGCTGGCCAACCGTCTGGGCGAGTTCGACGTTCTGGTCTTCTACCGGATGGATCGGATAGTCCGCAGGCTGTTGGACCTGGCCGACCTCATCCGCTGGTGTCAGAACCACTCGGTAGCCGTCGTTTCCGCTACCGAACAGTTCCTAGACCTCACGTCGCCGTTCGGCGACATCATCGCGTTGCTCGTCGCCAAGGTCGCAGAGATGGAGTTGCAGGCGATCTCGGACAGGAACGCATCTGCCGCGCAGCACAACATCAGAGCGGGTAAATACACCGGAGGTCCAACCCCGTGGGGGTACCTCCCTGCGAAGGACGAGTCGGGAACCTGGCGGATCGTGCAAGACGCCGAGCAAGTCAAGATCATCCGCGAAGTTGTCGAGCGAGTGCTAGACGGTGTTCCGTTGCGCGCTATCGCCCACGATCTGACTGCCCGAGGTATCCCGACGCCGAAGGATCGGATTGCTCAACACCGAGGCAAGCCAATGAAGGGGTATACCTGGCATTCCGGCCCGCTCAAACGGTCGTTGACGAGCCCGACGCTGCTGGGACAGGTAGTCGCCCGTGAGCCGTTGCTAGACGGTCAGGGGCGCCCGCAGCGTGACGTTAAGGGCAGAAAGCAGTACGGCCCGGAGTACATCGTCCGAGGCGACGACGGATCGCCCGTCATCCGTGCGGAGCCGATCTTGTCGCGGGAAGTGTTTGACCGCCTCGGTAAAGAGCTCGCTGACCGGGAGAACCGCAAGGAACCGACGAAACGATCGACCTCGTTGCTCGTCGGGATCGTGTATTGCGCCGTCTGCGGTAGGCCGGCGTACCGGCTCAAGGGCGGGAAGGGGAGGAACCCCCGATACCGATGCGCCTCGGCGCAGTACAAAGAGACCTGCGGTAACAAGTCGATCCCCCTCGCCTACGTGGACGATGGGCTCGAAGGCATCCTGTTGCGGATGCTCGGAGAATCGGAACGTAAAGAGCGCGTGTGGGATTCAGGGTCAGACAACTCCGCAGAACTCGAACAGATCAACGCCACGCTCGTAGACCTGACTGGCCTTCTGGGTAGCGGACCATACGGCGCAGGTACGCCACAACGGATAACACTAGACCGGCGCATCTCGGACCTAGCCGCGAGGCAGGCTCAGTTGTCCGCAGAGGCGATCAAACCGGCAGGGTGGGCATGGCAGCCCACCGGAGAGCCGTTCGGCGCCTGGTGGGCGCGTCAGGACGTGACAGCACGAAACGTGTGGCTCCGCTCGATGGGCGTTCGGCTCGGATTCGCGTATCCGCCTGGTGGCGGACGTCCGACTATAGAAATCTCCTTCGGAGAAATCGAGAAGATGGCCGACGAGACGGAAGCACGCGACACGGTGACAGAACTGGTGACCGTGTTCGGCGAGATGAGGGAGCACGGTGTACGCGGTCTAGTCATCGACGGGGCTGATACCGAGATCGTGCGCGAGTAGCTCTAACTCCCACCGCACTAGGTCGTCAATCACCGGATCTAGTTCGTCGTCCATGTTGGTTTAGACGCACAGAAGTAGCCCACGGTTCCGGCGGATTGCAGAGCACCTTCGTACGGTGTCAAGCAAATAGATGGCTCCCTTCGTGGTTCAGCGCGTGGGGGCCTGTGCGGTGTCAAGTAACACCATTTCAGACGCTACGGAACGCAAGAAATTGACGCCCTCGTGTGGCATGCTGTGGATCATCACCAGCAAACCCACGGGGGATGACTTGAAGGACATGACGGGGCTCTGGAATCGCCCGATTCTCATACCGCCCTATTGCCCGAGATCTGAGCATGAGCCTTCGGTTGAGCCTTCCCGCCCTCCCTACCTTCGAGTGCGTCGGAGAGGAATCCGTCGTGTCGAGCCCGCATGATGTGCGTTTTCACCGTCTGTGTGGGCTTGTCGAGCGCGGCAGCGAGAGCAGCGGAGACACCTCTGCCTCTTGGCGCCAACTCCTCGTAGGCGATGGCTAACCGGGCCAGATAATCGTCGGTGACCCGCCCGTGGCCCTCTCGATACGCTTCCACCATTGCGCGGACCGTATCGGTCATCAGGTGAGCTGGGAGTTGTTCTCGACGCCGCTCGCCTCGTAGGCGATCGAGTATCTGAGCGGTCGCCTCACGGACTTCGCGGTGCCCCAGCTCTGCACCTTCGCCGGCTCGAATGGTGATCCGCACTAGCCGGTCGCCGTCCCTGGCCATTTCCACCTCGTACCGAGGTCCGAGTTTCTCAACCGTGGTCATGCTTGACACTGTACCACATCACAGTCTTGACAATACAGTATTAATACGGTTATAGTGAGACTGTCGAGCTTCGGGCACGTTGATTGAAAACAGAACAGAGACCAACGCGGGACGGTTGTAGCCCGCCCCTGATGCCGGGCATGGCATCCCCTGGCGTGGACAGCCGATCAACCCGAAATATCAACGGAGGAAACACTTATGAACAAAGAACTACTCGCAGAGGTAGAGCACGACTGCCTGCTGTATGCGCACAGGTCGGGCTCCGATGTCTGGGTTTACCGAAGCGCGATCGTCGGAGACGACGACGACCTGTACTGCCCGGTGCTCGAACTCATCGACGGCGCGGAACTCGTCCACCGCGAATCGGTGGCCGACGCAGGGATGGTGTTCGGACAGGCCGAGGTCTCGCTGTACCGGGCCGCTGCATGACTGCGCGAGCCCACATCCAACTGATAGAAGCCGGCCCAAACGGCGCGTTCGCGGTTGGCGATGGTGAGTCGGTACATATCGTCTGGCCTGCTGAGATGTCCGACGACAACGGGGTGGCACGGGTAGCCCGCGCATTTGCCGGCGCGGTGGGTTTGGTCCTGCACAGGTTCGTCCGCCCCGGGACAGAACGCAGGATCGAGGACGAGACCAACCGGGATCTCATCGAGCACGCTCTGAGTATCAAGCCGTCGTCGTATCAGGAGTTTCGGAAGCTCGGTGTTGACGAGATCCACGCGGATCTGCCGGGACCGCCTCGGCTTGATCCCGCTCTTGGCAAGTGCCGGGTCTTCATTCCCGGTATCTGTGACGCGCACCGCCCGGAAGATCTCGCTGAGTTCATCGAGCAGTACGTCTGAGGCGACGATGGCCGCGCTACGGGATGACGTAGAAGGCCTCCGTAGCCGGTTACCGCAGCCGGCGAGAGACCTTCTCGACGGTGCCGATGGGCGCTATTCGGAGTGGGCGACCGCCTGCGCGATAGCGATGCACGCGATGAACGCTGGCCTTGGCGAAGACGAGTTTGTGACGGTCACCAAGTCGTCGGAGTTCGCGTGGTACTTCGCCACCGAAGACGGAGGCCGGGACCGGACGGCGCGCTTGGAGTCGCGCCTTCGCAAGGTGTGGGAACGGTGTGAGGACGGTTGGGAGCCGCCTATCGGGTCCGCCGAGGACGTTCGACACAAGCTCGAACAGCTGTCTCACCGGATCGACCGTTACACCTGGCCTGCTCGTACGGCGCGAACAGATCACGCCGTTGCAACATCCCTCGTGGGATGGGCTCACGAGATCGGTATATGGACGATCGACGCCAGCGAGCGCGATCTAAGTATGCGAGCCGGGGTCGGGAGAGATACAGCCAGTCGAGCCCTTGGCAGACTCGTTCAGGCCGGCCTAATCAGCAGAGATGCGACCGCCACTCGGAGCCGCACCGACGCAAGTCGGTGGAGGATCAACCTCGGATGGCAGCAGGGACTTATTACACAAATAGGTCCACATGATTCTTGTATTGGGGGGAGAGGTTCATGTGGACTCAACAACGTCATAAGTCATCCGGTGTTCGTCGGCAGTGGGCTCGGCCAGAACGCTGGCAGGGTGTGGGCCGACCTTGCCGAGGTGCCCGACACCACCGCCGTCGAAATCGCGCAGCGCCTTGGCCTCACGACGAGGGCAGTCCGAGCCGTGGTTGCGAACAAACTCGAACCGCACGGACTGGTCCTCCAGTCCGGTGTGCGGGCAGGTAAGGGCCGGCCTACTCCGACGTACCGGCTCAACCCGGAGGCGCCGTCGCTGGACGAAATTGCCGAGCAGCTGGGGGTAGCCGACTGGACCGACCGCACAGCCGACCGCTACCAGCGGGAACGCGGCGGGTTCCGCGAGGTGCAGCGCCAACGACAGGCGCGCGATACCGAGGACGAACAGATCGCAGCAGAGGTCTATGCCGAGCTGGCCGAAGTCGCCGAACAGCGACGGAGGGATGGAGACACGACACAACTACTCGAACAGATGGGACTCACATGACCAAGGCCAGCAAGCGCCGAAAGAAGACGTACAGCGTCGACCTGCACACCAAGCCGTACGAACTTGAGAGCAACACCTTCGACCGGGACAAGGTGGACCCCGACTGCGACGAACGAGACCTGGCAGGGCTCGGGGACCTGGACGACCCAGACCCGCTGACGCTGCTGGACCTCTCCGAGGTCGGGGGCCACAGCATCGTCACCGAGTCAGCGGAGCTCGGCACCGACTCCAACGACAGCGAAGACAAGGTGTCGGAGATCGGCGGGAAGGCGCGACCAGCGCCGGTGACCCGTCAGCTTGTCCAGGATGCGGGCGGCTACTTGACAGAGGTCGATCCTCGGATGCTGTGGACGACGGCAACCCGGTTCTACTGCCGAGCGTGCGGCGAATGGATCGGGTCATCGCCGAATCGGCTCAAATGCGAAGTGCCGCTAGACCCGTGCACCCCCGAGATGCTCAAGCGGCGGGGAGGGTGCCAGAACTGCCGGGAGCAACATGCACTCGACCTGAAAGTCGCACGCGGGCGGGGAAATCAACCGCAAACGTGCCGACCTCTGTCCGGAGAGAAGGAGTCGCGCTGCGCTAAGGATTGGCGGAACACGATGGCACGGTGGCAACGTGCGGTGAACAGAGCCGAGCGGAAGGGCACTGAACCGCCGCCTGAGCCCCAACCTGCTGAGCCGAAGTGGACGGCTCGTGACCGTCGCAGGTTCCGAGACGCCGAAGACATCACCGCAGCGCGGGCCGAATACGAACAACACCCACCTCAACCACCCAAGAAACAACCCAAAGGGGTCTGGGGGCTGGACGCACGTGGAACTGGCTTCGACGCCCGCGACGGCCTGCGTAAACCTGGGTGGCGATGAAAACTGCGAGAGTATTCCCGTATAGGTAGAGGGGCTCAGTCCGGAAGGGCTGCGAACTCGCTGGGTTGATACGAGACGCCCCATGTACTCCGACCTCCGGGGGTGCATGGGGTTTTTCGTTTAGTCCTCCCGAACCACACACAGACACAACGAGCCTCGGCAATTCGCCGGGGCTCTTTTCGTTTGGCATGAAGCCATAAGCAATGGAAGGTGGCGACGGATGAGCGGAACTTGCCGCAACGGCCACTCAATTCGAGGCCCACATGATCGCCTCGCATCTTCGGGAGGTTGCCGACAGTGCAACCGTGACGCAGGCGCCCGATACCGCCAACGGTGCCGCGAGGCAATGGCCCTCTTAAGGGCACACAAGGTGGCCGCGTGAGCGCCAAAGGCGCTGGCGGGCGCGAGGTCGGCAGGATTTCAATAAGGGTTCTGCCCAACCTCAAAGGATTCCGAGCAAAAGTAAAGGCTGAGATCGAGGCCGTCGAGCAGATGACGGCCAAGATCAAGGTAGAAGCGGACACCGATCCGTTCCGCCGCGAGGTCCGGGCTGTCACCCAGGGCCTCAAGGCCACGATCGACGTAGACGCCAACACCGAAGGTGTGCGCGAGCAGATCCAGGCAGCAGCACAAGGCACGAAGACGAAGGTCAAGGCCGAGGTTGACGTGAACAGAGGAGCCTTGGACCGGGTTCTCAACGTGCTCAACAACGTCAAGAGTCCAGGATTCGGCTCGGGTATCAACGCATCCGGGTATGCCGCGATCTTCGCCGGCATCACCGCCGTGGCTGCGCCGTTGTTCGGGCTGGTCACGTCAGCGATGCTGACACTTCCCGGTCTGATCGCTGCGGTGGCGACACCTATCGGAGCTCTCATGCTCGGGCTCGATGGGTTGAAAGCGGCAGCAGCTCGTCTGGCCGCGCCGTTCGAGGCCCTGAAAGCGTCCATGAGCGCGGTCGTGGAACAGCAGTTCACTCCGGTGTTCGACAAGCTCGGGGCAGTCTTCCCGATGCTCACCCGATCGCTGCCCACGGTCACCCAAGGCATGGCCAATATGGCTCGGGCTGCGGTGGACACGATCACGTCATCTGCCGGGATGGCCAAGATCGAATCAACGATCTCGAACATCGGCAACGCACTCTCCAAGTCTGCGCCCGGTATTGGCGCGTTCACCAAGGGACTGATCTCGCTGGCGCAGTCGTTTTCCGAGAAGCTGCCCAACCTGTCGGAGTGGTTCAACGGGGCTGGAAAATCCTTCTCGGAGTGGGTCCAGAGGATCACCGCCGATGGAACGCTGTCGAAGGCGTTCGACGGACTTGGCGGGACGCTCAAGACCATCTTGGAAGCACTGGGAGGTATGGCGTCCGAGGGTCTGAAGTTCATGCAGGATCCGAAGAACATCGAGGACTTCAACAACGGTCTCAAGTCAGTGGGTGACTCGCTCACTTCGATCGTGACGCTATCGAACCAGCTGAACAACCTCGGTGACCTGTTCAAGAACTTTATGCCGACGTTCGACTTCGAGTCGATCAAGCAAGACCTGTTGACCCCGTTCACCTCTGCTGACGCTCCGTGGCGTGCCTACGCCGAGTCAATCTCGCAGACGTTCAACTCGATCAAAGCGACAGTCGCCACAGCGATGGCGTCGGTAGCGCAGACCGTTTCGGGTGTTACCAGCCAGATCCAAGGCGTGTGGAACGGTGTTAGCGCCGCTGCTTCAGCAGCGTGGAACGCTGTGGTTTCCACCGTGGCAGGCGCTATCTCTAGCGCGGTCAGCACCGTCGTTAGCGGCGGGGCTCAGATCCTTGCCGAGGTTGGTTCGTGGCCAGGACGTATCGCTGGGGCTGTCGGCAACATGGGCGGCATCCTCGTAGGCGCCGGCAGGGCACTGATGGACGGCCTTCTCGCCGGCATCAAGTCCGGTCTCCAGGCTGTGCTCGACTTCGCCTCCGGTATCGCCGCCAAGATCGCAGCGGTCAAGGGACCTATTCCGAAGGACCGCAAAGAGCTGACCCCCGCTGGTCTGGCTCTGATGGAAGGCCTCCAGAAGGGTATCGAAGACGGCACAGGTCCGGTCTTGGACAAGGCACGCTCTCTGGCTCAGGAGATCGCAACGGCGATCGACGAAGGCCTGGCCGGCGTCGACATGACCAGCCTCGAAGAACGACTGGACCGGACGATGGACGAGATCGACCTAGAGAGCAAGTCGCTGAAGGTCGAGAAGAACGCCCTGCCCACAGAGGACAAAGAAGGCCGAAAGGCCTACCAGTCCAAGAGAGATCAGCTCCAAGCCATTCGTGACCAGTTGGCGCTCCAAGAGGAGCAGCTGGGATTCTCGCAGAAGTACGGGGAGTCCGAAGAGGACAACGCCATCAAGTTGGGCGAGCAGCTCTCGAAGATGCTCGACATCGGAAAGGGCTTCGCAGAAGCCAACGTAACCCAGCTCGCAAGCGACCTCGGCATCGGCGGAGGAGCGATCAGCGGACTCGCTGGAGAAGGCGTCAACTACCTGACCTCGATGCTCAGCGGTCTTCTCACGAACGGCATGGGCGGTACGACGATCAACGTCAACTCCGTGGACGAAGCCGTGGCGACGGAAAGGTCGATGACGGCGAAGAAGTCGTTGTCCTACCACCGCCGATAAACACAACCCCCTCTCGAAAAGCCGCGTTGGTGCGGCTGTCTCGTATCAACCCAACGAAAGAAGAAACAGATGATTACCAACCCCGTCGACATCGCCAAGCAGGTCACCCGGTGGACCAATCTCGGTATCGACCTGCCCGAGGATCTCATCACCGCGCTCGATCGTTTCGAGGCGTTGCAATTCGTAGAAGTCGGACATAGGCCGGTGTTCGATCTAGAGTCCGTCACCGCAGAGAACGCCGAAGAGAAAGTCCGAGAGTTTGCCGAGGTTCTGGCCAATCACATCCCGATGCGATTGCAGGATGGTGTCTCGGCAACGGTGCTCGAATCCTCCAAGTCGTGGGCGTTGAACGAAGCTGCGTTAGCGGTCAAACGCACAGCAGCGCAGTCGATCCCTCAGATCATCGAAGACATCGAACCTCGGTTCGAGGAACACGCAGAGGCTTACGCGGAGGCAGCGTTGAAGCTGCCCGAGACGATCACGTCGGACACCTTGGTCAAAGCCGGCCCCGAGACCCTCGCAGCGTACGGAGTGGCCAAGGCCGAAGCCGCCTACATCGGCGGAATCAGCTCGTGGGTCAACCAAACCGCCGAAGTCACCGGAGTCCGAAGCACCGGGGGATTCTTGAACGTGCTGGCACCCGACGATGCGGTGCAACTGGCCAAGCTTGACCAAGTGAGCCTGTCCACCAACACCGACCGGACTTTCGCCGAAGTGGTCCCGGTGTACTTCACCGCTGTACGGCTCGGCGTGCCGTTCCGGATCAAGACGCCACGCGAGGCGAGCGCGCTCCGAAAAGAGCTCGAACTGGCTTTGCGGTCTCAGTCGCAGCGCCCGACCGGTGTCGCGTTCGCCTGATGAGCTACGACGAGCGCGAACGGCGCTATCACGAGTACGTCGAGGTCAAGCTGCCGTATTTCGACGAGATCGTCGAGAACGGCGATACACCGTGGTTCTGGCAGCCCGACAAATGCCAGGAGTTGGCCCAGAGCCTTGGCTTACCAGACCTCGCAACAGACGACGAGATTCGGCGGGCGCTCTGGATGCGCCGTTTTCAGCGACCGGAACCTCCCGAGGGCATGAGCCAGATCAAATCTATCCGTAGCCACCAGAGAGGGAGCGCAGATGTCCGACTCGGCAGCGAAAGCGATCACCGCCGCACTGACACGCTCGCAGCGTAAGCAGCCCGCTCCGATCGCAGACGAGTTCGCCCGTGCGGTCGCACGGAAGTTGGAGAGTCGCAGGATCGCCCACGTGCCTGGCGCTCAGATCCACGCTCCCGAGCCAGAATGGTTCGACCTAGCCGTCGAGCACGAACGGCGCCAGAAGGCGACACAGGACGAACTAGAGGCGCGACGGCAGGCTGAGCAGGAAGCTCAACTACCTGTCCCGGCGAAGCTCCGCAAAGCGTTGAGCGGAGCGTCACCGATGCCGCTCAACGGGGAAGCCATCGTCAGGGCTGCACTCTCTGGTGGCTACGGAACCATCGACGGGCGCAACGAGTGAGCGAAGTCGCGGAGCGACGGACTAGATCGAAGCGTCCTCCGTGTGCCCGCGAGGGTTGTCCGCGAAAGGTACGCAGCAACAGCAAGTTCCGGACGTGTTCGATGCTCTGTCAACTGGTGATCGAGGAGATCGAGAAGTCGAAGCACGTTTGCAAGGAACTCCATCTTCCAGAGCTGTGGTCCGAGGTGGTGGCTTTATCCGATGCACTGTCGTCGTACTACACGAGTTCGTCGCGGACTTACAACGCGGCAAAGTCGGTGGGAATTACCGATGACCAGTGGATTGCGATCACACGGGGCGGGAGCTCCAACGCGGTCCCAGCGTCGAACAGCGAAAGGCACACATGACGAGTCCAGATCCCAGCACCTCAGACTCCGACACCCTCATAGCCGAGGGTGCGATTATCAAGAAGGTTCCGAGGTGGAGAGCCAAGGAGCTAATCAAATCTGGACTGGCGAGGCTGGCTGTTGTGCGGATCAAGTACCCGCAGACTTGGCCCATCCTGGCCCAGCAGGACTATCCGGAAGGCCAGGTTGTGGTGGTCGAGCGACCAGCCGGCCCAATGGATAAGCCACCCGTGAACCCCTACCTGCCCGAGTACCTGTCCACGGAGGCGAGGGAACTGCAAGCCGCTGAGGAGTCGCGGAAGCTGAAGAGGCCGAGCAGTCAACGACGCTGAGACCGACTAGGCCGGCTAGCGTTCCAGGCGTCGACCGTCTCGGGGAGCCAACCTCGGGTGGTACCGATTAGAGCATCCGGCTCGGGAAGCTTGTACCGGCCCAACGTGTCCGGCTTGACGCCGATCCGTTCGGCGACCTCGGTACGCGAGAGATAGCGGATAGCCACCCCGGCAGTCTCCCAACGACGAACGCCCCGCACGATGGCGGGGCGCTCTTCGGGGTAGTGCTAGTCAGGCTCCGAGGCAGATGTCCCGGCACCAATCGGGGATCTCGCTCAGCGACCACGGCACGAGCTGACCGTTGACGTACTGGCCCGCTTGCACTCCCTGCGCATTGTCAGGGCCGCAGACCCCGTTGCCGTTGATGCGGCAGTCCCACGCGGGGCTGTCCTCGGTGATGGGTTGAGCAAAGGCGGGAGCGGAAGCCCCTGCGACACAGGCGAATGCGATAGCAGCGGATGCGGCGATGCGTGTGATGTTCATGCGACCAACCATACACGCTGACCGTGTATGCGGCAAGGGGTTGTGTTGTGCGGCAACGGAGTAGCGCCGTGGCGAGGCAGGCCGGCCCCCGCACCCTGGGCGGTGGGGGCACAGGGGCGCTCCCCCTCGGGGTTGGGCACAGGTGCAGCACCGGCCCTCTGTCCTGCGCTAGGCAGGGCGCAGACCTCCAGAGCAGGCCCCGCCCTGGGGTCGCACCCGCCCTGGCCTGCGGGTACACCCCTCCTCCTACCCCCACGGGGGTATACCCCTGCCCGCACCCTCCCGACCGGTACGTAATGCGGGTGAGAGATCCCATGCGGTTCGCATCCGCCATTTTCCCAGCTAGAGCCGCCTGCCGGCCCTGAGTCGCCCACGCGACGAACTACCAACCCACTCAGGGGGATTCGAGAATGACAGACAAGCCGAGTATGCCCAAAGGGCAGTTCGGAACCGAGGGTAAGAAGCTCTGGAAAGAGCTCACAGAGGTATTCAACTTCACCGATGAGCCCGCGAAGCTGCGCGTCTTGTTCGACGCCTGCAAGCTGGCGGACACGATTAAGCGGATGGACGACGAAGCGGCCAATGCGCCGCTCGTGGTCGAGGGATCGACCGGACAGCCGGTGATCCACCCGTGTATCTCGCAGGCGAACTCCGCACGGTCGCTGATGGCCACGCTACTGAGCAAGCTCGGACTACCCGACGCCGACCACGAGGTGGCCGCTATGAAGGCCAAGCGGACCGCATCCGCCCGGAAAGCGGCTCAGGCGCGGTGGAAAAAATGACCACGCGATGGAACGGTCGCCGGATGACGACCGCCGAGGAGCTGGCACAGCACGTACCGGACCGACTCCTGGAACTAAGCCCGTACCTGTACGAGGACTCGGAGATGTCCGGGCTCAAGCAGTACATGTCGGAGATCAGGACGTGGATCAACTCCGAGGTCGGACACGTAGACGACCTGCTCATGCTCGATGTCATGGCCGAGATCGGCGTAACGATCGGCCGGTGGTATCGCCACGTCCTCTCGCAGCCGGATGCCGGCAGACCGTTTGCTGGAAGACTCTTTGACGACGCTCAACATCATCAAGGTGCACAATGACCGGATTTCTTTCGATCGAAAACCGCTTCTGAGCTGTTCGTTTCCTGGGCTATGGCGAATATCACGATTAGCACGGGCGTACGAGAAATAGGGCAATAATCGCAGGTCAGGACGGCAGCAAACTGCAAACTCGCAGGTCGTAAGAGTGTCGGCGGGGCAGCCCATCGTGTGCATATGGCTACGTACCTGCTGCTGTGCAGCGTCTTCGTGATCGTGCTCGTCGCGGTCGTCTGTGTGGCGGTGAGGTTCTGCGATCTCGACCACGTAGATCTGGGAGCGACCCTCTGGAAGCCAGCCGTCAGCGTCAAGGTGAAGCGTCGAGCGCCACAGACGGCGCCCGCAGCCGGCGCCAACTTGGAACGACGGGCCGCTAGCCTCGGCCCTATGGCAACCGCAGCCGAAGTCGCTCAGTGGATGGTCGACCACATCCGGGCCGAGGGCCTCGAACATCACGATGTGATGCTGCAAGAGATCGCAGAGAAATTCGGCGACCGTTGGACTCCACTCAACAAACACGGCCATCCGATCATCGACCCGGAAGTGCAACGGCTGTTTCGTAGATTGCACGCCGGCACGATCGAGCGATTGGGCAATGAATGGAGCGTCGTCGACCCCGATTGATGGGTCAGAGGGGCTCTGCGCTTCATGGCGGTGAAGGTGAGCCGTCGATCACCCGGGGACCGTAGCAATCGCACACGGTGTAAAGCTCGACTGTCGAGTACGCGATCGGGACGATCGCCGCGGCGGCATTCGGGGCGATCCTCTACACGGTCGTCACCGGCGACTCGATCGTCAGCGCATTGACGAACATCATCAGCCGCGCGCTCAAAACCGATGTCTGACTGACGATTCCGGTGGCGCCACGGTGGAGGCCGCCTTCGCGATCGCCGCGGTGGTGGTCGTGCTGGCGATGTGCGTTGCCGGCCTGTCCGCGGTCGGCGCGCAGGTGCGGTGCATCGACGCCGCACGCGAGGCGGCCCGCCTGGCGGCGCGTGGGGACGAACGATCGGCGACGGAGGTGGCCGCGAGGATCGCCCCGGAAGGCGCGGCGGTGGACCTGCAGTGGGACGGTGAGTTGGCAGTCGCCCGGGTCAGCAGCAGGACGCCGATCCTGTTCGGCGTCGAGATCGCCGCGCGGGCGGTGGCAGCAGCCGAACCCGGTGTCCGATGAACGCGGGGCGGCGACCCTCGCCGCGGTCGCCGCCCTCGCTGTGCTGATCGCCGTCACGGGTGCTCTGGCGCATGTCGGTTCGGCGGTCATCGCCCGGCACCGGGCGCAGGCGGCCGCGGATCTCGCCGCGCTGGCGGCAGCCGGACGGATCGCCTCAGGTGCGGAATCAGCTTGTGTACAGGCAACTCTGGTCGCTCAGGCAATGGACACGTCGCTGACCCACTGTGCGGTGGACGGGCTGGAGGTGGTCGTGCATGTCGACGCCGCGGTCGGATTGGGCGCATGGCGTTTCGGGCCGGCGCAGGCCGCGGCGCGTGGGGGACCGGTGTCAGTCCGGTGACGACGGCCGCACGGCCTGGGTGGAGAACGGCGCCTCGCGCACTTCCGCATCGGTCGGCAGTCGCACCGAGGCCAGGCCGGCGAACGTATCCGGTTCGAGCTCGATGCGGTTGATCGTGACGTGCACCGGCGCCCAGCCACCGTCGGCGGTGCGCAGCCGCATGACGGCCGTCGTCGCCCCGTGGTCGAGTTCGGTCATCATGCGCGCCAACTCGATTCCGTCGTCCGGATGCACCTCGTTGGCGCGCCAGTCGTAGAACGGCGCCGGCGGATCGAGCCACTTGAGCAACTTCCAGGTGTCGAAATCGACCAGCGCCCGGTGCAGACCGCTCTGCGCCAGTCCGTCGAGGATCCGCTGGGCCAGGTGGTCGGGCGGAAAAACCGGGCCGTCGCGCTCGGCGCGCCAGTTCATGGCCCGGCACACCAACCGTGGCGCCCCGCCGTCGTGCGCCTCGAGCAGTGCCCGCGCACTGAACCCCACCGAGATCATCGAGCCCCGGTGGTCGGTGACATCCCAGGTGCTGCAGAAGGTCTGGCCGGGCTCCGGCCGGATCGCCATCGACAGCACCTTCGTCTCACTCGGATTGAGGTCGCGCATCGGCAGGTCTTCGGCCAGTGACCGGCCGTGGGTGTCCTCCGCGTCGGGATCTCGCCCGCTGTTGGCCAGCGATTGCGTGGTGGCCGTGGCGATACCGGTCTCGAGATCCCATTTCAGCGGTCCCGGAAGCGGACGTTCAGGCGGGTCCATACCGGGAAGACCGATCCAGACGTGCACGCCGTGGATGCGCCCGTCGGACATCTGCACGACCTCGGTGCGGATCACGCGGTCGTTCTTCGGGGTGATGCTCGACAGACCCTGTCCGGTGCGGACCGTTTCGGCGATCGCGGTCTGCACGGCCATCAGATGGGGATTGCGCCGGAGAAAAGCGCTGATGGGAACCATGTTCTCGGTGTGTCCGCCTCGTGCGACGACGACGGGCTCGCTACCCAGGGTCTCCACGAGCAGCCAGTCGTGGCTCATGCCCGCGATTTTACGTGGCGCCTCGACGCCACCGGATCGGTTGCGCCGAGGGCGCCGTGCCCCCGTGAACTGGTGGCGCGCCGTCCAAGATCACGGTATTTTGCTTGCACGCCCGATGCCGGGTGTGCGGAACGGATCGCGTAGGCGGGCGTTCCGCGCGTGTGGAGTCGACCGTCGAGGGGTCGGTCGCTCCCGGGTCAATGGCGACGCTCGGCCAGTGCGCGCAATACCAGGCGAAGCACCTGCACCGCGCCGGCCTTGTCCAGGGGGTCGTTCCCGTTCCCGCACTTGGGTGATTGCACACAGGACGGACATCCCGCAGGGCATTCGCACGCCTCGATCGCGTCGGCGGTGGCCGACCACCACGTGCGGATCTGGCGGAATCCACGGTCCGCGAACCCTGCCCCACCCGGGTGGCCGTCGTAGACGAAGATCGTCGGCAAGCCGTCCTCCGGGCCCACCGCGGTGGACACCCCGCCGATGTCGCCGCGGTCGCAACTGGCCACCAGGGGGAGCAGGCCGATCGCGGCGTGTTCGGCGGCGTGCAACGAACCGGGGAACCGAAGCGGGTCGATCCCGTTGTCCAGCAACGCTTCCGGCGTGATCGTGCACATCGCCGCCATGGTGTCCAGCGTGCGCGTCGGCATGTCGAGCTCGACGAAATCGATGACCTCACCGGTGAGTTGGCGGCGCAGGTACCCGACGACGGTGTTCGACACCGACACCGGAACCAGTCCGACGGTCACCGCGCCGAACGACTCCCGTTCGCCGGGACCCGTCACTGCGATGTCGGTGACCTCCCTGGCGAACGTGGTGTAGCCGGGGTCCTCGGCGTGGACGAACGCCACCCCGTCTTCGAACGACAACGAGTCGACCACGTAGCTCTCGCCCTGGTGCAGATACACGGCGCCCGGATGCACCGACGACGCCGCCTGACCGGCGTTCGCGCTACCGAGCATGCGCCCGGTGTCGGCCTCGAGGATGGCGATCTGGCCGCCGCTGGAGCCCCGGATGTCCACGGCCGGATGCGGATCGAGGCCCGGTACGGGAAAGTACCCGTGGGCGCGGCGGCGCAGCAGCCCGTCGTCGACCAGTGACTCCGCCACTGTCTCGGCATCCCACATCCGCACCTCGGCGTCGGTCAGCGGCAGCTCGGTCGCCGCACACAGCAGTTGAGGCCCAAGCACATACGGGTTGGCGGGGTCGATCACCACCCGTTCGATCGGCCGGTTCAGCAGAGCCCCGGGATGGTGGACCAGGTAGGTGTCGAGCGGATCGTCGCGGGCGACGAGCACGATCAGCGCACCCTGGCCGCGCCGGCCGGAGCGGCCCGCCTGCTGCCAGAACGACGTCACCGTCCCCGGAAAACCCGCCAGCACCACCGCATCCAGCCCGGCGATGTCGACGCCGAGTTCCAGCGCATTCGTGGTGGCCAGCCCCCGCAGCCGACCGTCGGCCAGCGCGCGCTCCAGGTCCCGCCGGTCCTCGGCGAGGTACCCCGCACGGTAGGAGGCCACCTGCTCGACCAGTTCCGGTGCGACCTCCTCGAGCCGGGCGCGCGCGCCGAGAGCGGTGAGCTCCGCCCCGCGGCGGGACCGGACGAACGTCAGTGTGCGGGCGCCTTCGGCGATCAGGTCGGCCATCACGCGCGCCGCCTCCGCGCCCGCGGACCGTCGTACCGGTGCACCGTTCTCGCCGACCAGATCGGTGAGCAGCGCCGGCTCCCACAGCGCCACGGTCCGCGCGCCCTGCGGTGAGCCGTCGGCGGTGACCTCGGTGACCGTCTGGCCGATCAGCTCGGCGGCGGTCTCGGCGGGGGAGGCGGTGGTCGCGCTCGCGAAGATCACCGTCGGACCGCCCGGGTCGGCCGAGTACCGTGCGCACAGCCGCAGGAGCCGGCGCAGCACCAGCGCCACGTTGGATCCGAATATGCCGCGGTAGTAGTGGCATTCGTCGACCACGATGAACTTCAGGTGGCGTAGGAACACCGCCCAGCGGGCGTGGTTGCGCAGCAGCGACAGGTGGATCATGTCGGGGTTGGAGAAGATCCACCGCGACCGCTCCCTGGCGAATCGGCGCACGTCGACGGGGCTGTCGCCGTCGTAGGACGACGGCGCCACGTCATGCAGTGCGGGCACCGCATCGCTGAGCGCCTGTGCGGTGCGCAGCTGATCGTGGCCGAGCGCCTTGGTCGGCGACAGATACAGTGCGCGCGTACGGGGCTCGGAAGCCATCGCCGACAGGATGGGCAACTGGTAGGCCAGCGACTTGCCCGACGCGGTGCCGGTCGACAACACGACGTGCCTGCCGTCGTGGGCGAGGTCGGCCGCCGTGCGCTGATGGGACCACGGTGCGCGTACGCCGCGATCAACGAACGCCTGCACCACATCTGGGTGCGCCCACTCGGGCCAGGTCTCGGGTTGCCCGAGCCGCGGCGGCAGATCGGCGACGTGCCGCAGCGGATGTTCGTCGCCGGCTACTCCCGCCACCGCACAAGACAGCAGCTCCCGGCCGAAATCCGACACCGTCCACCCTTTCGAAACACGCCTGTAACAGTGCGCCGGCGTTCAACGTCGATGCACACGTGAATTGTTCCCCAAGGAAGTGCTTTGAGACTGTCGCACCAGCCCTGAACGTGGTTGACTTAGCGCGGTCGCAGCTTCTGTGTTCGTGTACTCGCACTCGCAGGATCGACGTTGCGATCGCGGTTCCTGCGAGGGTTGTAGGTCGGGTCGAGTTCCGACGACTCCACGAAGGATGGCGGTCGGAACGGGCCCGGTGTACCGAAACGGTGGACCGCACCCGGAGAAGAAGAAAAGGAAACAACAGGAAATGCCACAGGGAACTGTGAAGTGGTTCAACGCGGAGAAGGGGTTCGGTTTCATCGCCCCCGAAGACGGCTCCGCAGACGTGTTTGTCCACTACACGGAGATTCAGGGCAGCGGCTTCCGCACCCTGGAGGAGAACCAGAAGGTCGAGTTCGAGGTCGGCCAGAGCCCCAAGGGGCCGCAAGCTACGGGTGTGCGCACCATCTAGTACCGCGAGCCTGACAAGACACCCCCGCCGATCCGCGCACCGGACCTGCGGGGGTGTTTTCGTACACGGTGGCGTTGATTACCCCTGCCGCGGGGCATACCGCGGCAGGCGCCCCGCTGGCTTACTGTCGATCCGTGAGCCAGCTGTCCTTCTTCTCGGCTGAGGCGGTACCCCCCGCCGTCGCCGACCTCACCGGGTTGCTCGCCGGCCCCGGTCAGGTGGTGCTGGTCGGCAGCGGCCGCGAGCAGGGCGCACGGCTGTCGGTGGTCGTGGAGGACATGTGGCGCGCCGAGGCGCTCGCGGGGATGATCACCGACGCGGGCCTGCAGGCGGAGATCTCCCGCACCGACGAGCGCACACCGCTGGTGCGCACCGGTGTCGAGCCCCGGCTCGTCGCGATCGCCGCCGAGTGGACGCGCGGCGCGGTCAAGACGGTCCCGACGCAGTGGTTGCCGGGCCCCCGGGAATTGCGGGCGTGGACGCTGGCCGCAGGCACCCGGGAACCCAACGGATACCTGCTCGGCCTCGACCCGCACGCCCCGGACACGCATTCGCCGCTGGCCTCGGCGATGATGCGGATCGGGATCGCACCGACATTGATCGGCACCAGAGGGTCGCGTCCGGCGTTGCGAATCAGTGGTCGACGGCGGCTGACACGCCTGGTAGAGACGGTAGGGGAACCTCCCGACGACGTCGCGGCGTTGTCCGATTGGCCCAGCATTCCCTGACCGGTGACGAGGGGGTCAGTTTGCGTCGGCCAACGTAGGGTGCGAAATTGTCAGGTGCCGACAGGCGCCGAGCGAGGCATCCGGCGCAGATGGTAACCGAAGAAGTGGAGCAGGATCCAGTTGGCTGACGGTAGCCGCAGAAGCGGAAATGGCAGCGTGCGGCGACTCGTCATTGTCGAGTCGCCGACGAAGGCACGCAAAATCGCCGGATACCTCGGCTCCAATTACATCGTCGAATCGTCGCGTGGACACATCCGCGACCTGCCCCGAGCGGCGGCCGACGTGCCCGCGAAGTACAAATCCGAACCGTGGGCCCGGCTCGGCGTCGACGTCGAACACGACTTCGAACCGCTCTACATCATCAGCCCCGACAAGAAGGGCACCGTCACCGAGCTCAAGGGCCTGCTCAAGGACGTCGACGAGCTCTACCTGGCGACGGACGGTGACCGTGAGGGCGAGGCCATCGCCTGGCACCTGCTGGAGACGCTGAAACCGCGCATCCCGGTCAAGCGGATGGTGTTCCACGAGATCACCGAACCCGCGATCCGGGCGGCCGCGGAAAGCCCCCGCGACCTCGACAACGACCTGGTCGATGCGCAGGAGACCCGCCGCATCCTCGACCGCCTCTACGGCTACGAGGTCAGCCCAGTGCTGTGGAAGAAGGTGGCGCCGAAGCTGTCGGCGGGCCGGGTGCAGTCCGTGGCGACGCGGATCATCGTGCAGCGCGAACGGGAGCGGATGGCGTTCCGCACCGCCGGCTACTGGGACGTGACGGCCGAACTGGACGCCAGCGTCTCCGATGAACAGGCCACCCCGCCGACGTTCACCGCCAAACTCAACAGCGTCGACGGCCGCCGCGTCGCGACCGGCCGCGATTTCGACTCGCTCGGCCAGGTCCGCAAGCCCGACGAGGTGCTGGTGCTCGACGAGGCCGGCGCCGGGGCGTTGGCGGCCGGCCTGCGTGGAGTCGCGCTGTCGGTGTCCTCTGTCGAGCAGAAGCCCTACACGCGCCGGCCCTACGCGCCGTTCATGACCTCCACGCTGCAGCAGGAGGCCGGCCGCAAGCTGCGGTTCTCCTCGGAGCGCACGATGAGCATCGCGCAGCGGCTCTACGAGAACGGCTACATCACCTACATGCGTACCGACTCGACGACGCTGTCGGCCAGCGCTGTCGATGCCGCACGCAACCAGGCCCGCCAGCTCTACGGCGAGGAGTACGTGCACCCGTCGCCGCGCCAGTACACCCGCAAGGTGAAGAACGCGCAGGAGGCGCACGAGGCGATCCGGCCTGCCGGGGACGTCTTCCAGACCCCCGGGCAGCTGCACAGCCAGCTCGACACCGACGAGTTCCGGCTCTACGAGCTGATCTGGCAGCGCACCGTCGCCTCCCAGATGGCCGACGCCCGCGGCACCACGCTTTCGCTGCGGATCGCCGGGGACTCCCGGGACGGCCAGTCGGCGGTGTTCTCCGCGAGCGGGCGCACGATCACCTTCCCCGGCTTCCTCAAGGCCTACGTCGAGAGCATCGACGACCAGGCCGGCGGTGAGGCCGACGACGCCGAGAGCCGGCTGCCGAACCTGACCCAGGGCCAGCGCGTCGACGCCAAGGACCTCACGCCGGCCGGCCACCAGACCAGTCCGCCCGCCCGCTACACCGAGGCCTCGCTGATCAAGGCGCTCGAGGACCTGGGCATCGGCCGGCCGTCGACGTACTCGTCGATCATCAAGACCATCCAAGACCGGGGCTACGTCCACAAGAAGGGCAGCGCGCTGGTCCCGTCGTGGGTGGCGTTCGCGGTGATCGGACTGCTCGAACAGCATTTCGGCCGCCTGGTCGATTACGGGTTCACCGCCGCGATGGAAGACGAGCTCGACGAGATCGCCTCCGGCAACGAGCGAAGGACCAACTGGCTCAAGAACTTCTACTTCGGCGGTGAGCACGGCGTCGGCGATTCGATCGCGCGCTCGGGCGGACTCAAGAAGCTGGTCGGCGTCAACCTCGAAGAGATCGACGCTCGAGAAGTCAACTCCATCAAGCTCTTCGACGACGCCGAGGGCCGGCCGATCTATGTGCGGGTCGGCAAGAACGGGCCGTACCTGGAGCGGATGGTCGCCGACGACGACAATCCGGGTGAGCTGAAACCGCAGCGCGCCAACCTCAAAGACGAGCTGACACCGGACGAGCTGACCCTCGAGCTGGCCGAAAAGCTGTTCTCCACACCGCAAGAGGGGCGCTCACTGGGCGTGGACCCCGAGACCGGCCACGAGATCGTCGCCAAGGACGGCCGGTACGGACCGTACGTGACCGAGGTGCTGCCCGAACCGCCCGACGACGGCGAAGCCGGTGCGACGGCGAAGAAGGGCAAGAAGCCGACCGGGCCGAAACCGCGGACGGGTTCGCTGCTGCGCTCGATGGATCTCGAGACGGTGACGCTCGAGGACGCGCTCAAGCTGCTGTCGCTGCCGCGGGTGGTGGGCGTCGACCCCAACACCGGCGAGGAGATCACCGCCCAGAACGGCCGCTACGGCCCGTACCTCAAGCGGGGCACCGACTCCCGGTCGCTGGCGACCGAGGAGCAGATGTTCACCATCACCCTCGACGAGGCGCTGAAGATCTACTCCGAGCCCAAGCGCCGGGGCCGGCAGGGGGCGGCGACGCCGCCGCTGCGTGAGCTGGGCGTCGACCCCGTGTCCGAGAAGCCGATGGTGATCAAGGACGGCCGCTTCGGGCCGTACGTCACCGACGGCGAGACCAACGCCAGCCTGCGCAAGGGCGACGACGTCATGTCGATCACCGATGCGCGGGCCTCGGAACTACTCGCCGACCGCCGCGCCCGTGGGCCGGTGAAGAAGAAGGCGGCCAAGAAGGCGCCGGCGAAGAAGACGGCCGCGAAGAAGACCACGGCCAAGAAGGCCGCGGCGAAGGAGGCTTAGCGGGTCAGGTCGCCGACCTCGCTCGGCGACATCAGGTTGACCGGGCGGGCGAGCTGGGTGGGGACGATGCGGCCGCGCAGTTCGACGGTCTCGCCGACGTTCCAGCACAGCGCCTCGGCGTCGAGGGCGCCGCTGACCGCGATCGCCGACGCCAGGACGTGGCCGCGCTCCAGCTTGGCGAGCTCGGTGAGCCGTGCGGCCTCGTTGACCGGATCGCCGATCACCGTGTACTCGAAGCGAGCCTGCGCGCCGATGTGGCCGGCGATCGCCCGACCCGCCGACACGCCGATGCCGAAGTCGGTCTGGCCGAGGACCTTGATGAGCTCGTCGTGCAGCTCACGGGACGCGGCCAGCGCGGCGCCGCACGCGTCGGGGTGTTCGATCGGGGCGCCGAAGATGCACAGGGCGGCGTCACCCTGGAACTTGTTGACGAACCCGCCGTGGCGGTTGACGGTGTCGACGACGACGCGGAAGAAGTCGTTGAGCAGGTTGACCACCTCGGCGGCCGGAATGGTGGCGGCCAGCGTGGTGGAACCGACCAGGTCGACGAACAGCACCGCCACGTCGCGCTCCTGGCCGCCGAGTTCGGTGCCGCGCTCCAGGGCCCGGCGGGCGACGTCCTCACCGACGTAACGGCCGAACAGGTCGCGTAGCCGCTGCCGTTCGGACAGGTCGCGGACCATGTCGTTGAAGCCGGCCTGCAGCAGACCGAGCTCGCTGGCGTCGTAGATCTGCATGTGGGCGTTGTAGTTGCCGCGCTGCACCTCACCGAGCGCCCAGCGGAGCTGACGTAGCGGGTCGGCGATCGACATCGCCACCAGCACGGTGCCGGCCAGGCCGATCACCAGCGCGGCGATCGCGAGCAGCAGGATCGGCATGGTCAGCCGCTCGGCGGGCGCTTCGAGGATGTCGAACTGGCTGGCCACCAGCGCGAGCACGATGGCCAGCACCGGCACCCCCGTGGACAGCACCCAGGTCAGCACCTGGCGCAGGATCACGCCGGGGGCGCGGAAGTTCTCCGGGACTCCGCCGCGCAGTGCCGCCACGGCGACCGGACGCAGCACCCGTTCGGACTGCAGGTAGCCGATGATCGCGGTGGCGGTGGCGCCCAGGGCCGTGGCGACCGCGACGACCGGCGCCGACTTACTGGCGACGGGCCAGCTGGCGGAGATGAAGACGATTGAGCCGAGGCACCAGTTCGCGACGCTGATGATGGTCCGGTAGAACGGCATCCGCAGGGCGCGCGCCCGGGCCAGTTCGGTGCTGGCGGGGTCGCTGTCGGCCAGGAGTGTGTCGCGGCGCTGCCACCGGATGACCGGGATGAGCAGCCGCAGGCTCAGGTACGCCCCGACGGTGAACGACACGAACAGGTAGCCCAGGAAGATCGCCAGGTTGGACGCGGGCAGATCCTGCAGCTGCACCCGGTCCTCCGGCGGCAGGCCGAACCGCAGGAAGCCGAGGACGAACAGCGCACCGATGATGTCGGCCTGCAGCATGCCGAGTGTGAAGACCGGCCACGGCGTACGCGCGACCCACCGGACGAATGCGCTGATCCGCCCGATCGGTACCGCTTCCGACGCCACCCGTTAACCGTATCGGGCGAAGGTGACGTAGAGCGCCGCTGTCGGCGAGTTGTGTCGGCCTGACCACTACTGTTGGCGGCGATGGCCGGAGTTTTTTCCCGATTGGTGGGCCAACACGCTGTTGAGGCGGAGTTGGTGGGCGCGGCGCAGGCCGCTCGTGGTGATACCGCTCACAGTGCCGCGGTCACGGGGACCATGACACATGCGTGGCTGATCACCGGCCCGCCGGGGTCGGGGCGCTCGATCGCGGCGCTGTGTTTTGCGGCCGCGCTGCAGTGCACATCCGACGGAGTGCCCGGTTGCGGTGAGTGCCGGGCGTGCACGACGACGATGGCGGGCACGCACGCCGACGTGCGGCGGATCATCCCCGAGGGGTTGTCGATCGGTGTGGACGAGATGCGCTCGATCGTGCAGATCGCCTCGCGTCGGCCGGGGACCGGGCGCTGGCAGATCGTCGTGGTGGAGGACGCCGACCGGCTGACCGAAGGTGCGGCGAACGCGCTGCTGAAGGTCGTCGAGGAACCGCCGCCGTCGACGGTGTTCCTGCTGTGTGCGCCGTCGGTGGACCCCGAGGACATCGCGATCACGCTGCGGTCCCGGTGTCGCCACGTGGCGTTGGTGACGCCGTCGGTGGAGGCGATCACCCAGGTGCTCATCGAGGGCGACGGTCTGTCCGAAGAGGACGCCCGCTGGGCGGCGTCGGTCAGCGGTGGGCACGTCGGCCGCGCGCGCCGGTTGGTGGTCGACGAGCAGGCGCGGGACCGACGTAAGCGGGCGTTGAGCCTGGCGCGCGATGCGGCCACGCCGTCGCGGGCGTATGCCGCCGCGGAGGAGCTGGTGGCGTCGGCGGAGGCCGAGGCCAAGGCGCTGACCGTGGACCGCAACGAGACCGAGGTCGAGGAGCTGCGCACGGCCCTGGGGGCGGGCGGCACCGGTAAGGGCACGGCGGGCACCATGCGGGGTGCGACGGGGGCGATCAGGGATCTGGAGAAGCGGCAGAAGTCGCGGCAGACCCGGGCGTCGCGCGATGCGCTGGACCGGGCGCTGATCGACCTGGCGACGTACTTCCGCGATGCGCTGCTGGTGTCGTCGGGGGCGGGACAGGTACAGGCCAACCATCCGGACATGGCGGACAAGGTGGCGGCGCTGGCGGCGCACGCGCCGCCGGAGAAGCTGCTGCGCTGCATCGAGGCGGTGTTGGAGTGCCGCGAGGCGCTGGCCGTGAACGTGAAGCCGAAGTTCGCGGTCGACGCGATGGTGGCGACCGTCGGGCAGGCGTTGCGGGACTGACTTTGGTGGCAGCTGGCGGCTGCCGTAGACTCATGCCGCCCGGTGCGAGCCGGGCACGCCGCCTTAGCTCAGTCGGTAGAGCGATTCACTCGTAATGAATAGGTCAGGAGTTCGATTCTCCTAGGCGGCTCTCTTTTTTTGCGCCGGCCCTCGCGCCGAGCGTCCCTTTTCCGCCGCGAGTGCACGGTTGTTGCCGCGCCTTGTCGGCTTTTGTGTACAACAACCGTGCGGTCAGTAGACAGCCGCGAGGAAGTCGTCGACCAATGGGACGACTTCGTCGAGGTGGGTCTCCAGGAGCCAGTGGCCGCCGCCGAGTAGTTGCAGCGGGGCGTCGGGCAGGTCGCGGTGGTAGGCGCGGGCCGACTGCTCGGGCATGTAGCCGTCGTGCGGGCCCCAGACGATCAGCGCCGGCGGCCGGTGCTCCCGTAGAAAAGCCTGTTCGTCGGCGAACCACTGCAGGGTGGTGGGTTGGTCCTCGAGTAGCCGGATGAGGTTGGCGATGCGCTCGGGGGTGTTCATCAAAGACCAGTGCAGGGTCCACAGGTCGGGGCTGAGGCGGTCGGCGGCGTCGGCGGGCAGTTCGCCGCGGAACTCGGTCTCGAAACCGTGCAGCGTGACGTGTTGGGCGATCCTGCGGCGGGCATCGGGGCCGGGGTTGTTCCAGGACTCCTTGAGGAAGTCGTATTTGGGGCCGAAGGCGTCTTCGTAGATGTCGCCGTTCTGGATGACGAGGCCGGCGACCCGCTCGGGATGGGCGAGAGCCAGTTGGAAGCCGAACTGGGAGCCGTAGTCGTGCAACCAGATGACGTAGCGGTCGAGGTGCAGCGTGTCGACGAAGGACTGCAGGAAGCCGGCGTAGGCGGCGAAGGTGTAGCCGAAGTCGTCGGTGGAAGGTGTTGCACTGTAACCGAATCCGGGAAGATCGGGGGCGATGAGGCGCCAGCGGTCGCCGAGTGCGGCCATCAGGTTGCGGTAGACGTACGACGACGCCGGGTAGCCGTGGGGGAGGAGGACGACGGGAGCGTCGGCGGGGCCGGCGGCGCGGTAGAAGGTGTCGATGCCGGCAACGGTGACGCGGTGGTGGGTGACGGGGCTCACGCCCCTTCCAACACCTCGCGGGCGGCGTTCAATGCCGAGTTGGCGTTGGGGAATCCGGCGTAGCCGCTGGCGTGGTAGATGACCTCGGCGATCTCGTCCTCGGTGAGGCCGTTGTTGAGGCCGATGGTGACGTGGGCCTTGAACTCGTCGGTGGCGCGCAGGGCGATGAGGATGCCCATGGTGACGAGGCTGCGGTCGCGGCGGCTGAGACCGTCGCGGGTCCAGAGCCGGCCGAAGATGTTCTCGATGCCGATCTCGACAAGTTCGTCGCCGAACCGTCCGTCTCGCGTGAAGTCGGTGCCCTCAGGGATGGAGCCGGCGAGGAGTTCACGGAGGACCTGGTGACCCTGTTCGCGCGCGTCTGTCATGGGCTACAGGGTGGCACGGGTTATTCGTTGGGGGCTTCTGGCCAGCCGGGGATGGGCGAAAGGGTAGGAGGCGGTTCTGTACTGACGTAATAGTCTTCGGGCGCGTCAGGCGGAGTCCCCGGTGCGAGCTTTTCTTCACACTGTGGGAGCTCGACGTTCGCCCCCAGCACTTTGTTCTCGCTCAACACCCAGGTACCGAACACATCGTTGACGGGCGAACCCGCCGGGCCACGCTGGTGGGACTTCGGTGCCCTTTGCTGATCGGGTGGAATCGTCGGATCCGGACGGAAACTGATTACCCTGGCAGACCCAGACGACCGTCGCCCCGAACTCTTATATCCGTTCCACACCTTTGTGGCGGCCATCGAGCCATAGCTGCATACGCCGGCCGTGTAGACGCCCTGATCTACGGAGAATCGAACGACTTCCCAGTAGAGCGTGCCCACGATGGCTTGGTCCTTTCGTGCATTACCCGCAACGTCGTCCAAGTCGTCAACGCCGTTGAATGCACGAGTGAAGCCGGGGTAACCCGCGTCTTCGATTGCCTTTATGCCCTGACCAGCGCCGAACCGCACCCGGTCGAGCGACTCGACAGCGGCGCGAACGAACGTCCCCTCGGGCGACATGAGGTCGATCACTGGATTGTCGATCCATCGGTTCGTGTACTGGAGAATCTGTTCGACTCCGTTAGGCGGCGTGGCCTGCACCGAACTACTAGCCTGAGGGTCGATTTGGGACGTCCCACAGGCGCTACCGAAGGTCGCTATGACGGCGCCCACAACCACGACTCGACCAAGCAAATTTCTCGCCATCACCGAATCAGTGGCTCCAGTTGTTGTTATCGCGTCCGTTCTGACGCTGTGTCGCCCAGGTTTCCTCGTCATAACCGTACTGCTCACCGTGATCTTCGAACCAATCATTGAGCACGTCGTCCGCGTTGTTCGTACCGTCCGCGACCGCGGCGGTGTCGACGGCCCCGTTGGTGATCAGAGATTCGAGTACCGGATCGTTCGCTATTTCTGGGTGCGCATTGATCAAACCTTGCAAGGCAGTCGCGTAATTGTCGGTGGTGTTATTGAAACGGTTTTGGCTCAGTTGGTCGGTGAAGAAGCTGTCACCCTGGATAGTGGTCGGGTCGACGTCGGGAAGTAGCTCGGATTTGAACTCTGGTCCTAGGACGGTCAGAGCCGCAGCAGGTATCTGGCCTCCAGGAACCATTTCCGCTAGTGCGGTCAACGCGCCGTAGCCGGTGTCGAACATCGTTCCTGCCCGCTGATTATCCTGAGTGATCTGCCATTGATGGGCCGCTTGACCGAATGCCTTGGCGTCCTCAGCACCAGTGGACATTGCCTCGCCAAGGCGGGCAGCTACTTCAACTTGATTTCCCTGAACGCCGTGTTCTGCTGCGCTCAGTTCCAAGTACTGCTGATGCTGCAGCGCGGCGTTGTTTGCAGTGGTCCCAGCTTCATGATCTTGATCGAAGACGGAGAACATGTCCCGCATCGCCTCTTCGCTCTTGAAGTGTTCGATGCCCGGGGCGGTGAATCCCGTAGCGGCATCGGCTCCTGCAAGTTGGGCGAGATAAGGAGCGGTGCCGTCGGCCATCGCCTGTAAGAGCCCGCCGTTCACGGACCCGAACGTGCCTCCATCCGGCATGTGCTGCAGGTCGACCTTGTGTTCTGACAGGTAGTGGGCCACCGAATTTGCGGTCTCGGAGGCAATCGGATTGTGAGGATCCCCACCCGTCCAACGGAAAGCGTCGCCAACCTTGCTCGAGTGTTCGCCCCAATTCTCCGCCGTCATACCGTGAAGGAAGTTGTCGCGCGTAGAGGGGTTTGTCGACAGATCATGGACGCTGACGTGATCGTTGCCCGCCACCTGTATGACGTCGGCCAACGATCCAGGCAGGGTGTTTCCGTGGTGGTCGGCTTGAACGCGGTCGTCGGGGTATTTGGCGTCGGCAGCCGCGTATTGCGATGACGCGTCGAGCATTGCTCGCGTCGTCTCACTGCCATTCAAGTATTCGCCAGCAGCTGGCTTCATTATGTCCGAGATGTCCTGCATCGCACCGACACCGTTCAAATCCACTGACTCCGGGATGTGGGCCGGGAACATAGAACCTGTCGGGACGGTGTGCGCTGGGTTCACGACCACCCTGTCGCCACGCGACAACTCCTCGTGCATGCCATCGGGCAGATTCGCGAGGCTTCCTGCGGCAGGGACGAAGTTGTCGCGAGTTTCGTCCGTCACGCCCTCGGTGTTGTTGTTGCCCGATAGGGCGTTGGGATTGGACACGATGGCCAGGCTTTGAGCCAAGGCCGCTCGTTCATCCGGCGGGAGTGATTCAGAGATGCCTTTGATCTGTTCAGGCGTCATCCCGTTCATCGATTGCGAGAGCTGGTAGAGGTACGCCATACGCTCTTCGCCGACTACGGCCTCCTCGCCCCTCGCGAGAGCGTCCAGTTGTTCCTGAGGCAACGTGCCGGCTTCGAGTAGGCGCTCGCGTTGTTGCGGCGAAAGCATGCCATCCCCGAGGCTCTCTCCGTCGGCGCGTCCTTCTTCGGGTGTCAGTTCTCCTGGCGAATCCTCCCTGTAGTCGGGAGGCACGCGCATTTCCTCGTCCCCCAGCGCGTCGACGTCGTCCTTCTTCTCGTCCTTCTCACCGTTCCCGAACTTCTGATCGCGCGTCAGGGCATCGAACTCCGGCCCGAGTTTCGCGATGTTCTGCGCGACGGTGTTCGACTGCGCATTGGTTTGATTCACGACCTCGGTCAGCTGCCCGAGCCCCTTGTTGGCGATCTGCATGAGGAACATGTCGCGCTGCTTGCCCGGCGGCACGCTGTTGGCGGCGTCGGTCACCCACTGCCGCACCTGGTCGAGGTTCTGCCGTCCCGTAGCCACCACCTGCGCCGATTGGTCGACCTGTTGTGCGATCTTGCGGTCCAACTCGGCCAACTGGGTGAACACCTTCTGGTGATCGGCGTTGGCCTTGTCGTAGTTGGTCGCCGCGGCCCCCGACCACTTCGAGCCGGGCGCCGCCGCGTCGAGACCCGACCCGAGGTTGGTCAACTGCGGGCTCTTGTCGAAGTCCGTGCCGCTTTGCGGGGTGCCCTGGCCGAACGTCTGCCTGGCGTTGTCCCAGGTCGTGTAGAAACCGTCGAGGGCACTCACCGGCACGCAACCCCACGCCGTCGCAACATCATTTGCCCAGTATCCCGTACCCCGGACTACCTCGGTGCCACAAATCCGACGGGACCGGGCGATATGCACACCGACAGCGCGGCGGTGCTCGCGCTGACATTGATTGCGTCACCGGCGCCCGGCAACCGCACGAATACCCGGTTGAGCCCCGGCCGCACCGGAACCTTCACCTCCGGCCCCTCCGACAGCGCCATCATCAGCGACCCGTCGGTGTTCGCCAGATAGTTGATCTCCGCCGTCCAGTCCGCCGGCAGCAGCGGTCCGTCCAGCGGCATCCGCACCGGGAAGTCCGGCTGCACCAGATACCCGCAGTCCGGCTCCGGCCCCGGCGTGATGGCTCGTACCCACGTCACCAACGCGTCCACCACCCGCCCCGACGGATCCAGCATCCGCAGTTCGGTCGTACTCGGCGCGAACTCCGGGCGGTCCTCGACCAACGCGAACAAGTGGCTCGCCAGATTCTCCGGCGCCGCCACCCGCTGCAGGATCAGCGGATCGACCTCCTGGTCCAGCATCGGCGCGTCCACCCCGGCCAGCCCCGCCCGCGCATTCGCCACATACGCCGGCACCGGGGTGTCCCGCCAGATCCGGTCGAACGTCACCGTCGAATACAGGC
>JBNMQY010000049.1:0-33681 GCA_050205415.1 Mycolicibacterium litorale
CTGGCATCAAAAAACCACACCCCTAAACGGGAAAAAGAGGCATGGCCACAACAAAAAACAACAAACAAAAACCACCAAACACACTATTGAGTTCTCAAACAACACACCCGCCCGACCCGCGCGACGATCCCGCGGCATTTAAGCCGCGTTCTGTAGTGCGGACGGTCAGGAACCCACCGAAGTGGATTTCCCTCTGGGAGTCTGCCGCGCTCCCCGGCCCGGAGGCCGTGTCGCGGCGACGTGGAATAAGTTACGTCAGTGGAAACTCGGAGTCAAATCCCCTGGTCAAACCGGGTTTTCGACCTGCATTGCCGTGCGCACAGTCGTACGGCCGTGCCAGTTATCCAACGCGTTGCACCCCGGCGATATTCCGCTTGCCCCGACGCAGGACGAGCCACCGTCCGTGCAGGAAATCCGAGGCCTGCGGCGTCCACTCGTCGCTGTCGATCTTCACGTTGTTCACCGAGACGCCGCCTTCGGCGATGGTCCTGCGCGCCGCGCCCTTACTCGCGGACAGCCCGGTGGCCACCAGGAGGTCGGTGATCAGATCCGGTCCGCTCGGGGTGAGCTCGGCCACGGACGCCTCACGAAGTGCGGCGGCGAGGGTGGGTTCGTCGAGGGCGCCCAGTTCCCCGCGCCCGAAAAGCGCCTGGCTGGCGTGTTCGACCGACCGGGTCGCAGCTTCGCCGTGGACCAGCGTGGTGAGTTCGGCCGCGAGCCGGCGCTGGGCCGTCCGCTGATGCGGCCGCTCCCGCGTCGCCTCCTCCAACTCGGCCAGCTCCCCGGCGTCGAGGAACGTGAACCAGCGCAGGTAGTTGACGACGTCGGCGTCCGCGGTGTTGATGAAGTACTGGTACCAGGCGTACGGAGTCGTCATCTCCGGATCCAGCCACAGATTCCCACCGCCGGTGGACTTGCCGAATTTCTTGCCCTCGGAGTCGGTGACCAGCGGCGTCGTCATCGCGTGCACGGTGTCTCCGAGCTTCTGACGCACCAGCCGCACCCCGGCGACGATGTTGCCCCACTGGTCGGAACCGCCGATCTGCAGCGCGCAGCCGTACCGTTCGCGGAGCCGCACATAGTCGTTCGCCTGCAGCAGCATGTAGCTGAACTCGGTGTAGGAGATCCCCTCGCCCTCGAGGCGTCGCCGGACGGTGTCGCGGTCGAGCATCACGTTCACCGAGAAGTACTTCCCCACGTCGCGCAGGAACTCGATCGCCGACAATTCACCGGTCCAGGACAGGTTGTTCTCGACGATCGCGCCCGTGGGCGACTCGTCGAACTCGACGAAGCGTTCCAGCTGACCGCGGATCCGATCGGCCCAGTCCGCGACGGTGTCCGTGGCCTGCATGGTGCGCTCCCCCGTGTCGCGGGGGTCGCCGATCAATCCCGTCGCCCCGCCGGCGAGCACGATCGGCCGGTGTCCGGCCTGTTGGAAGCGGCGCAACGTCAGCAGCGGGACGAGGTGCCCGGCGTGCAGGCTCGGCGCGGTCGGGTCGAACCCCGAATACAGCGTCATCGGGCCGGCGGCGAGTTCGGCCGCCAACGCGTCGCGGTCGGTCGACTGCGCGATCAGCCCGCGCCAGTCCAGCTCGTCGAGGATGCTGCTCATGCCTCGATCTTTCCGTACGCCCCGAGGTCAGTCGCTGCCGCCCGGTACGGGAGCGCGCGGGCTGCGCCGATAGGCCGACACCTCGGGCCGGCCGGCTATCCACAACCGCCACGGCCGGTCGGCAGCCTTGCTCACACCGACGCGGGGCCCGGCGACATACGGATGCTCGTCACCCAGCCGCAGATGCACCGGGCTGTCGTCGGCGAACACGTCGATCCCGTTGTCCGCCATCGTGATTCCCAGAGCTGAGCACAGGTTGCCCGGCCCGCGCGCCAGCGCCGTCTGCCGCACCGACTCGCCGCGGCGCCGTTGGACCACGTCATGACCCGAGTCGACCACGGCCGCGCGCAGCAGCACCGCCGCCGCGACGCCGTCGTCAGCGCACACCACGTTCGCGCAGACGTGAATGCCGTGGCTGCGGTACGTGTAGAGCCGTCCGGCCGGGCCGAACATGACCGCGTTCCGTGCGCCGGGGCCGCGGTAGGAGTGCGCCGCGGCATCCGGCCAGGGCCCGTCGGGCGGACCACCGTAGGCCTCGACCTCGACCACCGTGGCACTGACTCCCCGAACGGTCAGCACCGCTCCGAGCAACCGCCGGGCCGCCGTGAGGGGATCCACCTCGAGCAACTCGACACTCACCGCAGGGATTCTGCCTTCGCAGGTCGACACCGCTCACACAGGGGAGAAACATTCGGCCGCGGCGGCCACGCTGCGAGTACGGACCCCGTAGCGCTTAGGACTCGGCCCGGTCGAGCAGACGCTGGTGTTCGGCGTCGTCGGTGACGGTGACCGCCTCGTCGACGAGCAGCACCGGAATTCCGTCGTCGATGCGGTAGCTCAGCCGCAGCCGCGGGTTGTACAACATCTCGTCGCCCACCAACAGCAGCGGACCCCGGTCCTGGGGGCAGACCAGGATCGCCCGCAACTTCTCGTCGAGCACGTCGTCCCCGTCAGTCGTACGGGTTGATGTCGTATTCGGGCCCGAGCCACGGGTTGTTGTCACCCGGCGGAACCCAGGCGGGCGCCTTGACCGCGGGGCCTCCGCCACCGGACATCGCCGCCTGCATCTGCACCTTGCGCTGATAGGCGACCGTCGACTTGAGCGCGTCGAGCAGCCGGCTCTGGTTCGGCAGGAAGTCCCAACCCTCCTGCAGCGCAACGAGGTTCTCCTGCGAGGGGCGGAAGCCCTGGGCGCGCAGACTCAGCGACTGTTCGACGAAGATCGAGATCTGACCGCCGCCGGAGCCCTGCATGTACTTGGCGCCGATCTGATCGAGAACGTCGGCCTGGGATGCGGGCGCGGTGACCAGCATGGCGGCGGCGAGCGCACCGCTGGCGAGCGTGCCGGCGAGGGCGCGACGCCACCCCGAGCGGTTGTTCCGGCTCTGCGATTTCATCAATCCTCCAGTCGAAGCGACGCCAGCGGGAGCCTATCAGTGCATCCCCGGCGCGGCGCGGCGTCACTGTTGAGCGCGGGGCTGCAACTGTGAGTCGTTCTGCGCGGGAGCACGATCCTGGCCTCCGGTGAGTTCGGCACGCACGGCCACGGTCAGCCGCTTGTAACTATTGGTATCGGGATCGAGGTACCAAGAGTTACGCCGCGACGGCCGCGGCACCCCCGCCGCACGCAGCGGGCTGATCAGCGGACGGTACGTGGCGCTCAATTCGATGTCCGAGACGACGTGGACGATGTCGGGCGGATTTCCGACCGGAAGGTCGGCCAACGCCTCGGTCAGCTCGGCAGTCGGGATGCTGCCGCCGGGGCACAGCGCCAGGGCCGTCACCGCCAACTGACGGCCGCCCGCCTCGATCCCGTAGGTCACCGCGACGTCGACGGCGCCGATGCGGCCGACCGCGTCACTGATCGGCGTCGCGTACACCGGCCCGCGCGGGGTGTGGATCACCGAACCTCGGTTGTCCACCAGCCAGAAGTCGCCGTCCTCGTCGCGCCGGAAGAGGTACTCGGAGGACACCCAGGTGTCGGCGGGCGCGAACACGCCCCGCTTCACCGACGCCGTCGGGTCGACCGGCCCGCGTGGTCGCGCCAGCAACACGCCGACCTCGTTGGCGGCGGCGCGGCGTACGAAGCCGAGGTTGTCCTCGAGGATGAGGTCGTCGTCGGCGTCGTAGGCGGCCAGCTCGACCTGACCGCCGCCGGGCAGTGCGCGGCCCTTGCTGCCGATCTTGGCGCCGGAAACGTTGGCCAGCACGGCCTGGCCGTCGGTGGTCGCGAAGAACTCGACGACGTGCGCCGGCGCGAAGATGTCGATGACCCGTTTCCACAGACCGGTGGGCATCCCCGAGCCGATGAACAGCCGTACCGGATGACCACCGGACAACCGGAACGACGGATCGTCGATGATCTCGCGCAGCATCGCCCAGGTGTAGGACACCACCGAGACGCCGTACTGGCGGATCTCCTGGACGAACCGGTCCGGCTGCAGCTCCCGCGACAGGGCGATCCGCGTCCCGCCCACGACCGCACCGCCCAGGCTGACCAGCAGACCCGACTGGTGGTGCAGCGGCGTCAGGCAGTAGACGGTGTCGGTGCGGCCGAGGTTGGCCGCCGAGGCGGTGCCGAACGCCGACAGCGCCCACCGGTAGTTGGTGATCTGCCGGGCGACGAGTTCGCCGCCCACCGAGCTGAACGCGATGAACGCCAGATCGCGGGCCAGCCCGGGATTGGGCCGGTACCACCCGGGCAACGCGACCTCGTCGGGGTCGATCTGTTCCATGTCGACCACGTCGGCGTCTGCGGGCACGTGCAGATCCCGGGTGTCGCCGCCGCCGAGCACCAGCACCCGCATCGGCAGCGTGCGTGCGGCCTCCAGGTGGCTGGGGTCGGCGATGATCTCCGAGATCGCGCCCAGCCGCGCGGCCGCGGCCAGGTCCATGTCGGGCGGCATCAGCACCGCGACCGCACCGAGCCGGGACAGCGCCGCGATCGCCACCAGCGCGCTCGGACGGGTCTCCATCAGCACCCCGACGCGGGTGCCCTGCCGGACGCCGACCTCGATGAGTCCGCGCACCACGTTGTTGATGCGCCGGTCGACGGCCTCGTAGGTGTGCACCCGGCCGTCGTAGAGCAGGAATTCGCCGTCCGGCGCGCCGCGGGCCTGCTCGGACACGATCCGGCCGAGCGAGATCCGGGTGTGGTCGTTGATCTGCCCCAGCCGGGCCAGGCGCGGCAGCGTACGGGCCGTCTCCACCGCGAGGGAACGCGCCGACTTGTTGGCCGAGATCAGCGCACCGGCCGCCGAGCGCGCGACGCCGAACGCCATCTCGGTGGCGGCAGTGGCGCCGTGCGCGACCCGCGACGTGAGCGACACCCCGCTCTCGATGTGTTCCTGGGGCTGCAGCGCCATCGGTTCCACCCCGTCGGGCATGTCGCCGCCACCCTCGAGCCACTTGACGAAACCCGCGACGGTCGGCCACGTCTGGTCCGACGCCTTCGACCCGACGACGAGACCGAAATGCCCTGCGCGGATGAGGTATTCGTACACATCGGCCTGCGGCGCGGCCCGTTTGATCCCACGCACCGACGGCGGCTGACCGATGTCGTCGACCTCGCCGACGACGGCGAGGACCGGGCAGGTGATGTCCGACAGCGTCACCAGATGACCGTGGATGGAGAAACCGCCGGTCATCATGCGGTTGTGGGCGATGAACTGTTTGAGCAGTTCGGAGATCGCCGGGCCCGACCAGGCGATCCAGCCTTCCGAGGCCAGGAACCGCCGCTGTTGTTCACGTGGCAGCAGCGCTTCGCGGTCGTGCAGTTGCATCAGGAATTCGATGCGGGCCTGGGCGGTCTTGATCGGGTCGAGCATCTGGAATCCGGTGCGCGCCAACCAGCCGGGGATGTCGATGCGGCTGAACACGTGGTCGGCCATGAAGTCGGCGGCGCCGACCGCCAGACCGGCGGGCAGGTTCATCGGCAATGCGGCCAGGGTGTCGACAGGGGCGCCGAAAGCGATGATGCTGGCCAGATCCCGCGACTGGCGGTACGCGGCGGCCTGGTAGCAGAACATGCCGCCCTGCGAGTAGCCGGCGAGGTGCACGTCGTGCCCGGCGACCTGTTTGACGGTGTCGATCGCCTCCGACAGCGCCACCACGTGGTCGGCGAGGTTGCGCTGCATACCGCCCTCGACCTTGTCCGGCGAGCCGAAGTCGATCACCCACGGGTCGAGACCGGCGTGGTACAGGATGCCGACGGCACCGTCGTCGCGCGTCACGTCCCACATGTCGGCCGACATCATCATCGGGTGCACCATCAGCACCGGCGGGCCCGACGGTTTGGCGCCCGGGCGGACATCCGGCGGGAAGTACCGCCGCAGCCGGTACATCGGCACGCTCTGCACGATCTGGAACGGCGACGGCACGGCGCCGGTCTCCAGCCCCCCGTAGCGCAGGACCTCCAGACCGTTCTGCGCGGTCGCGACCAGCCGTCCGACCGGCCTCGTGATCGCCGAGAGGTCCACCACCGATTACTCCCCTCCCAGTTCGCTGCCGCCCGTCATCATGGCATAGCAGCCCTCGTCGGCCGCGATGAATGTGCAGCACCGCACCCGCATAGCCTTGAAGGGACATGGCGCATCTTCTCGGGGCTGAAGCCCTCCATCTGGAATACCCGACCAAAGTCGTCTTCGACGCGGTCTCCCTGGGCGTGAACGAGGGAGACCGGATCGGCATCGTCGGCCGCAACGGTGACGGCAAGTCCAGCCTCCTGGCCATGCTGGCCGGCCGTCGCAGTCCGGACTCCGGCCGGGTGACGGTGCGGGGCGGGGTGCGGATCGGGGTGCTCGAACAGGGCGACACCCTCGACGACGCGGACACCGTCGGGCATGCCGCGGTCGGTGACACCCCCGAACACGAGTGGGCCGGGGACCCCCGCGGCCGCGACGTCATCGCCGGTCTGCTCGGGGATCTGGCCTGGGACGCGGTGCTGGGCACGTTGTCGGGCGGGCAGCGCCGCCGGGTGGCACTGGCCCGGCTGCTGGCCGGCGACCACGACGTGCTGGCGCTCGACGAGCCGACCAACCACCTCGACGTCGAGGCGATCACCTGGCTGGCCGAGCATCTCAAGCGGCGCTGGTCGGCGTCGGCGGGCGGACTGCTGGTGGTGACACACGACCGCTGGTTCCTCGACGAGGTGTGCACCACGACGTGGGAGGTGCACGACCGCATCGTCGAGCCGTTCGACGGCGGGTATGCGGCGTATGTCCTGCAGCGGGTGGAACGTGACCGGCAGGCGGCCACGGTCGAGGCGCGCCGCCAGAACCTGGCCCGCAAGGAGTTGGCGTGGCTGCGCCGCGGGGCGCCCGCCCGCACGTCGAAGCCGAAGTTCCGGATCGACGCGGCCAATGCCCTGATCGCCGATGTGCCGGAGATCCGCGACAAGGTCGCCCTGCAGTCGTTGGCGGTGTCGCGGCTCGGCAAGCAAGTGGTCGACCTGCTCGACGTGTCGGTGTCCTACGGCGACCACGAGGTGCTCCACGAGGTGGAGTGGCGGATCGCCCCCGGCGAACGCACCGGCATCCTCGGCGTCAACGGGGCCGGCAAGTCCACCCTGCTGGGCCTCATCGACGGTTCGGTGCAGCCGACCGCGGGCCGGGTCAAGCACGGCAAGACCGTCAAGGTCGCCACGCTGACCCAGACCCTCGACGAACTCGCTCCGCATCTGGACGATCCGGTCCGCATCGTGCTCGAAAGCCTGCGCACCACATACACATTCGGGGCCGGCTCCAAGGCCCAGGAGCTCACCCCGGGTCAGCTGCTGGAACGGCTCGGATTCTCCAGTGCTCAGCTTTCGACGCCGGTCAAGGACCTCTCCGGTGGGCAGCAGCGTCGCCTGCAGCTGCTGCTGATCCTGCTGTCACAGCCCAACGTGCTCATCCTCGACGAGCCGACCAACGACCTCGACACCGACATGTTGGCCGCCATGGAGGATCTGCTGGACTCCTGGCCCGGCACGCTGATCGTGGTCAGCCACGACCGGTACTTCCTCGAGCGGGTCACCGATCAGCAGTACGGCATCCTCGGCGGGCGGTTACGGCATCTACCGGGCGGCGTCGACGAGTACCTGAGGCTGCGGGCGGCACACGCGGCCCAGACCGGGGCCACACCGACCGCCGCCCAGTCGGAGCCGTCGACGGAACTGTCCGGTGCCGAGCTGCGGGCGGCGCAGAAGGAGGTCGCCGCGCTGGAGCGCCGGCTGGAGAAGCTGCAGGGCCAGATCGACCGCTCCCGCATCGCGCTCGCCGACCACGACCAGTCCGATTTCCAGGGGCTGGCCACCGAGGTGGCCGCCATTCGCGCACTGGAGGACGAAGTCGCCGAGATCGAGAGCCGCTGGTTCGAGCTGACCGAGCAGATCGGCTGACGGACGCCGCGTGCTACCGCGGACCGGTGCCGACCACCCGGCCCAGGAATGCCAGCTGATCAGTGGTCACCTGCTCGCGGATCGCGGGCTGATAGAACGCGAAATGCGGGTAGGGATAGGTGCGTAGCTCGCCCTTCGGGATCGCCTGTGCCAGTGCCGCGGTCAGTTCGGGCGGCGTCTCACGGTCCCCGTCGCCGGTGCAGACCAGGACCGGGACGGTCACGTTGCGCGCTGATTCGGCCGGCCGGTAGCGCATCATCGCGAACAGGGCGCGGGGCGCCGTCTCGTTTCGCCAGGTGGCGCTCTGCATGCCGGCGATGGCCTGCTGTGCCTCGTCGCTCGGCATCACCGCCAGTTCGCCGCGAGCGGCCACCGCCTTGATGTAGGCCGGCGGTAACCGCAACGCCCCGCGGAGAGCGTCGTGAGCCATCGCCGCCAGCAATTTCAGCGTGGTGCCGGCGGACCGCCCCTCGACCTTCTTGGGAAAGCCGTTGAACGGGATCTGCGAGATCACCGCGGCGACCCGCGGGTCCCGGGACGCGGCCACCACCACGTGTCCGCCACCGAGCGAGGTGCCCCACAGCACGACACGGTCGGGGTCGATTCCGGGATGCCGCCGAGCGCAGGCAACCGCTGCGGCGATGTCGTCGAGCTGACCGGCGATGTCGACGAGTTGGCGCGGGGTACCGCCACTTTCGCCGAAGTTGCGGTAGTCGAACGTCAGCACCGCATACCCCGCGCGGACGAAGTCCTCCGCGGTGGCCGCATGTGCCGGAGTGTCCTGCGTCCCGCCGAAACCGGTGCACATCACCACACCCGGCCGCGGCTCACTTCCGTCGGCACCGCGCAGGTGACCGACACACGTCGTCCCGTCGACGGCGAACTCGACCCGTTCGGTCACGCCCTCAAACGTAGCCGTAACCGGTCGGCGGTGTCACGGACGACGTTGAGCTGTTTGGCCACCTGCACCGGCGCGGTACCGCCACGGGCGTCGCGGGAGTTGACCGAACCCTCGATGGTGAGGACTTCGCGGACCTCGCCGGTCAGCTCCGGGTGGATGCCGGTCAGTTCCGCGTCCTCGAGGTCTTCCAGCCCGATGCCACGAGCCTCGGCCGCCCGCACCGCCGCGCCCGCGGCCTCGTGCGCGACCCGGAACGGAACCCCGCGCCGCACCAGCCATTCCGCGACGTCAGTGGCCAGGGTGTATCCCAGCGGGGCCAGTTCCGCCATCCGGTCGACGTCGAAGCGCAGCGTGGACACCAGGCCGGCCACCGCCGGCAGCAGCAGTTCGAGCTGCGCCACCGAATCGAAGACCGGTTCCTTGTCCTCCTGCAGATCGCGGTTGTACGCCAGCGGCTGCGCCTTGAGGGTGGCGAGCAGCCCGGTCAGGTTGCCGATCAGCCGGCCCGATTTACCGCGCGCCAGCTCGGCGATGTCGGGGTTCTTCTTCTGCGGCATGATCGAGCTGCCCGTGGACCACGCGTCGTGCAGGGTAACGTAGCCGAATTCCGTTGTGCTCCAGAGGATCACATCTTCGGCCAGGCGGGACAGGTCGACACCGATCATGGCCAGGACGAACGACGCCTCGGCGGCGAAATCGCGGGCGGCGGTCGCGTCGATCGAGTTGTCGGCTGCGGTGTCGAAGCCGAGTTCGGCGGCGATCGCGTCGGGGTCGAGTCCCAGCGACGAACCCGCCAGCGCCCCGGATCCGTACGGGGAGACCGCGGCCCGCTTGTCGAAGTCGGCGAGCCGGTCGACGTCACGCAGCAGCGGGTGGGCGTGGGCGAGCAGGTGGTGTGCGAGCAGCACCGGCTGCGCCGACTGCAGGTGCGTCTTACCGGGCATGATCGCGGTCGGATGCGCGGCGGCCTGGGTCGCCAGCGCGCCCACCACGTCGAGCACTCCGTCGGCGACGCGGCGGATCGCATCGCGCAGCCACGCCCGGAACAGAGTGGCGACCTGGTCGTTGCGGGACCGCCCGGCACGCAGCCGGCCGCCCAGTTCGGGTCCGACCCGGTCGATCAGCCCGCGTTCGAGCGCCCCGTGGACGTCCTCGTCGGTGACCAGCGGGCCGAAGCTGCCGTCGGCGACGTCGGAGGCCAGGCTGTCGAGCCCGGCGAGCAGACCGTCACGCTGGTCCTCGGTGAGCAGGCCGGCCGAGAACAGCACCCGCGCATGGGCTTTCGACGCCGCGATGTCGTACGGCGCGAGCACCCAGTCGAAATGGGTGGACTTGCTCAGCGCCGCCAGCGCGTCGGCGGGTCCGTCGGCGAAGCGGCCGCCCCACAGGGAGCCCTCGTTGGTGCTCACTTCAGCCCCCGGCCCGCGCCGAGATCGACGTAATGGCGGCTTCTTCTCGCACTTTCGCGCCCGTGTGTTCGTTTGGGCGTCACTTGATGCCCAGGTCCCGGCGGGCCGAGATGCTCGACGACAGCCCGTGCACGTGCACGAAGCCCTTGGCCGACGACTGGTCGAACGTGTCACCCTCGTCGTAGGTCGCCAGGTTGAAGTCGTACAGCGACTCCGCGCTGCGCCGACCGTTGACCGCGATGTGCCCGCCGTGCAGCACCAGCCGGATCTCTCCGCTGACGTGCTCCTGGGTCTTGGCGACGAACGACTCGAGCGCGGTCTTCAGCGGTGAGAACCACAGCCCGTCGTACACCAGCTCGCCCCACTTCTGGTCGGTCGTCCGCTTGAACCGGCCGAGTTCGCGCTCCAGCGTGACGTGTTCGAGTTCGGTGTGGGCGGTGATCAGCACCATCGCGCCGGGCGCCTCGTAGATCTCGCGGCTCTTGATGCCGACCAGCCGGTCCTCGACGACGTCGAGGCGGCCCACACCCTGGGCACCGGCACGGCGGTTGAGTTCCTCGATGGCCTGCAGCACGGTCACGTCGCGGCCGTCGATGGACACCGGCACACCCTTGTCGAAGCCGACGATGACCTCGTCGGGGGTGCTCCAGTTGAGCGTCGGGTCCTCGGTGTAGTCGTAGACGTCCTTGGTCGGCGCGTTCCACAGGTGCTCGAGGAACCCGGTCTCCACCGCGCGGCCCCACACGTTCTGGTCGATCGAGAACGGCGAGCGCTTGGTGACGTTGATCGGGATCGCGTTCTCCTCGGCGAACGCGATCGCCTTCTCGCGGGTCCACGCGTAGTCGCGGACCGGCGCGAGCACCTCGAGATCCGGTGCCAGCGAGGCGAAGCCGACCTCGAAACGCACCTGGTCGTTGCCCTTGCCGGTGCAGCCGTGCGCGACGATGCCGCCGCCGTGCTCGCGTGCGGCGTCGACAAGGTGCTTGACGATCAGCGGCCGGCTCAGCGCCGACACCAGCGGGTAGCGGTCCATGTAGAGCGCATTGGACTGGATGGCGGGCAGGCAGTAGTTCTCGGCGAACTCGTCACGGGCGTCGACGACGACGGCTTCGACGGCACCGCAGTCGAGGGCACGCTGACGCACGACGTCCATGTCCTCGCCGCCCTGACCGAGGTCGATGGCCACCGCCACGACCTCACGCCCGGTCTCCTTGCCGATCCAGCTGATCGCCACCGAAGTGTCCAGACCGCCGGAGTACGCCAGGATGACGCGTTCGGACATGACCAATCTCCTCTTACTTCAGGTTCTCGAGGGTGACAGCCAGCTCGGCGCCCGTCATGGGCTCGCGGGCCACCACCATGATGGTGTCGTCACCGGCGATTGTGCCGACGACGTACGGCAGCGCGGCTCGATCGAGCGCGCTGGCGAGATAGTGTGCCGCACCGGGCGGCGTGCGCAGTACGGCGAGGTTGCCGCTGGCGTCCGTGGACACCAGCAGATCACCGAGCAGGCGGGTCAACCGTTCGGTACCACCGGCGACCCCGCGCACCGGGCTGCCGTCCTCCGGGACGACGTAGACGCCGACGCCGCCGTCGGCGCCGCGCAGCTTCACCGCGCCGAGCTCTTCGAGATCGCGGGACAGCGTGGCCTGGGTGACCTCGATGCCTTCGTCGGCCAGCTTCGCGGCCAGCTCACCCTGGCTGCGCACGGAGTGCGACGACAGGATCGCGATGATGCGCGCCTGCCGTCCCGCCCTGGTCGCCGCGGAAGTCATGGGTACGTCATCCTGACCGCTCCAGCAGCCACACCAGCAGCGCCTTCTGCGCGTGCAGCCGGTTCTCGGCCTCGTCCCACACCGCGCTGTGCGGTCCGTCGAGGACGTCGTCGGTGATCTCGTGTCCGCGGTGAGCCGGAAGGCAGTGCAGCACAACGGCGTCGGCGTCGGCTCGGTCGAGCAGGGCGGCGTTGACCTGGAACGGCCGGAACGGGCGCACCCGGTCGAGGCCGTCGTTCTCCTGGCCCATCGACGTCCAGGTGTCGGTGACGAGCACGTCGGCGCCGTCGGCGCCCTGATGCGGATCGGCGGTGACGGTGACCGACCCACCGGTCTGCTGCGCACGCTCCTGGGCCGCGGCGACGAACATCGGGTGGGGTTCGAAGCCCCGCGGCGCCGCGATCGTCACGTGCATGCCCGCGGTGGCGCCGCCCAGCATCAGCGAGTGCGCCATGTTGTTGGCGCCGTCGCCGAAGTAGGCCATCCGCAGGCCCGGCAGCGCGCCCCGGCGCTCGATCAGGGTCTGCAGGTCGGCCAGCACCTGGCAGGGGTGGAACTCGTCGGACAGCGCGTTGATCACCGGCACCGTCGCACCGGCCGCCATCGCCGTGAGCCGCTCCTGGGCGAAGGTGCGCCACACGATCGCATCGACGTAGCGGGACAACACTTTTCCGGTGTCCTCGAGCGTCTCCTCGCGACCGAGCTGGGTAGCGCGACCGTCGACGACTACGGCGTGCCCGCCGAGTTGGGCGACACCCACCTCGAAGGAGAACCGCGTGCGCGTCGAGTTCTTGTCGAAGATCACCGCGACACCGCGCGGCCCCGCCAGCGGGCGGTGCAGCAGCGGATCCTTCTTGAGCTCGGCGGCCAGTGCCAGCACCTCGGCCTGCTCGTCGGGGCTCAGATCGTCGTCACGCAGGAAATGTCTCATTGCTCCGCCACCTCCGCGGCAGTATCGAGGACCGCCGGGAGCGCACCGAGGAAGCTCTCGATCTGCGCCTCGGTGACCACCAGCGGTGGCGCCAGCCGGATCACATCGGGGGCGGCGGCGTTGACCAGGAATCCGGCCTTGCGGGCCGCGGCCTCCGCGGCTTTGGCCGCGGCGGCGCGCAACGCGATGCCGATCAGCAGACCGCGGCCGCGGACGTGGTCGACCAGCGGATGGTTCAGCTCTTCGATCCCGTGGCTCAGCGTCTTGCCGAGTACCCCGGCACGCGTGATCAGGTCGTCGTCGGCCAGCGCCCGCAGCACCGCCAGTCCCGCGGCGGTGCAGACGGGATTGCCGCCGAAGGTGCTGCCGTGCAGACCGGGGGTCAGCAGGTCGCCGGTGGCGCCGACGGCGAGGCAGGCGCCGATCGGCAGGCCGCCGGCGAGGCCCTTGGCCAGCGTGATGATGTCCGGGGTGATGCCGTCATGCTGATGGGCGTAGAACGCGCCGGTGCGGCCGACCCCGGTCTGCACCTCGTCGACGGCCAGCAGCGCGCCGCGGCGGGTGGTGATCTCGCGTGCGGCGGCCAGATAGCCGGCAGGCGGGACGACGACGCCGCTCTCCCCCATGATCGGTTCGAGGAACACCGCGGCGGTCTGGTCGTCGACCGCGGCGGCCAGCGCGTCGGTATCGCCGAACGGGACGTGGGTGACGTAGCCGGGCAGCGGCTCGAACGGCGCCTGTTTGGCCGGCTGACCGGTCAGCGCCAGCGAACCCATGGTGCGACCGTGAAAGGCGTTCTGCGCGGCCACGATCCGGGTCCGGCCGGTCAGCCTGGTGATCTTGAAGGCGACCTCGTTGGCCTCGGTACCTGAATTGCAGAAGAACACCCGCGCGGGTGCGCCGAGGTGCCCGACGAGCGCTTCTGCGAGCGCGATCCCCGGTTCGGTGGCGTACAGATTCGAGGTGTGGCCGAGCGTGTCGAGTTGGCGCGTCACGGCTTCGATCACGGCGGGATGGCGGTGGCCGAGTACGTTGACCGCCAGACCGGCGAACAGGTCGACATACGACGTGCCGTCGGTGTCGGTGACCACGGCGCCGTCACCGCTGGCCAGGGCCAGCTGCGGGGTGCCGTAGTTGTTCATCATCACCGCTTCCCAGCGGTCCTGCAGCGTCACTTGCTCACCACCTTGGTTCCGGTCCCCTCGTCGGTGAACAGTTCGACCAGCACGCAGTGTTCGACGCGGCCGTCGATGACGTGGGCGCTGGGCACACCGTCGGCGACGGCGCGCAGGCATGCCTCGATCTTGGGGACCATACCGGTCTCCAATGTGGGCAGTAGTTCCGCCAGCGTGGCGGTGTCGATCTGGCTGACCAGCGAGTCCCGGTTGGGCCAGTCGGTGTAGAGCCCTTCGACATCGGTCAGCATCACGAGTTTCTCGGCGCCCAGCGCCGACGCCAGTGCGGCTGCCGCGGTGTCGGCGTTGATGTTGTGCACCACGCCGTGGGCGTCGGGGGCGATCGTCGACACCACCGGGATGCGGCCGGCGGCGATCAGATCCCGCACCGCCTCCGTGTTGACCTGCTCGACGTCGCCGACGAGGCCGATGTCGGTGGCCACCCCGTCGACGGTGACACTTCGGCGCACCGCGGTGAACAGATGTGCATCCTCACCGGTGATGCCGACGGCATAGGGGCCGTGCGCGTTGATCAGCCCGACGAGCTCGCGGCCCACCTGACCGAACAGCACCATACGGGCGACGTCGAGCACCTCGGGTGTGGTCACCCGGAAGCCGCCCCGGAAATCGCCGGGGATGCCGAGCCGTTTGAGCATCGCACTGATCTGCGGACCGCCCCCGTGGACGACGACGGGGTGTACCCCGCAGTTGCGCAGGAAGACCATGTCGGCGGCGAACGCGGCCTTGAGGGTGTCGTCAGTCATGGCGTTACCGCCGTATTTGACGACGACGACCTTGCCGTGCAGCTGTTTGAGCCACGGCAGCGCGGCGGCGAGCACCTGCGCCTTGGTCTCGGTTGTCTTGGGTCCGGTACCGGTGCTCATGAGCTGTAGGCCGAGTTCTCTTCGACGTACGCGTGCGACAGGTCGGTGGTGCGCACGGTCGCCTCCCCCGAGCCCAGCCCGAGGTCGACGACGACGTCGATGTCCTGCCCGCTCAGGTCGACGTCGCGGGCGCCGGGCGCACCGGCGCCGTCGGCGAAGGTCGGGAAACCGTTGAACGACACTGTGATCCGGGCCGGGTCGATGGTGAACGGCACCATCCCGACCGACGCGAGGACACGGCCCCAGTTCGGGTCCGAGCCGAACAGCGCGGTCTTGACCAGGCTGTCGCGGGCGACGAGCCGGGCGGCGGTCAGCGCGTCGTCCTCGGTCGGCGCCCCGCTGACCGTGATGGCGATGCGTTTGGTGACACCTTCGGCGTCGGCCTGCAGTTGGGCGCACAGGTCGTCGCACACCCGCAGCACCGCCTCGTCGAGTTCCTCCTGCGAGGGTGTGATCTCACTGGCGCCCGAGGCGAGCAGCAGCACGGTGTCGTTGGTCGAGCAGCTGCCGTCGATGTCGAGGCGGTCGAAGGTGCGCTTGGCGGCCCGGCGCAGTGCGGTGTCGAGCGCTTCGGCGTCCGCGACGGCGTCGGTGGTCAGCACGCACAGCATCGTCGCCAGCGACGGCGCCATCATGCCCGCACCCTTGGCCATCCCGCCGATCGTCCAGTTGTCCGGGTGGTGCAGCGCAACCTGTTTCGGCACGGTGTCGGTGGTCATGATGGCGCGGGCGGCTTCGTTGCCGCCCGACAGCCCGCCGGCCATCTCGTGGACGACCTCGGTGACACCCGCCAGCACCTTGTCCATCGCCAACCGGTCTCCGATCAGCCCTGTCGAGCAAACGGCGACCTCGATGGCGCCGGTCTCCGAACCCCAGTCCGACAGCGCGGCGGCGACCGCCTCGGCGGTGGCGTGGGCGTCCTGGAAGCCGAGCGGTCCGGTGCAGGCGTTGGCCCCGCCGGAGTTGAGGATCACGGCGCGCAGCCGTCCGGTGGTCAGCACCTGGCGGCTCCAGAGCACCGGCGCGGCCTGCACCTGGTTGCGGGTGAACACGCCCGCGGCGGCGTGGTCGGGGCCCTCGTTGAGGACCAACGCGAGGTCGAGCGCTCCGGAGGCCTTGATGCCGGCCGCGATCCCGGCGGCCCGGAAGCCGGCGGGTGCGGTGACACCCTGGGTACGGATCAGCGGCGCGGTCGCGCTCACGGTGCTACTCCCACGGTCGAAAGTCCTTCGGTCTCCGGCCAGCCGAGCGCCAGGTTCATCGACTGCACGGCGGCGCCCGCAGTGCCCTTGGTCAGGTTGTCGATCGCCGCGATCGCGACCAGTGTCCTCGCATCTTCATCCAGGGCGACCGCGATCTGAGCGGCGTTGCTGCCGATGACCGAACCGGTCTTCGGCAGCTGGCCTTCGGGCAGCAGGTGCACGAAGGGTTCAGCGTCGTAGGCCTTTTCATACGCAGCCCGCAACTGCGACAGCGGCGCAGTGGTGCGCGCGGTGCAGGTGGCGAGGATGCCCCGCGACGTGGGGATGAGCACCGGGGTGAACGACACGGTCACGTCCTTGTCGGTCACGGCCTGCAGTCCCTGCGCGATCTCCGGGGTGTGCCGGTGCTTGCCGCCGACGTTGTAGGCCCGCGCCGAGCCGATGACCTCCGCGCCGAGCAGATCGGCCTTGGCGGCACGGCCCGCGCCGGAGGTGCCGCTGACCGCGACGACGGTGACAGCGGGTTCGACGAGGTTCTCGGCGACGGCGGGCAACAGTGCCAGCAGGGCCGCGGTGGGATAGCAGCCGGGCACCGCGATGCGCTTGGCGCCGGTCAGCTTCTCGCGGGCGCCGGGCAGTTCGGGCAGTCCGTACGGCCAGCTGCCGGCGTGTTCCGACCCGTAGAAACGTTCCCACGCGGCGGCATCGGTGAGCCGGAAGTCCGCACCGCAGTCGATGATCAGCGTGTCGGGCCCCAGCTGCTCGGCCAGCGCGGCGGAGTGGCCGTGCGGCAGGCCGAGGAAGACGACGTCATGACCGGACAGCGTGTCGGCGTCGGTGGCGTCGAGCACTCGACCGGCCAGCGGGAGCAGGTGCGGATGGTGCTCGCCCAACGTGGTGCCAGCACTGCCGGCGGCGGTCAGCGCGCCGATCGTCAACCGGCCGTCGGCGTAGGCGGGATGGCCGAGCAGCAGGCGCAGGATCTCGCCGCCTGCGTACCCGCTGGCCCCGGCGACCGCGACAGATGTCATGGATGAATTCTGCATTTTTATGCAGTCAATTGCAAACTCATTTACTTGATCCCCGCGAGCAGACGGGGAATCGCCTCCTCGCGCACCGGATAGGGCGATTCTGCGTCTGTTCACGGACGAAAAGAACCACCATTGGGTCGTCGGCCGGTCTCGATCCACTACAGACCGCCCGGCGGAGGGCCCGATGCGAGCACGATCATGCCAGCAGTGCGGTCTGCTGCTGCGCGAAGGTGCCCGCTTCTGTGACGGATGCGGCTGCCGCATCACCCCCACCCTCGATACCGCCGAATACAAGCACGTCACGGTGTTGTTCGCCGACGTCGTCCGATCCATGGACATCGCCAGGGAACTCGGCGCGGAGCGGTTACGTGAGATCATGTCCGACCTCGTCCTGCGCTGCACTGATGTCGTCCACGACCACGGCGGTGTCGTCAGCCAATTCACGGGCGACGGTCTGATGGCGGTGTTCGGGATGCCGTACGCACTCGAGGACCATGCGCTGCGCGCGTGCCTGGCAGCGTTGCGCATCCAGGACGAGGCTCGCTCGCTGGACGCCGAGGTGTCGGGGCGCGACGGCGTCAGCGTGCGCTTACGCGTCGGGCTGAACTCGGGCCGGGTCGTGGTCGGTGCAGTCGGGTCCGAATCAGGACCGTTCACCACCATCGGTGAACAGGTCGGCCTCGCGCAGCGCATGGAATCCGCCTCACCTGCCGGCGGCGTGACGCTCAGCGCGGCAACGGCACGCCTGGTGGAGCACCACGCCGTTCTGAGCGATCCAGAGTCGGTGCGCATCAAGGGAACCGGCACTCCGGTGACGGTGCGCCGCCTGCTGGCCGTACGGACTGACCAGCCCGCCACCCGTGACCGCTTCGAGCCCAGCCTCGTCGGCCGCGATGATCATCTGGCCGCGATCGCCGCGGCACTGGACCGGGCGTCGGCGGGCCGCGGAGGGGTCGTCACCCTCATCGGGCCGCCGGGCATCGGCAAGACACGGATGGTCGCCGAGACGGTGCGCATGGCCGGGGCCCGCTCGATCGAGACCTTCACGACGTTCTGCGAATCGCACACCATGGCGGTGCCCTTCCGCGTCGTCGCACGGTTGCAGCGGGCGGTGTTCGGCACCGACGGCCGCGTACCCGACGAGGCTCGGGCTCTGGTCGACTCGGCGCTTCCCGGCGCCGACCGCGAGGATCTCGCCTTCCTCCACGACATCCTCGGGATCGCCGATCCGGCTGTCGCCGCACCTGCCGTCTCCCCCGAGGCGCGGCACCGGCGACTCACCGCGCTGCTGAGGTTCGCCCTGGTCACGCGCAAGGCACCCGCCGTCTTCGTCATCGAAGACGCACACTGGATCGACGAGGCCAGTGAGTCCCTGCTCGCCGAGCTCCTCGACGCGATACCGGGGACGCGCTCTCTGGTGCTGATCAGTCATCGGCCCGAGTATCGCGGCGCGCTCGCCCGCAGTTCCGCCGCCCGCGCCATCGCACTGAGCCCGTTGCCGTCGTCGGACATGTTCGCGCTGGCCACCGAACTCCTGGGCACCGACCCTTCGGTGCGTGTCCTGGCCGAGGAGGTCGTCCAGACGGCCGCAGGCAATCCGTTCTTCGCGGGCGAGATCGTCCGTGACCTCGTCGAGCGCGGCGTTCTCGACGGCGCCCGAGGCGACTACCGGTGCCGTGACGAGCACGCCGCCCTGGCCGTTCCGCCCACGCTGCAGACTGCGATCGCCGCGCGTATCGACCGGCTCGACGGACCGGCGAAAAGCGCGCTCTACGCCGGCGCCGTCATGGGGATGAGATTCGGCGCCGACGTGCTCGACGCCGTGCTCGATGACGCCAAGGAGTCGGCCGACGCCCTGACCGAACTGTGCGCGGCCGAACTCATCGACCGTGCCCCCGGCACCACACCCGAATATGTCTTCCGGCACCCACTGATCCGGACCGTGGCCTACGAGGCCCAGCTGAGGACGGCGCGGGCGCGCATGCACCATCGGGTGGCCGCCGCCATCCAGCGCGACGAACCCCAGCCGGCCGAGAAGAACGCCGCACTGATCGCCGGCCACCTCGAGGCCGCCGGTGACCTGCGCGGTGCGCTCGACTGGCACACCCGCGCGGGCGCATGGCTGGTACACCGCGACCGGGCGGCGGCGTGGCTCAGCTGGCAGCGCGCACGCGAGGTCGCCGCGAGCCTTCCGCCACACGAGCCGGACCGGGCCGCGTTGCAGATCGCGACCCTGACTCGCTTGTGCTCCGAGGTGTGGAAGATCGGTGGAGAGCTGGACACCGCCGGTTTCGCTCAGCTCCGGCGGCTGTGCGAGGAAACAGGCGATCGGCGGTCGCTGGCCATCGGCGTCGCGGGCATGGTCCTGGCGCTGACCGGCCAGCACCGGCACCGCGAATCAGCCGACCTCAGTGCGGAGCTGATGACGCTCCTGGAGACGTTGCGGGACCCGGAACTCACCTGCGGGCTGCTGCTTGCCGTCACCTACGCCAAATCGGAGATCGGCGCCGTCCGCGATGCGCTCAGCCTGGCCCAGAACGTGATCGACCTGGCCGGGGGTGATCTCGCCAGGGGCGCCATCCTGTTCGGGTCACCGCTGGCAGGCGCGACCAGGATGCGCGGGCTCTACCGGCTGTGCCTGGGGATCGCCGGGTGGCGCGCCGACGCCGACACGGCCATCGCCATGGCGTACGACCTCGACCCGACCAGCCGGGTGAGCGCGATCATGTACAAGTACATCCTCTCGATTCCTCTGGGCGCCAGACGAGTAGACCAAACCGCCCTGGACGAGACCGCCGACGCGCTGCGCATCGCCGAGCAGGCAGGCGACCACCACACGCTGACGCTGGCGCAGATCGCCCGCGGTCTGGTCCTTGCACACGGCGACGGTCAGGGGCGGGACGGGGTCGACCTGCTCATGGCGGCCCGAGACACCGCACGCGGTCGTGGATTCACGATGAACGCGGTCTCTCTGATCGATCCCGCGCTGGCGCGGTGCAAAGCGCTGCGGGGAGACCTTGACGGCGCCATCGAGTTGGCGCGAGCGGCCATCGCCGCCATGACGAGGGTCGGCGAAGTGCTGTCGATGGGTTTCGCCACCACGGCTCTGGTCGTGGCGCTGCTGAACCGCTCCGGTGAGGGCGACCGGGAGGAAGCGGCGACTGCCGTCGATCGCCTCGCGGCGATACCCACCGACCCGGGCTTCGTCCTGCACGAGTTGCCGCTGCTGAGGTTGCGGGCACTCGTCGCGGACGCCAGGGGCGATACCGACGGGGCGGCGCAGTACCTGGCACGCCACCGCGCGATGGCCGCCGCCGCGAACTTCGACCCGCCGCCCGACTGACTCAGCGGCGCTGTTCTGCGCCGACCCGCTCCGCCGCCGCCTGCACCGCCGCATCACGGGCGGCGCTCGCCTCGTCCTCGGTCAGGGTCCGGTCGGCGGCCCGGAACCGCAGCGCGAGCGCCAGCGATTTGCGGCCCTCCCCGATCTGCGGACCGGTGTAGACGTCGAACAACCGCACGTCCTCGAGCAGCTCGCCGGCGCCGGAACGCACCGCGTCGACCACGCTCTGCGCTGCGACCTCGTCGTCCACGATCAGGCTGATGTCCTGGAAGACGGCGGGGAACGGCGAGACCCGGGGTGCGGGCAGCAGTTCGGTGACCGGCACCGCGTCGAGGTCGAGTTCGACCGCACAGGTGCCCTTCGGCAGGCCGGCCCGTTCGACGACCGCCGGGTGCAGCTGACCGGCATACCCGACGACCGTCTCCCCGAGGAGCACCTCGGCGCACCGACCCGGATGCCAGGGCAGCTGTTGGGCGGCGCGGAACGTGAACTCGACACCCGCGGCGCGGCCGACGATGCGCACCATCTCGAACGCATCGGCCGCCTCCACCGGACGGCCCCGGCCCCACGGCCCGGCGGGCTCGCGCAGACCGCACAGCACCGCACCCACATGCTGCGGCTGGCGCGGCAGCGAAGCGTCCAGGCCGGCGATCTCCGCGTCGGTAGGCCTGCGGTCGTTGGGGATCCGCTCGACGGCGCGGGTCTGATCGGTCGGCTCGACCACCTGCGCGACGGCGAACAACGCCAGATCGGCGGCACCACGGGAGACGTTGCGCGCCAGCGCTTCCAGCAGGCCGGGCAGCAACGTCGTGGCCAGATGCGGCCGGTCGGCCTCCAGCGGGTTGAGCACCTGGGTGGTGGCCCGGCGCGGATCGTCGGCGGGCAGGCCCCACACGTCGAACACGCCTGCCGGCAGGAACGGGGTCGGCAGGATCTCGACGTAACCGCTGAGCGCCAGCGATTTGCCGATGGCCCGGCGGCGCTTCTGCGTGGCGGTCAGCCCGCGACCGGCGGGGGCCGCGGGCAGCACCGACGGGATCTGTTCGAGGCCTTCCAGGCGCAGCACTTCCTCGACCAGGTCGGCGGGCTGCTTGATGTCGGGACGCCAACTCGGCGGCACGGCGGTCAGCCGGTCGCCGTCGACGGTCACCACGGCGCCGATCTGGGTGAGCCGCTTCTCGGTGGTGCCCGGCGCGTAGTCGACACCGGCCGTCCGGTCGGGCCGGTCCAGCGCCATCGAGACCGGTTCGGGTGACCAGTCGTCGCGCGGCGGCTCGCCACGCCAGTCCGTCAGCCCGGATCCAACGGTGCCGCCGGCGATGTCGGCGAGCAGCGACGCGCATCGGTCGAGTGCGGCGACCGAGATCGCCGGGTCGACCGTGCGCTCGTAACGTCGGCCGGCCTCGCTGGCCAGATGCAGCCGGCGCTGTGTCCGCGACACCGCCGCCGGATCCCACACCGCTGCCTCGAGCAGCACGTCGGTGGTGGTGTCGCGGACCTCGGTGGTGCCCGCGCCCATGACGCCGCCGATCGCGGCGGTCGCCGCGTCGTCGACGATCAGCACGTCGGCGGGATCGAGCCGGCGTTCGACGTCGTCGAGCGTGACCACCGTCTCCCCCGGCTCGGCGAAACGCACCCGGAAGCCGCCGGTGATCAGGCTGCTGTCGTGGGCGTGCATCGGGTGGCCGATCTCGAGCATCACGTAGTTGGTGACGTCGACCGCGGGCGAGATCGCGCGGATGCCGGACAGCAGCAGCCGGCGCTGCAGCCACCACGGCGACACCGCGGTCGGATCGATGCCGGTGACGGGCCGCAAGCCGAACCGCAGCACCCCGGTGCCCGGTTCGACGGTGACCGGCAGCGCCTCACCCTCGACGGGCAGAGCCGGCACGTCCGCGGGATCCACGTAGTCCAGGTCGTAGGCGCAGGCGATCTCGCGGGCCATGCCACGCACCGACAGGCAGTAACCGCGGTCCGGCGTGATCGCCAGGTTGAACACCACGTCGTCGAGGCCGAGCACGTCGGCCGCGGGCGTACCCGGCGCCGCGGTCCCGGGCGGCAGCACGAGGATGCCGGAGTGGTCGGCGCCGAGGTTCAGTTCGGCGGTCGAGCAGATCATCCCGTCGGACGTCCGGCCGTAGGTCTTGCGCTTGGCGATCGTGAAGTCGCCGGGCAGCGTGGTTCCGGGCAGCGCCACCACCACCAGGTCGCCCACCGCGAAGTTCGTTGCGCCGCAGACGATGTCACGCAGCTCGGGTTCACCGACGTCGACCTTGACGGCGCGGATCGGCTTCTTGAAATCGGTGAGTTCCTCGATCTCGGCGACGCGGCCGACGGTCAGCGGCCCCGTCACCGGGCCGACGGGCAGGACCTCCTCGACCTCGTGGCCGATGCGGATGAGCGCCTGTTCGAGTTCGTCGGCAGGAACATCCCAGCCCGGGGCACCGGCCTGCACCACCTCACGCAGCCAGCTGTACGGCAACCGCATCAGGCGCCCACTCCGAACGGCAGGGAGAACCGCACGTCACCCTCGACCATGTCACGCATATCGGGAATCCCGTTGCGGAACTGCAATGTTCGCTCCAAACCCATACCGAATGCGAAGCCGGAATACACGTCGGGGTCGATCCCGCAGGCGCGCAACACATTCGGGTTGACCATGCCGCAGCCGCCCCATTCCACCCAGCCGGGGCCGCCCTTCTTGCCGGGGAACCACACGTCGACCTCCGCCGAGGGTTCGGTGAACGGGAAGAAGTGCGGGCGGAACCGGGTGCCGCCCTGCGGGCCGAACTGCGCCCGCGCGAACGCGTCCAGGGTGCCGCGCAGGTGTGCCATCGTGAGCCCCCGGTCGACGGCGAGCCCCTCGACCTGGTGGAACACCGGCGTGTGGGTGGCGTCGAGCTCGTCGGTGCGGAACGTCCGGCCGATCGAGATGATGTACACCGGCAGGTCGCGCTCCAGCAGCGCGCGGATCTGGACCGGCGAGGTGTGCGTACGCAGCACCTGACGGGACCCCTCGGGCGCGACGTGGAACGTGTCCTGTTCGCTGCGGGCCGGGTGGTCCGGCGGGAAGTTCAGTGCGTCGAAGTTGAACTGTTCTGTCTCGACCTCGGGCCCCTCGGCCAGTTCCCAGCCCATCGCGACGAAGGTGTCGGCGACGTTCTCGGCCAGGATCGTGATCGGATGGCGGGCGCCGACCGGTTGGCGCGTCGACGGCAGCGTGACGTCGATGCGTTCGGCGACCAGCACCGCCGCATCGCGTTCGGCGCGCAGTTCGGCGAGGCGTTCGTCGTAGCTGCTCTGGGCGTCCGAGCGGGCCACGTTGACACGCTTGCCCGCGTCGGCGCGTTCCGATTTCGGCAGGCTGCCCAGCGACTGCCGCGCCACCGCGATCGGCGACCGGTCCCCGAGGTGTTCGGTCTTCGCGCGCGCCAGCGCGTCGAGATCGGCGGCCTGACCGAAGGCACGACGGGCCGCGTCGACCGCATCGGTCAACGCCTCTTCAGTCAGGTTTCCGGCCACTCCGGGCTGCTCAGCCACCCGGCGATCATAGGTGATCGCGTCACCGGCCCTCGCGGGCGTTTCCCGCTACGAGTCGTCGTCGGCCGAGTCGTCAGCCGTGTCGTCGGCCGTGTCGCCGTCCGGTGGCCTGCGCCTGCGCAGGCGGTACATGGCCAGATCCGGGGGCACCCCGTCGGGTTTGAGGCTGAACATCTGCCGGCGTTGCCGTTTGACCGTGACGTCCAGCGCCTCGAACTCGTCGGCGGAAATGCCGTCGAGCGTCGTCTGCGAGACCACCAGGCCGCCGCGGGTCGCCCGCTCCATCACGCGGGCGGCGATGTTGACGTCGACCCCGAGCCAGTCCGAGCCGATCCGCTGGGGGCGGCCGGTGTGCACACCCACGCGCATCCGCGGGGTGTACCCGTCGACGTCGACGGCGCGGACCGCGCTCATCGCGGTGAGCACCGCGCGTACCGCCGTCCCGGCATCGGCGAACACCACCATGGTGCCGTCGCCCATGCGTTTGACGATGCGGCCGCCGGCTTCCAGCAGCGGCGGCTCGAACACCTGCGCCACCCGGCGCAGCAACCGCAGGGTGGCGTCGTCACCGGCGCTCAGCGACCACGACGAGAATCCGACCAGATCACTGAACACCAGCGTCACCTCGGGGTTGGCCGGTTTGCCCGCCACCCGTTCGGTGAGCGCCTGCCACACCTGGAGGGCGCCGAGACTGACCTCCCTCGACACCGCCTCGCGGTCCAGGAGCCGGTCGGCCACCCGCGCGGCGGCCCGGGGCCCGCCCACACCGTCGGCGGACAGCGGGTCGCCGAAGTCGGGATCGCCGGGTAGGGCTCGTCGGGCCCGGCGCAGGAACTCCACCACTGCGGGGCTGTGGTTGGCGCTGTAGAACCACCCGAGGGGCCCTGCCGACCCGCGTGACGGTGCCCGCTCCGGATCCTCGGCACCGCCGGATCGTTCGCCGAACGACTCGACCTCCACGTCGCCAGCGTAGGGGGCGGCCGCAGACGGGGCCAACGAGCGCCCGGTGGCGTGACCGGTCACGGCGGGCATGCGTTCACGTCACCCCGGCATAACAGCACCGTGGGCACGGCCGCGCTTCATAGACAACACCTGTTGTCATCACTATGGTGAGGATCACAGTGCGCATCGATTCAGCGAGGACCCGATGACCACGGAGACGACAGCCCCGAAACCCTATCCCCTGGGCCCGGATTCGCTCACCTGGAAGTACTTCGGGGATCTGCGGACCGGCATGCTCGGCGTCTGGATCGGTGCGATCCAGAACATGTACCCCGAACTCGGCGCCGGGGTGGAGGACCATTCGATCCTGCTGCGCGAGCCACTGCAGCGGGTCGCGCGGTCGGTGTATCCGATCATGGGCGTCGTCTACGACGGCGACCGCGCCGCGCAGACCGGTGAGCAGATCAAGAGTTTCCACACCACGATCAAGGGCACCGATCACGCCGGCCGGCGCTACCACGCGCTGAACCCCGAGACGTTCTACTGGGCGCACGCCACGTTCTTCATGCTGATCATCAAGACGGCGGAGTACTTCTGCGGCGGTCTCACCGAGGCCGAGAAGCGCCAGCTGTTCGACGAGCACGTGCAGTGGTACCGCATGTACGGGATGAGCATGCGGCCCGTCCCGAAGTCGTGGGAGGAGTTCGTCGAGTACTGGGACCGCAAGTGCCGCGAGGAACTCGAGATCAACCAGGCGACGCTCGACATCTTCTCGATCCGCATCCCCAAACCGCGGTTCGTGCTGATGCCGACACCGGTGTGGGACCAGATGTTCAGACCGATGTTGGGCGCTCAGCGGTGGATTGCCGCCGGCCTGTTCGACCCCGTGGTACGCGAACGCGCCGGGATGCGGTGGACACCCGGCGACGAGGTGCTGCTGCGCCTGTTCGGCAAACTCGTCGAACTCGCCTTCGTCGCCGTCCCCGACGAGATCCGCCTGCACCCGCGCGCACTCGCCGCCTACCGGCGCGCCCAAGGCAAACTGCCCGCGGACGCACCGCTGGCCGAGGCGCCCGCGTTCATGGGCCCGCCCGCCGACCGCCGCGGACTGCCGATGCACTACGTCCCGCGCCGCAAGACGCTGCTCGACAAGGCGGGGTCGCTGGTCCACACGACGTTCTCTTTGGCGGGCCTGCGTCCGGCCCGGGGACGGGATAAGGCAGCCTGAAGGGCATGCTCGAGTGGTCTGATGTCGATCTTGCCGTGCGCGACGCCGTCCGGGAGTTCGTCGACAAGGAAATACGTCCGCATGTCGACGCTCTGGAGAGCGGCGACATGGAGCCCTACCCCATCATCCGAAAGCTGTTCAGCACCTTCGGTATCGACGCGATGGCCAAGGAGTCGCTGGAGAAGCGGCTGACGCGGCTGCGCGAGGGCGGTGACTCCAAGGCCGGTGGCGGCGGCGGGATGTTCGGCGGCGAGCAGGGCGGCATGGGCTTCGTCGTGATCAGCGAACTGTGCCGGGTGTGCATGGGTGTGGTCACCGGTATGGGCGTCAGCCTCGGGCTGACCGTGCCGACGATCATGGGCCGCGGAACCCTCGCCCAGCAGGAGCGCTGGCTGCCCGGTCTGGTGACCTACGAGAAGGTGGGCGCCTGGGCGATCACCGAACCGGATTCGGGCTCCGATGCGTTCGGCGGGATGAAGTCCTACGTCGTCCGTGACGGCGACGACTACATCCTCAACGGCCAGAAGACGTTCATCACCAACGGTCCGGACGCCGACGTGGTCGTCGTCTACGCCAAACTGGACGAGGGCGATGGCGCCGACAAGCGGGACCGCAAGGTGCTGACGTTCGTACTCGACCGCGGGATGGAGGGTTTCGTCCAGTCGAAGCCGTTCCGCAAGATGGGCATCCACTCGTCGCGCACCGGTGAGTTGTTCTTCAACAACGTGCGACTGGGCCGCGATCGGCTGCTCGGCGAGACCGAGGACAACGAAGCCGGTGACGGCCGGGACAGCGCGCGGTCGAGCTTCTCCGCGGAGCGCATCGGCGTCGCGGCCATGGCGTTCGGCGTGATCGAGGAGTGTCTGCGGCTCAGCGTCGACTACGCGAAGTCCCGCACCCTCTGGGGCAAGGAGATCGGGCAGTTCCAGCTCATCCAGCTCAAACTGGCCAACATGGAAGTGGCCCGGATGAACGTGCGCAACATGCTGTTCCGGGTGATCGAGACCTCGCAGACCGGGACGCCGATCTCACTCGCGGAGGCGTCGGCGATCAAGTGGTACTGCTCGCAGGCGGCGACCGACGTGGCGATGGATGCGGTGCAGCTGTTCGGCGGCAACGGCTACATGACCGAGTACCGCGTCGAGCAGCTGGCCCGCGACGCCAAGTCGCTGATGATCTACGCCGGCAGCAACGAGGTCCAGATCACCCACGTGGCGAAGGGCCTGCTGCGCTGACGCCGAGCAGACGCGGAGACCCCCACATTCCGGTGAAAAAGGGGGTCTCCGCGTCTGCTCGCCGGGAGAAGGTCAGCTCGAACGCTGCGCGCGGGCGCTCTGATACAGACAGATCGCCGCGGCCGCGGCGACGTTGAGGCTCTCCGCACTTCCCGCCATCGGGATGGTCACCCTGGCGTCGGCGAGCGCGGCGGTCTCGGGTGCCAGGCCATGGGCCTCCGGACCGAACAGCCACGCCGTCGGTGCGGCCAGCTCCGCGTCGTCGAGGCTCACCTCGCCGTCGAGGGTGGTGGCCAGCACCGTCAGGCCGGCGCCGTGCAGTGCGGCGATCAGACCGGCGGTGTCGGGGGCTTCGACGACGGGGATGCCGAAGATGCTGCCCGCGGAGGCGCGCAGACACTTCCCGTTGTAGGGGTCGACGCTGTTGCCGGCCAGGATCACCGCGTCCGCGCCCATGGCGTCGGCCAGCCGGATCAGGGTGCCGGCATTGCCGGGCTCCGACGTCTCGACCGCGACCGCCACCAGTCGCGGTGACGCGTCCAGCACCTGCTCCAGCGACACCGCCGGCGTCTCACAGACCGCGACGAGCCCGACCGGAGTCACCGTGTCCGACAAGGCTTTCGCGGCCCGTTCGGTGACCAGGTGCACATCGACACCGTCGAGCAGCGACGAGAACCGCTGCGCGGCGGCCTCGGTCGCGAACACCTCGGAAACGACACCGCGCCGCAACGCCGCCTCGACGAGGTTGGGACCCTCGGCGAGGAAGCGTGCGGCGCGGCGACGACCGACGTGTCGGTGGAGTTTGACCGCTGCCACCACGCGGGTGGAGCGCTCGCTGAGCAGGCTCAGGCGGCCTCTCCGGACGGCGCGTTGACATCGGCGGGCAGCGCGGCCTTGGCCACCTCCACCAGAGCGGTGAACGCGGCGGCATCGCTGACGGCGATCTCGGCGAGGTTCTTGCGATCGACCTCGACGCCGGCGGCCTTGAGCCCCTGGATCAGCCGGTTGTAGGTGATGTCGTTGGCGCGGGCCGCGGCGTTGATCCGCGAGATCCACAGCTTGCGGAACTCACCCTTGCGCGCCCGCCGGTCGCGGTAGGCGTAGGTGAGTGAGTGCAGCTGCTGCTCTTTGGCCTTGCGGTACAGACGGGACCGCTGACCGCGGTAGCCCTTCGAGGCCTTCAGAACACTGCGGCGCTTCTTCTGGGCGTTGACTGCGCGCTTAACGCGTGCCATGGGTAGTTCCTATTCTTCTGCGGACTGGAAAGGTCGGGTTCGTCGCTCAGCCGTTGAGCAGCTTGTTGATGCGCCGGGTGTCGTTGGCCGACACCTCGGTGCGGCCGGCGAGGCGGCGGGTGCGCTTCGTGGGCTTGTGCTCGAGCAGGTGGCGCCGATTGGCCTTCTGGCGCACGATCTTTCCGGTGCCGGTGCGCCGGAAGCGCTTGGACGCGCCGCTGTGGGTCTTGGCCTTGGGCATGGGTGTCCTCTTGATTCTGTTCAGTGTCGGGCAGTACTACGTGACGTCCGGGGACTCACGGGGACGTTCGGCTTGCTCCGCCGCTTTGGCGCGGGTCTTCGCGCCGCGATGCGGGGCCAGCACCATCGTCATGTTGCGTCCGTCCTGCTTCGCGGACGTCTCGACGAAGCCGTACTCGGCGACGTCGGCGCCCAGGCGCTGCAGGAGCCGGAAGCCCAGTTCGGGCCGCGACTGCTCACGTCCGCGGAACATGATCGTCACCTTGACCTTGGACCCGGCCTCGAGGAAGCGGATGACGTGACCCTTCTTGGTCTCGTAATCGTGCGGGTCGATCTTGGGACGGAGCTTCTGTTCCTTGACGACGGTCTGCTGCTGGTTCTTGCGAGACTCGCGTGCCTTCTGTGCCGTCTCGTACTTGAACTTGCCGTAGTCCATGATCTTGCAGACCGGCGGCTTGGCGTCCGGTGCAACTTCGACAAGGTCGAGATCGGCATCCGCGGCGACGCGGAGTGCATCTTCGATGCGCACGATGCCTACCTGTTCGCCGCCCGGTCCGATGAGCCGGACTTCAGGTACGCGGATGCGCTCGTTGACGCGGGTCTCAGTGCTGATGGGGCCTCCTATGTTGTGTTCTCCCGGGAGTCCACTGGCCCATCCGCACCTGCCCACCAGAGCAGGAAGGCCCTGCATTCGCAGGGCCCATTACCGACCGATCACGGAATTCACCGCCTGCGCTCACGCACAGAACCGGCATACTCGATGCCGGTGACCGGACCGCTGTACCGAGGAGGTCAGCGGTGGGAGTGGGACTCCACTTGCTGTCCTGGCGTCAGCCAGGACGGTCGCGCATGCCAGTCTAGCAGGCATGACCGATGACCAAGACATTCGTCAGCTGGCGGATATTCCCGCCGTCGAGGTGATCACCCGTTCGGCGGTGATGCTGATGAGCGCGGCCGCCGAGAAACTGGGCCTCTCCGACACCGATCCCGAGGACAGCCCGAGCCGCGACCTCGACGAAGCCCGTCGGCTGATCACCGCGCTGGCCGGGCTGGTGGCCGCCTCGGCCGAGTATCTGGGTCCGCACGCCGGACCGGTGCGCGACGGCCTCAAGACCCTGCAGTTGGCGTTCCGCGAAGCCAGCGCCCACCCCGACGAACCCGGTAAGGGTCCCGGCGAGAAGTACACCGGACCGGTCTGGTGACGACGGCGCGCGTGCGCTCCCCCCATTCGGCGTCCTGAGCGAATACTCTCCCCGCCTATGACCCTGACCAGCCCACCGAGGGCACGCGCCGCATCCCGCTACTCCTGGGTGCCCGCGGCCGCCGGGTGGACCGTCGGCGTGATCGCCACGCTGTCGCTGATCGCGAGCGTTTCGCCGCTGGTCCGGTGGGCCATCCGAGTGCCGCGCGAATTCGTCAACGACTACATCTTCAACTTCCCCGACACCAGCTTCGCGTGGGCGTTCGTCCTCGCGCTCCTTGCCGGCGCGCTCGCCGCCCGCAAACGGATCGCCTGGTGGGTGCTGCTGGTCTACATGGTGGCCGCCGCAGGGGTGAACGTCGTCGACCTGCTGACCGGTGACGAATCGGTGGTGCAGGAGATCGGCGAGGTCATCGGCCTGGTCTTCCACGTCGCCGCGATCGCGTTCCTGCTGCTGGCCCGCCCGCTGTTCTGGGCCCGGGTGCGCCGCGGCGCGCTGTTCAAGGCGGCCGGCGTGCTCGCCGCGGGCATGGCGCTGGGCGTGCTCGTCGGCTGGGGGCTGCTGGAGTTGTTCCCCGGCAGCCTCGAACGCGACTACCGGCTGGCCTACGCCGCCAACCGGGTCTTCGCGTTCGCCGGCGTCGACTCCGAGGCCTTCGACGGCCAGCACCCGCACGTCGTCATCAACGCGATGCTCGGGCTGTTCGGTGCGCTCGCGCTGATGGCCGCGGCGATCGTGCTGTTCCAGTCGCAGCGCTCGGAGAACGCCCTCACGGGCGAGGACGAGTCGGCCATCCGCGGCCTGCTGGAGCTGTACGGCAAGAACGACTCGCTGGGGTACTTCGCCACCCGCCGCGACAAATCCGTGGTGTTCGCGCCCAACGGGCGCGCCGCGATCACCTACCGGGTCGAAGTCGGCGTGTGTCTGGCCAGCGGCGACCCCGTCGGCGACCCGAAGGCGTGGCCGCAGGCGATCGACGCCTGGCTGGCGCTGTGCGAGACGTACGGCTGGGCCCCCGGCGTCATGGGCGCCAGCGTCAGCGGTGCGGAGGCGTTCCGCGCGGCCGGGCTCAACGCGATCCAGCTCGGCGACGAGGCCATCCTGCATCCGGACAGCTTCCGGCTCTCCGGCCCCGACATGCGCGCGGTGCGCCAGGCCGTCACGCGGGCCCGCCGCGCCGGTGTGACCGTGCGGATCCGCCGGCACCGCGAGCTCTCGGCGGACGAGATGGCCGAGGTGATCGCCCACGCCGACGCGTGGCGCGACACCGAGACCGAACGCGGTTTCTCGATGGCGCTGGGTCGCCTCGGCGATCCGGCCGACAGTGACTGCCTGCTCGTGGAGGCCGTGCAGGGTCAGCAGGTCGTCGCGATGCTCTCGCTGGTCCCCTGGGGCAGCAACGGCGCCTCACTCGACCTGATGCGGCGCTCCCCCCGGTCACCCAACGGGACCATCGAGCTGATGGTCAGCGAGCTGTGCCTGCAGGCCGAGGACATCGGCATCACCCGCATCTCGCTGAACTTCGCGATGTTCCGCTCCGCGTTCGAGCAGGGCGCCCAGCTCGGTGCGGGCCCGGTCGCGCGGCTGTGGCGCTGGCTGCTGGTCTTCTTCTCGCGGTGGTGGCAGCTCGAGACGCTGTACCGGTCGAACATGAAGTACCAGCCGCAGTGGGTTCCGCGGTACGCCTGCTACGAAGACGCGCGCCTCGTACCCCGCGTCGGGGTGGCGTCGGTCATCGCCGAGGGATTCCTCGTCCTGCCGTTCTCCCGGCGCAACAAACAGCACACCGGCCACCACATCTCGGCACCGCAGGACCTCGTGGCAAGCGGTGTGCTGCACCATGACGGCAGCGCCCCCGACATGTCGGGACTGCGCACCGACGACGACGCCGAACCGGCCCGGCTGCCGGAGCAGGTACGCGTCCGGATGGCGAAGCTGAAGTCCCTGCAGGACAGCGGGATCGACGCGTACCCGGTCGGCCAGGCGCCCAGCCACACCGCCGCCGCGGCGGTCGACTCCCCCGACGACGTCGAGCTCAGCGTCGCCGGCCGGGTGCTGCGGGTGCGCGACTACGGCGGCGTGCTGTTCGCCCAGTTGCGCGACTGGTCGGGGGAAGTCCAACTGCTGCTGGACAACTCGACTCTCGAGCAGGGCAGCACGGCCGACTTCACCGCGGCCATCGACCTCGGTGACCTCATCGAGGCGACCGGGACCATGGGGTACAGCAAGAACGGCACCCGCTCGCTGCTGGTGCGGCACTGGCGGCTCACCGGGAAATGCCTGCGCCCGCTGCCGGACAAGTGGAAGGGACTCACCGATCAGGAAGCCCGGGTCCGGGCGCGCTACGTCGACCTGGCGGTCAACACCGAGGCGCGCGATCTCATCCGGGCCCGCAGCGGCGTCCTCCACGCGATCCGGGAAACGCTGTACCACAAGGGTTTCCTCGAGGTCGAGACGCCGATCCTGCAGCAGATCCACGGCGGCGCCAACGCCCGGCCGTTCCTGACCCACATCAACGCCTACGACCTCGACCTGTACCTGCGCATCGCACCCGAGCTGTACCTCAAACGCCTCTGCGTGGGCGGTGTGGAGCGGGTCTTCGAACTCGGACGCGCGTTCCGCAACGAGGGCGTCGACTTCTCCCACAACCCGGAGTTCACGCTGTTGGAGGCGTACCAGGCGCACGCCGACTACCACGTGTGGATCGACGGGTGCCGCGAACTCATCCAGAACGCCGCGATGGCCGCCAACGGCGAGCACGTGTTCCTGCGCCCGCGCGACGACGGCGTGCTCGAACCCGTCGACATCTCCGGCCCGTGGACGGTCAAGACCGTCCACGACGCGGTGTCCGAGGCGCTCGGCGAGCACATCGACGCCACCACCGAGCTGCCGATGCTGCGCAAGCTCGCCGACGCCGCGGGCATCCCCTACCTCACCCACTGGGACGAGGGCGCCGTCGTCCTGGAGATGTACGAGCACCTGGTCGAGGACCGCACCGAGAAACCGACGTTCTACAAGGACTTTCCGACCTCGGTGTCCCCCCTCACCCGCCCGCACCGCAGCATCCCCGGGGTGGCCGAGCGATGGGACCTCGTCGCCTGGGGTGTCGAACTCGGCACCGCCTACAGCGAACTCACCGATCCGGTGGAGCAGCGCCGCCGACTGCAGGAGCAGTCGCTGCTGGCCGCGGGCGGCGATCCGGAGGCGATGGAACTCGACGAGGACTTCCTGCAGGCGATGGAATACGCCATGCCGCCCACCGGCGGGTTGGGCATGGGCGTCGACCGCGTCGTCATGCTGATCACGGGACGCAGCATTCGCGAGACGCTACCGTTCCCGTTGGCCAAACCGCGCTGACATCCGCGAGTACGGTGACGGCATGGCCGAAGAACCGCAACCGGCTCCCGAGCCCACCCC
>JBNMQY010000050.1:0-33373 GCA_050205415.1 Mycolicibacterium litorale
CCCGCCCCCCATTGGACGTGTCGGCCACCCCGGTCGTCATCAGTTTGACGACCGCGACATTTCAGGTCTTTGCTGTGCGGGCCCAGCTACTTCACCAGCGTGAACTGATTCACGTCGGTGTAGCCCTTCCGGAACGAGTCCGCGCATCCGGTCAGGTAGTGCATATAGCGGTCGTAGACCTCTTGGGACTGCACCGCGATGGCCTCGTCCTTGTGCGCCTCCAGCGCCGCCGCCCAGTGGTCCAGCGTCTTGGCATAGTGCGGCTGCAGCGACTGCTGCCGCGTCAGCGTGAAGCCGGCCTTCGCCGCGTGCTCGCCCACCAGCTCGATCGTCGGCAGGTAACCGCCGGGGAAGATCTCGGTGAGGATGAACTTGATGAACCGCGCGACCGAGAACGTCAGCGGGATGCCTCGCTCGATCATCTGCGGAATCGTCAGCGCCGTGATGGTGTGCAGCAGCATCACCCCGTCGTCCGGCAGCACCCGGTACGCCATCGGGAAGAAGTCGTCCCAGCGGTCGCGTCCGAAGTGCTCGAACGCACCGATCGACACGATCCGGTCGACGGGCTGATCGAAGTCCTCCCAGCCCTGCAGCAGAACCTTCTTGCTGCGCGGGCTGTCCGACTCGGCGAACACCTTCTCCACGTGCGCGTGCTGGTTCTTGCTCAGCGTGAGGCCGATGACGTTGACGTCGTACTTCTCGATCGCCCGCATCATGGTGTAACCCCACCCGCAGCCGATGTCGAGCAGCGTCATACCGGGCTGCAGGCCCAGCTTGCCGAGCGCAAGGTCGACCTTCGCCCGCTGAGCCTCCTCGAGCGTCATGTCGTCGCGCTCGAAGTAGGCGCAGCTGTACATCTGGCTGGGGTCGAGGAAGAGCCGGAAGAAGTCGTCGGACAGGTCGTAGTGGGCCTGCACGTCTTCGAAATGTGGCTTCAGTTTGCCCGATCGGGCCATGATGGTGCCTTTCCTGGCGAGTGAGGGCCGCGTCAGCGCCATCGGTCGACTACCACATCGGCCCACCTGCACTCGACTGGGGATGCTAACCGATGAGGTGCCACCAGCCCAATTACGAAATTTTTAGTGCAGGTCAGGGCCGTTCTGCGAACGTGGTCTTGAGTTCGCCGACGACGTCGTCCCACAGCGGCTCGGGCAACTCGTGACCCATCCCGTCGAACAGCACCAGCCGCGCGTTCGGGATTGCCTTGGCGATCGCCTTCCCACCGGAGGGCCGCATCAACTTGTCGGCCTTGCCGTGGATGACGACCGTCGGTGCCGTGGTCTTCGTGTTGTAGTGCCGCAGGCTGCCGCTGCCGGTGATCGCGTTGAACTGGCGGGCGATGCCCTGCGGATAGAACGCCCGCTCGTAGAACGCCAGCGCATCGGCGCGCAGCGTCTCGTCGGTCGACGGGTACCCGGGGCTGCCGATGATCTTGCTGACCTTGATCGAGTTCTCGATGATCACCTCTTTCGGCGAATTCGGCGACGGACCGGTGATCACGGCCAGCAGCTGACGCGGCCCCGGCGGCGGCAGGAACGCCTGATTGTTCGACGAGAAGATCACCCCGAGGGTCTTCGTGCGCTCGGCATACCGGGCCGCGACGATCTGCGCGATCATCCCGCCCATCGACCCGCCCACGATGTGCGCCTTGTCGATGCCCAGGTGGTCGAGCAGCGCGGCGGCGTCGTCGGCCATGTCCTCGAGGGTGTACACCGACGGGCTCTTGAGCCCCAGCACCGAGCGGATCATATTGCCGACCTGCGAACCCTTCGTGCGCTGACCGTCGAGGTGGCTCGACAGACCGACGTCGCGGTTGTCGTAGCGGATGACGCGCAATCCCTGGTCGACGAGCTTGCGGCAGAAGTCGTCACGCCAGAACGTCAGCTGCGCGCCGAGGCCCATGATCAGGAGGACAGCCGGATCGCCGACGTTGCCCATGTCCTCGTAGTGGATCTCCAGGTCGCCCGACGGCGCCTTCCCTTCGCGGACCTGCAACTCAGACCTCCAGCTCTTCGTCTTCGTGTTCTTTGTGCTCGCGACTGATGTCGACCATGAAGTTCGCGAAGTACCCGGTCAGCTGCGGGTCACTCATCATCTGCCACTTCGGCGCCAACAACTTCATATAACGCTCGACGTAGAGGAACTGCTTCCCGATGAGCACCAGCTCGCGGGGCAGCTTCACGTCGTACGCGTCGGCCAGCGCCGAGAGCTGCTTGCCGATCTCGGCGTAGCTCATGTCGCCCAGCGTCGACATGGTCAGCGGCGTGGCGAACTTCTCCAGATCCTTGGCGGCCTCGGCCTCCGGCTTCACCGTGCCGACCGCGCCCATCATCACCACGATCTTCCCCGCGGCGGCGTGGTCCTTCTTCACCAGCAGCGCGTACACCAGTTCGCGCAGCAGCCAGCGGGTGCGCGGGTCGATGCGGCCCATGATGCCGAAGTCGAAGAACACGATCTTGCCGTCGTCGTCGATGTAGAGGTTGCCGGCGTGCAGGTCACCGTGGAACAGCCCGTGCCGCAGCCCGCCCTCGAACAGGCTGAACAACAGCGCCTTGACCAGTTCGGTGCCGTCGAAGCCCTTCTTGCGGATGGCCGCGGCGTCGTCGATACGGATGCCGGACACGCGCTCCATCGTCAGGACCCGCTCACTGGTCAGATCCCAGTACACCTGCGGCACCCGGATGTTCTTGCCCAGCGGCGAGGCGTGCATGTGCGACACCCACGCGTCCATCGACTGCGCCTCCAGCCGGAAGTCCAGCTCCTCGGCGAGGTTGTCGGCGAAATCGGCGACGACGTCCTGGGCGCTCAGCCGCTGACCCAGCTTCGCGAGCTCGACGAGACGGGCGCCGCGCTTGAGGATCTGCAGATCGGCGGCCACCCGGCGGCGGATACCCGGACGCTGGATCTTGACGACGACCTCTTCACCGCTGTGCAGCGTCGCGTAGTGCACCTGCGCGATGGACGCCGAGGCGAACGGTTTGTCGTCGAAGCTCTTGTAGAGATTCTTCGGATCGTCGCCGAGCTCCTCGCGCAGCAACTTCGCGACTTGCTCGGGATCGGCCGGCGGCACCCGGTCGAGCAGGCTGCGGAACTCCTTGGACAGCGATTCGCCGAACGCGCCCGGACTGGACGCGATGATCTGTCCGAACTTGACGTAGGTGGGTCCGAGATCGGCGAAGGTCTGCGGGACCTGCTTGATGATCTTCTGCGAGAGGTTGCCGCGGCCGCGCAGGTTCGTCACGACGCGGGCGCCGGTCCGGGTGATCTGCCACCCGGTCGCGCCGAAGCGGGCAGCCTCGACCGGCAACGGCACCCGGTCCAGTCTGGCAACCTCTCGGTGCTGGGTCTTTCGCGTGACACTCATAGCAGCCAGTGTCTCAAAATGCTCGGTGAGGCGAAAAAGCGTGTGCCCCGGGTCACAGTCCCTGCGTGACGGGTTGCTGGGTCGGTTCGTAGGCGTCCGGGCGGGCGGCGAATGCGCACAACCCGACCGCGATGAGGACCAGCGCGCCGACGGCCGCCGCCTTGGTCCGCCGCTCGACGTGGAACAGGCCGCGCTCCATGTCCTTGATCGCCTGACGGAACGCGTCGCGGCTGGCGTGGCGCGACGGGTTCTCGACGAAGTGGTGGCAGGCGACGGCCACGCCGAACGTGAACGCGAGGACGCAGACATAGAAGTAGGGGCTGCGCTCCATCAGCGCCCCGACGAGCACGATCACCGGCCAGTGCGCCAGATACAGCGGATAGGACAGGTCGCCGACGTACGTGCTCACCCGGTTGCACAGCAGGGGCTGGAATCCCGATTCGCCGCCCACCCCGGCCGCCAGCACCAGCGCGGTACCGGCGACCGGCAGCAGCGCCCACGCGGCCGTATCGCCGGCCAGGGCCAGGCTCGCGCCGATCAGCAGGACGCCGGCCCACGACAGCAGCGGCTTGGTGGGCTGCGGAATGCGCGACAGCTGGGCGGCCGCCGTCGCTAGCAGGGCCCCGACGCCGAGTTCCCACACCCGGGTGAGGGTGTCCAGCGGCGCCTCCCGATACAGCGCCCAGGCGAAGGAGGCGGCGACCACGACGGCCGCGGTGACGGCGACCGCCCTGGTGCGCTCTCGCGCGACGAGCGCGCCCACGGCCAGGATCAGCAGCGGCCAGACGACGTAGAACTGCTCGGCGATCGACAGCGCCCAGAAGTGCGCGACGGGTGAGTCGCCGGCCGTCGCGTGCCAGTTCGCCACCCCGGCGAAGGCGAACAGGGCGTCGACCAGGGTGTCGCGGGCGCGTGCCGGGGTGAGGATCAGCAGGGAGGCCACACAGGTGCCGAGCAGCACCACGGCCGCCGCGGGCAGGATCCGGCGCACCCGATTCCAGTAGAACTCCGTGAGCGACGGCGTGCCGGCGTGCTTGGACGTCAACAGCAGACTGCCCGTCACCAGGAAGCCGGAGACGACGAAGAAGACGTCGATCCCGACGGACCCGCCGCGCGGCCAGCCCCACAGGTGGTGGGCGACCACCGCGAGCACCGCGACCGTCCGCAAACCCTGGATGTCGAGACGCTGGTTCGACCGCTCGGCCCGCCGACGCCGTCGCCGCGACGTCTCCCGGTACCGATCCACCATTGTTGCCACACGACCCCCGATGTTGATTCCGCAAACTCAACGTGCCCGCACCACAAGGGGCGTGAGCACAGGGAAGATCATTCCGGATGAACATCAGTTATGCAGTGCACGGAATCAGTGCAGTAACTGTTCATGCGTGGCACCGAGAAAGTTCACCGGGCGGTAGAGGGTTCGCCGCCGACGGACGGGTATACGGACTTCGACTCTTACCGCCCTCGGAAGACTCGGAAAGATCAGGTGTTGAGATGACGAAGCGCGCTATCGGACTCGTCGGTGCCGTGACAGTGCTGGCCGCCATCGGACTGGCCGGTCCGGCGGCGGCGGCGGATTCATGGGAGATGCCGGACGTCGAGGGAGCGATCCTGCAGGAAGCCCACGACACCATCGTGTCGACCACCGAAGGGGTGCTGGTGCCCGAGACGTCAACGGCCGACGGGACTCCCTACGAGCAGATCAACCTGACGAACTGGGTGGTGTGCGCCCAGTCGCCGGCGGCCGGCGGCACGATCTCCGCGGAGGCGCCTCCGGAACTCGAGGTCGCGCGGTTCAACAGCTGCGAGTAGCGCGACTCAGGTCGCGATGCCGACCGCCCGCCGTACGGAGATGTGGCCGGACCCGGTCCGTGCGTGAACGACGAGCTTCTCGTCGCCGTCGGCCGGACCGCTCGACGGGTCGAGGGTGTTGGCGAGGTTGCCGGAGCGGGTGTGCACGTCCAACTTGGCCGCCGTGCCCTCCGGAATGCCCACGCCGACGTCGCCACTGCTGCTCGTCACCGTGATGGCGCCGCTGACGGCCACGGCGACCGACACGTCCCCGGATGCCGTCTGCGCCGTGACCGCCCCGTGCAGTGTCTCGATGGCCAGCGCGCCGCGGGCCGACTGGAACCTCAGGTCGCCCTCGAGTCGGCCGATCGTCGCATCGCCCGAGGCCGTCGCGAACGCAACGCTTCCCGTCACGCTCCGTGCGGCGATGTCACCGGATGCGGTGTCCGCCTTGAGGTTTCCCTCAATGACGTCGAACCGTGCGGCACCGCCGGCCGACGAGAACCGGCAGTCGCCCAGGACGCCGTCGCCGGCGATGTCGGCGGAGGCCGACGACGCCTTGAGCCGCGAATATCTCGGCAGCGCAATGTCGATCGAGACGGCGCCACCCTTCCCGAGGGCGACGAACTTCGGCCCGGCGGAGACCGTCAGCTGCCCGTGCCGGAAGTCGACACGGGCGTGCTCCGCGGCGCGGACATCCGAGGCGCGCGAGGGATCGCGGGGACGAATCTGCACCACGGTGTCACTGCGGTCCTCGGCCGCGAGGTGGACCGAACCGGCGACCACCTCGACGACCGCGGTGATGGGCTCGGGGGTGTGGAATTCGGGCATCCGTTGTCTCCCATTCGTGCGCTTCAGCGGACCCAACCGGTGAAGGATTTGTCAGTGCGTGTCCTCGGTCGCTGCGTGGGCGCCGCCGCATCGCCGAACGCACCGGCCACGGCCCGAACCAGCCAGGCGTTCACCGACACCCCGGCACCGCGTGCGGCCGATTCGACGGTGGGCTTCATGCCTTCCGGCAGGCGCAGCGTCACGCGCCACGTGCCGCCGCTGTCATCGCCGTCCGGCGGCGCCGCCACGGGTGGCTCCGGCTCCTGCTCGGGCGCCGTCGCCACGACGAATTCCGGGTCCCGTCCACGCAATCGCACCTCCACCGAGCCCGGGGCCAGCTGCCGCGTGAGGTCCTCGGCGGCTTCGGTGAGCGCCTCGAGCAATGCCAGGCGAAGTGCCGAATCCAAGGGCGCGGTCAGCCGCTCGGCGAGTGCCTCGGCGTCCGCGCCGCCGGCCGCGGCTGCGACGCCCAGCTCGTGACGCACGCTGTCGACATACGGCTGCAAATCCATGACGTCATAGTGACACCGCAATGATGTCACCGCAACCGTCAGGCTGATGTCACGGCGAAGTGAGGGTCAGGCGAAGCTCTGCTCGATCTCGTCGCGGCTGCGCACCGGATCGGAACCGAGCGCGTACGTCGGCACGGTGTGGGTGACGGTGGTGCCCGCCTTGACCCGGGCCTGCGCCTGCTGGAACTCCGGCGCCGGACCGGCCGCGAGGTGCAGGCCGTTGATCACGCCCCACACCGCGGTGCGCCGGGCGGTGCGCTCGACGATGTTCGGATCGCTGTGCTGGATGAGTTGCTTGGCCCACTTCGGCATGGTGTCGCGGATCGCCCAGTCGACGACATTCTGCGGCAACCCGACGTTCGGGCCGGTGGCCATCGCCGTGCCGTGCGTGACCGCCAGCCGCGGCAGATACGACCGCAGGCATTCGGCGGTGTCGGCCTTGGTGGCGGGCAGATCGGTGCCGCCCAGCGCATGGCCGACGCGGACGAATTCACCGTAGTACCGGTCGATTTCCTTGCCGCGCAACGGGTTCGGATGGTACAGCTCGTGCGCGGTGGCAATGCCCCAGACCACGGTGGCGTAGTTCCAGCGCAGCCAGTCCGGATCGTCGGCGTCGTAGCGCAGCCCGTCGGGGCGCACACCCTTGATGGTGTGATGCATCGAGCGCACCGCGGTGGCCAGCCTCTCGGCGGTCTCGGTCGACCCGTATGCCGTGCCGATGAAGAAGGCCACCGAATGGCCGAGGCGGGCCAGCGCGCCGGCCGGATCGAGCCGCCCGGTGGCCGTGCCGTTCTCGTCGCGTTCGACCAGGCGGGAGTGGTGCATGCCCATCCAGAAGATGCTCGGGTCGAGCCGCTCCATGTACGCCGCGCACTGCAGGCCGAAGATCAGCGCCTCCATATGCGAATGCACGTGCCAGACCGCGCTTTTCGGCCCGAACCAGCCGGGGTCGCCGACCGGTGCGGCGAACTCCATGCCGCGGAAGTAGTTGCGCCGCATGCCGCCGTAGTCGATGCGTCCGCGTACCCACTGGGTGAGGATCTCGTGCGGCATGTCCACGGTGGTGCCTCCTGACCGAGGTTGGGGCGGATGCCTTCACCGTACCGCTTTGGCTACATCCGTGACCAGATCCCGGACCAACACGTACGCTGAGCGAATGCCGACACCGACCCGATGGGCCGGCGTGCCGTTGACCGACCGGCGCGCCGAACGCCGTGCGCTGCTGATCGAGGCGGCGTTGCGGCTGTTCGGCTCCGGTGGGGAGGCGGCGGTCGCGGTGCGCTCGGTGTGCCGCGAATGCGGGCTCAACACCCGGTACTTCTACGAGAGCTTCACCGACACCGACGAACTGCTGGGCGCGGTGTACGACGAGGTGAGCGCGCAATTGGCCGCCGAGGTGGCGGCGGCGATGGCCGCGGCGGGGGGAACCCTGCGGGCGCGCACCCGGGCCGGGATCGCCGCGGTGCTGGGCTTCAGCTCGGCCGATCCGCGGCGCGGCCGGGTGCTGTTCACCGATGCGCGCGCCAATCCCGTGCTGGCCGCCCGCCGCGCCGCCACCCAGGACCTGCTGCGCGAGGCGGTGCTGGTCGAGGGGTGGCGGCTGCACCCGGACTCCGATCCGGTGGCCGCGCAGGTCGGCGCCGCGATGTACACCGGCGCGATGGCCGAACTCGCCCAGCAGTGGCTGGCCGGCACGCTGGGCGAGGACCTCGACGCCGTCGTCGACTATGCGCTGCGGTTGGTGCTGCGGCCCTGAGCGCACGGTTGGTGTACGCATTGCCCGAGAGGCGGCGTCAACAACCGTGCGCTCGCGGGGTCACGCGGGCTGCGTCGGTCGCCAGCGGCGGATGAAGTCCGTCTCCGGCCACTCCTCGTGGGCTGCCATCAACTCGTACATCGTCGCCCGGTCGATCGACTCCCGGATGATGTCGGCGTGGCCGGCGTGGCGGGTCAACTCCTCGATCAGGTGCAGCGCCACCCAGCGCACCGACCAGTGGTCGATGTCGTTCGGGAACCACGGCACCTCGTGCGGCACCGGCACCGGCGTCGACAAGTCCGCCTCGCGGAACACCCGCAGCGTCTCGTCGTTCTGCGCACGCAGGGTGGCCACGATCTCGTCGAGCGTCTCGTCCTCGCGCATCACGTGCTCGTCCTGATGCTCGCGCATCTGTTCCTCGAACGGCCGCGGATCAGCCGGCGGGAACTCCGGTGCGCACACCACCCGCTGCGTCCACGACCGCTGCACCCCGGCCGCATGCTTGATCAGGCCGCCGATCGACAGCGCGCTGACCGACGGCGTCGAGCGGGCCTGGTCGTCGGTCAGCCCATGGGCGACCGAGAAGAACGCGTTCTGGTTGAACGCGAGGAAGTCGATCAGGCTCTGCCGTTCGTCGGCGGCGGGCGGGGGCATACCGGGCATCAGTGCTTCTCCTTTGTGGTGTGAACGTAAAGATCTCGGATGCAAGCGATTTCGGCGCCGTGGTGAATCACCTCGCGGTTGATGTGCAACACCAGCGCGCTCATCGGATAGTCGGCGTACGGACCCTCGGCCGGACCGCACGGGCGGGCCAGACCGTCGGCGTCCAGCGATCGCACGCCGGCGATCCAGCGTGCGTATTCCTCGTCGAGCTGGTGCAGCGCCGTCGCGGCGTCGGTGGCGTAGCGCCACGACTCATAGTCGGCGGGCGGACCTCCGAAATGCGAATGGCTGCGCATCGCCAGCACCCCGACGATCACATGCGCCATCCGCCACGCGATCGTGGTGAACGGCTCCGGGTGTGGTGGCGGATAGCTGAAGTCGATGCCGCCGTCGGGATGCACCGTCCAGCAGTCCGGTACCGGCTGCCAGAAGTACTCGTCGTCGGTGAGCCCCTCGAAACGAGGACGCAACGCCTGCGTCCAGTGGAAGTCCACCTGGTCGACCAACTGCGTGCTGAGGTCCATGCACACAGCGTCGCACCGCTTTAGGACAGATTCGGTCCTAAAAGGACAAATGCTCGCGTCAGTTCGGCGTCCAATGCGACTCGCCGTCGAGTTGAGCGGCGGCGAAGGCCGCTCCCTGCGTGGTCAGATCGCCGTGATAGCTGCTGGGGTTGTGGATGGCGAAATTGAGGCCGTCGGAGCAGACCGGATCCTCGGTGGCGCACAGCGTGCTCGTCTTCGACGCGTAGAGCGGGCCGATCTCGACCGGCGGCTCACCGAGGAAGTTCATGGCGCGCACGTTGGGCAGTCCGAAGAGGACGACCGCGGCCACGTGGTCGGCGACCTCGGGCTGCAGTGGTTTCGGAACCGTCGCGGGGTCGACGCCGCTGGGGACCGCCGCCGAGGTGACGAAGCCCGCCACCGCCGCGCCCTGCGAGTATCCGCCGAGCACCAGATCGGTTTCGGGACACGTCTCGACCATCGACAGGACGCGGGCGCCGGCATCCCGGACGCCGTCGACGCCGGTGGCCCACTGGTCGGTAGCCGGGTAGTTGACCGGATACACGGCCAGCGACCGGGAACCGACCTGGGGCCGCAGGGCGTCGATGAACGCCTGACCCGTCGGGCCCACCCCCGGCGGCTCATGGGTGCCGCGAGCGAAGATGACCTCGATATCGGGACACGGCTCGGCCGAAACCGGTGGCGCCAGAACGGTCGACACCGCCGACATCGCCAGAACCGCCGTGCCGGAGAACCCAAGGACATTGATGAAACCCACGTGTACACCCCCATGTCGCGCTCGATCCGTCCGACGGCGCAAAGAATCACGCACCCAGGACGCGGTCTCGCCACATCGGCGGTGATGCAGCACTCCCCTGAGCAACGCCGTCGTTTCCCGTTCGCATTCCATCACGTTTCGTCGCCGGCCGACCCGTCGTTGAGCCTCATACATCACGTGCGCGTCCACGCCTCGGTCTGCGTCAGCCGCAGCAGGTAGGCGAGAGCCGGCAGCACGATCACCGCGGCCAGCGCGACGACGACCAACAATCCGACGAGCGTGGCGCGCGCGCCGGCGGCGTCGTCGATCGTCACCTCGTCGACGAGCAGCCACGGGTACTGGCCCACACCCCATCCGGTGATCACCGATGCGACCGCCACCGCGGCGGGCACCCGGCTGATCGCATAGCGGCGCCGGAATACCAGCCACAAAGTGGCCACACCGGCCAGCAGCGCCACCACCAGCAGCGGTGCGGCCTGGGTGCGCAAGCCGGCGGCGAGGGTGGGTGCGTCCCGAGTCACCGGATACAGCCCGGCGAAGACCACGAGCCCGGTGACCACACCGACGGAGAGCGTGCGCCGCCGCAGGCCGTCGGCCAGCTCGGTGTCGCCGGCGCGGTCGGCGTCCGCGGTGAGGAACACCCCGGCGAGGAAGACGCACGTCGCCACCGCCAGGCAGCCACCCACCAGCGACGTCGGGTTGAGCCAGGATCCGACCCGGTCGCCGTAGCCCTCCGCCGGGACCCGGCCCGAGGCGATCGCCCCCGCGACGGTGCCCAGGAAGAACGGGCTGATCAACGACGACGCCGCGAAGATCGCACCGAACAGCCGCGCCTGCGACAGCGTGGCCGAGTACTTGCGGAAGGCGAAGCTGGCGCCGCGCAACACAATTCCGGCGAGAGCCAGTGCCAGCGGGATGAACAACGTCGTCGTCGCGGCCGCGAACGTCTCCGGGAATCCGGTCCACCAGATCACCAGGATGTAGATCAGCCACACGTGGTTGGCTTCCCACACCGGCCCGATGCTGTGGTCGACCAGAGTGCGGACCTTGGCGCCGCTGCGGGCGTCGCCGGCGGTGAGATCGTAGAAGCCCGAACCGAAGTCGGCGCCGCCGAACAACGCGTAGACGACGACGCCGAGGAACATGGCCATCGCGACCAGCGTCGCCAGCGTCACGGGACAGGCTCCGTCCGCGGCGGCCCGTACGGGCTGGGCAGGTCGGTGTCACCGGCGCGCCACCGCCGGGCCATCGACCGCAGGACGACGACGGCGCCGACCGTCATGCCGAGGTAGATGATCAGGACCGCGATGTAGCTCCACCACAGCCCGCTGCTCTCACTGGCGGCCTCGGCGGTCGTCAGCACCTGCCACACCGTCCAGGGCTGCCGTCCCACTTCGGTTGCCACCCAACCGGACTCGACGGCCACAATGGCCAACGGTCCGGCGACGACAGCCAGCCACCGAAACCACCTGTATTGCAACAAGTCCCGTCCGCGCCACCGGGCCAGCCAGTACACCACCGCGGTGGCGGCCAACAGGGTGCCGATCCCCACCATCGACTGGAAGGCCAGATGCGTGAGATTGACCGGTGGCCACTGCGACCGGGGCACCGAGTCGAGCCCGGGCACCGGCGCGTCGAGTGAATTGCGCGCGATGATCGAACCCAGCCTCGGGATGGTCAGCGCCCCGTAGACCTCGCCGTCGATCAGCACCCCGCCCAGCCGCAACGGCGCCGGGGCCTCGGTGGTCTGGGCGAGTTCGAACGCCGCCAGCTTCGCCGGCTGCGTGTCGTGCACCAGCATGCCCAGCACGTGTCCGACGACCGGTTGGGCGACGGCCGCGACCGACGCGAACGCGAACGGCACCGTGAACCCGAGCCGGTGGTGTGCATCGGTTCGTCCGCGCAGCAGTCCGAAGGCGTACACCCCGGCGACGGTGAAACCCACGACCATGAACGCCGCGATCCACATGTGGGCGAACTGCAGCCATACCCCGTCGTTGAACATCGCCCGCCACGGGTTGACGTCGGTGACCTCACCGTCGCGGATCGCGAACCCGGCGGGATGGTTCATCCACGCGTTGACCGAGACCACGCAGAACGTGCCGACGATGCCCGCGATGCCCATCGGGATCAGCATCAGCAGGTGCCGTCGCGGTGGCATGCGACCCCAGCCGTACAGGTAGATGCCGAGGAAGATCGCCTCGACGAAGAACGACAGCCCCTCGAACGCGAACGGCAACCCCAGCACATCGCCGAACCGGCCCATCAGACCCGGCCACAACAACCCCATCTCGAAACTGAGCACGGTCCCGGAGACGGCGCCGATCGCGAACAGCACCGCCGACACCTTCGCCCAGCGCTGGGCCAGACCGAGCGCGACGGGATCGTCGCGCACGATGCCGCGGCGGTGCACGACGAAGATGACGGTCGGGAACGCCACCCCGAAGCAGGCCAGCACGATGTGCCAGCCGAGGGAGAACGCCATCTGCTGGCGCGCCGGGAGCAGACCGGGCGGCTCACCGTCCGCGGCGAGCAGCAGCAGGGTGTCGGTCAACCCCATGGCTCACATGATCCGCGCAGTCGGCCGCCGACCGAGGCGGATTGATCGATCGTTTCGCGGGTACCGCGGCGCCATGGTTGAACAACGACCGCCCACTCCGCTGCCGAGTTTCCTCCTGGGCCTGGGTCTCGGCGGTTTCGTCGACGGCATCGTGCTGCACGAGATCCTGCAGTGGCACCACATGATCAGCGGCACCGAAGCCACCGACACCGTCGCGGGCCTGGAACTCAACGTCGTCGCCGACGGCTTCTTCCACGTCGCCACCTGGCTTCTGGTGATGGCGGGCAGCACGCTGACCGTGGTGTCGTGGCGGCAGGGCCGGCTCGCGCCGAACTGGTCCTTCCACCTCGGACTGCTCCTGCTCGGCTGGGGCGTGTTCAACGTCGTCGAAGGGCTGATCGACCACCAGATCCTCGGTGTCCACCACGTGCGCGACGACCTCGGTGCGCCCTTGTCGTGGGACATCGGCTTCCTGATCTTCGGGGTGCTGCTGACCGCAGGCGGATGGTGGCTCTACCGTCGCGGCGCCCGCGCGCTCACGCCTCAGAGGACAGAATCTGTCCGGTGACTCTGGCAGGCTGAGTCTGTGTCGGAGACGACGGGCCGCGTGCTGCAGCTGCTGGGACTACTGCAGTCGAGGCGGGTGTGGACGGGTGAGGAGCTCGCCGAACGCCTCGGCGTCACGACCCGCAGCGTGCGACGCGACATCGACCGACTGCGCGACCTCGGCTATCCCGTGGCCGCCAGCAAGGGCCACGGCGGCGGCTACCAACTCGGTGCCGGCGCCGCGCTGCCGCCGCTGCTGCTCGATCCCGACGAGGCCGTCGCGATGGCCGTCTGCCTGCGGCTGGCCGCCGGCGGCTCGGTCGCCGGGGTGGGGGAGTCGGCGCTGCGCGCACTGAGCAAGCTCGACCAGGTGATGCCTGCCCGGCTGCGCTCCCAGGTGTCGGCCGTCCACGACGCCACCGTCACGCTCACCTCCGCCACCGCCGAAGTCGTCGCACCCGACGTGCTGATGACGCTGGCGCGGGCCTGCCGCGACCACGAGCACGTCACCGCCGGATACGTCGACCGGGCCGGCAACCCCACCCGGCGCCGCCTCGAGCCCTACCACCTGGTGACCACCGGACGGCGCTGGTATCTGCTCGGCTACGACCGCGACAAGCAGGACTGGCGCAGCCTGCGCCTGGACCGGATGGCCGACGTCACCGCAGCGGGCACCACCTTCATCCCACGGCCCGCGCCCGACGCAGCCGAGTACGTGCGCCGCTCCATCAGCACCTCGCCCTACCGCTACGTCGCTCGGGTGCGCTACCGGATGCCCGCCGACGTGATCGCCGCGCACTTCCCGCCGGCCTCGGCGCAGATCGAACCGGACGGGCCGCAGGCGTGCATCGTCACCGCGGGCGCCGACGACCCCGAACGCATGGCGCTCTATTTCGCCGTCGCCGGTGCGGAATTCGAGGTTCTCGAACCACCCGAGGTGATCGCCGCCGCTCGTGCCGTGGCCGATCGGCTGGGCCGCGCCGTCAGTCCGTGATGCCGAGCCGTGTCGTCAACACCAGGAACGCCTCGGCGAACGGGTTCTCCGCGGTGTCGGCGCGCACCTGCTCCCAGTCCACCCGCTCACGCACGGCGCGCACCGCGGGCAGCAGCGCCGAATAGTCGCAGTGGTGCTCGTTGAGCGAGTTGAGCTTCTCGGTGACGACGTGCGTCGGCGGCAGCACCCGCATCCGGATCGCCAGCACGTCGAGCTCCTCGGCGGCCGACACGTCCTGGGCCGTCACCGGTTTCCCGTTGAGCGCGTGCAGCACGTCGATCACGAAGTCGTCGCCCACACACGCCTTGAACAGCCAGTCCTCCGGCGTGCGCTCGATGCGGAATCCGGCCTTCTCCAGCGTCAGCGCCGCCGCCTCGGCGTCCTCCTCGGCCACGACGAAGTCCACGTCGTGCACCGGTTCCGGACCGCCGTAGGCCCACAGCGCATAGCTGCCCGCCAGCGCGAACTCCGGGCCGTGCGCGCGCAGCGCGGACGCCGAGCGGCGCAACGCATCGCGCAGGGCTTCGTTACGGGCAGACATCGGCCTACTTTCGTGGGGTCGGTCGGGTGTCGGTCAGACCCTGTGGCGGGTACCTAGTACCCCATGCGGGTGGCGACATTCAACATTCTGCACGGGCGCAGCGTGCACGACGGTGACGTCAACCTCGACCGGTTACGCGAAGCCATCCGCGAACTCGACGCGGACATCGTCGCACTGCAGGAGGTCGACCTCGACCAGCCTCGCTCCGGCAAAGCCGACCTCACCGCCGTCGCGGCCGAGGCCATGCGCGCGGTCAGCCACCGCTTCGTCGCGGCGATCGCCGGCACCCCCGGCGCCACGTGGATGGCCGCCACCGGACGCGAACAACCCGGGACCGCGGCCTACGGTATCGCGCTGCTGTCACGTTTTCCGGCCGAGACCTGGCAGGTGGTCCGGCTGCCGCGGATCCCGGTGCGGTTCCCGATGTACCTGCCCGGACCCAACCGCGTCCAGATCGTCGACGAGGAACCCCGCGCCGCGATGGTCGGCACGTTCGACACCCCGCTGGGGCCGCTCACCGTCGCCAACACCCATCTGTCGTTCGTGCCCGGCTGGAACCGCATGCAGATGCGCCACCTCGTGCGCGATCTGCGCGGCTTCAAAGGCCCGCGGATGCTCGTCGGCGACCTCAACATGACGCCGCCGACACCCGCGCGGTGGACGAAGATGCGCCCGCTCGGCGAAGCGCTGACGTTCCCCGCCGACCACCCCGACCGCCAACTCGACCACGTGCTCACCGACGATCCACGGCTGCGCGTCGAACACTGCGAGGCGGTCAGGCTGCCGTTGTCCGACCACCGCGCACTCGTGATCGACATCACCCGCGACTAGCGTTCCGCTGTGTGGCGGACCTGACGCTGGCGCTCGACATCGGTGGCACCAAGCTTGCCGCCGGCCTCGTCGACCCGGCCGGGGCGGTCGTGCACCGGGGGACGGTGCCCACGCCCAGGACCGACGCCGAGGCGGTGTGGGCCGCGGCCGAGAGCCTCGTCGTCGAGGCCCTGGCGGCGGGGCGGGGTGAGGTGCGACGAGTGGGCATCGGCTCGGCCGGCCCGATCGATCTGCCCTCCGGCACCGTCAGTCCCATCAATCTGACTGTGTGGCAACGCTTTCCGATCGTCTCGCGGGTGGCGGCGCTGACCGGGCTGCCGGTACGCCTCGGCAGTGACGGGCTGTGCATGGCGATGGGCGAGCGATGGTGTGGCGCCGGACGAGACGCGCAGTTCCTGCTCGGCATGGTGGTGTCGACCGGTGTCGGCGGCGGGCTCGTCCTCGACGGCGCCCCCTACGACGGGCGCACCGGCAACGCGGGCCACGTCGGTCACGTGGTCGTCGACCCGGACGGTGCTCGTTGCTCCTGCGGCGGGCGCGGCTGCGTGGAAACCGTCGCCGCCGGACCGCGGATGGTGCGGTGGGCGTTGGACCACGGGTGGCCCGCGTCGCCTCAGGCCGACGCCAGGGACCTGGCCGCCGCGGCGCTGGCCGGTGACGCCGTCGCGCGGCAGGCCTACCAGCGCGGTGCGCGGGCGGTCGCGGCGATGATCGCGTCCGTCGGCGCGGTGTGCGACCTCGACCTGGTGGTGATCGGCGGGGGAGTGGCCCGCTCCGGTGCGCTGCTGTTCGACCCGTTGCGCGCCGCCCTCACCGAGTACGCCGGACTCTCGTACCTGCGTGATCTGACGGTGGCGCCGGCCTCACTCGGCGGGGACGCCGGACTGGTCGGCGCCGCGGCGCTCGCGATTGCCGGGTGAGCCGATCGGGTACGCGACCGTCATGACCGCGCCGTCGCAACCCCAGCCCGACCAGACACCCAACCCCGGCACGCCGGGCGAGACACCCGAACGCCTGACCCCCGCGGAGACGCCGGAGCGGCTCACCCCCGCCGAATCCCCGGAGCGGCTCTCGCCCGAGTGAGACGTTTTGGCTGATCGCCTGGCCGTCCGCTATCCTCGTGTGGTTCCACCGAAGACCGTCGGTCACCGATGAGCGTTTGCGCGAAGAGTATGTAGCAAGAGCGAATCGGTTGAAGGTCCCGGATCACTCCGGGCGGCCCACGCAGGAGGACGAGGCACCGAGCTGTTCTGCGCCCCGACCTGTCTGCGTCGGGGCGTTCGTCGTTTCCGGCCCTGGCCTTCGCTTCGGTGGTGCATCCGATACCCACCACAAGGAGGCATGCATGGCCAAGGCTGACAAGGCCACGGCGGTTGCCGACATTGCCGAGCAGTTCAAGGAGGCGACGGCCACCGTCGTCACCGAGTACCGCGGGCTGACGGTGGCCAACCTCGCGCAGCTGCGCCGCTCGCTCGGGGACTCCGCCACCTACACCGTCGCCAAGAACACTCTGGTCAAGCGCGCCGCTGCCGAAGCCGGCATCGACGGCCTCGACGAGCTGTTCACCGGCCCGACGGCGATCGCGTTCGTCAAGGGCGAGCCGGTCGACGCCGCCAAGGCGATCAAGAACTTCGCCAAGGACAACAAGGCGCTCGTCATCAAGGGCGGCTACATGGAAGGCCGCGCGCTTTCCATCGACGAGGTCAACCGGATCGCCGACCTCGAGTCCCGCGAGGTGCTGCTGGCCAAGCTGGCCGGCGCGATGAAGGGCAACCTGGCGAAGGCCGCCGGACTGTTCAACGCTCCCGCTTCTCAGGTCGCCCGCCTCGCCGCGGCGCTGCAGGAGAAGAAGGCCGCCGAGGAAGCTGCGTAGCAGCAGCCGCTCAACCACCACCCCCACCAGACAGAAGTAAGAAGGAAAGGACCACACCATGGCCAAGCTGTCCACCGATGAACTGCTCGACGCGTTCAAGGAAATGACGCTGCTGGAGCTCTCCGAGTTCGTCAAGCAGTTCGAGGAGACCTTCGAGGTCACCGCCGCCGCTCCGGTCGCGGTCGCCGCTGCCGGCCCCGCCGGTGGTGCGCCTGCCGAGGCCGCCGAGGAGCAGTCGGAGTTCGACGTCATCCTCGAGAGCGCCGGCGAGAAGAAGATCGGCGTCATCAAGGTCGTCCGCGAGATCGTCTCGGGCCTGGGCCTCAAGGAAGCCAAGGACCTGGTCGACAGCGCTCCGAAGCCGATCCTGGAGAAGGCTCCCAAGGAGGCTGCCGACGACGCCAAGGCCAAGCTCGAGGCCGCCGGCGCGACGGTCACCGTCAAGTAGTTCCACAACTGCACGCAAACCGCCCGGGATCATCGGATCCCGGGCGGTTTCGTGTTTGCATGGTCTGTCAGTAACCGTCACGATGTTGCCGACACTCGTGTTGCCACAATCGCCTGTGCGCTACAGTGACTCAAGCCACAGGCCAGGGAGACGTGGCTCGAAGCACTCTGGGAAGGATCGCGCGTGGGCATTGGCATTCAGGTTGAGGGGCTGACCAAGTCCTTCGGGCCCCAGCGAATCTGGGAAGACGTCACCATGGAGGTCCCGGCCGGTGAGGTCAGCGTGCTCCTGGGTCCGTCCGGTACCGGCAAGTCGGTGTTCCTGAAGTCTCTGATCGGCCTGCTGCGCCCCGAGCGCGGCAAAATCATCGTCGACGGCACCAACATCATCGAGTGCTCGGCGAAAGAGCTCTACGAGATCCGCACCCTCTTCGGCGTCATGTTCCAGGACGGTGCGCTGTTCGGCTCGATGAGTCTCTACGACAACACCGCTTTCCCGCTTCGTGAGCACACGAAGAAGAAGGAAAGCGAAATCCGCAAGATCGTCATGGAGAAGCTCGAACTCGTCGGCCTCGGCGGCGACGAGAACAAGTTCCCCGGCGAGATCTCCGGCGGTATGCGCAAGCGTGCCGGCCTGGCCCGGTCCCTGGTGCTCGACCCGCAGATCATCCTCTGCGACGAGCCCGACTCCGGTCTGGACCCGGTTCGTACCGCGTACCTGTCGCAGCTGTTGATCGACATCAACGCTCAGATCGACTGCACGATCCTCATCGTCACGCACAACATCAACATCGCCCGTACGGTGCCCGACAACATGGGCATGCTGTTCCGCAAGCACCTGGTCATGTTCGGGCCGCGCGAGGTGCTGCTGACCAGCGACGAGCCGGTGGTTCGCCAGTTCCTCAACGGCCGCCGCATCGGGCCGATCGGTATGTCGGAGGAGAAGGACGAGTCGACGATGGCCGAAGAGCAGGCCATGGTCGACGCCGGTCACCACGACGGTGGTGTCGAGGAGATCGAGGGTGTGCCGCCGCAGATCCAGGCGACGCCCGGTATGCCGGAGCGCCGCGCGGTCGGCCGTCGCCAGGCTCGCGTGCGGGAGATCCTGCACACGCTGCCGCCGAAGGCTCAGCAGGCGATCAAGGAAGACCTCGACGGCACGAGCAGCTACCACTCGCGCGACTTCCCCGACGAGCAGACGACTCGCCAGCATCACCATGTGGACGATTCGCCGACCGCGTCGATCCCGGTGGCCCGCGAGAGCTGACTCTCTGACGTCACGTCAGCCCCAGCAGTTGTCTGCTGGGGCTGACGTGTTTGCGGAGGCGCTCGGCTGACGCGCCTTCTCGCCGAACGTGCGTCCACTGCGAAATCTGGGGTGTTTTTTCGCAGTGAGTGCACGTTCGGTGGTGCGGGGGCGATCCGTGAGTGGGGTGCTGCGCGAACGTGCGTCCACTGCGAAATCTGGGGCGTTTTTTCGCAGTGAGCGCACGTTCGGCGGCGCCGGGGCGATCCGTGAGTGCGTGCGGTGCTCCGCGAACGTGCGTCCACTGCGAGATCTGGGGTGTTTTTTCGCAGTGAGCGCACGTTCGGCGGCGCGGGGGCGATCCGTGAGTGGGGTGCTCCGCGAACGTGCGTCCACTGCGAAATCTGGGGTGTTTTTTCGCAGTGAGTACACGTTCGGTGGTGCGGGGGCGATCCGTGAGTGCTCAAAGAGCCGCTGAGCGCGGATCTGGCAAACCGCTCCTTTCGGTTCTCTGCCGCCGTTAGTGTTTGCTGCGACGGACGGGGGCGGTATGACGAACCGGATTCTGGCCTGGCTGGGCGTGGGTCTGCTGACGGGCTGGGTGGCGTTGGTGCTGACTTTCGGCATCGCCGTGGCATCAGCCGACACCGAGCCCGGCGCCGCTCCCGGCAATACGCCGACGGCCGAGGCGCCGGAGGAGACGAAGCCCGAGGACGAGGTCGGCGAGCCCGAGCAGACCGAGGACGAGGTCGACCAGCTCCCGGAACAAGAGCTGCCCGACGAGGAGCTGCCGGAAGAACTTCCGGAAGAGGAGCTCCCGAAGGAAGAGCCGGCCGAGGAACCCGCCGTCGAGCCTGAGGTCGAGCCCGAGGTCGTCGAGATTCCGGACACGGGGGAGTCGGACCCGGCGCCGACGGAGACACCGGATACTCCGACGGAGATTCCCACGTCGGAGCCCAAAGAGCCGCCCCTCGAAGCGGAGCCCCTCGACGAGGCGCCTCTCGAAGAGGCGCTCGAGCAGCCTGAGGTCGAGACCGACGTCCTCCAGGGCGAGTCAGACCGGCTGGAGCAAGCCGAAGCTCGCGTGGTGAACGCGTTCACCGAATCGACCGTCGAGGAGCCAGAGGACCGCGAGGACGCCGAAACCCAGGCCGTCGCCGCGGCGGCACCGCTCACCCCACAGCGTCCGACGCTCATCAACATCGTCGGCACGTTGGTATTCAACGTCTTCGACGCGGTCGTCAAGTTCTTCGAAGGCCCACCCGCCGTCCCGCCGGGCAGCGCCGTCCGGGTCGAACGCCGGCCCCTGGAGCTCGACTGCGGCAACGGCCACACTGTCGACGCCGACTGGTACTTCCCGACCGAGACCGAGCCGGACAAGATCATCTACCTGCAGCACGGCGCCTTCGGCCGGGCCGGGCTGTACAACGTCACCGCGGCCGAGCTCGCGGAGCGCAACAACGCCATCGTGGTGGCGCCGTCGATCACTTCGAACTTCTTCGCCTGCGACGCCTGCGCCCTCGGCAACGACCCGATGCATGCGGCTGTCGCGAAGCTGTTCCTCGGGGAGCGGGAAGCGCTCACGGCCAGTGCCCAGCTGGCCGGCTGGGAAGGGGAACTGCCGGAGCGTTTCGTGATCGCCGGCCACTCCGGCGGCGGGCAGCTGGCGGCGGGGGCGGCGGGCTACTACACGCAGTACGCGTCGGATGCCGACGACCGTGACCTGGCCGGAGTGCTGTTGCTGGACACCTCGGAGCTCGGCGGCGCCGTCGAGCGAGGCGTGCGCAAGATCCCGACGGACATCCCGGTGTACATGATCAACGCCGAACCCGCGCCGCTGAACAGCTACGGCGGTCTGGAACCGGTGCTCGCCGACGTGCGTGACGGCTTCGTCGGCGTCCGGTTGGCCGGCGGTGTGCACTCCGATGCGTGGCGGACGACCAACACGCTGGCCGAGTTCGTCGTCGGCGTCGGCACCGGCTTCTCGAAGCCGAGCAACGTCGAGGCCGTCCAGGTCCTCGCGCAGGGCTGGATCACCGACTGGTTCGAAACGGACCCCGACAAGCCCGAGGTCGGCTACTACGGCGAGCGCGGTGACGTCATCAGCGTCGAGACCGACGCGGGAACCGCAAGCGCCTACGTCGTCCCGGGGCCCGCGCCGCGCCTGACCTTCATCGACCGGATCGTCCGAGCCGCGCTCGAATCGATGACCGTCCTCAACCGGTTCAGCGGAAACTGCGCGGTCGACCCCGACGTCTACCAGCACGAGAACCAGCCGCCGTCGACGAAGGACTCCACAAACAAGATCGCGTCATCTCTTGACGGACGGCGGTTGACGGGCCAATCTGTTGGGCAGCATGTATGTACGGATTGAGGACGCCAGCCAGCGCCTGACCGGTCCTGTCATACGACCGTGGTATGGCAGTTGAGGAATACGCCGTCCTGCGCTATCGTTGGACGTTGCGCTGGCTGCATCCTGCCCACCTCACCTGCACCCGACACGTTAGTCCCAGCCTGAGCCTGAAAACTCAGTGATCTAGACGTGTGCCGTGTTTCGGGGAGCCCGGACAGGCCGCTATGCCAGCCGAACCGACGCAGATACGCGGCGCAAGGTCCGGTGCAGTCCGGCCCCATGGTCGCTTGAGGTGCTGGAAGGACGCATCTTGGCAGTCTCTAGCCAGAGCAACGCAGCAAAAACTATCACCAATAACTCCGTTCCCGGAGCACCAAATCGCATTTCCTTCGCCAAGCTCCGTGAGCCGCTCGAGGTTCCGGGGCTTCTCGACGTGCAGACGGAGTCGTTCGACTGGCTGATCGGTGCCAGCAGCTGGCGTGAGCGGGCCATCGCACGCGGTGACGTGAACCCCACCGGTGGCCTCGAAGAGGTGCTGACCGAGCTCTCACCGATCGAGGACTTCTCCGGCTCGATGTCGCTGTCCTTCTCCGATCCGCGCTTCGACGAGGTCAAGGCGCCGGTCGACGAGTGCAAAGACAAGGACATGACGTACGCGGCCCCGCTGTTCGTCACGGCCGAGTTCATCAACAACAACACCGGTGAGATCAAGAGCCAGACGGTCTTCATGGGTGACTTCCCGATGATGACCGAGAAGGGCACCTTCATCATCAACGGCACCGAGCGTGTCGTGGTGAGCCAGCTGGTCCGCTCGCCGGGTGTGTACTTCGACGAGAGCATCGACAAGTCCACCGAGAAGACGCTGCACAGCGTCAAGGTGATCCCCGGCCGCGGTGCGTGGCTGGAGTTCGACGTCGACAAGCGCGACACCGTCGGCGTCCGCATCGACCGCAAGCGCCGCCAGCCGGTCACCGTGCTGCTGAAGGCGCTCGGCTGGACCAACGAGCAGATCACCGAGCGGTTCGGCTTCAGCGAGATCATGATGAGCACGCTGGAGAAGGACAACACCGCAGGCACCGACGAGGCGCTGCTCGACATCTACCGCAAGCTGCGTCCGGGCGAGCCGCCGACCAAGGAGTCCGCGCAGACCCTGCTGGAGAACCTGTTCTTCAAGGAGAAGCGCTACGACCTGGCCCGCGTCGGCCGCTACAAGGTCAACAAGAAGCTCGGCCTCAACACCGGCCAGCCGATCACCAGCTCGACGCTGACCGAAGAGGACGTCGTCGCGACCATCGAGTACCTGGTGCGTCTGCACCAGGGCGACCAGACGATGACCGCCCCCGGCGGCTCGGAGGTCCCGGTCGAGGTCGACGACATCGACCACTTCGGCAACCGTCGTCTGCGCACTGTGGGCGAGCTGATCCAGAACCAGATCCGCGTCGGCCTCTCGCGTATGGAACGCGTCGTGCGTGAGCGCATGACCACCCAGGACGTCGAGGCGATCACGCCGCAGACCCTGATCAACATCCGTCCCGTCGTGGCGGCGATCAAGGAGTTCTTCGGCACCAGCCAGCTGTCGCAGTTCATGGACCAGAACAACCCGCTCTCGGGTCTGACCCACAAGCGCCGCCTCTCGGCGCTGGGCCCCGGCGGTCTGTCCCGTGAGCGCGCCGGCCTCGAGGTCCGCGACGTGCACTCCAGCCACTACGGCCGCATGTGCCCGATCGAGACCCCTGAGGGTCCGAACATCGGTCTGATCGGCTCGCTGTCGGTGTACGCCCGGGTCAACCCGTTCGGCTTCATCGAGACGCCGTACCGCAAGGTCGAGAACGGTGTGGTCACCGACCAGATCGACTACCTCACCGCCGACGAGGAGGACCGCCACGTCGTGGCGCAGGCCAACTCGCCGATCGACGACGACGGCCGCTTCGTCGAGGAGCGTGTCCTGGTCCGCCGTAAGGGCGGCGAGGTCGAGTACGTCTCTTCGAGCGACGTCGACTACATGGACGTCTCGCCGCGCCAGATGGTGTCGGTCGCGACGGCGATGATCCCGTTCCTCGAGCACGACGACGCCAACCGTGCCCTCATGGGTGCCAACATGCAGCGCCAGGCGGTTCCGCTGGTGCGCAGCGAGGCCCCGCTGGTCGGCACCGGGATGGAGCTGCGCGCCGCGATCGACGCCGGCGACGTCATCGTCTCCGAGAAGGCGGGCGTGGTCGAAGAGGTCAGCGCCGACTACATCACCGTGATGGCCGACGACGGCACCCGGCACACCTACCGGATGCGCAAGTTCGCCCGCTCCAACCACGGCACCTGCGCCAACCAGCGTCCGATCGTCGACGCCGGCCAGCGTGTCGAGGCGGGGCAGGTCGTCGCCGACGGCCCCTGCACCCAGAACGGTGAGATGGCCCTGGGCAAGAACCTGCTCGTGGCGATCATGCCGTGGGAGGGCCACAACTACGAGGACGCGATCATCCTCTCCAACCGCCTGGTGGAGGAGGACGTGCTCACCTCGATTCACATCGAGGAGCACGAGATCGACGCCCGCGACACCAAGCTGGGCGCCGAGGAGATCACCCGGGACATCCCGAACGTCTCCGACGAGGTGCTGGCTGACCTCGACGAGCGCGGCATCGTCCGCATCGGCGCCGAGGTCCGCGACGGCGACATCCTGGTCGGCAAGGTCACCCCGAAGGGTGAGACCGAGCTGACCCCGGAGGAGCGGCTGCTCCGCGCGATCTTCGGTGAGAAGGCGCGCGAGGTCCGCGACACGTCGCTGAAGGTGCCGCACGGTGAGTCCGGCAAGGTCATCGGCATCCGCGTGTTCTCCCGCGAGGACGACGACGAGCTGCCGGCCGGCGTCAACGAGCTGGTCCGCGTGTACGTGGCGCAGAAGCGCAAGATCTCCGACGGCGACAAGCTGGCCGGACGCCACGGCAACAAGGGCGTCATCGGCAAGATCCTGCCCGTCGAGGACATGCCGTTCCTGCCCGATGGCACCCCGGTGGACATCATCCTCAACACCCACGGTGTGCCGCGTCGTATGAACATCGGCCAGATCCTGGAAACCCACCTCGGGTGGGTCGCCAAGGCCGGCTGGAACATCAACGTGGCCGGCGCCGAGGGCGTGCCGGACTGGGCCGAGAAGCTCCCCGAGGAGCTGTACTCGGCGCCGTCGGACAGCATCGTCGCCACCCCGGTGTTCGACGGTGCCCGCGAGAACGAGCTGTCGGGGCTGCTCGCCTCGACGCTGCCGAACCGCGACGGCGAGGTGATGGTCAACGAGGACGGCAAGGCTCAGCTGTTCGACGGCCGCAGTGGCGAACCGTTCCCGTACCCGGTGACGGTCGGCTACATGTACATCCTCAAGCTGCACCACCTGGTGGACGACAAGATCCACGCCCGCTCGACCGGTCCGTACTCGATGATCACCCAGCAGCCGCTCGGTGGTAAGGCGCAGTTCGGTGGTCAGCGGTTCGGCGAGATGGAGTGCTGGGCCATGCAGGCCTACGGCGCCGCCTACACGCTGCAGGAGCTGTTGACGATCAAGTCCGACGACACGGTCGGTCGCGTCAAGGTGTACGAGGCCATCGTCAAGGGCGAGAACATCCCCGAGCCGGGCATCCCCGAGTCGTTCAAGGTGCTGCTCAAGGAGCTGCAGTCCCTGTGCCTGAACGTCGAGGTGCTGTCTTCGGACGGTGCGGCGATCGAGATGCGTGACGGCGACGACGAGGACCTGGAGCGTGCCGCTGCCAACCTCGGAATCAACCTGTCCCGCAACGAATCCGCTTCCGTGGAAGACCTTGCGTAGACCTCGCCCTCAAGAAGTTTCTAGTCCCGAAAGGGGAAAGGGAGTTACGTGCTAGACGTCAACTTCTTCGATGAACTCCGCATCGGTCTCGCGACCGCGGACGACATCCGTCAGTGGTCCTACGGCGAGGTGAAGAAGCCGGAGACCATCAACTACCGCACGCTCAAGCCCGAGAAGGACGGCCTGTTCTGCGAGAAGATCTTCGGACCGACTCGCGACTGGGAGTGCTACTGCGGTAAGTACAAGCGCGTCCGCTTCAAGGGCATCATCTGCGAGCGCTGCGGCGTCGAGGTGACCCGCGCCAAGGTGCGTCGTGAGCGGATGGGCCACATCGAGCTGGCCGCACCCGTCACGCACATCTGGTACTTCAAGGGTGTGCCGTCGCGGTTGGGCTACCTGCTCGACCTGGCCCCGAAGGATCTCGAGAAGATCATCTACTTCGCGGCTTACGTCATCACGTCGGTCAACGACGAGATGCGCCACAACGAGCTCTCGACCCTCGAGGCCGAGATGGTCGTCGAGAAGAAGGCCGTCGAGGATCAGCGCGACGCCGACCTGGAGGCCCGGGCCCAGAAGCTCGAGGCCGACCTGGCCGAGCTCGAGGCCGAGGGCGCCAAGAGCGACGTGCGCCGCAAGGTGCGCGACGGTGGCGAGCGTGAGATGCGTCAGCTCCGCGACCGGGCCCAGCGTGAGCTGGACCGGCTCGACGAGATCTGGACCACCTTCACCAAGCTGGCTCCCAAGCAGCTCATCGTCGACGAGGTGCTCTACCGCGAGCTCGTCGACCGCTACGGCGAGTACTTCGAGGGCGCCATGGGTGCCGAGTCGATCAAGAAGCTCATCGAGACCTTCGACATCGACGCCGAGGCCGACAGCCTGCGCGACACCATCAAGAACGGCAAGGGCCAGAAGAAGCTGCGTGCGCTGAAGCGACTGAAGGTCGTCGCGGCGTTCCAGACCAATCGCAACTCGCCGATGGGCATGGTGCTCGACGCCGTTCCGGTGATCCCGCCGGAGCTGCGCCCGATGGTTCAGCTCGACGGTGGCCGCTTCGCCACCTCCGACCTGAACGACCTGTACCGCCGCGTGATCAACCGCAACAACCGGTTGAAGCGACTGATCGACCTCGGCGCGCCCGAGATCATCGTCAACAACGAGAAGCGCATGCTCCAGGAGTCGGTGGACGCGCTGTTCGACAACGGTCGCCGCGGCCGTCCGGTCACGGGACCGGGCAACCGTCCGCTCAAGTCGCTGTCTGATCTGCTCAAGGGCAAGCAGGGCCGGTTCCGCCAGAACCTGCTCGGCAAGCGCGTCGACTACTCGGGCCGTTCGGTCATCGTGGTCGGTCCGCAGCTCAAGCTGCACCAGTGCGGTCTGCCGAAGCTGATGGCGCTCGAGCTGTTCAAGCCGTTCGTGATGAAGCGTCTGGTCGACCTGAACCACGCGCAGAACATCAAGAGCGCCAAGCGGATGGTGGAGCGTCAGCGTCCGCAGGTGTGGGACGTGCTCGAAGAGGTCATCGCCGAGCATCCGGTGCTGCTCAACCGCGCACCCACGCTGCACCGCCTCGGTATCCAGGCCTTCGAGCCGCAGCTGGTCGAGGGTAAGGCCATCCAGCTGCACCCGCTGGTCTGCGAGGCGTTCAACGCCGACTTCGACGGCGACCAGATGGCCGTGCACCTTCCGCTGAGTGCGGAGGCGCAGGCCGAGGCCCGCATCCTGATGCTGTCCTCGAACAACATCCTGTCGCCCGCGTCGGGCAAGCCGCTGGCCATGCCGCGACTGGACATGGTGACCGGGCTGTACTTCCTGACCACCGAGATCGCCGGTGACACAGGTGAATACCGCGCCGCCACCAAGGACGAGGCGGAGCAGGGCGTGTACAGCTCGCCGGCCGAGGCCATCATGGCGATGGACCGCGGTGCGCTGTCGGTGCGCGCGAAGATCAAGGTGCGCCTGACCCAGCAGCGGCCGCCGGTCGCTCTGGAGGCCGAGCTGTTCGAGAACGGGTGGAAGCCGGGCGACGCCTGGACGGCCGAGACCACGCTGGGTCGCGTGCTGTTCAACGAGCTGCTGCCGATCTCGTATCCGTTCATCAACGAGCAGATGCACAAGAAGGTGCAGGCCCGGATCATCAACGATCTGGCTGAGCGCTTCCCGATGATCGTCGTCGCGCAGACCGTCGACAAGCTCAAGGACGCCGGTTTCCACTGGGCCACCCGCTCGGGTGTCACGGTCTCGATGGCCGACGTTCTGGTGCCGCCGCAGAAGCAGGAGATCCTGGACCGGTACGAGCGCGAGGCCGACGGCATCGAGCGCAAGTACCAGCGTGGCGCCCTGAACCACAAGGAGCGCAACGACTCTCTGGTCAAGATCTGGCAGGACGCCACCGAAGAGGTCGGTAAGGCCTTGGAGGAGCACTACCCCGCGGACAACCCGATCATCACGATCGTGAAGTCCGGCGCCACGGGTAACTTCACGCAGACCAGAACGCTGGCCGGCATGAAGGGTCTGGTGACCAACCCGAAGGGTGAGTTCATCCCGCGGCCGATCAAGTCCTCGTTCCGTGAGGGCCTGACGGTGCTGGAGTACTTCATCAACACCCACGGCGCCCGAAAGGGTCTGGCGGACACCGCACTTCGTACCGCCGACTCGGGTTACCTGACCCGTCGTCTGGTCGACGTGAGCCAGGACGTCATCGTGCGCGAGAACGACTGCGAGACCGAGCGTGGCATCAACGTCACGCTGGCCGAGCGTCAGCCCGACGGCACCCTGATCCGCGATCCGCACGTCGAGACCTCGGCGTTCGCCCGCACCCTGGCCACCGACGCGATCGACGCCGACGGCAACGTCGTCATCGAGCGCGGCCACGACCTGGGCGACCCGGCGATCGACAAGCTGCTGGCGGCCGGTATCGACCACGTCAAGGTGCGTTCGGTGCTGACCTGTGCGTCGGCGACCGGTGTGTGCGCCATGTGCTACGGCCGTTCGATGGCGACCGGCAAGCTGGTCGACATCGGCGAGGCCGTCGGCATCGTCGCCGCACAGTCGATCGGTGAGCCCGGTACGCAGCTGACCATGCGCACCTTCCACCAGGGTGGTGTGGGTGAGGACATCACCGGCGGTCTGCCCCGCGTGCAGGAGCTGTTCGAGGCTCGCGTGCCGCGGAACAAGGCGCCGATCGCCGACGTGTCCGGCCGTGTGCAGCTCGAGGAGGGTGAGCGCTTCTACAAGATCACCATCGTCCCGGACGACGGTGGCGAGGAAGTGGTCTACGACAAGCTCTCCAAGCGTCAGCGCCTGCGTGTGATCAAGCACGAGGACGGCTCCGAGGGTGTGCTCTCCGACGGCGACCACGTCGAGGTCGGCGACCAGCTCATGGAGGGTGCGGCCGATCCGCACGAGGTCCTGCGCGTGCAGGGTCCGCGTGAGGTGCAGATCCACCTGGTCCACGAGGTCCAGGAGGTCTACCGGGCCCAGGGCGTGTCGATCCACGACAAGCACATCGAGGTCATCGTCCGGCAGATGCTGCGTCGCGTCACGATCATCGATTCGGGTGCGACGGAGTTCCTGCCCGGCTCGCTGACCGAGCGTGCGGAGTTCGAGTCGGAGAACCGTCGCGTCGTCGCGGAAGGTGGCGAGCCCGCCGCCGGCCGTCCGGTGCTGATGGGTATCACGAAGGCGTCGCTGGCCACCGATTCGTGGCTGTCGGCGGCGTCGTTCCAGGAGACCACTCGCGTGCTGACCGATGCGGCGATCAACTGCCGCAGCGACAAGCTGCAGGGTCTGAAGGAGAACGTGATCATCGGCAAGCTGATCCCGGCCGGTACCGGTATCAACCGCTACCGCAACATCCAGGTGCAGCCCACCGAAGAGGCCCGGGCCGCTGCGTACACGATCCCGTCCTACGAGGATCAGTACTACAGCCCCGACTTCGGCCAGGCGACCGGTGCCGCGGTGCCGCTGGACGACTACGGCTACTCGGATTATCGGTAAGACCGACCGCTAGTCACGTCGCGAGAAGGCCCCCGGGTTCGTCCCGGGGGCTTTTTCGTGTGCGGGCGCCTTTCTTGCGCGAGCAGACGCTGGGACCCCCAAAATCTTCGGATTTTGGGGGTCTACGCGTCTGCTCGGCAGGGTTATCCACAGCCGTCGAACGGCGACCTTCCGCCCGGCGCGGCCCGCGGCCAGCATGCTTACATGACGCGCGCCGCCATCGACGCAATATTCACCGCTCACGGCGGCGTCGCCACCAGAGCTCAACTACTCACGGTGTTGTCGCGCAAAGGTCTGGAAGTCGGGGTACGGGCGGGACGGTTCACTCGGGTTCGCCGCGGGGTGTACTCGTTGCAGCCGCCTACGGCATACGCGAGACTCGCTGCGCTCGACGTGAGGTGCGGTGTGCGGATCGTCGCGTGCATGCACACCGCTGCGCAGATGTACGGGTTCGACACCGAACTCGACGATCGGCTCCACATCCTCGACCCTGGTGTGCGGGTGAGACCGTCACCAGAAGTCATGGTGCACCAGCGAATTGGTGCGCCTCTTCGACTGATTCAGGGGCGACTCGCGACTGCGCCGGCGTGGACGGCCGTCGAAGTGGCGAGGACGCTGCGCCGGCCACGGACTCTCGCCATTCTCGACGCGGCGCTGCACGTCGGCGCCTGTACACCAGTCGATCTCCACGCGGCGGTCGACGAGCAGAAGGGCCGACGCGGCATCGTCCACGTCCGCGAACTCGTCGCCTACGCCGACCGGCGCGCCGAATCCCCGATGGAGAGCGAGGCGCGGCTGGTGTTCATCGACGGTGGGCTTCCGCCGGCGGAACTGCAGTACGAGATCGTCGATCACTACGGAAAGCTCTGGCGAGTCGACTTCGCCTGGCCGGAGTTCCGGGTCGCGGCCGAGTACGACAGTGCCGAGTGGCATGCGAACCCCGACGGGTGGAAGCGCGACAAAATGAAGGCCGCAAGGCTCCAGGAACGCGGGTGAACGGTCGTGCCCGTGGTGGCAGACGACGTCCGCAAGTACCCTCTCGAGCTGGTGGCGCGGATCGCGCGACACATGGAGCGTTCGGCGCTCGCGGGATAAGTCGGGCCAGTGGTCGCCCTGTGGCCGGCGAGCAGACGCGTAGACCCCCGGATTTCCTCTGAATTGGGGGTCTACGCGTCTGCTCGCGCAGAGGAGGTGACCGCTTGACTATGACTGGGGCCACAACTACCGTCATCAACATACCGACCGGTGTGTACGTACCTGAGTAGGGGTGGTCATGAATTCTGCAGTAGTCGTCGAGGCCGTGCGCTCGCCCATGGGGCGCGCCCGCGCCGACGGGGCGTTCGCCGACCTCCATCCGGTCGAACTGCTGTCGCAGGTACTCGCGAAACTGGTGGAGCGCACCGGGATCGACCCGGGCCAGGTCGACGACGTGGTTGTCGGCTGCGTCACCCAGTCCTCCGAGCAGTCCGGCACGGTCGGCCGCCAAGCGTGGCTGGCAGCGGGTTTCCCCGAACACGTGCCCTCGGTGACCGTCGAGCGCAAGTGCGGGTCGGGCCAGCAGGCCATCCACTTCGCCGTGCAGGGCGTCATGGCCGGGCAGTACGACCTCGTCATCGCGGCAGGTGTCGAGTCGATGAGCCGCGTCCCCATGGGATCGAACCGGCAGGGCGCGGACTTCTACGGGCCGTCGGTGACCGAGCGCTACGCTCCGGGCCTGGTGTCGCAGGGTGTGGCCGCCGAGTTGATCGCCCACAAGTGGGGACTCACGCGAGAGACGTTGGACGACTTCGCGGTTCGCTCCCACCGCCTGGCTGCGGCCGCCGCCGACGCCGGTGCGTTCGAGCGGGAGATCGTTCCGGTGACGACGCCCGACGGCACCGTGGTCGAGCGCGACGAGACCATCCGGCCCGGGACCACGCGCGAGAAGATCGGCACCCTGCCCACCGTCTTCCGCACCGAAGAGGCGGAGCAGCGCTTCCCGCAGCTCGACTGGCGGGTGTCCGCGGCGAGCTCGTCGCAGCTGACCGACGGCGCATCGGCGATCCTGATCGCCAGCGACCGCATGGCCCAGCAGTTGGGGCTCCGTCCACGCGCCGCGGTCCGCGGCATGTACGCCTGCGGCGACGACCCGCTGATGATGCTCACCGCACCGATCCCAGCCACCCGGATGTTGTTGAAACGCACGGGTTTGAGCCTCGACGACGTCGACCACTACGAGGTCAACGAAGCGTTCGCCCCCGTGCCGCTGGCCTGGCTGCACGAACTCGGCGGGGACCTGGACCGGCTCAACCCTCGCGGCGGGGCGATCGCCCTCGGGCATCCGCTCGGCGCCTCGGGCTGCCGGCTGTTCACCACCATGCTGCACGCGCTCGAGGACACCGGCGGCCGGCGGGGCCTGCAGACCATCTGCGAAGCCGGCGGTATGGCCAACGCGCTGGTGCTCGAGCGCCTCGACAGCTGACCCGACCCGGAGCAGGAGACCGAGATGGCGGACACCGTACGGCTGGACGACGTCGAGCGGGCGATCGCCGACATCGCGGCGGGTAAGCCCGTCGTGGTCGTCGACGACGAGTCACGCGAGAACGAGGGCGACATCATCTTCGCGGCGCAGGCCGCCACACCGGAGCTCATGGCGTTCACCGTCCGGTACTCCAGTGGCGTCATCTGCGTCCCGATGCCCGGGGATGTCGTCGACCGACTCGACCTGCCGCCGATGACGGCGCGCAACCAGGACCCCAAGCACACGGCGTTCACCGTGTCGGTCGACGCGGCCGACGGTGTGACGACGGGCATTTCGGCCGCGGACCGGGCATTGACCGCGCGCCTGCTGGCCGAGCCGTCGGCGACGGCCGATCAGTTGACGCGACCCGGTCACATGTTCCCGCTGCGTGCCCGCGACGGCGGGGTGCTGGTGCGGCGCGGCCACACCGAGGCCGCGGTCGACCTCGTCACCGCCGCTGGTCTGCATCCGGTCGGCATCCTGGTTGAGATCGTCAACGACGACGGCACGATGAAGCGCGGCCCGCAGTTGCGCGAGTTCGCCGACGAGCACGGTCTGGCGATGATCTCCATCGAGCAGCTGGTGCAGTACCGGAGGCGCGAAGACGTGCTGATCGAGCGTGGTCCGGTCACCCGGATGCCGACGTCCGCAGGCGATTTCACGGCGGTCGCGTACCACTCGACGGTGGACGGCAACGACCACGTCGCGCTGGTCGCCGGTGACATCACCACATCCGAGCCGGTGCTGGTACGGGTGCACTCGGAATGCCTGACCGGCGACGTCTTCGGCTCGCGTCGCTGTGACTGCGGGCCACAGCTCGAAGAGTCACTGCGACGCATCGGCGACGAGGGCCGCGGCGTGCTGATCTACATGCGCGGACACGAGGGACGCGGAATCGGGTTGAGCCCCAAGCTCGCGGCCTACGCGCTGCAGGACAACGGCTTCGACACCGTCGATGCGAATCTGGAGCTGGGACTACCGGTGGACGCCCGCGACTACAGCGCGGCCGCGCAGATCCTGCACGATCTGGAAGTGCCGTCGGTGTTGCTGCTGACGAACAACCCGGCGAAGGTTGAGGGCCTGGAGGCCGGCGGAGTCGACGTGGTCGGCAGGATCCCGCTGTGCGTGCGCCCGAACGCGCACAACATCTCCTACCTCGAGAAGAAGCGCGATCGGATGGGCCACATGTTGCCGGACCTCGACAGCGCCGCACCGGCGGCAGCACGGGAGTACCGCCGCCCGGCCCGAACGCTGCGCCTCGCCGGCCTGTAGACACCTGCCACACAACGAGATAGGAGCCGCTGTGGCTGAACTGAAACTCGGATACAAGGCGTCGGCGGAGCAGTTCGCGCCTCGGGAGCTCGTTGAATTGGCGGTGGCGGCCGAGGAGCACGGGATGGACAGTGCGACGGTCAGTGATCATTTCCAGCCGTGGCGTCATGAGGGTGGGCATGCGCCGTTCTCGTTGGCGTGGATG
>JBNMQY010000051.1:0-32255 GCA_050205415.1 Mycolicibacterium litorale
CTGGCATCAAAAAACCACACCCCTAAACGGGAAAAAGAGGCATGGCCACAACAAAAAACAACAAACAAAAACCACCAAACACACTATTGAGTTCTCAAACAACACACCCGCTCTGCAGGCAACCCCGATACTGTACTGCATCTTACCGGGGAAGTCAACCTCGTCCTCCGGCTTTTCGGCCGGGGCTCTCGGTCGGTGTGTCTATAGCTTACGCACAGGTTCCGCCAGGTTCAAAATCGCCTGGCCAGAGGCCTAATTGCCGGTGTTTCAACGGCATTGGGCCCCTCGCGGCGGCCTACGCCACGCGTTCGATCTCGGCGCCGAGGCTCTTGAGGTTCTCCACGAAGAGCGGATACCCCCGGTCGATGTGGAACACGTCGTGCACCTCGGTGTCACCGTCGGCGACGAGGCCGGCGAGCACCAGACCCGCGCCGGCGCGGATATCCGACGACCACACCGGCGCACTCGACAACTGCGGGATCCCCCGCACCACGGCATGGTGACCGTCGGTCCGGGCATCGGCGCCCAGCCGGATCATCTCCTCTACAAACCGGAATCGGGCTTCGAACACGTTCTCGGTGATCATCGACGTACCGTCGGCGACCGCGGCGAGCCCGATCGCCATCGGCTGCAGATCCGTGGGGAACCCCGGGAACGGCAGCGTCGCCACGTTGACCGCCTTGGGCCGTTCGTATTGGACGACGCGGAAGCCGTTGTCGTTCTGGGTGACCGTCGCCCCCGCATCGTGGAGTTTGTGCAGCACCAGCTGGAGATGCTGCGGGTCGACCCCCGTCACCGAGATGTCCCCCCGCGTCATCGCCGCGGCGATCCCCCACGTCGCGGCGACGATCCGGTCGCCGATCACCCGGTGCTCGGTCGGATACAGCCGGTCCACGCCGGTGATGGTCAACGTCGACGACCCCGCCCCCGTGATCTGGGCGCCCATCTGGTTGAGCATCGCGCACAGGTCGACGACGTCCGGCTCTCGCGCAGCGTTGTGGATGGTCGTCACCCCATTGGCGAGGACGGCCGCCATCAGGATGTTCTCCGTCGCTCCGACCGAGGGGAACTCCAGCTGGATCTCCGCGCCGTGCAGTTCGTCGGCCTCGGCGACGACGCAACCGTGCTCGATGTTGCAGCGCGCGCCGAGTTGACGCAGCCCCGCCTGATGCATGTCCAGCGGACGCGATCCGATCGCGTCACCACCGGGCAGCGCCACCCGGGCCCGCTTACACCTGCCGACCAACGGACCGAGCACACACACCGAGGCACGGAACTGGCGGACCGCGGCGAAGTCGGCGTCGTACTTCGGCTCGTCCGGCGAGGTGATGCGCACGACGTCACCGTCGAGCTCCACCGTCGCGCCGAGCCCGCGCAGCACCTCCGCCATCAGCGGAACATCGAGGATGTCGGGGCAGTTCGTGATCGTGCTCGTGCCCTCGGCCAGCAGCGATGCGGCCATCAGTTTCAGCACGCTGTTCTTCGCCCCACCGACGGCGACCTCGCCCGATAACCGGTTACCGCCGGTCACCACGAATCGCTCGCTCACGCCGGTCAGTGTAAACAGCGGCTCCCGCCAGTGTCAGTTTCCTGGATCTCTCCCGACCGCCCGTGCCGAGTACGGTTTGACCATGGCCGTGCATCTCACCCGCATCTACACGCGGACCGGTGACGACGGGACCACGGGTCTCAGCGATTTCAGCCGGGTCAGCAAGAACGATCCCCGCCTGATCGCCTACGCGGACTGTGACGAGACCAACGCCGCGATCGGCGTCGCAATCGCCTTGGGTGGTGCGCCGGAGCGGCTCGTCACCGTACTGCGTCAGATCCAGAACGACCTGTTCGACGCGGGCGCCGACCTGTCCACCCCGGTCGTCGAGAACCCCGAGTACCCGCCGCTGCGCATCGCGCAGAGCTACATCGACCGGCTCGAGCGCTGGTGCGACGAGTTCAACGAACCACTTCCCGCATTGAACTCGTTCGTGTTGCCGGGCGGCACTCCCCTGTCGGCGCTGCTGCACGTGGCCCGCACCGTGGCACGGCGGGCCGAGCGCTCGGCGTGGGAGGCGGTGGCCGCACACGGCGACGCCATCAGCGTGCTTCCCGCGAAATACCTGAATCGGCTGTCTGACCTGCTGTTCATCCTGTCGCGGGTCGCCAACCCGGACGGCGATGTGCTCTGGAAGCCCGGCGCGGATCAGTAACTGCGGCGACGGGCACGCGGCGACGGCCGCGATTCGACCCAGGACAGGAACGCGGTCAACGCGCCCCGGTCCAGGGCGATCTCATAGCCGCGCCGGCGTTCGGGACTGGTGTCGCGCAGTTCGAGCACGACGATCTCGTGGGTCATGATGTCGAACTCGTCACCGCGCGGACTGCGCCGGGACACGATCTCCAGCCCACGCCGACTCAGTCGGCGATCGGGCCACCATCGCAGGCTGGACAACCGGTAGAAACTGGCCTCACCACCGCGGTAGCGCATCACCCCGTGCCGCCAGCCGTGACCGCCGACCGCCGGGACGTCACGCAGAATCGCCGCGGTGCCACCGACCTGCCGGAGTTTCCACAGGCGGTAGCACAGCGCGGCGACGGCGAGCAGCAGCACACCGATGAGCGCGACCATGCCCCACATGGACGCGCTCATCCGGTGCCGTTAGTCGATCTGGCCCAGCGCGCGCAGACGCGCGCGGCCCCGGGCTGCGGTTGCCGGGTCGTCGGACTCCGAATCGCGGCGAGCCTCGTCGGCGTTGATCTCCGACTCCAGCTCGGCGGTCTCGGCCAGGATGATCACACCGGACTCGGTCACCGACATGAAGCCACCGCCGACGGCCACCCGCAGGTCGTCCTCACCCTCGCGCTCGACCCGCACCATGGCGTCGTCGACGAGCTGAGCCACCAGCGGGATGTGCCGCGGCAGGATGCCGATCTCGCCGGAGGTGGTGCGGGTGAAGACGAACGTCGCCTTCCCCGACCAGATCTCCCGCTCGACGGCGACGATGTCAACGTCAAGGTCGGCCATCGTTAGGCGTCCTTGTCGGCGTCGTCACCCTTGGAGTCACTCTTGGAGTCGCTCTGGACCGGGGCGCCGTCGCTGGCGTTGTCGTCCATCTTGGCGCCGAGGCTCTCGGCCTTGCGCTGCAGATCCTCGAGGCCGCCGATCAGGAAGAACGCCTGCTCGGGCAGGTGGTCGAAGTCGCCCTTGCTCAGCTTGTCGAACGCCTCGATGGTCTCCTTGAGCGGAACCGTCGAGCCCGGCTGACCGGTGAACTGCTCGGCCGCCATCATGTTCTGGCTCAGGAAGCGCTCGATACGACGGGCGCGCTGCACCAGCTGCTTGTCCTCTTCGGCGAGTTCGTCGATACCGAGGATCGCGATGATGTCCTGGAGGTCCTTGTAGCGCTGCAGGATACGGATGACTTCCTGGGCGACGCGGTAGTGCTCGTCACCCACGACCGACGGGTCGAGGATGGTCGAGCTCGACGCCAGCGGGTCCACCGCCGGGAAGATGCCCTTCGAGAAAACCGAACGGCTCAGCTCCGTGGTCGCGTCGAGGTGCGCGAACGTGGTGGCGGGCGCCGGGTCGGTGTAGTCGTCGGCGGGCACGTACACGGCCTGCATCGAGGTGATGGAGCGGCCGCGCGTCGAGGTGATGCGCTCCTGCAGCTCACCCATCTCGTCGGCCAGGGTCGGCTGGTAACCCACGGCGGACGGCATACGGCCGAGCAGCGTGGACACCTCCGAACCGGCCTGGGTGAACCGGAAGATGTTGTCGATGAACAGCAGCACGTCCTGCTGCTTCTCATCGCGGAAGTACTCCGCCATCGTCAGCGCGGACAGGGCGACGCGCATACGCGTGCCCGGCGGCTCGTCCATCTGGCCGAACACCAGCGCGGTGTCCTTGAGCACGTTCGCGTCGCCGAGCTCGACCCACAGGTCGTTGCCCTCACGGGTGCGCTCCCCCACGCCGGCGAACACCGAGGTGCCACCGAAGTTGCGGGCGATGCGGTTGATCATCTCCTGGATGAGCACGGTCTTGCCCACACCGGCACCACCGAACAGGGCGATCTTGCCGCCGCGGACGTACGGCGTCAGCAGGTCGACGACCTTCAGGCCGGTCTCGAGCATCTCGGTGCGCGGCTCGAGCTCGTCGAAGGCCGGCGGCTTGCGGTGGATGGACCACTTCTCGAAATCCTTGCCGTAGCCCGGGTCGTCGAGGCAGTCACCGAGGGCGTTGAACACGTGGCCCTTGACGCCTTCGCCGACGGGCACCGAGATCGAGGCACCGGTGTCCTTGACATCGACGCCACGGACCAGGCCGTCGGTGGGCTGCAGCGAGATGCAGCGCACGAGGTTGTCACCGAGGTGCTGGGCAACCTCGAGCGTCAAGGTCTTGGAGAGGTCCTTGTAGGTGATCTCTGCGTGCAGCGCGTTGAACAGCTCCGGGACGGAGCCGCGCGGGAACTCGACGTCGACGACGGGGCCGGTGACGCGGACGACGCGCCCCGCCGTGTCGGAGCCGGTCTTTTCTCGTTGTTCGGTAGCAGCAGTCATGTCTTCTCTTCGCTTCCTACGGCGTTACTTCTTCTTGGCGGCGTCCGCGAGCGCGTTCGCGCCACCGACGATTTCGCTGATTTCCTGCGTGATCTGGGACTGCCGTTCGCGGTTCGCCATCAGCGTCAGATCCGTGATCAAGTCGTCGGCATTGTCCGACGCCGACTTCATGGCGCGCCGGCGCGAAGCCGACTCCGATGCCGCCGCTTCGAGCAGCGCGGCGAAGATGCGGGTCGACACGTACCGCGGAAGCAGCGCGTCGAACAGCGTCTCGGCACTCGGCTCGAACGAGAACAGCGTGTGCGGGGTGTTCTCGTCCTCTTCGCTGTACTCCACGACCATGGGAGCGACCCGGCGGGCGACCGCCGACTGCGAGAGCATCGAGCGGAACTCGGTGAACACGATGTGCAACTCGTCCAGGCCGAGAACGCCGTCGGCGCCTGCGTCATCGCCCTCGTCGTCCACACCCGCCATGAACGCCGTGACGAGCGTCTCGGCGATCTCCTGGGCGTTCTCGTAATCGGGCCGCTCGGAGAAGCCGGACCACGATTCGACGATGTCCCAGTTGCGGAAGCTGTAGTAGCCGAGCGCCTTTCGCCCGACCGTGTACAGCACGGGCTCCTTGCCCTCCTCGCGCAGCAGCGAGAACAGCTCCTCGGAACGACGGAACACGTTGGCGTTGTACGCACCCGCCAGGCCGCGGTCCGACGACACCACGAGCACACCGGCACGCCGTGGCCGCTCGCGCTCGACGAGCAACGGGTGGTCCAGCGCGCTCGCGCTCGCGAGTTCGGTGAGCATGTTGGTGATCTCGCGGTCGTACGGCCGGGCCGCCTCGACGCGGGCCTGGGCCTTGGCGATGCGCGACGTAGCGATCAGCTCCTGGGCCTTGGTGATCTTCTTGATCGACCCGGCGGAGCGGATGCGGCCGCGCAGTTCGCGCAGTGTGGCAGCCATGGATTCCTAGTGCCTTACTTCTTCTTCGGGGCGGGCTTGCGGACCTTGACCGATTCCTTCTCGAGATCCTCGTCCGACATGGCGTCGACGTTCTCGTCCGGCACGACCGACTCACCGGTGGAGCTGGAGAAGCCCTTCTTGAACTCGTTGACCACGTCGGCCAGCTTGCTCTCGAGTTCTTCGGAGAGCTTCTTGCTCTCGCGGATCTCCTTGAGGATCTCGTCCTTGGAGGAGCGGACGTGCTCGAGCAGTTCCTGCTCGAAGCGCTGCACATCCTCGACCGGCACGGAGTCCAGGTGACCACGGGTGCCGAGGAAGATCGCGACGACCTGGTCCTCGACCGGCATCGGGCTGTTCTGCGGCTGCTTGAGCAACTCCACCAGGCGAGCGCCACGATCCAGCTGCTTCTTCGACGCCTCGTCGAGATCGGAGGCGAATGCCGCGAACGACTCGAGCTCGCGGTACTGCGACAGATCCAGGCGCAGCGAACCCGCAACCTCTTTCATCGCCTTGATCTGTGCGGCGCCACCGACGCGCGACACCGACACACCGACGTTGATAGCCGGGCGCACACCCTGGTTGAACAGGTCGGTCTCGAGGAAGCACTGGCCGTCAGTGATCGAGATGACGTTGGTCGGGATGTAGGCCGAGATGTCGTTGGCCTTGGTCTCGATGATCGGCAGACCGGTCAGCGAACCACCGCCCAGCTCGTCGGAGAGCTTGGCGCAGCGCTCGAGGAGACGCGAGTGCAGGTAGAACACGTCACCCGGGTAGGCCTCGCGACCCGGCGGGCGGCGCAGCAGCAGCGAGATGGCGCGGTAGGCCTCAGCCTGCTTGGTCAGGTCGTCGAACACGATCAGCACGTGCTTGCCGTCGTACATCCAGTGCTGGGCGATCGCCGAACCGGTGTAGGGCGCCAGCCACTTGAAGCCGGCGGAATCCGACGCGGGGGCCGCGACGATGGTGGTGTACTCCATCGCGCCACCCTCTTCGAGGGTGCGGCGCACGCTGGCGATCGTGGTGCCCTTCTGGCCGATCGCGACGTACACGCAGCGGACCTGCTGCTTGGGATCGCCGGTCTCCCACGCCTCACGCTGATTGAGGATGGTGTCGACGGCGACGGCGGTCTTACCGGTCTTACGGTCGCCGATGATCAGCTGGCGCTGTCCGCGGCCGATCGGCGTCTGGCTGTCGATGGCCTTGATACCGGTCTGCAGCGGCTCGCTCACGCTCTGGCGCTGCACCACCGACGGCGCCTGCAGTTCCAGGGCGCGGCGTTCGGTGGTCTCGATGTCGCCGCGGCCGTCGATCGGCTGGCCGAGCGGGTTCACCACGCGGCCCAGGAAGCCGTCGCCGACCGGGACCGACAGCACGTCGCCGGTGCGCTTGACCTGCTGGCCCTCTTCGATCTTCTCGAAGTCGCCCAGGACCACCGCGCCGATGCTGTGCTCGTCGAGGTTCATCGCGACACCCAGGACACCGCCCGGGAACTCGAGGAGTTCCTGCGTCATGACCGAGGGCAGCCCCTCGACGTGCGCGATACCGTCGCCGGCGTCGATGACGGTGCCGATCTCTTCGCGTTCGGTGTCGGTGGCGAAGTTGGCGACGTAGTCCTCGATCGCCCCTTGGATGTCAGCAGCCGAGATAGTCAACTCTGCCATGGGTTCGTCTTCCTGCCTTTGTGTTGAGTCTGGTGGGGTTCGGAGTTAGTCGGGCAGCTGGGTTTCAGCCGATGCCAGCCGCGATGCCAGTGACCCGTCGATCACCTCGTCGCCCACCGCGATGGTGAGGCCGCCGAGCATGTCGGGATCGATGTGCAGCTGCACGGACGCCGGGCGTCCGTAGATCCGGCCGAGCACCTCGGTGAGCCGGTTGCGCTGCTCATCGCTGAGTTCGGCCGCAGCGGTCACGTGTGCCACGACCTCGCCACGCCGCGCGACCGCGAGCTCGGCCAGTTCGCGGACCGCTTCGTCGGCACGCTCGCCGCGCAGCAGTTCGACGGTCTGCGCGAGCAGGGCGCGGGTGGTCGCACCGGCCTGGTTCTCGAGCAGCCGGTCGAGCAGCCCGAGCCGGCCGTCGATCGGGGTGGTGTAGTCGCTGAGCAGCGCGCTCAGCCGCGACTGGGAGTCCAGGATCCGGCTGAACCGGAACAGCTGGTCTTCGACCTCGCTAGTCTCGTCGTTGCGCTCCGCCCGCACCAGCAGTGCCAGCCGCGCCACGTGGCGAACGGCGAACTCCAGGTCGGACTCCTCCGACCACCGTTGCGCCACAGCGGTTTTCACGATCTCGAGCGCGGTGTCGGAGATCTTGCCCGACAGCACGGCCTCCGCCAGGTTCGCCTTGGGGGCGCCGTCCTCGGTGGGTTCGCCGAAGTGCTTGCTCAACACCGGCTCGGCCTTGAGCAGCTTGGCCACGGCGGCCAGGTCGTCGCCCAGCGTCGTCAGCCCGTCCGCGTCGACATCGCCGGTCAGCTCGTTGAACCGTGACACCAGGACCTTGAGCGCATCCCGGCTCGTCGAGCGCAGCCGCGTACCCGCGGCATCGTCGAGAACGGAATCCGACGGCGCCATGGCGTCGAGCTCGTCGAGGAACCGGTCGACGGTGGCGGACCGGTTGTCGTCGTCGGAGACGTGGTCGCGGACCAGTTCCCGTGCCCGGGCCACCGATTCGGTGCCGAGGTGCTGGCGCAGTTCGCGGATCAGCTGCTGGCGCAGCAGTTGCACCTGCGCCGCTCCCTGCACCTTGATGCGCTCCACCTCGGCGTCGGCCTGGGCCCGCATCTGCTCGGCGATCTTCTCGGCGTCCGCCCGGGCCTCTTCGACCACGCGCTTCGAATCCGCCTCGGCCTCTTCGACGGCCTTGGCGTGCTGCTGATCCGCCTGCGCCACCTTGTTCGCCGCGGTGGCGCTCTCCTCGAGCTGGCGGCGCACCGTCTCCTGCTGTGCCGTCATCATGCGCCGCACCGGCGGCACCACGAAACGCACGAGCAGGAACACGATGACCGCGAACCCGATGAGCTGACCGATGAATGTCGACATGCGGCTACCGTCCCTGGCTCGTCGCGGCGGCGCTGGTGATGTCGACGCCGAGGACGCGGCTGGCCAGCGTGGCCGACAACGTCTCGATCGAAGACTGCAGTTCGCCCGCGGTCTGCTGTCCCTGGCGGGACAGCTCTTCGTTGGTCTTCTGCAGGGTGGACGCCGCTTCGGCGCTCGCGCGCGTCCGCATGTCCTCCAGGATCTTCCGTCCCTCGCCGCGGGCCTCGTCCCGGATGGCCGAGGCATCACGACGTGCCTTGGTCATCACCTGCTGGGAGTCGGCCTGCGCGGCGGCGAACAGTTCGGCCGACTTGCGGTTGTCCTCAACCGTCTTGGTGACCATTGCTTCGCGCTCTTGCAGCACCTTGCTGATCGGGGGCACCACCCATTTGGCGATGACGCCCAACACGATCAGGAAGATGAGCAGCACGAAGAAGAAGGTGCCGTTGGGGATGAGGAAGTTACCGCCTCCACCTTCCTCCGCGGCCAAGATGGTCGTGCTCAGGTCACCCATGACTGAAGATTCCAAACCGACTAAGCGACCGGGGTGGCGAAGACGAACAGCGCCATGAAGGCCAGGTTGATGAAGTACGCGGCCTCGACCAGACCGACCGTGATGAAGAACGGCGTGAACAGGCGACCCTGGGCCTCCGGCTGGCGGGCGATGCCGGCGATCAGCGCGTTACCGGCGATACCGTCACCGATACCGGCGCCGATAGCGCCGCCGGCCATGATGAGTCCACCACCGATGAGTGCGCCGGCAGCGATTGTGGGATCCATTCCTATTCCTCCTTGATATCTGGTAGTCGCCTACCAGGACGTGGGTCGAGCGTTGTTTTCGAGCGGGTCGTGCAGGTCAGCCGTCTGTCAGTCGTGGTGCTCGTCGAGCTCCATCGACTGGCTGAAGTACAGGATGGTCAGCAGCGCGAAGATGAACGCCTGGATCGCGCCGACGAACAGGTCGAAGCTCTTCCAGATCGCGTTGGGCGCCCACATGATCCACGGCGGGAACAGCGCGATCAGCGCGACGAGGATGCCGCCGGCGAAGATGTTGCCGAAGAGTCGCAGTGACAGCGAGATCGGCTTGGCGAGCTCCTCGACCAGGTTGATCGGGGCCAGCAGGGCGACGTGGCCCTTCAGCAGCTTCTTGGGGTGGCCGAGGATGCCACGGCGCCAGAAGCCGGCGGCGTGGTAGGCGATGAACACGAACAGCGCCAGCGCCAGCACGAAGTTGATGTCGGAGGCCGCGGGCTTGAGGAGCTCGTGGATGCCGGTCTCGTCGGAGTACTGCACCGGCAGCACCGACAGCCAGTTCGCGATCAGGATGAACGCGAACAGGGTGACGGCCAGCGGCAGGACGAAGCCGGCCACCCGCATCCCGATGGCGCTCTCGATCTGGTTGCGCATCTGCACCGTCAGCGCTTCCCAGAACAGCTGGACACCGCTGGGCACCCCGGTGGAGGTGACCTTGGCGCGCAGGAAGAACGCCAGCCCGAGCACGATCGCGGCGGCGATCGCGGTGGACAGGATCGTGTCGGTGTTGACCGTCAGCCCGAACCAGTTGGCCTCCGTGTGGTGGCCGACCTGAATGCCGCTCTCGGCGGCGAGGAACGTCTGCGTCATTGCTGTGGAGTCTCTCCTTCGAGTCCGTCAGCGGCTTGGGCCTTGAGTTTCTTGACCACCGGCAGCGTCGTCGACGCCACCAGGATCACCTGGAAGAGCGCCATGCCGAACACCACGCCTAGACCCTGCGGTTTGAAGACGTAGGCGATGGTCAGGCCGATCACGGTCATGATCAGCAGTCGGGTGGCCGAGTTCATGGCCATGTTGCGTTTGAGCGGGTGATCCTTGGCGGTGATCGACTGCACCGAGCGCTGGATCATGACGGCGTTGCCCAGACCGAGACCCAGGCCGATCGCGAAGAACAGACCCACCATCGGGACGCCGAGCAGTGCCGCGGCCACGGTCGCGAGGGCGGCCAGGACCACGCAGATGACGAGCAGGCGGACAGGCCGGAACGCGACTGCCGGCAACACCAACGGCGCGTCCTGCGCTGGCGTCGTCACTGCTTCACCTCAATCCGCGGTTGGTTGGAGGAGCTTCCCCGATTCCTGTGAGTGACCTGCCGAGCGTATCGGAGGGCTGCGGGCTCGCTGGAATCACCCAAGGGGTACTCCCTTTTTGTCGGTCTGAAACGGCTCCGAATCGGTGGCGAACCGACGAGCCGGTGGCCGGCAACCCGCGAGGTTTCTTCGGGTTCTAGCAGCACGGTACCACATGGTAGGCAGCCCTAAACGGGGCCTACTACTTTTTGTCGTACACGCTCTCCGCTGCTGGTTCGCGCCGCCGGATCAGCGGAACGAGAGTCACCCCGGTGGCCACCACGATCGCGGCCAGCATGGCGACACCGGTGTGGCGGGGGTCGAAGAAAATGGTGCTCGCGGCGCCCAGGGCAACGATGCCGACCCACAGGTAGATCAGCAGCACCACCCGGCGGTGCGAGTGCCCGATCTCGAGCAACCGGTGATGCAGGTGCATCTTGTCGGGGCTGAACGGGCTCAGGCCGGCGCGGGTGCGGCGGATGATGGCGAGCAGCATGTCGAGCGCCGGCACGAACATGACGGCGACGACCAGTAGGAAGGGTGACAGCAGCGCGAACACGTCGCGCGCGCCGTACGCGGTCTGCGAGATGGGGCCGGCCGCGGTGGTCGACGCGGCGGCCAGCATCAGGCCGATGAGCATCGACCCGGAATCCCCCATGAAGATCCTGGCCTTGTGGAAGTTGTGGGGCAGGAACCCCAGACAGGCGCCGGCCAGGACCACCGAGATCACCGCGGGCGGGTAGAACAGCACGTCGCCACCGTGGTCGCGCAGCAGCCCGACGGAGAAGATGCAGATCGCGAGCGCGGTGATCAGGCCGAGCCCGGCGGCCAGCCCATCGAGTCCGTCGACGAAGTTCATCGCATTGACGATCGCCACGGTGAGCGCCAGCGTCAGCAGGATCGAGGCGACCTGGTCGAGCACGATGGTGCCCACTCCGCCGATCGGGATGTAGAGCACGCTCCACGCCACACCCATCGTGACCATGACGCTGGCGGCGGTGAGCTGGCCGGCGAATTTGGTCAGCGCGTCGAGCCCCCACCGGTCGTCGATCAGGCCGATGGCCATGATGAGCCCACCGGCGACCACCACCGCGGGCATCCCGGTGGAGTAGACGAATCCTCGTGTGAGCGCGGGCAATTGGGAGGCGAGGAGGACGGCCGCGGCGACACCGATGTACATCGCCAGCCCGCCCATCCGCGGGGTGGGCTGCACGTGGACGTCGCGTTCACGGGGGTAGGCCACCGCACCCAGCCGCGTCGCGAGCACCCGCACCCACCCGGTGGCCAGGTAGGTGATGATCGCGGCCGTCAGTCCGACGAGGACGAGCTCCCGCAGCGGCACGCCCGCGCCGCGGTCGGAGAGCGCCAGGTAGTCCACCATCACCGCGAAACGCTACTGCACTCTGCTGTGGTCACTCGGTGAGCAGGCTTTCGGTGTTGACGCCGAGCACCTCGGCGACGGCCTCGGCGGTGACGGGCCCGGTGCGCAGGATGCGGGGGTGGGCTCCGCTGAGGTCGACGATCGTCGAGGCCGCCTGCTGTGCGGCCGGACCGGCCTCCAGGTAGACGTCGACCAGGTCGCCGAGCTGCTCGCGGGCGTCGGCGGCCGACACCGCGGCGGGACGGCCGGAGATGTTGGCGCTGGACACCGCCATCGGCCCCACTTCCCGCAGCAGTTCGATCGCGACCGGATGCAGCGGCATCCGCAGCATCACGGTGCCGTGCGCGTCCCCGAGATCCCACGGCAGCGACGGCGCCTGCCGGACCACCAGGCTCAGCGCACCCGGCCAGAACGCCCGGATCAACTCACGCGCGGTGTGCGGCACCGTGTAGACCAGGCCCTCGATGGTGTGCCAGGAACCGACCAGCACCGGCACCGGCATGTCCCGGCCGCGGCCCTTGGCGGCCAGCAGCGCAGCGACGGCCGCGTTGTCGAACGCGTCGGCGCCGATGCCGTAGACGGTGTCGGTCGGCAGTACGACCAGCCCGCCCTCCTTGAGCGCGGCCACGGCGGCGGCGATACCGGTCGCGCGGGTTTCGGGATCGGTGCAGTCGAACGTCTCGGTCATCGTGCCTCCGTGGTGGCCGGTCGACGCCTGGCCGTGACGAATCGCGGCCGGCCGGTCAGGTCGGTTCGGGCGGTCACCTCGTCGAATACAGCGGCGTCGAAGGCCGCCGCGGTGAGCGCCGAGGTGGTGTCGTCGTGCTCGACCGCACAGCGACCGCCGGGGCGCAGCCATCGCCGCGCAACGGTGACGATCGCGTTGATGACCACCATGCCGTCGGCGCCGCCGAACAGCGCCTGGGCGGGGTCGTGGTCGGCGACCTCCGGGTCGAGCGCGGCCCCGTCCGGAATGTACGGGGGGTTGGCGACGACGAGGTCGACGATGCCGTCGAGGTCCGGAAGCAGGCCCGCGGCGGTGACGTCGGCGTCGACCAGTTCGACGCCGGTGCCGTCGAGGTTTCGGCGGGCGTACTCCAGTGCGGCGGCGGAGTTCTCGACGGCGATCACCCGCGCCCGCGGCCGGGCGGTGGCCAGCGCGAGCGCCAGCGCGCCGGAGCCGGTACACAGGTCGACGATCACCGGTTCAGCCCGAAGCTGTTGTTGCAGCGTCCATTCCAGCATGGCCTCGGTCTCGGGCCGTGGAATGAACACCCCGGGTCCGACGTGCACCTGCACGGGCCCGAACGCCGCGGTTCCGGTGAGGTGCTGCAGCGGGATGCGCCTGGCGCGTCCGGCCACCAGCTCGCGGTAGCGGTCGGGGAAGTCGGTGGGCAGGTCGGCGAACATCAGGCGTCCGCGATCGATGCCCGCCGCGTGTGCGGCCAGCAGTTCCGCATCCACCCTGGCCGAATCGACGCCCGCGGCGGCCAGCATCGCCGCGGCGTCGTCGATGGCCTGCCGCAGACTCATGAGCTCTGCAGTCTCGCCTGCTTCTCGGCGGCCGCCAGTGCGTCGAAGAGGGCGTCCAGTTCACCGTCGAGCACCTGGTCGAGGTTGTGCGCCTTGAAGTTGATCCGGTGGTCGGCGATGCGGTTCTCCGGGAAGTTGTAGGTCCGGATGCGCTCGCTGCGGTCGACGGTGCGGATCTGGCTGGCGCGGTCCGCCGACGCGTCGGCCTGGGCCTGCTCCTCGGCCAGCGACTGCAGCCGGGCGGCCAGCACCTGCATCGCGCGCGCCTTGTTCTGCAGCTGGGACCGTTCGTTCTGGCAGGTGACGACGATGCCGGTCGGGAGGTGGGTGATGCGCACCGCGGAGTCGGTGGTGTTCACACCCTGTCCGCCCTTACCGGAGGACCGGTAGACGTCGATGCGCAGATCGGATTCGTCGATCTGCACCTGCTCGACTTCCTCGGGTTCGGGATAGACCAGGACACCGGCCGCAGAGGTGTGCACGCGGCCCTGCGATTCGGTCACCGGCACGCGCTGGACGCGGTGCACGCCGCCTTCGAACTTCAGCCGCGACCACACCCCGTCGGCGGAGTCGCCCTTGCTGCGGATCGACAGCGTGGCGTCCTTGTAGCCGCCCAGGTCGGAGTGGGTCTCGTCGAGCACGGTCACGGTCCAGCCGTGCCGTTCGGCGTAGCGGATGTACATCCGCGCCAGATCGGCGGCGAACAGCGCTGATTCCTCGCCGCCCTCCCCCGACTTCACCTCGAGGACGACGTCGTCGGCATCGTGCGGATCGCGCGGCGCCAGCAGGTCCGACAGCTGCGTCTCCAGTGCGTCGACGCTCGCTTCGAGTTCGGGCACCTCGGCGGCGAACGAATCGTCGTCGGCGGCCAGCTCCCGCGCTGCCTCGAGGTCACCGCGGGCGGCCTCGAGCTTGCGGTAGGTGGTGACGATCGGCGCGAGCTGCGCGAACCGGCGGCCGGCCTTGCGGGCCTTGCCCGCGTCGGCGTGCAGCGCAGGGTCGGCGAGCTGACGCTCCAGGTCGGCGTGCTCGGTGAGCAGCGCGTTGATCGCAGTGGGAGCACTCATCGCGACCTCCTTCCCCGAACGCAAACCGACGCCCGGCCTGCGCACACGGCGACAGAACGGGCGTCGGGTCGGTAGCTACTTGGTGCGCTTGCCGTAGCGCTTCTCGAAGCGCGCGACGCGGCCGCCGCTGTCGAGGATCTTCTGCTTGCCGGTGTAGAACGGGTGGCACTGCGAGCAGACCTCGACGACGATGTTGCCGGTCTTCTTGGTGCTGCGGGTGGTGAAGCTGTTGCCACAGCCGCACTGCACCGTGGTCTCGACATAGTCAGGGTGGATACCCGTCTTCATTGCTGTCCTCTTCGATCGTGGCCGCCGGGTCGCCCGCTCATGACCTGCGCTGAGTGTGGGCGTGAACCGGAACCGAGGGTGTGACTAGCGGTCAATTATGCCAGGTCAACCGCTGAGAGCCTAAACGCGCGGCAGCACCGGGCTATTCCGGCCGGACAGGGCCAGCACGATGTCGCGGATCGGGGCGGTGACCGGGCGGCCCTCCCCCACCGTGAAGTCGGCGTCCGTCGCCCGAAGTTGCACCCCGGCGAACCGCTTACGGGCGTGGAACGGGAATCCCATCTCCCACAGTCGCCGCGCCGCGACCACGGCCGCAGCGACCGGCATAGGGCGGTCGACGCCCAGCGGGATGGCGATGTCCTGACCGTGCACCAGCACGTCGGTGAGCGGATCGGCGACCGCGGTACCGGGCGGCCTGCGCCGGATACCGGCCATGCCGCGCAGTGCCGCGACGAGTTCGTCGGGTTGGCGCGGATCCTCGGTGGCCATCCGCGCCACCATCGCGTTGAACCGGAACCCGGACCGAACCAGTGCGAGCATCAACCGCGCCCGGCCGGCCGCCGAATGCGTCAGGTGCGCCGCCACGTCCCGCACCGTCCACCCGGCGCAGGCCGAGGGTGTCGACCACTGTTCGCGGCTCAGCGTCGCCAGGAAGTCGGCGAGGTCCACCCGTTGGGCGTCGATGTGGGCCCAGATCTCGTCGGTGTCCACGCCGCCTCCCGATGTAGTCAGGTTTCCTGACGAAATTAGTCAGGAGTCCGTACTAATGTCAACGGGTGCCCGACACGCCCTCCACCGCAGCGCTGATGTTCATCGCGCATCGCGCCGCCGAGGCGCGGATCTTCGACACGCTGCGCGCGGCCGGGTTCGACGACCTCACCATGGCGCAGTGCCGCATCGCGCAGCGGTTACGGCCGGACGGCATCCGGCTCACCGATCTCGCCGAGCAGGCCGCGGTCACCAAACAGACCACCGGCGCACTGGTCGACGAGCTGGAACGGGCGGGTTACGTCGCCCGCAGGGCGGATCCGGCCGACGCGCGCGCGAGGTTGGTGACGCTCACCGCGCGGGGCCGCCGGCTCTGCGCCGCCGCCGGAGAAGAACTGGCGAAAGTGGAGGCCGAATGGCGCGACCACCTCGGCGCGGACGCGTTCGACGCGATGAGAGACGCCCTCGCCGCGCTGCGCGAGATCACCGATCCGTACCGCTGACCGGCACCTCGGTGTGCGCGCGGAACGCGGTGCGGTCACGCACCCAGATCGTGCGGCCGCGCGGTTCGGTCCCCATCGCGACGAGTTCGCGTTTGAGGATCTTGTTGGTCGCGGTGCTCGGCAGATCGTCGGCGACCCACACGTAGCGCGGCCAGGCCTTCGGCGACAGATCGCGTTGCGCGGCGAGGAACTCCTCGAACTCGTCGGGGGTGAGCTTCGCGTCGTCCTGCAGCACGACCGCCGCCATCACCTGGTCGCCGACGTACTCGTCGGGCACCGGATACACCGCCACCCGGTTGATCGCGGGCAGCCGCAGCAGAATCCGCTCGATGGGCGCCGCGGTGAGGTTCTCCCCGTCGACGCGCATCCAGTCGCCGGTGCGGCCCGCCAGGTAGATCCACCCCTCGGCGTCGCGGTACGCGAGGTCGCCCGACCAGTACATCCCGTGCCGCATGCGCTCGCCGGTCGCGCCGGGATCGTTGTAGTAGCCCCGGAACAGTCCGCCGCCCGCGGTGTTGACCAACTCCCCCACCGCGGCGTCGGCGTTGACCAGCGCCCCGTTGTCGTCGAACCGGGCGACCTCGCATTCGCGCACGGTGTCGGGGTCGTAGATGGCCACCCCGGGGAAGCCCTTGCCGATGGAGCCGTGCGGGCAGTCGTCGGGGCGGGTGATGATGACCGCGGTCTCGGTCGAGCCGAAACCGTCCCAGACCGTGCACCCGAACCGCCTGCCGAACGCCTCGATGTCACGGTCGGCGGCTTCGTTGCCGAACGCGATACGCAGCGGGTTGTCGTGGTCGTCGGGTTTCTCGGTGGTCGCGAGGATGTACGCGAGCGGTTTGCCGACGTAGTTCATGTAGGTGGCGCCGTAGTGGCGGATGTCGGACAGGAAGCGCGATGCGGAGAACGTCGCGGGCGCCATCGCCGCACCGGCGCCCACCGCGACACTCCAGCCGGCATAGACGGCGTTGGAGTGGAACAGCGGCATCGCCAGGTAGCAGACGTCGGCCTCGGTCAGCCCGTACCGGTCGACCAGCGCGGTGCCGGCGAACAACACCATCGCGTGCGGTACCTGGACCGCCTTGGGCTCACCGCTGGTGCCCGAGGTGAAGATCATCATGAAGGTGTCGTCGGCGCCGACCTCGCGGTGCGGGGTGAGTTCCGGGGCGTCGGCCAGTCGTTGCGCCCAGTCCGCGGTCGACGTGTCGACGACCGTGACACCCGGGAGCTCCAGACCGTCGAGCAGGCCGCGGTGTTCGGCGTTGACCAACAGGATCTGGCAGTCCACCCGCGCGACGTCCCGGGCCAGCGCGTCACCCCGCCGCGTGGTGTTGATGCCGCACAGCACGTAGCCGCCGAGCGCGGCGGCGGCCAGCGCGGTGAGCATGTCGGGGGTGTTGCCGAGCAGCACACCGACATGCAGGGGCCGGGCCGGGTCGGCGGCGGCGATGACGGCGGCGGCCTGCCGGGACGCCTCGGCGATGTGTTCGCGCCACGTCCACGCGCGGTCGCCGTAGCGGACCGCGGTGGCGTCGGAGTCGGCGCGCTCGCGCAGCAGTCCCTGCAGAGTGTCCGGCACGGGCGCACCTCGTTCGTTTCAGTGAACAGATTTGCGAATCTGTCTAGCATGTTCGGCAGGCGCCGCGGGGCGGAATGCCTGTAGCAGAATGCACTCGTCGCGGTTGTCCACGCGGCGAGATGCTCGAAGGAGGAGCCAAGCTTCGTGACGGCTACCACGCCCACGCAGTCGGTGCGCGATCGCTTGATCGATGCGGCCGAATCATGCCTGCGGGTCAAGGGAATTCGGGCCACGACGGTATCCGAGGTGGCCGAGGTGGCCGGGGTGTCGCGCGGCTGGCTCTACCGGCATTTCCCGGACAAGGTCTCTCTGCTGGGCGCGGCGATCGTGCGTCTCAACGAGGCCTACTGGTCCGAGGCACACGCGCTGCTCGAACGCATCGACGGGTTGGCCGAGCAGATCGCGGCGGGCATCCGGCACGGCAGGCTGGCCTACGACGATCCCGGCGCCCTGCTGATGAAGCTCCGACTCGAGGAGCCCGAGGAGTTCGCGGCCTGCGCCGGCGCCGGTGTGCAGGGTCTGGTGCCCGACCTCGCCGCCTTCTGGAGCCGCTACCTGATCGCCGCCGTCGAACGCGGCGAGATCCACCCGGCCACCGACATCGCCGAGGCGTCGGAATGGGTGGCGCGCTCCCTCATCTCACTGGCGACGGTGCCGGGTAACACGCTCGACCCCACCGACCCGGTCGCGCTGCTGACCCATGTGCGGCGGTACGTGATGCCGGGCCTCCGCTGCGACCCCGCGGTCTGACGCGTCGAGTGCGCTGTCGCGGCGTCGACTGTGTGTCCAGGACGGCGTTGGTGCGGATTTCCCGCCCCGATACGAAAAAGCCCCCGCCGTGGCGGGGGCTTTTCGGTGTCGGGAACTAGTCGTTGTCGGCTGACCCCGGAGCGGTCTTGGAGACCTGGACCAGGAACTCGTAGTTGTTCTTGGTCTTGCGCAGCTGGCTCATCAGCAGGTCGATCGCCTGATGACTGTCGAGCCCCGACAGCACACGGCGCAGCTTGTGCACGATCGCGAACTCGTCGGGCGAGAGCAGCAGCTCGTCCTTGCGGGTGCCGGACGGGTTCACGTCGACCGCGGGGAACACCCGGCGCTCGGCGATCTTGCGGTCCAGCTTGAGCTCCGCGTTACCGGTGCCCTTGAACTCCTCGAAGATGACCGTGTCGCCGGTCGAACCGGTCTCCACCATCGCCGTCGCGACGATGGTCAGCGAGCCACCCTCTTCGATGTTGCGGGCGGCGCCCAGGAACCGCTTCGGCGGGTACAGCGCGGTCGAGTCGACACCACCGGACAGGATGCGGCCCGACGCCGGCGAGGCGTTGTTGTACGCACGGCCGAGGCGGGTGATCGAGTCGAGCAGCACCACGACGTCCTTGCCCTGCTCCACCAGGCGCTTGGCGCGCTCGATGGCCAGCTCGGCGACCGTGGTGTGGTCTGACGGCGGCCGGTCGAAGGTCGAGGCGATGACCTCACCCTTGACCGAGCGCTGCATGTCGGTGACCTCTTCCGGACGCTCGTCGACGAGCACCACCATCAGGTGGCATTCCGGATTGTTGCGGGTGATCGCGTTGGCGATGTCCTGCATGATCGTGGTCTTACCGGCCTTCGGCGGCGACACGATCAGCGCGCGCTGCCCCTTGCCGATCGGCATGATCAGGTCGATGACGCGAGTGGTCAGCTTGTCCGGAGTGGTCTCCAGGCGCAGCCGCTGATTCGGGTAGAGCGGCGTCAGCTTGCCGAATTCGGGACGCTTCCTGGCGTCCTCGACGGGCCCGCCGTTGACGCTGTCGAGCCGCACCAGCGGGTTGAACTTCTGGCGCTGGTTCGGCTGCTCACCGTCCTTGGGCACCTTGACCGCACCGGTGACGGCATCGCCGCGGCGCAGCCCGTTCTTGCGGACCATGTTCATCGACACGTACACGTCGTTCGGCCCGGGCAGGTAACCCGAGGTGCGGACGAACGCGTAGTTGTCGAGGACGTCGAGGATGCCGGCGACCGGCTGGACGACGTCGTCGTCGCGGATCTCGGTGTCGCCACCGCCGCTCTCGCTGCCCCGCTCACCACGGCGCCGACGGTCGCGGAACCGGCGTCCACGGCGGCCGCCGCGGCCGTCGCCGTCATCGTCACCGTCGGTGTTGCCGCTGTTGCGGTTGCCGCGGTCCTGCTGCTGGTCGCCGTCGGACCTGTCGTCGGCCTGATCCGGCTTGGGCCGGTCCGCCCTGCGCTGCTCACGGTCGGATTTCGGCTGATCCGTCTTGGGCTGGTCCGTCTTGGCCTGATCGGATTTGACGTCGGCCTTGGCCTCGACCTTGGCGTCGGCTTTCGGCTCGGATTTCGGCTGCTCGACCGGCTGGTCAGCAGGCTTTTCGGCCTTGGCGCGCTCGGCCTTGGGGCGGTCGGCCTTCGGCTCGGCAGCGGGCTGCTCGGCGGGCGCGGCAGCGGTCTCGACGGGCTTCTCGGCAGCCTTCTCGGCGGAGCCGGCCTGGCGGGAGGCGCTACGGCGCTCGCGGCGCGGCGGGGTCTGCGGCGCAGCGGCGGTGTCGGTGCCGCTGTCGGCCTTGGCGCCGTTGCCGTCGCCGCGGCGCTCGCGGATCGCGGCGATCAGTTCGCTCTTACGCATGCCGGAGGCGCCTTCGACGCCGATCTGCCTCGCCAGGACGCGCAGTTCGGGCAGCACCATCGACGTCAGCGAGGCACGGTTGCCCGACGCGACGTCGGCGGTCGGGGCGGTTTCGGCGGTCTTGGTGGTGACCGCCGCCGCAGAAGTATCTGTGTTCACGATCGGCAACTCTGTGTGCTCAGCGCTGTCGGCCGTGAAGAGGTCCGTATCGGTCACGGATTTCCTTTCTTTCCCTCGCTGATTGCGTTGTGCGAGGGCTCAAATGTCCTCGGCGTTCAGCCGATACGCCGAACGCGAAGGTCCCACCGTCGCCTGTGTGACGGTGATCGCCGGGATTCGCCGCCACAGGGCGAACCGTCGGTCCACGAGTGAAACACGGGAAAGATGAGGGTCGTCCTAGTGTCGGCGCAGGCAGAGACGCTGCAATTGCTGGACGAGAGCGAGAATAACCCGCTTACGTGCCGGAAGCAAGAAACCCTGCGCAACCGCGTGACGCGTGTCAATCCTCAGCTGCGGGCGGCGACGCCGGTTGACCAGCGCACACCGTCGCCCACGGCCATCTCCGCAATGGTGAACCCGTGCGCGGCGCCGAACTCGACCGCCTCGGCGGGTAGCTCCGGTTCGGTGCTGAGCGCGATCACCGCAGGTCCAGCTCCTGACAGCACCGCTGCTACGCCACAACCGCGAAGTACTCGCAGATATTCCGCCGACGCCGGCATCGCGGCCGCCCGCTGCGGTTGGTGCAGGACGTCCTCGGTGGCGGGCATCAGCAGGTCCGGACGTTCGGTCAGCGCGACGACCAGCAGCGCCGCCCTGCTCAGGTTGAAGCGCGCATCGGTGTGGCTGACCTGTTCGGGAAGCAGCACCCGGGTCTCCGCGGTCGAGGACCGCTGCTGCGGAATGGCCGGGAACAGGTGGATGTCGGGATGCAACCGCACCGGCGCGGCCGCATAGCGCGCCTGCACACCGGCGCCCTCGGTCCAGGTGACCACCGCGTTGCCGAGCACGGCGGCGGCGGCGTTGTCCGGATGACCCTCGAACGCAGACGACAACTGAATCAGCTGCTCGACGGTCAGTGGCATCGAATCCGTCTGCGCCGCAAGGCCATTGGCAGCCGCCAGCCCGCCGACGACGGCGGCCGCCGACGAGCCGAGGCCGCGCGAGTGCGGAATGTCGTTGCGGCACCGCACCACAAGCCCCGGCGCCGCACAGCCGGTCGCCCGCAGACCCGCCTCGATCGCCCGCACCACGAGATGCGACGAATCCAGCGCGACCTGTCCGGCGCCCTCCCCCTCGACAGTCACGGTGAGCCCGGATTCGACTGTCTCGACGATGATCTCGTCGTACAGGCTGAGCGCAAGGCCGAGGCTGTCGAAGCCTGGACCGAGGTTGGCGCTCGAGGCGGCCACGACGGCCGTCGCGGTCAGCCCGGCGGGAAGAGTCTGCGTCACCGACACGTCCTGTCAGACCAGACCGAGTTCGGCCGCCACGGCGACCGGGTCCACCGCCAGCGGCGTGACGGCGGGCATGCCCTTGAGCGCGGTGTCCGGATCCTTGAGGCCGTTGCCGGTGACCGTGCACACCACGGTCGAGCCCTTGGCCACCCAGCCGTCCTCGATCGACTTGAGCAGACCCGCCACACTGGCGGCCGACGCCGGTTCGACGAAGACGCCCTCGGTGCGCGCGACGAGGTGGTAGGCGGCCAGGATCTCCTCGTCCGTGGCGGCCAGGAAGCGGCCACCGGACTGCTGCTGCGCCTCGACCGCCGACGTCCACGACGCGGGGGCGCCGATGCGGATCGCGGTGGCGATCGTCTCCGGGTTCTTCACGGGCTCACCGGTGACCAGCGGTGCGGCGCCCGCGGCCTGGGTGCCCAGCATCCTGGGCAGTCGGTCCGACAGGCCGTCCCGGTGGTACTCGGTGTAGCCCTTCCAGTACGCGGTGATGTTTCCGGCGTTGCCGACCGGCAGGGCGTGGACGTCGGGGGCGGTGCCCAGTGCGTCGACGATCTCGAACGCCGCGGTCTTCTGCCCTTCGATGCGGTACGGGTTGACCGAGTTCACCAGCGCGACGGCCGGGAAGTCGGCGGTCAGCTTGCGGGCGAGTTCCAGACAGTCGTCGAAATTGCCGTCGACCTGGATGATCTTGGCGCCGTGCATGACTGCCTGGGCCAGCTTGCCCATCGCGATCTTGCCCTGCGGGATCAGCACCGCACAGGTGATGCCTGCGCGCGCCGCATACGCCGCCGCCGACGCCGAGGTGTTCCCGGTCGATGCGCACAGCACCGCCTGCTTACCACTCGCGGCCGACTCGGTGACGGCCACCGTCATCCCACGGTCCTTGAACGAACCGGTCGGGTTGAGCCCCTCGACCTTCAGATGCACTGTGCAGCCGGTGAACTCACTGAGCCGCTTGGCGTGGATCAGCGGGGTGCCGCCCTCGAGCAGGGTGACCGGCGTCCAGTCGGCGCCGACGGGCAACCGGTCGCGGTAGGCCTCGATCAGGCCCGGCCACGGCCGGTGCACCGCGTTGACAGGCGTGCTCATTCGCTTGTTCCTTCCATGCGCAGCACGCTGTTGACGCTCTGCACGACATCGAGATCGGCCAGCGCCGAAACGGTTTCAGACAGTGCGGAATCGGTCGCACGGTGGGTGACGACGACGATGCGCGCACCGCAGGGCTGTCCGCCCTCGTCGACCACACCCTCCTGGCGCACCTCGGCGATGCTGACCTCGTGCTTGGCGAACTCCGCTGCCACCGTGGACAACACACCCGGGCGGTCGGCGACGTTCATGTTCACGTAGTAGCGCGTGGGGATGAACCCGATCGGCGACACCGGCAGCTTGGCGTACTTGGATTCCCGCGGCCCACGACCGCCCTGGACGCGGTTGCGTGCGGCCATCACCAGGTCGCCCATCACCGCCGAGGCGGTCGGCGCGCCACCGGCGCCCTGGCCGTAGAACATCAGCCGGCCGGCGGCCTCCGCCTCGACCACCACGGCGTTGAACGCGCCGTTGACCGATGCCAGGGGGTGGGTCAGTGGCACCAGCGCCGGATAGACGCGGGCCGAGACCCGCTCCTGCCCGTCGTCGGTGGTCAGTCGCTCGCAGATCGCCAGCAGCTTGATGGTGCAGCCGAGCGACCGGGCGGACTCGAAGTCCTCGGCCGTCACCCCGGTGATGCCTTCGCGGTAGACGTCGTCGGCGGTCACCCGGGTGTGGAACGCGATGGACGCCAGGATCGCCGCCTTGGCCGCGGCGTCGTAGCCCTCCACGTCGGCGGTCGGATCAGCCTCGGCGTAGCCGAGCGCGCTGGCGTCGGCCAGCGCACTGCTGTAGTCGGCGCCGGTGTCGTTCATCGCCGACAGGATGTAGTTCGTTGTGCCGTTGACGATTCCGGCCACCCGCAGCACGCTGTCGCCGGCCAGCGACTGGGTCAGCGGACGGATCACCGGGATGGCGCCGGCCACCGCGGCCTCGAAGTACAGGTCGACGCGGGCGGACTCGGCGGCCTGGGCCAGCTCGCCCGTCGACTGCGCCATCAGCGCCTTGTTGGCGGTCACCACCGACTTGCCCTGCTCGAGCGCGGACAGGATCGCCTTGCGGGCCGGTTCCACCGGGCCCATCACCTCGACGACGATGTCGACGTCCTCGCGCGAGACGAGTTCTTCGATGTTGTCGGTGAGCAGATCGGCGGACACCCCGCGGTCGTCGGCCACGCGGCGCACGCCCACGCCGCGCAGGACCAGTGGGGCACCGACGCGGGCGGCCAGGTCGGATGCGCTCTGCTCGATGATGCGGACCACTTCGCTGCCCACATTGCCGAGGCCCAGAACCGCTACGCCTACCGGCTTTTCGTTACTCATTGACCACTCACTTCCAGACTCAACAGATCGTCGACCGTTTCGCGGCGCAGGATCAGGCGCGCGTGTCCGTCGCGCACCGCCACCACCGCGGGACGGCCGAGCAGGTTGTACCGGCTCGACATCGAATAGCAGTAGGCACCCGTTGCGGCCACCCCCAGCAGATCACCCGGAGCCACGTCCTCGGAGATCCAGGTGTCGCGCACCACGATGTCGCCGCTCTCGCAGTGCTTTCCGACGATGCGCGCCAGCGTGGGCGGCGCCTCGCTGGTCCGCGACACCAGCCGCGCGTCGTACTCGGCGTCGTACAGCGAGGTGCGGATGTTGTCGCTCATGCCACCGTCGACGCTGACGTAGCGCCGCTGCGTGGTCGCGCTGACCGCGACGTCCTTGACGGTGCCCACCTCGTAGAGCGTGATGGTGCCCGGCCCCGCGATGGCGCGGCCCGGCTCCACGACGAGGTCGGGCGACGGAAGACCCACCGCCGCCGACTCGTTGCGCACGATGTCCCAGAGCTTGGCCGCCAGTTCGGACATCGGCGGCGGATCGTCCTGCGGAAGGTAGGAGATTCCGAGCCCGCCGCCGAGGTCGACGATCGACATCTGCGAGGTCTTCTCCACGCCGAACTCCGCCACCACGTCGCGCAGCAGTCCGATGACCCGGCGGGCGGCGATCTCGAAGCCGTCGACGTCGAAGATCTGGGAGCCGATGTGGCTGTGCAGTCCGACCAGTCGCAGGTGGTCGGCGGCGAACACCCGGCGCACGGCGTCCATGGCCGCACCGGTGGCCAGCGAGAGACCGAACTTCTGGTCCTCGTGGGCGGTCGAGATGAACTCGTGGGTGTGCGCTTCGACACCCACGGTGACCCGGATCAGGACGTTCTGTACCACGCCCGCGTCACCGGCGATCGCGTTGAGCCGGTCGATCTCCATGAACGAGTCGACGACGACGTGGCCGACGCCGACCTTCACCGCCATGGCCAGTTCGGCGATCGATTTGTTGTTACCGTGCAGGGCGATTCGCTCAGGCGGGAAGTTCGCATTCAGTGCGACGGCCAGCTCTCCACCGCTGCACACGTCGAGCGCGAGACCCTCCTGGTCGATCCACCGGGCGATCTCGGTGCACAGGAACGCCTTGGCGGCGTACCGCACGTGCTCGCCGCCGCCGAACGCCTGCGCGATGTCGCGGCAGCGGGTGCGGAAGTCGTCCTCGTCGATGACGAACAGCGGGGTGCCGTACTCGCGGGCGAGTTGGCCGACGGGGACGCCCGCGATCGCCAGCTCACCACCTTCGCCGCGAGCGGCGTTGAGCGGCCACACATTCGGCGCGATCAGCAGCACCTCGTCCACCGACGCCGGTCGCGCGGGGGCGCCGCCGTGGTGCTTCTCTTCCGCGTGCCGCGGACCTGCGGGGTGCGCCATCACATCCGCTCCGGAGCGCTCACGCCGAGAATCGCCAGACCGTTGGCGATCACCTGGCGGGTGGCCTGGCACAGCGCGAGCCGCGCCGAATGCAGATCGCCCGGCGTCTCGTCGCCCTGCGGCAGCACCCGGCAGGAGTCGTAGAACCGGTGGTAGTCACCGGCGACGTCCTCGAGGTAGCGGCACACCCGGTGCGGCTCCCGCAGGGCGGCGGCCGCCTGCAGCACCCGCGGGAACTCCCCGAGGTTGCGGATCAGCGTGCCCTCTTTGTCGTGGGTGAGCAGGTCGAGGTGGGCGGTGTCCGCGACGACGCCGAGGTCGGCCGCATTGCGGGCCAGCGCGGAGAGCCGCGCGTGGGCGTATTGCACGTAGTAGACCGGGTTCTCGTTGGACGCCGAGGACCACAGCTGCAGATCGATGTCGATCGGGGTGTCGACCGACGAGCGGATCAACACGTAGCGGGCGGCGTCGACGCCGATCGCCTCGACCAGATCGTCGAGGGTGATCACGGTCCCGGCGCGCTTGCTCATCCGCACCGGCTGGCCGTCACGCACCAGGTTGACCATCTGCCCGATCATCACCTCGACGGTGTCCGGATCGTCGCCGAGGGCGGCCGCGGCGGCCTTGAGCCGGGCGATGTAGCCGTGGTGGTCGGCGCCGAGCATGTAGATGCACAGGTCGAAGCCACGCTGCCGCTTGTCCAGGAAGTAGGCGAGGTCACCGGCGATGTAGGCCGGGTTGCCGTCGCTCTTGATGACGACGCGGTCCTTGTCGTCACCGAAGTCGGTGGTGCGCAGCCAGGTGGCGCCGTCCTTCTCGTAGATCGCGCCGTTCTCCCGCAGCCGGGCGATCGCCTGCTCGACGCGGCCGCTGGTGTGCATCGAGTCCTCGTGGGTGAAGACGTCAAAGTCGGTGCCGAAGTCGTGCAGGGAGACCTTGATGTGGTCGAACATCAGGTCCACGCCGATCGCCCGGAACGTCTCGCGCATCTGATCCTCGGGCAGGTCGAGCGCGCCGGGATCCTTCGCGAGCACCTGTGCGGCGATGTCGCCGATGTAGCTGCCGGCGTAGCCGTCCTCCGGGGTCGGCTCCCCCTTGGCCGCGGCGATGAGCGAGCTGACGAACCGGTCGATCTGCGCGCCGTGGTCGTTGAAGTAGTACTCGCGCACCACGTCGGCGCCCTGGGTGGCGAGCAGCCGGCCCAGCGCGTCGCCGACGGCGGCCCAGCGGGTGCCGCCGATGTGGATCGGCCCGGTGGGGTTGGCGGAGACGAATTCGAGGTTGATGTGGCGGCCGGCGAGATCGGCGGAGTGCCCGTAGCGCTGCCCGCCGGCGATGATGTTGCCGACGATCGCGTTCTGTGCGGACGCCTCGAGGCGCAGGTTGACGAAGCCCGGACCGGCGACCTCTGCAGAGGCGATCCCGTCGGCGGCGCTCAACGCATCGGCCAGCCATCCGGCCAGCTCGCGAGGGTTCGCACCGACCTTCTTGCCGAGCTGCAGCGCCAGGTTCGTCGCGTAGTCGCCGTGCTCGGGATTGCGGGGACGCTCCACCGTGACCGTCGCGGGCAGCGCGGCGGTGTCGAGGCCGCGCTCGGTCAACACAGCGGTGGCGGTGGTCCTGAGCAGCTCGGCGAGGTCGGCGGGTGTCACGGGGGTCCATCCTATGGTCTGGGGTGGTCAGAGCCCGAATCCATTGTTCGGCGGGCAGGAGCGAAGCGACCGGGGGCGTGATGGTGCCCGCCGGATGCGCTACGCTGTCCACGCCCAACGGCGCAGTTCCCGAAGAACGCGCCCCCGTAGCTCAGGGGATAGAGCGTCTGCCTCCGGAGCAGAAGGCCGCAGGTTCGAATCCTGCCGGGGGCACTCAGATCGAATCCCTCCCGGCGGTTGACTGGATCGACGCCGTGGACCAGGCCGCCTCGTCGCCCGCATCACCCGTGATCAGCGTCTACACGTGAGCACATGGATCGTGACCAGTGCGTGCTGGGAGAACAGCGGGTTCGCTGGAAAGCCGTCAGCTCTCGGACGCCGTCGTCCCGCGGCGACAGCCGGTGGAGGCTGCGGTACTTTTCCGGGGATTGTGCGCCCGACCGTCGAGGAAATTTTCGGCGAATTCCGGTGACCCCTGGCCGCCCGCGCCGGCTGCATCGGCGAACATCTCCAATATCCGAAAGTAGTTTGCTGTAGACAGCTTCCCACGCTCTTGTCCCGCATACCTCGCCGCCACCCGAAAGGGAGCCCTTTGCGAAACGACGCCACCTGCGCCGATATGGCCGTCGGAGCACATCACCGCTGATCGCGAGATGTTTCGCAAAGGTAATGAAGTGACGGCCGCGCGCGCCGAGAAGGAGTAACACGACGGCGGGATTTGCTCGATAGGCATATGATCTAAGGGATTTCCTATTCGAGGGGTTGATCGTGGATATCAAACGAGTACTCGCCGGGGCATCGATCGTCGGTGTCGTCGGCCTTCCGGCGTGGTTCCTGAGTGCAGGTGTCGCCGCCGCCGATCCGGCCGCCGAGCCGCAATGCGCCGATCCGGCGACCTGCCAGCAGTCACCCGAGGAGCAGCCGCGGGAGGAGAAGCGCAACGCAAGCCAGGCGCCGATCCAGATCCCCGAGTCGTGGTCTCGTGAGGTCGCCAAGAACGTCGCCAACCTGCCGTCGCCGGTCGAGGCGAACGGCAGCGTCCCGATCTCGGTCGGCCTGCCCGACGTGGTCCCGGACATCGGCCTGAGCGTGCCGTTCCATCTCCACCCGCCGGCCCTCGGCGTGCCCGGGGTCGGGCTGCCCGCCGTCGGCATGCCGAGCGTGAACCTGCCGGCACCGAAGCTCGGCCCGCCGAACAACCCGCTGAACCTCGGCCCGCCGAACAACCCGTTCAAGCTGCCGAAGATCGGGTTCTGATCCGGCACTGACCAGACGATCGTGGCCGCCTCGCCGATGCGAGGCGGCCACTGTCGTTTCCGGCCTCCTGTCGGTCAGGAGTACTCGTCGTGGCGGCGGATCCACTCGTAGGGCGGCTGCTGCGGCCAGCCCAGCGGGGAATCCTCCCACGTCTCCTGACGGCCGAGAGGCGTGAGATCGAGCAGGTCGAACACCACCATGAACGGCTCTTCACCGCGGTTGTATGTCGACCAGGTGTGGAACACCCGGTCGCCGTCGCGCAGGAAGACGCTGATGCCGTGGCGCTCCTCGCCGTCGACCGTCACCCGGTAGTCCTCGTTGAACGTCGAGGCGCCCGAGGAGACCCAGGGCAGCTCCCAGCCCATCCGGTCCCGATAGGCCAGCAGCTTGCCCACCGGCGCACGGGACACCAGCACGAACGACGTGTCCTTGGCATGCAGGTGTGACAACGGGCCGATGTGGTCGGCCATCATCGAGCATCCTTCACAGCCCTGCTCCCACTGCGCGCCGAACATGAAGTGCTGCACGATGAGCTGGCGTCGCCCGTCGAACAGGTCGACGAGTCCGAGTGGCCCGGTCTCCGTGTCGAAGACGTACGGTTCGGTCACCTCCACCATGGGCAGCCGCCGACGGGCCGCGCTCACCGCGTCCTTGAGCCGCGTCAGCTCCTTCTCGCGGATCAACAGTTCCGCGCGCGCCCGTTCCCACTCCTGGCGGGACACGATCGGCGGCAGGTTCGGTCCGGTCATGAGTCAGCCGTACCGCTTCACCGCGTCGGCGACACGGTGAAGCTGATCGATGTCGGAGCTGGTCGGGATGAGGTGCACCTCGTCGGTCCCGATCTGCTCGAACTTCTCCAAGAGCTCGAGCAGATCGTCTTCTGTTCCGGCGAAACCCGTCGCGGGCGCCATCGCGTCGACGTACTCCCCCGGGATCCAGTTCATGTAGCGACGCAGGTGGCGGTGCACCTGGGCGCGTGCCTCGTCGCCCTCGCCGAGGGCGAACCAGAACGACGTGGCCAGGTGCGGGGCGGGTTTACCGGCGTCGGCCCATGCGGTCCTGGCGATGTCGAACAGGTCGTTCTGCTTGGCGGGATCGAGGTCGAGGATCGTGCCGGCCATCCCGTCGGCCCACGCCGCAGCACTGCGCACCGTCTTGGGGCCGATGGTGCCGACGAGCAACTGCGGGCCGCCCGGCTGCACCGGCGCGGGCCCCACCGGGAGCACCGACTCGGTCAACTTCTCGCCTGCCCACACCCGCTTCATCAGCGCGACCCGCTGCGCCATCTCGCGCATGGTCTGCGTGGCGGGGTCGGCGCCGACCGCACGGTAGTCCTCGTGCCTGCCGCCGACTCCGATGCCCACCGTCAGCCGCCCACCGCTGATCAGGTCGCCGGTCGCGAGCGCCTTCGCAAGCATCACCGGATCGTGCAACTGCGGCACGATCACCGTCGTCACCAACCGGACGCGTTCGGTCCACGCGGCCACCGCACCGAGCAGCGTCAGACTGTCGGGATTGTCGAACGCGATCCGCTCCCCCCAGCACAACGCGGAGAACGGTCCCTCGTCGACGGCCCGGGCCCACGCCCGCAGCGTCGCCGAGTCGAGTTCGGGCTCCATCACGGGCAGGGTCATTCCGATTCGCACACCGCAGATTGTGGCACTGCGGGGGTTATCCCCCAGCAAGCTCGGCGGAAAACGCCGTATCGCCGCCGACGGGCACTCCCTAGGTTGGAGACATGGTCGCAGTCACCGCCAGCCCCCCACCCGCGCCCGTCGCGTCCGGTGACGCCATGTCATCGCCCCGCACCCTGGGCGTCGTCGCGACGGCCTCGATGTTGCTCGGGGCCGCGATCGGCGTGGTGTGGTTCTGGATTCCGCTGGGGCTGCTCGTCCTGGGGGTGTCCTCCATCCCGTCGGTCATCGGATTCTGCTTGGCGGCAGTGGTATTCGTCTACCTCGTGCGCGGAATCGACCGCGTCGAGCGGGTGCGCAGCGAAGCCGTCTTCGGTATGGGCATCGGCCGGCCCTTCCGCCGCGTCTCGCCGTACACGGGATTCCAGGGCTGGCTGCACCAGTTGTGGCTGGACGTCAGCAGCGCGCGGTTCTGGAAAACGCTCGCCCATCACTACCTGCGCATGGTCTACGACATCCTGGCCACCGCGCTGGCGTTCGCACTGCTGGCGTTCGCATTCCTGGGGCCTGCGGCCGCGCTCGCGATCGACCACAGCGACGACGCGGCGGGGTTGACGTTCCTGCCGCCGGCCCTGGCCTGGCCGCTGGCCGCCGTGGCCCTGGTGGCCGCTGTCGCGATCCTCGTCTTCGCCCCCGCCCTCGACGCGATGATCGACCGGTGGCTGCTCACCCCGTCACCCACCGCGGCGCTGAAGTATCAGGTGAGTGCGCTGAGTGACGCCCGCGCCGGCGCGGTCTCGTCCGCCCAGACCGAACGCCACCGCATCGAACGCGACCTGCACGACAGCGTCCAGCCGCGACTGGTGTCGCTGGCCATGGCGATCGGCCTCGCCCAGACGAAGCTCGACACCGACCTGCCCGCGGCCAAGCAGTTGATCGCCGAAGCGCACGACGAGGCGAAGAACGCGCTCGTCGAGTTGCGCAACGTGGTGCGCGGTATCGCGCCGACGATCCTCGCCGACCGCGGACTCGACGCGGCGTTGTCCGCCGTCGTCCAGCGGGCCGAGAACTCGGGCGTGCCCACGACACTGAACCTGCACCTGCCGCGGCGGCTGCCCGAAGAGACCGAATCCGTCGCGTATTTCGTTGTCGCCGAGGCCCTCACGAACGTCGCCAAACACTCCGGCGCCAGTCAGGCCGTGGTCACGGTGCGGTTCGACGAACCGTCGGACTCGTTGTTCGTATCCGTCTTCGACGACGGACGGGGCGGGGCGGCGATCGCCGACCACGACAACGCCACCGGTCTCCGGGGTCTCGACGAACGGGTGCGCGCGGCGCGCGGCACGTTCACCGTCTCCAGCCCCGCCACCGGACCCACGATCGTCACCGCGGTGTTGCCATGCGGATCGTGATCGCCGAGGATTCCGCGCTGCTGCGCGCGGGAATCGAGCGGATCCTCGCCGACGCCGGCCACGAGGTGGTCGCCGGGGTGCCCGATGCCACCAACCTGTTGCGGCTGGTCAACGAGACCCGGCCCGATCTGGCGATCCTCGACGTACGGATGCCGCCGACCTTCACCGACGAGGGCATCCGCGCGGCGGCGCTGCTGCGCAGCCAGAACCCCGAGTCGCCGGTGCTGGTGCTGTCGCACTACGTCGAGCAGCGTTATGCCGCCGAGCTGATCGCCTCCGACACAAAAGGTTTCGGCTACCTCCTCAAGGACCGGGTGGCCGACGTGCTCGCCTTCCTCGACGCCGTCGAGGTGGTGGGCCGCGGTGGCACGGTGCTCGATCCCGAGGTGGTGTCCCAGATCCTGGTGCGCTCACACCGGCGCGCCGCACTCGATCAGCTGACCCCCCGGGAACACGAGGTGCTCCAGCTCATGGCGGAGGGGAAGACGAACTCGGCGATCGCAGCTGCCCTGCACATCTCGGTCGGCTCGGCCGAGAAGCACATCGCCTCCATCTTCTCGAAATTGAACCTCGCCCCCGACGAAGCCGAGAACCGCCGCGTCCTCGCGGTGTTGCGGTTCCTCGAATCGTGAACGCGCGGAAGGACTCCCGATGACGAACCTCGCTCCCCCACCCCCGGCACCGGTC
>JBNMQY010000052.1:0-31751 GCA_050205415.1 Mycolicibacterium litorale
GAACACCACACAGCTGGGCGCCGCCGCCCCCGCCGCCGCCCAGCTGTGTGGTGTTCTGCCTGGAGGACACGCCGCCGCCCGCGGCACCCGCGCCCGCGCCACTTCCCGGACCGCCCGCGGCACCGGCACCCGGGCCGGCTCCGGCACCCGGGCCCGTCCCGCCGCCCGGACCCGTCACGCCGCCGGGACCGGCGCCGATGGGCACCGGTCCGGCGCCCGGTCCGGCGGTCTGAGCAGCGGCGACGCCCGCTTATGGGATCCGCCTGACGGTCGGCCTAGACTCGCAGGCGATGTCCCCTACTTCCGATGAGCGCCAGGCCGCGATCCGCGCCGCGCTGGCCAAGGTGATCGACCCCGAACTGCGACGACCGATCACCGAACTCGGCATGGTCAAAGCGATCACGGTCGCGCCCGACGACAGCGTGCACGTCGAGGTGTACCTGACCACCGCGGCCTGCCCGAAGCGCAACGAGATCACCACGCAGGTGCAGCAGGCGGTCGCCGACGTGCCGGGCACCGGTGCGGTCCGGGTGAGTCTGGACGTGATGAACGACGAGCAGCGCGCCGAGTTGCGCAAACAGCTGCGCGGCGACTCCCGCGAGCCCGTGATCCCGTTCGCCCAGCCCGGCTCCTTGACCCGCGTCTACGCCGTCGCCTCGGGCAAGGGCGGCGTCGGCAAGTCGAGTGTCACGGTCAACCTCGCCGCGGCGATGGCCGCCCGCGGTCTGTCCGTCGGCCTGCTCGACGCCGACATCTACGGCCACTCGGTGCCGCGGATGATGGGCACCACCGACCGGCCCACCCAGGTCGACTCGATGATCCTGCCGCCGATCGCGCACGACGTGAAGGTCATCTCGATCGCGATGTTCACGCAGGGCAACACCCCGGTGGTGTGGCGCGGCCCGATGCTGCACCGGGCGTTGCAGCAGTTCCTCGCCGACGTCTTCTGGGGCGATCTCGACGTCCTGCTGCTCGACCTGCCGCCGGGCACGGGTGACGTGGCGATCTCGGTGGCGCAGCTGATCCCGGGTGCGGAGATCCTCGTCGTCACCACCCCGCAGTTGGCGGCCGCCGAGGTGGCCGAACGGGCCGGCGCGATCGCCCTGCAGACCCGGCAGCGCATCGCCGGCGTGGTCGAGAACATGTCCGGTCTGCTGATGCCCGACGGCTCGACGATGCAGCTGTTCGGGGAGGGCGGCGGCCGCCAGGTGGCCGAGTCGCTCACCCGCTCGGTCGGCGCCGACGTCCCGCTGCTCGGCCAGGTGCCGCTGGATCCGGCGCTGGTCGCGGCGGGCGACTCCGGCGTACCGCTGGTGCTGTCGGCACCCGACTCGCCGGCGGGCAAGGAACTGCGCAGCATCGCCGACGCGCTGTCGGCGCGTAAACGCGGGCTGGCCGGGATGTCGCTCGGATTGGATCCCGCGGGCCGCTGACGGGTCAGGTGGCGTCGCTGTCGAACGGCGTCGCGGTCGGGGCCGCCGGGGCCGCTGATTGGGGCGGGCTCACCGGGGTGACCGCTTTCTCCTGAGCCTTCTCCGCAGCCGCGTCCGGTTTCCCGTTCGTGGTCTGATCCGTCTGGTCGAACTTCCCGGTGAAGAACGAGTCGTCACCGTCGAGCAGGTGTTTGGTGAGCGCCGCACGCGGCGTCATACCGCGCAGCTTCTGCAGCTCGGTGATGGGTTCGCGCAGGTCCTCGAACTCCGGGCCGAAGTCCTTGCGCAGCTGCGACGTCGCACCGCTGAGATAGTCGCGGGCCTGGCGCAGCGCCCCGGAGGTCCAGCGGATCGCGCCCGGCAGCCGTTCCGGTCCCAGGATCACCAGTCCGGCGATCACCAGGATCAGCATCTCCCCCCAGCCGATGTTGGAGAACATCAGTCGGTGCTGGCGTCGGGGGTCGGCGTGACCGTCAGCGTCACCGGCCGGCCGTCACGGACCACCTCGATGGGGGCGGGTTCGCCGATCTTGAGCTGCCGCACCGCCACCACGAACTCGTCGGCGTCCGCGACGCTGCGGTCACCGACCTTCACCACGACGTCGTTCTCCAGGATGCCGGCGCGCTCGGCGGCGCTGCCGGCCTTCACGTTGGCGACCTGTGCGCCGGAGGCCACGTCGTTGCTGACCGACTTCGCGGTCAGACCCAGTGTCGGATGGGAGATCCTGCCGTCCCGGATCAACGCCTCGACGACGGTCTTGACCTCGTTGACCGGGATGGCGAAGCCGAGGCCGCTGGCGCTGTCGGACAGCGACTTGCCTGCGGTGTTGATGCCGATGACGTTGGCGTCCATGTCGATCAGCGGGCCACCGGAGTTGCCGTGGTTGATCGACGCGTCGGTCTGCACGCCGTCGATCACGGTGTCGGTGTCCGACCCGTCGCCCGACAGCGGGACCGGCCGGTGCAGCGCGCTGATGATGCCCGAGGTGACAGTGCTGCGCAGGCCCAGCGGGGCGCCCGCCGCGATCACCTCTTCGCCGACCCGCAGCTTGTCCGAGTCACCCATCTTGGCCACGGTGAGGTTGTCGACGTTGTCGACCTTGAGCACGGCCAGGTCGGTCTTCGGATCGCGGCCGACGAGATTGGCCGGCACCTCCTTGCCGTCGTTGAACACGACGGCCAGCTTGTACTTGGCGGGGTTGGTGGCCGCCTCGGAGATGACGTGGTTGTTGGTGACGATGTAGCCGCGGCCGTCGATGATGACGCCGGAGCCCTGGGAGCCCTCCTGGTCGCTCTTCGCCTCGATGGTCACCACCGAGTCGGCGACCGCGTCGGCGACCTTGGTGATGCGGCCCTCCGGCGGATCGCCGGTGTCGCTGGTCTCCAACGTGACCTTCGAGGTGGTGAACGCCTGCACCGTCTCCGCGGTCTTGTTGCCGACCCACCCGCCGAGCGCCCCCACCATCAACGCGGTGAGCAACAGGATCGCCAGCGCGATGTAGGACACCCGGCCGCCGAACAGCACGTCGCGCACGCCGAGCCTGCCGGCCTGTGTGGGCGCCTGGACGGGTGCGGCCGCGGGCATGGCCGGGGTTCCCAGCGTCGCCGGTGCGCCCGGATCCCGCCACGGATCGGCTGCGCCGTCGTCGCCGTCCCGGGCCCGTTCGGCGTCGAGTGCGCCCGCGTCGGCGGGATGGCGCTGCAGGGAGTCGCCGGCGTAGGACGGACGGCCGAAGGCCTCGGCGAGTACCGGGTCGGGCGCCTGGTTCGTGGGGGTGAATTCACCCTGGTCGCGGCGCTTGTCCACACCGAGGAACGAGCCGCTGACACCGCTGGGCCGACCGAACGCGCGTTGCGCCGCCGGATCGACCGGGGGCCGCTCGACGGGACGGGGCGCCATGCGGCGGCTGGCCTGGTCCTGATTGGTCACCGGTGCATCACTCTCTATCGGAGCGCCCGGTATGGCGGGCGCAGTCGCTGCTCGACTCCAGAACTCAGCCTACCGGCGTTTGCGCCGGTCGCGCGTGACGTCGTCAGCAAACTTCGCATGGCCGGCGTTGTCGACCGATGGCCGCGGCATGTGGTCCGGGATCTGCGACAACATCCCGAGCAGGGTGTTCGGTATCGCGATCGGTTGGGAGTCCCGCAACGCCGCCCGAGCCTGGCTCTGCGCCTCGACCTCGGCGGCGCACTGCGCGCACAGCGCCAGGTGGCTGGCCGCGCGCAGATGTGCGCTCATCCGCAGCTCCCCGTCGACGAAGGCGGCGACCGCCTCGATGGAGAGGTGTTCGGTGGACCCGAACTGGCGGGGCGCCCCCACCGGGGCGTCGCTCTGGGAGGCGAACTGAGCGGGCAACCAGGAGAACGCCCGACGGAACACATGTCCCGGATCGACCATCATCCAGCTCCTCTCGGTTCGCTCACTGTTCTGTAAGACGCCGCCCACATGAGGTTAGCGCGGCAGGGTTCCGCCGACACCGAGATCGTCAGGCGGATGCGGCCGCGTCGGGCGCGTGCCGGGCGAGGTAGTCCCGCAGGGCTTGGCGGCCGCGGTGGATCCGGCTGCGCACCGTGCCGAGTTTGACCCCGAGCGTGGCGCCGATCTCCTCGTAGGACAGACCTTCGATGTCGCACAGCACCACCGCGGCGCGGAACTCCGGCGGCAGCGAGTCGAGCGCCGCCTGCAGGTCCGGGCCGAGCCGGGAGTCGTGGAAGATCTGCTCCGGGTTCGGATCGTCGGCGGGCACCCGGTCGTAGTCCTCGGGCAGCGCCTCCATGCGGATGCGGCCGCGCCGCCGGACCATGTCGAGGAACAGGTTGGTGGTGATGCGGTGCAGCCAGCCCTCGAACGTGCCGGGCTGGTAGTTCTGCACCGAGCGGAAGACGCGAATGAACGTCTCCTGCGTCAGATCCTCGGCGTCGTGCTGGTTGCCGGAGAGCCGGTAGGCCAGGCGGTAGACGCGGTCGGCGTGCTGACGCACGAGCTCGTCCCAGGACGGCATCGTCGTCTTGTCGCCGGTGGCGTCGAACACCGCCGTGCCGGTGAGCTCATCGGTCGGCTCGACCCAGTCCGAATCACTGAACTGCTCGAGGTGCGCCATCGAAACGGGTGCGGCCTGCGCGGCCGCATTCGTGGTGGTCGTCGGATCCTCCATGTCATGGCCGACTGTGTCGGTCGGCTGGTCCTCGTTGGCAACACGTTCGGCGGAATCCCTATTCCCGAAGCGGAGCCGCCTCCTGTGTTCCATGCCCGCCACCGTTCCCGACCGTGGTGTGGGCGCGGTATGAGCAATATGAACGTTCCCTGAGAATGCTTGATACCCGTTTGCCCACCTGCGGAAACAGCTCGAATCGGACGCACATCACACGTTGCCGTGCGGGCGTGTCGCAGACCCGCGGTTCGCGGCCGCGCTCTACAGTGCGGGCATGGCCAGCACCGACGACCCGGCGGACCAGCCGCGACACGACCCACCGGGTCAGCAGCGACCCAGTCGCGCCGAGGCGATCGTCGCCCATGCCGAACAGTCCATCTCCGAGGATGCGATCGTCGCGGCGGCCCGCGAGCGTGCCGTCGACATCGGCGCCGGGGCGGTCACACCGGCGGTCGGCGCGCTGCTGTCGGTGCTCGCGCGGCTGACCGAGGCGAAGGCCGTCGTCGAGGTCGGCACGGGTGCGGGGGTCAGCGGTCTGTGGTTGCTGTCGGGTATGCGCGACGACGGTGTGCTGACGACCATCGACGTCGAACCGGAGCATCAGCGGATCGCCAAGCAGGCGTTCATCGAGGCCGGCATCGGGCCGGGGCGGACCCGGCTGATCAGCGGACGCGCCCAGGAGGTGCTGACCCGGCTGGCCGACGAGTCCTACGACCTGGTGTTCATCGACGCCGATCCGGTCGACCAGCCGCAGTTCGTCGTCGAGGGCGTGCGGCTGCTGCGCCCGGGTGGCGCGATCGTCGTGCATCGCGCCGCACTCGGCGGCCGCGCCGGCGATGCGAACGCCCATGACGCGGAGGTGGCCGCCGTCCGTGAGGCGGCCCGGCTGATCGCCGAGGACGAACGCCTGACCCCGGTGCTGGTCCCGCTGGGTGACGGTCTGCTGGCCGCCGCCCGCGACTGACTTTCTCTGCCTTTGCGCCGAAACGGACAAACGGGCGCAGAAGTACGAGTGGTCGCCGCCATTTCGTCGATCTCAGCGGATCGTGGGGAAAACCATTGACCCGCGGCTGAACGCGCGTTTAGTCTACTGAACGTGCGTTCAGCCGATGATGACCGGACTACCGTCGCCCGCATCCGCGATGCGGCGATCGAGCAGTTCGGTCAGCACGGCTTCCGGGTCGGGGTGCGCACGATCGCCGAGGCCGCCGGAGTGAGCCCGGCGCTGGTCATCCACCACTTCGGCTCCAAGGACGGTCTGCGCAAGGCCTGCGACGACCACATCACCGACCAGGTGCTCGCCAGCAAGTCGGAGTCGATCACGAGCAACGATCCGGCGACCTGGTTCGCACAGATGGCCGAGATCGAGTCCTACGCGCCGATGATGGCCTACCTGGTTCGCAGCCTGCAGGCCGGCGGCGATCTCGCCAAGACACTGTGGCGGCAGATGATCGACAACGTCGAGCAGTACCTCGACGAGGGAGTCCGGGCGGGCACCGTCAAACCCAGCCACGACCCGAAGGCCCGCGCGCGTTTCCTGGGGATGATCGGCGGCGGCGGCTTCCTGCTCTACCTGCAACTGCACGAGGACCCCACCGATCTGCGGCGGGTTCTGCGCGACTACTCGCACGACATGGTTCTGCCCGCGCTCGAGGTCTACACCAACGGGCTGATGACCGATTCCACGATGTACGACGCCTTCCTCAGACATCAAGGAGATGACGATGGCGGTCCAGACACAGAAATCCCGGCCACAGCCTGAGACGGAACCGCCCGCGGTCGAGATCCGCGGACTGGTCAAGACGTTCGGGCGCACCAGGGCGCTCGACGGCCTCGACCTGAGCGTCTCCCCCGGCGACATCGCCGGCTTCCTCGGGCCCAACGGGTCGGGCAAGTCCACCACGATCCGCGTCCTGCTGGGGCTGCTGCGCGCCGACGCGGGCACCGTGCGCCTGCTCGGCGGCGACCCGTGGCGTGATGCGGTCACACTGCACCGCCGCATCGCCTACGTTCCCGGCGACGTCACGCTGTGGCCGAACCTGACGGGCCTGCAGGCGATCGACTTCCTGGCCCGGCTGCGCGGCCCCGGCGCCCTCGACACGGGCAGACGCGACGAACTCATCGAACGTTTCGAACTCGACCCGCACAAGAAGGCCCGCACCTACTCCAAGGGCAACCGGCAGAAGGTGGCGCTGGTTGCCGCGTTCAGCACGAACGCCGACCTCTTCATCCTCGACGAACCCACCTCCGGGCTGGACCCGTTGATGGAGAAGGCTTTCCAGCGCTGCGTCCAGGAGGCCACCAGCGACGGCGCGGCGGTGTTGCTGTCCAGCCACATCCTCGCCGAGGTCGAGAAGCTCTGCGACACAGTCACGATCATCCGGGCGGGCCGCACGGTGCGGTCGGGTCCGCTCGACGAACTGCGTCACCTGATGCGGACGACGGTGACCGTCCGGACCCGCGACGACGCCGAGGCGCTGCAGCGTGACCCGTTCGTGCACGATTTCGTCGCCGTCGACGGCGGCGCCCAATTCTCGGTCGACCGTGCGGATCTCGACGCGGCGATGGCGCGGCTGACCGAGCTGGGGATCACGGAGCTGACGGTCAAACCCGCCTCACTCGAGGACATGTTCCTGCGCGAGTACTCGGGGGCAGGGCGGTGAGCACCGTGGCGCCGGCCCGTACGGCCTCCCCGTACACCGGTGTCGCCGAGCTGATCCGGTTGGCGCTGCGCCGTGACCGCGTCCGGTTGAGCGTGTGGATCGGGCTGCTGACGCTGATGATGGTGTACGCCCCGAACGCGGTGCGACTGGCCTATCCCGACGAGCCGCAACGGCTGGCCCGCGTGAATCTGATGAAGACCCCGGCCGGAATGATCATGGGCGGCCCCATGTTCGGGATCAACGAGACCGACCTCGGCGCGATGATGGCCAACGAGCTGATGCTGACGCTGATCGTCGCCACCTCGATCCTGTCCATTCTCACCGTGATCCGTCACACCCGGGCCGAAGAGGAAAGCGGCGCAGCGGAATTGGTGCTGTCCTCGGTGGTGGGGCGTTACGCCAGGACCACCGCGGCGCTGATCCTGGTAGGCGCCGTCAATGCGGTACTGACCGTCACGATGACGGTGGCCATGGCGGCGGCCGGATTCCGGGTCGTCGACACCTTCGCGATGTGCGTGGGTGTCACCGCGGTGTCGATGGTGTTCGGCACGGTCGCCGCCGTCACCGCCCAGTTGTGGCGCCAGGCGCGTACCGCGACCGGCGCGGCGATGGGCGCGCTGGCGCTCGCCGCGCTGATCCGCGGCATCGGCGACGTCATCGACAACTCGGGCAGCGCGCTGAGCTGGTTGTCCCCGATCGCCTGGGCGCAGCAGATGCGGGCCTTCGTCGCGCTGCGCTGGTGGCCGCTGGCGCTGCTCGTCGCCGTCACGGTGGGGCTGATCGCGGTGGCCGCGGTGCTGGAGAAGCGCAGGCAGTACGACGACGGCACCCTGCCGTCGCGGGGTGACCGGCCCGACGCGCCACCGATCCGCGGCGTCCTCGGCCTGCACCTGACATTGCAGCGCGGTCTGACCGTCGGCTGGGGTGTCGGCCTGTTCCTCGGCGGGCTGGCGTTCGGGTCCATGACGAAATCGCTGATCGACGCCGCGGAGACCAACGAGCTGCTGGCACGGGTGCTTGACGCGCAGGGCACCGACGGCGTGTGCACCACCATGACCCAGTTCCTCGCGGCAGCGGCGAGCGCCTACGTGGCGAGCGCCGTGCTGCGGGTGCACACCGACGAGCAGTCCGGCACCGGCGAGGCGGTGCTGGCCGGTGCGGTCTCCCGGTGGAGTTGGCTGCTCAGCGCGGTGGCCGCCGCGCTGATCGGAGCCACGCTGCTGATGGCGGGCGCCGGTCTCGGCAACGGGCTCGGCGCCGGGCTGACCCTCGGCGAACCGGTCACCATCGCGCAGCTCACGCTCGCCGGGCTGGCCTTCGTCCCCGCGCTGGCGGTCGTCGCCGGTGTCGCGGCGCTGGCGGTCGCGGTGCGCAGGCCCTGGGTCGTGTGGGCCGTGGTCGCGTTCATCGTCGTCTCGCTGTACCTCGGCGCGCTGCTGCGCCTGCCGCAGTGGCTGCTGGATGCCTCACCGGTCGGGCAGACGACGGCGCCGACCGAGTATCCGGTGCGCGCGCTGGTGGTGATGTGCGTGGTCGCTGTGGCATTCATGGGGTTGGCGGGCTGGCTGTACCGCCGTCGCGACGCGGTGTGACACCGTGAAGATCGCCGCGCAGACCGTCCTGTCCGGAGTCGTCGGGATCGTCACCACCCTGGTGCCGAGCAGCTGGCTCGCCGTACGGGATCCGGCGGCGCTGCGGCGCCGCATGAAGGCCGGTCCCGCCGCCGAGTCGCGCCCCGTACAGCGGTTCGCCGTCAGCGGCACGGTCGCGGTGTCGGTGGCCGTGGCGGTGCTCAGCGCCGTCGACCACCGGTTCGGCTGGTCGGATGTGCCCGTCGCCGTGGTGATCGCAGGCAACGTCGCGGTCCTGGTCGGGCTCGGCGCGGCCGAGTTGGTGGTGATCCAGAATCGTTACGCGGCCGCCACCGTCACCGTCGAAGCCGGACAACCGGTGGTCTCGACCGGGCTGTACGGGCTCGTGCGCCACCCCATGTACGCCGGCGCGATGGTCATGATGGTGGGCATGCCGCTGGCACTCGGCTCGTACTGGGGGCTTCTGCCCATGCTCGCCGGAGTGCCGATCCTGGTGGCGCGGATCCTCGACGAGGAGAAGCTGCTGGCCGCCGAACTGCCCGGCTACCGCGAGTACCAGCAGACGGTGCGCTACCGCGTGCTCCCGCGGCTCTGGTAGCCGGTCAGATCCAGATGCCCTTGCCGACGGCGACGACACCGCCGGCGCTGACCGAGAACCGTTCGCGGTCCTTCTCGATGTCGACCCCGACCATCTCGCCCGGCCCGACGACGACGTTCTTGTCCAGGATGGCGTGGCGCACCACCGCGCCGCGCCCGATGCGGGTGCCGGGCATGATGACGCTGCCCTCCACGATCGCGCCGTCGTCGATGTAGACGTTGGACGACAGCACCGAGTTGCGCACCGAGGCCGCCGAGATGATGCTGCCCGCGCCCACCACCGACTCCTGCGCGGATCCGCCGTTGACGAACTTGGCCGGCGCCAGGTTCTCCGACTCACCGCGGATCGGCCAGCGCTTGTTGTACAGGTTGAAGATCGGGTGCACCGACACCAGATCCATGTGGGCGTCGTAGAACGCGTCGAGCGTGCCGACGTCGCGCCAGTAGCCGTGGTCGCGCTCGGTGGCGCCGGGCACCTCGTTGTTGTTGAAGTCGTAGACCGCCGCCATGCCGTCCGACACCAGGCGCGGGATGATGTCGCCGCCCATGTCGTGGTCGGAGTCGTCGTCCTCGGCGTCGGCGCGGATGGCGTCGATGAGCACCTTGGTGGTGAAGATGTAGTTGCCCATCGAGACGAACGTCTGTTCGGGATCGTCCGGGGTGCCGGGCGGGTCGGCCGGCTTCTCGATGAAGCTGCGGATGCGGCCCGATTCGTCGGAGTCGATGCACCCGAAGGCGCTGGCCTCCGCGCGCGGCACCCGGATACCGGCCACCGTCGCGCCCGCACCGCTCTCGATGTGGAACTGCAGCATCTGCTCGGGGTCCATCCGGTACACGTGGTCGGCGCCGAACACCACGATGTAGTCCGGATCCTCGTCGTAGATGAGGTTCATCGACTGGTAGATCGCGTCGGCCGAGCCGGTGTACCAGCGCGGACCGAGCCGCTGCTGCGCCGGGACGGGGGTGATGTACTCGCCGGCCAGGCCGCTCAGCCGCCAGTTCTGCGAGATGTGGCGGTCCAGCGAGTGCGATTTGTACTGGGTGAGCACGCAGATCCGCAGGTAACGCGCGTTGACCAGATTGGACAGCACGAAGTCGATGAGCCGGTAGGCCCCGCCGAAGGGAACCGCCGGTTTGGCTCGGTCCGCGGTCAGCGGATACAGCCGCTTGCCCTCCCCGCCGGCCAGGACGATGCCCAGCACGTGTGGCAATTCCCTCATGTCTCAAACCTATCCGGCGGTGCTGACTGGGGCCAGCCATTGACACGGTGAATACGACGTTCGCAGGTGGTAGAACGACGAATTCGAGGTTCGGCATACCCATCGGGATCCGGCGCAATCCCGTTCGCGAACAGGACTGCGTCCGCCCGGCGCCGTCCACTACCGTCATAGCCATGCGGGTGGCGATGATGACTCGGGAGTATCCACCCGAGGTCTACGGCGGAGCAGGCGTACACGTCACCGAACTCGTCGCGCAGTTGCGCCGGCTCTGCGACGTCGACGTGCACTGCATGGGCGCGCCGCGCACCGACGCCTTCGTCGCCGCGCCGGACCCCGCGCTCAAGGGCGCCAACCCGGCGCTGTCCACGCTGTCGGCGGATCTGAACATGGTCAACGCCGCCGGACAGGCCACCGTCGTGCACTCGCACACCTGGTACGCGGGGTTGGCCGGGCATCTGTCGGGACTGCTGTACGGCATCCCGCACGTGCTCACCGCGCACTCGCTCGAGCCGATGCGGCCGTGGAAGGCCGAACAGCTCGGCGGCGGCTACCGGGTGTCGTCGTGGGTGGAGAAGACGGCGATCGAGGCCGCCGACGCGGTGATCGCGGTGAGTTCGGGGATGCGCGACGACGTGCTCAAGACCTACCCCGCGCTGGATCCGGCCCGGGTGCACGTGGTGCGCAACGGCATCGACACCGACGTCTGGTACCCGGCCGAGCCGGACCCCAGCGAGTCGGTGCTGGCGGAACTGGGGGTGGACCCTTCGCGGCCGATCGTCGCGTTCGTCGGCCGGATCACCCGGCAGAAGGGGGTGGCGCATCTGGTCGCCGCCGCCCACCGGTTCTCCCCCGAGGTGCAGCTGGTGTTGTGCGCAGGGGCGCCCGACACCCCGGAGATCGCCGCCGAGGTGACGGCCGCGGTCCAGCAGTTGGCCCGCGCCCGCACCGGCGTGTTCTGGGTGCGCGAGATGCTGCCGATCGGCAAGATCCGCGAGATACTCTCGGCGGCAACGGTTTTCGTGTGCCCGTCGGTGTACGAACCGCTCGGCATCGTGAATCTCGAGGCGATGGCGTGTGGGACGGCGGTGGTGGCCTCGGACGTCGGCGGGATCCCCGAGGTCGTCGCCGACCATCAGACCGGTCTGCTGGTGCACTACGACGCCGGCGACACCGGCTTCTTCGAGACCCGGCTGGCCGACGCCGTCAACTCGCTGATCGCCGAACCCCAGCGGGCCCGCGACTACGGCGTGGCAGGACGCGAACGGTGTATCGCGGAATTCTCCTGGGCACACATCGCCGAACAGACGATGGAGATCTACCGCAAGGTGTCTCAGTAGCTCACGGGGTCCGGCGGACCGGCGCGGGGCCGACAGCCACCGCGCCGGATGACGCCATGAACCGCTAGCTGGTGACGTTCTTGAGTTCGTCGCCCAGCGCGGCCGCCTCGTCGGGGGTCAGTTCGACGACGAGCCGGCCACCACCTTCCAGTGGTACCCGCATCACGATGCCGCGCCCCTCCTTGGTTGCTTCCAGTGGACCGTCACCGGTCCGGGGCTTCATCGCCGCCATCGAGAGCTCCCTCCAGAATGAACCAACCGCCCGGATCCGCCCACCTCTCGGCGAAACCGATACACAACTCCTCTATTGTTCCCTATCCCCGCGAGTACGTGTGCAAAGACCCGTTTTAACTGCTGTGTCGAGGTGCGGCGGCGACCGGTGGCACCCAACAGGTCGCGACGTGGTCGTCCACCATGCCGGTCGCCTGCATCAGCGCGTAGGCCGTCGTCGGCCCGACGAACCGGAACCCCCGGCGCTTGAGATCCTTGGCCATGGCAGTCGATTCGGGGGTCACCGCGGGCACCTCGGACAGGTTCGCCGGCCGCGTGTGCTGCGCCGGCGCGAACGACCACAGCAACTCGGCCAGGTCGACACCGGCGTCCGAGAGTGCGACTGCGGCGCGCGCGTTGGCGACCGTCGCCTCGATCTTTGAACGGTTGCGGACGATTCCGGTGTCGGCCATCAACCTGTCCACATCGCGTTCGGTGTAGCCGGCGACGCGTTCGATGTCGAATCCGTCGAACGCGCGCCGGAAGTTCTCCCGCTTGCGCAGGATGATGAGCCACGACAGACCACTCTGGAAGGCCTCCAGGCTGATCCGCTCGAACAGTGCGGGCGTCTCCCGCACCGGTTGCCCCCACTCGTAATCGTGGTAGTCCCGATAGAGCACGAAATCCGTTGCAGACAGCCGCGATTCGTCGATCCAACCGCACCGGACCCGGCCGTCGCCGCCCGCGGTGCCGGTCACGGCGACTCGTCGGCGAGATGGGCGGCGGCACGCACGGCGGCGAGTTCACCGCGCAGCGCGTCGATCTCCTGACCGAGCCGGTCGAGCACCCAGTCGACCTCGCTGGCCTTGTAGCCGCGCAGCGTCTGGGTGAACTTCACCGCGTCGACATCGGCACCGGTGACGCCGGAGGCCGGCAGCACCGTCGCGGTGGTGGCGCGCGGGAGCGGAGGCAGCGACTCGCCGCGGCCGAACAGCACACTGCCCACCCCGAACAGCACGACGGCCACCAGGACGAGCACCACCAGATAGAGCAGTATCAACGTCACGACACCGATACTGCCTGACCGGTGTGACAGGCCTACCGCGGCCGCAGTGTGACCATCGGCGGCCGGTCCTCCAGCGAGACACCGGAGGCGCGCGGGGTGAAGCCGTCCCCGTCGGCGAAGAACTGTGTGAGGCCGACACCGGAGTCGCCGATCCCGCAGCGCGACATCAGCGTCGCGATCACCTGACGGCTCATCGACGCGAGTTCGGTCAGCGGGCGGTTGCGGTGGGTGCGCACACCCAGGTTCACCTGGGCGATGCCGTCGAGTCCCAGCCGGTCGTAGGTGTCGACCAGCAGGCCGATCTCCACCCCGTAGCCGGGGGCGAAGGGCACCGACGTCAGCAGCTCGCGGGTGCCGGCGTACTCACCGCCCAGCGGCTGCAGCAGGCAGGTCAGCTCGGGTCGCAACGACGCCAGCAGCGGACGGGCCACCAGTTCGGTGACGCGGCCGCCACCGTTGGCGTCTTCGCGTCCGCTCACCTTCAGCGGCCGCCGGTAGAACCCCTTCACCAGGTGCACACCCGGCGTGAGCAGCAGCGGGCCGAGCAGTTTCGGCACGAACATCGGATCGGGATCGAGCAGATCGGAGTCGACGAAGGCGATCACGTCGCCGGTGGTCGCGGCCAGCGAGCGCCACAGCACCTCGCCCTTCCCGGGCTGCGGGGCGACCTCGGGCAGTGCCGTCTCACGGCTCACCACGCGCGCACCGGCGGCCAGTGCCCGGATCGCGGTGTCGTCGGTGGACCCGGAGTCCAGCACGATCAATTCGTCGACGAGGCCGCCGAGCAACGGGGTGATCGTCTCGATCACGCCGGCGACGGTCTCCTCCTCGTTGAGCGCGGGCAGCACCACCGAAACGGTGCGCCCGGCCTTGGCGGCCTCGAGTTCGGCGATCGTCCAGGCGGGACGGTTCCAGCTGTGGGTGTCGAACCAGCGGTGCCGCGCGATCGCGTCGGAGTCGTGCAGTGATGGCGTCTCGAGCTCTGGAGTAAGTGTCATGCCAGTCCCCTCACCGTGCGCGTCGGCGGACGCACGCCTTGGATCGACGCGACCATTTCGAGCACGCGCCGAGTGGGTCCGACCTCGTGCACTCTGAACATCGCCGCGCCGGCCTGAGCGGCCAGTGCGGTGGCTGCCAGAGTGCCCTCGAGGCGTTCAGTCAAACCCACACCCAGAGTCTCCCCGACGAAATCTTTGTTGCTCAGTGCCATCAGGACCGGCCATCCAGTTTTTACAAGCTCTTCCACGTGCCGCAACAAACTAAGACCGTGGTAAGTGTTCTTGCCGAAATCGTGTGTCGGATCGATGAGGATGCGGTCCGGTGACACCCCCGCCGCGACCGCCCGGCGCGCGGACGCGGTCACCTCGGCGATGACGTCGTCGACGACACCGCGTTCGGTGGTGCCGTAGTGGACGCGGAACGGGCGGGTGCGTGGCACCGCTCCCCCGGTGTGGGAGCACACCAGTCCGGCGTTGAACTCCGCCGCGACCGCGGGAAGCTCCGGGTCCACCCCACCCCAGGTGTCGTTGATCAGATCGGCGCCCGCGGCGCACGCCTGTTTGGCCACCGCGGCCCGCCAGGTGTCGACGCTGATGACCACGTCCGGGAAGGTCCCCCGCAGCCACTCGATGAACGGCACGACGCGGGCGATCTCCTCGTCGGCGCCGACGGTCTGACCGGGGCCGGCCTTCACCCCGCCCACGTCGACGACGTCCGCACCGTCCTCGACGACCCGGTGCGCGGCGGCCTTGGCGGCTTCGTCGCTGAAGTTCGCCCCGCGGTCGTAGAACGAATCCGGCGTCCGGTTGACGATCGCCATGATCAGCGCACGGTCACCGGCCACCGGGCGGCCGCAGAAGGTGGACTCCACGCTTCCAGGCTAGAGACCGCCAACCGTTCGGCCTGCGACCTCGGTGTCCATGGGTGATGATCGTCACGTAGTTTCGTTTTATGGATAACAGGAAGGGATCCGTCAGATGAAGATGCGCGCCGCCCGGATGTACGGATACAAGCAGCCGCTGCGGCTCGAGGAGATCGACGTCCCGTCGGTCGGACCGCGCGAAGTGCTGGTGAAGGTCGGCGGCGCCGGCATGTGCCGCACCGACTTCCAGCTGATCGACGGCTACTTCGACAACGGCCTCGACATGGACTTCCCGATCACGCCGGGCCACGAGGTCGCCGGATGGGTCGAGAGCCTCGGCGCCGAGGTGCCCAGATCCGCCGGCTTCTCCGAGGGCGACCAGGTGGTGGTGTTCGGCAGCTGGGGCGACGGCGCCTGCCGGCAGTGCCATGAAGGCAACGAACAGCTCTGCGCCCACGGCGTCTGGGCGGGATTCGGCAGGCACGGCGGCTATCAGGAGTACCTCCCGGTCGACTACCGGTATCTGATCAAGATGCCCGGCGGCGGTGACCTGTCGCCGGAGACGCTGGCCCCGCTCACCGACGCCGGCCTCACCCCGTACCGCGGGCTCAAGAAGCTGCGGGCCGCGGGGCACCTGGGGGCCGGCCGCACGCTGGCGGTCAGCGGTATCGGCGGGCTGGGCAGCTACGGCACCCAGTACGCCAAACTGCTCGGCGGCGGCGCCGACGTGGTGGCGTTCGCGCGCAGCGACGAGAAACTCAAGATCGCCCTCGACAACGGCGCCGACCACGCGATCAACGTCCGCGACAAGTCCACCGACGCCGTGCGCGCCGAACTCGAGAGCCTCACCGGCCGCAGCGAACTCGACGCGGTCATCGAGTGCGCGGGTGCCGAGGACGCGATCCGGCTGGCGTTCTCACTGCTGGCGGCCGAAGGCGCCGTCGCGTCGGTCGGGCTGATCGGCAACCGCGTCGACATCCCGCTGTTTCCGCTGGTGGCCCGCGAGTACACCTATTTCGGCTCGTTCTGGGGCAACTACAACGACCTCACCGAGGTGCTCGCCCTCGCCGAAGCCGGCCGGATCAAGCACACCGTGACCCGCGTGCGGTTCGACGAGGTCAACGAGACGCTGGACGCGATCGCCCGCGGTGACGTCCTCGGCCGGGCCGTGATCGTCTACGACTAGGACTTGGGCCGCTTACCGGCCTTCACCTCTTCGGCGTAGCCGTCGTAGTACTCGACGTAGCCCTCGTCGCGACCCTTGAGCACGTACAGCGGGTCCTCGATGTGGTCGCCGTGGCCCTCCTTGCGCAGGTCCACCTTGAGGCTCTTGAACGTCGAGGTGTGCTCCAGTTCGCCGACGACCCGGATGAACAGCGGCACCGCGTACGAGGGCAGCCGGTCGTAGAGGGTCTGCGCCAGCGTCTTGCCGTCGAAATCGCTGCCGTCGTTGAGTTTGATGGCCGCCATCCCCGCGCGGCCGCCGGTGCCTTCGACCTCGACGCCGTAGACCGTGCACTCGTCGACCGTCGGGTCCATCGACAGTGCGGCCTCGACCTCGGTGGTGGCGACGTTCTCGCCCTTCCACCGGAAGGTGTCGCCGAGGCGGTCGACGAACGCGGCGTGCCCGAAGCCCTGGTAGCGCATCAGGTCGCCGGTGTTGAACCACACGTCGCCCTCTTTGAAGGCGTCGCGCACCAGCTTCTTCTCGGTCTCCTTCTGGTCGGTGTAACCGTCGAAGGGCTGGAAATTGCTGACCTTGGACAACAACAGGCCGGGCTCACCGGTGCGGACCTTCTTCACCCGCCCCTTCTCGTCGCGGACCGGATCCCCCGAGTCGCCGTCGTACTCGACGAACGCGATGGGGCTCGGGCAGATACCGGTGGTCTTGTCGACGTTGAGGGCGTTGACGAACGCGGTGTTGCCCTCGCTGGCGGCGTAGAACTCACAGACCCGGTGGATGCCGAACCGATTGGTGAAGTCGTCCCAGATCGCGGGGCGCAGACCGTTGCCCGCGATGACGCGCACCTTGTGCTTGCGGTCGGTCTCCTTCTCGGGCTGGTTGAGCAGGTAGGTGCAGATCTCGCCGATGTAGACGAACGCGGTGGCGTCGTAGCGGATGACGTCGTCCCAGAACTTCGAGGCCGAGAACGACTTGCCCAGCGCCAGCGTCGCACCGGAGTTCAGCACCGACGACAGCGCCACCGTCAGCGCGTTGTTGTGGTAGAGCGGCAGACAGCAGTACATGGTGTCGTTGCTGTTCAGCCGCACACCGAGCCCGCCGAACCCGGCGAGTGCCCGCAGCCAGCGGTAGTGCGTCATCACGCTGGCCTTCGGCATACCGGTGGTGCCCGAGGTGAAGATGTAGAACGCCTTGTCCTTGGCGAGGACGGCGGAGGTCGACGCCGGGTTGCCGGTCGGGGCGGTCTCGGCGAGCCGCTCGAACTCCTCGAGCGTCAGCAGCCCGTCGGTGTCCGCCCCGCACTCCTCGATGGGTTCGACGAAGTCGGGGTCGGCGATCACGACCTTGGCCGAGAGCAGGCCGAGGCTGTGCTTGAGCACGTCGCCGCGCTGGTGGTAGTTGAGCATTCCGGAGATCGCGCCGCACTTCACCGCGGCCAGCATGAGCAGCACCGGTTCGGGTGAGTTGCGCAGCATGATCGCGACGACGTCACCCTTGCCCACACCGCGGGCGGCCAGCACCGCGGCGTAGCGGTTGACGGTCTCGTTGGCCTCGCGGTAGGAGATCTCGCGGTCCTCGAACCGGAGGAAGGTCTTGTCGGCGTACTTGGCGGCCCGCTCCTGGAAGACCTTGCCGATCGACGTCTTCGCCGACGGTCGCGCCCCGAAGCCGGTGACGACGCCGCCCACGATGGTCGGCATGTCCATGAGAAACCCCGGCAGCCTCGAGGCGAGGTCCAGCAACCCGACGTTGCTCCGAGTCCCCGATTTCTCGTCGCTCATACGGTGCAAACCCTCCGATCGTCGTTTGTGAGCAACACCCTAGCGACGCCCGATCACCGGCGAGGCGCGCATGCTTGCATCGCCGCGTCGACATCGTCGACGACGATCAGCCGGTCCAGCGCACCGCGGGCGACGTATCCGCTGTCGACCAGACCGTGCAACCAGGCCAGCAGACCGTCGTAATGGCCGATCGGGTCGAGCATCACCACCGGCTTGTCGTGCATACCCAGATACGCGGCTGTCCAGGCTTCGAAGAACTCCTCGAGGGTGCCGATCCCGCCGGGCAGTGACAGGAACGCGTCGGCGCGATCCTCCATCACCTGTTTGCGCTCCCGCATCGTGTCGGTGACGACGAGTTCGTCGGCGTCGACGTCGGCCACCTCGCGGTGCACCAGCGCCTTGGGGATCACCCCGACGGTGCGGCCGCCGCCGGCCCTCGCGGCGTGTGCGACCGCGCCCATCGCCGAGACGTTCCCGCCGCCGGACACCAGCGTCCAACCGCGGGACGCGATGGCCTCGCCCACGCGGGCGGCCAACTCGAGAAGCCTCGGATCGGTGGGGCTGGAGGCGCAGTAGACACAGACCGCCCAGGAGCGGTCGAACTGATCGGACACACGGACAACCTAGACGGTCCTAAAATCCGGCGGTGCCTGTCGACTGGGTGGTGGCGCCGCACGAACCGGCATTGGAGTCGATCGAGGCGGGTGTGCGCCAACTGTCGGGCGCCGTGCTGATCGGCCCCGCCGGCGTGGGTAAGACGGCGCTGCTGCGGGCCGCCGCCGACCGGCTGGGAGACGGCGCGTCGGTGACGGGCACCGCGTCGAACGCCGTCCTGCCGTTGGGTGCGTTCCGGTATCTGGTCGACGTCCGGGAGACGGGTAAGACGGCGGCCATCGTGCGGACGGCGCGGGAGGAGCTGCGCGATCGTCTGCTGTTCGTCGACGATGCGCATCTGCTCGACCCGCTGTCGGCCACGCTGCTTTACCAGCTGGCCTTGACCGGTTCGGCCCGGCTGGTGGTGTCGGTGGCGGCCGGGGTGCCCGTGCCCGCCCAGGTGGTGGCGTTGTGGGAGGACGACCTGCTGGCCCGCGTCGACCTGCAACCGCCCGGACACGACGACGCCCGCGTCGCTGCGCAGGTCGAATCGTTCATCGCCGATCTGCCGGCACCGGCGCGGCAGGCGCTGGAGTACCTGGCCGTGTGTGATCCGCTGCCGCTCGCGGACCTCGACGCGCTGGCCGGCACCTCCTCGGTCGCCGCGGCGACCGCCGCGGGTGCGGTCACCGTCGACGGGGATCTGGCCCGGGCGGGCCATCCGCTGTTCGTCGACGCGGTGCGCAGCCTGACCGGCGGACCCGATCTGCGCCGGCTGCGCACCGAGGTGGTGCAGCGACTGGCCGCCGCGCGGCCCACCGGCGTGCTGGACCGGCTGCAGGTGGCGGCGTTGGCGCTCGACAGCGACCACCACCTGCCCGCCGCGGAGCTGACGGCCGCCGCCGAGGAGGCGCTGCGGCTGGGCGACCTGGTCCTGAGCGAGCGGCTCGCGCGTGCGGCGCTGCGGGATCCGGGTGATCTGCGGGCCCGGCTGGCGCTGGGGTATGCGCTCGGCTGGCAGGGCCGGGGCCGCGACGCCGAGGAGGTGCTGGCCGGCGTCGACGAATCCTCCCTGAGCGAGGCGGAGCTGATGGCGTGGGCACTGCCGTGTGCGGCGAACCGGTTCTGGATGCTCTCGGAACCCGAGCGCGCGACCGCGTTCCTGCGCACGGTCCGCAACCGGGTCGCCAGCCCGGCGGCGGGCACCACGATCGACGCACTGTCGTCGACGTTCGCGATGAACGCCGGGACCCCGGGGCGGGCGGTGGAGATCGCCGCAGCGGTGCTGGCCTCCCCGCACGCCGACGACACGGCGATCGGCTGGGCGGCGGCCGCCGCCGCGCTCAGCTGTGCCCGCATGGGCCGCTTCCTGGAGGTGGACGCGCTGGCCGAGCGGGCGGCCGCCGCCGACCATCCCGGGCTCCTGCGGTTCACCAGCGGGCTCGGGCAGACGTCGGCGCTGATGATGTCCGGCGCACTGGACCGCGCGCACGAACTGGCCAGGCGGCTCACCGAATTCGCCGAACTGCAGCAGCCAGGCCGGGGGATCGGCGAGGTGCTGATCGCCGACGTGCTGCTCGCCCGCGGCGACGTGGACGGTGCGGTTTCGCTGCTGCGCGACGCGGCGGCCACCCTGACGCCGACGGGCTATTCGTGGGGTCCACTGGCGTGGATGCTGCTGGCGCAGGGTCTCGGTGAGCAGGGCGCCGCCGTCGAGGCCGGAAAGGCGTTGGCGCGCGCGGAGTCCCGGCACGGCTTGAAATCCATGCTGTTCGCCCCGGAGCTCGCGCTCGGCCGGGCGTGGACGATGTCGGCGCGACGCGACACCCATGCGGCCGTCGCCGCGGCCCGCGACGCCGCCCGCACCGCCGAGCGGGGCGGCCAGCTGGCGGTGGCGCTGCGGGCCCTGCACACCGCGGCGCGGATGGGCGATCCCCGCGCCGCCGACCACATGGCCCGCCTCGGCGTGGACTGCGAGTTCGGCCGGATCGCTTTGGTACACGCGCGGGCGCTGACCACTTCGGACGAGGTCGGCCTGGACGAGGCGGCCGCCGCCTTCTCCGGGCTGGGCTGGCGGAGCGCGGCGGCCGACGCCATCCGCCAGGCGGATGCGGTGCGCGCCCGGAAATTGCCGCCGCCGACCCCGCCGCAGGGCCCTTAAACTGGGCCGATGACCGGTGGGCCGTTGTTCGTGCAGACCGAGGGTCTGCGCCAGTTCTCCCAGACTCACACCCAGATCGCCGCGGGCGTGTCCCAGTTGCTCGGCGGTGCACCGACCGTCGCGGGTGTCGAGACGTCGCACGGTCAGATCGCCTTCGCGGTGCAGAACGCGCTGACCGATCTGCTCGGCGCGCGTCAGGGCACGCTGCAGACGACCGCCAAGAGCGGGGACAAGATCGCCGAACTGCTCGGGAAGGCCGCCGCCGCCTACGACAAGGGCGACGAGCGGTCGGCGGGCAAGCTGAAGGCGACGATGGAGGGCGCCGGCGGGCCGGGTGCCGCAGCGGCGTCAACCGGCGCGTCCGGCACGGCAGGAGCGTCCGGGGCGACCGGGGCCATCGGTCAGGCGCTCGGCCAGCTCGGGCAGATGGGCCAGCAGGGCAGCGGCGCGGTGCAGGGCCTGGCGCAGGGATTGCAGCAGGTGCCCCAGCAGGTGATGCAGGGCGTCCAGCAGATCGTCGAGGCGGCCACGGGCGCCGCCGGTGCGGGCGCCGGGGAGCCCCAGACCGACGCCGCGGCCGGCATCCTTCCCGGCGACCAGCCCGGCGCCGAATCCGAATCCGAACCCGAGCGCGTGAACCCGGGCATCGTGCCGCCCGCCGAACCCCCCCGCACACAACAGGTCTGACCGTCAGGTCTGCACGAGCACCCCGTCCTCCAGCCACAGCCGACGGTCGACGCCGATCTCCTCGAGGAACCGTTCGTCGTGGCTCACGACGACGAAGGCGCCCTGATAGGCGTTGAGCGCCGATTCGAGCTGGCCGACGCTGACCAGGTCGAGGTTGTTCGTCGGCTCGTCGAGCAGCAGCAGCTGCGGCGCCGGCTCGCTGTAGAGCACGCACGCCAGCGTCGCGCGCAACCGCTCACCACCCGAAAGCACCGACACCGGCAGGTGGATCCGGTCGCCGCGAAACAGGAACTGCGCCAGCAGATGCCGGCTGCGCGTCACGGTCATCTCGGGTGCGAAACGGGCCAGGTTCTGCGCCACCGACAGGTGGTCGTCGAGCAGGTCGAGGCGCTGCGAGAGGTAGGCGATGCGGCCGTCGGCCCGCTGCACCGAACCCGCTTCGGGGTCGACGGCGCCCGCGACGATCCGCAGCAGCGTGGACTTGCCGGCACCGTTGGCACCCGTCAGCGCGATCCGCTCCGGCCCCCGGATCGACAGGTCTATCCCCTTGTCCCCGAACAGCTTCCGACCGCCGCGGCTGATCCGCAGACCCTCCGCGGCGAACAGGGTCCGGCCAGCAGGGACAGCGGTCTGCGGCAGGTCGAGCACGATCGCGTCGTCGTCGCGTAGCGAACGCTCGGCGTCGTCGACCCGTGCCCGGGCCTCCCCCACCCGTTTGGCGTGTACGTCGTCGGCCCTGCCCGCCGACTCCTGCGCTCTGCGCTTGCGGGCTCCGGCGAGGATCTTCGGCAGTCCGGCGTCGGCGATGGTGCGCGCGGCATTGCTCGACCGCCGCGCCGCCCGTTCCCGGGCCTCCTGCATCTGGCGCTTCTCGCGTTTGAGCTGTTGTTCGGCGGTGCGCAGATCGTTCTCGGCGGCCTGCCGCTCCTGGTGTACCGCCTCCCGGTAGGCTGTGAAATCGCCGCCGTAGAAGACGATTTCGCCGCGATGCAGTTCGGCGATCCGGTCCATCCGGTCGAGCAGCACCCGGTCGTGGCTGACCAGCAGCAGCGTGCCGGCGAAATCGTCGAGCGCCGCGTACAGCGACTGCCGGGCGGCGGTGTCGAGGTTGTTCGTCGGCTCGTCGAGCAGCAGGACGTCGGGCCGCTCGAGCAGTTGCGCCGCCAGCCCGAGGGAGACCACCTCACCGCCGGACAGCGTGCCGAGCCGGCGGTCGAGTCCGACCTGCCCGAGTCCCAGCCGGTCCAGTTCGGCGCGGGCGCGCTCCTCGATGTCCCAGTCGTCGCCGATGGCGGTGAACACCGCCTCGCCGGCGTCGCCGGCCGCCAGTGCGTCGAGCGCCGCGATCACCGGGGCCACCCCGAGCACGTCGGCGACGGTGAGGTCGGCGGCCAGCGGCAGCGTCTGCGGGAGGTAGCCGAGCGTCCCGGTGACCGTGACGGTGCCCGCCGTGGGCGTCAACTGTCCGGCGATCAGCCGCAGGAGGGTGGATTTGCCCGCGCCGTTCGGGGCGACCAGGCCGGTGCGGCCCGCGCCGAAGGAGGCGGTCAGGTCGGTGAAGACCACGGTGTCGTCGGGCCAGGCGAACGACAGGGAGGAACAGACGATCGATGAATCAGACATGGGACCCCTAGGGAGGCTGCGGGCACACAGGCACCGCAGAAGACGACAACAGATCAGCTGATCGGGCTCCGGTCACCCGGAGATGTCGTCGTCTCCCCACATGCCTTCCAGGGTAGGACGGCGCGTCAAGCGGATAAGTAGCGGCGCAGCGTCTCGGTGGTGGCGGTGATGTTGCCGACCTCGACCTTCTCGTCGGCGCGGTGCGCGAGGTTCGGATCCCCCGGACCGTAGTTGACGGCGGGAATGCCGAGCGCGGCGAACCGCGCCACATCGGTCCAGCCGTACTTCGCCCGCACCTGCCCGCCTGCGGCCTCCACCAACGCGGCGGCGGCCGGGCGGGTCAGCCCCGGCAGCGCGCCTGCGGCAGCGTCGGTCTGTTCGATGGCGACGTCGAGTCCGTCGAGCACCTCCTGCACGTGCGCCAGCGCCTGCGCGACGGTGCGGTCCGGCGCGAACCGGAAGTTGACGGTGACCGACGCGGCGTCGGGGATGACGTTGCCCGCGATGCCGCCGTCGATACGCACCGCGGACAGCCCCTCGCGGTAGACGCAGCCGTCGATGTCGACGCTGCGGGCCTCGTACCGCGCCAACCGGTCCAGCACCGCACCGAGTTTGTGAATGGCGTTGTCGCCCAACCAGGATCGTGCCGAATGCGCGCGGGTTCCGGTGGCGCTCACCACCACCCGCAGCGTGCCCTGACAACCCGCCTCGATGAACCCGCCGGACGGCTCGCCGAGGATCGCCACGTCGGCGCGCAGCCAGTCGGGCAGTTCGCGTTCGATGCGGCCGAGCCCGTTGGCGGAGGCCTCGATCTCCTCGCAGTCGTACATGACCAGCGTGAGGTCGTGTGCGGGCTCGGCGACGGTGGCGGCCAGGTGCAGGAAGACCGCGTCGCCGGATTTCATGTCCGAGGTACCGCAGCCGTAGAGATCGTCGCCCTCTCGGCGGCTGGGGACGTTGTCGGCGGCCGGGACGGTGTCGATGTGCCCGGCCAGCAGCACCCGCGACGGCAGCCCGCGATTCGTGCGGGCGAGCACCGCGTCCCCGTTGCGGAGGATCTCGAAGCCCTCGGTCTGCTCACGCAGTGCAGTCTCGATCTCGTCGGCGATGCGCTTCTCGTGACGCGACTCACTGGGGATGTCGACGAGTGCCGCGGTCAGCTCGACGGGGTCACCGTGCAAATCCAGGCCCATGACATCAACGGTAATCTCTAGGCCCGTGACTTCTGCTGCAGGAATCGGCCTGGCCACCATCGCCGCCGACGGAACCGTCCTCGACACCTGGTACCCGGCGCCCGAACTGGGCGACGACCTCGGCGAGTCCGGCACGGTACGCATGTCGGTCGCCGAGGTGCCCGCCGAGTTGGGCGAGCTCACCGGCCGGGACGAGGACCGCGACGTCGACATCGTCGCCGTCCGCACCGTCATCTCCCTGGCGGACAAACCCGCCGACGGTTACGACGCCTACCTGCGGTTGCACCTGCTCTCCCACCGGCTGATCCAGCCGCACGGCGCGAACATGGACGGCATCTTCGGCGTGCTGGCCAACGTGGTGTGGACCAACTACGGACCGTGCGTGGTCGACGGCTTCGAGACCGTCCGCGCCCGCTTGCGCCGCCGCGGTGTGGTCACCGTGTTCGGTATCGACAAGTTCCCGCGCATGGTGGACTACGTGACGCCGACGGGCGTGCGGATCGCCGACGCCGACCGGGTGCGGCTGGGTGCGCATCTGGCGACCGGCACGACGGTGATGCACGAGGGTTTCGTCAACTACAACGCCGGCACGCTGGGGTCGTCGATGGTGGAGGGCCGGATCTCGGCGGGCGTGGTCGTCGACGACGGCTCCGACGTCGGCGGCGGCGCGTCGATCATGGGCACACTGTCCGGCGGCGGCAAAGAGGTCATCTCCATCGGCAAGCGGTGCCTGCTCGGCGCGAACGCCGGGGTGGGCATGTCGTTGGGTGACGACTGCGTGGTCGAGGCGGGCCTCTACGTCACCGCGGGCACCAAGGTGCAGACGGCCGACGGGCAGACGGTGAAGGCGCGGGAACTCTCCGGCGCCAACAACCTGTTGTTCCGGCGCAATTCGGTGACCGGTGCGGTCGAGGTGGTCAAGCGCGACGGCACCGGCATCACGCTCAACGAGGCGCTGCACGCGAACTGATCAGCCCACGATCAGGGTCTGCACCAGCACGTAGGCCGCGACGGCGAACACCAGATAGGCGAACCAGCGCTGCAGGCGGGCGGTGTCGATCCTGGTGCCGACCTGACCGGCAATCAGGGATGCGATCATCGCGGCCGCGACGAATGCGGCGGTGCTCGACCAGTCGATGTCGACCCCGGTCAGGTGTGAGGCGGTGCCGGCCACGGAGTTGGCGACGATGATCAGCAGTGACGTGCCGATCGCCGTCGACATCTCGACGCCCAGCAGCACCACCAGCGCCGGGATGATCAGGAATCCGCCGCCGACCCCGAAGAGTCCGGTCAGCACGCCGACGAGCAGGCCGGCGCCGAGGGACCGCGGGACGCAGCGGCGCCAGTCGACTTTCCCGGTGCGGACGCGGCACGCCGTGCCGGTGCGGCCGTCGTCGAGCAGCAGCCGTGTCCCGGCGACCGCCATCAGCACCGCGAAGCCGATCAGGAGGGCCGACTGCGGAAGATCGCCGCTGATGACGCTGCCCGCGATCGTGGCGGGGATGCCCGTCGCCGCGAACATCCCGGCCATTCGCCAGTTCACCTGTCCGGCACGGACCTTCGGGATCGCCCCGACTGCGGAGGCGGCACCGACGACGATCAGGGACACCGGAATGGCCTGCTCCATGTCCAGGCCCATCCCGTAGACCAGTGCCGGGACGGCGAGGATCGAGCCCCCGCCGCCCAGGAGGCCCAGCAGCACGCCGATCAGCGCGCCGAGCCCCAGGCTCACCGCGAGCACGTGCACCGGTTCGGCGGCGGCACCGAGCGCATCACGTCATCGGCATGGCGGCCGCAGCCGTCCCATGTCGTCTTGCCGCATACGCGACATGTCACCGCGTGACACATGTCTGCCTTTCCTTCCTGATCAGACCGCGGCGTGGGCGTCGACCCACGCGTGGTATCCGCCGAGCAGATCGGACACCTGCTCGAAGTCGTTGGCGCGCAACAGCGATGCCGCGACACTCGATCGCCAGCCGCCCGCGCAGTGCAGGACGACGGGCTTTCCGGTGGGGATCTCCCCCACGCGGGTCCGCAACTGCGCCAGCGGGATGTGGACCGAACCCGGGATGGCGCCGGCTTCGCGTTCACCGGGGTTGCGGATGTCGACGAGCGTCACGGCGTCGTCGGCCAGCAGTGCGTCGAGTTCGGCGACCGTGATGCGCGCCGCGGGCTGCACCAGATCGGCCAGCTCGGCCGGGAATCGTCCGTCGGGACCGACGTTGAGGTAGCCGAGCACGTTGTCGGAGCCCACCCGCGCCAACCGCAGTGCGGCCTCCTGTTCCTGGCCCGGGTAGGTGATCAGCGCGACGGGCTCCCCGACGTCGGCGACCATGCCGCCGGTCTCGGCGAAGCGGCCGTCGAAGCCGACGTTCACCGTGCCGCGCAGGTGGCCGGTGGCGAAGTCCTCGACCGGCCGGGCATCGACGACCCGCACGCGGGCGTCGAGCGCTTGCCGCAGCTGTCCGGGTGTCATCTCGGGCACCTCGCGGTCCTGCCGCAGCAGCGGGTGCACGCGCTTGTTCATCGCGGCGTCGGATGCGAAGTACGCCGGCGCGGCGGGTTGCCCCTGGGTGAGCATCGCGACGAAGGCGTCCTCGCTCATCGGTTGCACAGACGGGTTGGTCAGCCGTTGTTCGCCGATGGTGGAGGTGAGTTCGGTGGACAGGTTCTTGCCGCACGACGACCCCGCGCCGTGGGCGGGCATGACCGTGACGGAATCGGGCAGCCTCATGAGCGTCTCGTGGATGGTGCGGTACATCGCCCGGGCCAGATCACCGGTCGAACTGTCGCCGATGTTGACCAGATCCGGACGGCCGACGTCACCGATGAACAGCGAGTCACCGGTCAGCACCGCGACGGGCTCCGCGCCGGCCTGTTCACGGACCAGCACGCTGATCGACTCCCAGGTGTGACCCGGCGTGGACAGGATCTCCAGGTCGACCTCGCCGAGCGACAGGTGCTCCCCGTGGGCGAGCCTGCGGATCGGGTAGTCGGTTTCCGCGGCTTCGCCGAAGCCGATCCACGCGCCGGTCGCGTCGACCAATTCCAGATGGCCGGAGACGAAGTCGGCGTGGAAATGCGTGTTGATCACGCCCTCGATCGTCAGACCGTACTTCTTGGCGTCGGCCAGGTATTCGGTGATGTCGCGGCGCGGATCGACGACGACCGCTCGCCCGCTGCTCTGGTCGCCGATTAGGTACGACGCATGCGACAGGCACTCGATGTAGTACTGCTCCAGGATCATCGGTCTGTTTCCTCCGGTTCCGGGGCTCCCGTGCGGATACCCCTCTCGGTATCGAGCAACTATACCCCCTGGGGTATTTATTCCTCGTTTGGAAATACGGGCGGGGGTATGTCTACGATGTTCCCCACCATACCCCGTGGGGTATCGCGAACTCACCCGCCCGAAAGGAACACCCGGCCATGGCCCCCACCCTCGATGCCGCCGCGCTACGCGACCGACTCGACTCACCCGACCGACCGCGGCTCATCGACGTGCGCACTACGGCCGAGTTCGAGAGCGAGCACATCCCGGGCGCCCACAACATTCCCCTCGATGCCCTCCAGGACCGCCGCGACGAGATCGCCCGCCGCCTCGATCAGGACGTGGTGCTGATCTGCCGGTCCGGACAACGCGCCGCCCGGGCCGAGGAGACGTTGCGCCGGTCGGGCCTGGTGAACGTGCACATCCTCGACGGCGGCATCCTCGCCTGGCGGCGGCACGGCTTCACCGTCAACCGCGGCCGGCAGCGCTGGGATATCGAACGACAGGTGCGCCTGGTGGCCGGGCTGATCGTCGCGCTCAGCGTGCTGGCCTCCCTGGTGGTGCCGGGCCTGCAGTGGGTGGCGTTCGCGATCGGCGCGGGGCTGACCTTCGCGGCACTGACCAACAGCTGCGCCATGGGGATGCTGCTGGCCCGGCTGCCGTACAACCGCTGCTGACCGGCGGCCACGGGAATCGTCAGCAGGCCGTCGGCGTTGCCTGGTCCGGGTATACCCCCGCGGGTACCCTGAAAGCAGGCATACGAAAGGAACCACCATGGTCGGCGATCAGGAAGCCATCGACGCGGTCCTCAACCGGCTCCGCCGGGCCCAGGGCCAGCTCGCCGGCGTGATCTCGATGATCGAACAGGGCCGGGACTGCAAGGACGTCGTGACACAGCTGGCCGCCGTGTCGCGCGCGCTCGACCGTGCCGGGTTCAAGATCGTCGCCACCGGGTTGCGGGAATGCGTCGCCGGAGACGGCGCCGAGGCGCGGGACCCGATGACCGTTGCCGAACTCGAGAAACTGTTCCTCGCGTTGGCCTGAGCAGTTGTCCGCAACCATCGAGACAAAGGAGTCATGATGAGCCTCGCACTGTCCACCACGCTGAACACCACGTTCGACGACGCGGTCGCGCGCACGCGGGAAGCGTTGTCCGAGCAGGGATTCGGCGTCCTCACCGAGATCGACGTCCAGTCCACACTGAAGAACAAGCTCGGCGAGGACATGGAGAACTATCTGATCCTCGGCGCCTGCAATCCCCCGCTCGCCCACCGCGCCATCGGCGTGGACCGGCAGATCGGCCTACTGCTGCCGTGCAACGTGGTGGTGCGCAGCGATCCGTCGTCCCCGGACACCACCTTGGTGGAGGCGATGAATCCGCAGGTGCTCGTCGACGTGACCGGCGAGCCACAGCTCCAGTCGATCGCGCAGGAGGTCACCGAACGCCTGCAGGCCGCGATCGACGCGCTGGCCGGCGCCTAGCCGAGCTCAGCTCTCCGCGGCGAGGACGCAGAACTCGTTGCCCTCGGGGTCGGCGAGTACGACCCAGCTCTGTTCGCCCTGACCGATGTCGACGCGGCGTGCGCCCAGCCCGATCAGCCGGTCCACCTCGGCCTGCTGATCGTCCGGTGTGAGGTCGATGTGCAGGCGGTTCTTCACCACCTTCTCGTCCGGTACCGCGAGGAACAGCAGGTTCGGGCCGGCGCCGTTCGGCGCATGGAGCACCACGTCGCCGTCGTCGGCGATCTCCATCCGGTACCCGAGCACTTCGGCCCACCAACCGCCCAGCGCGCGGGTCTCCGCTGCGTCGATGCACAGCTCGGTGAACCTCACGCCCATTGCGCCAACTCCTTCTTGAGCACCTTCCCCATCGCGTTGCGGGGCAGGCTGTCGACGATGCGCACTTCCCGGGGCCGCTTGTGCGCCGAAAGCTGTTGGGCGACATAGTCGATGAGCGCGTCGGGTGCGGCGTCTCCGACCACGAACGCGACGATGCGCTGGCCGAGGTCGTCGTCGGGGACACCCACGACCGCGGCCTCGTCGACCCCGTCGTGGCCGAGCAGGACGGTCTCGATTTCGCCTGCCCCGACCCGGTATCCGCCCGTCTTGATCAGGTCGACCGATTCACGGCCGACGATGCGGTGCATCCCGTCCGCGTCGATGACCGCGACGTCTCCGGTGCGGTACCAGCCGTCGTCGAAGACGTCGGCGGTGGCGTCGGGCCGGTTCAGATAGCCGTCGAACAGCATCGGTCCTCGAACTTCCAGGCGCGCAATGGTTTCCCCGTCATGCGGGGCGGGTGCGCCGTCGTCGGCGACCAGCCGGGTCTGCACCCCGGTCACCGGCAGGCCCACCCACCCGGGCCGGCGTTCGCCGTCGACCCGGGTACTCAACGTGATCAGTGATTCGGTGCTGCCGTAGCGCTCGATCGGCTGGTGGCCGGTCAGCGCCGCTATCCGGTCGAACACCGGAACCGGCAGTGGCGCGCTGCCCGACACCAGCAGTCGCGCCGATGTCAGTGCGCGCGCGGCGTTTTCGTCGGCCGCGATGCGCGACCACACCGTGGGCACGCCGAAGTAGAGTGTGCCCCGCGCCTGGGCGTAGGCCTCCGGGGTGGGCTTGCCGGTGTGGACGAACCGGTTGCCGAGCCGCAGAGAACCGAGCAGGCCCAGCACGAGTCCGTGTACGTGGTAGAGCGGCAGACCGTGCACGAGGGTGTCGTCGGCCGTCCACTGCCATGCCTCGGCGAGGGCATCGAGGTCGGCGGCGATCGCACGACGGCTGATCACCACCCCCTTCGGCGGCCCGGTGGTGCCGGAGGTGTAGATGATCAGCGCCGCGGAGTCCGGGTGCGGTTCGGCGTAGCGGTGCCACGATCGGGCATGCAGCCGCACCGGGATGTTCGGGAGGTCGGCGTTGTCCGGCTGTTCACCGAGCCAGGCCTGCGCGCCGGAGTCGGCGAGGATGTGGCGCCGTTCGGCGACACCCACATCGGCGGGCACCGGAACGACGGGCACCCCCGCGATGAGACAGCCGGTTATCGCGAGGACCGTCGCGGGCGTCGGCATGGCGAGGACCGCGACCCGGCGTGCGCCCCCGACACGTTCGGCGACCGACGTCGCGGCGCCGACGAGGTCGCTGCGGCTCAGTGTGGTGCCGTCGATGGTCACGGCGTCGGCGATGTCGGCACCGGCGGCCACCGCTGCGGGGTTCAGCGAGGTCAGCAACACTCCGACGAGGCTACTCGTCACCGGTTCGGCGATACTGGGCGCGTGGAATCCATCCGGAGTGTGGCGTCACGCGAGGTGTACCGGAACAACTGGCTGACGTTGCGGGAGGACGACATCCGGCGTCCGGACGGCAGTGACGGCATCTACGCCGTGGTCGACAAACCGAACTATGCGCTGGTGATCGCGTGTGAGGGCGACCGGCTCAAACTCGTCGAGCAGTTTCGCTATCCGATCGGGATGCGCCGGTGGGAGTTCCCGCAGGGCACTGCGCCGGGACGGGCCGACATGGAACCCGGTGAGCTGGCTGCGCGCGAGCTGCGCGAGGAGACCGGATTGCGCGCCGGCACCATCACCAGACTGGGGCTGCTCGATGTGGCGCCCGGGATGAGCAGCCAGCGGGGGTGGGTGTTCCTCGCCACCGAGCTGACCGAGGGGCCGCACGAGCGGGAGCACGAAGAGCAGGACATGCGCAGCGCCTGGTTCACGCGCGGCGAGTTCGAGCAGATGATCACCGAGGGCGCGATCACCGACGCGCAGAGCATCGCCGCCTACGGGATGCTGCTGCTGTGGGAGCGGTCGGGCGGCTGAGCGGCTGAGCCGCGGTTTATCCCCAGCGGCGAGTTGATCCACAGGGCCGGGTTTTCGCTAGCGTCGTGGGCGTCTCACGTCGGTGGGCGTTGCCATGATCGAAAGCATGTTCGACGGTTCGTTACCCGAGATCGACGGGATGCGGGAGCTCGGTGATGCCGAGTTGATCGCCGCCGTCGCCGGGTGGGGACGCGTCGAATCAGCGGCCGCGGCCCGCAAGATGGCCGCCATGGCCGAGATGTTTCGCCGCCGCACCGGCTGCGAAGACGCCGACGACCGCAGCAACTGGTTCGTCGACCCCGAAGCCAGCGCG
>JBNMQY010000053.1:0-31520 GCA_050205415.1 Mycolicibacterium litorale
CAGCGGCAAAATCATGCGCCGACTCCTGCGCGACGTCGCCGAAGGCCGCGAACTCGGCGACACCTCCACCCTCGTCGACCCCAGCGTCTTCGAAGCCATCCGCAACAGCAAATAACCCGACTGGGAGGCCGCCCATGAGCTCGATCGTTCTACCTGGAGCCGCCGACGAACTGGCGCCGGTCTCGCGTGCGGGCGCCGCGCGAATCGCCAGGGCCCGAACGGAACTCGCGCGGGGGCGGCTGGTCGTGTTGTCCGACGAGAGCGAGTGCACACTCGTCCTGCTGGGTTCGGCGGCCACCACCGGGGCGCTGGCCCAGATGATCCGGGACGGGTCCGGGCTGATCTTCGCCGCCGTCGCGCGAGCCCGGCTCGAAGCGCTGCGGATTCCCCGGATGACACCGGACGGTGCGCCGCGCACCGCCCAGTTCCACGTCGCGGTCGACGCCGCCGATGGAGTCGGCACCGGGATCTCGGCCGCTGACCGCGCACACACGCTCCGACTCCTGAGCAACCCCGCCGCCACCGGAACGGACTTCGCGCGGCCCGGGCACGTGATACCGGTGGCCGGGGACCTCACCCCGCGGCTCACACCGGGCACCTGCGAACTCGCCCTCGCGTTGGCGAGCCTGGCCGACCCGAGCACGCCTGTTGCCGCCTACTGCGCGCTGACGTCGCGGACGTTCCCGCACCTCATCGCCGATCCGGACGAGGGTGCGCAGATCGCGGCACGCGACGGTATGGCGTTCGTCGATCGTGACGACGTGCTCGGGGCGATCTACCGCTGACCCCGCGCCGAGCGCACGGTTGGCGACGCCCATACTCGGGCGATGCGTACACCAACCGTGCAGTCGGCGACCGGCATGCGCTAGCTGGTGCCGAGCGGATCGATCGTCCACGCGACGTAGAACATCGTCGCGCTGACCGTCGCGGTGGTGACCACATCGATGCCCTTGCTGCGCACCGCCAGCAACCCGGCTCGTTCGTCGGTCAGCGTAATCCGCAGTGCGGCAGCCACTCCCACGCCGACGGCGAGGACGAGCGCACCGCGGCGCCAGTACCCGGCGACCACAAGACCGAACGCGGCCACGACGATCAGACCGACCACCAGGATCGGCCACTGCCCCGCGAAGACCTTGCGGGCGAAGTCGCGTGCCGTCACGCGCGGGCGAGTGCCTCGGCGCGCTCGACGACGTTGGTCAGCAGGAACGCCCGGGTCAATGGGCCGACGCCACCCGGGTTGGGCGATACGTGGCCGGCCACGTCCCACACATCAGGGGCGACGTCGCCGACGAGCTTCCCGTCGTCGTCGCGGCTGACCCCGACGTCGACCACCGCCGCACCCGGCCGGACCATCTCGGCGGTCACCATGTGCGGCACACCCGCCGCGGCGATGATGATGTCGGCTTCCCGCGTGAACTGAGGCAGGTGACGGGTTGCGGTGTGGCACAACGTGACCGTCGCGTTCTCCGAGCGACGGGTCAACAGCAGCCCCAGGGGCCGTCCGACCGTCACGCCGCGGCCGATCACCACGACGTGCGCACCGGCGATCTCGACCTCGAACCGGCGCAGCAGGTGCACGATCCCGCGGGGGGTACACGGCAGCGGCGCGGGTTCGTTGAGGACGAGCCGGCCGAGGTTGGTCGGGTGCAGACCGTCGGCGTCCTTACCGGGATCGATGCGCTCGAGCGCGGCGTTCTCGTCCAGGTGTTTGGGCAGCGGCAACTGCACGATGTACCCGGTGCACTCGGGGTTGGCATTGAGCTCGTCGATGGTCGCGTCGAGTTCGGCCTGGCTGATGTCGGCGGGCAGATCGCGGCGGATCGAGTTGATCCCGACCTTGGCGCAGTCGGAGTGCTTACCGCGCACATAAGCCTGCGAGCCGGGATCGTCGCCGACCAGCACGGTGCCGAGCCCCGGCGTGCGGCCCTGCGCGGTGAGCGCGGCCACCCGATCCTTGAGGTCGACGAAGATCTCGTCCCGCGTTGCTTTTCCGTCGAGCGTTATCGCACCCACGCGAGCCATTGTGGCAGGCTCAACGAGTATGAACACCCAGCCAGATGTGTTCACCCCGGCCAAGCTCGGCCCGGTGACATTGCGCAACCGCATCATCAAGGCCGCCACGTTCGAGGCGTCGACACCGAACGCGCTGGTCACGGACGACTTGATCCACTATCACCGACTGCCCGCGGCCGGCGGCGTCGGCATGACGACAGTGGCCTACTGCGCGGTGGCCCCCGGCGGGCGTACCGACGGGTGGCAGATCTGGATGCGCCCCGAGGCGGTGCCGGGCCTACGCCGGCTGACCGAGGCGGTGCACGCCGAGGGCGCGGCGATCAGTGCGCAGATCGGCCACGCCGGCCCGGTGGCCAACTCGCGCACCAACAAGGCCAAGGCGCTGGCACCGGTGCGGTTCTTCAACCCGCTGTCGATGCGGTTCGCCAAGAAGGCCACCCGTGAGGACATCGCGGAGGTCACCGCGGCACACGCCAACGCGGCACGGCTGGCGATCGACTCCGGTTTCGACGCCGTCGAGATCCATCTCGGACACAACTATCTGGCCAGCTCGTTCCTCAGCCCGCTGATCAACAAGCGCAGGGACGAGTACGGCGGCTCGCTGGAGAACCGGGCCAAGGTCGCGCGCGGCGTGGTGCGGGCCGTCCGCGACGCCGTCGGCAACCAGATCGCGGTGACCGCGAAACTCAACATGACCGACGGCGTCCGCGCCGGCATCCCGCTCGACGAGTCGTTGCAGACCGCCAAGTGGCTCGAGGAGGACGGCGGCCTGGACGCGCTGGAGCTCACCGCGGGCAGCTCGCTGGTCAACCCGCTCTATCTGTTCCACGGCGACGCGCCCGTCAAGGAGTTCGCCGGCGCGTTCAAACCGCCGCTGAGCTGGGGCATCCGCATGACCGGCAAGAAGTTCTTCCGCGAGTACCCCTATCGCGAGGCGTTCCTGCTCGACAAGGCCAGGAAGTTCCGCGCCGAACTCACGATGCCGCTGATCCTGTTGGGCGGCATCACCAATCGCGAGACCATGGACCTGGCGATGGCCGAGGGCTTCGAGTTCGTCGCGATGGGCCGCGCACTGCTCGCCGAACCCGATCTGCTGCAGCGCATCCAGGCCGAGGACGTCCGCGGTTCCGTGCGGTCGGCGTGTACGCACTGCAACAAGTGCATGGCGACGATCTACAGCCACACCCACTGTGTGGTCACCGGCGCACCGGATTCGCTGCCCGTACTGGGCTGACGAGTCGCCGGCGCCTCCGCGCGGAAAGTGATGGCGTAAACCAAGATCAATCCGGGTATCTGATCGTGCCCGCCTGGTTCCGGCGGTGCCGTCGGCGGATTGGAGTCGTCCATGCGGGGGTTCGTCAGGTCGCTGCTCGTCACAGTGGTCGCGGTGCTCGGCGCGGTGGCGCTGACGATCGGTTCGACGTTGACCGCGGCGGTGGGGGCGCGTGCCGAACCCGTCGCATTGATCATGGGCAATTCCGGGCGGCCCTGGCCGGAGAAGGCCTACGTCGACAACGTCGTGCGGCGCTACATCGAGCCCAACTCGATCTGCGGCGCACTGGCCTGCGAGGCCCGCAACGTCTACGGGCCCGAACAGTTCTGGCCGGTGTACGGCGGATTGACCGCACTGACGTTCAACCAGTCGACCCGCCAGGGGCTCGATCACCTCGACGACGCACTGCAGCAGCAGCTGCACGCTGCGCCCGACGACAATGTCGTGATCTTCGGCTATTCGCAGAGCGGCCGGATCACCAACCTGATGCTCCGCAGACTCACCGACCCGGATTATGCGGCGGAGGACGACAACATCGTTCCGGACGCCGACCAGCTGCAGATCGTCCTCGTCGGCAACTGGAGCCGCCCCAACGGTGGAATCGGGTCCCGGTTCAACGGCATCACCATCCCGTTGCTCGGCATCACCTTCGACGGTCCCACTCCGACCGACACCGGCTACCAGATGACCGACATCTCCTACGAATACGACATCATCTCCGACGCTCCGCTGTACCCGCTGAATCTGTTGGCGACGGCGAATGCGGCGCTGGGTTTCTTCTACGCCCACCTCACCTATGCCGACCCGTCCGCCACCTCCCCGAACTTCCCGTGGGGCTCCCACAGCGAGGCGTCGTTCGAGGAGCTACTGGCCTCGGGGACCGTGCAGAAGTACCCCGGCAAGGACGACGACCCCGACGGCGATCCGCAGGAGTGGGACAACACCTACGTGCTGATCCCCTCGACCCGGCTGCCGTTGCTCCAGCCGATCCGCGACCTCGGTCATGCCACCGGCACGTCCGCGGCCGTCGAACCGCTGATGCGGCTGATCGAGCCGACGCTGAAGGTGTTGATCGACACGGGCTACGACCGGTCGATCCCGATGGGCCAGAACACCCCGGCCCGCCTGATCCCGCCGATCAACCTGGTCAAGCTGACCGCGGACGTCGTCGAGGCGGTCGGTGAGGGCGTCCATGACGCGCTCATGGACCGGTCCGATGCACCGAGGGACAACAAACCAGATGACATCGACGCCACCTTGCGCGCTGCGCACACCGTTGCCGACGAACGCGATGCCGACGAACGCGATCCCGAAGAACCCAGCCCGGCGAAGGCCGACGTCGAGGACGAGACGGCCGAGCCGACAGAGGATTCCGGCGACAACCGGGGCGATCCGGCAGATGGTTTGGACGAGGCCGACAAGGCGGACGACGCAGACGCGGAAGTGCCGGGCGATCGCGAACAGGACCTCGCGGCCGATACCGATGCTGATGCCGACGCCGACACCGATGCCGATGAACCCGAGTCCGAAAGCGACAAGACGGCCGCCTCAGACAAGAAGGACACGACGGACAGCGCCACCGGCGACTCGGACGACGCCGCGGCGTAGCAACGTTCGGACCGCGGTCCGGCGCACACACCAGACCCCCCGGCCTCACCTCACGAGATTCCGGGCACCCTACCGATAGAGTTGGACCCGATGAGCCGACCAGCCCCACCTGCGCTGACCGTTCGGTACGAAGGATCCACCCGCACGTTCGCGCCGGGCAACGACGTTGTCATCGGTCGCGATCTGCGGGCCGACGTACGCATCGCCCACCCCCTGATCTCGCGTGCCCACCTGGTGTTGCGGTTCGACCAGGGCCGGTGGGTGGCGATCGACAACGGCAGCCTCAACGGAATGTTCGTCAACGGCAGGCGCGTGCCCGCCGTCGACATCCGCGACGGACAGAGCCTCAACATCGGCAACCCGGACGGTCCGCAGCTGACCTTCGAGGTCGGCCGCCACCAGGGTTCGGCGGGGCGGCCACCGCAGACCACCGCCGTCCCGGTCGCGCGGGCGGCCACCGGCGGCTGGAGTCCGTCGGCGCCCCCGCCACCCCCGCACTACGCGGCACCGCCGGTGTCGCGGCCGCAGCCCCGCTACCCCACCGGTCCGCAGCCGCCGGCGTTCCCGTCCGGCGCCCAACCGCACTACCCGGGTCCATCGCATCCGACCACGCGTCCGCCCGTCACCGGGGCCGCGATGTCGCCGCCGCTGTCGGAGCAGGCCGCCCTCGAACCCGTCACCCGGATGGGCCCGACCGCGGCGCCGCGCTCCGGTGAGGCCGGCGGCAACCTCGCGACCAGCATGCTCAAGATCCTGCGCCCGGGCCGCGCGCCCGAAGCGCCGGCCGGCGCGATCAAGATCGGACGCGCGAGCGACAACGACATCGTCATCCCCGACGTGCTGGCCTCGCGCCACCACGCCTCGCTGGTCCCCGCGGCCGGCGGCACCGAGATCATCGATGCGCGCAGCATCAACGGCACCTTCGTCAACGGCGCCCGGGTGGAATCGGCGCTGCTGCGCGACGGTGACGTGGTCACCATCGGCAACGTCGACCTGGTGTTCAGCGGCGGCACGCTGGTGCGGCGCACCGAGACGGCGGCGGCCACCGCCACCGGCGGCCTCGACGTCCGCGGCGTCACGTGGACGATCGAGAACAACAAGACGCTGCTCGACAACATCTCGCTCACCGCGCGCCCGGGCACCCTGACCGCGGTCATCGGGCCGTCGGGTGCCGGCAAGTCGACGTTCGCGCGCCTGGTCGCGGGCTACACCCATCCCACGGCCGGCTCGGTGACGTTCGAGGGCCACAACATCCACGCCGAGTACGCCTCGCTGCGGTCCCGGATCGGCATGGTGCCCCAGGACGACGTCGTGCACGGCCAGCTCACCGTCAAACAGGCGCTGATGTACGCCGCGGAGCTGCGGTTGCCACCGGACACCACCAAGGCCGACCGCGAACAGGTCGTCATGCAGGTCCTCGAAGAACTCGAGATGACCAAACATCTCGAGACTCGGGTGGACAAGCTCTCCGGCGGCCAGCGCAAACGCGCGTCGGTGGCGCTGGAACTGCTGACCGGCCCGTCGCTGCTGATCCTCGACGAGCCCACCTCCGGTCTGGACCCCGCGCTGGACCGCCAGGTCATGACGATGCTGCGGCAGCTGGCCGACGCCGGCCGCGTCGTTCTGGTGGTCACGCACTCGCTGACCTATCTCGACGTGTGCGATCAGGTGCTGCTGCTGGCGCCCGGCGGCAAGACGGCGTTCTGCGGGCCGCCGAGCCAGATCGGCCCGTCGATGGGCACTACGAACTGGGCCGACATCTTCAGCTCCGTCGCCAGCGATCCGGACGGGGCCAACCAGAGATACCTCGCGCTGACCGGTCCCCCACCCGACCAGCCGCCGACCGAGGACGAACCGAGCAACCTCGGCGAGCCGTCGAAGACGAGCCTGAGGCGGCAGTTCTCGACCATCGCCCGCCGCCAGATGCGGTTGATCGTCTCCGACCGCGGCTACTTCGTCTTCCTGGCACTGCTGCCGTTCATCATGGGTGTGCTGTCACTGTCGGTGCCGGGCACCGTCGGATTCGGTGTGCCCGACCCGCTGGGCGACGCGCCCAACGAACCCGGCCAGATCCTGGTCCTGCTGAACGTCGGGGCGATCTTCATGGGCACCGCGCTGACGGTCCGTGACCTGATCGGCGAGCGAGCCATCTTCCGGCGGGAACAGGCCGTCGGCCTGTCGACCACCGCGTATCTGCTGGCCAAGGTGTGCATCTACGCGGTGTTCGCGATCCTGCAGTCCTCGATCGTCACCGCGATCACGATCGCGGGCAAAGGCGCGCCCACCCGCGGGTCGTTGACGTTCCTGAGCCCGACCGCCGAACTCTTCGTGGTGATGGCCGCGACGACGGTGACCGCCGCGATGGTCGGCCTGGCGCTGTCGGCGCTGGCGAAGTCGAACGAGCAGATCATGCCGCTGTTGGTCGTCGCGGTGATGAGTCAGCTGGTGTTCTCCGGCGGCATGATCCCGGTGACCGACCGGCTGGTGCTCGACCAGCTGTCCTGGTTCACCCCGGCGCGCTGGGGTTTCGCCGCCTCCGCATCGACGGTGGACCTGATCAACCTGGTCCCCGGGCCACTGACCCCCAAGGATTCGCACTGGGAGCACACCGCGTCGGCGTGGTGGTTCGACATGGGGATGCTCGCGGCGCTGTGCATCGGATACCTGGGATTCGTGCGCTGGAAGATCCGGCTCAAGACCGGTTGATGTCAACTCCGACACGTTTCGGCAAATATTGACGTTATCTCCATGACCACGGTTATGGTGGGTGCCTGGCGCGAATGACGTGCCGATCGGTCCACCACCGTGGAAGGGGGGACCCGGGTGGACGTGGACGAAGCAACGCTTGTCCGCCGCGACTCGTGGGCCACGCCGGACCTTGCCGAAGCGAGCGAGATGCTGCAGGCCGAGTACGGGGCCAGCCTTCGTCTGCGCGAATCCCGGACCAAGGCCCGCCAGCTCAGCGTCGAGCGCCGCCACACGCCCGCCTTCGACTGCCACGACGTGCGGCTACCCGCGCAACTGCAGTTCGACGTCGAGGATTTCGGCGCCGTGGTGATCGCCTCGTTGCAGGCCGGGACGGTCACCACCAACAGCGACGTCCACGGCGTCTCCTATCGGCGCGGCGACGTGTTCCTGTCCAACTTCCCCGGCGCGCACTACCGGTGCTTCACCGACCATGCCGCGTCGCACACCGTCACCATCCCCGTACGGGTACTGGCGGAGTCGGCCGGGGTCGCGCCGTCGGCGCTGCGGTTCATGTCCGGCAATCCCGTCAGCGCCGCCGCCGCCGAACAGTGGATGGGGACGCTCGACACCGTGGAGCGGTTGCTGGCCGACCCGGTCATGGCCAACCCGGTCGTACTGGGCAAGGCCGGACGCATGCTGGCGGCCAAGGTGCTCGAGATCTTTCCCGTCACCAGGACCCCCGGCACCGACCACCCCGGCCGCCTGGTGCCCAACTTCCTGCGCCGCGCGATCGCGTTCATGGAGGAGAACGCGGCCGCCGACATCGGTCTGGCCGAGATCGCCGCCGCCGTGGAGCTCACCCCCGAGGGCGTCACGTACCTGTTCCGCCGCCACCTCGGGGTGGGCCCGCTGGAGCATCTGCGCCGGATCCGGCTCGACCACGCTCACCTCGAGCTGCTCGACCACACCCCGGACACCACGACGGTGCACCGGATCGCCGCGCGCTGGGGATTCGCGCACGTCGCGTCGTTCGAGGAGTTCTACCAGGGGTGCTACGGCCAGAATCCGCAGGTGACGTTGCAGGCCGGCTGACCGGTAGATTCACAAGGTGATCCGTGCGCTGAACGTGGTCGGACGCCGTCTGGCCGGCGCGCCCGCGACCTTCATGTGGCTGATGGTCCTGGCGTTCACCACCCGCGTGCAGCGTGCCGCGGGACGCGCGCGCACGCAGCTGCTGCACAGTCAGTCGACCAACCTCACCCACCTCTCCGACGAGCCCACCCGGGTGCTGGCCGCAAGTCTGTTCTGGCTCGACGGCAGCCGGTGGTGGCCGTATGTGCCGGCGTTCGTCGCGGTCCTCGCCCCCGCGGAACGACGGCTGGGCACCCTGCGGTGGCTGGTGGTCGGCACCGCCGCTCACGTCGCCGGCACCTACCTCGGTCAGGGCTACCTGCGCCGGTCGATCCGCACCGCGCAGGCGCCGCCGCGGCTGGCCGACGCCCGCGACGTCGGGGTGAGCTACTTCCTGCTCGGTGTCACGGGGACGCTGTCGGCCTACCTCCCCCGGCGGCACCGGATGCGGATACGCGCCGCGGGGCTCACCCTCCTCACGGCCAACGCGGTCATCCGGCCGACGTTCACCGAGGTCGGCCACCTGAGCGCATTCGTCACCGGCCTGGCGCTCAGCCCGCTGGCCACCGACCGTGACCGCCACCCGTATCCGGGTACACAGGGGTATGCGCGCCACTGACATCCGCGCCCTGGGCGAGGTCGCCGCCGAGGGCGTCACGGTCCTCCATGACGTCGTCCGCGGGATGCACACCGGTATCGCGAGTCGTGTCTTCACCTCCGTCGGGCCGGTCGCCAGACCCGTCGAGGTGATCCACGACGCGATCGCGCAGACGGTCTACGAGGCGGTCGGCACGGTCGGCCAGCGTCTGCCCGAGGCGGTCAGCGCTGTCGCCGCGGCGCGCACGTGGGATGACAGACCCGTCGACGACACACCCGTCGCCGCGGAGGCGATCGCCGCGCTCAACGGCATCTACGGCGACGAGCTCGCCGCCCGGGGCAATGCGCTGGCCACGACGATGGCGGTACGGGTCGACGGGCGCAGTGTCGACCCCGTACCCGCTTGGGTCGCCGACGCGTTCCCGGATGCGACGAACCGCATCGTGGTGTTCGTGCACGGGCTGTGTCAGACCGAGACGTCGTGGCGCCGTCCGCCGCGGCCCGGTGTCGACGCCCCGGATCCGCGCCCTTATGGCGACCGGCTGCGCGACGACCTCGACTTCACCCCGGTCGATGTGCGGTACAACACCGGCCTGCACATCTCGAGCAACGGGCACGCCCTCGACGAGTTGCTGACGGAGCTGACCGACGCGTGGCCCGTACCGGTGACCGACATCGCGCTGGTGGGACATTCGATGGGGGGTCTGGTGGTGCGCAGCGCCTGCCACTACGGCGCCGACGCCGGCCGGGCGTGGACGCAGCGGGTGCGTCAGGTGGTGTGCCTCGGTTCGCCGCATCTGGGCGCCGACCTGGAGAAGAGTGTCAACGCGGCGTCGTGGGCGCTGTCGCGGATACGCGAAACCCGTGCGATCGCAGAGTTTCTCAATCGGCGCAGCGACGGCATCAAGGATCTGCGTTACGGCGCATGCCTCGACGAGGACTGGGCCGAGGCCGATCCCGACGAATTCCTGCGTGACCGGTGCGCCGAAGTGCCGTTCCTGCCCGACCCGTCGTATCACTTCGTCGCGACGTCGGCGGCGCCGCGGCCGGTGGGAAAGCTGTTCGGCGACCACCTGGTCCGGCCGGCGAGCGCATCGGGACAGGGACGCGCACGCCGGATCCCGTTCGAGGCGGACAACGGATTGGTGATGTCCGGTCTGCATCATTTCGATCTGCTCAATCATCCCGACATCTACGACCGGCTGGTGCACTGGCTCAGCCCGCGGTGACGTCCGGCAACGTCAATTTTGCTCTGAATATCCGCCAAACGAATCCCGTTCGGTTACGCTGCGACGTGTAGAGGCTGTCTTCAACGGGGAGGAACGGCCATGCGTATTCTGCGGAGTGCGATCGTCGGCGCGGCGGCGTTGGTGGTCCTTCCTCCGAGTCTCGTCGTCACCGCTCCCGCGGCCGTCGCCGAGTGCACGGAATCAGCCGGAATCACGATGTGCCAGAACGAGGTTCGCCGCGCCGACACCGGCCCGGCCGAACAAGACGTCTGGTATCCGTATCCGTGCGAGGCCGACTACCTCTGCAACGACGGGGATTCGGTGTTCAACATCATCGTGCCACCGGACCGGCCCGACCGCCCGGACTTCGGCCGGCCCGGCCGACCGGGTGACCGGCCGGACGGCGGTGGAGGTGGCGGCGGCGGCGGAATCGTCGGACGCTGACGATTCTTCCCGCCGGCCAGGAAATTTCAGCTGGACCTCGTTGAGAGGAGCGACATGACGGTCACATTGCGTACGGTCGTCGCCGTGGGTGCAGCGGCCGCGGCGTTGCTGGGTGGCGCTGCGGGCGCGCAGGCCCAGCCACCACCGAACTGCACGGCTGCGGACCTGTCGGGCGTGTCCGCTGGTGTCCGAGCTGCGACATCGGCGTACCTGTTCACCCACCCGGACGTCAACGCCTTCTTCACCGGACTGAAAGGGCTGCCGGCGGAGGAGGTTCGGACAAAGGTGGCCGATTACGCCGCCGCCAACCCGCAGGTGAAAGCCGACCTGGTGGGCATCCGCCAGCCACTGGTGGATTTCCGAAACCGTTGTGACGCACCCGCACCCGAGCCCGCTCTCGCGCCCGAGCCGGCACCCCGCTAGCGGAGAGCCGCCTGGTTCATGGTGGCGAGGTTGTGCCAGAGGTGGCGGAGACTCTCCGTGCCACCGAACAACGTGGTGAAGTTCGTGGAGTCGATGAGCACGATGTGACCGGCGCGTGCGGTGGCCGGTGGCATCCAGATCAGCGCGTTGAATTCGGTGTTACCCGCCGCGGTGAACGGATGGGGTCTGTCCGGGTCGACCCGTTGTCGTCCGAGCACCCGCAAACCGTCGCTCTCCGGTGCGGTCAGCTCGTAGTGCGGCAGGTGCGGGTGGAAGTTCAGAGTGGTGACCTCGTCGAGCAATCCCGCGGCGTCGAGGTCTCGGAAAGCGGTCAGTGGGGCGATGTCTCGGGTGCTTGGCACCACAGCCGGACGCAGTCCCCAGACGTTGCGCACCGGGACGCCCAGCGCCGCCATGAGCGATCGCGTGTACTGCCCGAAACGCTGCTGGCGGGGCACCAGCCGGTCACCGTGGTGTTCGTATTCGACCTGCCGCTGGCCATAGTCGGCGGTGAAGCCGACATCGTGGTGCGGGGCGAGCAGCAGACAGGTGCCTTCGCGCTGCAGCCAGTGCGTCAACGCGGCGATCTCGTCCGCGCCGGCATGTTGCTCTGAGAGCAGGTGGTCGAGACCGAACACCATCAGGGTGTCGGTGTCGGCGAGCACCCGCTCGTCGATGGGCAGGAAGTAGCCGGCCTGGTCGATACGTTGGAAGACCGCAACCGGGTGACCGGTGGCGGCCTGAGCGACCTCCTGGAATGCCAGCGTGGACCGGTGGAACAGCTCGAGGGTGCCCGCGATGCCCTGCAGGAAGGTGGCAGCGTCGTACTCGGGCGTCTCGTAGGCGGGCCACAGCACGTTGCGCACCTCCGTCATGGTGGAGAAGCGGTTCTCCATCGCGGCCGGATCCCTCTGCGCCTCCCAGGGATAGCTCCACGTCCAGTAGATGCTGACGCGGCGTTTGCCGTCGTGCGGCCGGGCGGCGTGGTACTGGTTGTAGGTTCGCGCTGGTGCTCTCATGACGGATCCTTCACGTGCTGAGCGAAGCGAGGTGCCGCAGCCCGCCGATCCCCGGCAGGAAGAAATACCCACCGCCTGTCAACGTCGTGAAGGCGGGCAGACCTTTGTGCACCGTGCGGATCGGTCGCTTGGGAACGGTGAACTCCAATGTCCCGTCCTGGGTTCCACAGATCGGGTCGTGTTCGTTGCCGAGTTCGTGAAAGGTCTTGTCGTTGATCCAGACGTTCTGCGCGAACTCGAACTGCCGCACGAGATCGGCGCAGATGATGAACGCCGCGATCCCCCGGTCCACTCCGTCGTCCGGTGCGCCCTCGGGCAGCGCCGGGCCGTAGGTGGCGCCGCGGCGGATCATCCGTCGCCGGTTCATGTAGTGCGCCGTGTCACGGGGGTTGAGCCGGCGGGCATGGGCGCCGAGCGGGCACGCGTAGCCGAACGGGTCCATCTCCTTGTAGTTGAAGTCGTTGTTGCGCATCGGGTCCGCCCCCAGTTCGGGGTCGTCCTCCTTGGGTGCGAGCACCAGTGGTGCGCCGCTTCGCCAGCGCCCCATGAACTTCGCGGCGAGTAGTTCCTGCTCCGCCGCGGACTCGGCGTGGGCAAGCAGGTACTCGCGGAATGCCCCGACGTGCTCGCGAAGCCGCCGGTAGGCGAGGTAACTGCCGTTGCGGGACAGGGCATCCGGCTGTGGCAGGTCGGTCACGGGTCCGTTCTCGTCGGGGTATCCGAGGATGAACTCCCCCGGCTCCAGGGCGGCTCCGGAGCCCGGCGTCGGCTCCTCGCCGGAGCCCTTCATCACCGGCTGCGACAGCCGGTCCCGGAAGCCGAAGTGGTCGTGGGCGTAATTGAACGGCGGGGTGGCGTTGAGGTCGAGGTGCGACAGCGACCGCACGCCGGGTGTCCGTGCCAGCAGCTTGTCGTGCTCGCCGACACAACGCCGGTACTCGGGCTCGTCCCTGGCGAACAGTATCGCGATCGCATGCACATCCTCGCTCGCCAGACCGTCGGTCCAGTGTTCGGGTGCGCTGTCTCCGGTGTCGCCGAGGATGTCCGCACGCGCCGCCATTCCCTCTTTGAACGCGTCGGGGAAGGTGGCCAGCGATTCGTCGGGCACACCGAGTGCGCGCAGACCGGTCCAGGTGAACGCCAACGTGATCCAGCGTTTCGATCGGTCCAGGGTTTCGCGGACCTGTGCCGCGGATTGCGCCTTGTCGATGAGTTCGGACAGCCACGCCCGCCCTGCCGCGGGTTCGTCGAAGGTGAGGAACTCATAGCGGCCGGTCATGGCCGGCGTCCGAGTCAGCAGAATGTGTTGGATGTCATCGAGTTCGAGCACTTCTCGTCCTTCACGTCACCGTGGCGGCGAGGTCGTTCACTGCATCTGGTCGAGCATCGTGGAGAAGGCGGCCTTCAGCCGGAGCGCCTTCTTGATCTCGTCCGACGTGACGTAGGGATATTCGCCGTATTCGAGGAAGCTCGGATAGTGGTGCTCCCGGACGAACTTCACGAACGCCTCCGGATTCTCCTTCCAATCCTCGGGGAAGCCTTCGAGGTTGGTGAACACCGTGGTGATGCCCGTCTGGCTGAACAGTTCGACGGCATCCTCGGTGTACTTGTCGAAATCCGTGTCGAAGATTCCCTGATATTGAAAATGCAGTCCCGACCCCACGTCGAACAGCACCCAGCGCAGATAGTGCAGACGCAGCGGCGCCAGGACGTCGGGGCTGCCGGCGACCGCCTCCTCGATCTGTTTACCGTAGGCGCGGACAGCCTCTTCGCGGCCCTCCTTCACCTTGGCGATGATCGAAAAGCCGTAGCACGCCGGCGTACGGGGAAAGACCGGCCCGTACCGGCCGCGTTCGAGTTCGAAATACCCCTCGGGAGGAATGGCCGTCGCTGCGGGTTGGGTCCAATCCGCGTTGAGTTCGGACATGGTCGGCTCCTGCTCTCGAACCCGATGTCGCGACGATAACACCGCGAAAAGCGCAGCGGCGGAAAACGAAAGAGTGGTCATAATAGGCACCGGATGCCGTATCGCTGAAGAGCTGTGAACGAATCTGACATATCCGATGAACGAAGTGGCACCGCGGAATAGGCTCAGCTGGTTGACATCCTTTCGGCGAAAGGGATGACCGTGGACACGATCAAGCCGCTTCTCGCGGTGGGCGCGGTGACAGGCCTTCTCCCCCTCGGCATGTTCGCGTCGGCACCGCCGGCGCTGGCGGAATGCACCAATGCGGGCGGAGTCACCGTCTGCGCCCAGGGTGACGTCCGCGGGTCCGACAGCGGTTCGGGCGCCGGCGGCTCGACGGGCCCCTACTACCCGTATCCGTGCGAGTACGACTACTACTGCGACGCGTGGGGCGTCGATGTGGATCTCGACGTCGACGGCGATCTGGGACGTCCCGGCAGCGGTGCCCGACCGGACAACAGCCTGCCCGGCGGTGGGCGAGGCGGCGGCGGCCGGGGTGGAGGCCGTCGGTGACGCCCGCGCTCAGCCGAGGCTGACGAGCTCGGACACGGAGTCCCTCGGCAGATCGCCGTCGACGACCGCGGTGACGGTCATCTTCTGCAGCGTGATCGCGCCGCCGTGGTTGTCGAGGAAGGCCGTGTCGGCGGCGTCACGCCCCGTCGCGATGCGCACCATCGACTGCCGCGGTGCCAGGCAGGTCGCATCGACCACCCGCCAGTGCCCGTCGACGTACGCCTCGGCAACGGCGTGGAAGTCCATCGGAGCGCATCCCGGTGCGTACACCGACACCAGGCGGGCCGGGACGTTGACGGCACGCAGCAGTGCGATCACCAGATGGGCGTAGTCGCGACAGACGCCCGCGCCCGCCAACAGCGTGTCGGCGGCACCGTCGATGGGATCGCTCGATCCGGGGACGTAGTCCAGTCGGGTGCCCACCCATGACGAGACCCGCTCCAGCAGGTCGACCGAGTCCGCGAGGTCACCGAATTCCGTTGCGGCGAAACCGAAGAACTTGTCGGCCTCGGCGTAGCGGCTCGGCCGCAGGTAGGTCGACAGGTCGATGTCGCGAACCGGGGGCGGCTCCGCGAGACCTCGGATCGTCGCTTCGTAGGACGCGGTGACCGTTCCCGAGGCCGCGGCGAACTTGTGGATGCGGGTGCCGTGCTCACCGATCATCTCCTGCGCCTCGACGCTCGTGCCGTTGTGGGCGAAGCGCAGCGCTTCCCCGATCGTGGCTCCCGGGTGCGCGGCCAGCGCGATCTGGAACTCGAGCGTGGTGGGTTCGGTGACCTCGACCTCGAGTTCGGCGCCGACGGTACGGCTCATGGTGTCGCGGGGCATCGGCACAGTCTGGTGCCGATCGGGTGTCACCGCAGCGCGAGGGTCGGCGGCCGAATCACATGCGTGTCGACTTGGCGGTATTTTATCGAATAGGCGTTCGATCTACACCTGATCTGTCCAGCGGCCCGCAGCGCAGGTCGAACCTGTCTCGCATGGCGTCCAGGGCACGGCGCTGACGTTCACGGTGCCGGCGGTGGGTCAGCATGAATCGGGCGGTCGCGGCCAGTCGCCGCGGCAGCGGATACCAGCGGTCGAAATCGAGCCCACATTCGGCGAACACCTTCGCGGGTAGCTGATCGGCCATCAGGCTGAGGTTGTACTGCGCCAGCGTCAGCAACGTGTACGGGAACGCCGTTCGGGACTTCTGCGTCAGATCCTGCACATCGAGTTCGTAGAGCGGGGTGTCACCCAACCGGTCGAGCATCAGCATGTGGGTCATGAAGTAGCCCATATACGAGCTCAGATGCATTGTCGCCGAACGGACCTGAATCGACAGCACCGATCCTCCCGCGGACAGGTACGGCTCGTACGGATCGTCGCGGTGGGTGACGTATCCCGTACAGTTCACGATCCAGGCACCGGGTTCGACGGTGGTGGTCGCACCGCTGCGGAACGCCAACTCGACCGCGTCTCCGCTGTCAGTGGCGTCGACGAAGTAGTCCATCACCACCGAGCGCAGGCCGCCGGCGATGGTGCGGCATTCGTCTTCCGACAGCACGCCCAGCAGGAAATTCCCGGTGTCGGGTGTGAGCCATGTGCCGTACTTGTCGCGGTGCCAGCGCCACACGTCCTCCTCGTTGGTCCCGTCGAACCGCCGAGACGCCTCCACGCCCAGGCGGCTGATCAGCGTTCCGCCCCACCACCGCCGGGCTCCGTCGGGGAAGAACTTGTCGCGGCATTGGAAGAAGGTGCCGCGCCCCGCCACCAGGTTCACCTCCCGCCCGGGACAGTTGGCGATCACCGCGTGGGCGGTGTCCATCGCGGTCTTACCGCCACCGATGATCCAGACGGGCGTATCGCTGTCGCGGATCTCGCCGGTGCGGACGTCGCAGTGATCCGGTGACACCGAATGCACGCGATCGGTCGTCAGCGGAAGCGGATCGTTCGGGGTGATCCGGAACCCGTAGGCCTTGACCAGTTTCCCGGCGTCGATCTCGAGCGTCTGCCCGTCGGCCGACCGGCAGGAGACGCGCACCCGTCCGTCGGCCTCCGCATCGCCGACCATGTCGCAGCCATAGAACTCGTCGACCCGCACCCGCTTGCGGATCTCGTTCAGACAGTGCTGGAAATGGTCGAGCACCTCGTCCTTGGTCGCCAGATAGGACCGTTCCCGGCCGAGGGTCCAGGCGATGTCTCCCGCCGTGAACATGGGGTGCGGCTGGTGGAGCCGCACGTACGGATACGTGTCGACCCACATCCCGCCCACCCGCGGCCTGCGGTCGACGAGGATGATGCGCTGGTCCGGCGCCAGGTGCCGGCTGGCGGCGAACAAGGCGTTGAGGCCGGCGAGCCCGGCTCCGACGATGCAGACATCACAGCTTTCGGCCATGGACACCTCCCTGACCGCCTCAGTATTAGCCCTTCCGGTACGAACCGACCAGAGTCCGTTGCCGAATCAAACGTCACCCGCCGTGGACGTCGAGCCCGTGTGCCGCGGCGTAGGCGAGCGCCTGGTCGATGTCGATGCGCGCACCGCGCACCGCGGCGGTGGTCCAGAACGTCGGGTCGACCCGGGCGCCGCGCAGATCGGCCTTCTCGAAGCGGGCGTTCTGCACCCGTACGCCAGTCAGATCGGCACGCTGCAGCACGGCTTCCCGCAGATCCGCGCCCACTAGGCTGGCTTCGCGCAATCGACAGTCCGACAGGTCGACGCGCCGCAGATCACACCCGCCGAGCACTGCGAGCGTGAGGTCCACCTCGGACAGGGTCAGTGGCCGCATCCGGCACTCGGTGAACACCGACCCGAGCATGCTGCAGTTACGAAAAGTGCTGTGCCACAGCGAAGCTCGGCGGAACACGCAGTTGCGGAATGCGGAGCCGACGTGTTCGGACTCCGACATGTCGACACCGCTGAAGTCGCACCCGTCGAACACCACCCGCTCAGTGCGCAGCCGGCTCAGGTCCTCGTCGCGGAAGTCCCGTTCCAGGAATTCCTCATCGATCCATTCGGTCACGTCAGCCCGACAGCGCCGAAAGGCTGTTGAGGGAGTACTCGGTGATCGCGATGAGCGCGGCCTTGGCCGAATTGCGGTTGCGGGCGTCGACGGTGATGACCGGGATGTGCTCGGGCAGCGCCAACGCCTTGCGTACCGCATCAGTGGGATGCTTTGGTGCACCGTCGAATTCGTTGATGGCGACCAGGAACGGCAGGTTGCGCGCCTCGAAGAAGTCGACCGCGGCGAAACTGTCCTGCAGTCGGCGTACGTCGACCAGGATGATCGCACCGATCGCCCCACGCACCAGGTCGTCCCACATGAACCAGAACCGGCGCTGCCCCGGGGTGCCGAACAGGTAGAGCACCAGATCGTCGGCCAGTGTGATGCGGCCGAAGTCCATCGCCACGGTGGTGGTGCGCTTGTCCGGGGTGGCCTCCAGCCCGTCCACCCCGGCGGAGGCGTTGGTCACCAGTGCCTCGGTGCGCAGCGGCATGATCTCGGACACCGCACCCACGAACGTCGTCTTGCCGGCGCCGAAGCCGCCGGAGACGACGATCTTCGTCGCGCTCGAGCGCCGCCTCTCAGAGTGCTCGTAGGCCACGCAGTGTCCTTCCTATGAGTTCGCGGCGTTCGTCGTAGGTCGCCGATTGGTCGAGGGTGGCGTGCACCCGTAGATAACCCTGCGTCACGAGGTCCCCCACAAGCACGCGCGCCACGCCGAGCGGCACCGACAAACGTGCCGCGATCTCCGCCACAGAGGGCCGCGTGGTACACAGCGCGAGGATGTCACCGCGCACGTCGCCGATCGGCCAGCGCGGTGGGCGGGACGATTCGAGCGTTTCGATGGGGGCTTCCAGAGGCAGGTGGACGCGGGAATCCGTGCGTCCCGCGGTCAGCGTGTACGGGCGTACCAGGCTGGGCTCTGCGGCGGGTACCGGTTCGTCCACGGCGCACTCAGGAGTGCTGGGGGGTTCGCCGCGGCGACTGGACGACGTTGCCGACCCGTTCGACCAGGATCGCCATCTCGTAGCCGATCTGCCCGATGTCACACGACCGGGTGGCCAGCGTCGCGAGGTTCGAGCCGTCCCCGACGCGCATGAGCAGCAGGTAGCCGTTCTCCATCTCGACGACGGACTGCAGCACGTGCCCCCCGTCGAACAACTGCGCCGCCCCGGTCGCCAGGCTCGCCAGGCCGGAGGCGACCGCGGCGAGTTGGTCGGCGCGCTCGACCGGCATGTGTTCGCTGGCGGCCATCAGCAGACCGTCCGCCGACACCAGCACCGCATGCGACACCCCGGACACTTCGCGGGCGAATCGGGCGACCAGCCAGTCGAGCGATTCGCGCTGCGTCGAACGTGCCGGGTAGGTCATTCGAGATCTGTTCCTCTGGCTTCTCGAGAGTGGGCGCGGCCGGCGTGCACACCACCGAAGTGGCTGCTCATGCTGGCCCGGATGGCCTCCGGATCGCGTCGCGGAGCGGCGTCAAACTCAGCCGCCGATGCTACCTGCTCATCGGTGTCGTCGCTGCGGTGCGCTCCGCCGGCCGGAGCGGACCTGCGCTGTCCGCTGCCGGGCACCAACCGCGCCCCCGGGTCGCGCACCGGCAGACCTTCATCGGTCCGCTCCTGCACCGGAGCCTCGTCCGCTGCCGCGGCCGCCGACCAGCCGTGATCCCACACCGACTTCCAGTCGAGATCGGTGCTGCGGCCCAGCTCCGTCGGATCGACCAGCCACTCCGACAGCATCGACTGGTAGATCGCGTCGTCGGCCCCTGCGGTCGGCTTGGGTGCGGGTGGCGGGGCGGGCTCCGGCTCCCGCCGCTCGGATACGCCGTTGCTGTTCGCCTGCGCACGCGATGCGAAGAACGCGGACGTGTCGGCGGGGGTCGGGATCCGCCGATGCGGGTCGGTCTGTTCACCGGCCGTACCCGCGATCCCGCTGGCGCCGGGGTTGCGCTGCGGCAGCGCTCCCGCCGTGACCTCACCGTGTCCGTTGAGATCGTGGGTGGCCGGTTCGGGACGGTGGTGGCGGGGGTGCTCGGCGACGGTGGGCGCCGGCGTATACGGCTGGTCCGGCGGCAGGTACGCCGGGGCGGGCGTGTCGGTGCGGGCGAGCAGTTCGGCGGGGACGTACACGCCGGCGGTGGTGCCCGAGTTGGGTTCGTCGACGACGGTGCTGCGCAACCTCACGACGAAGCCGTGCTGTGCGGCCAGCCGTCCCACCACGAACAGGCCCATGTGCCGCGCGGTGTACGGGGTGACCTCACCGCCCGACTGCAGGCGGGCGTTGGCGACGCGCAGATCGGCCTCGGCCATCCCCAGCCCAGTGTCGCTGACCTCGATGACGAGTCCGCCGTTGCCGGTGTGGACGGCCGACACCCGGACCTGTGAGGTCGGCGGGGAATACCGCAGGGCGTTGTCGAGGAGTTCGGCCAGCAAGTGCACCAGGTCGCCCGCCGCGGCGCCGACGATGCGGCTGTCCGGCACGGTGGCCGTCACCACGCGGGTGTAGTCCTCCACCTCGGAGGCGGCGGCGTTGACGACCGTCGCGACCGGGACGGGCTCGCGCTGGTCACGCGGAATCGTGGCGCCCGAGAGCACGAGCAGGTTGGCGCCGTTGCGGCGCATCCGCGCGGCGAGGTGGTCGAGCCGGAAGAGGCTCTCCAGCCGCTCGGGGTCGTCCTCGTCGCGCTCCAACCGGTCGATCAGCGACAGCTGCTGGTCCACCAGCGAGCGACTGCGCCGCGACAGCGTTTCGAACATGTCGCTGATCTGCAGCTGCAGCCGCGACTGTTCCCCGGCCAACAGCACCGCCTGCTCGTGCAGTTCGTCGACGGCGTGCGCGACCTGACCGACCTCCTCGGTGGTGTAGACGGGGATCGGGGTGACCGGACCGGGTTCGGCGCCGGCGCGTACCCGCTCGAGTTCGGCGGCCAGGTCCTCGTGGGCGACCTTGAGGGCGCTGTCGCGCAGGCGGCGCAGCGGCCGCACGAGCGAACGGGCCACCAACAGCACGAGAACGAGCGCGGCCACGAACACCAGGACCACCAGCACCGCATCGCGGATCGCGGCCGACCGCTCGGCGTCGGCGGCGCTGGTCACCGCCGCCGGGATGGCGTCGGTGGTGTCGGTGATCATCGAATCCGCGATACCGGCGGTGACGCTCTGCGACTGCAGCAGCTCGGGATTGCCGACCAGGACCACCGCCGGATCGGCGATCATCGACATGCGCTTGAACATCTCGCTGCGCAGGGTGTTGGCCTCCTGGGAGGCGCCGCCGAGCAGCTCGGCCATACCGTTCACCGTCGACGGTTCGGTGCCGGCCACCGTGTTCATCGACGTGCGCAGCTCGGGTTCGGGAACCTCACCGCCGCGGGTGACGAGCATGTTCTGCATCGCCATCTGGCCACGCGCGCCGATCGCCCGCGACAGCGCCTCGGCCTGCAGCTGCACGTGTTGATCGTCGCCGCGGACCGACCCGGTGATCGCGGTCTCGGCGGTCAGCAGCAGCGGCGCATACGACATCACCCGCTGGCGCAGGTCGATCGAGTTCGCCATGACCTTGTTGACGAGGTCCTGCCCGAGGTCGAGCAGGGTGGTCACCGCCAGCCGTACGTCCGGTACGACGTCGGTGGCGTCGAGCTGCGTACGTAGTCCCGCCTTGGCGGTGTCGTACCCGGTCAACGCGGATTGCGTGTCGCCACCTTCGGTCGCCGCCACGACGGCGTTCTCCAGGGCGGCCATGTAGGTGTTGATGTCGGGGATGAGTTCGGTGCGCTCGGCGGCCAAGCGGAGCTCGCCTGCCTGGTGCAGATTCGTCGCGATCCGCGAACCACCGAAGGCGCCGGCCAGGAGCAACGGGATCAGCACGATCGCGAGCACTTTCCAGCGGACCGGCCAATTCGCCGGCGACCAGCGCGACGGCCGTTTCGGCGGTGCGGCGGGCGTTGTCTCGGTCTGCTGGGTGGAGGCAGTCATCGGCGCCCGGCCACGCCGCGGGCTCCGCATGTCAGTACTGAATCGTCATTCATGGAGTTTCCTGCTGTTCGCACCTGTTTGCGGGGCGCGGGATCGCGCCTGGTACGCCTGGCAATTCGACGAGTATGACAGCCACCAGCTGGGGTTTCTACAGTTCTTACTGAACAAACAGAGTTCGTGACCAGACCGATGCGCGTCGGTGTGGTGATCGGGCAAAGCCCTTCGCGAGGCCGCCCGGAAGCCTGAGATCATCGTCGGATGTTCCGGCTGATGTTCAACTCGCCGCGGATCGCGCCCAACACCGGCAACGCGATCCGCATGGTGGCCGGCACCGGATGCGAACTGCATCTGGTGCGACCGTTGGGATTCGACCTGTCCGAACCGAAGCTCCGACGGGCCGGGCTGGACTATCACGACCTCGCGTCGGTCACCGTGCACGACGATCTGGCCTCCGCGTGGGAGGCGCTGACGCCGGCGGCGGTGTACGCGTTCACCGCGCACGCAAACGTGTCGTTCGCCGATATCGCCTACCAACCGGGCGACGTCCTGTTGTTCGGGCCAGAGCCCACCGGCCTGGACGCCGAGACCCTGGCCGACCCGCACGTCACCGCGCAGGTGCGGATCCCGATGCTGGCCGGGCGGCGCTCGCTGAACCTGTCGAACGCCGCCGCGGTCGCGGTTTATGAGGCGTGGCGCCAACACGGGTTCGCCGGAGCCGCCCCGGCGGCGACATCGGACCCCGGAGCCGCCCCGGCGGCGACATCAGAGCCGGGAGCCGCCCCGGCGGCGACATCAGAGCCGGGAGCGGTTTAGCTCACCAGCTGTCCCAGTGGGTGAGCTGCTCGGCGGGCAGTCGCTTGGCCTTCTTGAAATCGGTGCCCTTGGTGTAGGCGATCGGGAACAGCCCGGCCTGCGAGTACTGGTCGTACGGGATGCCGAGCAGTTCGGCGGCCTGCTTCTCACCGTCACCCAGTAGGTGCAGTGTCGTCCAGGCCGAACCGAGGCCGCGCGAGCGCAGCGCCAGCATGAAGCTCCACGCGGCCGGGAGCAGCGAGCCCCAGAACGACGCCGACATCCCCGCGGGCGCGCCGTCGGGCCGGCCTTCCAGGCACGGGATCATCAGCACCGGCACCTCGTGGAAGTGATCGTTGAGGTAGCGGGCGGAGTCGCTGACCAGCTCCATGCGTTCGCCGCGCACGTCGTCGTAGTCGGGTTTGGGCATGTCCAGGTAGGCGTTCGCGTTGACGCGGTAGATGTCGGCGAGCGCCTTCTTCTTCTCGGCGTCTTCGACGAAGACCCATTGCCAGCCTTGGGCGTTGGAGCCCGTCGGCGCCTGCAGCGCCAGGTCGAGGCATTCCATGATCACCTCGCGCGGCACCGGCTTCTCCAAGTCGAGCCGCTTGCGGACGGAGCGAGTGGTGGTCAGGAGCTCGTCGACAGACAGGTTGAGGGTCATACGTCGAGGCTACCGACGCCGGCTGTGCGCTCGGCCTGGTCGGATCAGCGACGAAATCGCGGGCATTGCGCTCTCGCGCATCCGCTCGCGTGAGCGGCCTCTACTCACCGAGCTTGCCGAGATCGTGTCGGCGCCGGGCTGAGCGGGGTCTTGCGCCGTCGAGCGGAATCGACGCTTCATTTCTCGCCCTCATCGTGGAGTCGTCGGGTGACGCGGCCCACTACCTTCTCGAAGTATGACGATCGAACTCACCGCAGACGTGTCCGACCGGCTGGAGAACGACCGCTCGGCCTGGCTGACCACCGTCGCCAAATCGGGGCAGCCCGTTCCGCGGTTGGTGTGGTTCCACTTCGACGGCACGGACGTGGTCGTGTATACCCAGCCCGACGCCGGCAAGGTCCGCCACATCAAGAACAACCCGCTGGTGAGCGTGAACCTCGACTCCGACGGCAAGGACCGCGGCATCGTCGTCGTTGGCGGCCCGGCGCGCATCGACGCCACGGGTGTCGACATGCGTGAGGACGGCCCGTACTGGGCGAAGTACCGGGCGTTCGCCGAAGAGATGCGGATCACCGAGATCGTGCACGAGTACCACATGCGGTTGAAGATCAGTGTCGAGAAGGTGTGGACGACACCGCCCGAGGCGTATCTCTGACCGGTCAGCGGAAGTCGCGCGACTTCGATCCCACCCGCATGTCGAGCTTGCCCAGCCGGTCGGCGACGACCGTGACCGCACCGGTGGCGTTCTGCACGATGCCACGGACCACCATCGCCGGCGCCGTCTGGGCCAGGCGGCGATGGCGCGACCAGAGTTGCGGCGTACACAGCACATTCACCATCCCCGTCTCGTCCTCGAGGTTGAGGAACGTCACGCCCTGCGCGGTGGCAGGCCGCTGCCGGTGGGTCACCGCCCCGGCGACCAGCACCCGGGTGCCGTCGGGCACCTCCAACAGCCGGCCCGCGGGGACGACGCCCATCGCGTCGAGGTTCTCGCGCAGGAACTGGGTGGGATAGCTGTCCGGGGACACCCCGGTGGCCCACACGTCGGCGGCGGCCAGTTCCAGTTCGCTCATCCCGGGCAGCGACGGGATCTGCCCCGCCGACCCGACGCCGGGCAGCCGGTCGGGCCGTTCGGCGGCGGCCGCACCCGCCGCCCACAGCCCCTCCCGACGGGTGATGCCGAAACAGCCCAGCGCACCAGCGGTGGCCAGCGCCTCGGTCTGCGGCACCGACAGCTGCACCCGGCCGGTCAGGTCGAGTAGATCGGCGAACGGGCCGTTGGCTTTTCGCTCCTCGACGATGCGCTCGGCGAGATCATCGCCGATGTGGCGAACCGCGCCGAGCCCCAACCGCACCTCGGTCCCGGCGTTCTCCAGCGTCGCGTACGCGAGGCTGGCATTGACATCCGGACCGTGCACGCTGACGCCGTGCCTGCGCGCATCGGCCACCAGTGACTGCGGTGAGTAGAAACCCATCGGCTGCGCCCGCAGCAGCGCCGCGCAGAACGCCGCCGGGTGATGCAGCTTGAACCACGACGAATAGAACACCAGCGACGCGAAGCTCAGCGAATGGCTCTCGGGGAAGCCGAAATTGGCGAATGCCTCCAGCTTCTCGTAGATCCGGTCGGCCACCTCGCCGGTGATGCCGTGGCGCTCACGCATCCCGTCGTAGAACCGGCCCCGCAGCCGGCGCATCTTCTCCGTCGAGCGCTTGGACCCCATCGCCCGGCGCAGCTGGTCGGCCTCGGCGGCGGTGAACCCGGCGCAGTCGACGGCGAGTTGCATCAACTGCTCCTGGAACAGCGGCACGCCCAGCGTCTTGCGCAGCGCGGACTCCATCGACGGGTGGTCGTAGGTGACCGGCTCTTCGCCGTTGCGGCGTTTGATGTACGGGTGCACCGACCCGCCCTGGATGGGGCCGGGCCGGATCAGCGCGACCTCGACCACCAGGTCGTAGAACACCCGGGGTTTGAGCCGCGGCAGCGTGGCCATCTGCGCGCGCGACTCCACCTGGAACACGCCGACAGAGTCGGCGCGCTGCAGCATCTCGTACACCGCGGCCTCCGACAGGTCCAGCTTGGCGAGGTCGACGGCGATCCCCTTGTGCTCGGCCACCAGGTCGATGCAGTAGTGCAGCGCCGAGAGCATGCCGAGCCCGAGCATGTCGAACTTCACCAAACCGATGGCCGCGCAGTCGTCTTTGTCCCACTGCAGCACACTGCGGTTGGCCATGCGGGCCCACTCGACCGGGCACACATCGGCGATCGGCCGGTCGCAGATCACCATGCCACCCGAGTGGATCCCCATGTGGCGCGGCAGGTTCGAGATCTGCAGCGCCAGATCCACCACCGGTTCGGGGATGCCCTCGATGTCCGGCGAGTCGGCCAGCCCGTTCCACTTGCTGAGCTGTTTACTCCAGGCGTCCTGCTGTCCCTGGGAGAAGCCGAGCGCGCGGGCCATATCGCGGATGGCGCTACGGCCGCGGTAGGTGATCACGTTGGCGACCTGGGCGGCGTAGTCGCGGCCGTAACGTTCGTAGACGTACTGGATCGCCTGTTCCCGCAGATCCGATTCGATGTCGATGTCGATGTCGGGCGGACCGTCGCGGGCCGGAGACAGGAACCGCTCGAACAGCAATTCGTTGGCGACCGGGTCGACGTTGGTCACCCCCAGCGCGTAACAGACCGCGGAGTTGGCCGCAGACCCGCGCCCCTGGGCCAGGATGTTGTTCTCCTTGCAGAACCGGGTGATGTCGTGGACGACGAGGAAGTAGCCCGGGAAGGTCAGCTTCTCGATGATGCGCAGTTCGTGTTCGATCTGGGCATAGGCCTGCGGCGCCCGCTCGGGCGGACCGTAACGGTCCCGGGCGCCGAGCATCACCAGATGCCGCAGCCAGCTGTCCTCGGTGTGCCCGGCCGGCACGTCGAACGGCGGCAGCTTCGGGGCGATCAGCGCCAGCCCGAACGCGCACTGCTCCCCCAGTTCGGCTGCGGCCGTGACCACTTCGGGGTGATGGGCGAACAGCCGGGCCATCTCCGCCCCGGAGCGCAGATGTGAACCGCCGAGCGGGGCCAGGTAGCCGGCGGCCTCGTCGATCGAGTGACGGGCCCGGATCGCGCCCATCGCCATCGCCAGCCGGCCGCGCGACGGTTCGGCGAAGTGCGCCGCCGTGGTGGCGACGACGCCGAGGCCGAAGCGCGGCGCCAGCTCGGCCAGTGCGGCGTTGCGCTCGTCGTCGAGGGGGTGGCCGTGGTGGGTCAGTTCCACGCTGACGCGGTCACGGCCGAACCGGTCCACCAGATCAGCGAGCGCTGCTTCGGCCGCTTCCGGACCGCCTGACGAAAGAGCTTGGAGGACATGGCCTTTGCGGCAGCCGGTGAGGATGTGCCAGTGGCCGCCGGCGGCCTCGGTCAGCGCGTCGTAGTCGTAGCGCGGTTTACCCTTCTCCCCGCCGGCCAGGTGGGCCTTGGCGATCTCCCGCGACAGCCGGCGGTAGCCCTCCGGTCCGCGGGCCAGTACCAGCAGGTGGGGTCCGGGCGGATCCGGTTTTTCGGTGCGCGCGACGTTGCCCAGCGACAGCTCGGCGCCGAACACCGTCCGCATGTCGAGTTCCCTGGCCGCTTCGGCGAACCGGACGACCCCGTAGAGCCCGTCGTGATCGGTCAACGCGATGGCCCGCAGATCCAGCCGGGCCGCCTCCTCGACCAGTTCCTCCGGGGTCCCGGCCCCGTCGAGGAAGCTGTACGCCGAGTGGGCGTGCAGTTCGGCGTAGGGCACCGCGCCGCCGGAGCGCGGCAGTTCCGGCGCCTGGTAGGCGCCGCGCTTACGCGACCAGGCCGGGCTGTCGCCACCGTCGCCGTGGGGTTCGACGAGTGATTCGCCGGCGCGGCGAGGCTTGCCGGTCAGGACCCGCTCCATCTCCGACCAGCTCGGCGGCCCGTTGAACCAGCTCACCCCTGGAGTATATCGAACAGGCGTTCGATAGGGCCAGTGACTCGACGCCCCCGCAGACTCGGACCACTGCCGTTCTGCCGACTACCGCGGACACCTCTACGATGTCTTTGCCTAGGGAAGGAATTCGGGGGATGACGTCACACAAGTACATCGGCTACGTCGGCGGACTGGCGGTCGCAGTCGGTGTGGGCGCCGCGGTCGCGGTCGCCGGTCAGGGCATTGCATACGCGGAGACCGAGGCGGCGTCGAGCACGTCGAGCTCGTCGAGCGCATCGGATTCGAGGGGCACCGTGAACGCCGGCCCCAAGAAGCCGGACGCCGAGAAGGACACGTCCGACGAGACGGACGACACGGACAAGGCCGACGAGTCCGAAGACACGGACAAAGTCGACGAGTCTGACGACTCCAAGGCCGACGACACCAAGGCCGACGACACCAAGGCCGACGAGAAAGCCGAGCCCCGAGAGACCAGACCGTCACTGAGCAAGAAGCTGCGGCAGTTCGAAGCCGAGCAGGCGGAGAAGTTACGCGCTGTGTTCACACCTCGGGTGATCGAGCGCGAGGAGCCGGAGGCCAAGCCCGACAACGCTTCCCGGGATGATACGGCCGACGAGGTGGCCGAGACGCGCCTCGCCCAGGAGCCGGAGACCCAGCCCGAACAGGACCCGGTGGACGAACCGGTCTCGGCGGCCGTCGCCGAACCGGTGCCGTGGAGCCCCGATCCGTTCCGGCCCGAGGACCCGGATCCAGAAGGCATGCCCGCGGCGGTGCTCGCCCTGCGCAACCTGCTCGTGGGTGCCGCCGGTCCGGAGTTCCGGCCGTACATCCGGGAAGGCGTCGAGGCGGTGTACCGCGGCAGCCAGATCGTGCCGTGGGTGAACACCGTCGTCCCCGCGTACAAGATCGTCCCGGCGTTCTTAGAAGCCGCTCAGGGCAACCGCGCCGGCGCGCAGGTCATCATCAACGAACTGCTCAAGACCACCGGACCGGTGTCACTGCTGTACTACGGGTACGACCAGATCGCCGACCTGGCGAACCGGGAATACGAGGCGCGCCAACTCAAGGAGCAGTTCTACAGCACCGTGTGGGACACCCTCGATCCGTTGGCGCTGCTGCACGTGTACGGCGACCACGGCCTTCCCGACTGACAGTCAGCCCCGCACCACCTCCGCACAGATCGTGCGCTCCTCGTCCACCCAGGGATAGATGCTTCGCGGCATCCGGCGGAACGGCAGGTCGGCCACATTCGCCGACGCCGCTCCAGGGGTGTCGGTCGGCACGATCGTTCCGGCGATGTCGCGGTAGGCGGCCCGGAACGAGGTGTTCGCCTTGACGACGACGAGGTCGTACATCGCGGGGTCGATGCCGAAAGCGCGGTACAGCTGGGGATCTCCGTTTCCGGCGATGTGCTCGCACACCATCACGTCGAGATTGCCGAAGCGGACGACCGCGGCCCGCCCGACGCTGACCGAGTCACCGGTGTGACCGACGACTTGCGGGCGGAACGTGCCGTCGTGCAGTGAGCGGATGTAGCCCTGCGCGGTGATCTGCGGTGCGCGCGGGTCCATCTGACCGCCGATGTGGAATTCCGCGGTGGTGCCGACTCCGAGTCGGTGCGCGCGCGTGACCGCCACCGGGTCGCTGACCACGGTGGCACTGCGCGGCATCACCTCGCGGTCGAGGAGCTTCGCCGCCACCGCCATGCTGTCCCCCGGAGCACCGGCGTTGTTCGAATCGGCGGAGTCCACGAGAATCACCGGTTTCGCCGAATCAGCCTGCAGCGCAAAGTCGATCACGGCGTCGATCGACGACAGTTCAGTGGTGAACGCGTGGCGGGCGTCGTACAGAAGCTGTGCGAGTTCTCCCGCCCGGGCACAGGCCGTCTCGGCGTCTTTGGCGACGACGACCACTGTGGAGTTCGGATCCGCGACATCGAGCCACGGCTGCATCTGATAGATGGAGAAGTCGAGGATGGTGCCGTCGGCGACCATCCGGTGGCCGTGATGGATGAGGTCCGCGAACGGTCCCTCCAGTGAGTTGTACGCGGACGCCGGCACGATCATGGGGATCGACGCCCACGCCATCACGGTGTCGGCGGCCGAGTCGGTGGCCTTGCGGATGGTCAGTCGCGCGGCCCGGCGGCCCGTCTCCTCGAAGTCGACGTGCGGGTAGGTCTGGTATCCACTGATGATGTCGGCGCGTTCGGCGAACGCCCGGGAGACGTAGGCGTGCAGATCGGTGGAGACTCCGATGACCACGTCCTCCCCGACGACTTCGCGTACCCGGCGCAGTACTTCCGCCTCCGCGTCGTCGAACTCCGTGGTCTGCAGCGCTCCGTGGAAGGAGAACAGGATCATGTCGATGTCCCCGGCGCCGCGCAGCACATCGACGAGTTGCTCGGTGTACGAGTCCATCACATGCTGTGCTGCGGTCCCGCCGCTCTGCGCGTAGAACCCGGGGCCGAAGACGATGTGCGCGTCGGGTAGCAGACGTTCGATCTCGCTGATCATGCCCGCCATCGCCGACCCGGAGCCCTCATGGGCACCGCGCATCTCCTCCGGCCGCAGGACCCAGCCGTTGTTGCGCCAGAAGGCGAGGTCGGACTGGAACGGGCTCAGCGAGTTGCTTTCCTGCCGGAATTCGGTACAGACGATCTTCACGGATCCCTCTCGTAGTCGACGTCGAATAACGGCTCGCCCGCATCGTCTGACGCTGTTCTCGTTTCGGCAGAAAACGGTGAGCGCCCCACAGTCCCGGCTATCGAACCCGAACTCCGCGTGCTGTGGAGATCAGACTGATGTGTGGATTTTGTCGTGTCAAGCGTGGATTTTTGTGACGGGGAGGTTCAGGTGGTCGCCACGATCATGTCGGTCCCGGCCGCCCGCAGCGCGGCGTCCAGCTCGCTTCCCGGCTTCTCATCGACGATCACCCCGGCCAAGTCCTCGAATGCCGCCACCCGATACCGGGCAACCTTGCCGAATTTTGTTGCGTCACAGAGCACGTACGGACTGGTGGTGTTGGCGATGATGGTCCGCCGTGTCCTGGCCTCTTCGAGGTAGAAGTCCGTCAGCCCCGCCTCGGGGTGGAGTCCGCCGGAACCCAGCAGCGCGATGTCGAAGTGGATGTCGGCGAGCAGCGCTTCGGTTGCCATGCCGGACAAGGCGAGATCACCGCTTCTCATCCGGCCCCCGGCAACGATGACGTCGATTCCCGGACGGTCCGAGAGCTCCACCGCGACCCGCAGTGAGGTCGTGACCACGGTGGCGGACAGCGTATGAGGCAGCGCTCGAGCGGCGAGCATCGCCGTCGTCCCGACATCGATCATGACCATGCTCCCCGCAGGGACCAAGTCGGCTGCCACCGCGGCGATCCGTTGCTTACGCGATAGTTCGCCCTCGCTGCGCACCTCGAAGGAAGGCTCGGAAGCCACCACCGACTGGCCGCGGACGGTGGCGCCGCCGTGGACCCGCTCGAGCACTCCCTCTTTCTCGAGCAAGAGCAGGTCGCGGCGAATGGTCTCGGCTGAGACGGCCAGCGCGGAGGCGAGCCCCTCGGTGCTCATGATCTTCGATGAGCGCACGAGGTGGGCGAGCTTGGAGCGTCGCTCAGCCGCGAGCATATCGGTCACCGGCTGTGGAAAGTTGTGGATCCATGTGGCAAACACTGCCTGACACCGCGGGCGGAGTCAACGGTCCCACGCCTCTACCGATCTCGTGGTGTGACCACCATCGGGACGTCGAGCACCCGCAGCATTTTCGCCGCGGTGGAGCCGAGAAACAGCCGTCGCGGCGCGCTCAGCCGGCTCGAACCGACCATGATGAGGTCCCCGTCGTGCCACTGCAGCTTGCTGACGGCCTCTTCGACCCCGTGTCCCTCGACGATCGTCGACGACACCGGAATGCCCTCCGGTAAAAGGCTTTTCGCTACATCCAGCGTGTGGGCGGCGTGTTCGAGAGCCCGATGGCGCACCGCATCGTCATCGCCGCGCAGGACACCGAACGTCGGGTCGAGCGCCACGAGCGAGACCAGTCGCAGCGGCGTGCCTGCCGCCGAGCTGAAGCGGACGGCGTGCTCCAGCAACAGGTCCGCGCCTTCGCGGCGGCCGATCGCGCACGTCACCTCTCGCACGCGGGTGACCGGTGAATCGCGGATGCCGCGCGGCGCGACCGCGACGGGCATCGGCGCCGAATGCAACAGCTGGTTGACCACAGACCCGAGGGACAGACTCCCCGCGAGTCCCCCACCC
>JBNMQY010000054.1:0-30412 GCA_050205415.1 Mycolicibacterium litorale
TCTCCGCAGACCGCGGCGAGTGCGCCCTCCCCCGCCCCGCGCCCCGCTCCGCCGAAGCTGCGGTTGGCGTCCGAGCCTGCGCAGATCGCCGACGACCTGGTCGCCGACGAGCGGGCGCTTCGCGACCCGTCGTCGCCGGAGGACATGCTTGTCGCGGCGGCGCGCCGCCAGCAGCTGGCCTACCGCGCCCTGGGCCACCACCCCGAGTGGGACGGGATCGTCCGGCCGCGGATCCCGCAGCAGCTGCTCGAGGTCTACGACCGCAATGTCAGCGCCCGCCGGCAGCTCAGCGAGTTGAGCAAGGGCGATGCGAGATCGACCCTGCCGGCATGGCGCATCGGTCCGCCCCGGCCCGCCGAGGAGCTGCTGGGCTACTACCGCAAGGCCGAAGCCGCATCGGGTGTCGGGTGGAACTATCTGGCGGCGATCAACCTGATCGAGACCGCGTTCGGCCGGATCGCCGGGGTGAGCACCGCGGGTGCACAGGGTCCCATGCAGTTCATGCCCGCGACGTTCGCGGCCTACGGCGGGGGCGGCGACATCCGGTCACCTCACGACAGCATCATGGCCGCGGGCCGCTACCTCGCCGCCAACGACTTCGCCCACAACCCGGATCACGCGCTGTGGCGTTACAACAACTCGAACGAATACGTGCGCGCGGTCAGTGATTACGCCGCGGTGCTGGCCCGGGACCCCGCCGCATTCGCCGGCTACTACCGCTGGGACGTCTACTACAACTCGACGGCCGGTGACGTGGTGTTGCCCACCGGCTACTCCGCGGACGCGCCCATCCCGGTCGCCGACTACCTGGCCACCAATCCCCGTGTGCCACCTGTCGTCACAGTCGCCGGCCGCAGCGAACAGATCCTGCAGAAGCTGCTCGCTGCGCGCAACGGCGCTGCGCGTGAAGAACATTCGTCGAAAGCCGACACCGTATCGCGGCAGTTCCTCGGGGTGCCGTATCGGGCCAACACCCTGGTCGGGGCGGTGAACCGGCCCGAAGAGCTCGTCGTCGACCTCGAAGCGGTGGACTGCTTCACCTACGCCGACTACGTCGAAGCGCTCAAACGCGCCGACGACCGCGAGCAGTTCATCGACCGTCTCATCGAGGTGCGGTACAAGGACGGTGTCGTCGGATACCGCAATCGGAAGCACTTCTTCACCGATTGGGCCGCGGCGACGCCGCCGGTAGCGACGGACGTGACCGGCGAACTCGGCGCGAAGTCGATCTCGGTGGCCAAGCGTCTCAACAGGAAAGACTCCGGCGGCGTGTACCTGCCCGGGCTTCCGGAGGTGCCGCGGGACGTCACGTACATCCCGAGCGGCTCGGTCGACGACACGGTCGTGGATGGTCTGCGCACGGGCGACTACATCGGCGCGTACGCCGAAGACGGTGGGCTCGATGTCACCCACGTGGGGATCTTCGTCGACACGCCGGACGGGCCGGTCATCCGCAACGCGTCGTCGCTGCGGGCGAACAACAAGGTCGTCGACGAACCGCTGCGCGACTATGTCGGGTCCATCCCGGGGATCGTGGTGCTGCGCCCCACGCAATGACGGGGAGCGGATGTGACAGCAAATCGCGTCCGGTGCGCTAGCATCGGCCGCTGTGGATAAATTGACTGTGCCGATAATTGGCTTCGCGGTAGCGCTCACCTTCGCCCCGCTCGCGGCTGCCACCCCTGTCCCGCAGACGCAGGGCCAGTGCGACGCCAACTACTCGGGTCCTTGCGTTCCGGTCGCCAGCGATGTCGACTGCGCCGGCGGCAGCGGGAACGGCCCCGCCTACGTGTCCGGTCCGGTGACGGTCGTCGGCAACGACATCTACGACCTCGACCGAGACGGAAACGGAACCGGGTGCGAGACCTGAGGCGGTGAGCGCGCGCCTCCAAGGGCGTTTCCCCGGGCTTCAGCGGGTATAGCGGACGGAGTCGTGCCGCCAACGGAGGAGTTTGCGATGTCGCAGTCGTTGTCAGAATCCGCCAAGGAGATGCTGGCCAAGGCCAACCCGGCGGTGATCAGCACCGTCCGATCCGACGGGCAACCGGTCTCGGCGGCGACGTGGTACCTCCTGCGGGGCGACCAACTCCTGGTCAACATGGACCATGGCCGAAAACGCCTGGAGCACATGAGAAAGGACCCGCGGGTGTCGCTGACCGTACTCGACGAGGACGACTGGTACACGCACGTCACGGTCATCGGCAGAGTCGCGCGGATGTACGACGACGAGGGCCTGGCCGACATCGACGCACTGTCCCGGCACTACACCGGACAGGAGTATCCGCAGCGGGACCGGCCACGCGTCAGCGCGGTGATCGACGTCGACCGGGTCCACGGCTGGGGAGCGCAGAAGAACAACGACCAGCCTGACGGCCGGCAATAGTCGAGCACCCTGCTGACGAACCGCTTGCTTACGCCGGGCCGGCTTGCAGCATGCGGATGACCTGGTGGAGTGGCTCCGGGACCGCCGATACCGCGCCGACGAAGGGGTGCGAGAGCTCGACGACGAGGAAGAGTTGCGCCCCGACGAGGGTGCCGATGATGGCAACCATCGCGTAATGGTTGGCCGGTACTTCGACCCCGTAGATGATCGCGCATCCCAGCAGAAGGCCGCTGGTCACGAAGATGACCGCCCACAGTGACCAGGGCGGCCCGGTGTCGGTGCGTGCTTGCAGCACCCGTTCCACGCGAGCCTTGCTCAGGTCGTTCAGATTGCCGAATGAGGTTGCCAGAAGCGTCTTCTGCGCATCTGTACGCGGCTGCACCGCCTCGTAGGCCTCGTAGAGCCGGTTGAGGGCCCGGTCGGCTTCCGGATACGACCGTCCTTCGTTGGCTTCGTCCCATTCCGCGACGGCGGCCTGTTCGTACTCCAGCAGGCTCTGACGAATCCGGTCTCTGTCGGGCTGGTCGAAGATGTGGGAGTCTCGCGCGAGTTGGCTCCCGGCCGCTCCTTCGGTGCGCACGACCTCATCGGCGTGGCTTATCTGGCCCCACATCGCCGAGACGACGAAGCCGATGAAGAAGGCGAACACGAAGCCGACGACACCGAAGGCGAACTTCGTCACGTCGTTGTGTTCTTCACCGCGAAGATTCGGGAATCGGCGGCGCACCACGGTCTGTACGAGGATCGCCGTGCCCGACGTGCAGGTGACGATCAAGAGCAGCAGCAGCCATGACGGTACGTGAGTAACCAGCCACTGACTCAATGCCGCCCCCTGCGCTTGTCTTCGACGAAGTGTCGACTCTAAGTGGGCGCTGGGCGAGTCAGGGGCGATCCGGGAACTCCGGTGACGCCGGCGCCCAGTCGTGCAACCCGTCGTGCATCCGCAACTCAGTCGTGTTCCGCCTCGTAGCGCAGCAGGACCGTGCCACCCGGGAAGGTGCGATTCTCCAACAGCCGCAGCGACATCCAGGATGGCAGGGTCGGGAAGAACGGGGTGCCTCCGCCCACAGCGATGGGCGCGACCACGATTCGGTACTCATCCACCAGTCCCGCCTGCACGATCGGTGCGGCCAGCGTCGCGCCGGCCACCTCCAGCCGGCCGTCGGTTTCGGCTTTGAGCCTCGTCACCACCTCGACCGGGTCGCCGCGTTCCAGGCGGGAGTTCCAGTCGACCGAATCCAGGGTGCGCGAGAACACGACCTTGGGCATGTCGCGCCAAGTGCGGGCGAAGTCGACGATGAACGGGGTGGCATCCGGGGCCTGGTCGGCGGTCGGCCAGTACGCGGACATCAGTTCGTAGAGCCGCCGCCCGTAGAACGACAGGGCGGTGTCCCGCTCGAAGTCGTCCCAGTACTGGTGCAGTTCCTCGCTCGGATCCGACCAGTCGATGTTGCCTTGCGCGTCGGCGATGTACCCGTCCACCGACACGTTGAAGCCATAGATGAGTCTGCCCATGCAGATCAGACTGCACCGCAGGGCAGGACTCATCGCGAGATATTGCTCAAATCCTCATGGACGGCCGAACGTCGGGCGGCCCTTCTCGACCTCGATCAGCGTGAACGCCGCCGCGAGCTCCTCAAACACACTGCCGCGAAGATGATTCTGTCGGTTCCGGTCGAAGAGTGAGCAGGTACCGCAGCGGCGTCGCGCAGTGCGGGTCCTCCTCGAGCTCGCGGGGTGACACATGTCCCGGCGACCTGACGCACGTCGGTGGCCGCTCATGGACTCGTTACGCTGCTCGGCCAGGCTCAACTCCCGCACTGAGGGTGTCAAGCATCACCCGAAGCACCAACACTCTGAAGTGGGGCGGGCGGGGCTCGAACCCGCGACCAATGGATTATGAGTCCACGGCTCTAACCGACTGAGCTACCGCCCCCGGCGCGTCCAACGCGGGGACCATCGTCCCATGCCCGGGCAGCCCAGGTGAACAGCCCTCACCGCTCGTCGGTACGCGGACCCGCGGAACGCACCCAGGGCAGCGTCATCAGCACCCACACGAGCACGATCAGCCCCGTCGCCGAGACGATGTACACCGGCCACGGGCCCAGCACGTCCAGCAGGCTGGCGGTCACCGGTTTGGCGTTGAGGAAGCCGTAATTGGTGCCGGCGATCCGGTTGAACACGAACGTCACCGCCGCCCACACCGCGGTCACCGCGACCACCAGCCGCAGACTGCGCCACCCCGGCCGCATGCCCCGCCCCCATGTCAGGTAGATCGCCGCCCACACCACGAGCAGGTGGATCGCCCAGAATGCGAGGAACGAATAGTGCGGGAAATCGGGGCCGACCAACACCGGGGAGATCAGCGCCTGGGCACTGAGCACCAGACCCCAGTAGTACGTCAGCGCGAACGCCCAGTGCCGCTGCGTCCACAGCGCGCACGCCGCGGCCACCGTCGCAAGGTCGGTCAACCGCAGCGGCACCGACCGCTCGACCGTCGGCGGCACCAGCGAGTACAGCAGCACCGACCCGTAGATGACCGCCGTCAGCGCACCGACCACCCGTCCGAACCGCCGGGACTGCGCCTGAGTCTGCCTGCGCCCCAACCACACCGCGGCCACGGCGCCCACCACGAACAGGGCGATGGCGCCCCAGTACGACGATCCGTACGACTCGAACTGCCGCTCCATGAGGACCGTCACGCCATCTCGGCGAACACCGTCTGCCCGTCGTCGTCGACCACATACCGTTCCGTGCCCGACGCCACCCGTGGCGCGTCGGCACCCAGCGCGACGGCGATCTTGTTGGTGGCGTTGCGCATGACGTCGAGCGTCAACTCGACGGACTGCTCTTCCGAGAAGTGCCGGCCGACCTCTCGCGCCACCTCCGGCGGGATGGCCGACGGCGTCCACACCAGGGCGTCGACGTAGCGCAGCGCCGCCCTGTGCGCCGCGCTCAACTGCTCGGAGTGCTCGAAGTCCTGGATCTCGGCGTACAGCGGTTCGGAACCGCCGGCCTCCAGGGCGTGCTCCTCCCGCAGCGATTTGCACAGCCGGCAATTGTGGGCGATCGCCCCGCGCAGCCGCACCACCTCCGTCGTCAGCGGATCCAGTGCGCGCAACCTGGCGACGGCCGGCACGAACTCGCCGAGCAACACCTGCGACGGGTCCGTCTCGTGGTCCCACTCCACCGGCGCCGTGCAGTACGGCTCACCGAGCCCGAGAGCCGCGAAGCCGGCCCGCACCCGCGGCCCGAAGTCGGCGATGAACACGGCGGCGGCGATCCGAAAGGTCCTGTCCCCCAACGCGGTGGTGAACCGCGCGCGCTGGTTCTGTCCGATGCCCGACACGTCGGTGGCGAACTGTTCGGCGAACGCCGCGACCACCGGCTGCTCGTCCGGATAGTCGTCGAACAAGTCGGCCTCGACCGGCAGCGGCGGCAACCGCAACGCCCGCCCGCACGCCAACCTGATCACCTCGTCGAGGCGTGGATCCCCCGACGACATGGCGACCAGTGCGGACAGCTGACCCAACACCGCGTTCACCGACACCTTCGGATTATTGCGCCTGACTCACCGACGACATGTGGAAGTCGGGAATCCGCAACGTCGGCATCACCGCACGCGTCGCCCAGTCACCCCACTCCCGGGGCAGGGTCACCTCGCTCATCCCGGCCTCGGTGGCGCGCCGCAGCAGGTCCAGCGGGCTCTCGTTGAACCGGAAGTTGTTCACCGCCGCCGTCACCTCACCGTCCTCGATGAGGTAGACCCCGTCCCGCGTCAGCCCGGTCAGCAGCAGCACCGTCGGGTCGACCTCGCGGATGTACCACAGCGTGGTGAGCAGCAGTCCGCGCTCTGTGCCGGCGATCATGTCCGCGGTCTCCGCGGTTCCCCCGGTCATCAACAGGTTCCCGGCCGGCACCGCCACCGGTTGCCCGAATTCCGCGGCGGCCGCCCGCGGGTAGGCCAGGGCGTTGACCACACCGTCGCGCAACCAGTCCACCCGGCCGATGTCCATCCCGTTGTCGAACACCGAGACCCGCTCCGAGGATGTCGCGGCCGTCACGAACGGCGTGCACGCCAGCCCGGGCGCGGAGGGATCGGAATACAGCGTCAACGGAAGGTCGGTCAGCTTCTCCCCCACGCGGGTGCCGCCGGGCGCCGACAACGCGGTGCGACCCTCCTGGGCGCCGCGGCCGTCCATCGTCCACGTCAGGTAGATCATCATGTCCGCGACCGTCGACGGCGGCATGATGGTCTCGTAACGCCCCGCGGGCAACTCGACGGTGCGGTCCGCCCACCCCAGCCGCATCGACAGGTCCTCGAGCATGGAATCCGTTGGCACGTCGACGAAGTCGGGTGTGCTGATGCCCGCCCACGCGCTGGCGCCACCGCGCTTGGCGTTGATCTCCACCGAGCCGGTCGGCTCGGTGTGACGCCGGCGCAGTCCGGTCGACGTCGCGAGGAACGTCGTCTCCAACTCGTGGCGGGCGAATCCGTACAGGGCGTCCTCACCGCGGAAACCGCGCGCGAGACTGTCCGCCACGGAGGCGAACACCTCCGCACCGGTGACCGGGACGGGTGACTCCCAGTCAGCCGGCGTGCCCGTCGGGGGCAGCGGCGGCGCGCTGTCACGGGCCTCGGGTGCGGCCAGCGCGGCGTCCTGGGACGCGGCGACCAGTGCGGCGATCGCGGCCGGTTCCACCTCGCTGGACCGGACTGAGCCGACGTGCGCGCTGTCACCCTTGCGCACGATGGATATCACCGTCGTGCTGCGGCTGATCGATTCACCGTTGGTGGTCATCGAATTGCCGGCCCACCGCAGCGACGTACCGGCACGGTCGGTGACCAGCACGATGGTCTCGTCCGCCCGGCCGCGGCGGGCCGCTTCGGCGAGGACGGCGTCGACGACCTCCTGCGGCCCGATCACCGGGCCGCCTCCGCACGCGTGTTGAGCACGTTGATCCCCCGGAACAACGCCGACGGACAACCGTGACTGACCGCCGCGATCTGTCCGGGCTGGGCCTTTCCGCAGTTGAACGCCCCGCCGAGCCGCCACGTCGCCGGTCCGCCGACGGCTTCCAGCGCGCCCCAGAACTCGGTCGTCGTCGCCTGGTACGCCACGTCGCGCACCTGCCCGTCGAGGCGGCCGTCGCGGATCCGGAAGAACCGCTGACCGGTGAACTGGAAGTTGTAGCGCTGCATGTCGATCGACCAGCTCTTGTCGCCCACGATGTAGAGGCCGTCCTCCACCCGGGAGACCAGGTCGGCGGTGCTGACGTCCTCCGCCGCCGGCTGCAGCGACACGTTGGCCATCCGTTGGATCGGCACATGGTGCGGGGAGTCGGCGTAGGAGCATCCGTTGGACCGGGCCACCCCCAGGCGCGGGGCGAAGACGCGGTCGAGCTGATAGCCGACGAACACGCCGTCGCGCACCAGGTCCCAGCTCTGCGCACGCACCCCTTCGTCGTCGAAACCGATTGAGGCCAAACCGTATTGGACGGTTCGGTCCGCGGTCACGTTCATCACCGGCGAACCGTAGCGCATGGTGCCGAGTTTGTCGGGGGTGGCGAACGACGTGCCGGCGTAGGCAGCCTCGTAGCCGATGGCGCGATCGTATTCGGTGGCGTGGCCGATGGATTCGTGGATGGTCAGCCACAGGTTCGTCGGGTCGATCACCAGGTCTGTGGGTCCGGCGGTCACGCTGGGCGCCTTGGTCTTCTCGGCCAGCAGTGTCGGCAGCTGGGCGAGTTCGTCGGTCCAGTCCCACACCTCGTCACCGGCGACCACCTCCCAGCCCTGCGCGGTCGGCGGGGCCAGGGTGCGCATGGTCTCGAACGTGCCTGCGGCGGTGTCGACGGCGACCGCCTCCAGCGTCGGCAGGACACGGACCCGCTGCTGGGTGATCGACGAGCCGAACGTGTCGGCGTAGAACGTCTGTTCCTTGGCGGTGTGCAGGCCGGCCGACACGTGGTCGACACCGTCCGCGGCGAGCAGCCTGCCGGAGTACTCGCCCAGCACCGCGATCTTGTCCGCCGCGGGCACCGTGAACGGGTCGACGCGGTAATCCGAGACCCAGGTGACGTCGCGGTAGACCGGTTCGGGCGCCAGTTCGATACGTTCGGCGTTGAGCGGGGCCAGCGTCGTCGCGACGGCGACCGCCCGGCGCGCGGTGTCGGCGGCCACCGTCGGGTCGAGTTCGGCGTGCGAGGCGAAACCCCATGTGCCGTCGACGATCACCCGCACCGCCAGACCGATCTCACGATCGATGACGGCGGTCTCCAGCTCACCGTCGCGCAACTGCACCAGCTCACTGGTGATGGCATGGACCCTCAGGTCGGCGTAGGTGGCTCCGGCCGCCAGCGCGGCCGACAGCGCGGCGTCGGCCAGTTGCTGTCGTGGCAGGGCGAGGAAGTCGGCGTCAACTCGTCGGGGCGCTGTCACAGGCTCCACCGTAGTGGCGAGCCGGCGTACGCACCGATCAGGTGGGCGCCGAACTGGTGGGCAGGACGGTCAATTCCACGGCGAGCGCCGCACCGCACACCAGGACGATGACGGCCAGGGTGATCCAGTCCCGCGCCTTGGGCCCGGTCGGCGCCGCCGAGATCTGGCCGGTGCCGCCGCGTGCGGTGATCGCATCGCCCATCTCGTCGGCGCGGCGCAACGCGACCGTCACCGCGGCGGCCAGCATGTCGACCACCTCGATGAGCCACCGCTTCCGGCGCGCCTTTCGGCTGGGCAGGTGCTGTTTGGGACGCAGCCGCCGCGCCGCGTAGAGCGTCGTGAATTCGTCGATGAGCATCGGGAAGGCCCGCAGCGCCAGCGCGATCGCCACCGCCCAGTCGTCGATCGGGATCCGTACCGCCCGCAGCGGGCGGCCCAGTTTCGCGACGGCCGGGGCGATCTCGGCGACGTTGGTGGTCCACGAGACCATCGCGCCCAGCCCGAGCAACACGATCGACAGTGCGGTGATGCGCAGGAAGTTGAACAGACCGCCGAGGCCGACCTCGACCGAGCCCAGCGTCACGATCGGATCCCCGCCGCCGAACGTCGCCGTCAGGCCACCGAGGAACAGCAACCCCCACAGGAACGCCGGGATCGACGGCAGGGCCCCGCCCGGGATGTGCGCCAGCCGCGCCGCCACCAGGACCAGCAGTCCCACCGCCGCGATCGGCACCCAGCCGGGATAGAACGTGAGCAGCACCCCGATCGCGGCGACCGCGATCAGCTTGGTGCCCGCCCACAGATCGTGGATGACCGAGCGCCCGGGGACCGGGCGCAACAGCACGACCGGCCGGCGTTGTTTGCGGGCGGGGGCGGTCATGACAGCCCTCCTGCGGTGGCAGAGGCGGGCGCCAGCACCCCGTCGCGCAGGTGCAGGGTGCGCGGGCACAGCTCTTCGAGCCCGGAGAAGTCGTGGGAGATGACCACGACCGTCAGCCCATTGTTGCGCCGCAGATCGGTGATCAGCCGCAGCAGCCCGCGCTGGCTCGCCGCGTCCAGCCCGGCCAGCGGTTCGTCGAGGATCAGTGCGCGTGGTGAGCGGGCCAGCAGACCGGCCAGCACCACCCGGCGCATCTGGCCGCCGCTGAGCTGGTCGATCCGCCGCGAGGCCATCGCCGGGTCCAGACCGACCGTCGCGAGCGCCTGCAGGACGCGGTCGCGGTCGTGCGGGGAGAAACCCGCCACCGAGGCGATCTCCCGGTCGACGTGGCTGCGCATCAGTTGCAGTCGGGCCGCCTGGAACGAGATCGCGACGGCGCCGACCTGGTCGGAGACGGGTTCACCGTCGAGTAGGCAGCTGCCGGTGGTCGGCACGGTCAGCCCCGCCATGATCCAGGCGAGGGTGGACTTCCCGGAGCCGTTGAGACCGTGGATCAGCAGGCCGTCGCCCTCGCAGACCGAGAAGTCGATGTCGCGCAGCGCGGTCTTGGCCCACGGCGTGCCGCTGCCGTACTCGTGGCCGACGCCGGCCAGTTCGAGGACCGGGGCGGCGTTGGTGTCGGCGACCGGGGTGGTGCCGATCGGCGCGTCGGCGCTCTCGACCATGTCGGTGTTGTCGGCCGCGCCGCCGTTTCCGGTCAGGTTGATGGTGCGGTCGGCGACGTTGGCCTCGTCGTTGTAATGGGTGATGTGCACCAGCGACATGTCGTGGTGTTCGGTGAGCCCGGACAGCACCTGGATGAGTCCGTCGCGGCCCTGCTGGTCGACCATGCTGGTGACCTCGTCGGCGATGAGCAGGGCGGGTCGGCGGGCCAGCGCGGCCGCCACGGCGAGCCGCTGCAGTTCACCGCCGGAGAGTCCGCCGGTGTCGCGCTCCTCCATCCCGTCGAGGCCCACTTCGCCCAGCAGGGTGGGGACGTCGGTCGCGGTGCCCGGCGGCAGCCCCCAGACGACGTCGTCGGCGACGCGGGTGCCGAGCACCTGGCTCTCCGGATGCTGCATGACGACGGCGGTGCCGCCGAGGCGCCCGAGGCCGACCGCACCCGGCCGCTCGACGGTGCCCGCGGTCGGTTCCCGGCCGGCGAGGACGAGCATCAACGTGGTCTTGCCGGAGCCGTTGGCGCCGGTGATCGCGACGTGTTCGCCCGGTTCCACCGACAGCGAGACCGGACCCAGGGCGTCGTGGCCGGTGTTGGGATAGCGGAACCGCACGTCGCGCAGTCTGGTGGGCACCGGCGAGACGGGGCCGCCCTCCGCGGAGGCCTCGAGCTTGTGCACGTCCGGGATGCCGACCAGTCGGCCGAGCACCCGCGACAGCGCCCACCAGCCGATCAGAGTCACCATCGTGATGCTGAGGATCCCGGACCCGCCGATGACGAGCGGCCAGTAATCCAGCGCCGTGGCGAAATCCCGCTTGAGCCGTTCGGCCGTGTCCTCCATGTTCGGGACGCGGGTGAGGATCGCCGCGACGCCGTTGATGTTCGCGGTCAGCGAATCGAAGATCAGGTTGCGCAGGCGCGACAGCACCGCCAGTGCCGCGACGGCCGCCGCACCGAAGGCGGTCCCCGCGATCAGCGCCGCGACGAACACCGTGGGCGTGCCGCGGCCGCGCCGTTTGACGATGCCGGTCAACCCGCCGATGTAGGCGCAGTCGATGACCGACATCATCCCGCCCATCCCGGCGATGAGGAACGCGATGGTGGCCCCCGCGACCGTGGCGGCCAGCAGTACCCGCAGGCGGTAACGGTAGGCCAGCAGGCCCATCGGTACCGTGCCGAGCAGGGACAACGCGGCCGCGAACGGGACGACGACGGCGATGATCGCGGTCGCGGCGCACAGCGCCGCCATCACCGAGGCCTGCGCGAGTTCGCCGGGCTGCAACGATCCGGCGCGTCGAGGCGGGCTCGGCGTCCCGGTCGGGGTCATCACCCGATTCTGCCAGTCGGACCGGACGGGGCGTCGGCGCCCGCGGTGCGGCCACTGGACTGCATAGAATAACTATGTATTATGGGCGCCATGACCTCACCTGCCACCCAGCACCCGGCAACGGCCGGCGGCGAGCATCTCGGGGCCGATCTTCTCGCCGTCGTCGCCCGGCTCAACCGGCTGGCCACCCAGCGCACGCGGCTGCCGGTGCCGTGGGCCCAGGCCCGGTTGCTGTCGACCGTCGAGGACCGGGGCGAGGCCCGCATCTCCGACCTCGCCGCGCTCGACCACTGTTCACAACCCACGATGACCACCCAGGTGCGCCGTCTCGAGGACGCCGGTCTGGTGACACGGACGACCGATCCCGCCGACGCGCGGGCGGTGCTCATCCGCATCACCGACGAGGGCCGCCGGGTGCTGGCCCAGGCGCGCATCGACCGCGCCGCCGCGATCAACCCGCGACTGGAACAACTCTCCCCCGCAGACCGCGAAACGCTCGCCGCCGCCGTCGACGTCATCAAGCGGTTGCTCGCCCAATCCGACAGCTGACAGACAGGAGCCGCCCGCCGATGTGGCGCCAACCCAAAGCCGTCTGGGCCGTTGCCTTCGCCTCCGTCGTGGCGTTCATGGGCATCGGCCTGGTGGACCCCATCCTCAAACCGATCGCCGACAACCTGCACGCCACACCGTCTCAGGTGTCGCTGCTGTTCACCAGCTACATGGCGGTCATGGGCGTGGCGATGCTGATCACCGGGGTGGTCTCCAGCCGCATCGGGCCCAAGCGCACGCTGCTGCTGGGCCTGGTGGTGATCATCGCCGGCGCCGGTCTGGCCGGGATGAGCGGCACGGTCATGGAGATCGTCGGCTGGCGCGCGCTGTGGGGTCTGGGCAACGCGCTGTTCATCGCGACGGCGCTGGCGACGATCGTCGGTTCGGCGCGCGGATCGGTGGCCCAGGCGATCATCCTCTACGAAGCCGCGCTCGGCCTCGGTATCGCCGTCGGCCCGCTCGTCGGCGGGGTTCTCGGTGAGATCTCCTGGCGCGGACCGTTTTTCGGGGTATCGGCGCTCATGGTCGTCGCCGTGGTGGTCACCGCGTTCCTGCTACCCGCGACGCCGCCGGCCGAGCGGGCCACGACGCTGGCCGACCCGTTCCGCGCGCTGCGCCACCGCGGTCTGCTCGGCGTCTCGGTGACCGCGCTGCTGTACAACTTCGGGTTCTTCACGCTGCTGGCGTTCACGCCGTTCCCGCTCGACATGTCCGCACAGCAGATCGGGTTCATCTTCTTCGGCTGGGGCGTGGCGCTGGCGTTCACCTCGGTCGTCGCCGCGCCACGGCTGCAGCACCGGTTCGGCACCGTCCCCACGCTGATCGTGAACCTGCTCGCGATGACCGCGACCCTGGTCGTGATGGCGATCGGCACCGACAGCAAGGCCGTACTGGCCACGTGCGTGGTGGTGGCCGGCCTGTTCATCGGCGTCAACAACACGCTGATCACCGAGGCGGTCATGAAGGCCGCCCCGGTCGAGCGGGCCGTCGCCTCGGCCGCGTACAGCTTCCTGCGGTTCGGCGGTGCGGCCGTCGCGCCGTGGCTGGCCGGCGTGCTGGGAGAGCAGATCAACGTGCACCTGCCGTACTGGGTGGGCGCGGCCGCGGTGCTCGCCGCCGCCGGCGTGCTTGCCCTGAGCCGCAACCACCTGCACGGCATCGACGCCGAGGAAGACGAGCTGTCCGAGCGCACCGACGAAGTGCGCGCCGTGACCGTGGGCAGCGAGAGCTGAGCGCTCAGGTCACGACGGTGCCGACCAGCGTCCCGACCAGATAGGTGGCGGCGATCGCCACCGCGCCGAGCACCAGCTGTCGCGTCGACGCCAGCCACATCGATTTCCGGGTGAACCGCGAGGCGAGTGCGCCGGCGATCATCAGCCCGAGGCCTCCGCACGCCAGGCCGGCCCATAGGGATTCGAAGCCCAGCAGGTAGGGCAGCAGCGGGATGAGGGCACCGATCGCGAACATCAGGAACGACGAGACCGCCGCCACGTAGGGCGACGGCTTCTCGCTCGGGTCGACGCCGATCTCCTGGACCAGGTGGAAGTTCACGGCCCGGTTCTCGTCACGGTGGATCTCCTCGGTGGCCTGCTCCGCGGTGGTGCGCGCCATTCCCATCTCGGTCAGCATGTCGGCCAGTTCGGCCTTCTCGGCCTGTGGATGCCTGCGGAACGCGCGCCGCTCGACGAGCACCTCGGACTCGATCTGCTCGTTGGCGGTGCGCACCGAGGTGTATTCGCCGAGCGCCATCGAGAACGCGCCCGCGACCAGCCCGGCGAATCCGCCGACGATCACCGCGTGCGCGTCGGCCGCGGCCCCGATCCCGGCGATCAACGCGGTGTTGGAGACCAGGCCGTCCATCGCGCCGAACGTCGCGGCCCGCAGCCAGCCGCCGCTGACGTCACCGTGCCGGTGGTCGAATTCGTGCGGTCGCCATATCCGGGCGCCGGCCGGGCGCTCCCCCTGGGTCATGCCCTGATTCAACGCCCCCCGGGTAGGCCGCGACAACATAGGTTGACCTGGGTTTGTCACATCACAGTTTCGCGGAATGGATAGCGGGTTACCGTCAGGTATGACCACCACTGCGGAGCATCTGCGCAACGCCCTCGACGGCCGCTGGCGCGACGTGAAGAACGCCATGCGGGACAAGCTCTCCGACGAGGTCTTCAGGCCGCACTACACGCCCAACACCGTCATCGCGCGCACGAAGGTCAACGAACAGCTGCGGATCATGGCGGCGATGGGCGCCGCCGAGGACGGCTTCGCGAAGGCCCACGGCGGCAACGGCGACGTCGGCGCCGCGGTCACCCAGATCGAGATGCTGGCGATGAGCGATCTGTCGCTGATGGTCAAGGCCGGCGTCCAGTGGGGCCTGTTCGGCGGCGCGGTGGAGAACCTCGGCACCGAACGCCACCACGAACAGTACGTCCGCAAGATCATCGACTGCGAAGTGCTCGGCTGTTTCGCGATGACCGAGACCGGACACGGCAGCGACGTCCAGTCGCTGGAGACGACGGCCACCTACGATCCGGCCACCCAGGAGTTCGTCATCGACTCCCCCACCCCGACGGCACGCAAGGATTACATCGGCGGTGCGGCGCAAACCGCCCGCCTGGCAGCGGTTTTCGCCCAGCTGATCACCCATGAGGACGGCAAGCCGGTCAACCACGGCGTGCACTGCCTGCTGGTGCCGATCCGCGACGAGGACGGCAACGACCTGCCCGGCGTCACCACGTCGGACTGCGACTACAAGGGCGGTCTGCCCGGTGTCGACAACGGCCGCATCGTGTTCGACAAGGTGCGGGTGCCGCGGGAGAACCTGCTCAACCGCTACGGCGACGTCAGCGAGGACGGCACCTACACCTCGCCGATCGAGAACCCGAACCGCCGGTTCTTCACCATGCTCGGCACGCTGATCCGCGGCCGGGTCACCGTCGGCGGCAGTGGCGCCGCCGCCGCACGCGTCGCCCTCGACATCGCCACGCGATACGCGTTGCAGCGCAAGCAGTTCTCGGCACCCGACGGTGGCGAGGTCGTCATCATGGATTACCTGGTGCACCAGCGCCGGCTGCTCCCGCTGATCGCCCGCTCCTACGCACTGCAGTTCGCGCAGAACGAGTTGGTCGCGAAGTGCCACGAACTGCAGACCTCCGACGACCCCGACGCCGAGGAACAGCGGGAACTCGAGGCCCGCGCGGCCGGCCTCAAGGCCGCCAACACCTGGCACGCCAGCCGGGCCATCCAGGAGGCGCGTGAAGCATGCGGCGGCGCAGGCTATCTCGCGGAGAACCGGCTGATCGGACTGCGCGGCGACATCGACGTGTTCACCACGTTCGAGGGCGACAATCACGTGCTGACCCAGCTGGTGGCCAAGGAGCTGCTGACCGCCTACGCCGACGACGTCAAGGGGATGAGCCCGGTGGAGTGGGTTCGCTTCGCCGCCAACACCGTCGGTACGCGGGTGATGAAACGCACTGCGGCCGAGACGATCATGCAGACCATCCTCGACACCCGACAGGACAACGAGGAAGAGGGCAGCCTGTTCAACCGCGGCACGCAGGTGCAGATGCTCTCCGACCGCGAGGAGTACATGCTGTCCTCGGTCGCGCGCCGGTTGCAGGGCAAGTCCAAGGAGATGTCGGCGTTCGACGCATTCAACGCCGTGCAGGACCATGTGCTGCACACCGCGCAGGCCCACATCGACCGCATCGTCCTCGAGGCGTTCGTCGCGGGGATCGATGCGTGCGAGGACGAGGAGGCCAAGCGCATCCTCGGGATGGTGTGCGACCTCTACGCGCTGTCGGTGATCGAGGACGACAAGGCGTGGTTCATCGAGCACCGCTTCCTGTCCACCGAGCGAGCCAAGGCCGTCACCCGGGGCATCAACGAGCGGTGCCGCTCGCTGCGGCCGTACGCGGAACTGCTCGTCGACGGTTTCGGCATCCCGGAGCAGCTGCGTTACGCCGCGATGATGGATCCCAAGGAGCTGCTGTCGCCTGAGCCGGCCTAGGCGTTCGGGATCGGGTCGACGGCCTCGAGCTTGCCGTCCTGCCCGATCCTGAACCGCACGGTGCCGATACCCGTTGGGCAGCAGGGCGCTTCGTCGCCCTGCCGCCACTGGTACTGCACCTGGACGGTGTCCTCGCCGCCGGTGAGCACCGAGATGTAGGGCCGCGGCTCGGGAGTCGCCGGGCCCAGCGGGGTGTTGCCGTCGAAGAACAGCACCTGCTGGGGGCTGTCGGGTTGCGGCGCAGCGGGCCCGATCTGCACCCAGTACAGCCGGCAGTCGGTGGTGTGGCCATTGGCCACTTCGGTCCACGTCGCACCGGGCGCGGCCGGTGGGGTGCCGCTGATCTCGCGCTGCACGGTGTCGGGAGTGGGCCCGTCGTCCGATGTGCAGGTGTCGGGTTTGGGTGGCGCGGCGCCGGGCGGGCTCCAGCCGCACCCGGCCGTGAGGAGGCCGGCGGACATGAGCACTGCAAGGACCGGCCGCATGTGTCGAGCCTACGCATCCGCCCCATCGGCCGATCTCCTACGCTGACGCACGACATATCCCCCGATCGAAGGAGTACCGATGGCGTGGTTCCTGGCGATGCAAGGACCGCCCAGCAAGCTCGGTCAGTCACTCATGTACGAACTGGCCGAGTCGGCCGACCGGACGAAGCTGGCCGAGGAGATGTCCAGCGCCGCCACGCTGGACCGGGTGGTCCCCGTTCCCGCCCTGTTCGGCGGTCAGCGTCAGGAAGTGACGATCTACGTCCGCCCGGCGGCGTGGGGTGTGTGGGCGTTCTACGAGATCTCCGAAGAGGAGCGACGCCAGATGATGGCGGCCGCCAACCCGATCATGAACGCGCTGGCGCAGGCGGCCAAACAGCAGCAGGCCGGCCAGGCCGGCCAGGCCGGCCAGGCGGCCCGGGGTCAGGGTCCGGGTCAGCCTCCACTGGGGCTCTGAGACCGCGCGGCGCGCCGCCACGCCCGGTTGGTGAGTAGCCGCAGACCGTTGAGGGCGACGAGGATCGTCGACCCTTCGTGACCGGCCACGCCGAGCGGCAACGGCAGGTGCCCGACGAGGTCCCAGACCACGAGCACGCAGATCGCGGTGCCGGCGATCACCAGGTTGGTCTTCACGACCCGGCGTGCGCGCCGCGCGAGGGCGACGACTGCGGGGATGGCGGCGAGGTCGTCCCGCACGGTGACGGCGTCGGCGGTGTCGAGGGTGAGGTCGGCGCCGGATCTGCCCATCGCGACCGAGACGTGTGCGGCCGCCATCGCCGGTGCGTCGTTGACGCCGTCACCGACGACGAGGACGCGGTGGCCGTCGCCCTGCAGGGCTGCGACGGCGCCGACCTTGTCCTCGGGCAGGAGTTCGGCCCGTACGTCGTCGATGCCGACGGTGTCCGCGAGGCGCCTCGCGGCGGCCCGGTTGTCACCGGTGAGCAGGACCGGACCGGTCGCGGTCATGCCCGCCATGGCATGGACGGCCGATCGGGCGTCGGACCGGATCCGGTCGTGCAGTACCAGCACGCCGACCGGCTCGCCGTCGACCGTGACGAGGACCGCCGTGCCCCCGTTCCCCTCCGCCCGGGTGACCGCGGGAAGGGATTGACCCGCAACTCTTTTCGGGCTGGCCACCTCGACCAACCGGCCGTCGACGCGGGCGCGGACCCCTGTGCCCGGTACGGCGTGGAAGTCCTCGGCCGCGGCGACGGTGAGTCCGCGGTCGTGGCCGGCGGCGACGATGGCGCGTCCCAGTGGATGCTCGCTGCCGGCCTCCGCGGCGGCGGCGAGCGCGAGCAGTTCGTCGCAACCCATCCGGTCGGGCCGCAGCGCCACCATCTCGGTGAGTTGCGGGCTTCCGGTGGTCAGCGTGCCGGTCTTGTCGAGGGCGATCGCTGTGGTGTCGGCCAGGTGCTCCATGGCGACCGCAGATTTGACCAGCACACCGTGGCGTCCGGCGTTGGCGATCGCACACAGCAGCGGCGGCATGGTCGCCAGCACGACCGCACACGGTGACGCCACGATCATGAAGGTCATCGCGCGCAACAGCGTCGACTGCAGATCGGCGCCGGCCAGCAGGGGTATCGCGAACAGCGCCAGGGTCGCCGCCACCACGACGACCGAGTACCGCTGCTCCACCTTCTCGATGAACAACTGCGTCGTGGCCTTGGTGGCCGACGCCTCGGCGACCAGCGCGACGATGCGGGCCACCACCGTCTCCGACGCATCCCGGGTCACCGCGACGCGCAGCGCGCCGGAGCCGTTGAGCGTGCCCGCGAAGACCTCGTCGTCGACGCCCTTGGCGACCGGCAAGGGTTCACCGGTGATCGACGATTGGTCCACGTCGGACGCCCCGCCCACCACGATGCCGTCCGCCGACACCCGTTCGCCGGGCCGCACCACCACCACGTCACCCGCACGCACGTCCTGGGCCAGCACGGGGTGTTCGGCGCCGTCCGCGCCGACGATCACCGCCCGCTCCGGGGCCAGGTCCAGCAGGCCGTTGACCGAGTCCCGGGTGCGCTTGGTGGCCACGTCCTCCAATGCGCCCGAAGTGGCGAAGATGACGATGAGCAGGGCGCCGTCGAAGATCTGCCCGATCGATGCCGCGCCGATCGCCGCCACCACCATCAGCAGGTCCACGTCGAGGGTCCTGGCGCGCAGCGCCTGCAGGCCCTCCCATGCCGGCTCCCACCCGCCGGCGGCGTAGCAGGCCAGATACAGCGCCCACCAGACCGGTGGCGGGGCGTCGGCCAGCTGCGCGGCGAGTCCACCCGCGAACAACGCCAGCGCCAGCGCCGCCCAGCGCACGGACGCCACCGCCCACAGTCCGCTCAGCCGGGGGCGGGGCGTCTGTGCGGCGGTGTCGCCGTGCGGTGCGGCAAGGGTCTGGGTCATCGGCGTCTCCTCGCGGGACGGACAGGATATATAGATATATACATGTAGAACTCTACATGTGTCATGATCACCGATGCCCCTGTGCTTGAATGGCGGTCATGGGACATGGCGTCGACGGCCGGACCGCGCCCGCCGCCACACTCGACGCGGCCTCCGCGGTGAAGGTCGCCGAGACGCTGCAGGCGCTCGCCTCGCCCAACCGGCTGATGATCCTGACGCGGCTGCGTCAGTCACCCTGCACGGTCACCGATCTGTCCGCCGCGGTCGGCATGGAACAGCCCGCGGTCTCCCACCAGCTGCGGCTGCTGCGGGCCCTCGGCCTCGTCACCGGCGACCGGGCCGGCCGCAACATCGTCTACCGGCTCTACGACAACCACGTCGCCCAGTTGTTGGACGAGGCGATCTATCACATCGAGCATCTGCGGATGGGCGCCCGGGACACCACCGCGTAACGCGGTCGGTGCACGCCGCGGCGCGGCGTTCTGGTGGGCTCCCCCGGCTGGACTCGAACCAGCAACCCTTCGGTTAACAGCCGAATGCTCTGCCAATTGAGCTACAGGGGACTGCGGTTGTCCGCGTGAGCTTTCCGCGCGGACCGAGGGATGACTCTAGCGTATGGACGGGCGCCGCCGCCAACGCGCTCCCCGGCCCGGCGTCAACCGCCCGTCATGAGGCAGGATGGAAGCACGCATCGTCGAGTGGGAGTGGGCTTCGTGATCGGGTATGTCGCCGTGATGGCCGTCGGCTATGTGTTGGGCACCAAGGCGGGCCGACGCCGCTACGAGCAGATCGCAGGCACCTACCGCGCAGTGACCAGCAGCCCGGCGGCCAGGGCGGTCATCGAGACGTCGCGGCGCAAGATCGCCGAGCGGGTGTCGCCCGACCCACAGCTGACCACGCTGACGCCGATCGACGAGAAGACGACGGTGCTGCGCCCGGAGGCGCATACCGAGAAGTGAGGCGGACGGCGCCTAGTTGCCGATACCGCGGTTGATCGTGGTGCCGGGCAGCAGCGGACCCGTGCTGATCCCGATCCCGCCGACGCCACCGAGAGAGACCTCGGGCGTACCGACGGCGACGCCGTTGCCGTTGGAGTAGGACAGGCACTTGCCGTCGTCCTTGTTGCCGAACCATGCCAGGCACGCCGGACCGGCCTGCGTGACCTGCTCAGGCGCCGACGTCAGCGCGACGGCCAGCGGGGCCGCCACCGCGGCTGCCGCGAATGCGCCGATCGCGACGGAGCGCCGGATCCGAATCATGGTTGCCACAGAAGCTGCCTTCCCTCGCCGTTCCCCCAACGGGTGTATAGCGCGCCCACCATATCGCGTTACACGCCCTCACGCAGTCAAGTCGTCGCCGCTGGCCTGTTCGAGCAGGCTGCGGCGGTAGGCCTCCATCGCGACCAGGTCACCGAACAGCGCGTGGTATTCGTCACCCTGCTCGACCGGCGACATCCGCTGCAGTTTCGACTTCACCTCGGCGATCTGCCGGCCCACCCACACCTCCTGCAGCCGGGCCAGCACGCTGCTGACATACCGGGGCAGCTTGTCGTCGTCCTCGACGCGGACGGCCTCGACGCTGAGCTCGTTGACCAGGTTGGCCGCCTGCGGGCTCGCGGTCTGCTCCCGCACCACCTCGATCCACTGGGCGCCCGACACCCCCGCGGCCGTACCGCCCGCCGCCTCGATCGCGGTGCGCACGGCGCGATAGCCCGGATGGGTGAAGCTGTCGACGGTCAGCGCGTCGAACACCGGACCGGACAGCGCCGGATACTGCAGCGCCGACTTGAGCGCCTCGCGCTGCGGCCACAGCGTCGGATCGGCCGGATCGGGGCGCACTCCCTCCGCCGGCCGCGCCTTGCGTGGCTGCGCCGGCTCGGCCTGGGGGCGGCGCCGGCCCGCGCGCTCGGGCATCCCGCGCTTCTGCGCCTCCTCGCGCACCCGGGTGAGCACCTGGTTCTCGTCCGCCCAGCCGACCCAGCCGGCGAGCCGGCGGCCGTACTCGTCGCGCAGCATCGGCTCTTTGATCCGCGCCACCATCGGCACGCAGCGGCGCAGCGCGCCCACGCGTCCCTCCGCGCTGTCCAGGTCGTGTTCGGCCAGCGCCGTGCGGATGGCGAACTCGAACAGCGGTGTCCGGCGGGCCACCAGGTCGCGCAGCGCACCGTCACCGAAATGAAGCCGGATGTCACACGGATCCATCCCGGCCAATTTCTCTTCGGAGGCCACCGCCACGAACGACTGTCCCGCCAGGTTCTGTTCGCCCTCGAAGGCCTTGATCGCCGCCGCGCGCCCCGCGGCGTCCCCGTCGAAGACGTAGATCAGCTCACCGCGGAAGAAGTTGTCGTCCATCATCAGCCGGCGCAGCATCGACAGGTGCTCGTCGCCGAATGCGGTGCCGCAGGACGCGACGGCGGTCGTCACGCCGGACAGGTGCATCGCCATCACGTCGGTGTAGCCCTCGACCACCACGGCCTGGTGCCCCTTGGCGATATCGCGCTTGGCCAGATCCAGCCCGAACAGCACCGCGGACTTCTTGTACAGCACCGTCTCGGGGGTGTTGACGTATTTGGCTTCCATCGGGTCGTCGTCGAAGATCCGCCGCGCGCCGAACCCGATCACCTCTCCCCCGGCGGCCCGGATCGGCCACAGCAGCCTGCGGTGGAAGCGGTCCATCGGGCCGCGTTTACCCTCCCGCGACAACCCGGCCGCCTCGAGTTCCTTGAACTCGAAACCCTTGCGCAGCAGGTGTTTCGTGAGTTTGTCCCAGCCGGACGGGGCGAACCCGCAGCCGAACCGGGCGGCCGCCTGGGCGTCGAAGTTGCGCTCGACGAGGTACTGGCGGGCCGGGGCCGCCTCGTCGGAGGCCAGCGCGGCGGCGTAGAACTCACTCGCGGCGGCGTTCGCGGCGATCAGCCGGCTGCGGCTGCCCCGGTCGCGCTGCACGTTGGTGTTCGACGCGCCGCTGTAGGTGACGGTGTAACCGACGCGGTCGGCGAGCAGTTCCACCGATTCGACGAAGCTGACGTGTTCGATCTTCTGCACGAACGCGTACACGTCGCCACCCTCACCACAGCCGAAGCAGTGGAAGTGCCCGTGGTTGGGCCGCACATGGAACGACGGCGACTTCTCGTCGTGGAACGGGCACAGGCCCTTGAGCGAGTCGGCGCCGGCGCGGCGCAGTTGCACGTAGTCGCCGACGACGTCCTCGATGCGCACCTTCTCGCGGATCGCCGCGATATCGCGGTCAGGGATCCGGCCAGGCACCAGCTCAGTCTAGAGGTCGGGGCGAGCGCGCCTCGTGCACTCGTTCCAACCGTCCCTCGGTGTAGGACGCGATCTGGTCGATCACCACGCGAAGCCGGGCGCCGTCGTCCTCGGCCGCCGCGAACTCGGGGGCGAACAGCGGATCGAGACTGCTCGGCGCCTGCCCCCACAGGATCAGCGCCACCTCGTGGATGCGGGTCCGCTGGTCGGCCTGGATCCCCAGGTGGCCGTGGTCGGACATGATGAACTGCAGCGCCAGCATCTTGAGCACCGCCACCTCGGCGCGCACCAGCGTCGGCACGGCCAGTTCGGTATCGAAACGGTGTAGCGCACCTCCCCCGGCGACCTCCCGGGTGGCGGTGATCGCCGCGTTGGCGAACCGTCCGACCAGCTCACTGGTCATCCGCTTGAGCGCCACCGACGCGGCCAGCGTGCCGTCGTACTTACCGACCTCGGCCACCACCGGCATCTGTGAGAGCCGTTCGGCGGCGGCCAGCAGGTCGTCGGTCGCCAGGGTCGGGAACGCGTCGGCGCCCAACCGCGCCAGTGAGGCGGCCGCGTCGTCGTCGGCGAGCACCCGCAGGTCGATACGCCCGGAGACGACGCCGTCCTCCACGTCGTGCACCGAGTACGCGACGTCGTCGGCCCAGTCCATCACCTGGGCCTCCAGGCAGGGCCGTTCGGGAGGGGCGCCGTCGCGCACCCAGTCGGCGGCGGCCGCATCGTCGTCGTAGAACCCGAATTTCGTCCGGTCGCCGCGCTGCCACGGGTACTTGGTCACCGCGTCCAGCGCCGCCCGGGTCAGGTTGAGCCCCGCGCTGCGCCCTTGCGCGTCAAGCACTTTGGGCTCGATACGGGTGAGGATGCGGAAGTTCTGGGCGTTGCCCTCGAACCCGCCGAAGACGTTGGCGATCTCGTTGAGCGCGCGTTCGCCGTTGTGCCCGTACGGCGGATGGCCGATGTCGTGGGCGAGACCGGCGAGGTCGACGAGGTCGGGGTCACAACCCAGGCCGACGGCCATCCCCCGGCCGATCTGGGCGACCTCGAGGGAATGGGTCAGCCGGGTGCGGGGCGTGTCCCCCTCCCGCGGACCGACCACCTGCGTCTTGTCGGCGAGCCGGCGCAGCGCGGCGCAGTGCAGCACCCGGGCGCGGTCGCGCGCGAAGTCGGTGCGGTGCTCGGTGCCGGTCCCCGGCAGGACAGCACCCTTCGCCGGTTCGGCCACCCGGCGTTGGCGATCGAACTCGTCGTAGCTGTCCTGCACTCGTGGATTCACCGACGCACAGTCTGCCAGGACCGTCCGTCTGATCCAGGTCGGGCTGTGTGCGGCACTACATTGACGACCATGCGCACTACGCGACTGCTCGCCCTGCTGGCCACCGTGCTGATGGCCGGTCTGCTGCTCGCGCCGGGAGTGGGCGCCCAACCGCCGTTCCGGCTGCCCGGTTACGTCACCGATCAGGCCGGCGCGCTGTCCGCGACGCAGCGCGGCCAGGTCGAGGCGGCGGTGGACCGGCTCTACACCGACCGCAGGATCCGGCTGTGGGTGGTGTTCGTCGACGACTTCTCCGGGCAGGGCGCGGTCGACTGGGCGCGCAGCACCATGCGGATCAGTGACCTGGGCGACTACGACGCCCTGCTAGCGGTGGCGACCGTCGACCGGGCATATGCGCTGCAGGTGCCCTCGTCGGTGTCGGACCTGACCGCCGACGAGGTCGACGAGGTGCGGCGCAACCAGGTCGAACCGGCGCTGCGCAACGGTGACTGGGCGGCCGGCGCGGTGGCCGCCGCCGACGGGTTGAACAACGCCGCCGCACCCAAGCAGATCGCGTGGGGCGGCATGCTGTTCGCGCTCGGTGTCATCGCCCTGGCCGTGTTCGTGCTGTGGGTGTGGGCGCGGCGACGGCGCCGCAAGCGCCGCGCCGCGGAGATCGAACGCGCCCGCCACCTCGATCCGAGCGACCCCGACGCACTGGCGTCGGTGTCACTCGACGCACTCGACGAGCTGTCCAAATCGATCGTGGTCGAGGTCGACAACGCCGTGCGCACCAGCAGCAACGAGCTGGCGCTGGCGGTCGAGGAGTTCGGCACCGAACGCACCGAACCGTTCACCCGCGCGGTCGACCACGCCAAACAGACGCTGGCGCAGGCGTTCACGGTGCGCCACCAGCTCGACGACGCGATCCCCGAGACACCCGCGCAGCGCCGGGACCTGTTGACCCGCGTGATCGTCTCCGCCGCCAACGCCGACCGCGAACTCGACGCGCAGACCGAGGCCTTCGAGCAGCTCCGCGAACTCGTCATCCACGCGCCGTCCCGCCTCGACGGCCTGACCCAGCGCGTCGTCGACATCACCGCCCGCCTGGAGCCGTCGCAGCAGAAGCTCACCGCCCTGCACACCGAGTTCGACACCGCCGCGCTGAGCTCGGTCGCGGGCAACGTCGACGCGGCCAGGGAACTGCTGACGTTCGCCGACCAGAACATCAGCCGGGGCCGGGAGCTCGCCGCCCGGCCGGTGGCCGGTCAGCAGTCCGACCTCGTCGACTGTGTGCGGGCCGCGGAATCCTCGCTGAGCCAGGCCAGTTCGCTGCTCGATGCGGTCGACAGCGCCGCCGGCGACATCCGCCGGGCGGCGTCTCGGTTGCCGGCGGTGATCGAGGACACCCAGTCCGGTATCCGGCAGGCCGGCGAGCTGCTGGCCGCGGGGAAGGTGCCGCAGGGCGCAGAACTCGAAGCCGCCCGCGATGCCGCGTCGGCGGCGGTCGCCGAAGCGCAACGGTCCGGTGCCGCCGATCCGCTCGGCGCCTTCACCCAGCTGACGAAGGCCGACGCCGACCTGGACCGCCTGCTCGCCGCGGTCGAGAAGGAACGCGAGGCCGCCGACCGGCTGAACCGGGCGCTGGAGGAGGCGCTGTTCGTCGCCCGGTCCCGGGTGCGCGCGGTGTCGGATTTCATCGACACCCGTCGGGGCAGCATCGGACCGGAGGCCAGGACCCGGCTGGCCGAGGCGGTGCGGCAGATCAGCGCCGCCGACGCCATCCGCTCGACCGATCCGGCCGCGGCGATCGCACACGCCAACGGCGCCGCCATGCTCGCCGCGCAGGCACAGCAGCTCGCCAACGCCGACGTGCAGTACGCGCAGCAGGCGTACATGGGCCGCTACGGCGGCGGTGGCGGCGGCAACATGGGCGCGATGATCGGCGGCATCCTGATCGGCAACATCCTCAGCGGCGGCATGCGCGGCGGCTTCGGCGGCGGCGGTTTCGGCCCCGGCTCCTTCGGCGGGTCCGGGGGCGGCGGCGGGATGCTCGGCGGCGGCGGCCGGTTCTGACCTTCTGCGCGAGCAGACGCGTAGACCCCCGAAATCGCGGGATTTCGGGGGTCTACGCGTCTGCTCGCGCAGGGGACGTCAGCAGCCCTTGAGCCGCACCGCCAGGTAATCCGACACCTCGCTGAGCGCGATGCGGTCCTGCGTCATCGTGTCGCGCTCGCGGATCGTCACGGCGTGGTCCTCGAGCGAGTCGAAGTCGACGGTGATGCAGTACGGCGTGCCGATCTCGTCCTGGCGCCGGTAGCGCCGGCCGATCGCACCGGCGTCGTCGAACTCGACATTCCAGTTCCTGCGCAGCTCCGCGGCGAGATCGCGAGCCTTCGGCGACAGGTCGGCATGGCGCGACAGCGGCAGCACCGCCGCCTTGACCGGCGCCAGCCGCGGATCGAGGCGCAGCACCGTGCGCTTGTCGACGCCGCCCTTGGCGTTGGGCGCCTCGTCCTCCGTGTAGGCGTCAACCAGGAACGCCATCAGCGAGCGGGTCAGCCCGGCCGCGGGTTCGATCACGTACGGCGTGTAACGGGTGTCGGTGGCCTGGTCGTAGAACGACAGGTCGCTCCCCGAGTGCTTCGAATGCGTGGACAGGTCGAAGTCGGTGCGGTTGGCGACGCCTTCGAGCTCACCCCACGGGTTGCCGGCGAAGCCGAACTTGTACTCGATGTCGACCGTGCGGTCCGAGTAGTGCGACAGCTTGTCCTTCGGATGTTCGTAGAGGCGCAGATTGTCGCGGTCGATGCCGAGGTCGACGTACCACTGCAGCCGGGTGTCGATCCAGTACTGGTGCCACTCGGGCGCGGTCGACGGTTCGACGAAGAACTCCATCTCCATCTGCTCGAACTCGCGGGTGCGGAAGATGAAGTTGCCCGGCGTGATCTCGTTGCGGAAACTCTTGCCGATCTGGCCGATGCCGAACGGCGGCTTCTTGCGGGCCGTGGTGACCACGTTGGCGAAGTTGACGAAGATGCCCTGGGCCGTCTCGGGCCGCAGGTAGTGCAGCCCCTCTTCGGTCTCGATCGGGCCGAGGTAGGTCTTGAGCATCATGTTGAAGTCACGCGGTTCGGTCCACTGGCCCTTGGTGCCGCAGTCCGGGCAGGTGATCTCGCTCATCGCGACCGAATCCGGGTCGTCGAGCCCCTTCTTCTCGGCGAACGCCTCCTGCATGTGGTCCTGCCGGTGCCGCTTGTGGCAGTTCAGGCATTCGACGAGCGGGTCGTTGAACACCTCGACGTGACCGGAGGCCACCCACACCTCGCGCGGCAGGATGATCGCGCTGTCGAGACCGACGACGTCGTCGCGGCCGGTGACCACCGACCGCCACCACTGACGCTTGATGTTCTCCTTGAGCTCCACCCCGAGCGGCCCGTAGTCCCACGCCGACTTCGTACCGCCGTAGATCTCGCCGGATTGGTAGACCAGTCCACGGCGTTTCGCCAGGTTCGCAACGGTGTCGATGATGGATGCCACGGGGCTACAGCGTAGTGGGCGTTCAGACCCCTTCCCGCCACCGCGTCGGCAGCCGTTGACATGCAGATCGATGCATGTATCGTGACTGCCATAATGAAAATCGTTTCCAGCACCACGGCGTCGGACGCCCACCAGCACAGCGCGTCACCGCTTCCGGAGCTGCCGGGCCGCGAGGTCCTCGACAGCGCCGGTGAGCTCCTGCGAGCCCTGGCCGCGCCGGTGCGCATCGCGATCGTCCTGCACCTGCAGCACTCGGCACGCTGCGTGCACGAACTCGTCGACGCGCTCGGCGTCCCGCAGCCCCTGGTCAGCCAGCACCTGCGCATCCTCAAACAGGCGGGCGTGGTGGCCAGCGAGCGATCCGGCCGCGAGGTGCTGTACCGCCTCGTCGACGCCCATCTCGTCCACATCGTCACCGACGCCGTCGCACACGCCGGCGAGGACGCCCCGTGAGCCCGGCCCCGGTCCGCGCGACCCGGCAGCGCGCCGCGATCGCCGAACTCCTCGAGGAGGTCGACGACTTCCGATCAGCCCAGGAGCTGCACGACGCGCTCAAGAGGCGCGGTGAGGGCATCGGCCTGACGACGGTGTACCGCACGCTGCAGTCGATGGCGGAGGCCGGTCTGGTCGACACTCTGCGCACCGACACCGGAGAATCGGTCTACCGCCGCTGCTCGGCCGACCACCACCATCACCTGGTGTGCCGGACGTGCGGTGCCACCGTCGAGATCCAGGGCGGTCAGGTCGAGACGTGGGCCGCCGACATCGCGCGCGAACACGGGTTCTCCGACGTCAGCCACACCATCGAGATCTTCGGGGTGTGCGGCGACTGCGTGGTCGGCTCAGGACGTTAGATCGCGACGGATGTCGGCGCCGGCGCTGAGCACCAGCAGGATCAGCGTGCGCAGCGCTTCGTCGGAAAGGCCGGCGGCGGGAAAGTTGTAGCGCAGCAGCACATCAGCGGCCTTCTTCGAGTTGCGCTTGGCGCCCGCCGCGATCTCCTTCGGGCCGCTCTTGGCCGCCAGCGACACCGTGCCCAGCAGCGTGCCGTGCGCGTGGTCGGCGACGGCGTTGCGCAGCTTGGCGTCCAGCGGCAGGTCCCAGGCCAGGATCTGGGTGAGCGACACCAGGTCCAGACCCTCGGCGATGGTCACGACCCGCAGCGACGCGATGGTCCCGTCGTGGCGCACGGTCAGCGCGCCGTCGGCTTCGCGGGTCACCGCGTCGACGAAACCGTCGAGCACGGCGGCCAACCGCGGCTGCAGGTCCATCAGGCGCGCCCGCTCAGGCTCATCATTCGGCCCTGCCGAAGCGTCTGTTGCGGCTGACGTACTCCTCGCACGCCGCCCACAGATCGCGGCGGTCGTAGTCCGGCCACAGCTTGTCCTGGAAGACGTACTCGGCGTAGGCGGACTGCCACAGCAGGAAGTTGCTCGCCCGCTGCTCCCCCGACGTGCGGATGAACAGGTCCACATCCGGGATGTCGGGTCGGTGCAGGTGTCTGGCGAACGCGGCCTCGGTGATGCGCCGCGGATTCACCTTGCCGTCGACGGCCTCCTGGGCGAGCTGGCGTGCGGCCTCGACGATCTCGGTGCGCCCGCCGTAGTTCACGCAGTAGTTGATGGTGATGACGTCGTTGTCGACGGTCATCTCCTCGGCGATGTCGAATTCCTTGCTCACGCTGCGCCACATCCGCGGCCGCGATCCGACCCAGCGCATCCGCACACCCATGTCGTTGAGGTTCTCGCGGCGGCGGCGGACCACCTCGCGGTTGAACCCCATCAGGAACCGCACCTCCTCGGTGCTGCGGTTCCAGTTCTCGGTGGAGAAGGCGTACACCGTCAGGTGTTTGATGCCGATTTCGATGGCCCCGCAGGTGATGTCGATGAGCACCGCCTCACCCATCTTGTGTCCCTCGGTGCGGCCGAGCCCGCGCTGGGTGGCCCAGCGGCCGTTGCCGTCCATCACCACCGCGACGTGCTGGGGCACCTGGTCGGCGGGGATCTTGGGCGCGGCGGCCTTACTGGTGTGCTGGGGCGGGCGGGCGAACCTGCCGTTGGTGTTGCGCGGCAGTTCGGGGAACACCACCGGCCACGTCGACTTGTCGGGGAAGGTCGGATAGTCGTCGGCAGGTGGGTCGAGCTGCGGGAATTGCGACTTCTTGCGCTCAGCTGCCCGTCGCGAGCTGGTCACCCGGTTCGTCACCACGGTGCACATCCTGCCGCAACAGTGAAACCCGATGATCGGCGACCGCATGATCGACCCGGTAGACACGCTCCACCAGCGGCAATGTCCGTAACTGCCGTTCTAGATGCCACTGCAGATGCGCGGCCACCAGTCCGCTGGCCTGGCTGCGGTGTGACGGCGTGGAGGCCTCGGCGGCCGGCCAGTCGCCGTCGTGCAGCGCCGACATCAGGTCCAGCACCGCCTGGGGCGGGGTCACCGAACCCGACGGGCGGCAGTGCACGCACACGCTGCCACCCGCGGCGACGTGGAACGCCCGGTGCGGGCCGGGGGTGGCGCAGCGGGCGCATTCGGTCAGCGCCGGCGCCCAGCCCGCGATCCCCATGGCGCGCAACAGGTACGCGTCGAGCACCAGTTCGCGGGGCCGGCTGCCGTCGGCGACCGCGCGCAACGCGCCGACGGTCAGCCGGTGCAGGGCGGGCATCGGGGCGCGCTCCTCACCGGCGAGACGTTCGGCGGTCTCGAGCACCGCACACGCGGACGTGTAGCGGCCGTAGTCGCTGACGATGTCGGAGGCGAAGGCATCGATCGCCTGCACCTGCGTGACGATGTCGAGGTTGCGGCCGGGATGGAGTTGGACGTCGATGTGGGCGAACGGTTCCAGCCGGGCCCCGAACTTGCTGCGGGTACGGCGCACCCCTTTGGCGACCGCGCGGACCAGCCCGTGGTCGCGGGTCAGCAGGGTGACGATCCGGTCGGCCTCACCCAGTTTGTGTTGGCGCAGCACGACGGCGCGGTCCCGATACAGCCGCATTCGTAGAGTCTCTCACCGCACCGTGACAGAGGCCGGCAAGCACGCCGATTACTCTCGGCAGTGATGCTCGACGCGCCCTTCTCCCGCCCGCCCCGCACCGCTGGCCAGCTGATACAGCTGGTCGGTCAAGGTGGGGAAGGCGGTGCGGTGAGCGCTGTCG
>JBNMQY010000055.1:0-29404 GCA_050205415.1 Mycolicibacterium litorale
GACAGGCCCACCACGACACCGGCCAACCCCACACCAACAACTACTTCCACCCCCACCGCTACCTCACCGACCACACAGCGGACGGGGACGACGACCCCGAATAGCGTTGCGCCATCAAAGCGGCGACGCGCCTCGCAGATGTTCGAAGATCAACGACGTCTGCGTCCCCGCCACGTCCGCATCGGCGTTGAGGTTCTCGACGACGAACGCCCGCAGATCCTCCGTATCGCGGGCCGCGACGTGGAGGATGAAATCGTCGGCGCCGGCGAGGAAGTACACGTCCATCACCTGCGGCTTGCTGCGGATGTGCTGGATGAAGCTGCGGATCTTGCCGCGGGCGTTCGACTGCAGCGTCACCGAGATCATGGCCTGCAAGGCCAGTCCGATCGCCGCCGGGTCGATGTCGGTGTAGAACCCGCGGATCACGCCGAGCTCTTGCAGCCGTCGCACGCGACCGTGACAGGTCGACGGCGCGATGCCGATCGACTCGGCGAGTGCGCTGTTGGATATCCGCGCGTCGGCGTGCAGGGCGGTGAGGATGCGGCGGTCGACCTCGTCGATGTCGATCGGCCGAACATCCTTCGACAGACGCGCCGACCGAAGCGCGCGGTCCGCTGATTGTTCGTTCACGGGAGCAGACTATCGAATCTTTGTCAGATTCATTGTGCTTAATCCGAACTTTCTTCACAATTTTAGGAACACCACGACTCGAGGAGCATCATGCGCGTCGGAATCCCGACCGAGATCAAGAACAACGAATACCGCGTGGCGATCACGCCCGCCGGCGTGGCGGAACTGGTCAACCGTGGCCACGAGGTGCTGGTCCAGTCCGGCGCCGGTGACGGTTCCGCGATCTCCGATGCCGACTTCAAGGCCGCAGGCGCCCAGCTGATCGCCGGCGCCGACGAGGTGTGGGCCGAGGCCGAACTCCTGCTCAAGGTCAAGGAGCCGATCGAAGCGGAGTACTCCCGGATGCGGGGGGGCCAGACGCTGTTCACCTACCTTCACCTGGCGGCCTCGCGGCCGTGCACCGATGCGCTGCTCGCCTCCGGCACCACGTCCATCGCCTACGAGACCGTGCAGACCGCGGACGGTGCGCTGCCGCTGCTCGCCCCGATGAGCGAGGTCGCCGGTCGGCTCTCCGCGCAGGTCGGTGCCTACCACCTGATGCGCACGCAGGGCGGGCGCGGCGCGTTGATGGGCGGCGTGCCCGGGGTCGCGCCCGCAGAGGTCGTCGTCATCGGCGGCGGTGTGGCCGGTTACAACGCCGCCCGCGTCGCCAAGGGCATGGGCGCCCACGTCACGGTGTTCGACGTCAATATCAACACCCTGCGCAAGATCGACGGCGACTTCACCGGCGGCATCGAGACCCGGTACTCCTCGACCCTCGAACTCGACCAGGCCGTCAAGAACGCCGACCTGGTGATCGGCGCGGTGCTGATCCCCGGCGCGAAGGCACCGAAACTGGTGACCAATTCGACTGTCGCGCATATGAAATCGGGCGCGGTCCTGGTCGACATCGCGATCGATCAGGGTGGCTGCTTCGAGGATTCGCGGCCCACCACGCACGACGACCCCACGTTCGCCGTGCACGACACGGTGTTCTACTGCGTGGCCAACATGCCCGGCTCCGTGCCCCGCACGTCGACGTTCGCACTGACCAACGCCACCATGCCCTACGTCCTCAAACTCGCCGACAAGGGTTGGCAGGCCGCCTGCCAGGGCGACGCGGCGCTGGCGAAGGGGCTGTCCACCCATGCCGGCGCGCTGCTCAACGAGCACGTTGCCGCCGACCTCGGCCTGCCGTTCACCGATCCGGCGACCGTGCTCACCTGATCAGTCGACCTCACCGTCGAGGTAGAACCAGCGCCGGGCTCGAACGGCGAAGCGGGACCGCTCATGCAGCGTCCCGCTTCGCCGGCCGGCCCGGTAATGGGCCAGGAACTCGACCTCTCCGGTGTCGTCGTCACGCCCACCGGCGACGGTGTCGACGACCTCGAGTCCCACCCACTGCGTTTCGGTGTCGGGTGTCAGGGACGACGGCCGGGTACGCGGATGCCAGGTCCGCCAGACATAGTCGAGATCGCCGACCGCGTACGCGCTGTACCGCGACCGCATCAGCTCCTGCGCCGTCTCGGCCTGGCGCTGCCCCTCGTGGAGGGGCTTGCAGCACCGGCCGTACGACTCGCCGGTGCCACACGGGCAGGGGTCGGTGGAAAGCACTAGACGCGCAGCAACTCCGGTAACACCGCCGCCGTCACCTCACCGACCAGCGGGCGGTTGTTCTCGGCGTCCGGATCATCGGCGGCCGACCGCGTCATCACCGCCAGCAGCAGCCGCTGCCCCTGCGGTCCGTAGGCGATGCCGACGTCGTTGGTGGTGCCGTAATCGCCGCTGCCGGTCTTGTCGGCGGTGGTCCATCCCGGAGGCAGGCCCGCTCGCATACTCGACGTCACGTTCGCCCGCATCCAGTCCTCGAGGAGCCGGCGCTGCGCAGGCGCGAGCACGTCGCCGGTGAGGAATGCGCGGAACCCGCCTGCGAGCGCCTCCGGTGTACTGGTATCCCGGGGATCGCCGGGTACGGCCGAATTCAGCTCGATCTCGAAACGGTCCAGGCGGGACCGCGGATCCCCGATTCCGCGGGCGAACGTGGTGACCGCCGACGGCCCACCGACGTTGCGCAGCAGGATGTTCGCCGCGGCGTTGTCGCTGACCTGCAGGATCGCCTGGCACAGTTCGGCGATGGCCATCTCGCCGCCAGCCCGGGGTTCGGTGCGCGGCGAGTTCGGCAGGATGCCGGCCGGATCGACGGGTAGCTGCTGCTCCAGCGACCGCTCACCGCGGCCGACCAGTTGCAGGACGTGCGCGGCGAGATACGCCTTGAACGTCGAGCACATGGCGAACGACTCCTGCGCCCGGTGCGCCACGGTGCGTCCGGTGTCGAGATTGACCGCGAACACCCCGATCACCGCGTTGTTCGTTCGTTCCAGCCCATCGATGCCACTCACCTGGGGTTGCGCGAGTGCGGGGAGGCCGGCGTACGTGGCGAATGCCGCCGCACCGCCCAGCGCGGCGGTGGCGGTCAGCAGTCTCCTGCGGGTCATGGAATTGGTCATGCCCCGATGTCACCACGGCCGCCGCCTCCGGCGCAACGTATTAGCGGCCGACGGTCTGAAGCGGTTTGGGCAGTGACGATCTCGAGCGGTGCGGGCCGAGTACCGCCGCGCCGTACGAACGGGTGAGCAGTTGGCGCGCAACGTCATTGACCTCGTCGAGCGTGACCGCACCGATCTGGTCCAGCGTGTGGTCGATACTGCGATGCTTGCCGTAGTTCAATTCGCTGCGGCCGAGGCGGTGCATCCGCGAACCGGAATCCTCCAGACCCAGCACCAGACCACCGCGCAACGAGCCCTTGGCGATCCGGCATTCCGACTCGGTGATGCCGTCGCGGGCCACGTCCTCGAGTACGGCCGTCGTCACCCGGACCACCTCGTCGAACCGCTCCGGTTGGCACGCGGCGTAAACCGACCACGCACCACTGTCGGAGAACGTGTCGACCGTCGAGTACACCGAGTACGCCAGACCCCGGGTTTCCCGGATTTCCTGGAACAGGCGCGAACTCAGCCCACCACCGAGCGCCGTGTTGAGAACGGCCAACGCCCACCGGTGATCCCAGTGCCTGCCGGGGGTGCGCACACCGAGCGACAGATGCGTCTGCTCGGCGTCGCGGTTGATCAGTTGCAGCGTGGGATGTCCCGGCACGCGGCCGGTGCCCTTCCGCGGCGGGACCGCCGAGTGGTCGCGAATCAGCTTGGGGCCGAAGTACTCCCGCGCCAGTTTCACGACGTCGTCGTGTTCGATGTTGCCGGCCACGGCGAGCACCATGCGTTCAGGCACGTAGCGCCGGACGTGGAACGAGTGCAGTTGGTTGCGGGTCATCGCCTCGATGGACTCGACACTGCCGATCACCGGACGGCCCACGGGGTGCGAACCGAACATCGCCGACAGGAAGACGTCGCCGAGCGTGTCCTCGGGATCGTCGTCACGCATCGCGATCTCTTCGAGTACGACATCGCGTTCGACCTCGACGTCGTCGACCGCGCACCGCCCGCGCAGCACCACGTCGGCCACCAGGTCGACCGCCAACTCGAGGTCGGTGTCGAGGACGTGCGCGTAGTAGCAGGTGTGTTCCCGCGCGGTGAAGGCGTTCAGCTCACCGCCGACGGCGTCCACCGCCTGCGCGATGTCGACCGCGGAGCGGGTCGGCGTCGACTTGAACAGCAGATGCTCGAGAAAGTGTGCGGCGCCCGCGACCGTCGGCCCCTCGTCACGGGAACCGACGTTGACCCATACGCCGACCGACGCGGAGCGCACCGAGGGGATCCGCTCGGTGACGACGCGCAGGCCGCCGGGCAGCGTGGTGCGGCGCACCGTGGAAGACACAGTGTCCTCCACGGTGGCCGCATCCACTCTTGCTGTGCTGCGCCGCAGCGACTGCCGACTAATTGCCGGCAGTGGTCGCATCGGCGGTCGCGGGCTCCTCGCCCTTGTCCGAGCCCTTGTCCGAGCCCTTGTCGGCGCCCGCAGCATCGTCTTCGGCCACCAGGACCAGCGAGATCTTGCCGCGGTTGTCGATGTCGGCGATCTCCACGCGCAGCTTGTCGCCCACCTTGGCCACGTCCTCGACCTTGGCGATGCGCTTACCGCGTCCCAGCTTGGAGATGTGCACCAGACCGTCACGGCCCGGCAGCAGCGAGACGAAGGCGCCGAAGTCGGTCGTCTTCACCACGGTGCCGAGGAACCGCTCGCCGATCTTGGGCAGCTGCGGGTTGGCGATCGCGTTGATCTTGTCGATCGCGGCCTGGGCGGCCTCGCCGTTGGAGGCGCCGACGAACACCGTGCCGTCGTCCTCGATGGAGATCGACGCGCCGGTCTCCTCGGTGATCGAGTTGATCATCTTGCCCTTGGGCCCGATGACCTCGCCGATCTTGTCGACCGGCACCTTGATCGTGGTGATCCGCGGTGCGTACGGGCTCATCTCGTCCGGCGAGTCGATCGCCTCGGCCATCACCTCGAGGATCGTCAGCCGGGCGTCCTTGGCCTGCGACAGCGCACCGGCCAGCACCTGCGACGGGATGCCGTCGAGCTTGGTGTCGAGCTGCAGAGCGGTGACGAAGTCCTTGGTGCCCGCACACTTGAAGTCCATGTCGCCGAACGCGTCCTCGGCGCCGAGGATGTCGGTCAGCGTCACGAAGCGGCGCTCGGTCTTACCGTCCACCTCGACGTCGTCGGACACCAGACCCATCGCGATACCGGCGACGGGAGCCTTCAGCGGCACACCGGCGTTCAGCAGCGACAGCGTCGACGCGCACACCGAACCCATCGACGTCGAACCGTTGGAGCTCAACGCCTCCGACACCTGGCGGATCGCGTACGGGAACTCCTCGACGCTCGGCAGCACCGGCATCAGGGCCCGCTCGGCGAGCGCGCCGTGGCCGATCTCGCGGCGCTTCGGCGACCCGACGCGACCGGTCTCACCGGTCGAATACGGCGGGAAGTTGTAGTGGTGCATGTAGCGCTTGGTGGTCTCGGGTCCCAGCGAGTCGATCTGCTGGGCCATCTTGACCATGTCGAGAGTGGTGACGCCGAGGATCTGGGTCTCACCGCGCTCGAACAGGGCGCTGCCGTGGGCGCGCGGCACGATCGCGACCTCCGCGGACAGGGCGCGGATGTCGGTGATGCCACGGCCGTCGATACGGAAGTGGTCGGTCAGGATGCGCTGGCGCACCAACTTCTTGGTCAGCGAGCGGAACGCCCCGCCGATCTCCTTCTCGCGGCCGGCGTACTGCTCGGCGAGCCGCTCCAGCACCTCGACCTTGATCTCGTCGGTGCGGTTGTTGCGCTCTTCCTTACCCGGGATGGTCAGCGCCTCCGACAGCGCGTCGGTGGCCACCGACGCGACGGCGTAGTACACGTCGTCGCCGTACTCGGGGAACAGCGGGTAGTCGGCGGTCGGCTTCGCGGCACGCTCGGCGAGCTCCTGCTGCGCGGCGCACAGGGTGGCGATGAACGGCTTGGCGGCCTCGAGCCCCTCGGCGACGACGGCCTCGGTCGGGGCCTGCGCCCCACCGGCGACGAGGTCGACCACGTTGTCGGTGGCCTCGGCCTCGACCATCATGATCGCCACATCGCCGCCGTCGACCACACGGCCGGCGACGACCATGTCGAACACGGCGCGCTCGAGCTGCTCGACGGTCGGGAAAGCGACCCACTGCCCGTCGATCAGCGCGACGCGCACGCCGCCGACCGGGCCGGAGAACGGAAGACCGGCGATCTGGGTGGACGCCGAGGCGGCGTTGATCGCCACGACGTCGTAGAGATCCTTGGGATCCAGGCTCAGCACGGTGACGACGACCTGGATCTCGTTGCGCAGCCCGGACACGAACGTCGGGCGCAGCGGACGGTCGATCAGCCGGCAGGTCAGGATCGCGTCCGTGGAGGGACGGCCTTCGCGGCGGAAGAACGAGCCGGGGATACGACCCGCGGCGTACATCCGCTCTTCGACGTCGATCGTCAGCGGGAAGAAGTCGAAGTGGTCCTTCGGGTTCTTGCTGGCCGACGTGGCCGAGAGCAGCATCGTCTCGTCGTCGAGGTAGGCGACGACCGCGCCGGCGGCCTGCTGGGCCAACCGGCCGGTCTCGAAACGAATGGTGCGGGTGCCGAAGCTCCCGTTGTCGATGACGGCGGTCGATTCGTACACACCGTCTTCAATTTCAACTACAGACATTTACGTCCGTACAGCCTCTCTGATTTTCATGCAGCTGTTTCGTCGTCACGCCGGAACACTCACAGCGGATGAACCACCGGCCTTGATGCGGCTACGGCCGTCGATCGAAGCGGCCGGAGACCCCGAGGCCACCGGCAGCCACTACCGAAGACCGCCCGATCAAGCGGGTCCTGGCATGACACACGGGAACGAAGCCCGCGGTTCTGCGCGTTTCGCACCCATATTGCGTTCGAGTCGATCGTCGAACACATCCATGTTACATGGCGGGGGTCCGCCGACGGATACGCGCACGGCCCCACCGGTGTGTCCCCTCCGCGCGGAAAAAAACCGCGGCCGGGTCGAACGGATCTGCCTCAGCGACGCAGACCCAGCCGGTCGATCAGCGAGCGGTAGCGCTCGACGTCGACCTGGGCGACGTACTTCAGCAGCCGGCGACGACGGCCGACCAGCAGCAGCAGACCGCGCCGCGAGTGGTGGTCGTGCTTGTGCTGCTTGAGGTGCTCGGTGAGGTCCGAGATCCGCTTGGTCAGCAGGGCGACCTGCGCCTCGGGCGAGCCGGTGTCGCTCTCGTGCAGGCCGTACTGGCCCAGGATCTCTTTTTTCTGCTCGGCGGTAAGCGCCACGAAACTACTCCATCCATCGGTCCGCGGGTGACAAAGAAAGTCGACGTGGCCGCCGCGAACTGCAGCACACGTCGTTGACGTCGAGCAGTCTACAGCGAGTCGGCGCTCAGACCGAACTGCGCAGAATCGAGCGGGCGCGATCGGTGTCCGCGTTCATCGCGGTGATCAGGTCGTCGATCGACCCGAACTTCTCCTGCCCGCGGATCCGGGCCACGAAGTCCACGGCGACGTGCTGTCCGTACAGGTCGGCGGAGGTGTCGAGGACGAACGCCTCGACGGTGCGGGTGCGTCCGGAGAACGTCGGATTGGTGCCGACGGACACCGCGGCCTGGTAGCGCTCGCCGGGCACCACGGTGCCCATCACCGGACCGTGTCCGAGGACGGTGAACCACGCCGCGTACACGCCGTCGGCGGGGATGGCCGAGTACATCGGCGGCGCCACGTTGGCCGTCGGGAATCCCAGCCCACGACCGCGGCCGTCGCCGCGTACGACGACGCCTTCCACCCGGTGCGGCCGGCCGAGCGCCTCGGCGGCGGCGACGACGTCACCGGCGTCGACGCAGGACCGGATGTAGGTCGACGAGAAGGTGACCGTCTCGTCGCGGTTGGGGTCGGCCGCCTCGGAAACCAGAGACAGACTGTCGACGGCGAAGCCGAACCGCTCCCCCGCCTTGCGCAGCAGGTCGACGTTGCCGGCCGCCTTCTTGCCGAACGTGAAGTTCTCGCCGACCACGACCTCGACGACGTGCAACCGCTCGACGAGCAGTTCGTGGACGTAGCGCTCGGGCGTCAGCTTCATGAAGTCCGCGGTGAACGGCATCACGAGGAAGACGTCGATGCCCATCTCCTCGACCAGCTCCGCGCGGCGGGTCAGCGTGGTCAGCTGCGCCGGATGGCTGCCCGGGAACACCACCTCCATGGGGTGCGGGTCGAACGTCATCAGCACCGTGGGGACACCGCGGGAGCGTCCGGCCTTGACGGCGTTGTTGATCAACTCCGCATGTCCACGGTGGACGCCGTCGAACACCCCGATGGTGACGACGCATCTTCCCCAGTCCGTGGGGATGTCGTCTGAACCCCGCCAGCGCTGCACGACCGCAAGCCTACGGCGCGCCACGCTCGCGGGCGCCGCTAGATCACCGGTTCAGGGAATGATTGCCTAAACTTTGTCACTGTGAGTCCTGACAGCAACTCCCGCGACCTGACGACGGTCGCTCAGGACTACCTCAAGACCATCTGGACCGCACAGGAGTGGTCGCACGAGAAGGTCAGTACGAAGCTGCTGGCCGAGCGGATCGGCGTCTCGGCGTCGACGGCGTCGGAGTCCATCCGCAAACTCGCCGACCAGGGGCTGGTCAACCACGAGAAGTACGGTGCGGTCACGCTGACCGACGCGGGCAGGCACGCGGCCCTGCAAATGGTGCGCAGGCACCGGCTGATGGAGACGTTCCTCGTCAACGAGCTGGGATACAGCTGGGACGAGGTGCACGACGAGGCGGAGGTCCTCGAGCACGCCGTGTCCGATCTGATGCTCGACCGGATCGACGCCAAACTCGGCCACCCGACCCGCGATCCGCACGGGGATCCGATCCCGGCCGCCGACGGCCGCGTTCCGACACCGCCCGCCCGCCAGTTGTCCGAGTGCGAGGACGGCGATGCCGGAACGGTGGCGCGGATCTCCGATGCCGACCCCGAGATGCTGCGCTACTTCGACAGCGTCGGCATCAGCCTCGACTCCCGCCTGCGGGTGGTGGCGCGCCGCGACTTCGCCGGCCTGATCTCGGTGGCGATCGAGGGTGCCGACGGTGCGGCCACCGTGGATCTGGGCAGCCCTGCCGCCGAGGCGATCTGGGTCGTCGCCGGCTAGAGCGTCGCGGGGCGCAGCACCACCACGGACCTCGTCCGCTGCCGCCCGTCTTCGAGCAGTGCGAGGACGGACCCGTCCGGCGCGGTGGCCGCGTACACGCCGTCGATCCCCGCCGGTTCCAGCGGCCGTCCGTGCCGGGTGGACTCCGCCTCCGCGGCGGACAGGTCGCGGCGCGGGAACACCAGCAGGCATGCCTCGTCCAGCGAATGGCTCAGGCGCGGTTGCTCGGCCAGCGCGTCGAGGGTGAACGCCTCCGCCAGTCCGAACCGCCCGACCCGGGTGCGCCGCAGCGCGGTGAGATGCCCACCGACCCCGAGCGCCGCGCCGACGTCGCGCGCCAGGGCGCGGATGTAGGTGCCGCTGGAGCAGTCCACCGTGACATCCACGTCGATGAAGCCGTCGTCGACGACGCCGGCCCGGCGGATCTCCAGCACGTCGAAGCGGTCGATGCGGATACGGCGCGCGGCCAGTTCGACGGTGTGGCCCTCACGTGCGAGTTTGTAGGCCCGCTGTCCGCCCACCTTGATGGCGCTCACCGCCGACGGGACCTGCTCGATCTCGCCGCGCAGCGCCGCCACCGCCTGCGCGATCTGCTCGTCGGTGACGCCGCCCGCCGGGACCGTGTCGACGACCTCGCCTTCGGCGTCCTCGGTGGTGGTCGTCTGGCCGAGTCGGATCGTGGCCGCATACGACTTGTCGGTCGCGGTGAGCAGGCCGAGCAGTTTGGTGGCGCGTTCGATACCGACGACGAGGACTCCGGTGGCCATCGGGTCCAGGGTGCCCGCGTGTCCGACCTTGCGGGTGCCGAAGATGCGGCGGCACCGTCCGACCACGTCATGGCTGGTCATACCCGCGGGTTTGTCGACGACGACGATTCCGGCGCCCAGCCCGGCGCCGCTCACAGGACGATGGCCGTCAACGCCAGGCCGTCCCGCACCGACCACCGGCCCTCCAGCGTCGTCAACGGTGGACCGGACTCCGCGGCAGGGTCAATCAGCACCTTCGAGACGAACCGTCCGGTCTCCCCCGACGAATCCACGTCGAAGGTGATGTGGGCGTCTTCGAAACCGAGCCAGCGGTGGGTCAGCGGGAACCACGCCTTGTACGTCGCTTCCTTGGCGCAGAACAGGATTCGATCCCAGTGCAGCCCACCGGGCAGATCCGCCAGTGCGCTGCGCTCCGCGGGCAGGCTGATCGCGTCGAGCACGCCTTTGGGCAGTACACCGTGCGGTTCGGCGTCGATCCCGATGGAGCGGACGTCGTCGCGGCGTGCGACGGCGGCGCCGCGGAAACCCTCGCAGTGGGTGAGACTGCCCACCACGCCGTCGGGCCAGCACGGTTCGCCCTTGTCTCCCTTGAGGATCGGCACCGGAGGAATGCCGAGTTCGCCGAGTGCTTCGCGGGCGCAGTAACGGACGGTGACGAACTCGTTGCGCCGCTTGGCCACCGATCGCGCGATCAGCGGTTCCTCGTCGGGCAGCGGTGCGATACCGGGTGGGTCGTCGTAGCGTTCGGCGGAGACGACGCCGTCGCCGAGCACCTCCGGCAGCAGTGTCATACGCGGGGTCATGCGCGCCTCGCCCGGATCCGCTCCTGCATCTTCGCCGCGTTCTCCCGCATCTCCTGTGTGATCTGGAAATGGCCGCCGAATTCGTTGAGATAGCCGGGGGCATACTGCGGTTCGGGCAGGATCTGGCGCAGCCACCGATATGGCTTGCGGCGCCGCCACTCTCGCGGGTAACCCACCGACACCTCCTCGAAGCGGACGTCGTCGTACCAGGTGGTGCGCGGGATGTGCAGATGGCCGTACACCGAGCACACCGCGTTGTAACGGGTGTGCCAATCCGCGGTCGCGGTGGTGCCGCACCACAGCGAGAACTCCGGGTAGAACATCGCGTCGCAGGGTTCCCGCACCATCGGGAAGTGGTTCACCTGGATCGTCGGCGTCATCCAGTCGAGATCCTCGAGGCGCTTGCGGGTGAAGTCGACCCGGTCGCGGCACCACGCGTCGCGGGTGGCGTAAGGCTCGGCGGACAACAGGAATTCGTCGGTGCCGACGACGTTGCGCTCGCGGGCGATGGCCAGACCCTCGGCCTTGGATGCCGCCCCCTTGGGCAGAAAGCTGTAGTCGTACAGCAGGAACATCGGCACGATCGTCGCCGGGCCACCCTCCTCGGTCCACACCGGGAAGGGGTGTTCCGGGGTGACGATCCCCATCTCGTCGCACATGGTGACCAGGTAGTCGTAGCGCGACCGACCGAAGATCTGCATCGGATCCTTGGTGGTGGTCCACAATTCGTGGTTGCCCGGCACCCAGATGACCTTCGCGAAGCGCTTTCGCAGCAGGTCCAGCGCCCAGCGGATCTCGTCGGTGCGTTCACCGACGTCGCCGGCGACGATCAGCCAGTCGTCGGGTGAGGACGGATAGAGCGACTCGGTGACCGGCTTGTTGCCGGTGTGACCGGTGTGCAGGTCGCTGATCGCCCACAGCACTGGTCGCCGGTCGCGGGATGTCTGGGGTGGTGCCACAACGGACCAGCCTACTGATCTGCCGCCCGGCGCCCGGACGAGCAACTAGAACGTGTTCTCATTTGAGGGTTCAACCGGGGTGTGCCGAGGGCTACACTCCCGGAAGGGTCGGACGACGAGACGGCGGCGAGCCGCCTGGACCAGGGGGTGACATGGCCGCCAAGCTGAGAGTGCTCTCGGCGTTGTGTGCGCTGTTCGCGGCAGTCATGGTGGTGTTCGCGACGAACCCGATGGGAGGATCGGCCACCGGCCGGGTCGACCTCCGCTCGACGTTCCTGCCGCTCACCGGATCGACGACCATCAAGTACCCGGTGCTCGATACCGTCGACCCATCCCCGTTCGACCCGTGCCGCGACATCCCGCTCGATGTGGTCCAGCGCGCCGGCCTCGCCTACACGCCGCCGGCCCCGGAGGATTCGCTGCGCTGCAAGTACGACGCCGGCAACTTCCAGATGACGGTGGAGGCGTTCGTGTGGCGGACCTACGAGGAGACGCTGCCTGCCGACGCCGTCCAGCTCGATATCGCCGGCCACCGTGCGGCCCAGTACTGGATCATGAAGCCGACCGACTGGAACAACCGGTGGTGGATCACGTGCGCGCTGGCGTTCGACACCAGCTACGGCGTCATCCAGCAGGTCCTCTTCTATTCACCGATTTACTCGCAGCCCGACGTCGACTGCATGCAGACCAACCTGCAGAAGGCGCAGGAACTGGCACCGCACTACATCTTCTAGAGATCCTCTGGAACGCGGACGGCGAGGCTGGCTACTCTGGCGCCGGTGACGCCCACCGCACCCGCAGCGCTCCGCCGCACCGTCGGCAAGGTGGTCAGCCGCGCGCTCGACCTGCCTCCCCACACCAGTGGCTACACCGTCGACCGTGGGTTGCGGGTGCCGATGCGCGACGGTGTCGACCTGGTCGCCGACCATTACGTACCGGACGCCGCGACGCCTGCCGGCACGCTGCTGGTGCGCGGCCCGTACGGGCGTGGCTGGCCGTTCTCCGCGCTCTTCGCGGCGGTGTACGCGAGTCGGGGGTACCACGTGGTGGTGCAGAGCGTCCGCGGCACGTTCGGGTCCGGCGGCGAGTTCACGCCCATGGTGCACGAGAAGGACGACGGCGCCGACACGGCCGCGTGGTTGCGTGAACAGCCGTGGTTCACCGGCTCTTTCGCCACCATCGGACTGTCCTACCTGGGCTTCACCCAGTGGGCGCTGCTCACCGATCCGCCGCCGGAGCTCGCGGCCTCCGTGATCACCGTCGGACCGCACGACTTCCGCGCGTCGTCGTGGGGCACCGGATCGTTCTCGCTCAACGACTTCCTGGGCTGGAGCGATATGGTCGCCCATCAGGAGGACGCGCGGGGCGTCTCGGCCCTGGTCCGGCAGATCCGCGCCCGGCGGGAGCTCGCCCGAGCCACCGCGGACCTCCCGCTCGGAGAAGCCGGGCGCCGACTGCTCGGGTCCGGCGCCGGCTGGTACGAATCGTGGATCGAGCGCGCCGACGACGCCGCCTTCTGGGACCGGATGCAGGCCAACGAGGCGCTCGACCGCGTGTCCGTTCCGATCCTGCTGTTCGGCGGCTGGCAGGACCTGTTCCTCGAGCAGACCCTCGCCCAGTACACCCACCTGCGCGGCCGCGGAGTCCCCGCGGCGCTGACGGTCGGGTCGTGGACCCACTCGCAGCTGATGACCAAGGGCGCCGCCACCGTCCTGCGCGAATCGCTGGACTGGCTGGACACCCATCTCGGCGGCCGCCCGGACCGCGGGCGGTCCCCGGTGCGCATCGAGATCAACAACGACGGTTGGCTGGACCTGCCGGACTGGCCACCGGCGATGCCCGAACAGCGGTTGTTCCTGCACGCCACCGGAGCACTGTCCGCCACGCCGCCCGATCCGACGGCTCCCCCGTCGCTGTTCACGTTCGACCCGGCCGATCCCACCCCCACCATCGGCGGACGGCTGCTGTCCCCGCAGGGCGGCTACCGAACCGACGGCCAGTTGGCGGACCGTGAAGATGTGCTCGCCTTCACCGGCGATCCGCTGCCCGCGGACCTCTATGTGGTCGGCACACCGGCCGTCGAGCTCACGCACTCCTGTGACAATCCGCACCGCGACCTTTTCGTCCGGCTGTCGGAAGTGGACCGAAAAGGCCGCTCGCGCAATGTCACCGACGGGTTCCGCCGGCTGACGGGCGGGGACGGCGTCGTGCGCCTCGACCTCGACGCGGTGGCGCACCGGTTCCGGGCGGGTTCGCGGTTGCGTCTGATGATCGCCGGCGGATCCCATCCCCGGTTCGCCCGCAACCTCGGGACCGGCGAACCGCCGATCAGCGGACGCACGACGGTGCCGGCCACACACACGGTGCACCACGGCCTGGGCGGGGTGTCATGTCTGATGCTGCCCGCAGACGGCAGGCCGCCGTCAGCCCACTGACCGGCGTACCGAGTCGGCGACCTCGGCGAGTGCGGCGTCGTCGTGCACGGGCCGCGCCCACACGGGGTCGACGGGCAGGTCGACCCAGCTGGTGCAGCCGCCGTACTCCGGAAGCCGGTCGATGCGCACCGGTTCGGCCAGCGGGCTGACCTGGACGACGAGCACCGTCAGTCGATGCCTGGGCCGGAAGTCCAGCCGGTCGGCCTGTACCGACTCGCCGGTCCATATGTGCAGCGGCTCGAGCTCGGCGATCGCCTCGGGACGGTTCACCTCGACGGCGGCGACGACCTTCGCTCCGGCGCGCAGTGTCAGCGCGGCCTCGGTGCTGTCGGCCGCCGCCGGTTCGAGCAGATCCCGGTGGTCCGGGCGCACCCGTTCGGCGTGACTGTGGGCGACGGTCGGGAACAGCAGGAACCGATCGGCGTCGAGGTGGAACCGCTTCTCGCCGATACCGCCCTTGCGCAGCAGCACCGTCTGCCTGCCGTCGAGCATGGCGTGCACGGCGGCACTCCACTCCTTGAGCGCCGGTGTGCTCACGCGAGGTTCAGCCTGGCCCGCACTTCCGGACGGCGCAGCGGCGGAACGCTCTTCGGCGGTTGGCGGCGCGGAGGCAGCTGGGACAGCAACCGGGTCGTGGTCGCGGCGACCTCGGCGACGGCCGCCTCGAACGCGTCGGCGTTGGCCGCCGTGGGGCGGGTGACCCCGCTGACCTTGCGGATGTACTGCCGGGCGGCGGCCTCGATCTCCTCAGCCGTCGCCGCCGGCTCGAGGCCGCGCAGCTCGGTGATGTTTCGGCACATGCCAGCCACGATAGGCGCGAAGGCTAGCGTCTAGCACCATGAGCAACGCTGAGACCACTGACGTTCTGGCGATCGACACCACCGACCGGGTCCGCACCCTCACCCTCAACCGCCCGCAGTCCCGCAACGCCCTGTCCGCGGCGTTGCGCGAGGCGTTCTTCCGCGCCCTGCGGGACGCGGAAGCCGACGACGCCGTCGACGTGGTGATCGTGACCGGCGCCGACCCGGTGTTCTGCGCGGGCCTCGACCTCAAGGAACTCGGCGACACCACCGAACTACCCGACATCTCGCCGAAGTGGCCGTCGATGACGAAGCCGGTGATCGGGGCGGTCAACGGGCCCGCGGTGACCGGCGGTCTGGAAATCGCGCTCTACTGCGACATCTTGATCGCCTCCGAGCACGCCCGGTTCGCCGACACGCACGCCAGGGTCGGCCTGCTTCCGACGTGGGGGCTGTCGGTGCGGTTGCCGCAGAAGGTGGGCGTCGGTATGGCCCGGCGGATGAGCCTGACCGGTGACTACCTGTCGGCGGCCGACGCGTTGCGGGCCGGGCTGGTCACCGAGGTCGTCCCGCATGCAGACCTGCTGCCGACGGCGCGAGCGGTCGCCGCGTCGATCGTGGGCAACAACCAACGCGCGGTGCGCGCGCTGCTGGAGTCCTACCACCGCATCGACGAATCACAGACCGGTGCGGCGCTGTGGCTGGAGGCCGACGCGGCGCGCCGGTGGATGGCGTCGGCGACCGGCGACGACATCGCCGCGAGCCGGGCCTCGGTCTTCGAGCGGGGCCGCGCGCAGGTGCGTTAGGCCGTCAGCGCGGGCAGCACGAGATCGCGGTAGCGCTGTTTCATCACGTCCAGGACAACGGATCCATCTGTGGCCCAAACAGTTTCGTTGAAGATCTCGACCTCGACGTCTCCCGTGTAGCCGGCGTCGCGCACCATCGCCGCGATGGCCCCGAAGTCGATCACACCGTCGCCCATCATGCCGCGCGACACCAGCGGATCCGGCGTCATCGGCACCAGCCAGTCGCAGATCTGGAAGGCGCTGATCCGCCCTTGCGCGCCCGCAGTCGCGATGTGCTCGGCCAGGGCGGGATCCCACCAGATGTGGAACGTGTCGACGACGACGCCCACGGTCCGCGCGGGGTGCGGCGCGGCGAGGTCGAGGGCCTGGCCGAGGGTGGAGATGACCGCGCGGTCGGCGCAGAACATCGGGTGCAGCGGTTCCAGCGCCAGGCGGACGTCGCGTTCGGCCGCGTAGGGCACCAGGCGGGCGAGCCGATCGGCCAGCCGGGCCCGCGCACCCGGCAGGTCGCGGTCGGGAAGTCCGCCCGCCACGATCACCAGTTCGGGCGCCCCGAGGGTGGCCGCCTCGTCGATGGCCCGGCGATTGTCGTCGAGTGCTGCCGACTCGTCCCCGACGCCGGTCAGGAATCCCCCGCGACACAGGCTGGACACCCGTAACCCGTTGTCGCGCACCATCTTCGCGGCCGCGTCGACACCGGCCTCCGCGACCCGGTCGCGCCACGGGCCGATGGCGGACAGTCCGGCCGCCGCCGTGGTCTCGACAGCCTCCCGCAGGGTCCACCGCTTGGTGGTCATCGTGTTGAGTGAGAGCCGGGCGAACCTGTCGGTCATCAGCCGACTCCGTTCACCGCGAGGAAGGTGCGCATCCGGTGGGCGGCCAGGTGCGGATCGGTGAGCAGCCCCGCCCGGTCGGCCAGCACGAACACCTCGCACAGATGGGTGACCGACCGCCCGGACGCGAGGCCGCCGACCATCGTGAACCCGCCCTGCCGGCCGTTGAGCCAGGACAGGAACGCGATACCGGTCTTGTAGTAGTACGTCGGCGCGGCGAAGATGTGTCTGCCCAGCGCCCGGGTGGATTCCAGGATCTCCTTCGCGCGCAGCGCATCTCCGGTGTCGAGGAGCTGCAGTGCCGTCGACGCCGCGGGGTAGATCGCCGCGAAGATGCCGAGCAGTGCGTCGGAGTGGTCCCTGCCCTCGAAGCCGTCGCCGACGATCAACTCGGGATAGTTGAAGTCGTCACCGGTATAGAGACGGACTCCCTCCGGCAGCGCGCGACGCAGCGCCACCTCGTGGTCGGCGTCGAGCAGCGACACCTTGACGCCATCGATCTTGTCGGCGTGGGTGGCGATCAGTTCCCTGAAGGTCTCGGTGGCGCGGGCGATGTCAGTCGCGCCCCAGTATCCGCGCAGCGCGGGGTCGAACATCTCCCCCAGCCAGTGCAGGATCAGCGGGCGGTCGGCCTCGGCGAGCAGCGTGCCGTACACCGCCAGGTAGTCGGCCGGCGAGGTGGCCACGTTCGCCAGTGCGCGTGACGCCATGAGGATGACGTTCGCGCCGGCGTCGCGCACCACGTCGATCTGTTCGCGGTAGGCGTCGGTGATCGCGGCCAGGCCGCGGGCTCCCGCGGGGATGTCTCCCGGATCGAGCTGATCGGTCCCGGCGCCGCACGCCAGCCGGCCGCCGACGGTGGCGGCCTCCCGGCCGCTGCGGCGGATCAGTTCGCGGGTGGCGGGCCAGTCAAGGCCCATCCCCCGCTGGGCGGTGTCCATCGCGTCGGCCACCCCGAGCCCGTAGGACCACAGTTCGTGGCGGTAGGCCAGGGTGGTGTCCCAGTCGAGATCAGCGGGGGCGCCGGGGCTGGTGTCACCCAGCGTTCGGGGCACCACATGCGCTGCGGCATAGGCGATCCGCGATTCGATCGGCCGTTGCGGCCGGCGCCACGGGCCCGGCTCACTCAGCCGATGGGTGCGGAGGTCTGCCCCGACGGGCAGCAGCACCGTGGCGTCCGTCAGGTGCTGGGACGTGGTGGTCACAGCGCGATCTCCGGCACCTCGAGGCGACGGCCCTCGGCGGAGCTGCGCAGGCCGAGTTCGGCGAGCTGGACTCCGCGCGCGGCGGACAGCAGGCCGAACCGGTGCGGCCGCCCGGCGACCGCGTCGCGCAGGAACTCCTCCCACTGCAGCTTGAACCCGTTGTCGAGGTCGGCGTTGGCCGGTACGTCCAGCCACTGGTCGCGGAACTTCTCCGTGACCGGGAGGTCAGGGTTCCACACCGGTTTCGGCGTGTGCGCGCGTTGCTGCGCCACGCAGCGACGCAGCCCGGCGACCGCCGACCCGTGGGTGCCGTCGATCTGGAATTCGACCAGTTCGTCGCGGTACACCCGCACCGCCCACGAGGAGTTGATCTGAGCGATGACGCCGCCCTCGATCTCGAAGATCCCGTACGCGGCGTCGTCGGCCGTCGCGTCGTAGGGCTGGTGCGCCTCGTCCCAGCGGGTCGGGATGTGCGTGACCGACCGCGCGGTGACGGCTTGCACGGGGCCGAGCAGTGCCTCCATCACGTAGTTCCAGTGGCAGAACATGTCGACGGTGATTCCACCGCCGGCCTCCGCGCGATAGTTCCAGCTCGGCCGCTGGGCTGGTTGCGAGTCACCTTCGAACACCCAGTAGCCGAACTCGCCCCGCATCGACAGGATGCGCCCGAAGAATCCCTCGTCGACCAGGCGGCGCAGCTTGACCAGTCCGGGCAGGTACAGCTTGTCGTGGACGACGCCCGCCACGATTCCAGCGTTCTCCGCCATGCGCGCGAGTTCGATTGCCTCGCTGAGTGTTTCAGCGGTGGGTTTCTCGGTGTAGACGTGCTTGCCTGCCTTGATGGCCGCCGAGAGAGCCTCGACGCGCCGCGACGTCACCTGGGCGTCGAAGTACACGTCGACGGTCGGGTCCGCGATCACCGACGCCGTGTCGGTCGTCCACTGCTCGACGCCGTGTTCGGCGGCGAGGTCGGCCAGTTTGTCCGCGTTGCGGCCGACCAGGATGGGCTCCACGTCGACGCGGGTGCCGTCCTCGAGCAACAGGCCGGTGTCGCGCAACGGCAGGATCGAGCGGACCAGGTGCTGGCGGTAGCCCATGCGCCCCGTCACACCGTTCATGGCGACGCGCAGGGTGCGGCGGCCGGAAGAGCCAGGAGTGGATGCCATCGGGATTCCTTGTCTGTGGGCCGGCGCCCTGTCGGCGGGCCGGTGAGTGCTGTCGTGGATCGGCACCGACGGGACGCGTGTGGGCGTCGCGCGGTGTCAGCACTTCGGAATGCGCTTTCCACGGTAAGCTGTGCCACACCGTCCGGTCAACCCCGGCCTACCGGGGCCGTCGGCGGCGGACAGAGGAGAGACGGCGATGGTTGCGGTGAGACTGCAGGATGTGGCCGCCCGGGCGGGCGTGTCGCAGGCGACGGCGTCGCGCGTGCTCAACGGATCGTCCAGGATTCCCGGCGAGGGTGTCGCCGACCGCGTGCGCGCCGCCGCCCGCGAACTCGGATATGTCCCGAACGCCCAGGCCCAGGCGCTCGCGCGGGCGTCGACCGGTCTGTTGGGCCTGGTGGTACACGACATCGCCGACCCCTACTTCTCCTCGATCGCCCGCGGCGTGCAGTCGGCCGCGCGGACCGCGCGCAAACAGATGCTGCTGGCCAGCACCGACCGCGACTTCGACATCGAGCGGGAGGCGGTCAGCACGTTCATCGCCCACCGCGCGGACGCCATCGTGCTGGCCGGATCGCGTCAGAGCGGCAACCTGGACCGTGAGCTGGAGGCGGAGTTCGGGCGCTACCGGGACAACGGCGGCCGCGTCGTCGTCATCGGGCAACCGCTGGCCGTCGGTGGTGCCGTGGAGCCCGAAAACCACGCTGGCGCAGGGCAGCTGGCCGACGCGCTGGTCGACGCCGGACACACCCAGTTCGCCGTGATCGCCGGCCCCGGCAGCATCCGCACGGCGGTCGACCGGCGCAACGGATTCGTCGAGGCACTCGGCCGGCGAGGCCTGACCCCGCTGGTCGAGGTGTCGGGAGACTTCACCCGCGACGGCGGGTACTCGGCGGCGCGCCGGCTGGTCGCCGCCCTCGACCTGCGCGCCGACAGCGGGGCGGCGCCGGTGTGCGCGTTCGCCGTCACCGACGTCATGGCGATCGGCGCCATCGCGGCATGGCGGGAACTGGGTCTGTGCGTACCGCGTGACGTCTGCGTCGCCGGGTTCGACGACATCCCCACCCTGCGCGATCACACACCCAGCCTGTCCACTGTGGTCCTGCCGCTCGAGCACATCGGCGCACGCGCGGTCGAACTCGCGCTGTGCCTCGACACCGACGCCGATGACCTGCACGAAAAGGTCCCGGGCGACGTCGTGCTGCGCGACAGCACCCGGCTGCCCTGAGCCAGTCCCCACCGGCTCGAAGCGACGCGAACCACGAGAACGTTGACACTGTGCGCTGCGTCACGGTACCGTCGGGGTCGCTTCGGAAAGCGCATTCCCACTCGGGCTCTAACACCCGAGCCACTGCGAACTTAGGACTCTCCATGGCGGTAACGGCATCTGCCGGCGTTCGCCCCACCGGGGGCAACGGCTCACCACCGGATCCCTCGACCTCACGGCGGTCACCGCTGCGGTGGCCGAGCTTCCACCCGCGACGCGCGGCCGCCGGCCTGTGGCGTCCGGTGGCACTGGTCATAGCACTGCTGGCCGGTTGGTACGCCGTCACGGCGGCTGAACTCGTGGCGCCCTACATCCTGCCCTCGCCGGGCGACACCTGGCGCACGGCCCAGGAGAACGCCGCCTACCTCGCGCAGAACACCTGGGTGACCACGTGGGAGACGGTCATCGGATTCGTCATCGCCGCGGTGGTCGGCGAGTTGGTCGCGGTGATGATGATCTACTCGGCGAGCCTGGAGAAGACGGTGTACCCGCTGATCCTGTTCGCCCAGGTGGTCCCGAAGATCGCGATCGCCCCGCTGTTCATCGTGTGGCTCGGCTTCGGTCCGTCGCCCAAGATCCTGGTGGCGGTGTTGATGGCGTTCTTCCCGATCGTCATCTCGGGTCTGGCCGGACTGCGCTCGGTCGATCCCGAGATCCTCGAACTCACCTCCACCATGGGCGCGAGCAGACTCAAGACCTTCATGAAGATCCGGTTCCCCGCGTCGCTGCCCCAGTTGATGTCGGGGCTGAAGGTGGCTGCCACCCTGGCGGTCACCGGCGCCGTGGTCGGCGAATTCGTCGGCGCCAACGAGGGTCTCGGTTACGTCATCCTGCAGGCCAACGGAAACGTCGACACCGCAATGCTCTTCGCCGCCCTGCTAATCATGTCGGCGCTGGGCATCGTGCTGTTCGCGATCATCGAGATCGCCGAGAAGCTGCTCATCCCATGGCATTCGTCGCGCCGCGTCGTCAACTCCGCCAGCACCGCCGTCTAGACCGGATCTCACCCCCGAATTTCGATGAGGAGATAGACCCATGACAACTTTCCGCCGCCGCGCCACCGTCGCGGCCGCCGCCACCACCGCAGCACTGACCCTGGCCGCCTGCGGTGGGGGCGGCAGCAGCGAGAACACCCCTGCCGCAGACGGTTCGGCGAACTCCGCCACCCTGATGCTCAACTGGTACCCGTACGGCGAGCACGCACCCTTCTACTACGGCGTGCAGGAGGGCATCTTCGACAAGCACGGCATCGACCTCCAGATCGACGCCGGGCAGGGCTCCACCAAGACCGTCCAGGCCGTCGGGTCACAGCAGGTCGACTTCGGCTGGGCCGACACCCCGGCGGTGCTCAGCAACATCGACAAGGGCGTGGAGGTGAGGAGCACCGGTGTGTTCCTCCAGACCACCCCGTCCGCCGTCCAGGTGTTCGCCGACTCCGGGATCAACACTCCCAAGGACCTCGTCGGGCGCACCATCGCCGTATCCGCCGGCGATGCCCCCACCACCACGTTCCCGATCTTCCTCGACAAGGTCGGCGTCCCGCAGGGTGAGGTGACCCAGCAGAGCCTCGACGCCGCGGGCAAGATGGCCGCGATGCTCTCGGGCCGCGTCGACGGCCTGATCGGCTTCGCCCACGACCAGGGCCCGACCATCGCGAACAAGAGCGGCCGGGAAGTGCGCTACCTCAAGTACTCCGACGCCGGGCTGAACTTCTACAGCAACGGGCTGATCGCCAACGAGTCGACGATCGCCGACAATTCGGAGCTCGTCCAGAAGATGGTCGACGCGACCAGTGAGGCCTTCGTCGCCGCCACCGAGAACCCGGAGGCCGCGGTGGATGCGATGGCCGGCAAGGATCCGCAGATGCCGCCGCGCGAGGTCCTGCTCCAGCAGTGGCAGCAGACCATTCCGCTGCTCACCACCGCCGCCACGACTGGTCAGGCGCCGGGCAGCAATGCGAAGGAAGACTGGACGACCACCATCACCACCCTCACCGATGCGGGGTTGCTCGAGACGGCGAAAGACCCGGCGGAATACTGGGATTCGTCGTTCGCTCCCCAGGCCGAGCAGTAGGAGCAACGATGGCCACCGCGACCATGACCGCACCCAGGACCACCGTGACCGAAGACGCCATCACGATCGAGAACCTCACCGTGACGTTCTCGTCCAAACGGGCGACGACGACCGCGCTCGACGACATCGACGTGCGCGTCGCCGACGGTGAGTTCGTCTCGATCGCCGGGCCGTCGGGTTGCGGCAAATCCACCCTGCTGAAAGTCGTCGCCGGGCTGACCGACTCCACCTCCGGAGAAGTCCGGTTGCGCGGCAAGAGCGTGAAGGGCCCGCAGCGCGAGATCGGTTACGTGTTCCAGCGGGCCGCACTGCTCGAATGGCGGTCGGTGCGCCGCAACATCCTGCTGCAGGCCGAGATGCGCGGCATGTCCCGGCAGGCCGCGGCGAAGCGCTGCGACCACCTCATCGAGATGACCGGGCTCACCGGATTCGAGAACGCGCTACCGCACGAGCTCTCGGGCGGTATGCAGCAACGGGTTTCGCTGTGCCGGGCGCTGCTGCACGAGCCGGGTGTGCTGCTCATGGACGAGCCGTTCGGCGCGCTCGACGCGCTGACGCGCGAGAAGATGAACGTCGAACTGCACCGCATCTGGCGGGAGACGGGCACCACCGTGGTGCTGGTGACGCACTCGGTCGCCGAGGCGGTCTACCTCGCCAACCGGGTGGTGGTGATGAGCCCGCGACCGGGCCGCATCGTCGAGACGATCGACGTCGACCTGCCCGCCGAGCGCAACTACGCCGAGACGATGGAGCGCCCCGAGTTCATCAGCGTCGCCAACCGGGTGCGCGATCTGCTCGGCAGTTCGACCGCGGCCGACTGAGTTCCCGCGGTCAGCGGGCGTGTTCGGCGGCGAGCTCCTCGATGCTCATCCCCTCGACGAGACGGTCCAGTGCGCCGGTCATCGTCGGACACTCCCGGGCGGGGTGGTCGGTCGGACATTCCAGCGCATTCGTGAGGAACCGCTGGGCACCCCGCGCCCTGGCGATCACCCGGTCCAGCTCCGCGATCTGGTCGCGCACCGTCTGCCGCCACTGCTCACTCGGTGCGTCGAGCACCGCCACCGCGGTGTCGAGCGGCAGCCCCAGCCCGTGGACGATCTTGAGCAACGCCAGCCTGCGCAGCTCGTCGGGCCCGTACATCCGCCGCCCCGACCGCCGCCCCTGCGGGTGCACCAGACCGCGGTCGTCGTAGTAGCGCAACGCCGACGTCGACATCTTCAGCTTGGCCGCCGCCTCGCCGATCGGAATCGCCTCCATCCGGCCATTTGACTTCAACCGGGCTTGAACCGGCAAGGTCGGATTCATGACCGAACCCGCCACCGTGGTGAACCACCATGCCGGCCACCCCGGCTTCGCCGGCCTCACCGGCGTCCTGTTCGCCGTCGTCTTCCTGCTCACCGGGCGTGGCAACGCCCGCCTCGCCGCCGATCTCATTGCGGTATCGGCCGACGACCGTGTCGTCGACGTCGGATGCGGTCCCGGGACCGCCGCCCGGCTCGCGGCCCGCCGGGGTGCCCGGGTCACCGGGGTCGACCCGTCTGCGGCCATGGTCCGCGTGGCGCGGGCGGTGACCCGCCGTCGCACACCGGTGACGTTCGTGCGGGGCGGCGCGGAGGCGCTGCCCGTGCCCGATGCGTCCGCGACGGTCGTGTGGGCGCTGGCCACGGTGCACCACTGGCCCGACGTCGGCGCAGCGCTGAGCGAGATCCACCGCGTGCTGTCTCCGGGCGGACAGCTGCTCGTCGTGGAACGTCAGGTGCAGCCCGGCGCCACCGGACTCGCCAGCCACGGCTGGACCGCGGGGCAGGCCGAAACGTTTGCCGCACTGTGCAAATCGGCCGGCTTGACCGATGCGCGTGTGACCGGACACCCGCGCGGGCGCCGAGCCGCCTGGGCCGTTCGCGGCGTCCGCCCGTCAGTGTCGTGACGTACCCGGCACCAGCCAGCGTCCCGACAGCGCCCGCCAGCCGACGAACACCAGGCGCAACACCATGAACGAGGACAGCCCGGCCCAGATCCCGAGCAGCCCCCACCCGAACGCCAACGACAGCCAGATCAACGGGAGGAACCCGATCAGCGCGCTGATCAGCGTCGCATTGCGCATGAACTTGGCGTCCCCCGCGCCGAGCAGCACCCCGTCCAGCGCGAACACCACCCCGGCGACGGGCAGCTGCGCGACCAGGAACCACCACGGCACCCCGATCTCGTCGAGCACCGAGCGGTCGCTGGTGAACACCCCCGGCAACACCGACGAGCCGACGGCGAACACCGCCGCCAGCAGCCCGGCCGCCACCGTGGAGAAGATGGTCACCCGCCACGCCACCGACTTCGCGTGCGGGAGATGCCCGGCTCCCAGCGCCGCCCCGACCAGCGACTGGGCCGCAATGGCCAGCGAGTCCAGTACCAGCGCAAGGAAATTCCACAGCTGCAGCACGACCTGATGGGCGGCGACGGCGGCCGCGCCGAACCGTGCGGCCACCGCACCGGCCGAGACGAAGCAGGCCTGGAACGCCACGGTGCGCAGCACCAGATCGCGCCCCATCACCACCTGGGCCCGCAGCACCGACGGCTGCATCCGCAGCGGCACCCGCTCGACGATCAGCGCCCGGCAGAACAGCGCCGCGGCCAGCCACTGCCCGACGATGTTGGCCAAAGCTGAACCGGCCAGTCCCAGCCTGGGCGCTCCGGCCCACCCGTAGACGAGCAGCGGACACAGCACAGCCGACACCGCGAAGCCGAAGACGACGTAGCGCAGCGGGCGCACGGTGTCCTGCACTCCGCGCATCCACCCGTTGCCAGCAGCGGCTATCAGGATCGCGGGCACCGCGAGGCTGGCGATGCGGACCCACGGCAGCGCGGCGGCGGCGATCTCCTCGGAGCCGGCCAGCGCGGACACCAACGGCACCGCCGTCGCCTGGACGGCGACCACGATCGTCGTGCCGATGGCCAGCGCCAGCCACGTGGCCTGCACGCCCTCGGCCACCGCGGCCGTGCGGTCGCCCGCGCCGTAGAACCGGGCCGCACGCGCCGTCGTGCCGTACGACAGGAACGTCAGCTGCGCGCTGAGCACCCCCATGACCAGCGCACCGATCGCCAGACCGGCGAGGCTGAGCGCACCGAGCCGACCGACGACCGCCAGGTCGAACAAGAGGTACACCGGTTCGGCCGCGAGTACGCCCAAGGCCGGGAACGCCAATGCCGCGATGCGCCGGCCGGTCGCCGGTTCGACGGGCGGGGCGCCGTCGGGCTCAGCCAAGTGCCGCGCGCAGGGCCGCCACCACGTCGCCGGCCGTTCCGCTGGCCGAATATCCCGCCGCCAGCCGGTGGCCGCCGCCGCCGAACGCACTCGCGACCGACGTCAGATCGATCGACTTCGCGCGCATGGACACCGACCACTTCTGCGGTTCGAGTTCTTTGAACACCGCCGCCACTTCGGCCTGCTGCGTGGTGCGCACGATGTCGACGATGCTCTCGACCTCTTCGGGCCGCGCGTCGACCAACTCCTCGTGGGCCACCACCGCGTACACCAGGCCGCGTCCGTCGAGCGCGTCGGGAATCAGGCGGGCCGAGGCCAGCACGCGCGAGAGCATCGGCAGCCAGGCGAACGGGTGGGTGTCGAGCAGCGTCCGGCTGATCGAGGCGTTGTCCACGCCGAGGTCGACCAGCCGCGCGGCCAGCCGGTGCGCGCGGGCGCTGGCCCACCGGAACGAGCCGGTGTCGGTGGTCAGCCCGGCGTACAGACAGTGGGCGACGCCGAGGTCGATCGGCTTGTTCCACGCGTCGAGCAGTTCGGCGACGAGCATGGTGGTGGAGTCCGCCGACGGGTCGACGTAGTTGGCGGTGCCGAACAATTCGTTGGACGCATGGTGGTCGATCACCAGCACCCGACGCCCCGACGTAGCCAACTCGCGCAGTGCACCGAGCCGGTTGAGGCTCGGAATATCCACGGTGACAACCAGGTCCGCGTCATCGCGCATCGCCTCCGGCGGGACCAGCAGGTGTCCACCGGGCAGCGACTGCAAGGACTCGGGCAGCGTCGCGGGCGCCGCGAAACTGACCTCGACACCCTTACCGGCGTGGTCGAGCACCAATGCCAGCGCCAGCCCGGCGCCGATCGTGTCGGCGTCCGGATAGACATGGCAGATGACGCTGACTGTCGCAGCCGCGGCCAGCATGTCGGCCGCCCGGTACGCGTCGATCCGCGCGCCGGCAGGTACGTCAGTCGTCTTGTCGATTGCGGTCACCGGTGTCCTCAGCGTCGAACTCGGCCTGGAATTCTCCAGACCCCCCGGCTTCGTCCTCCGCCCCACTCACACGGTACGGGTCAGCGTCCCCTGCGTGCTTGGCACCCTGACGAACTCTCGCCAAATCCTCATCTGCGGCGCGTGCCCGGGCCAGCAGCTCTTCCATCCGGTGCGCGGCGTCGGGCACGGTGTCGCGGACGAACGCCAGGGTCGGGGTGAACCGCACCCCGGTCCCGGCGCCCACCTTGGTGCGCAACACGCCCTTGGCCTTGTCCAGCGCGGCCGCCGCCCCGACGTAATCGGGCTCCTCGTCGAGGCTGCGGCCGAGCACCGTGTAGTACAGCGTCGCGTCGTGCAGATCGTTGGTCACCTTGGCGTCGGTGATCGTCACACCGGCCAGCCGCGGATCCTTGATCTCGTACTCGATCGCCGTGGCGACGATGGTGGAGATGCGCTTGGCCAACCGCTTCGCTCGTGCTGGGTCAGGCACGATACTCCTCGCGCGAGCGCTCGTCAGCCATACGTTATGTCCTCGCCTTCTCCACCAGTTCGTACGTCTCGATGATGTCGCCCTCTTTGATATCCGAGTACGTCAGCGTCAAACCACACTCGTAGCCCTCGCGTACCTCGGTGGCGTCGTCCTTCTCCCGCTTGAGCGAGGACACCGTGAGGTTCTCGGCCACCACGACGTTGTCGCGCAGCAGGCGTGCCTTGGCGTTGCGCCGCATGATGCCCGACTGGACCAGGCAGCCGGCGATGTTGCCGACCTTCGACGACCGGAAGATCGCGCGGATCTCGGCGCGGCCGAGCTCACGCTCCTCGTAGATCGGCTTGAGCATGCCCTTGAGCGCGCTCTCGATCTCGTCGATGGCCTGGTAGATCACCGAGTAGTACCGGATCTCCACACCTTCGCGGTTGGCCAGCTCGGTGGCCTTGCCTTCGGCGCGGACGTTGAACCCGATGATGATCGCGTCCGACGCCGACGCCAGGTTGACGTTGGTCTCGGTGACGCCACCGACACCGCGGTCGATGACGCGCAGCTCCACCTCGTCGTCGACCTGGATGCCGAGCAGGGCCTCCTCGAGCGCCTCGACCGTACCGGCGTTGTCGCCCTTGAGGATCAGGTTCAGCTGGCTGGTTTCCTTCAGCGCCGAATCCAGGTCCTCGAGGCTGATGCGCTTGCGGCTGCGGGCGGCCAGCGCGTTGCGCTTGCGCGCACTGCGCCGGTCGGCGATCTGCCGGGCGATGCGGTCCTCGTCGACGACCAGGAAGTTGTCACCGGCACCCGGCACCGACGTGAAGCCGATGACCTGGACCGGCCGCGACGGCAGCGCCGCCTCGACGTCCTCGCCGTGCTCGTCGACCATGCGGCGGACGCGTCCGTAGGCGTCGCCGGCCACCACCGAGTCGCCGACCCGCAGCGTGCCGCGCTGGATGAGCACGGTCGCCACCGGACCGCGGCCACGGTCGAGGTGTGCCTCGATCGCGACACCCTGGGCCTCCATGTCGGGGTTGGCCCGCAGGTCCAGCGATGCGTCGGCGGTCAGGATGACCGCTTCGAGCAGCGCCTCGATGTTGGTGCCGGCCTTCGCGGAGATGTCGACGAACATCGTGTCGCCGCCGTACTCCTCGGGAACCAGTCCGTACTCGGTCAGCTGACCGCGGATCTTGGCCGGATCGGCGCCTTCCTTGTCGATCTTGTTGACCGCGACCACGATCGGCACGTCGGCGGCCTGCGCGTGGTTGACCGCCTCCACCGTCTGCGGCATCACGCCGTCGTCGGCGGCGACCACCAGGATCGCGATGTCGGTGGCCTTCGCACCGCGGGCACGCATGGCGGTGAACGCCTCGTGACCGGGGGTGTCGATGAACGTGATCGGCCGCTCGTTGCCGTCGAGGTCGACGGTGACCTGGTAGGCACCGATGTGCTGGGTGATGCCGCCGGCCTCGCCCTCGCGGACCGTGGCGTTGCGGATCGTGTCCAGCAGTCGGGTCTTGCCGTGGTCGACATGGCCCATGACGGTGACGACCGGCGGACGGAACTCGAGATCGTCTTCGCCGCCCTCGTCCTCGCCGTAGGTGAGGTCGAACGACTGCAGCAGCTCGCGGTCCTCGTCCTCCGGGGACACGACCTGCACGACGTAGTTCATCTCGCTGCCGAGCAGCTCGAGGGTCTCGTCGTTGACCGACTGGGTCGCGGTGACCATCTCACCGAGGTTGAACAGCGCCTGCACCAGCGAGGCCGGGTTGGCGTTGATCTTCTCGGCGAAGTCCGACAGCGACGCACCGCGGGCCAGCCGGATGGTCTCGCCGTTGCCGTGCGGCAACCGCACGCCACCGACGACCGGGGCCTGCATGTTCTCGTATTCGGCGCGTTTCGCCCGCTTCGACTTGCGACCGCGCTTCGGGGCACCGCCGGGACGACCGAACGCGCCGGCAGCGCCACCGCGCTGTCCGGGCCGGCCACCGCCACCGGGACGACCTCTGAAACCGCCGGCAGCAGCACCACCGGCACCGCCGCCGCCACCGGCGCCGCCGCCGCGGTAGTTACCGCCACCGCCGCCGGCGCCACCGGGACGACCGCCGCCACCCGGCCCGCGACCACCGGGGCCGGGGCGCGGACCGCCGGGACGGCCGGCGGGGGCACCCGGACGGGGGCCTGCCGGACGCGGCGGCATGTTGTTGGGCGACATGCCCGGGCGCGGCGTGCCGGGCCGGGGGGCGCCGGGACGCGGGACCGGCCGCGGAATCGGCCGTTCGACCGGCTGC
>JBNMQY010000056.1:0-28978 GCA_050205415.1 Mycolicibacterium litorale
CCGGCAGGGGAGGTGGGGGAATCGCTTCTTGCCCGGGGGAGCCCGGCTCGCCGATCGGGGGCAATTGGGGTGGTTGCGGTGCGGGAACGCCCGGCTGCGGCGGCGCTCCCGGTGCGGGCGGCGGTGCGGGTGTGGCGCTCGCGACCGCCGAAGGCGGAGGCGGAGGCGGCTGGCGCACTGCGGCCAACTTTCGGTCCAACCGGTCAAGGGTGTCGTCCAGGACCGCGCGGCGTTCCTCGATGGGATCACGGCTATCCGCGAAGCAGCCCCGCGGGGCGTCATCGACGAGGGTTGCCGCAGTGGTGTAGAGGGCTTCGGCCTCGCTGCGACGACCCGTGCGTACGGCGAGGTCTGCGAGCGTTTCTCGGACGAGTTCAAGATTCACCCGTATAGCGCAGGAGGACTCGGTGTCGCTGTGATTCAGTGCGTCGGCGAATCGGGCTTCGGCCTCGACGAGCCTGCCCTCCAGAACGAGCGCGTCCCCTTCGGCGAACCGGACGGCTGCGGGGTCCATCATGCCGAACACGCTGAGCGTCTCCACGCTCTCGCGGAGCGCGGCGATGTCGTGGTCGTTGAATGCGTGGACGGCCGCCTGTCCCACGACGACGAACCTGATGATGACGGTCACCGCAAGCGCGGCGAGGATCAGGACGGGGGTGGACAGGACCAGGAGGCGACGACGGGTGCGCACCCGGGTGCTGAGTGGGCTCCACCACGCGGCGACGCGACGACGCATGCGGGGCATAATCCCGCTCATCGGCTCTCTGCGCAGCATCATCGCAGTGCGTCCCGGGCGCTGAAATCGGTGCGTGACATCCGGTTTCGCCGGTACTCCCGAACCGTGAGGATAGCTTCCACAAGCAGCAGTGCGGTGGCGATGAGGGCGAACATCCAATACAGTTCCGTGCGCCCGATCAGCGGATCGTCACCGGTGGGCTCGATGGTGTCCGACATGAACGACGAGTTCACCGCGGGCAGCACCGGAGTGATCGACTGGCGCGCCTCGCGGTGGAAGTACGGCACGTCCATCGCCTCGGCGATGCCGCGCAGGCGCGGCTCGTCGAGTCCTGACCGGACGATCACGCCGGTGGCGGGATCGCCCAGATAGTTCTTACGCCCGTTGGCGAAGCTGTGCGGAATAGGACCACCAGCGACCGTGCCGTAGCCCAGAACAGCGCCACCGGCGAAGAGATCGGTGGGTACCTCGAACGGCCGCGGCTCGACCTCCGTTCCGACGGCGCCGTCACCGAAGTAGAACACCAGGTTCTTCGCTCTCGGGTAGTTGACTTTCGCTACTTCGAGCTGCTGGCTCAGTACCCCCGCTGCCGCCGTCGGATCGATGAACGAGAACGCGTCGTAAGGGGTCAGCGCGTACGCCGAGAGGTTCTTGAGATAGGCCTGAAAGCTCCACTCGTCTTGGGACAGCGGCCAATTCACCGACGCCTCGGTGGCGAACCCGATGAGCCCAACCCGGGCGCCCCGGTACTCCTTGAGCAGAGCGGCGATGTCATCGCGGATGCCGGCCATCCTCGCCTCGCCGTCACCATAGTCGGGGATGCGCGAGGTGACCGACCGGTCGACGACGAGGAAGAGGTTGATGTCCGAAACGTACTCTGCGGACTCCGCGGTCGCCGGTCGTTGGTCGCCGTCCCCCAGGAGGCCGGGTCGAAATGCCGCGAGCGCCAACAGCAGCGCGGCGAACGTCAACCCCGACCATCGGAGCACGACGTACCGGTAGCGGCCCGGTGCGGTGCGAGTCAAAAGGCGGTAGAGATTGGCGACGCGCACCACGACGATGATTCCGATGAACAGAGCGAGGAGGCTCGCCGGCAGAACGGGAAGGAAGGTCATCGCCGCAACCCCAACAGCGACACCGACAGGAGGAGGACCGAGACCAAGGCGACAGACAATGCGGTCTGCGGAAAGTCGAGGTGGCGGGTTGTCGACTCTCCGACCACCGCGGCCGGCGGCGTGTTGGCGGCGATGTCGTCGAGGTCGGTCTCCAGAACTCGACCGGTGCCGCCGTCAGTCGTAGCCGTTCCGGCCGGGTTGTACAACGTGAACAGCCCGCCCGTCGAGTCGGTGAGGTCCCTGAGTGCGTCGTTCCCCGGCTGACTATTCTGAGCGACATCGGCCCGGGAGATCGCGTTGAGTTGGATGCCGCCGCGCTGCGCCATCGCCTTCACCTGGTTCTTGTCGTAGAGCGAGGGCCGCTTGTCGTCGACACTGCGCAACTGTGAGTACCCGAGGTACACGAGCTGCCGGCGGTGGTCGCTGGGCACGTCCGACTTGGGGAACCCGGTGATGCACAGGGCCAGAACGTCTTCCAGAGTGGGGGCATAGTCGACGTACTCGACGGGGCGGGCGAATGCCTCGATGCCTCTTGCCAGCTCCAGACGCGCGTCGACGGAGACATCACCGCCCGTGTCGATCTCCTGTTGAATCTGCGCGAGGTCCGCGAAGTAGCGCAGGCGCTGCTCGGCGTAGGTGCGATCGCGTGTCATCGGCATGGCCCGCAGGTCGGTCGAGGTGACACCGATCTGCTGGCTGGTGAACGAGCCCGCCCGCTCTGCGTAAAAGCGCAACATATCGGCGGTGGTCGGATCGGTCACCGGCTGGCCGATGCATAGCATCACGTCCAGCGGATGGGCCGCCTCGTAACCGACATTGTCTGCGGCGAGATGTTGTGGACGCGCCGCAGCGGTTACCGAAGCGATCAACGCCACCAGCAGCAGGCTGGCCGTCACGGCCATCGACACCAGGTAAACGCGGTGTACACGGGCGAACTCGGGCAGCCGTGTCAGACGGTCGACGTGCGCCAGTGGGCGAAGCTGGCGCTGCATCCGCTGCACGGGCATCAGCCACGCCGCAGCGCCACCGGCGACCAGAAGTAGGGCGGCGACGACGGCGAACGGCCACCATCTCAGCTCCATGTGCGAATCAACTCCTCCGCTGATCGGCCCAGCGCCGTCACATCGAGGCGGGAGTCGCCGTTGAACTGGGCGTCGTGGAAAGCGCGCAGAAGTGGGACGGCCCGTGCCAGCTCGCCGTCAGCGAGATCCCCGAGATGCAGCGACTTGGCGTTGACGCCGGTGCGCATCGACAGGAACGTGCGCAGCGTCCGGCTGTACTGCGCGACGGCCTGCTCCGCCGAAATCGTCCGATCTCGATGTGCCTGGCTGGTGACCGCGACCGCCCTGGCGAAGCGCCGGCGGATCAGACGGGAATGCACTCCACGCACGCCGGGCAGTGAACGCAAACGGGCCACGGGCATTGTCCACACCAGTACCCCCGACACCCATGCTCCGGCGGCCGCGACGATGACCGCGGTCAGGGCGATCCACCACCACGACGGCGGCAGCGGACCTCCGATGAACCGCAGCAGATCATCTCCCGGCATGTCGGTACGCCTCCGCCAGTCGCGCTACGGCGCCGCGAATCTCGGTGCTGGCTGCAATCCGGGCGAAGGGGATGCCACGTGTGAGGAAGAAGTCGTCCACATCGGCGGCGCGCCGGCTTTCCGCTGCCCGGTATGCCGCCATGACGCGCGGGCCCAGTGTGGCGCCGTCAGGCACGAAGCGTCCGGTCGCCACGTCGTAGGCCTCCTGTTCGCCGAGCGGAGCCCCGATGGCGGGCATGTCGGTGACGGCGAGCCACACCATCTCGTGGATCCCGGTCAAGCTCCGAACGATGGCATCGAGTTCCGGGGTGAGGTCGGGTTCGTCGGAGACGACGGCCAGGAGCAGCCGGCGGCGATGGCTCGTGGCGACATGTCCGAGCTGGGCGACGATCCCGCTGGTGGCGACATCGCCGCGACTACGCACATAGAACTGCTCGAGCATGCCCTCGATGTGGTTCTCGCCGCGGCGGCTTCGTACGGTGACGCTGCCGCGGGAATCCCCGTAGACCATGCCGATTTCGTCGGTGCGGCGCATCGCGATCAGGCCGATGGCTCCCATCACGGCGGTGGCGACATCGCGCTTGACTTCTCCGCTCGGTGTCAGCGCTGACATGTCCCGTCCGGCGTTGCACACCAGCAGGATCTTGTGGTGCTTCTCGGTGACGAACCTCTTGACCAGGACCTCGGTGGATCGAGCTGATGCGCGCCAGTCGATGTCGCGGATGTCGTCGCCGGGCACATAGGGCCGGAGGTCGTCGAGTTCGAGGCTGCGGGTGTGCAGCATCGCGTAGTGTCCACCTTCGAGCATGCCGCGAGTGTCGTTGCCGAAATGCTCTCTGGCCCGGTTGAGGTGTCTGCCCATGGCGTCAGTCAGGGCACCCGTACCGACTGCATCACGGCGTCGACGATGTCATCTGTGCTGACTCCGGCGCTGACGGCTTCGAAGCCGAGGATCAGCCGATGTCGCAGGACCCGGTGGGCGAGATTGCGGATGTCGTCCGGCAAGACGTGGTTTCGACCCGCCAACAGAGCGGCTGCGCGAGTCGCCCGGCTGAAAGCGATTGTCGCGCGCGGGCTTGCGCCGTATTCGATGAGCCGGGCGAGGTGTTGCGGTAGGTACTGGGAAGGCTTACGGGTCGCGTGCACCACCTCGCTTATGTAGTGCACAAGAACAGGATCGAGATGCACATTGTGCGTCAGGCGCTGCAGGATCTTCATCGTCTCCAGGCTGAGCACCGGCCGTTCCGGCTCGGAGCGATCGAACAGACCTGCATCGAGTCGGAAAATGACCTCGGCTTCCTCACGGGGCGTGGGGTAGCGGAGGACGTCCTTGAGCATGAACCGGTCGGTCTGGGCCTCCGACAAGGGATAGGTCCCTTCTTGGTCGACCGGATTCTGTGTGGCGATGACCAGGAACGGCTGTGGGATCGGATGGCTTTCGCCCGCGATGGTGGTCTGCCGCTCCTCCATGGCCTCGAGCATTGCGCTCTGGGTCTTCGCGCTGGAACGGTTGATTTCGTCGAGCAGCACGATGTTGGCGTGTACAGGCCCGAGCTGTACGACGAAGGAGTTGCTGTCGGAGTCGTAGATCTGCGTTCCCAGGATGTCGCTGGGAAGCAGGTCCGGCGTGCACTGGATGCGGTTGAATCGGGCGGAGACCGCGTCGGCCATCACTCGGGCCGCGGTCGTCTTGGCCAGCCCGGGTACGCCTTCGAGGAGGATGTGGCCACCGGTCAGCAGCCCGATGAGAAGCGTTTCGCGTAAGTCTTCCTGGCCGACGACCTTGGTGGCGAAGGCCGCTGCGATGGCGGTCACCGCGCGGTGCGCGTTCTCCATGTCCTGACCGTTGGGCTGTGCCCGGTTGTTTACCGGCGGCCTGTTGGCTGCGGTCATGACGGTGTCGTCGTCGTAGTGGGGTGCAGTCAATGGTCAGCCCTTCTTGGGTTCGAATGTCGCCGGTGTCACGGCGAGGTTGCCCACACCCTGGATCGGCACGGTGACGGTCTGATCGTGAACGCTCAGTCTCGGGTTCGTCGCCTGCGCTGATAGGCGGAAGTCGACACTGCCGCTGACGGTGAAGGTGCCGTCGGGACCGAGGTCGCTGGCGATCACCTCGTCGGTGTTCGTGGGTGGTGTCCACGTCGCCGTCCCGTCGATGAGGAACGGGTTGTGCAGGTAGCTCTGGGGACAGTCGGGGGGTGCGAGCTGTCGGGATTTCGAGCACTCGGCCATCAACGCCAGGATCGGCTTCTCCGCCTCTTTGAGTCCGGCGTCGGTGAATTCGAAGCCATATTCGACCGCGGCGGACCCGTTCTGCATGGAACTGCCGAAAAGGGGCACTGATCCGAACAAGACCGTGTCGACGTTGGGATTGGAGTTGCCGATGTCGACGATCCCAGGGAAGAGGTTCACACGCCCCGACTCGGGAAGCGGCTTGCCGAACAAGGTCGTGGTGTCGATCAAAGATGTACTCGAGGTCACTTTGTCTTTTTCAAAATCGATGGCGTACGTGGCGTATTCGAGCTTCCAAGTGCCGTCCGCGGACTGCTTGAGACGCAATTGCTCGTCGATCGCCTCGTCACCGAAGGTCGCCAGCACGTGGACATCGCCTTCGGGCGTGGAGCCGATGATCTGCACATCGCTGATCGGGTTGGCTTCGATCTGCTTCTTCAGCACCTCGTCGGTCAGGAAGGTCCTGTCGTGCGGTTGGTTGACGGCGTAGGACAACGCTTCTTCGGCGTCGCCCCGGCTCAACGCCTCGAGGTAACTCCGGACCGCGTCGCCTGCCGTCGCCGAGCTCGAGTCGCGAGAGAACACGACGACCAGTGCCGCCACGAGCGCGACGATGCCCGCGGTCACCAAACCGACTGTCAGCCATACTCGTCTGCGCTTAGGAGGCGCTGCCGGATAGGGCGGTCCGGGCGGCGGAGGACCGGCAGCGGGGTAGTTGCCGTGGGGCCATCCGAAGTCGGGCTGGCCGGGGGTCGGCGCCGAATACCCGAATTGATGTGTCGACGGCCGCGGAACTCCGCCATGGGGTGCCGGCTGAGCCGGAGGGGGTCCGCCGCCGATCGGGTTTGACCCGCCGAACCTGCTGTCTCCGCCGGTGCCCGTCACGGCGTTCTCCTCTTCTCTGCAGCATTCACTGGGGTGGCTCGTTGACGACGGCCGGCTCCGTGGAGATGTCGACTCGGTTCACCACCGACAGGTCCACGATGAGCGGCACCGTCTGCCCGTCACTGTTCTGGCGGATGGAGAACGGTACGTCCGGGACGGTACCGGTGACCATCACGTAGGTGAAGGCGCCGTTGTACTCGTACTTCAGTCCGCGGAGATCCAGCGGACCGGTCAACTGCGTGGTGGCCGAGTCGAATTCAGGTTCAAAGTTGGTCAGCTTGGCGCACCCCGGTGTCTTCGGGACCGGGCTGTAGCACTTGCTGATCCACGCGCGCATCGCTTCCTCTGCGGCGGGGCGACCCTTCTCGTTCAAGGAGAACTTGAACTCCGGATGCTGTCCGAAAACGCCGCCGAGATCCAATCCGAGTGGCGCGGGCTTGTTCACGTCGATGTACGGGCTGGTGGTGCTCACGCTCACCGCGCCGGGAAAGGCGTAGAAGTGGCCGGACTCGTCGAGCGGCTTGTCGAATATCCGCATGACGTGACCGACCGACCACTCGTCGTCGATGACGCTCATCGGCTGTGCGTCGACGAAAGAGCTCACCAGCTTCCACTCGCCGTTCACCGGGGTCACATCGATCTGTCCCTCGGTGCGCTGATCCCCGATCTTCGCGCTGACCTTCACCCCGACTCCGTCACCCTGTTTGTGGGGCGTCTCGCTCAGGATCTCGATATCGCGCAGCGCGGCCAGTTCGAGTTGTCTCTTGAGGATCTCGTCGGTCAGCAGATCCGAGGTCGCAGGTTCGGAGGCGCCCATGGCGAGGGCGGCCTCCGCATCGCCGCGTGACACCGCCTCCAGATACGCCCGCGCCACCTCGCCGGGGGTGCCCGTGGGGGCCCCGCCCCCGTTGTCGCCGGTGTTGAGCAGCACCGCTGCGACGAGCACGATGACCAGCACCACCGCGGTGGCTGCGGATGCGGTGATGATCAACGGCCTGCGGCTCTTCGGCGGAGGCGGCGGTTGCGGCCCCGGCGAATACGGGCCGCCGAACCCGTCGCCCGCCGGGTAGCCCGGTCCCGGACCGTACGAGGCTTGGTGCGTTGGGTACGGCGCCCCGGGCCCCGGGCTCCCGAATGGCAAAGGAGTGCGGTCGGGGTCGGGCCCGGACCAGTACGGCGGGTGAGTCATTCGACGTCCATATCGGTGCGGCGGCCGGCGCTAGTTTTCGAGCTTGATCGTGGGCGGGTTCTGCGTGAGGTCGGCGTCTCCGTACACGTATCTGCCGATCTGTCCGCGGTCTGGCTGGCCGGAGGTGGTCTGCACGGATACGGTGAACTCCACCTCGCCGTCGAATGAGGCGATGCCGGTGGCGGGATCGAGGAACCCGGTGCTGATGTCGGCGTAGTCGGTGGGTGCGGTCCACTGCGCCGTCCCGTCGACGAGATCCGCGCGCGAACCCGTGTCCTGCGGGCAATCCGGTGGCGCCAGCTGCTTTGACTCCGCGCACTTCTCGAACATGACCTTCAGTGCGTTGCGAACCGCTTCCACGCCGGCGGTGCTGACGTCGAAGTGCACTCCCGCCACATCACTCATGCTCCAGATCTGCTCGAGCGACGGCGGCTCTTCGTTGACCGGCGTGACGTCGAAGTTCGGATTGGAGGAACCGAGTTCGAGCCAACCGGGAAAGGCGTACGCCTTGCCGGTCTTCGGGACGGGGTGTCCGAACACCGTCACGAACGGCAACATCGTGTCACTGGTCAGCTCGCTCTTGCCGAAGTCGACCGCCATGGCGGCCGATTCCAGCTTCCAGCCCTCGCCTTCCGCCGGTTGGGGAAGCGTCATTTTCTGATCGGACTTTTTGCCGCCGAACTCAGCCACCACGTGAACAGTGTTGCCGATGTCGCTCAGAATTCGGATGTCGGTGATCGGATACTTCTCGATTTGTTTCTTGAGGATGCCGTCTGTCAGCAACGTCTTGTCCGGAACGGTGGCGTCGGAGAACGACAGTGCTGCTGCGGCGTCGCCTCGCGCGAGCGCCTCGAGGTAGCCGCGCACGGCAGCACCAGCGGTGGGGGAACCGCCGCCGGAGTCCTCCCCTGCGGCGAAGACCATGATGCCAGCGAGCACCAGCGCCACCACAGCGGCCACGACGCCGAGACCCAAGATCATCCGTTTGCGATTGCGTCGCTGTCGTGGTGCCTTCGGCGCGATAACCGGCGGCGGAGCGCCTGCGAACTGGTAATGGATCGCAGATTGGGCGAGCTGATTGTTCGCGCCGAAGGAGGGTTGCGGAACCTCGGAAGGAGACGCATACGGCGACGGCCACGCCTGCGCCTGCGGCAAAGGTTGCGGCGGCGGCGGCGGATTGTTCCGATCCCGCTGCGACTCCTGTTGGGGCCCGGCGCGCCCGGGGCCAAGTGGGTTTGCGCCGCCGAACCGGACCGATTCATCGCTTCCGGTCACAGCAACCCACTTCCTCCCGCCGGCATGGCCCACTGATTGGCTGGAGAGATCGTAACCTCACCCGCGCGGCCGCGTAGACAGATATTTGCCCGGATGGCCACGTCTACTTGCGGCGGCATTGCCGGGCGCGAAGTGCACGCGATGGGTAAACCGCCGGGAAACCTGAGCTAACAACGCCGAAACGTAGCGTGGCTAACGTCGCGCTATGAGCGGAACACACGGCTTCGGGCGCAGAGGATTCCTCCAGACGGCAATGGTCGGTGTCGGGGCGACCGCGGTCGTCGCGGCGTGTTCACGCACCGAGCCGTCGGCCAGCGCGTCGGAGCTGCCCTACTCGTCGATCCCGGTGCTGCAGCCGGGACAGGGCGACCGCAGCGGGGACCACTACCTCTCGTCACTGCCGGACCAGGTGCTGTGGGGTTTCGTCCCGACCGTGCACGCCACACCGGTGCTGCGGATGCGGTCCGGCCAGACCGTCACCATCGACGCGCTCTCGCACGAAGGAATCCTCGAAGACCAGGGCCGCAACCCCGTCGAGTACTTCGGCGGTCTCGGTGTCAGCGAGTCCGACGTCCTCGAGGACGCGAAAGTCATTGCGGCCGAATACAACCGAACTCCCCGCGACTTCGCCAAGGACGGCCCCCACGTGGTGACGGGACCGATCTTCGTCGAGGGCGCCGAACCCGGCGACGTGCTGAAGATCGAGACCCTCGAAACGATTCCGCGGGTGCCCTACGGAGTGGTCTCCAGCCGGCACGGCAAGGGCGCCCTCGCGCTCACCCCCGGCAAGGTCGCGCCCGCGGGCATCTCACTCGCCGAGGTGATGCCGCCGACGGCGACCGACGGCCGGTCCGATCCCGACCCGATGAAGTGGGGCGACGTCTCGGTGTTCACCCCGGTCGAGCAGGGCCGCGGCGTCATGCCCGTCGGCGCGGACGGTTCGGTGCGCTTCCCGCTCAACCCGTTCATGGGGATGATGGGCGTCGCCTACGCGCAGGACGAGGGCCTCAACGCCCCGAACGCCAACTCCATCCCTCCGACGATCGGCGGCGGGAACATCGACATCAAATTGCTCGGGGTCGGTTCGACGTTCTACCTGCCGGTGTTCGCACCGGGTGCGCTGTTCTACGTGGGCGACCCCCACATGGCCATGGGCGACGGGGAGGTGGCGCTGACGGCGATGGAGGGTTCGCTGCGCGGCACCTTCCGGCTCACGGTGTGCAAACCAGGGTCCGGCGACGCACCCAGCGTGGCCTACCGCTACCCGTTCGCCGAGACCGAGCAGGCCTGGATACCGATCGGACTGTCCGATCCGGACGGCGCCGTCGGCGGGCAGGGCAGCGATCTCGACGTCGCGATGCGCCGGGCCGTCGTGAACGCCCTGGACTATCTCGAACGCGACCGCGGGATGGACCGTGCCACGGCCTACGCCTACCTGTCGGCCGCGGGTGACTTCACCATCTCCCAGGTGGTCGACCGCACGGTCGGCGTGCACGGACAGATCTACAAGGAGCACTTCTCGCAGTAGGTGGTATCCCAGGGCGTCACCGCCGTCTGCTAGAGGTGTCGGGTGACGAAAACCCGGCAGCCGGCCGAACACGAGCCGATCGCGCGTGTCCTGCCGATGCTGCAGGTGCCCCATCTCGACCGGGAATTCGACTACCTGGTGCCCGCCGAATGCTCCGACGACGCTCAGCCCGGGGTGCGGGTCCGGGTGCGGTTCCACGGCCGGCTGGTCGACGCGTTCCTGCTCGAACGGCGCTCGGAGACCGACCACGCCGGGCAGCTGGGCTGGCTGGACCGGGTGGTCTCACCGGTGCAGGTGCTGACCCCCGATGTGCGGCGGCTCGTCGACGCGGTGGCCGCCCGCTACGCCGGCACCCGCCCCGACGTCCTGCGCCTCGCCGTACCGCCGCGGCACGCCAACGTCGAGAAGAAGCCCGCCGAGGAGCTGCCGCCCGTCGTCGTCCCGCCGGTCGACCTGACCGCCTGGCGCGCCTATCCACGCGCCGAGCAGTTCCTCGGCGCGGTGGCCGACGGGCGCGCCGCCCGCGCGGTGTGGCAGGCGCTGCCCGGCGAAGGGTGGGCGGCGCGGCTCGCGGAGGCCGGGGCGCTCACGGTGGGCAGCGGCCGCGGCGTGCTCGCGATCGTCCCGGATCAGCGCGACGTCGACGAGCTGCACGCGGCGGCCCTCGATGTGCTCGCCGACGAGCGGGTGGTGGCCCTGTCTGCCGGACTCGGTCCCGCGCAACGGTATCGGCGCTGGCTGTCGGTGCTGCGTGGCGGGGCGCGGTTCGTCATCGGGACGCGCAGCGCGGTGTTCGCCCCGGTGTGCGACCTCGGGTTGGTCATCGTGTGGGACGACGGTGACGACAGCCTCGCCGAACCCCGGGCACCGTATCCGCACGCGCGGGAGGTGGCGATGCTGCGGGCCCACCAGTTGCGCTGTGCGGCATTGATCGGCGGCTACGCGCGCACCGCGGAAGCCCAGGCGCTGGTCCGTAGCCGGTGGGCGCACGACCTGGTCGCGCCACGGCCGGCGGTGCGCGCGGCGGCGCCGCGCGTGGTGGCGCTGGAGGACAGCGGTTTCGAGCAGGAGCGCGATCCCGCCGCCCACACCGCACGCCTGCCGTCGATGGCGTTGCGCGCCGCCCGCACCGCACTGCAGGCGGGCCGGCCGGTACTGGTGCAGGTGCCGCGGCGCGGCTACGTGCCGGCACTCTCGTGCGCCCGGTGCCGCACCATCGCCCGCTGCAGGCACTGCACCGGCCCGCTGTCGCTGCTGGAGAGCGGCGGCGTGGTGATCTGCCGGTGGTGCGGTCGCGAGGACATCGGATTGCGCTGTGGCCGTTGCGGTTCGGACTCCGTGCGGGCGGTCGCGGTGGGGGCGCGGCGAACCGCCGAGGAACTCGGCCGCGCATACGCGGGCACACCTGTGGTCACCTCCAGCGGTGAGGCGATGGTCGCGACGGTCGACGACGCGCCCGCACTGGTCGTCGCGACCCCGGGCGCCGAACCCCAGCCGGCCGCGGGCTACGGCGCGGCCCTGCTGCTCGACGCCTGGGCGCTGCTCGGGCGGCAGGACCTGCGCGCCGCCGAGGACACGCTGCGCCGGTGGATGGCGGCGTCGGCGCTGGTGCGGTCCCGCGCCGACGGTGGTGTGGTCGCCGTGGTCGCCGAGTCGGCGATTCCCACCGTGCAGGCGTTGATCCGCTGGGATCCGGTGGGCCATTCCGAATCCGAACTCGACTCCCGTTCGGAGGTCGGGCTGCCGCCCGCGGTTCACATCGCCGCCGTCGACGGCGCGTACCCGGCCGTGGCGGCGATGCTCGAGACCGCCGCCCTGCCCGACGACGCCGAGCCGCTCGGACCGGTCGACCTGCCGGTCGGTGCGCGCCGGCCGCCGGGCACACCGGCGGACACCCCGGTCAGCCGCATGCTGGTGCGGGTGCCACGCGACCGGGGCCTGGCGCTGGCGGCGGCGCTGAGGCGGGGGACCGGCGTGCTGAGCGCGCGCCACGACTCCGAGCCGGTTCGCGTGCAGATCGACCCGTTGCACATAGGGTGAGCGCATGCGACGGTTGCTCGCGTGGGCGATCACCCTGCTGGTCACGGCCATCGGGGTGTTGTGGCCGTTGCTGTCGGACGGCGGATCCGGCGGCGCGGCCGACGACCCGGTGGTCATCACCGACTACCGCGCCGATTTCACCGTCGGCGACGACGGTGAACTGACCGCGGTCGAGACCATCACCGGCGAGTTCCCGTCCGGCAGGCACGGCATCTTCCGGTACTGGGATGTGGCGAACCCCAACAGTCCGCACGTCCGGCAGCGGCCCGAGATCGACTCCGTACAGCTCGACGGAGGCGCGGTGCCCTACGAGTTGCTGTGGGAGCGCGAACGATTCCGGGTGGCCAAGATCGGCGACCCCGACAGCACACTGGCTCCGGGCAGCCACGTCTACGAGATCCGCTACCGCATCCCCGGCGTCCTCGATCCGGGGGACACCGGCGCCGACCGGCGCTTCGCCACCGAGACCGGGGAACCGGACGCCCCGTCGACGTTCTTCTGGAACGTCATCGCCCCGTCGTGGAACAACCGCATCGAACGTGCCGACATCACCGTGACCCTGCCCGCCGGCGTCACCGGCGCCCAGTGCAGCGTCGGATACGGCGTCGGACAGGCCTGCGCCGACCTGACCACCGCCGGCCGGACGGTCCGGCTGCAGGCCCGGGAGCTGGCGCCACGCACCCCGGTCACTGTGCGGATCGGCGTCGACACCACGCCGCCGCCGCGCGACGAGCTGCCGTGGTCCTACCGCTGGGACCGGATCGTCGGCAGCTCCGTCGACGGCGTCGCCTGGATGCTCGGGCTCACCGTCCTCGCGGCGCTCGCCGGTCACCTGTGGACCAGGGCGGTCGTCGAACGCCCGCCGGCGTTCCCGTTGCAGTACGCCCCGCCGCCCGGTATCGGTCCGGTCCAGGCGGAGTACATCCGGACCGAGAAGGTGCCCTCGAAGGGGCTGACGGCGACGCTGTTCCATCTCGCCGAACACGACCTGGTCACCCTGCGCCAGGTCGACGCCAAAAGGTGGGAGGTGCGCGGCACCGCCGGCGCCAGCCGGTGGGCCGATGTCGACCCGGTCAGCGTGGCGGTCGGGTCGGCGCTGAAGGTGATCGGCACCGGCACCGAATTCGAGGCCAAGCACACCGCACGGTCCGGGGAGAAGCTCACCAAGGCCCGCACCGACATGGCCGCCGCGGTGAAGCAGTGGGCACTCGACGACGGACTGATGGTCAAGCGCGGCCGCGAAGGCTGGCTGCAGGTGGCGAACCTGCTGGCCGCGATCCTCGCCGTGTGCGCCTTCTTCGGCTGGGGGTTCGCGACCACCATGGCGAGCCTGCCGTTCGTGGCGTTCTTCGTCGTCACGTTGGCGTCGTGGTTCGGCGGTCTGGGGACGCGCCGCACAGCCGAAGGCCGCCGGCTGTGGGCCCAGGTCGGCGGATTCCACCGGATGCTGTGCACCGACTCCGCGGAGGCCCGGTTCGACTTCGCCGCGCGCAAGGACCTCTACACCGCATACCTGCCGTTCGCGGTGGCCGCGGGCGCCGCCGCCCTGTGGGCGAAGAAGTACGAGATGGTGATGGGTATGCCTGCGCCGCAACCGGTCTGGTACCAGCCGTCCCCGTCGTCGGACGCCAACGTCACCGGCGACTCCGGCGGTGCCGAGTTCGACAGTTTCGAATCCGCGCTGACGTCGTCGATCAGCGCTTACACCGCGTCGCAGGTGTCGTCGTCGAGCAGCAGCGGCGGCAGCGGCGGTAGCAGCTTCTCCGGCGGTGGCGGAGGAGGAGGCGGTGGAGGAGGAGGCGGTTCATGGTGAGGTTCGTGCTGGTACTCGTCCTGGTGCTGGCGGTTGCCGCGCTCATCGCATTCGTCGTGGGCTACAACAAGCTCCGAGCCGCCGACGTCCGGGTCGCCGAGGCGCTGGCCGGCATCGACGTCGAACTGACGCGGAGGGCGTCGCTGATCCCCAGCCTCGTGCACACCGTGCAGACCTTCGCCGCCCACGAGAAGGCGATCCTCGACCACGTCAGCACGGCGCGGGCGGCGGTGACGTCGGCGACCGCGGGCCGGTCGGTGGCCCAGCGCAGCGCCGCGGAGAAGGAACTGGACAGTGCCGTCGGCCAGGTGCTCGCGCTCGGGCAGGCCCACCCGCAGCTGAACTCGTCGAACAACTTCCTGGACCTGCAGCGCAACCTCGCCGACACCGAGGACAAGCTGGCCTTCGCCCGGCAGTACTACAACGACGCGGTCGCCACACTGAACCGGCTGGCCACCACCATCCCGTGGATGTTCGTCGCCGGAGCCGCCGGGGTGTCGGAGCGTGAGTACTACCAGACGCCGCGTTGAGCGCGCTCCCTAGACTGTCTCGGTGCGTCTCGTCTTCGCCGGCACTCCCGAGCCCGCCCTGCCGTCTCTGCGGCGGCTGATCGCCTCGCCCCACCACGAGGTGGCGGCCGTGCTGACCCGCCCCGACGCGGCGGCGGGCCGGCGCGGCAAGCCCGCCCCCTCACCCGTCGCCCGGTTGGCGCTCGACCACGACATCCCCGTGTTGCGGCCGGCGAAGCCCAACTCCGAGGAGTTCGTCGCCGAACTGCGCGAGATCGCGCCCGACTGCTGCGCCGTCGTCGCGTACGGCGCCCTGCTGTCGGACCGGCTGCTCGCCGTTCCACCCCACGGCTGGATCAACCTGCACTTCTCGCTGCTGCCGGCCTGGCGGGGCGCCGCTCCGGTGCAGGCCGCGATCGCCGCGGGGGACGCGGTGACCGGCGCGACCACCTTCCTCATCGAGCCGGCCCTGGATTCCGGTCCGGTGTACGGGGTGGTCACCGAGACGATCCGGCCCACCGACACCGCGGGCGAGCTCCTCGCCCGGCTCGCCGACTCCGGTGCGCAGTTGCTCGAGAGCACCCTGGACGGGATCGCCGACGGCCGCCTGCACGCCGTCCCGCAACCGCCAGACGGGGTCACCGTCGCCCCGAAGATCACCGTCGAGGAGGCGCGGGTCCGCTGGGATCTGCCCGCCCACGTGGTGGACCGCCGGATCCGCGCCGTCACGCCGAATCCGGGCGCCTGGACGGTCATCGGTGACGTGCGGGTGAAGCTGGGACCCGTGACCGTCGAGTCCGCCGAACCCCTGCCCCCAGGTGCGATCAGCGTCCTCAAGAACGCGGTGCTGGTCGGCACCGCCACCGATCCGGTGCGCCTCGGCACCGTCCAGCCGCCGGGGAAGAAGCCCATGAACGCCGCCGACTGGGCCCGCGGCGCCCGCCTCGACGCCTCGGTGTCGGCGCAGTGACCCGCCCACCGCAGCGGCCGCAGCGGGGCCGTCCGCAACGCCGCAAACCGCTGGACCCGGCCCGCCGCGTCGCGTTCGACGTCCTGCGCGCGGTCTCCGAGCGCGACGCCTACGCCAACCTGGCGCTGCCCGCGCTGCTCGCCGAACGCGGCCTCGAGGGGCGCGATGCCGCGTTCGCGACCGAACTGACCTACGGCGCCTGCCGCAGCCGCGGGCTGCTCGACGCGGTCATCGCGGCCGCTGCCGGGCGTCCGGTGGACCGGATCGACCCGGTGCTGCTCGACCTGCTGCGGCTCGGCACGTACCAACTGCTGCGCACCCGCGTCGAACCCCACGCCGCGGTGTCGACCACCGTCGAACAGGCGGGCATCGAATTCGACTCAGCGCGAGCAGGATTCGTCAACGGAGTGTTGCGCAAGATCGCCGGCCGCGACGAGCAGTCGTGGATCGCCGAGCTGGCGCCACCCGCCGACAGCGATCCCGTCGGGCACATCGCGTTCACCCACGCGCATCCGCGTTGGGTCGCACAGGCCTTCACCGATGCGCTGGGCGCCCGCGCCGGCGAACTCGACGCGCTGCTCGCCAGCGACGACGCCCGCCCCGTCGTCCACCTGGCGGCCCGGCCGGGGGTGCTGACCGCCGAGCAGCTCGCCGAGGAGGTCGGCGGCACCGTGGGCCGGTACTCGCCCTACGCGGTGTACCTGCCGGGCGGCGACCCGGGCCGGCTGGATGCGGTCCGCGACGGCCGGGCGCTGGTCCAGGACGAGGGCAGCCAGCTGGTGGCCCGCGCGCTGACCCTCGCCCCCGTCGACGGGGACGCCGGTCGCTGGCTCGATCTCTGCGCCGGACCGGGCGGCAAGACCGCGATGCTGGCGGCGCTCGCCCCGGGTGCCGTCACCGCGGTGGAACCGGCGCCGAGGCGAGCCGAGATGGTCGAGGAGAACACCCGCGGCCTCGACGTGACGGTGTTGCGGGTCGACGGCCGCGATCCCGGTGTGGAGCCGGGATACGACCGGGTGCTCGTCGACGCGCCCTGCACGGGGCTCGGGGCGCTGCGGCGACGGCCCGAGGCGCGGTGGCGCCGCCAGCCCGGTGACGTACCCGGTCTGGCCCGGCTGCAGCGGGAACTGCTGGCATCGGCGATCCGGCTCACCCGTCCCGGCGGCGTCGTGCTGTACGCGACCTGTTCACCGCACCTGGCCGAGACGGTCGGCGTCGTCGCCGACGCGGTGCGCCGCCACCCGGTGACCGCGCTCGACACCCGCCCGCTGTTCGATCCGGTCGACGATCTCGGTGACGGCCCCCATGTCCAGCTGTGGCCGCATCGCCACGGTACGGACGCGATGTTCGCCGCGGCGCTGCAAGTAATCTGATCGCCATGGCGCATCCCCTCATCGCACCGTCGATCCTGTCCGCCGACTTCGCCCGGCTCGCGGACGAGACCGCCGCGGTCACCGGCGCCGACTGGTTGCACGTCGACGTCATGGACAACCACTTCGTGCCGAACCTGACCCTCGGACTGCCCGTCGTCGAATCGCTGCTGAAGGTGACGGACATCCCGATGGACTGTCACCTGATGATCGAGAACCCCGAGCGGTGGGCACCGCCGTACGCCGAGGCCGGGGCGCACAACGTCACGTTCCACGCCGAGGCCACCGACAACCCCGTCGCCGTCGCCCGCGACATCCGCGCCGCCGGTGCCAAGGCCGGGCTGTCGGTGAAACCGGGCACCCCGATCGATCCCTACCTGGAGATCCTGCGCGAGTTCGACACGTTGCTGATCATGTCGGTCGAGCCGGGCTTCGGCGGGCAGAAGTTCATCCCCGAGGTGCTGCCCAAGGTCGGCATCGTGCGGCGGCTCGTCGACTCCGGTGAGCTGACGGTGCTGGTGGAGATCGACGGCGGCATCAACGAAGACACCATCGCCGCCGCGGCGGAGGCCGGCGTCGACTGTTTCGTCGCCGGGTCGGCGGTGTACAGCGCCGACGATCCCGCGGCGGCGGTGCGTTCGCTGCGCAGCCAGGCGGCGGCCGCGTCCAAGCACCTGTCCTGATGACACCGGAGGCCGCGATGCGGCTGGCCGTCGAACAGGCCGACCGGGTCAAGGGCAGCACCTACCCGAATCCGCCTGTGGGCGCGGTCATCTTGGATGCCGACGGCGAGGTCGCGGGGGTCGGGGCGACCCAGCCGCCCGGCGGCCCACACGCCGAGGTGATGGCGTTGCGACGGGCCGGGAGCAGAGCGGCGGGCGGGACCGCCGTGGTGACGCTGGAACCGTGCAACCACCACGGCCGGACCCCGCCGTGCGTGGATGCGCTTCTGGCCGCGGAGGTTTCGGCCGTCGTGTATGCGGTCGCCGATCCCAATCCGGTGGCGGCCGGGGGAGCGGCCCGGCTCGGCGACGCCGGCGTCACCGTGACGGCCGGGGTGCTCGGCGACGTGGTGGCCGGTGGTGTGCTGCGCGAGTGGCTGCACAAGCAGCGCACCGGAAAGCCGCACGTCACATGGAAATTCGCGACGAGCGTGGACGGGCGCAGCGCCGCAGCCGACGGCAGCAGTCAGTGGATCACCAGCGAGGCCGCCAGGGCGGACGTGCACCGGCGCCGGGCGGTGGCCGATGCGATCGTGGTCGGCACCGGCACGGTGTTCGTCGACGATCCGGTGCTGACGGCGCGGCTTCCCGACGGCAGCCTCGCCGAGCGGCAACCGCTGAGGGTGGTGGTCGGCCAACGCGAGATCTCACCGGACTCCCGGGTGCTCAACGACGATTCCCGCACCATGGTGATCCGTACCCGGGATCCGCACGAGGTGCTGCGGGCGCTGGCCGACCGCACCGACGTGTTCCTGGAGGGCGGCCCCACGCTGGCCGGCGCGTTCCTCCGCGCGGGCGTGATCGACCGGATCATCGCCTACGTCGCACCGATCCTGCTCGGCGGGCCGATCACCGCGGTCGACGACGTCGGCGTGCTGAGTATCGCCCACGCCCAGCGGTGGCGGTTCGACGGCGTCGAAGCGATCGGGCCGGACGTGCGGCTCAGTCTGGTTCCCGCATAGCGCTGAGCGGTTGGTGTTCGATGAGCTCGCGGATCCCTGCCGAGCCGAGGCGCTCGCGGAACGCCCGCACGGTGTAGCCGACGACCGTCGCATCGGTACTGGCCCGCACCGTGGCCGAACGCGGCAGGTGAAAAAGCGGGCCGATCTCGCCGAAGTAGTCGCCCCGTGTGACCCTCTTGAGCGTTTCCTCGACACCGCTGGCCATCTCGCGCACGATTGTGAGTTCTCCGTCGGAGACCAGGTAGATGAGGTCGCCCATCGTGCCCTGTTCGAACAGCACCTCACCGGCCTGCAGTCGGATCGTCTCGGCAGGCCGTTCCTTCGTCGCGAACTCGGGCACCATCTCCACGAGGCGGTCGGCCAACGGCAGTATCCGGTTGTCGTGGGTCGCCACGATCACGATCCGGTCTCCAGAGGCGAGCCCGCGGATCATCTTCAGCACCTCTTCGACCTGGATGAAGTCGAGATGTGCGGTGGGCTCGTCGGCCAGCAGCAGCGGAGGGTCGAGGGCGATCGCGCGGGCCACCGCAACCCGTTGCTGCTGTCCGCCACTGAGATTGCCCGGCCGATGGTCGACACGGTCCTGCAGGCCGACGCGCGCGAGCAACTGCCCGGCCCGTTTGCGCGCCGCCCGTCGTGACATGCCCGACGTGCGCAGCGGCACCATCACATTCTCCAGCGCGGTGAGGCTGGGCACGAGGTTGAAAGCCTGAAACACGATGCCCACTGTCCGCTGCCGGTACACCGCAAGCTCTTTGGCGTTTAACGCGGTCACGTCCACATCACCGAACTTGATCGCACCGTCGGTGGGACGCAGTATCCCGCCGAGGCACGACAGCAGTGTCGTCTTCCCACATCCGCTGGGGCCCATCAAGATCGCCAGCGAGCCGGCGGCCAGGTCGAGGCTCAGCCCGTCGATGGGCCGGACCGGATACCCGCCCCGGACATACTCCACCACCAGGTTCTGGATCGAGAGATCACCCATGGCTCAGCGGCCTGCGAACGCCAGCGCCGGGTCGACGGACACCGCACGGTAAAGGCCGGCAGCGCTGGCGATCAGGCCGATCACGACCGCGATCACCGGCAGTGCGATGTACGCCTGCGCCGGCACGATCACCTGCATCGGGAACAGCGGTCCGAGCACGAGCGACAGTCCGACGCCCACCGCCGCGGCAAGCAGCGTGACGATGACCGACTGCAGCGCGAGGCCGGCCATCACCGAGCGTGTCGGTACCCCAATCGATTTGAACACCGCGAAGTCTCGCAACCGGTCGAGCGCCGACAGGTAGACCACCGAGCCCACGATCAACGCCGCCACAATCCACAGCAGGACCGCGACGATGGTGATCGAGGTGACTGCCACGTGCAACGGCCGGATGAGATCCTCGACCGCGCCGGAACGGTTCATGACGTAAAAACCCTCGGGCACATTCTCGAGGGTGCCGCGGATTCCGATCGACGAGGCCAATTGCTGACCGCCGTACACCAGCCGCCGCGCGCCGTCGGCGGTCAGGAACACGTTGGGCAGGCTGGCCAGCGCCGTGGAGTTCTCGACGACGCCGACGATTCGCAGCGTGTACGCGGCGATCTCGACCTCCTCACCGACGCCGCGGCCCAGGGCGCTCGACACCGCTACCTCATCGGGGCCGGCGGGGGCCCGTCCTTCTGATACGGCGGGCATGCCTGGTCCACCTGGCGGGGCGCCGTAGATGCAGACATTCTGGGTCGCGTGCCCGAGCCTCGCGGTGCCGCCGGCATAAGCGAGCGGGGCGGCTGCGTCGACGCCCGGTGCTGCGGCGATCCGGCGTAACTCGGTGGGCGCGAACGGCGTCGCCCCGACGAACGGACCGGAGGCGCCGGCCTTGACCACGAACTGGTCGACACCGAGTGAATCGACGGTGCGCTCGGCCTCGACCTGGAAGCCGTTCGCCAGCCCGGTGAGTACCAGCGTCATGGCGAAGATGATTGCCGTCGACAGCACCGCGATGGCGAACCGTCGCTTCCGCCACTGCATATCGCGCAACGCAGCGATGAGCATGTCCGCGACGTTACCGATGGAAGCCCGATCCCGGCAGCAAATGGCCCTTCGACTCAGTCGGCGCCGCCGACCGTCGCAGGGAGTCAATTCGGTCGCACCCGTCGTTAGACTCTGCGACGGAGCGCTTTCACCGACGATGTGCGCGTGTCGAACACGAGCAAAGGACGTAGGCGTGACAGCACTGCAGGATTGGCTGAGTATCCCGACCAGGACCCCGCGGGCGGTGGGATCGTTCGTCTGGGGCCCGCTGCGCAGCGTGTTACCCGGACGTTCCGGCGAGCAGGAACACCCCCGCCTGCTCCGTCCGGGTGTCGAACGCTGCTGAGTCAGCCCTCGTGCCGGTGCCTGCCGGGTACGTCGACGACCTGGGTGGGTGCGTCATCACCGGCCTCGCCATCTACGACGTCGCTCACCGCGGTCTCGTCGGCGTGCTCGTCCCGGCCGCTGATCAGCAGGCCGAGTAGCGCACCGACGATGCACACCACCACGGTGACCATGAAGATGTCGCCGTACTGCAGTACGTAGGCGGCGCGGTAGCGGTCGGCTTCGGCGGCCAGTCGTTCGGCCAGCGTGTCGGCCCCCGGCGGGAACGGCAGCGTCTGCAGGTGCTGGTTGAGCCGGTACAGACCCCACGCCGACAGCGCCGCGATGCCGATCAGCATGCCGATCATGCGCGAGACCACCACGGCCGCCGAGGCGATGCCGTGCTGGGCGGCGGGCACCACCCGCAGCGTCGCCGAGGTCAGCGGGCCGATCACCAGACCCAGGCCGATGCCGGCGATCACCAGGTCGGTGTCCAGCACGGGCAGGCTGATGAAGCCCAGGTCGTGGCGGGCCGACAGCAGGTCGACCGGCCACTTGGAGATCAGGAAGTATCCGCCCGCCGCGATCAGCAGACCGGCGAACGCGACCAGCCGGTCGCCGATGCGGCTGGCGAGCCAGCCGCCGAGCAGCGCGCCGATCGGCAGCGCCACCAGGAAGCGCAGCAGCAGGAAGGCGGCCTCGTTCTGGCTCTGGCCGAGGATGCCCTGGCCGAACAGTTCGACGTTGACCAGCGTCACCATCAGTGCCGCGCCCGCGCACAGCGACGCGCCCAGCGCCGCGAGGAACGGCCGGAAGTGCACCCCGGCCGGTTCGATGAGCCGGGTGCGCGCGAAGCGTTCCCACACGAAGAACGCGATGGTCGCCACCGCCGCGCCGATGAGGACCGGGAGGCCGTACGGCGGCAGGATCTGCTTACCGTCCGGCGCCGGGTTGTAGAGGCCGATCACGGCCATGCCCAGTGCCAGCGCGAGCAGGAGCCCGCCGACGACGTCGACCTTCTCGGGTCGGTCGGATTTCTGGCGGCCGGGCAGGCTGAAGTGGATCATCACCATCGCGATCGCCGCGAGCGGGACGTTGATCCAGAAGACGTCGCGCCAGGTGTTCAGCGCGGCCACCACGGCGATGCCGTAGAGCGGGCCGAGCACGCTGCCCAGTTCCTGCGCGGCGCCGATGCCGCCGAGCACCGAGGCCCGGTTGCGGGCGGCCCACAGATCGGCGGCCAGCGCCAGGGTGACCGGCAGCAGCGCCCCGCTCGCGACGCCCTGGATGGTGCGGCCGATGACCATCGGGACCAGGTCGTTGGACAGGGCGGTGACCACCGAGCCCAGGGCGAAGCCCGCCAGGCTGAGCTGGAGGATGAACTTGCGGCCGAACCGGTCCGACGCCCGCCCCAGCAGGGGCATCGCGGCGATGTAGCCGAGCAGGTACCAGGTGATGATCGGGGTGACCCGCTGGATCTGGTTGATCGCGATCCCGATGTCGAACATGATGTCGCGGATGATCGTCACCACGACATAGGTGTCGAGCGCGCCGAGCAGGACCGCGAGGCTGCCCGCGCTGATCGCGATCCGCCGGCTCCGGCTGGTGATCGCCGGTTCGGTGGCCTGGCCGAGTGCGTTGGTCGGCATCACACCGCCGGCTTTGTGACGGTGACCTGCTTACCCCAGTCCGACAGGGTCATCGTGACGCTGTTGCCCGGGCTCGGTTCGAGCTTGGCCTGCGCCAGGTTGTGGCTGCCCTCTTCCTCGATCCAGGCGGTCGCGGGCACCGGGCCGGTCGCGCCGATCTGCGGGGCGATGGCGTTGACGGCGTCGGCGCTGACGGTGCCGGTGACGCGCACCGTGTCGACGCCACTGACGTTCTCGCGGCCGTCGGCCTTCGGATCGCTGAAGTTGGCGAGCACGTTCGCCAGGCCCTTGTCGGGGCTGAGGATGGCGGCGACGTCGTAGATGTCGGCGGCGGGGCCGAAGTCCTGGAAGCTGCCCGCGCTGATGGCGCCGTAGAGGTTGCCGTCGGCGACGACGAACTCCACCCCGTCGAGGCGCTGGCCGAGGAACACGATGTTGGCCTTGCCGGAGGCGGCGACGGCCGGGGTGTTGGTCAGATCGCCTTCCAGCGATTCGATCGGCAACTGTTCGATGGTGCCCTGCACGGTCAGCTTGAGGTGCACGCTCTGCAGGTCGCGGGTGGTCTGGGTGGATTCCTGCAGCAACGTCGCGGCGTCGGGCAGGGGCTTGTCGGAGTCCTCCGAGGACGAGGAGCAGCCTGCGACGAACATGGCGGCGGCGAGGAGGACGGCGATGATGGCCTGGGCAGCATGGCGAGAGCTCGTCGGCATGACTTGCATCGTAGAGGGTGGGCGGCCGGGAACCGGGTTGCGCTGTCGGCGCGGAGCTTCGCGCGACGGGGACTAGCCTGGTCGGGTGTTCACGGGAATCGTCGAAGAAGTGGGCGAGGTCGTCGGCAAAGAAGACCTCACGGACGCGGCACGGTTGGTGATCCGCGGCCCGGTCGTCACCGCCGACGCCGGCCACGGTGACTCGATCGCCGTCAACGGTGTCTGCCTGACCGTCGTCGAGATCCAGCCCGGCGGGGTGTTCAGCGCCGACGTGATGGGGGAGACGCTCGACCGTTCCAGCCTCGGCGACGTCGGCGTGGGCAGCCACGTCAACCTCGAGCGCGCCGCCGCCGTCAACAGCCGGCTGGGCGGGCACATCGTGCAGGGCCACGTCGACGGCACCGGTCATGTGATTGCGCGCACACCTTCGGAGCACTGGGAGGTCGTGCGCATCGCGCTGCCGACGGCGCTCGCGCGCTACGTCGTCGAGAAGGGTTCGATCACCGTCGACGGGGTGTCGCTGACCGTGTCGGGCCTTGGTAACGACTGGTTCGAGGTGTCGCTGATCCCCACCACGCGGGAACTCACCACGCTGGGCACCGCGCCCGTCGGCACCCAGGTGAACCTGGAGGTCGACGTCATCGCCAAGTACGTCGAACGGCTCATGAGCGCTCCCGCCGAGTGACACTGGCAATATTCGGTGCGCTGCGGTGGTTCATACTTAAGCGAGGACGTTGATATTTCCTGGTTCCGCGTGTGTGCGAACCGGTAAGGGTGGCAGAGGATGACCAGGCTCGATTCGGTCGAACGGGCGATCGCGGACATCGCGGCCGGCAAGGCCGTGGTCGTGATCGACGACGAGGACCGCGAGAACGAAGGCGATCTGATCTTCGCCGCGGAGAAGGCCACCCCTGAGCTGGTCGCGTTCATGGTCCGCTACACGTCGGGCTATCTGTGCGTACCGCTCGACGGCGCGATCTGCGACAGGCTCGGCCTGCTGCCGATGTACGCGGTCAACCAGGACAAGCACGGCACCGCCTACACGGTCACCGTCGATGCGAGAAACGGTGTGGGAACCGGCATCTCGGCGTCGGACCGGGCGACCACCATGCGTCTGCTCGCCGACCCGACCAGCACCGCCGAAGAGTTCACCAAACCGGGCCACGTGGTGCCGCTGCGCGCGAAAGACGGTGGCGTGCTGCGCCGCCCGGGCCACACCGAGGCCGCGGTGGACCTGGCCCGGCTGGCCGGCCTGCAGCCGGCGGGCACCATCTGCGAGATCGTCAGCCAGAAGGACGAGGGCGCGATGGCCCAGACCGACGAGCTGCGGATCTTCGCCGACGAACACGATCTGGCGCTGATCTCGATCGCCGACCTCATCGAATGGCGGCGTAAGCACGAACGCCACATCGAGCGCATCGCCGAGGCGCGCATCCCCACCCGCCACGGTGAGTTCCGCGCCGTCGGCTACACGAGCATCTACGACGACGTCGAACACGTGGCACTGGTCCGCGGCGACGTCGCCGGCCCCCACGGCGACGGCCACGACGTGCTCGTCCGGGTGCACTCCGAATGCCTGACCGGTGACGTCTTCGGATCGCGCCGCTGCGACTGCGGCCCCCAGCTCGACGCCGCGATGGCCATGGTCGCCCGCGAGGGCCGGGGCATCGTGCTCTACATGCGCGGTCACGAGGGCCGCGGGATCGGCCTGATGCACAAACTCCAGGCCTACCAACTGCAGGACGCCGGCGACGACACCGTCGACGCCAACCTCAAACTCGGCCTGCCCGCCGACGCCCGCGACTACGGCATCGGCGCGCAGATCCTCGTCGACCTCGGTGTGCGGTCGATGCGGCTGCTGACCAACAATCCGGCCAAGCGGGTCGGGCTCGACGGCTACGGGCTGCACGTCATCGAACGGGTGCCGCTGCCGGTCCGGGTCAACGCCGAGAACATCCGCTATCTGATGACCAAACGGGACCGGATGGGCCACGATCTGGCCGGGCTCGACGAATACGACGAGGCCACCAGCATGGACGACTACGACGAAGGTGTGTACCTGCTGGGTGAGCGCCGCCCCACCGATCTGGGCGGTGCCCGTTGAGCGGTGGTGCGGGAGTACCGGATCTGCCTTCGCTCGACGGTTCGGGTCTGAGGCTCGGCGTCGTGGCGAGCACCTGGCACGAGAAGATCTGCGACGCACTGCTCGACGGCGCGCTCAGGGTCGCGTCCGACGCGAACGTGTCCGATCCGACCGTGGTGCGGGTGCTGGGTGCCATCGAGATCCCCGTCGTCGCGCAGGCGCTGGCCGCCGACCACGACGCGGTCGTGGCGCTCGGTGTGGTGATCCGCGGGCAGACGCCGCATTTCGACTACGTCTGCGACGCCGTCACCCAGGGCCTGACGCGGGTGTCACTGGACGCCTCGACGCCCGTGGCCAACGGCGTGCTGACCACCAATACCGAGGAGCAGGCGCTGGACCGCGCCGGGCTGCCCGGTTCGGCCGAGGACAAGGGTGCGCAGGCCGCCGCCGCGGCCCTGTCCACGGCGCTGACCCTGCGGGGGCTGCGCGGCGGCTCATGAGTGACCGGGACGCCAGGGGCGACTGGGATGTGGTGATCCGGCCACACCTGACGCCGTACTTCGCCTACGCCGCGGCCGCGGTGATCGTGGCGGCGCACGTGACAGTCGGGTTCCTGCTCAAGATCGGCTCCAGCGGCGTGATCTTCCGTACCGCCGACCAGGTGGCGATCGCCCTGCTCGGCGTCATCATCGGCGGGGTGGTGACATTGTTCGCGCGCCCCCGGGTGCGGGTCGGACCGCGCGGGATCGCGGTGCGCAACCTGTGGAACGACCGCGTCCTGGGGTGGTCCGACATCGTCGGGGTGTCGTTTCCGCGGGGTGCCCGCTGGGCCAGGGTCGACCTGCCCGACGACGAGTACATCCCGCTGATGGCCATCCAGGCCGTCGACAAGGACCGTGCCGTGGAGGCGATGCAGCAGTTGCGCGACGCGATGTCGCGCTACCGCTCACACACTCAGTGACATCGCCAGTTCCTGCCGCGGACCGACGAGCGCGGCCGCGACGCGGAACCCCATGCTCTCGTACACCCCGCGTGCCACCGCGTTGTCCGCCGCGACCCGCAATGTCACGGTCCGCACCCCCTGGCCGCGCGCCCAGTCCACCGCCGCCTCGACCAGCGGGCGCGCCAGCCCGTGGCCGCGGGCGTCCGGGTCCAGCCACAGCGAGTACAGGTACACCGACTCCGGGTTCTCCCGCTGCGCGCTGATCAGGCCGACGGGGCGCTTGTCGATCACCACCGCGAACTGCGCGTGCTCGCGCAGCCGGCGGCGCCACTGTGCGGCGGTGAACGACGATTCCTGCCGGAACTGAGGGTCGTCGACGCCCAGCGAATCGGTCAGCGCCCGTAACCGCACCACGGCGAACTCACGCCAGTTCGCTTCGGTCAGCCGGGTCACGTGTGGTGCGGTCACTCGGACTGACTCCCCAAGTCGCTACGCTCCCGCCCGCCGGGCGTCGCCCATGACCATGCCCTCGCGGCGCGGGTCGGCGCCGCCGATCCAGCCGCGGTCGTCACGGACGAGCGCCGACAGCCCGCTGGACTGGTCGGCGAGGTCGACGCGGTGACCGAGTCGGCGCAGCCCGGTCACGAGCGGATCGTGATCGCCGTTGTCGGTCGCGTCGACGTTGGGATGTTCGCCGCCGACGTTCGTCTCCGGCGAGTTGTCCGCCCCGAAGTCCACCATGCCGACCGCCTGCTGCGGGTCCAGACCCCAATCCAGCATGCCGACAACGGTTTTCACGACGAACTGGATGATCACCGCGCCGCCGGGGGAACCGAGCACGGCGTAGAGCGGCCCCCTCGTGCCCGGCGGCGCCGGCGGTCCCGGCGGTGCGTCGAAGATGAGCGTCGGGGCCATGGTGCTGCGGGGCCGCTTACCCGGTTCGAGCCGGTTGGCCATCGGTACGCCGTCCGGGCCCACGGGTTCGGCCGAGAAGTCGGTCAGCTGATTGTTCAGCAGGAACCCGTCGACCATGTGGAACGAGCCGAACGCCGACTCGACCGTGGTGGTGAAAGAGGCCGCGTTGCCGTACGAGTCGACGATGCTGACCTGGCTGGTCCCGTGCTCCGGGGGTTGCGGCGTCGGCACGGCGGGCGGTCCGAACTCACCGGGCTTGGCGGTACCCATGGTGCGCTGCTCGGAGATCAGCGCCGAGCGGCCCGCCAGGTAGGCGTTGTTCAGCAGGGTGTCGGCGGTCCCACCCGGCAGCGGGACGAACGCGGTGTCGGCGACGTAGCGGTCGCGGTCGGCGTAGGCCAGCCGCTCGGCCTCGGAGATCAGGTGCACACCCATCACGTCGGGGCGTCCGCCGTTGCGGTCGATGTCGTCGGGGCGGTACCTGCCCATCGGGAAGCGCTCCAGCATGCCGAGCGTGGCGAGCACCGCGATCCCGCCCGACGACGGCGGCGGCATCCCGCAGATCTCCTTGCCGCGGTACGGGCGGCACAGCGGATCGCCGACCGCGACGGTGTAGCGGGCGAGGTCCTCCAGCGTCATCACACCCGGCGTGCGTCCACCCGACGCGTCGGCTGTCGCCTCGACGACGGCCTCGGCGATCGCACCCGTGTAGAACGCGTCGGCGCCCTGGGAGGCGATCGCACCCAGGGTCTTGGCGTAGGCCGGGTTGGTCAGGCGGCTGCCCGGTCTCTTCGGGCTGCCGTCCTGGTTGAGGAAGTAGGCGCCCGCCGCGCGGTCGAGGCGCAGTTCCGTGCGGCTGTCGGCGATCGCCGCCGCCAAGCGGGGGCTGACGTCGAAGCCGTCGTCGGCGAGCGTGACCGCGGGGGTGAACAGCTCCCGCCACGTGGTCTTGCCGTGTTCGTCGTGGACCGTCTCGAGCATGCGCACGATGCCGGGGACACCGATCGAGCGGCCGGAGGCGCGCGCATCGGGCTTGGGGGCGGTGCGGTCGGTGTCGCTCACCCAGCGCAGGTAGTTCTCGGTGGCCGCGGCGGGGGCGACCTCGCGGCCGTCGTACGCCCGCACCGATCCGGAGGCGGCGTCGTAGTACAGCAGGAAGCCGCCGCCCCCGATGCCCGAGGACTGCGGCTCCACCAGCCCGAGCATCGCCTGCGCGGTCACCAGCGCATCGGCCGCCGTACCGCCGTCGCGCAGCACCCGGCACGCCGCCTGGGTGGCCAGCGGATTGGCCGTCGCGACCGAGTACCGGGCGGTCTGGACGGCCGTCATGTCCTTGCGGTAACCGGTCGCCACCTCGGGCTCGTTGGCCAGGTCAGGGGGTGTCTCGCCGGAGGGTGAGGCGGCGGGCGTCTTGGGCGTGGGAGTGCCGTTCGACACCATTT
>JBNMQY010000057.1:0-28661 GCA_050205415.1 Mycolicibacterium litorale
AAGACGATGACGTCGGTGTCGTCGCCGACGAGCCAGATGTTGTTGTCGACGTCCCAGGAGCCGCCGTCGAGTTCGAAGACCCCGGAGGTGACGACCCGCTCGATATTGCTCACAGGATCACCACCGAGCGCAGCACCTCACCGGCGTGCATCTTGTGGAAGGCGTCTTCGATGTCGTGCAGGCCGATGCGTTCGGAGACGAATTTCTCGAGCGGCAGCCGGCCTTGGCGGTACAGGCTGATGAGGGTGGGGAAGTCGCGTTCGGGCAGGCAGTCGCCGTACCAACTGGATTTGAGGGATCCGCCGCGGGAGAAGAAGTCGACCAGCGGCATCTCCAGCGTCATCTCCGGAGTCGGCACCCCGACCAGCACCACGGTGCCGGCCAGATCCCGGGCGTAGAACGCCTGCTTCCACGTCGCCGGGCGCCCGACTGCATCGATCACCACATCGGCACCGAACCCACCGGTCACCTCTTGAATCGATGCCACCACATCCGCATCGGCGGCGTTGACCGTATGCGTCGCCCCGAACTCCCTGGCCTGCTCCAGTTTCCGATCATCCAGATCGACAGCGATGATGGTCTTGGCGCCGACGAGCGCGGCTCCGGCGATGGCGGCATCACCGACGCCGCCGCAGCCGATGACCGCGACGGTGTCGTCGCGGGTGACCGCCCCGGTGTTGATCGCCGCACCGATGCCGGCCATCACCCCGCAGCCCAACAACCCCGCCACCGCCGGGTCGGCCTCGGGATCGACCTTCGTGCACTGCCCCTCGTGCACCAGGGTCTTGTCGGCGAACGCCCCGATCCCCAGCGCCGGAGTCAGCTCGGTGCCGTCGGTCAGCGTCATCTTCTGCGCGGCGTTGTGGGTGTCAAAACACAGATGCGGCCGGCCCCGCTTGCACGCCCGGCACTGCCCACACACCGCCCGCCAGTTCAGGATCACGAAATCCCCGGGCGCCACATTCGTGACGCCCTCGCCCACCGACTCGACCGTGCCGGCGGCCTCATGGCCCAACAGGAACGGATACTCGTCGTTGATCCCACCCTCGCGATAAGTCAGATCCGTATGACACACCCCGCACGCGATGATGTCGACCACCACCTCACCCGGACCCGGATCCGGGATCACGATGTCGACCACCTCCACCGGCTGCTTCTTCGACCGGGAGATCACGCCCTTGACGGTTTGCATGTGGTTGATGCGCCTTTCTCAAAGATGTTGGGTGAGTGGATGATTGCCGTGGATCAGCATCCCGGCCATTCCGTTCAGAACGCTGTCAGGTACTGGTTCAGTTCCCAGGCCGAGATCTCGGCGTGGCAGGCGAAGTACTCGTCGCGTTTGAGTTCGGCGAAATACTGCGCAACCCTGCGCTGTGACGGATCGGCGTCGTGTGGCATCGCGGCATCGAGGGCCGCGCCGACAACCGCATCGCCGTCGAGGGCGTCGACCGCGTCGACCAGAGTGCGCGGCAGCGCTCCTACATGACTCGGGCACGTCCCCGGCGCACCCGGGTCGAGGCCCTGTTTGATGCCGTCGAGGCCGGCGCCCAGTGCGGCCGCGGCGGCGAGGTACGGGTTGGCCGAGCCGTCGCCTCCCCGCAGCTCGATGCGCTGCTCATCGGGTACCCGGATGTAGTGCGTCCGGTCGTTACCGCCGTAGGTCGGTTGACGCGGCGCCCAGGATGCGCCCGAACTGGTGGCCACCGCTCCGGTGCGCTTGTAGGAGTTGACCGTCGGGGCGAGCACAGCCTGCAGACCACATGCGTGTTCGAGGATGCCGGCGATGAAGCTGTACGCCGTCGGCGACAGACCCAGCCCGCGCGGGTCCTCCGTACCGCCCGCCGGGAACACCGCGGAACCCGACGCGGTCAGCGACATGTGCAGGTGCAGACCGGATCCCGTTCGGTCGGCGAACGGTTTCGGCATGAACGTCGCGATCATGTCGCGTTCGGCCGCCAGCATCGAGATCAGGTAGCGCAGGGTGACCACCCGGTCGGCTGTCGTCAGCGCATCGGAGTACTCGAAGTTCTGCTCGAACTGGCCGTTACCGTCTTCATGGTCGTTGGCGTAGTTACCCCAGCCGAGGCGGTTCATGGCCGACGACACCGCCGTCAGATGGTCGTACATCCGCGTCAGCCCCCGGGCGTCGTAGCAGGGCTGCGCGGCACGATCCTCGGTGTCGGCGGTGCGCAGGACGCCGTCGGCGCCCTTGCGCAGCAGGAAGTACTCCACCTCCGCACCGACCCACGCCTCGAACCCGGCGTCGGCCGCCTGGGCGAGCACGGCCTTGAGGATGTTGCGCGGAGCGTACGGCCACGGCTTCCCTTCGACGTACGGGTCGCAGTGCACGACCGCCAAGCCGTCCTTGATGAACGGGACCGGGGTGAAGGAGGCGGCGTCGGGCATCGCGACGAGGTCGGGATCCTTCGGGGTCTGCCCCATGGCGCCGACGGCATATCCGGCGAACCCCGCACCCTCCGTCGTCAACTGCGCGATCGATTCGACGGGAACGAGTTTGGCGCAGGGCTTTCCGCGCAGGTCGACGAACAACGCCAGCACGAACGTCGTTCCGGTGGCATCGCAGAGCGACGCGAGGTCCTGGGTGTCGGTCATGGGCGGCTCCGTGAGGGCGAAGGATTGTTTACTGCTATGAAACTACCGCCACTAATGGTAGACCGTCATGCGTTTCCAAAATGTTTCCACGACGTGTCCCCATGTGACGTCCCATCGCAACCCCCTTCGGAGGCAACCGGATCCGCTCGAAGACGCAGAAGGCCCCGGCGGGCACGCCCACCGGGACCTTCATCTCCGCGTCGATCGCAGGTCAGTTCATGTTCCAGATCTCGCCGTAGGTCGTCGCCGCATCGCCGGTCGACGAGACCAGCCGGGCGAACGGACGCAGCGTCACCCCGCCCGCAGCGCCGGTGACCGTGCCGTGCCCGTTCGAGATCGCCGCACCCCCCGACGGTCCACTCACCGGGACCGCAATGGTGACGATGTCCTGGATCCCGGGTCCCTCCTCGAGCATCATGTTGATCGACACCCCCGGCAGCAGCGGAGGCGTGACGGCGCTGTTCAGGTTCGGGTTACCCGCGAAGTTCCACTCCTGGTAGTTGGGCGTGGTGTAGGTGAAGTTCAACCCCACCCCCATGGACCACGGGAACTGGATCTGGTAGCCGAGCTCCACCTTGCCCTCGAAGTCCTCGGCACCCGGCCCCGACACCGCGTACTTCACCCGCCCGGTGTAGAACCACTCCCGGGTCAACCGGTTACGGTCCAGCGGGGCAACACCATTGAGGAACGTGTCCCACTGCTGGATCGTCAACGTCCGGCCCTGGGCGTCGATCAGCGAATGCTCATCGTCCAATTCCGCACGGGCGACGCCCGTGCTCGCCATCAGCCCGAGTGCTACACAAAGGGTTCCTAACAGACCGCGCGACTTCATCTTCACTGGCTTGTCCTGTGGGGTGCGGCGATCAATCGATCGCAGTTTGATGTGAGGGGTACTGCAGAACATCGGGTGCCGACGCCCTGCGTTGGACGTGAGCGAGAGCGATTGGTGCCGAAGCTGCGGTCAGAACGTGCGGCCGCCGCAGGCGTACAGGATCTGTCCGTTGATGTAGCCGGCCTTGTCCGAACCAAGCCATGCCACGGCATTGGCGATGTCGACCGGCTTACCGGCCCGCCCGACAGGTATCGAGTTGATGATCCGTTCGCGGACCTGCTCGGGCATCGCGAGCGTCATCTCGGATTCGGTGAAGCCGGGCGCTACCGCGTTGACCCGGGTCCGAGGGGCCAACGAGAGCGCCAACGCCCTTGTGGCGCCGATCAGCCCGGCTTTGGCGATGCCGTAATTGAACTGACCGACGTTGCCGAGCTGCGCCCTCGAGCTGATGTTCACCACGGCGCTGCCGTCGCACATCCTGGGCGCCAGCGCTTCGGTGAGCGCAATGGTGCCGCCGAGGTTGATACGGATCACCGCCCGGAAGGCTGCCTCCTCCATCTTGCGCAGCAACGCATCCCGGGTGATCCCGGCGTTGTTGACCAGGAGGGCGGGCGTGGCACCGGACGCATCCGCGGCGGCGACGATCGCGGCGACACCTTCGGCGGACGAGATGTCGGCGCGCACCGCGGCCGCACCCAGTCCCGCCGCCGCCTCCTCGACCGCATCGCTCACATCGACGAGCAGCAACTGATAACCCTCGGCCGCAAGCGTTTCGGCGATCGAGAGGCCGATACCCCTGGCCGCACCGGTGACGACAGCGAGTTTCATGGCAGCATCGCCCCTACATGCTCGGCGCCCAGCGAGACCACCTGGCCGAGCGCTGAACGAGTGGATACGAGGAACTGCACGGCTTCGACGAGCGTGGACGCCGGCTGGTCGGCGGTGTAGGAGATCACCGTCGCGAAATCGTCGGTGCGGCGGCCCTCGAACGCGAAGCTGCGCGCCGCACCGACCAGGCCGGTCGCCACCGCAGAATCCAGCACCGAGGCGCGCCCCAGGACGGCGGCGGTGTCGACGAGGTACACCACGGGCGCGTGCGCCAGGATCGCTTCCTTGGACAGTGTGAAAACGTCCACGAGTTCGCGCTCGACCTCGTCCCAGGAGGTCACCGACGCGGGGGCGAAGACCAGACCGCCGCCGATGTCACCGTCGAGGCCGCCGAGCGGTGCCAGACCGTCGGCGAGTTCGCCGGCGGGAACCCGGACCTTCATCGTGCACCTGCTTTCGTCGCAGTGGTCGCATCGCTGTAGGTGACACCGAGATCGCCGCCGACGTCATAGGCCTTCAGCGCGGGCAACACCTCAGTGGTGAGCAGTTCGAAGTTTCGGTCCGCCACATCCTGCGGCATCCCGCCGAACGTCGGTGCGAGCAGGATCCCGCCGGCATCGAGCCGGTCGACGTAGGACAGCAGACGTTCGGTCACCTGCTCCGGAGTGCCCCATACCTGCAGATCCGCAAGGAAGTTCGAGAACCCGTCGATACCGTGCTTGGCGATGTTGCGGCTCAGGCCCGCGTAGTACTCGTAGCCGGGTATCTCGGCGAATCCGACGTTGTCGAACTCGTAGTGCTCGATGGTGGACATGGCATACCGCTTGATGTACTTCTCCCGCATCTCCCGCGCGCCGGCTTCGGTGTCGGCAGCGGCGGTGAACACGCAGATGACCGGCTTCGGCGGCTGTTCGCCGTTCAACTCGACATACCGTGATCGGTAGGCGGCGAGTTCCGCCTCGACTTTCTCCCAGGGCTTCTGGGCGATCACCATGATGCCGACACCGAGCTGGGCCATCAGCTCGATCGACTCCGGTGACACCGCCGAGGCGAACGCCCGGCCGCGGTAGGACTTGTACGGATCGGGGCGGATCTCGACGCGGGACTGCTTGAGCAGCTTGCCGTCGTACTCCATGACGCCGGACTCGAGTGCTCCCAGGATCGCTTCGGCGTACTCCAGGAAACGTTGCCGCGACTCCCCCATCTCGACGCCGAAGCCCTCGAACTCGACCCGTCCGAGGCCGCGGCCGATCCCGAGGACCGCACGCCCGCCCGACAGATGGTCGAGTACGGAGAACGTCTCGGCGGTGCGCACCGGATCCTGCCAGGGCAGAACGGACACCATCGTGCCGAGCCGCAGCCGGGTGGTCTGCGCCGCCGCCCACGCCAGCAGCAGCGGAACATTGGGCGTCAGTTCGTAATCGGTGAAGTGATGTTCGGGGACCCACAGCGAGTCGAAGCCCGCCTCCTCCGCCCGCCGGGCGTAGTTCAGCTCGGTGAGCAGAACATCGTGGTCAGTGCGTTGGCGGTCCAGATTCTGGAAGGCCAACGTCAACCCGGTATGCACATCGTTCCCATCTACGTGACGACTAGTCGGTATGAAATTGGGCGCCGAAGCGCCCCAATGCGGTTTCCGCAGGTGTCAGTCGGCCGCGGCGCCCAGGTCTTTGACGGCCATCTCGGTCAGCACGAACTTCTTCACCTTGCCGGTCGGCGTCTTCGGCAGGTCCTCCGCCGCGATGAACAGCACGTGGCGCGGCCGTTTGAATGCCGCCAGCTTGTCGCGGCACAGATCGATCAACTCCTCGGCGGTGACCGCGGCGTGGGCATCGGGAACGATCCACGCGCAGCAGATCTCCCCCCACTTCACATCGGGGATGCCGACGACGAATGCCTGGCTCACCCCGGGGTGCCGCGTCAGGAGCTCTTCGACCTCCTTGGGCGCGAAGTTCTCACCGCCACATCGGATCAGCTCCTTCTTGCGGCCCGTCAACACAATGGAGCCATCGGGCAGTACGCGGCCGAGATCACCGGTGAACACCCAGCCGTCGCGGAACGTCTCCGCGGTGGCCTCGGGCCGGTTCCAGTAGCCGATCGCATTGGTCGGGCCCCGCGAGATCAGTTCGCCCTCTGCGCCATCCGGCAGCGGCGCACCGGTCTGCGGATCCACCGTCCGCACCTCCGCCAACACCCCGTCCATTCCTGGGGCGGCCGCGACGCCACCCAGCTTGGGCTGGCCCACCGTGGTGGCGACGTGCTCGATACCCAGCTCGGGTCGCGCCATCACCGGTCCGGCACCGGTCTCGGTCATACCGAAGCCAGTGGTCACCTCCTGCACGCCGAGCAGTTCGATTGCCCGCTCCCACAACCACACCGGAGCAGGAGCGCCGGCACACATCAGCGCGACGAGCGAGTCGGTCCTGGCCGCGGCCGCGTCATCTGAGTCGCACAGCGCCACCACCATGGTGGGAACGGTGACGATCTCCGTCGGCCGATGCCGTTCGATCGCGGAGAGGAAGTCCTGCACGTCGAAGCTCAGCCGCGGAATGAACGCTCCCCCGGCGAACATCGCCGCGTGCATGGCCTCGTTGTTGGCGAAAGCGTGGAAAAGCGGTAGCGCGGACTGCACCCGCCATTTGTCACCGAAGGCACGGGCGAGCGCGCCGCCGTATCCCACGCGCGCCTCCGCGTCATGGCTCCACATCACGCCCTTCGGCGAGCCGGTGGTGCCCGAGGTGTAGAAGATCACGCTCACGTCGGCGCCGTCGACCTGCACGTCCGGCAGGGATGTCATCCGCCCCCAGCCGGCCACGTCGGCGAGGGTCGGCACTCCGGAGCGGGCCGGCGCCATCGCCTCGAACTGGGCGATGAACGTCAGATCGGGAAGTGCGGCGGTGGGGCTTCCGGAATCCCACCCCGGCGCGATGTCGTCCAGCATGCCCAGATAGTCCTGAGTACGGAAGCCCGTCATGGTGATGAGCGCTTTGCTCGCGGAATCCCGGAGCACGAAGTGCAATTCGTCGCGCAGGTACATCGTGTTGACGGGGACGATGACCGCACCCAATCGGCTGATGGCGAACTTCAGCGCGACGTATTCCGGGTAGTTCCCCATCACGACCGCGACGTGATCACCCTTGGTGATGCCCCGCGTCGACAGACCCGCGGCCAGATCACGGGACCACTGCTGGACCTCGCCGTAAGAGAACGTGCGCTCGTCGGTCACGACGAATTCCCGCTGCGGGAACTCCGCGGTGATGCGATCCAGCCAGTGATGCATGGCTTGGGGCGTCCACTCGGGGAAGCGAGCTTCCAACGCCGATCTGCGCACATCGGGCGGCGCCGTCTGCGTCATGGAGTTGCGTACCTCTCTTCAGTGCGGGGATCAGGCGAGGATCACCGGCCTTGGGCTCTCAAAGTAGGGTTACGGGCTATCGACCGCTACGCACGAAGTGGCGGAACATCTGCGGTCCTCTTCCGTGAGCTAGACGAATCGTCCCGCCGCCCTGACCGCCGGACTCCGGCGATCCACTGCGCCGCGGCGGACCGCCGTGACCGGCGGCGGCCACGCGCCTTCGATGGCGGGCCGAACGTCCTACGCCAGGCGTGCATTGCGGTTTCACCCTCGAACGAATGCCGGAAGTGTCTTCGAGATCAGTTCACGAGCTTCGGAAACCATCGTGTCGATGACATCCCGCACCGGGGCGATCGACCCGATCAGGCCCTGCGACTGCCCCGCCCACCACAGCCCGCCGTCCACATCGCCGTCGGCGAGCACCGCGCGGCGGCCCCGTTCGCCTGACGCAAGGTGCGCGACGTCGTCGAAGGTGGCGCCGGATCGCTTCGAGATCTGCGCGATCTCCTCGGAGACCGCATTGCGCGCCACCCTGGCGGTGTTCCGGAATTCGCGGAAGATCAGCTGCGTCGACCGTTCGTCGTGGCGCACGATCTGATCTTTGACGTTCTGGTGTACCGGCGCTTCGGTGGTCGCCACGAAGCGGGTACCCATGTTGACCGCATCGGCTCCCAGGGCCAGGGCCGCCGCGAGGCCGCGTCCGTCGGCGATACCGCCCGACGCGATCAGCACACAGTTCAGCTTGGCGGCGGCCGCCGGGATCAGCACCAGCCCCGGAATATCGTCTTCGCCTGGATGTCCGGCGCATTCGAAGCCGTCGATGCTGACCGCGTCGACTCCCAGCGCCTCCGCCTTGAGTGCATGCCGCACCGCGACCGCCTTGTGGATGACCTTGACGCCGGCTTCGCGGAAGGCCGGTAGGTAGGGCGCCGGGTTGGCACCTGCGGTCTCCACGATGCGGATCCCGGACTCGATGATCGCCTGCTGGTACTCGTCGTAGGGCACGGGTTTGACGGTTGGCAGGATCGTCAGGTTCACCCCGAACGGCTTGTCCGTCAGCTCGCGCACCCGCGCGATCTCGTCGACAAGCGCTTCGGGAGTGGGTTGAGTCAACGCCGTGAGGAAGCCGAGCGCCCCGGCCTCGGCGACGGCACCGATGAGCGGAGCGGTGCCGACCCCGGTCATCCCACCGCAGACGATGGGGTGTTCGATACCGAACTCGCGAGTGAAACGTGTTTCGAGCAAAGAGCTTCAGCCTTTCAGATAGTCGGCGACGGACTGGTCGAGTTCCACGTCGAGGGCGTTCGTGACGACGGCGAGCATTCGGTAGAACCCGATCAGCACCAACAGCTCGGTGCGCTTGATGTCACCCCAGGAGTCGAGGCTCGCCCAGGTCGTGTCGGTGACGGTCCCGGTCGCCAGCACTTCGTCGACAAACCCGAGAAGCGCGGCGTCATCAGCAGACCACGTATGAGGTTTCGCCGGATCGATGGCCGCTTCGATCTCACCGGCGGACATCGCGGCGCGCTCGGCGGCGATCCAGCGGTGCTGGCCCTCTTCATACGTGCCCTCGCAGGTACCTGCGACGCGCAGGATGACCAGTTCCCGCTCCCGCAGCGGGATGGAGCCGTGCGCCATGAAGTAGCCGCCGAGCGCATTGACGCGCCGCATCAGCTGCGGTTGGTGCGCAAGCGTGGCAAAGACGTTGACCGGGGTGCTATCAGGCGCGTACATCGTCCTCGAAAGTGATTCGCGCTGTTCTTCGTTCGGGTCGCGTACGGGTTCGATGCGGGGCACGGTCAAGATCTACAGAGACTCGGTTGCCGGGATGATCTCGCGCCCGATCAGCTCGATGGATTCCATGATGTACTCGTGCGGGATTCCGTCGATCCGCAGAACGATCTCCTCGACGCCCATCGCGGCCAGCTTCTCGGCACGACGAACGAAGTAGTCCGGGTCGCCGAGCATCACCGACGACGTCGCCTCGGTCAGCCAGTCCAGATCGTCAGCCTTTTCGATCAATTCGTCGATCTTCAGGTGCCCATAGCTCGCTTGGCCCGCCATCCGCTTGAAGGTCTCGATCGCCGCGTTCTGGTAATAGTCGAGGACTTCACCTCCGGATTGTTCACGGGCCTTCTCCGTCGTGGCACCGCAGAACGCTGTTCCGACACACAGCGCCACATGGTTGTTGACCCTGTCCGCGGCGACCGTGGTCTCGGCGATGGACTTGCGGTATGTGTCCAAGCATTCCTCGAGGAAATCGAATCCGAAGAAATTGTCGAACGCGATCACCCCGTAGCCACGCTCACCGGCGACGGCGTGGGAGTCGACGCTGCTGGCGGCCATCGACAGGAGCGGGAAGCGCTTGCCGACGAGCTGCGGCGTGACCGTCGTCGTCGGGAAGTCCCAGTACTTGCCGTGGTATTCGGCCTCATCAGGGTTTTCGAAGATCGCGTCGAGCGCGTTCATGGCGTCTTTGTAGATGTCCCGCGTTGCTGCGGGATCGACACCGAAGACGTTCAGGGTGTGCAGGTTGATCCCGCGGCCCGAGGCCATCTCCACGCGGCCTTTGGACAGGATATCCACCGTCGCAAGACGTTCGGCAATCAGGATCGGATGGTGCCACGTCATCGGAACGACGATCATCGGCCGGATGATGATGCGCTCCGTACGCATGGCGATCGCGCCGTAGAGCACCTCCGGTGCTGAAACGTTGAACTTGGGCGGGAAGAAGTGCTGCTCGGAGCAACCGTAGGCGTGAAAGCCCATCGTGTCGGCGAGGGCGACCTCCTCGATGACCTCGTGATAGCGCCTCTCGGTGGGGCTGGAGCTGGCGTCAGCCTCCTGAATGATGCTCCACTTCATATTTCTCTCCTCGAGAGGTTCGCTATGCGCCCGGGCGTAACGCGGCGCGCACCCGGTGCTGCGCCGGGCCGATCAGCGGCACGGACAGGATGTCGTGCACCGTGATCTCCCTGAACGCATCTGCGGCGTCGGACAGTTCGGTAGGCGTCGGATCGAACTTGTTGGCGAAGTACGCGACCTCGACGCGCTTGCCGGCTTCCCGCGCCGCCTCGACGGCCGGTACGAGCTCGGGGCGCTGGCTGATGACGAGGATCGTGTCGACATCGGTGGCATACGCGGCGCGGACGATGTCGGCGGCCATCAGCCCTTCGATCGCCCGGTCGACGTAAACCGAGTAGAGCACCTCGGTCCGCCCGGTCTTCACGGTGAAGCCCTGGGACGCCACCATGTCGAGCACCGCCTGGTGGTGCCGGGTCCGCGACGGGTAGACGTCAGCCAGGATCGGGTTGAGATAGAAGTGCCGTCCGCTCACCTCCGATGAGCCGGCGATCGACTGCGCCAGCGCCGCGTAATCGATGTCGACGGAGCAGGCGCGCGCATGGATGGCGTCGTAGAAGCGGCCGCCGTCGATGAAAACTGAAGTGGTGCTCATGGTGTCCTCTCGGATTCAGATTTCTCGGTCAGCAACCGCGGAAGAAGTCGTCCATCTCTTGAGTCATTTCGGACTCGGCGTCGAGCAGCGTTTGCAGAACGGTTTGGTGGTCCCCGTAGGGGACGGCCAGGAATCTCGACTGATGTCCGGCGTCGAGTAGTGCCTGGTGATACTTCTCCGACTGGGTGTGGAATTCGACGGATTCCTCATCGCCGAAGATCACGAAATGCGGTGGCACTGCGTCGGGGATGTGAAAGAGGGGGCTTTCGAGCAGCGCCGACTCGGTGGACAGCTGCAGCCTGGACTGCAGCCAGCTGTACTGGAAAGGTCTCAGGTCGAAGACCCCGCTGATCGGGGCCGCGCCCTTGACGACATCCTGCGGTACTCCGAAGTGCGACCAATCGGTGATCGCGATCATGCCGGTCTGGTGGCCGCCGGCCGAATGGCCGGTGACGAAGATGCGGTCCCGGTCGCCGTTGATGCTCTCGGCGTTCTCGTACGCCCAGATCACCGCTGCGCGCGTCGCATTCGTGATGTCGGGGATTCCGACCTTCGGTGTCAGGGTGTAGTCGCTCATGATGACGGTGTAGCCGCGCTCGTAGAAACCGCGCGCCACACAATGGAAGAACTTGCGGGTGCACATCATCCACCAGCCGCCGTGGATGAAGATCACGATGGGCGCGTTCGGCTTCGCCGCCTTGAACACGTCGATGCGCTCTTCGTCGCGGGTGCCCACCCGGATGTCCTCGATCGGCTTGAATTCCTCGGTGGCCAACGCACTCTCGTGCTGCCAGTAATCGAGGTACGGGGGCAGGTCCCACATGTGGTAGATGAGGTCGAGCTGAACGTCGATCTCGGCCGGATCCTTGTACGAGGTACCGGGAAGCCTGTTCATTCGCATTGATTTCTCCTAGGGACGCCGCATTCGGGGGGCAAGTGGTGGGACCCGGCTGACTGCCGGCAGCCTCGGCGGGTTGCACAGCGCCACCGCTGGACATGGCGTCCAGCGGTGGCATCGTCAGGTCAGGCGTGGACCCAGAACTTGCGCACCGTCTCGCGAACGTCCCAGCGGGTTTCCTGGCCGACGACCAGACGAACGACCGAACCCGGGCCCACCACGATCGGCTCGGCATCGCCCGCGGAGGTGATGGTGGCGTCACCCGAGAGGACGATGAAGACCTCTTCGGTATCCGGGACACCCACGAGAACGCCGGGATGGACCTCCCACACACCAACGGTGGTGGTGTTCACCTTCTCGAGATCTTGGATCCCGACCTTGACCGGAGGAATGCCGTCACCGGAGTCGTAGTCCACGAGGTCGAGCTTCAGTTCATTGGCGCTGGCCAGAAGTGTTGTCATGACGCAAACGCTAGCGAGGCGACCGGCGCCTCCAATATCGCCGGACGGAGGAATCGACGGGGAGGAATCTGAGGAAAGCTGCAATATCGGGCCCAGCGGTCGATACCGTCGCCTGCACGGTCTAAGGCTGTGGGCGGCGGCGAAACGACGAACCCCCGGTGAGCCGCGGCGTCCCGCGACGCCGGACCCACCGGGGGTTCTCCTGCCGTCGGCACAGCCGCCGGTGAGCCACGTCGATCAGGACACCACAAGGTCTTTCGCGACCGCGGCGATGTAGTCGATGTGCGCGTCGATGTCCTTGCCGAAACCGAAGTCCAGCGTCGAGACGGCGAAATGTGTTCCGCCGGCCGCGCGCCAGGCGTCGGCCTCGGCGCCCAGTTCGGCGTCGCGGTGTTTGAGCGAGGTGTATTCGCCGCCGAAGTCGTCGACCGACCGCCCCTTGGTGTGGACCCGTTCGCGCATGTCGGCCAGGATCCTGACGGCGTCGTCGATGTCGGTGGATCCCCAGAAGATGAACCCGTCGGAAAGTCGCGCCGCTCGGTCCCAGGCTTTTTCGCCGAATCCGCCCGACCAGATCGGGATCGTGCGCTTGGGTTTGGGGTTCAGCGCCGCCCGGTCGACTCGATCGAATCGTCCCGAGAAGTCCACGACCGGTTCGGTGAACAGCTTCCGCATCAGCTCGATCTGCTCTTCCTGACGCGCGCCGCGGGTCTTGAAGTCCGCGCCGAGCGCTTCGAACTCGACGGGATTCCAGCCGACGCCGACTCCGAGGCGCAGCCGTTCACCGGACAGCAGGTCCACGTCCGCGGCCTGGCGCGCCACGAGGGCGGTCTGCCGTTGGGGCAGCACCAGCACGCCGGTGGCGAAGTCGATCCTCTCGGTGAGGCCGGCCAGATAGCCCAGCAGGACGAAAGGGTCGTGGAACGTATGGGTCTCGTCGGTATCCCCGACCAGCGGCGGCGTGCGGTCGGCGTGTACCGCGCCGAGCGGGTGGTCGGTCACCAGAAGATAGTCGAATCCCAGATCTTCGACCGCTTTCGCGAACCGGCCGGCGTGGCGGGGATCTCCGCCGCTTTCCATCTGCGGATACAGGACACCGATCTGCACAGCTGCACTCCCCTTCGTCGTGGTTGCGGACCAGCGTAGAGCGGCGATGCGGAGCTGCCACCAGCGGCGATGAGGAAGCGGCGGACCGGAATTCGTCGAGGTGGACGAGTCCGGTGCCTCACCGCTGACCGGGTCAGGCGTAGTCGTCGCTGTTGAGGAAGACTCCGCTCAGCCACCGCTCCGGGCGCATCCGGATGGTGACCGACGACGGCTCGTAATCCTTCTCCACGTACAGCTGCGCCCCCTTCTCGCTCAGATAGCGGGAGGCGAGTCGGTGCACCATCTCACTGGTACCGGGTTCGATGGAAGTCACCGGACCCTGCACGGCGACGAAGCGGTACGGAAGGACCTCCTCCTGCACGGTCAGGGAGAACCGGCCGGCCGCCCGGATCAGTCTGTGCTTGACCGAATCGGCATACGTCCAGACGAACACCTCACCGCCGAGTTCGTAGTCGTACCAGACCGGAACGCTCAGCGGTGCGCGGTCATCCCACTCGACAGCGAGCACGCCCACGCGCGGCTCGCTCAAGAACGCCATTCTCTGCTCAGCCGGCATCGTCGTCACACCGATCAGGCTAGCGACCGCAGGGGCTCGTGGGCATCGCCGGACGGTGAAATCACCCGAGACCATTGGCACGATTCGCGCAACTTCCGCGCGATGTCCCAGAACCGACGAACAACAGGTGCGCCCCTTCCGACAAGTCGACGGAGACAACGGCTTTCCCGGCGCATTAGCGTGCCGATCAGCGGACGTCCCGTCGTGGTCTGGTGCACAGCGCGTCGGGTTCCCCGTCCGGCCATGAGAATCCACTGCGAGAGGAACCGGCATGCCGCTCTACACGGGCCTGTACAACTACCACGACAACGAAGAGACCCGGCAGAAGCGAGCGGCCCTCGCCGACAAGCACTTCGCCTTCGTCGAGGGTCTGGTGGCCAAGGACCTCATCGTGCTGGCGACCGTGCGCGGCGAGGACGACTCCCCCGGCGGCGAGATCGTGATCAAGGCCCCGTCGAGGGAGGCCGCGCTCGAGTTGTTCAAAAATGACCCGAACTCTCAGGCAGAGCTGGGCAACTGGGTCCTCACCGAGTTCCGGCCTGTCGCCGGATCGCTGATGTCAGCCTTCGCTGACATCGCCGACGCCTGAGCTACCACGCCGTTCCGCCCGGGCAAAACCGGTCGGCTTCGAACGGTTCCGGAATCAGAACCCGGTGTCGTGCGTCCATCCGGCCGCACGACACCGGGACCTGTCCCGGATCTAGCTGACCGCTGGGATGACCTCGCGGCCGATCAACTCGATGCACTCCATGTGCTTCTTGTGCCCGAACGTGTCGATGCGCAGCAGCACCTCGTCGACACCACGCGCCTCCAGATCCTTCAGGCGGCGGATGTAATCGTCGGGCGTTCCGATCATCACGGATGACGTGGATTCACAGAGCCAGTCAAGATCGTCGCCCTTGTCGAGCATCGTGTCGATGTGGCTCATGTACTCGTAGCCGGGGTTCTGGGCGATCTTGCGGTACATGTCGAGCGTGACCCGGAAGTACTCCAGAGCCTGCTCGCCGGCGACCTCCCGCGCCTCCTCGGTGGTGGGCGCGCAGAACGCGGTACCGACGTACACGCCGAGATAGTTGTTGAGCCGGCCCGGCTGTGCAGTGGTCTCGGGTATCGCCTTCTGATAGGCGTCGAAGCACTCCTGCAGGTAGTCGAACCCGAAGTAGTTCTCCCACGAGATCGCCCCGATACCGCGCTTGGCGGCGAGGCCATGGGATTCGACGCTGCTCGCGGCGACCGAGATCGCGGGATAGCGGCTGCCGACCATCGTCGGGACCACTGACGTCTGAGGGAAATCCCAGTGCTCGCCGTGGTATTCGGCCGCCTCCGGGTTGGCGAAGATCGCCTCCAGGGCGTCCATGCTCTCTGTCCAGATGTCCCGCGTCTTCGACGGATCGACCCCGAACATGCGCAGTGTCTTCGCGTTGTTCGAGCGGGCGGTGCAGAGTTCGGCCCGTCCGCGGGAGAGGATGTCCAGCGCGGCGAGCCGTTCGGCGACCAGGATGGGGTTGTTCCACGACAGGGCGACAATGCCCATCGGGCGAAGTTTGATTCTCTCCGTCCTCATCGCGATCGCGGCGTAGAGCACCTCGGGCGCGGGGATCGAGAACTTGGGGGGCTCGAAATGCTGTTCGGAGGAGCCGAACACGGAGAAGCCCATCTTGTCGGCCAGGACCATCTCTTCGATGATCTCGTGGTACCTCTCCTCGACGGTGGAGCCGGTGTACTCGCCCTCCTGCAAGATACCGATCTTCATGTGCGTCCCTTCTCGAACGGTGGTGGTGAATCAGACCGCAGTGCTTGAGAACTCGGATGTCACCGAGTCCGCACGGGTCACAGCCGATGTCGTGCGCCGTGGATTGTCACGATAGTGACGTGGCACCCAGCCCCGACATCGCCGGACGGAGAAGCCGACGGCGAAGAAACTGCGGAAAACTGCAAGACAGGCGTCACGGTTACTGATCCGCGGCCGCCGTGTATCCGCAGTCGAACCGCGATGTTGCGGTCGTGTGAAACGCATGGCCGATCTCGAGGGAACCGGGTCCTTCGAGTCTCGGCGCGAATCAGCGTCCCGCGTTACCCGAGAACCGCACCAGCCGCAGCGCCAGCTGCATGCAGAGCCGGTCTTCCTCCTCGCGCAGATCGATCTGCGCGATCTCTTCGATCCGCTTCAGCCGGTACCGCACGGTGGACAGGTGAAGGAACAGCTTGTCCGCGGTGCGCTGCACATTGCCGACATTCTCGAAATACGTTTGCAGCGTCTCGACGTAGCCGGCGTTGTGAATGCGGTCGTACTCCATGAGTGGTTCCAGGTACCGACGGACGAACAGTTCCTGATCGGTGGCGGTGGCCGCCGATGTGGCGGTCAGGACCGCGTAGCTCCCCACGTCGGCGATGTGGCGTTCGGCGTCGTCGCCGTCCATACTCCGCGCCACCTCCAGGGCGCGCTTCGCTTCGCGATGCGAGCGGTCGAGCGCCTCCACACCGACTCCCGCATTCCCGATCCCGATCGCGATCTCCACGTCTGCCGCCGCTGTTCCGGACAAGGCGCTCAGGGCATCTCGGAGTGCTGTGCGCACCACTTGCGCCGGCGTGACCGCGCCACGGCGCCCCTCGTGGTTTCGCAGGACGAGAACGAAGTCGACGCCGCCCACCGGCGAAACGACCGCGCTCACGCCGATCTGCAAGAGGCGCTTGCTCAGGAGCTCGGCAACCTCGAAGGCGTCATGGGAGGACAGTGGCTGGCGCAGCCCTTGGGGATGCACACGCATGACGGTGTTGGGGGTGTCCATCCCGATACCCAGCACCGCGGCCAACTGGGTCAGCTCGAGGCCGGTGGTGGTCATCGATGCCAGCGCCTGCCCGAAATCCTGGCGCAACCGCACCTCGGTCTCGATGGATGCCCTCTGCCGCATGAGCGCGAGCGTGACGTGGACGCATGCGAGTTCCAGAGTCCTACAGATCGCCGCCCGGCCGTTGTCGTCGGCCGGGAGGACGGCGATGAGCGTGCCGAGGCGCTCGGCGCCGTCGTACGCGTGGCCGACCATGGCCTTCCGCGGTCCGTCGGTGAGGTACAGCAAGCCGCGGCCGTCGGCCTTCGGGGCTTTCCTGCCGGAGACCCAGGCGGTGAGATCGGCCGTTTGCTCGGGAGTCAGCCCCGCGGAACCGAGTGGTTGCTGGAACCGGTCGAGCAGCACGACGGGCAGTTCCAGCAGATCCGATACTCCCCGGCACAGATCGCCGATCGTCGCACCGCCCACCTGCAGATGCAGCAGACGGTCCTGGGCGGCGGCGTGCCGTTCGTCGTTGCTGGCCTGCGGACGCCGCGGCGAGTCCAGCTGCCCAGCGGCCTTCAGCGCACACTCGAGTGTGATGGCCGCCAACGACGCGATGGTTCCCGCCTGAGACAACTCCATCGGCGTGAAGTCGTGGGTGTCGGGAAGGGCCAGCGTCAGCACGGCCCAACAGCCGGTCAATCTCACCGGGATGAACATCGCCGACCGGAAACCCGTGCGGATGGCCTCCCGCCGGGTGTGCGGGTATTCGTGAGCCTTCGACACGTCCGGGATGGTGACGATGCGGTTGCGCCGCATCGCGGTGGCCGCCGGGTAGCCGTCGGCAGGCCACTGATCGAAGACCTCGGCGGCCGACGGTGCGAAGCCGACACACGTCCAGGTGATCAGCCCGTGGTTCTCGAGGTCGAACAGTTCGACACCGCACATCGGCCACGGCGAAGTGCGGGTCACCGCCTCGGCGAGGCCCTGGAGCACCGCGTCGATCCCCTGCCCGAAGTCCAGTTCGTGGACAAGCGACTCGATGCGGCCGAGGAGCCCCACTCCGAAGGCGTCGAAGGAGGTCTCACCTGATCCGACGGCAGGATGGAACTCGTTGTCACCGCCGATGACCTTGAGGAATGTCATCTCACCCTGCTCCCTGTTACCCAGACCACATTTGGATTGGGCGTACGGTACAAACCGACCGGTACGTTTGTCAACAGGTAGCGCGTAAGTCGACTTACAACCCCAGTAAAACACTCGGATCGTCTCGCCGCCCCCCGAATCAGTCTTCTGAGCGCAAGGGGCGCCCCGGCATGTGGCCGGGGCGCCCCTGTACTCGGTTCTCGCGTGCTCAGCCGAGGATGGCTTTGGTCTCCAGGCACTCCTCGAAACCGTAGTAACCCCATTCGCGGCCGTTGCCCGACTGCTTGTATCCGCCGAAGGGTGCGTACGGGTGGATGTTCGCACCGTTGATGTAGACCTGCCCGGTCCGCATCCGCTTGGCGATCTCGCGTCCGCGCTCCACCGAGCCGGCCCACACCCAGCCACCGAGACCGTATTCGGAGTCGTTGGCGATCGCGACCGCCTCGTCCTCGGTGTCGTAGGTGAGGATCGACAACACGGGGCCGAAGATCTCCTCACGGGCGATCGTCATCTCGGGGGTGACGCCGCTGAAGACCGTCGGCTTGACGAAGTAGCCGCGCTCGGACGCCGGTTCACTGCCGCCGGTCACGAGCTTGGCGCCCTCCTCGATGCCCTGCTCGATGTAGCGCCGCACCCGGTGCAGTCCGGCTTCCGTCGTCACTGGACCGAGCGGGCTCTCCCCGTCGCACGCCTCGCCCGCGACGAACTTCTCCGCCGCACGTTTGGCGATCTCCTCGGCCTCCGCCAGCCGCGCCCGCGGGACCAGCATCCGGGTCGGCGCATTGCAGGCCTGTCCGGTGTTCAGGTAGCAGCCGCCCACGCCCGCGGTCACCGCGGCCTCGAAATCAGCGTCCTCGAGGATGATGTTGGCCGATTTGCCACCGAGTTCCAGGGTGACCCGTTTGACGGTTGCGGAGGCCAGTTCGCTGACGCGCTTGCCGGCGCGGGTGGAGCCGGTGAAGGACACCAGGTCGATGTCGGGGTGGCCGGCGATGGCCTCGCCCACTTCGGGGCCGGCGCCCTGGACCAGGTTGAAGACGCCGGCGGGCACACCGGCCGCCTCGAGAACCTCGGCGAAGATCACCGAGGACAGCGGCGTCACCTCCGAGGGCTTGAGGACGACGGTGCAGCCGGTCGCCAGCCCGGGGATCACCTTGAGCGCCACCTGATGCAGCGGGAAGTTCCACGGGGTGATGGCGCCGATGACCCCGATGGGCTCCCGCTGGAGGAAGACGCCGTTGGCCTCGTACTCGAACTCGAAGCCGCGCAGGATCTCGGTCGCCGTCTCCATGGTCATCAGCGGCAACGCGAACTGCGCGGCACGCGAAAAGCCAAGAGGGGCACCCATTTCCATGCTCATGACGCGGACGAGGTCCTCCTCGCGAGCCTTGAAGGCCTCGACGGCGGCCTCGAGGATGCGGAGGCGCTCCTCGACCGGGGTCTGCGACCACGTGTCGAACGCCGCGCGGGCCGCCTTCGCCGCGCGATCGACCTCGCTTGCGGTACCGGACGGCACGCGACCGACGATCTCCTCGGTCGCGGGGTCGACGACGTCGATGAACTCACCCGATTCGCCTGCGACCCACTCACCGCCGATGTAGTGCTGGTCTTGATGGGCAACGACGACGGTGGCGGGAGACGCTACTGTCTCGGTCACGATGTCCTCCTCGGCAGGAACGAAAGTGGTCGGTGGAAAACGTCTTCCCCGGCAACTGCGGGCGGGCGTCCGTTGCGAGCGTATCGGCGGGTAGGGGCGGTCGACTTGGCTCAAAGGGCGAAGTCTGAAGCGCCGATTTCCCACAATGTGTGTCGAATCCGAGCAGTACTGTGTGCGGGACGCGCTGCTACGGTCCCCGACATGGATCTGACCACCCTGCAACACGACATCGACGACAACGTCCTCGTCGTGACCCTCAACCGTCCCGGTCAACTGAACGCGTTCACCGTCGCCATGGCCGACGAACTGGAATGGACGTTCCGACACGTCAACGAGCGCGACGACATCCGCGCGGTGATCGTGACCGGCGCGGGGCGCGCCTTCTGCGCCGGCATGGACCTCGCGGAGTCGGGCAATGCCTTCGGCCTCGACGAGACGAAACGGCCGGCACTCGCCGACATGGACGACCTGGAGGATCCCGACCTGCGCCGGGTCCGCGACACCGGCGGTCGGGTCACCCTGGCCATCCACGCCTGCCGCAAGCCGGTGATCGCCGCCATCAACGGCGCCGCGGTCGGTATCGGCGCGACCATGACGCTCGCGATGGATGCGCGCCTCATCGCCGAGCGCGGCCGTATCGGCTTCGTGTTCGGGAAGCTCGGGATCACGCCCGAGGCGGCGTCGACGTGGTTCCTGCCGCGGATCGTCGGCTTGGACACCGCGCTGGACCTCGTGTTCTCCGCCGACATCCTCGACGCGGAGTCGGCGCACCGGGTGGGCCTGGTGCGCTCGGTACACAGCCCCGACGAGTTGCTGGATGCCGCACGGGAATTGGCGGATCGGTGGACCAGGGGCCGCTCGCCGGTCGCGGTGGCGTTGGCCCGTCAGATGATGTATCGCAATGTGACGCTCGATCATCCCGTCGACGCGCATCGCGTCGACTCGCTGGCGATGTTCTACACCAGCATCGCCGACGGGGCCGAGGGTGTCGCGGCCTTCCGCGAGAAGCGGGACCCGGAGTTCACCGCGAGCGCCTCGACGGACATGCCGCCGTTCTACGACGACTGGATCAGCGGCACCTGACTCCCGCTCTCCCTCCCGCTTTTCCCGCGAGCAGACGCGAAAACCCCCTAAATCGGCGGATTTAGGGGGTTTTCGCGTCTGCTCGCGCGGGGGGGAAGCGGCCCCGTCAGAAACCGATCTCGTGGGGCTCCACCTCGGCGTGCTTCTGCGTTCTGGCCGACGGGTATCCACCCAGGCCGGCAGGCTTGACCACGCACACCACCAGCAACCAGTACACGGCCCCGGACACCACGATCGAGGGGATCGACGCGGTCAGGTATTCGAACATCGCCGAGCTCTCACCGCTGACCGGGTCGTAGAACCACAGGTAGGTCGCGATGCCCACCACGATGGCCACGATGCCCGCGGGATTGAAACCAGCCCAGAACCAGTACTTGGTGTTCGGCTTCGAGGTGAAGATGTGCCGCAGGTCGAGCTGGCTGCGGCGCAGCAGGAAGAAGTCCACCGTCAGCACCGAGACGATCGGCGCCGTCGCCAGCGCGATGTACGACACGATGCCGGCGTAGTTGGCCAGGACGGCGTCGGCGAAGAAGGTGGCGATGAAGGCGGGAATCGCGATGGCCACCATCGTCACCCAGGACGGAACCTTCATCAGCGACTTGGACTGGCGCACCGAAACCGCTGCCACATACAGCATCACGACCAGCGCGGTGATGTTCGCGACGACGATGAACAGGATCGCCAGAGCACCGCCGACGGGTCCCATCAGTTCGTACATCCAGGTGGTCGGATCGGCGGACCCGACCGCCAGCGCGGCGAAGATGCCCACGGCGTTGATGGGGACGATCAGATACGACCATGCCGCGACGCTGCCGTGGATCGCCAGCCGCGGGGTGCTCACCAAGCGGTACATCGCACCGGTGGTCACCCAGTAGCCGAAGCCGGAGGCCAGGCCGAACTCCACCGCGCGAACGTACGCGCCCGGCATCGTCGTCTCGGGGTCGGGCCGCAGCGCCCACAGCTCGGTGAACCCGTACCGGTTGATCAGCGCTGCCGCCAGAGCGATCAGCAGAATGATGAACAGCGGGGCGATGATCCAGTTCGCGACCCGCTCCAGGATGGCCGGACCGATACTGGCGAGCACGACACAGACCGCCAGTGCGACGATCGCGCACATCGACCCGAAGAACGCACCCGACGACATCCCGAGGGTGACCTGGGCGAACTCCCGGAACGCCGCCGCCATCAGCGAGCACAGGATGACGACCGTCGCCGTCATGACGAAGAAGACGAGCCAGCGGACCAGCTGCGCACCGCGCACACCCAGCGCCGGCCGAGCCGCATCCGCGGTGTCGATGCCGTATCGGCTCGACACCACTCCGGTGAACAGACCGCAGAGCATGAGCGCGATCGTCTGGCCGAGGATGAAGGAGGCGAAACCCTGCAGCGGCGGGAGGATCGAACCCAGGTAGCCACCGGCCAGCAGGGACCAGGTGGCCGCGCCGTAGAGGAAGGTCTGCAGCAGCCAGGTGTACCAACGGGTGTAGACCCGATCGGCCCCCAGCACCGGGATCCGGCCCATCAGGGCATGTTCGTGGAAATCTGCCGCGGTGGTCGCGGTGGCGCCGTCCTTGCTCACGCCGCTCCCACCACCAAGGCGAACAGCACCGGAATCGCGACGTACACGGCCGCGATGACGATCCAGTCACGTGCCGTCAGTGGGCTGAACGCGGGGTTGCCGTCCTGGTAGGCCGGGCTCTCGAGCGTCTCGACGGCTTCCCGCAGCGCGGCGTCCAGACTCGAGCCGACGTCGCCGGAACTCGACTCGCCCCCTACGTCCGGCAACGGGGATGGCGCTGTTGCCATGGCGGTTTCCCTTCACCTGGCGACGGCCCGACCGGCCCGTCGCTCCTCTCGAATGCGCTGCGCAACAAGATCACTGCCCGGAGCGACCAGTCGCACATCGCAGTACATTCTGCGCGGGCCGACCGGCACGGACATCCCCCGATATGAGGAACGCATCCCTCGCGCTTGGCCCGAAATGTGTAACGCAGGTAACACCGCGGAAACGAACGAACCGACCGGGCGGCTGGCCCGGTCGGTTCGCTGACGTTGAAGCCGTCGATCAAGCCATCGCCGGCGCCTTGACTCCGTACTGCACCCCGAGGTCACCCCCGACGTCGTAGGCCTTGAGAGCGGGCACGACGTGCTTGGAGATCAGGTCGAAGTTCTTGTCGGCGACGGCCCTGGGCATACCGCCGTAGGACGGGACGATGGCGATACCGCCGGCATCGATGCGGTCGACGTAGGAGATCAGCTTCTCGACCACCTGGTCGGGCGTCCCCCACACCTGAAGGTCGGCGAGGAAGTTGGCGAACCCGTCCACACCGTGCTTCTCGATGTTGCGGGCGAGGTTGCCGTAGTACTCGTAGCCCTCGATCTTCTCGAAGCCGACGTTGTCGAACTCGTAGTGCTCGACCGTGGACAGCGCATAGCCCTTGAGATACCGATCGCGCATCTCCTGAGCTTCCGCTTCGGTCTCCCCCACACCGACGTAGATCATCATGAGCGGCTTGGGCGGCTCCTCGCCACGCATTTCGTTGTAGCGGGCCCGGTAGGTGTCGAGGTCTTGCTGCACTGTCGGCCAAGGCTTTTGGGCGATGACCATCAGGCCGACGCCGAGCCGGGCCATGATGTCCATGGACTCGGGCGACACCGCCGAGGCGAACGTGCGCCCGCGGACCGACGCGTAGGGCTCGGGGCGGATCTCGCAGCGCGGCTGTTTGTACAGCTCGCCGTCGTACTCCATCACGCCGGTCTCCAGCGCGTTCAGGATGGCCGCGGAGTACTCCACGAACCGGCGGCGCGACTCGCCCATCTCCAGGCGGAAGGCGTCGAACTCCACCCGTCCGAGACCACGCCCGAGGCCCAGCAGCGCACGGCCCTGCGTCAGGTTGTCGAGCACCACGAAGGATTCGGCGGTGCGGATCGGGTCCTGCCACGGCAACACGCTGACCGCGGTGCCCAGCCTCAACGTCTCGGTCTGAGCGGCCACCCATGCCAGCAGCTGCGGAACGTTGGGCGTGAGCATGTAGTCGGTGAAGTGGTGCTCGGGCATCCACAGCGAGTCGAAGCCCACCTTCTCCGCCAGCTGGGCGTACCGCAGCTCGCCGACCATGGTCTCCCGGTCGGAACTGGCGCGGCCCAAATTCTGGATGTTCAGGTTCAGTCCGGTATGCATCTCATCCCACCTGCCTTGCGTTGGTCATGTGCGGCCGTTTCCTTCCGACCGGTCGGTTTGTAGCGCTCATGTTACGACGCTTCGCCGAAAACGTAAAGGGGCTACGCAATTTCCCGTGCGGGCGCCCGCACACCCCAAGTGAGCCCCGCCACAGCCTACAGACAGACCGGTTGGTACTTTGCGGACTGGCACCCACTCGCACCGAACGAGAGCAGGAGAAACGTGATGAGGACCTTCACCACCGTCGAAGAGATCAAGGCCGCCGTCGGCGAGAGCCTCGGCACCAGCGACTGGGTCCTCATCGATCAGTCTCGGGTCGACGCCTTCGCCGAAGTGGGCGGTGACGACCAGTGGATCCACGTCGACGTGGAGCGGTCCCGTACCGAGGGGCCGTTCGGCGAGACCATCGCGCACGGCTTCCTCACCTTGTCGCTCACCTCGTGGTTGGGCAGCCAGATCTTCGGCATCGAAACCCCCGGCGCGAGACTGAATTACGGCCTCAACAAGGTGCGGTTCCCGCATCCGGTCCGCGTCGGCTCCCGGATCAGGGCCCACGCCACCCTGGCCGAGGTCAATGACGTCCCCGCCGGCACACAGGTGATCACCCGCTACACCATCGAGATCGAAGGCGAGATGAAGCCGGCCTGCGTCGCCGACACGATCTCGCTGCTGCTCGCCGACTGACACACTCAGCACTGGAGCCAGTTCGGCGGCCGCTTCTCCCGGAAGGCCGCGATGCCTTCACGGGCCTCCTCCGAGAGGAACAACTCTGCTGCGCCTTTCACCAACTCGTCGGCCTTGCGGTCGAAGCCTTCCAGGACCGGCGCTGCCACAAGCGCTTTCGACGACCGCAGACCTTGGGGAGACCCCTTCGCGAGCTCGGCGGTGAACGCCGCCACCGCGGCTTGCACGTCGTCGGCGGCGACGGTGACGAGGCCGATCTCGGCGGCCTCCTGCGGCCCGAACTTCTCGCCGGTGAGGTAGTAGCGGCTCGCCGCGCGAGGGGCCAGCTTCGGCAGGAGGGTCAGCGAGATGATCGCCGGCCCGATGCCGATCCGAACCTCGGTCAACGCGAAGGTGCTGGCGGGCCCGGCCACCGCGATGTCACAGGCGGCCGCCAGACCGAGTCCTCCGGCGCGGACATGGCCGTCGATCGCCGCGATGACCGGCACCGGCAGTTCGACGATCCGGCGCAACAGGTTGACGAAGTCGTACATATGCCCGACACCGGTCTCGTCGGCGCGGTCGCTGGTCGCCTCGGCGAGATCCACACCCGCACAGAAGGTTCCACCGGTGTGGCCGATCACCACCGCGCGCACGGCGGGGTTGCCTGCCGCGGCGTCGAGACCGTCGCGGAGTTCGCGGAGCAACGTCGTGGACAGTGCGTTGCGGTTGTTCGGTGAGTCCAAGGTGAGACGGGCGACGGCACCGTCGACGGTGTAGTGGGCCAGGGCGGACAAGGGCGGGGTTCTCCTCGACGATGCGCGGGTTGGCGGCGGCACAGAGCGAGCGGGCCGCCTCCGACGCCATGTGCGTCGAAGGCGGCCCGTAGTCGGGCTACGGCGCTACCGGTACCTGCTCGACACCGGAGTCGTCGCCGTCCTTGCGGACCGGGGCGTCACCCAGGCTGGCGATGAATCCGCGGCGCACCGGGAATCGCCGCATGTTGAACAGGTACAGGACAGCGGCGAGTACGAGGCTCACCAGCCAGGCGATGTCCATCCCGCCCAAGGGCTCGACGAACGGCCCGGCGTACATCTCGGTGTTCATGAACGGCACGGACACCGCGATCGCGATGAGGTAGGCCGACATCGCCCGCCAGTCGATTCCGGCGTAGCGTCCGACGGGATTGAAGATGTCGGGGATCGAGTAGCGCTCCTTGCGCACAAGGTAGAAGTCGACCAGGTTGATCGCCGTCCACGGGACCATGAAGTAACCGAGGATCGCGATGAACGCCGAGACGTTGCCCAGGAAGTTCTCCCGCCCGACGGTCGCCAGCAGCATGGCCGACAGACCGATGAGGGTCATGCCCACAACCTTGACCGGGAACGTGATCCGCACTTTGAAGAACGTCGTCACGATCGTGATCGCCGACATGAAGCAGGCGTACACACCCAACCCAGGAGCAGCCGTGTTGCTGATGACCAGGATCAGCAGGAACAACGGAATGGCGAAGCCGGCCTGGCCGACGATGAAGTCGACATTGCCACCGGCGAACGCATCGGTGGCCGCCGACGCGGCGATGGCCCCGAAGGAGAAGGTCCAGACACAGGCCGTGACAGTGCCGGCGAAGGTGAAGAGGAACGTCTTCTTGGTCGAGGTGTTCTCGGGCAGATAGCGCGAGTAGTCGGCGACGTAGGGCGCATAACAGAGCTGGAACGTGACCATGATGGCGACCGAGAGCACGAACATGCCCCACGAGAACTCGCCGGCGCTGGTGTCCCCGATGCCGTAGTCGCGCAGCAGATTGAAAGACATGATCAAGAACGCGACGCCGGCGATCAGCGAGACCCACTTCTGGCAGACGTGCAGGACCTTGTAGCCGAAGATCGGCAGCAGGATTATCCCCACCGTCCCGATGATGATCCCGACGTCGATGCTCACGCCGATCAGGCTGCTGAGCATCTGCCCCGTGAGCACCAGGCACGCGGCGTTGAAGCCGGCGAACATGATGAACACGACCACCATCGGCAAAGTGGCGCCCACGTAGCCGAACTGGGCCCGGCTCTGGATCATCTGCGGGATACCGAGTTTCGGACCCTGCGCCGAGTGCAGCGCCATGAGCGCACCACCCACGACATGGCCGACCACGATCGACAGCAATGCCCACTGGATCGGAAGCCCGAGGAAGATCGGGACGGCGCCGAACGCCACGTTCGCCACCTGCATGTTCGTGGCGAACCAGAGCGTGAACTGGTTACGGGGATTTCCGTACCGTTCGGCCTGCGGAATGAAGTCGATGGACCGGTGTTCGACCTTGTCGGCCAATGCGCTCATGCGGCGGCCGCCTTGGTTGTGTCCCTCGCGGTGAACGCCGGCGAGAGGGGGTATCGGACGGACGAGCCGCCGCGCGTATCAGCCCGACGCCGGGCCCAGATGGTGAGCACAGTTTCCTCCTGCTTGATCTCTGATCCCCCGCGCATGGCGCCGTCGCCAGCCCTACTGAACGCCACGGCGGCGAACCCGATGCCACACCCGATGAGGTGCAGCCCGTCGCCTTCGGCCACCGTGTCTCCATCCCTGTGAAGTCACATACGTACCGGTTCGTATGTGGCGGAGGCCACATTAAATCCGGTCGGAGTGTCTGTCAACAGATGGCGCCGAAGAGCCTCTCGTGACGGTGCGAGGCGGAGCCGGCCACATCGAGTATGGGCGGCACTCCAGTCTGCACCGTGAGTCCGCGTTCCGCAGGATGAGCGGCTGTCGGTTGTCTTCGCCGACGGCGGAACGGAGCCGGAGCCCGGTGACTGACAATCGCTTTCGGAACAGAGTCTGCGCGCCCACGTCGCCGATCCGGCCCGGCTGCGTGGGGCGAGGGCGCCTCGGTTAGGCTCCACCCGAGCGGACGCGTCGAGATCGCGTCACTTCCAACGCTTTTCGGCCAGGACCGGCGAGACATCACCGATCTCGTGAGCCGACGATGTCGGCCGGTACTTCGTGCCGATCGATCACCGCAAAAGGAAGGTTCCACCATGCATTTGGGGCTTGTCGGTTTGGGCAGAATGGGTTTCAACATGCGCGAGCGCCTGCGCCGGGGTGGTCACGAAGTCGTCGGCTATGACCCGCGGCCCGAAGTCAGTGATGTCACAGACCTTGTCGCGCTGGCAGAGGCGCTACCCGCACCCCGTGTCGTCTGGGTGATGGTGCCGGCCGGCCCCACCACCACCGAAACGATCACCACGCTGGCCGAGGTCCTCGACGAGGGTGATCTGGTCATCGACGGTGGCAACTCTCGCTACACCGATGATGCCGTACACGGGGGATTGCTTGCTGCAAAGGGTATCTCGTTTATCGATGCCGGTGTCTCCGGCGGTGTGTGGGGACTCACCGAGGGCTACGGCCTGATGGTCGGCGGCAGCGAGGCCGACGTCGCCCGTGCCATGCCGATCTTCGACACCCTCCGCCCCTGCGGGCCCGTCGAGGACGGGTTCGTGCACGCCGGGCCGGTGGGTGCCGGCCACTTCACCAAGATGGTCCACAACGGCATCGAATACGCATTGATGTCGGCGTACGCCGAAGGGTACGAGCTCCTCGCGGCCGAAGACCTCGTCGAAGACCCACAAGCGGTCATCCAGGCCTGGACCAACGGCACCGTCGTCCGCTCGTGGCTGCAGCAACTACTGGCCAAGGCGCTGCGGGAGGATCCGGGCCTCGCACGGATCAGCGGCTACACCGAGGATTCCGGCGAAGGCCGGTGGACCGTCGAGGAGGCGATCCGCCTGCGCGTTCCGGTGCCGGCCATCGCCGCATCCCTGTTCGACCGGTTCCGGTCCCGCCAGGACGACTCACCGGCAATGAAAGCCGTTGCCGCCCTGCGCAACCAATTCGGTGGCCACGCTGTCAAGAGCATCTAGAGGACAGGCCCAGGCGGCCGGCTCATGCGAGCCGGCGCAGCCGGGGTTCGAGGTCGCGTTGGAACAGTTCGAGGAAGCGGCGCTGATCATGGCCGGGGGCGTGGAACACCAGATGGTTGAGCCCCCACCCCACATAATCCTTGAC
>JBNMQY010000058.1:0-28588 GCA_050205415.1 Mycolicibacterium litorale
CCCGGATCAACGCCCAAAACCGCCGCTGCTTGGACTCCAACACCACTCGACGAGCCATCACAACACTCCTCAATCAGAAGGGGTGTTGCATCGATCCCTTGAAACTGCCGCGGCAGTCACGACCCTGACGTAGAAGTCGCCGGCGAGAACTGGACACGACCGTCTCCAAACCGCTTCCCCGCCGGCTGCCCGTGTGCTTGGGTGAGACCGTGATCACCCCGACCGAACGGTTAGTTGACACCAACGGCGTGCGACTGCGCGTCACCGAGGCCGGCGACCGCGGCGCGCCCGTCGTCGTGCTCGCCCACGGATTCCCCGAACTCGCCTACTCGTGGCGCCACCAGATCCCGGTGCTCGCCGAAGCGGGCTACCACGTCATCGCCCCCGACCAACGGGGGTACGGCGACTCGTCACATCCCGACGCCGTCGACGACTACGACATCGTCGCGCTGACCGGTGACGTCGCCGGCCTCCTCGACGACGTGGGCGCGCAGCGCGCGGTGGTGGTCGGACACGACTGGGGATCGCCGGTCGTCACCAACTTCGCGCTGCTCCATCCCGACCGGGTCGCGGGACTGGTGAACCTGAGCGTGCCGCCGGTGCCGCGGTCCTCCGAGCGGCCCACCGACATCTGGCGCAAGACCTTCGGCGATCACTTCTTCTACATCCTGTATTTCCAGGAACCGGGGGTGGCCGACGCCGACCTGGGCCGCGATCCGCGCGGCTCGCTGCAGCGCATGCTGGCCTTGGAGGGGTTCACCGCCCCGGCCCCGGAGCTCGCCGACAAACCGCTGCCGCCGCTGCCCGACTGGATGAGCCAAGCGGAGTTCGACCGTTACGCCGACGTGTTCACCCGCACCGGATTCACCGGCGGGCTGAACTGGTACCGCAACTTCGACCGGAACTGGGAGCTGACCGCCGCCACACCGGCCGCGACCATCAGCGTGCCGACGCTGTTCATCGCGGGCAGTGCCGACCCGGTGCTGGGCTTCACCCCGCGCCACCGGGTCACCGATCTGGTCACCGGCGAGTACCGCGAGGTGCTGCTCGACGGCGCCGGCCACTGGCTACAGCAGGAACGCCCCGACGAGGTGAACGCCCTGCTCCTGGAATACCTGTCCGGATTGGAGCTGACATGACCGGTAAACCGCTGAACTTCGGTGTCTTCATCACCCCGTTCCACCCGGTCGGCCAATCCCCCACCGTCGCACTGGAATACGACATGGAACGGGTGGTGCGGCTGGACCGCCTCGGCTTCGACGAGGCGTGGTTCGGCGAACACCACTCGGGCGGATACGAACTCATCGCCTGTCCGGAGGTGTTCATCGCCGCGGCCGCGGAGCGCACCAGGCACATCCGCCTCGGCACCGGTGTGGTGTCGCTGCCGTACCACCATCCGCTGATGGTGGCCGACCGCTGGGTGCTGCTGGACCACCTGACCCGCGGCCGGGTCATGTTCGGGACCGGCCCGGGCGCCCTGCCGTCGGACGCCTACATGATGGGCATCGATCCGGTCGACCAGCGCCCGATGATGCAGGAGTCGCTGGAGGCGATCCTCGCGCTGTTCCGCGCGGAACCCGACGAACGCATCACCCGCGAGACCGACTGGTTCACGCTGCGCGACGCCCAGCTGCACATCCGGCCCTACACCTGGCCGTACCCCGAGATCTCCACCGCCGCGATGATCTCCCCGTCGGGTCCGCGGCTCGCCGGGGCACTCGGCACGTCGCTGCTGTCGCTGTCGATGTCGGTGCCCGGCGGGTTCGCCGCGCTGGAGACGACGTGGCAGGTCGTCGTCGACCAGGCCGCGAAATCCGGCCGGCCGGAACCGGATCGGGCCGACTGGCGGGTGCTGTCGATCATGCACCTGGCCGATTCGCGGGAACAGGCGATCGACGACTGCACCTACGGCCTGGCCGACTTCGCCAACTACTTCGGTGCGGCCGGTTTCGTCCCGCTGTCCAACAGCGTGGACGGGGAACGATCGGGCCGCGACTTCGTCGCCGAGTACGCCGCCCAGGGCAACTGCTGCATCGGCACACCGGACGACGCCATCGCCTACATCGACGACCTGCTGGCGAAGTCCGGCGGGTTCGGGACGCTGCTGCTGCTCGGCCACGACTGGGCGTCCCCGGCGGCCACCTACCACTCGTACGAATTGTTCGCGCGAAAAGTGATGCCGCACTTCAAAGGTCAGCTGACCGCGCCCCGCGCCTCGCACGACTGGGCCAAGGGTATGCGCGACCAGTTGCTCGGCCGCGCCGGCGACGCGATCGTCAAGGCGATCACCGAGCACACCGACGAGCTGAAGTCGGATACGCAGTAGTGCGCGCGTCGGTGCTGCGAGGCCGCCGGATGGTGCTGCGCGACGACGTACCCGAACCGGTTCCCGGCCCGGGGCAGGTGCTGGTCGCGGTGAAGGCCTGCGGAATCTGCGGTTCCGATCTGCATTTCGCCGCACACGGCGCCGATGCGCTCGCCGCCGGCGCGCAGATGGAGGGCATGCCGGACCTGGGCGACCCCGTCGACCTGTCGGCCGACGTGTTCATGGGCCACGAGATCTCCGCGGAGGTCCTGGAATCCGGCCCCGACACCGACGCCCCGCCGCCGGGCACGCTCGTGACCTCGATCCCGGTGCTGCTGTCCGCCACGGGTGTCGCGCCGATCGTGTACTCCAACAGCGTGATCGGCGGATTTGCCGAGCGCATGCTGCTGTCTGCGCCGCTGCTGCTGCCCGTGCCGAACGGTCTCGATCCCCGGCACGCCGCACTGACCGAGCCGATGGCGGTCGGGCTGCACGCGGTGAACAAGTCCGCGATCACGCGCGGCGAGTCCGCGCTGGTGCTGGGCTGCGGTCCGATCGGGATGGCGATCATCGCCGCGCTTCGCCTGCGCGGTGTGGAACATGTTGTGGCAGCTGACTTCTCGCCGACGCGGCGGCGCCTCGCGCAGACCATGGGCGCACACGAGACCGTCGACCCCGCGCAGCGCTCCCCGTTCGCGGCGACGGCGCCGGCGGTGGTGTTCGAGGCGGTCGGCGCACCCGGCATCCTCAACGACGTCATGCGCCGCGCACCCGCCCGTACCCGCATCGTGGTCGCCGGGGTGTGCATGGAACCCGACACGCTGGTGCCGTTCTACGGCGCGCCCAAGGAACTCACCGTTCAGTTCGTCTTCGCCTACGACCCGAGCGAGTTCGCGGAGACGTTGGGGGCCATCGCCGACGGCGCGATCGACGTCGCGCCACTGGTCACCGGCGAGGTCGGCCTCGACCGTGTGGGCGAGGCGTTCGACGCACTGTCGCGGCCCGACGAGCAATGCAAGATCTTGGTCACCCCGTGACGGTAGGGTGCCTGGCATGCCGATCGCTGTGCGCGCGAAGACCCGGTTGCTCACCCTCGCCGCGGCGGGTCTGACGGTCATCGGTGTGGCCGGCTGCGACGCCGCCTCCGGCCCCACCGCGGGCGGGTCCGGGGAGGTCCGGCAGGTCACCGTCGTCGGCTCCGGTGAGGTGCAGGGCACGCCGGATACGTTGACCGCCAACGTCGCAATGGAGGCGATCGCCGCCGATGTCTCCGGCGCGATGGGCCAGTCCGACGAACGCCAGCGCGCCGTCATCGACGCGCTGGTCGGCTCGGGCATCGCCCGTGAGGACATCAGCACCACGCAGGTCAGCCTGCAACCCCAGTTCGGCGCCGAGGGCACCGAGATCATCGGGTACCGGGCGAACAACTCGATCGACGTCAAGATCCGCGACCTGAGCGCGGCGTCGGAGGCGTTGTCACTGATCGTCAGCACCGGCGGGGACGCCACCCGGATCAACTCGGTGGGCTACTCCATCGAGGACGATTCGCAGCTGATCCGCGATGCGCGGGCGCGGGCGTTCGAGGACGCCAAGGCGCGGGCCGACCAGTACGCCGAACTGTCCGGACTGGAGCTCGGCAAGGTCATCTCGATCGCCGAATCCGGCGGCTCGGCGCCGCCCAGCCCGATGCCGCGCGGTGAGGCGGCCATGGCGGTGCCGCTGGAACCGGGACAGCAGACCGTCGGGTTCAGCGTGACCGTGATCTGGGAGCTGGTCTGACCGGTCAGTCGGTGCTGTAGACCTTGGGTTCGAGCGTGCCGATGTAGGGCAGGTCGCGGTAGCGCTCGGCGTAGTCCAGGCCGTAGCCGACCACGAATTCGTTGGGGATGTCGAAGCCGACGTAGGTGATGTCGACGTCGGCGCGCACAGCCTCCGGTTTGCGCAGCAGCGTGCACACCCGCAGCGACCGCGGCTGCCGGGTGGCGAGGTTGCGCAGCAGCCACGACAGCGTCAGCCCGGAGTCGACGATGTCCTCGACGATCAGCACGTCCCGGTCGTTGATGTCGCGGTCCAGGTCCTTGAGGATGCGCACCACACCCGACGACGACGTCGAGGAGCCGTAGGAGCTGACGGCCATGAACTCGAGCTGGGTGGGCAGCGGGATCGAGCGGGCCAGATCCGTGACGAACATGACGGCGCCCTTGAGCACCGTCACCAGCAGCAGGTCCTGACCGTCCTCGCCGATCGCATCACGGTAGGTGTCGGCGATCTGCGCAGCGAGTTCGGCCGTGCGGGTCTGGATCTGTTCCTCGGAGAGAAGCACCGATTTGATGTCGCCCTGGTACAGGTCGGCGGAATGCGCAGGCACGTCCCCAAGCGTGCCATGCCGTCCGCGCCGGAACCAACGCGGCTGTCCTACACCGGCTCACGGTGCAGCGTCAGCATCCCGTCCCGGCGCCCGGCGACGAGCCGTTGACGCGTCAGGTCCGAGGGCACCGCCACACCGCCCTGTCCGTGCCACGCACTCACCAGCGCGTCGACGCCCTGGATCTGCGTGTCGGTGAGTCCGCGGGCGCCGCCCGCGATCAGCCAGGCGCGGATCACCCGGCGGCGGATCGCGGCGGGCAGCGCGGCCAGCCGCGCGGTGTCGAGTGCGCTACCGGCCGTCACCTCACCCAGCGCGACCTCGGCCTGCGCGTCGAGGGTGTCGTTGTCCTCCTGCAGGGCGGCGGCGGTACGGGCCAGCGCCGCGGCCACCCCGCCGGCGAGGACGTCCTCGAGCAGCGGCAGCACCTCGGTGCGCAACCGGCTGCGGGTGTAGCGGGGGTCGGCGTTGTGCGGGTCCACCCACGGCTGCAGCCCCAGTTCGGCGCATGCGGCGACGGTTGTCGCGCGCCGCACCCCCAGCAGCGGGCGGAACCAGGGCGGGTCGCACACCCGCATTCCGGCGATCGACCGCGGACCCGAGCCGCGGCCCAGCCCGAGCAGCACGGTCTCGGCCTGATCGTCGAGGGTGTGGGCCAGTAGCACCGGCGCGCCCCCGCGGGCGGCGCGCAGCGCGTCGTAACGGGCGGTGCGGGCGGCGGCCTCCGGACCGCCGGCCGATCCGACGTCGACGGTTAGCACCCGCGCGTCGACACAACCCAGCCGCATCGCGTGCCCGCGGGCCGTCTCGGCTACGGCGGCCGAATCGTGTTGCAGCCGGTGGTCGACGATCAGCGCGGTGGTGGGCAGCAGGTGGGCGGCCACCGCGGTCAGGGCCAGCGAGTCGGCACCACCGGACAGCGCCACACACCACCGTGGCTGTCCGGACATGTGGTGACGGGCGAATCCGGCCAGCTCCGCGCGCAGCGCAGCTACAGCACGCGGTCGATCCATCGCTGTGGCTCGTCGACTTCTGTTGGCAGCGGCAGGGTTTCGGGTCCGGACCAGATCGCGTTGAACCGTTGCATCCCGACCGTCGACACCACGTGGTCGACGAACGCCTTACCGCGGGTGTACTGGCTGATCTTGGCGTCGACACCGAGAAGTGCGCGCAGAATGCGTTGCAGCGGTGGCTGTTTGCGGGTGCGCCGTTGATTGAAACGGGCACGGATGGTGGCGACCGACGGCACGACGGCCGGGCCGACGGCGTCCATCACGTGGTCGGCGTGTCCCTCGAGCAGCGTGCCGAGCACCAGCAGCTGGTCGAGTGCGCGCCGCTGCGGCTCGGCCTGCACCGCGCGCATCAGGCCCATCACCCCGGTCGAGTTCGGATCGGTGTGCGCATGCCGGTTGCGGACGTACTCGGCCAGCCGGGCGGCGACCTCGGTGACGTCGTCGCCGCCGTCCTTGGTGAGCACCGCGAGCGCCGACGACATGTGGTCGGCCAGCCACGGATTGGCACGGAACTGCACGCGGTGGGTGACCTCGTGCAGGCAGACCCAGAGCCGGAAGTCGTTGGGCGACACCCGGAGTTGGCGCTCGACCGCGATCACGTTCGGCCACACCAGCAGCAGCTCCCCTCCGAGTTCATTTCCCGGGTCGCTGCGCTCCTGCCCTCCGACCGACGCGAAGGGGTCGTACTGGCCCAAAATGCCCGACGACACGAACGCCAGCACCGCACCCGTCTGGGCGCCGGTGACACGTCCGGTCACGAAGCCGCTGGGCCGGTCGGTGCCGCCGGTCATCACCCGCATCGACTGCGCCGCGGCCTTGATCCAGCCGGGCCGGTCGACGATGCGGGCCTCGGTGACGGCGTTGCCCTCGTTGAGTCCGGTGACCTCGCGCACGGGCAGCTCGGCCTCCCGGGCCGCCGTCGCGAGCTGTTCGATGACCTGGTTGCGGGTGTAGTCGGTGGCGGGCGGTCCCGGTCGCGCGAGTTTGGCGCCGACGGTGGCGGCGAACCGCCAGTCCACGGTGCGTCCGACGGTCAGATCGCTCGACGAGGGGCTCATGAGCCGCACCCGCAGGCCCGCAGCGTGGCGGCCAGGGCGTCGAGCGCCGTGCGGCCGGTCGGGCCGGCGTCGTTCGACATCAGCGCGAAGGTCAGCACCCGGCCCCGGGCGTCGGTGACGATGCCGGCCAGGGAGTTCGTGCCGGTCAGCGAGCCGGTCTTCGCGCGCAGCCAGCCGGCGGCCTTGCGGCCCGCAGGGGTGTCGAGATAGCGGTTCGACAGCGTGCCGCTGCCCCCGGCGATCGGCAGCAGGTCCACCAGCGGGCGCAGCGCGGGCTGGTCGTCGCCGGTGGCGGCGGTGACCACCTCGTCGAGGGTGAGCGCGGTCAGCCGGTCGTCGACCGACAGCCCGCTGGAGTCGAACAGCCGGGCATCCGTGGTGTCGACGCCGGCTTTGCGAAGCTGCGCCAGCACCGCCTGGGTGGCGCCTTCGAAGCTCTGCGGCCGCCCGAGCTGCGCAGCCACTTCCCGGCCGATCGCCTCGGCCATCACGTTGTCGGAGGCGTTCATCATCACCCGCAACCGCTCCATCAGCGGCGGCGACTGCACGGCGGCGATCTGCTTGCCGCCGCGGTACGGCCCGGGCAGCACCCGCACCATCGCGGGATCGATGCGCAGTGCGGTGGCCAGCGCGCGGCCGGCGTCGGCGGCGGGGGTGATCGAGCGGCGCGACTCCTCGCTGACGGGCTGGGTGCGGCCGCCGTCGAGCATGACCGGCACCATCGGCGCGATGTCACCGCCCGGGATGTCGAGCGGATCCCATCCGGGCGCCATCTCGGGGCCGGTGTAGGCGCTGGTGTCGACGGCCACCGCGGTGGGTTCGATCCCGCTGCGCCGCACCTGGTCGGCGAGTTCGCCGATGCGGGCGGCGTCCTTGTACCAGGTGTCGGTGCCGCGCGGGGCGGCGGACAGGGTGGGGTCGCCGCCACCCTTGAGCACCACCAGCCCGGGGTCGCGCTTCTGGTCGCCGGCCACCACCGTGGTGGTCAGCCGGGCCTCCCGGTCCAGCGTCAGCAGGGCGGCCGCGGCGGTGAGCACCTTGTTCGTCGAGGCGGGCTGCATCGGCACGTCCGCGCGTTGCTCCCACAGCCGGTCGCCGGTGATGGCGTCGGTGACCCGGCCGGTCAGGTTTCCGAGGTTCGGGTCGGCCAGGGCGGGGGCCAGGGCGGCGGCGAGCCCGGCGTATGTCGGGGTGGGCGCGGAATCCGCGACGGGGACGACGGCCGGGTTCGCCGTGGCCGGGGCCGGTACCGGTTTGGCCGCCTGCGCATCGCTGTTGCGGCCCGTGGTGAGCACTGCGGTGACCGCGACGACGACCGTGACCAGCAGCAGCACCGCGATGCCGACCAGCACGTGGGTCGATCGCCGCCACCGGGTGGGCCGCATAACACTCCTGCTGTCGAATGAGGGGTGACCAACCACCCCGCCAACAGCAGCGTATCGCTCGTTTACTGTGGACCCGCGTCGTCACCCGACGACCCCCTGGCTGAAAACACGCGAAGGAGCCGACTGCGGTGGAGTTCGACGTCGTCATCGAGATCCCGAAGGGTTCGCGCAACAAGTACGAGGTGGACCACGAGACCGGCCGGCTCAAGCTGGACCGCTACCTCTACACGTCGATGGCCTACCCGACCGATTACGGGTTCATCGAGAACTCCCTCGGCGAGGACGGCGATCCGCTCGACGCTCTGGTGCTGCTGCCCGAGTCGGTGTTCCCCGGCTGCATCGTCGAGGCGCGCCCGGTGGCGATGTTCCAGATGACCGACGAGGCCGGCGGCGACGACAAGGTGCTGTGCGTGCCCGCGGGCGACAAGCGCTGGGATCACATCCAGGATCTCGCCGACGTGCCGGCGCAGGTGCTCGAAGAGGTCAAGCACTTCTTCGTGCACTACAAGGACCTGGAGCCGAACAAGTACGTCAAGGCCGCCGACTGGACCGGCCGCGAAGCGGCCGAGGCCGAGGTGCAGCGCTCGTTCGAGCGGTTCAAGACCGAAGGTCACTGACCGCCGGAGGCGGTCGTCAGGCCGTTGATCCAGCAAAGAATGCGGACGTGAATTATCGCGTCCGTAACACGGCGTAACGCGGCCGTGGCATGGCGCTCCGATCATGGGCCCATGCTGATGCACCAGGGCATTGGCCTCGCGGCCTACAACGCCATGCCGATCCGCCGCGCCGTCCACGCGGTGTACGAATGCTGCTGCAGCGTGCCGCTCGCCGCCGACCTGGCCCGCGGCCGGCCGTACGACTCCCACGACGCGCTGTTCCGGGAGGCCGACGCGCTGCTGTTCGGGCTGTCCGACGACTCCATCGATTCGATCCTGCAGGCGTATCCGGACCTCGGCCGCCGGCCGGGCAGTCTGAAATCGGCGGCCGAGCAGTGCGCGGTGTTCGACGAACGGCCGGAAGTGATGGAGCAGCTCGGTGCGGCGTCCCGCCGCTACGAGGAGCGGTTCGGCTTCCGCTTCGTCATGTACGTCAACGGTTTCTGCGCCCAGGATGTACTGGCGACCATCACCGACCGGCTGCTCAACGACTACGACACCGAGCGCAAGGTGGTGCGCAACGAACTGGCCCGGATCAACCGGGTCCGGCTGGAGCGGATGCTCGGGCCCGAAGGCGGCTACCACAACTGGTGAGTTTCTCCCCTACGCTGCGCGGGTGAGCACCCCGCATTCTCATTTCCTGTCGCTGCCCGACCTGGCCTCCCGCGCGGCCGGCGGTGCCGTCGTGTGGGCCAACGACGAGCTGTTCGCCGAGAAGGAGAACCTGATCACCCCGGCGCCCGCCGAACACCGGCCGGCGACGTTCGGCCACAAGGGTCAGGTGTACGACGGGTGGGAGACGCGGCGGCGGCGCGGGGCCGACCGCGAGTCGTGCGATTCGGCGATCGTGCGGCTCGGGGTGCCCGGCATCGTGCGCGGCGTCGTGGTGGACACCGCGTGGTTCACCGGTAACTATCCGCCGGAGGTGTCGGTGGAGGCGGCGTTCGTCCCCGGGCATCCGTCGGCCGAGGAGCTGGCCGAACGCACCCACTGGACGACGATCGTCGAGCGCAGCCCGGTCAACGGCGACACCCGCAACCCGTTCCCGGTCGCCTCGGCGCGCCGGTGGTCGCACGTGAAGTTGTCGATCTACCCCGACGGCGGCGTCGCGCGGCTGCGGGTGCACGGCGAAGGACTGTTGGACCCGCAGTTCGCCGAGCTGCCGCTGGATCTGGCGGCGCTGGAGAACGGCGGCCGGATCACAGGCTGTTCCAACATGTTCTACAGCTCGCCGAACAACCTGCTGCTGCCCGGCACGGCGCGCACCATGGGCGACGGCTGGGAGACCTCGCGGCGGCGCGACGCGGGCAACGACTGGGTGCAGGTGCGGTTGGCCGGCCAGGGTGCGCTGAGCTTCGCCGAACTCGACACGTCGTACTTCATCGGCAACGCACCCGGTGGCGCACGGCTGCGCGGACGCGACGGCGACGGCGAGTGGTTCGACCTCTTCGACGAGGTGACGCTGCAGCCCGATACGCGGCACCGGTTCCTCGTCGACGTGTCACGGCCGGTGACCGAGGCGCGAATGGACGTCTACCCCGACGGCGGTATGGCGCGGTTGCGGTTGTTCGGCCGGCTCACCGACGACGGGTTACGTGGTGTGGCGGAGAAGTGGAGCCTGTCGGGCTGACATGTTCCTCGTCATCCTCTCCGCGCTTCTCGCGCTCATCCACCTCTACCTGTGGAAACGGCTGGTCAAGGACACCACCCGGCCGGGCCGCACCCGCCGCATCCTGACCGCCGCGCTGCTCGGCTGCCTGGTGCTGCTGTTCGCGGCGCTGCTGCTGCCGAGAGTCGTCGGCGTGCGGGACGCGGGGTGGTTCGCGTGGCCGGGCTACGTCTGGTTCGCGCTGGCCGCCTACCTGATGCTCGCGCTGCTGGTGCTGGAACCGGTACGGTTCCTGCTCCGCCGGTGGGTGCGACGCGCGCCGGGTCAGGACGCCACGACTGCCACCGACGAGCCGGCCGCACCGTCGACCGAGGTGAACCGGCGCCTGTTCCTGGCGCGCGCCGGGGCGGCGGCGGCCGGTGCGGCATCGGTGAGCCTGGTCGGAATCGGGATGGCGACCGCGGTCGGACCGCCGAACGTGCTGACGGTGCCGGTGCGGCTGCGCCGGCTCGATCCCGCGTTCGCGGGCTTTCGCGTCGCCGTCGTCTCCGACATCCATCTGGGACCGCTGGCCGGCCGCGCGCACACCGAACGGATCGTGCGGATGATCAACGAGGCCGGGCCCGACCTCGTCGCGATCGTCGGCGATGTGGTCGACGGTACGGTCGCCGAACTCGGTGCGGCCGCCGAACCGTTGCGTGACCTCAGCGCACCCGAGGGCACCTTCTTCGTCACCGGCAATCACGAGTATTTCGGCGACGACCCGTTGTCGTGGCTGCGGGAGATGGAACGCCTCGGCGTGCAGCCGCTGCGCAACGAGAACACCGCGATCCGGCGCGGGGGTGCGGCGTTCGACCTGGCCGGCGTCAACGATCTCGCCGGCGCGCGGCACGACGACGCACCGGATTTCGACCGCGCCCTGGCCTCGGTCGATGCGTCGCGGCCGACGGTGTTGTTGGCGCATCAGCCGGTGATGGTGTCCGAAGCCGCCGCACGCGGTGTGGACCTCCAACTTTCGGGGCACACCCACGGCGGGCAGATGTGGCCCTTCCACTACGCCGTCCGCGCAGTGCAGCCCGCGCTCGCCGGGCTGTCCACGGTGGACGGCACCCAGTTGTACGTGAGCAGGGGCGCGGGGTTCTGGGGTCCGCCGGTGCGAATCGGCGCCCCACCGGACATCACTGTGCTGTCGTTGAGACCCGACGCCTGACGCCGCACGAGGAGGTCGCATGTCCGACGCACCAGAACCCGCGGTGGTCGGCCGCGGCCTCGCGGTCTCCGGTCCGTGGGGGCCGGTCTACGGCCCGGTCGACCTCGACATCGACGCCGGTGGGGTCACGGTGCTGGTGTGCCCGGCGGGCACCGGGCGCACGGCGCTGCTGATGACCCTGGCGGGCCGGATGCGCCCGCAGCGGGGAACGCTGTCGGTGTTCGGGGTCAGCGACCCGCGGCGGATCTTCCGGCTGTCCGCGATCGCAGGCATCGACGAACTCGACCAGGTCGCCGAATCGGTGACGGTCCGCGACGCGGTGACCGAGCAGCTGCGGTGGAACGCACCCTGGTACCGGTTCGTGCGCCGCGCGGGCGCCGCGGATCTGCGCGAGCTGTGCGCGCCGGTGTTCGGTGACCTGCCGCTGCCACCGCTGCACGAGTACGTCGAGGAGCTCTCCGAACTCGACCGGCTGCTGCTGCGCATCGCGCTGGCCAACACCGCGCGGCCGCCGCTGCTCGTGGTCGGCAACCTCGACTACGTGACCAGCGATCGCAACCGGGAGCTCCTGCTGCAGCGCCTGATCGAACTCGGCCGAACCCAGACCGTCGTCACCACCACCGTCAACGGCGTCGACACCGACGGGGTGCGCGCGCAGATCGTCGTCGACAACACCTCCCGGGCCGATCTCGTGTCCGGTCAGAAAGGCGAATGAAATGGGCGGGATGGCGGGATTATCGCTGGGGACCGACATCAAGCGTTACTCCCGCGGGACCTTGCCCCGCATCGCCCTCGTCACGATCGTGCTGATGCCGCTGCTGTACGGCGCGATGTACCTGTGGGCGTTCTGGAATCCCTTCGCCGAGGTGAACCGGCTTCCCGTCGCGCTGGTCAACGAGGACCAAGGCGCGGAGACGGGAGGCCGCCACGTCAACGCGGGCGATCAGGTGGCGGGCGCGCTGCTGTCCTCCGGGGAACTCGATCTGCACCCGACCTCGGCGGACGACGCCGCGAAGGGGGTCGACGAGGGCCGCTACTACTTCAGCATCACGATCCCGCCCGATTTCAGCACCGCGGTCGCCTCACCGTCCGGCGACCAGCCGCGCAAGGCACAGCTGCGGTTCACCTTCAACAACACGAACAACTACCTGGCGTCGATCATCGGGCAGAACGCCGCCCGCGACGTGGCGAACCAGGTCGACGCCGCGATCGGCAGGCAGACGGTCGGCCAGGTCCTCGACGGCGTCGAGGATGCCGGTGCCGGGCTGCGCCGGGCGGCCGACGGCGCCGACCAGTTGCGCGACGGTCTGGTGGAGGCCGACGACGGCGCCAACCGCCTGGCGTCGGGCTCGGCTGAGCTGTCGAAGGGTCTGGTGACCGCCCGCAACGGTTCGTCGACGCTGGCCTCCGGGGCCGAGAAACTGTCCACGGGGATCAGCACGGCGACCGATCCACTGCTCACGGTGCTGGACCGGATCGGCGGACTGGGACTGAACCCCGACGAAGTGGGCCTGCTGGCGTCCGATGTGAGCGGTCTGGTGCGGTCGGCCACCGACCGCATCGCCTCCCTCAACATCGACCAGGCGCAGGCGGCCGTCATCGTCGACCAGGTCGTGGGGTTCTTGCGGGCCAGTCCGGACCCGACGCTGCGCGCGCTCGGCGACACCCTGGCAGGCGCCCTGCGGCTGCTGCGGGCGCAGAACGCCGACCCGACCACCGACCAGGGCCTGATCACCCTGCGGGACAAGGCCGCTCAGCTCGAGGCAGAACTCGGCGACCCCAACAGTTCGCTGCGGACGTTCCTGACCCGGGCGCTGACCGGCGGGCTGCGCGCCGACGTCGAGCGGCTTCGTGACGGAGCGGCCGAATTGAGCACTGGCGCAAATCAACTCAACAGCGGGCTCGTCGCACTCGCCGACGGTGGGGGTCAGGTGTCGCAGGGTGCGGCCACGCTGGCCGACGGCACCGGACGGCTGCGGGACGGCAGTGCGCAACTCGCCTCGGGCCTGCGCGACGGTGCCGCGCAGGTGCCGCAGTGGACCGAGCGGCAGCGCGGCGAGGTGGCCCAGACGCTCGCCCAGCCGGTGGCCATCGACCAGGTCGTCGAGAACCCGGCACCGACGTTCGGCACGGGTTTCGCGCCGTTCTTCCTTCCGCTCGCCTTGTTCATCGGCGCGCTGATCATCTGGATGTTGCTGACACCGTTGCAGTCCCGGCCGATCGTCAACGGGCTCGGCGCGCTGCGGGTGGTCCTTGCCTCGTACTGGCCGGCCCTGCTGATCTCGTTCTGCCAGGTGATCGTCATGTATCTCGTAGTGCACTTCGGGGTCGGGCTGAAAGCCACCCACGCGCTGGGCACCGTCCTGTTCCTCATGCTGGTGGCGGGTACGTTCCTCGCGCTGATCCAGGCGTTCAACGCCCTGTTCGGGGTGGCGGTGGGCCGGGTCGTGACGCTGGCGTTCCTGATGTTCCAGCTGGTGTCGGCGGGCGGTATCTATCCGGTGGAGACCACCCCGAAACCCTTCCAGGCGCTGCACGTGGTCGATCCGATGACCTACGCGGTCAACGGATTACGCCAGCTGACGGTCGGCGGTGTCGATGGCAGGCTCGGGGTGGCGATCGCGGTGCTGGGCGGCATCCTGGTGGCGTCGCTGGCGGCCAGCTCCTGGGCGGCGCGGCGCAACCGGCAGTACACGATGGAACGGCTCAAACCGCCGATCGAGGTGTGAGCCCGGCTCAGGCCTCCGACGGCACCCAGTTGCCGTGGAAACCCGCGGGCACGCGGTGCGGCAGCTTGACCACGGCGATGTCCTCGAGCGTCTGCGCGTCGAGGATCGCCAGCGCGCTGCGATCGGTGGGACGGTCGTACACGTAGCCCATGAGCACACCGTCGTCCTCGGCCGCATTCGGCGACGCCGGCTGGAAGACGAACTCGCCCAATGCTTTCCCCTCGCCGAAGGACCGCGTGACCGTGCCACTGCCTGCGAGGTCGTGCTTGATCAGCACATCCGAACCCGCCGCCCGGTCACCGACCGCGGGTGCGTATCCGTAGCGATGGCGCTTACCCACCCGCCGCTCGTCCACGCGAGGGAACTCCTGGCCGCGGTCGTCGATCCGCGACTCCCGGATCTTGCCGTCGACGAGGTCGACGGTCCAGCGGTCCAGCGTGGGTGGCCCCTCGTTCGGCCCGAGGTGGTCGGTGTCGAACATCTTCGGATGCCGGACCACGTCGAGCACGATCGTGTCTCCGTCGTCATACGCGTTCAGCGGGTGGAAGACGTAGCAGGGTTCGACGTCGAACCAGCGCACGTCGGCGTCGCCACCGTCGCGGGGCATCACCCCCACCCGCGCGGGGTACTTCGGATTCCACGAGTACGGGAAACGCCGATCCGAGTCCTGGGGCCAGGGCTGGCGCGCGGAGATCGGGTCGGGTACCCGGACCCGTCCGATCAACGCGGACAGCACGAGTCGCGCCGGCAGCCGCAGTCCGCGGGGCACGGTCATCGCCGTGGCCTGACGGACGTCGAAGGTCACCGGCAGGTCGTAGAACACGACATGGCGTTCGGTCAACGAGAAGTCGTGCATCATCGGGCTGCCGTTGACCCGGATGTCGACGGTCCGGCGGGCCCGGCCGTCGACACCGATCACCGAGTACTGCACGGTGTTGCCGCGGTTCATGCTGTAGGAGACCGCGTGCAGTTCACCGGTGTCGGGGTCGCGCTTGGGATGGGCGGTGTAGCCGCCGGTGAGCGTCCCGTCGAAGTCGCACACGCCGACGGTGTCGAGTTCGTCGGTGAGTTCGTAGTTCGCCAGGCCGGCCTCCACCAGGGCCAGGGTCTTGCCCGCGTGTCCGATCACGTTGGTGTTGGCGCCGATCGGAGAGCCGCCGAAGTGCCCGAGGGGCCGCGGTTCCCCCAGCACGCGGGCGGCATGCGGTCCGCGCACGAACCGGTTGCGGTACCACTCGGCCCTGCCGTCGCGGATGCGGATGCCGTGCACCATGCCGTCGCCGATGAACCAGTGATAGAGCTCTGGGTCGATCTCTCCGATCGGGTTGGGGCCGTTGCGCAGATACCGGCCGTCGAGGTACTCGGGGATCGCACCCTCGACCTCCAGATCGATGAGTGTGTACTCCTGCGCCAGCGGCGCGAAGACGTCCTCCAGATAGCGATTGCTCACAGTGCGCCCCCAATAACAGTGTTATAAGCCGTCCGCCAGGTATAACACTGTTATGAGGTTTTGGCAACAGTGAGCGATGTCCGGGAGCAACTGATCGAGGCCGGGGTGCGACTCATGGAGCGCGATGGCTTACCGGCGCTCAGCGCGCGGAGCCTGGCGACCGAAGCCGGTACCTCGACGATGGCGGTGTACACCCATTTCGGCGGTATGACCGGGGTCGTCGAGGCGATCGCCCGCGAGGCGTTCGCCCGCTTCACCCGGGCACTGACCGAGATCCCGCGAACCGACGATCCGGTGGCCGACTTCATCGTGATGGGGGTGCGTTACCGGGAGTTCGCGCTCGCCCACCCCGAGCGGTACCAGATGATGTTCGGCACCTCGGCGAAGTCACTGAACCGGCACCACACCGACGTCACGACGACCGGAAACAGCAGCGACGCCGCCGAATTCGCGGTGTCCTTCGAAGCGCTCCTCGACGTGGTCGGCCGGATGATCGAGGCGGGGCGCATCCGCGACGACGGGGTCTCTGTCGTCGCCGGGCGGCTGTGGAGCCTCACCCACGGCGCCGTGCTGCTCGAGATCGCCGGGTTCTTCGGCCACGAGGATCACGGCCTCACCCAGATCCTCGCCCCGGCGGTTTTCGACACCCTTGTCGGCATGGGCTCCGACCGCGACGCGATCGACCACTCGCTGGAGAAGGCGCTGCAGACGCTGTCCGGCGCCCCGTGACAGTCAGTCCCTGGTGAGTTCGCCGTCGACGCGGCGCCACAGGCGGTCCGGGTTGCCCTCGGCCACGGCGGTGGGCAGCAGCGACGCCGGCGCGTTCTGATAGCAGACCGGGCGCAGGAACCGCTCGATCGCCCGGGAGCCGACCGACGTGGTGCGCGCATCCGTCGTGGCGGGGAACGGCCCGCCGTGAACCATCGCGTGGGTGACCTCGACGCCGGTCGGCCAGCCGTTGAACAGGATTCGCCCGGCTTTGAGCTCCAGGATCGGCAGCAGCTCGGCGGCCTGGCCGTGATCGGATTCGTCGGCGTGCAGGGTGGCCGTCAACTGCCCCTCGAGGTGGGCGGCGACCGTCTTCATCTCCGCGAAGTCGGCGCAGCGCACGATCAGGCTCGATGCGCCGAACACCTCGGCCTGCAGTGACGGCGATCCGAGCAGGCTGACCGCGTCGGTGCCGAACAACGCCGCGCGGCCCGACACCGCTGCGCCCCCGTCGGCCGATCCGCGGGCGATCACGTCGGCTTCACCGGCCAGCGCGTCGACTCCCCTGCGGAAGTTCTCGGCGATTCCCGGGGTCAGCATCGCCGTCGCCGCCGACTCGCTCAGCGCCTCGGCGGCAGCGGCGACGAACGCGTCGAGATCGGGTCCGGCCACCCCGACGACCAGTCCCGGATTCGTGCAGAACTGTCCCGAACCCATCGTCAGCGACCCGACGAAGGCCCGGCCGAGTTCGGGTCCGTGGTCGGCGAGCGCACCGCCGAGCAGGAACACCGGGTTGACCGAACTCATCTCCGCGTACACAGGGATCGGTTCGGGCCTGCGGGCCGCGGCGGCGGCCAGAGCCAGTCCGCCGGCCCGCGAGCCGGTGAACCCGACCGCCTTGATCCGCGGATCGCTGACCAGCGCGACAGCGTGCTGCTGGCCGACGTAGAGCAGGGAGAATGTGCCGGCCGGCAGGTCCGCGGCGGCCACCGCGTCGGTGATCACCCGGCCGACGAGCTCGGAGGTGCCGGGGTGGGCGTCGTGCGCCTTGACGACGACGGGACAGCCCGCGGCCAGGGCGGAGGCGGTATCCCCACCGGCCACCGAGAACGCCAGCGGGAAGTTGCTCGCCCCGAACACCGCGACCGGGCCCAGCGGGACGGCGCGCTGGCGCAGATCGGGGCGCGGCAGCGGGGTGCGATCCGGCTGGGCGGGGTCGATGCGCGCACCGTTCCAGCTGCCCTCACGCAGTACGGCGGCGAACAACCGCAGCTGTCCGCAGGTGCGGCCGAGCTCGCCGGTCAGGCGCGCCTCCGGCAGCCCCGATTCGGCGTGCGCGCGGCCGACGAGGTCGTCGGTGACGGCCGCGATGCCGTCGGCGATCGCCTCCAGGAACACCGCCCGCGCCTGCGCGGATGTGCTGCGGTACGGCCCGAACGCCTCGGCGGCTGCCGCGCACGCCGCGTCGACGTGCGAAGCGTCGCCGTGGTGGTACCCGGGTTCCAGTTCGGTGCCGGTGGTCGGATCGAGACCGCGGATCGCCGGTCCCGAACCTCGCACGACCGCACCGGCGATGAGCATCTGCCCGGTCAGTTGGGTCTTCGACGGCAGCGCTGTCATACGTGCACGCTAAGCCGCCGGATCGGCGGCGGCCGAAGCCGGGGCTAGGAAGCCTGCGGCTGATCCCGCGCCGCCAGGCGGGCCAGCACGTCGCGGCCCAGCGCCCGCAGATCCTGCGGGCCCGCGGCGAGCAGGGTGACACCGTCGGCGACGTCGGCCATCTCGATGTCGGCGATCAGACCGGCCAGCCCCTCGACCGTGCCGGCGTACCGCACCGTCTCGTCAGCGCCGGTCGCGAACGCGGAGCGAGCCGACCGGAAGTCGGGACCCACCGACACCGTCACGTCGAGGATCACCGCGACGTCGTCCGCCCCCGCACGGATGCGGGCACGGGCGCGGCGCGCCTGCTGCAGATCGGGCGCGGAGACCCGCACCACGTGACGGTCGCCGTCGGTCAACTCGTCCCATTCACCACGATCCGCCACGAATAGCCGCACCGCAGTCACGGTAGGCGCTCGCCGACTCCCTGTCGAAACTTGCGATCAGTGGGAGTCGAACGTGGTCCGGTCGTCGTCCTCGATCTTGCGCTGCGCCTCGGCCACCTCGTCGACACTCTTGCCCCGCGTCTTCATCAGGCTGAGCACGGTCGTGACGACCAGCGTGACGATGATGACGCCCAGGCTGAGCAGCGTCGGGATCTCCGGCACCGGCACGTGCTCGCCACCGTTGATGAACGGCAGCTCGTTCTCGTGCAGCGCGTGCAGGAACAGCTTGACGCCGATGAACAGCAGGATGAACGCCAACCCCTGCGACAGGTACACCAGCCGCTTGAGCAGCCCGCCGAGCAGGAAGAACAGCTGGCGCAGACCCATCAGCGCGAACACGTTGGCCGTGAACACCAGGTACGGCTCCTGCGTCAGGCCGAAGATCGCCGGGATCGAGTCCAGCGCGAAGATCAGGTCGGTGGTGCCCAGCGCCACGATCACCAGGAACATCGGCGTCATCAGCCGCTTGCCGTCCTGCTTGATCCACAGCTTCAGGCCGTCCCACTTGTCGGTCAGCGTGAGGTGGTTGCGGGCGAACTTCACGACCGCGTTGTCGCCGTCGTCCTCATGGTCGGAGTCGCGGGCCAGATTCCACGCGGTGTACACCAGGAACAGGCCGAAGATGTAGAACACCCAGGAGAACTGGTTGATCGCGACCGCGCCCAGCGCGATGAAGATGCCGCGGAAGATCAGGGCCAGGATGATGCCCACCATCAGCGCTTCCTGCTGGTACTTCTTGGGCACGTTGAAGCTGGCCATGATGATGATGAAGATGAACAGGTTGTCGACCGACAGGCTGTACTCCGTCAGCCAGCCGGCGAAGAACTCCAGGCCGTAGTCCCCGCCGTGGAACAGCCACACCCAGACCCCGAACGCGACGGCCAGCGATACGTACACCGACAGCGCGATCGAGCATTCCTTCATCGAGGGCTCGTGCGGGCGCCGGGCGATGGCCACCACGTCGAACAGCAGCACCGCCACCGTGACGGCGATGGTGATGCCCCACTCCAGGGCGGAAACGTTCACTCGATATACCTCCGGTCGTCGAACACGCCGGAGGTCTCTTCCGCCGACGCGATCCGCGTCGGCCCGCAGCACCGGCCGCCCAGTTGTGGACGACGTAGTGACGACACCGCGGCGAAGGAATACTCCCCTCCGGAGCCGATTGTGCCCGGCCGTGGCCGGACAGGCCAATCGGGGTCCGATAGCACTGTCGGTGGGGATACCCGCCTTGACCCAATTGTCACCTCCGGACGCTCGCGCCGTGCCGTTCGGTGGGCGGGCCGCTTAGTAGTTTGAAGTGGTGACAGAAGCGGTTCCTGGCGCCCATCTCCCCCATCAGTACCTGCAGTCGAATTTCGCCGCCGCGCCGCGCACCCTCGTCGACATCCTGTACGACACCGCGGCCCGGTATCCCGACGCGCCGGCCATCGACGACGGCACGGTCCAGCTCACCTACTCCGAACTGATCGCCGACATCGAGGACAGCGTCGAGTGGCTGGCCGCCCGCGGCATCGGCCGCGGGGACCGCATCGGCATCCGGATGCCGTCGGGCACCTATGCCCTGTACGTGGCGATCCTGTCCACGCTCGCCACCGGCGCCGCGTACGTGCCCGTCGACGCCGACGATCCCGACGAACGCGCACAGCTGGTCTTCACCGAGGCCAACGTCGTCGCCGTCATCACCGAACAGGGCCTCGTCCGCGGGCCCGGGTCGTCGCGCGGGTGGCGCGCCGTGGCCCCGCTGAGCCGCGACGACGCGTGGATCATCTTCACCTCCGGCTCCACCGGCGTGCCCAAGGGTGTGGCCGTCACCCACCGCAGCGCCGCCGCGTTCGTCGACGCCGAGGCCAAGATGTTCCTCACCGACAATCCGCTGGGCCCCGGGGACCGGGTGCTGGCCGGCCTGTCGGTGGCGTTCGACGCGTCGTGCGAGGAGATGTGGCTGGCGTGGCGGCACGGCGCCTGCCTGGTGCCGGCGCCGCGCTCACTGGTGCGCAGCGGAATGGACCTGGGTCCGTGGCTGGTGTCGCGCGACATCACGGTGGTCTCGACGGTGCCGACGCTCGCCGCGCTGTGGCCGGCCGAGGCCCTCGAAGCCGTCCGGCTGCTGATCTTCGGCGGCGAGGCGTGCCCGCCGGAACTCGCCGAACGGCTCGCGGTCGACGGTCGCGAGGTGTGGAACACCTACGGCCCGACTGAGGCGACGGTGGTGGCGTGCGCGGCCCGCCTCGACGGTCGCGGCCCGGTGAGCATCGGGCTGCCGTTGCCCGGCTGGGATCTGGCGGTCGTCGACAAGGACGGGCTGCCGGTCGCCGACGGACAGGTCGGCGAACTGGTCATCGGCGGGGTGGGGCTGGCGCGCTACCTCGACCCGGACAAGGACGCCGAGAAATACGCCCCGATGCCGACGCTGGGCTGGGACCGCGCGTACCGCAGTGGTGACCTGGTGCGGCTGGCGCCCGAGGGGCTGTACTTCGTCGGCCGCGCCGACGACCAGGTCAAGGTCGGCGGCCGGCGCATCGAACTGGGCGAGGTGGACTCGGCGCTGGTGCACCTGCCCGGCGTCAGCGGCGGCGCGGCCGCCGTACGCCGCACCGCCAGCGGCACGCCGCTGCTGGTCGGCTATGTCGCGAGTGCGAACCCGTCGTTCGACCTCGACGCGGCCCGCGCCGCGCTCGCCGAGGCGCTGCCCGCCGCGCTGGTGCCGCGGCTCGTGCTGGTCGACGAGCTGCCCACCCGCACCTCGGGCAAGGTCGACCGCGACGCGCTGCCGTGGCCCGTGGACGGCGCCGACGAGGACGCGCCCGATCTCGGCGGCACGATGGGCTGGCTGGCCGAGCTGTGGCGCGACGTGCTGGCCGCACCGGTCGACGGTCCGGAGGCGGACTTCTTCGCGTGCGGCGGCGGCTCCCTGTCGGCGGCGCAGCTGGTGGCCGCACTGCGGAAGCGCTACCCGACCGTGACGGTGGGCGACCTCTACGACCACCCGCGCCTCGGTTCGCTGGCCGGGTATCTCGACGAACTCGACCCGCCTCAGCAGGTTCTGGCCCGGGAGGTCGTGCCGACACCGCGGCTGACGCAGGCCGCGCAGCTCGCCCTGTCGCTGCCGCTGGCCACGCTGACGGCGCTGCAGTGGGTGGTGTGGCTGGCGCTGGCCAACAACGTCGCCGCCGAATTCGCGCTGGTGCCGTGGGCGGTGCCGGTCAACTGGTGGGTGGTGCTCGCCGGCTTCCTGGTGTTCGTCACGCCCGTCGGCCGGATGGGGATCGCGGTGCTGTTCGCGCGCATGCTGCTGGGCAGTCTGCAGCCCGGCACCTACCGCCGCGGTGGATCGGTCCACCTGCGGGTGTGGCTGGCCGAGCGGCTGGCGCAGGCCAGCGGCGCCGAGAATCTCGCCGGTGCGCCGTGGATGGTGTATTACGCCCGCGCCCTTGGCAATTCGGTCGGCAAGGGCGTCGACCTGCATTCGGCGCCCCCGGTGACCGGGATGCTCAAGATCGGGCATCGCTGTTCGGTCGAACCGGAGGTCGACCTGTCCGGGCACTGGGTCGACGGTGACCAGTTCCACGTCGGGCACATCACGATCGGCAACGACGCGACCATCGGTGCGCGGACGACGCTGCTGCCCGGTGCGGTGGTCGGTAAGAACGCCGACGTGGCCGCCGGATCGGCGGTCGTGGGCAAGGTCAAGAACGGCCAGTACTGGAAGGGTTCCCCGGCGGTGAAGTCCGGTAAGGCCCGCCACCCCTGGCCGAGCCGGCGACCGCCGCGGGCCCCGCTGTGGGTGGCGGTCTACGGGCTGACCTCGATCCTGCTCGCGGCGCTGCCGTTGACGGCACTCGCCGTCGGGTTGGCCGTGATCGGCTGGGGTGTCCGTGGCACCACGTCCGTGCTCGACGCGGTCCTGCCCGCTCTGCTGTGGACGCCGGTCGCCACCCTCGCCGCGCTGCTCACCTACGCGGCGTTGACGGTGGCGGGTGTGCGACTGCTGTCGCTCGGACTGCGGGAGGGCTACCACCCGGTGCGCAGCCGGATCGGCTGGCAGATCTGGGCCACCGAACGCCTGCTCGACGCCGCCCGCACCTACCTGTTCCCGCTCTACGCCAGCCTGCTGACCCCGTGGTGGCTGCGGGCGCTGGGCGCGCACGTGGGCGAAGGGACGGAGATCTCCACGGCGCTGTTCACTCCGAAGTTCACCGTCGTCGAGGACGGCGCCTTCCTCGCCGACGACACCATGGTGGCGTCCTACGAACTCGGCGGCGGCTGGATCCACGTCGCCAAGGCCACCATCGGCAGGCGCGCGTTCCTCGGCAACTCGGGCATCACCCAGCCCGGCCGCAAGGTCCCCGACGACGGCCTGGTCGCGGTGCTGTCCGCGACCCCGCACAAGGCCAAGGCCGGATCGTCGTGGCTGGGCAGCCCGCCGGTGCGGCTGCGCCGCCAGCCGACCGCGGCCGACGCGCTGCGCACCTTCCACCCCTCGGCCCGGCTGAAGGCGATGCGCGCCGCCGTGGAGACGTGCCGGCTGATCCCGGTCGTCATCACGTTCGCGATCGGCGTCGGTGTGCTGTTGTCCTTGCAGGCGTTGATCGTTCACCTCGGCTACCTGTGGACGGCGCTGCTCGGTGGCGTGGTGCTGCTGGCGGCCGGTGCGGTGGCCGGCACTGTCGCCGTCGTCGCCAAACGCGTGGTGATCGGGCGGATCGAGGCGATCGAGCACCCGCTGTGGTCGTCGTTCGTGTGGCGAAACGAGGTGTCCGACACGTTCGTCGAGACGGTCGCCGCACCGTGGTTCGCCCGCGCCGCGAGCGGCACCCCCGTGATGAACCGGTGGCTGCGCGGGCTCGGCGCGACCATCGGCCGGGGCGTGTGGTGTGAGACGTACTGGCTGCCCGAGGCGGATCTGGTGACGCTCGGCGCGGGCGCCACCGTCAACCGCGGCTGCGTGGTGCAGACGCACCTGTTCCACGACCGCATCATGCAGATGGACACCGTCGTCCTCGACGAAGGCGCCACGCTCGGCCCGCACTGTGTGGCGCTGCCCGCGGCGCGGGTGGGCGCCGGTGCGACGGTCGGGCCGGGATCGCTGGTGATGCGCGGGGACGAGGTGCCGGCCTCCACTCGGTGGCAGGGCAACCCGATCGCCCCGTGGGATGTGTTGCGCAAGAAGCGCGGTGAGAGTGCGGCGAAGAAGAAGAGGGCCAACCGCAGCCCCGAGGGCTCCGCCGCGTGACGCGTTCGAAGAAGACGAAGGGCGCCGTCGCGGTCATCGATCCCTACCTCCCCGCAACCGGCAACTTCGGTTACCGGGTGTCGCGCTACGAGCTCGACCTGGAGTACAAGGTCGCGATCAACCGGCTGACGGGTTCGGCGTCGATCACGGCCGTCACGCTGGCCGCGCTGCGCACGTTCACCCTCGATCTGGCCGACAACCTCAGGGTGACGAAGGTCGCGGTGAACGGCCGCCGGCCCGCGCGGTTCTCGTGTGCGCACAACAAGCTGCGCATCGAACTGTCCTCGGCGTTGCCCGCTGGTGCGGCACTCGTGGTGGAGGTGCGCTACGGCGGTAACCCGGAGCCGCTCGAAACCCTCTGGGGTGACGTCGGATTCGAGGAGCTGAGCAACGGCGCCCTGGTCGCCGGACAACCCAACGGGGCGGCCTCGTGGTTTCCGTGCGACGACCACCCGAGCTCCAAGGCCAGCTACCGCATCCAGATCAGCACCGACAGCCCGTACCACGCAATCGCCAACGGCGAGTTGGTGTCCCGGCGCGCGCGGGCCGGCCACACCGTGTGGACCTACGAGCAGGCCGAACCGACGTCGACCTACCTGATCACGCTGCAGATCGGCATGTACGACATGCACCGGCTGACGAAGACACCGGTGCCCATGCAGGCCGCCCTGCCTGCCCGGTTGCGCCGCAACTTCGACCACGACTTCGGCCGCCAGCCGCAGATGATGAAGCTGTTCGTCAAACTCTTCGGGCCGTACCCGCTGGCGAGCGGCTACACCGTCGTGGTGACCGACGACGACCTCGAGATACCGCTTGAGGCACAGGGCATTTCGATCTTCGGCGCCAACCACTGCAACGGCACCCGCAGGGCCGAGCGGTTGATCGCCCACGAACTCGCCCACCAGTGGTTCGGGAACTCCGTCACGGTGCGGCGCTGGCGCGACATCTGGCTGCACGAGGGGTTCGCCTGCTACGCGGAGTGGTTGTGGTCGGAGAACTCCGGGGGCCGCAGCGCCGATGACTGGGCCAAGCACTATCACGCACGGCTGGCCGACCTGCCCCAGGATCTGCTGCTGGCCGATCCGGGTCCGCAGGACATGTTCGACGACCGGGTCTACAAGCGGGGTGCGCTGACGCTGCACGTATTGCGTACGCGGATCGGCGACGAGAAGTTCTTCGCGCTGCTGCAGGAGTGGACGGCGCGGCACCGCCACGGCACCGCGTTCACCGACGATTTCACCGGGCTGGCGGCCGGCTACACCGACGAGTCGCTGCGCCCGCTGTGGGAGGCGTGGCTGTACGCGAAGGATCTGCCGGAGCTGTGACCGACGCGGCGCCGTCGACCGGCCCGGTCACGCGGAGCAGCGTGGCACGGGTCGGTGTGGCGACGGCCGTGACCGCGGTGTGCGGATACGCGGTGCTGTATTTGGCCGCAAGAGATCTCGAACCCGCGGGCTTCTCGGTGTTCGGGGTGTTCTGGGGGGCTTTCGGTCTGGCCAGCGGGGCGGCGTTCGGCCTGCTGCAGGAGGCGACGCGCGAGGTCCGCGACGCCAGGGCCCACCCGCGCGCCGACGGGCCGCACACCCATCCGATGCGGGTGGCCGCGGGGGTCGCCGTCGTCGCGGCGCTCCTGATCGTCGTGACTTCCCCGCTGTGGGCCGAGCGGGTTTTCGTTGAGCAGCAATGGCTTTCGGTGGCGCTGCTGAGTGCCGGGCTCGCCGGGTTCTGTGTCCACGCCGCCCTGCTCGGGATGCTGGCCGGCGTCGACCTGTGGTCGCAGTACGGGGCGCTGATGGTGGCCGACGCGGTGATCCGCGTCCTGGTGGCGGTGGCGACGTTCGCGGTGGGCTGGGGCCTGGGCGGGTTCCTGTGGGCGACGGTCGGCGGTGCGGTCGCGTGGTTGCTGCTGTTGGTCTGCTCCCCCGCCACCCGGGCCGCCGCGCGACTGCGCACCCCGGGCAGCACCGCCACGTTCCTGCGCGGGGCGGCCCACTCGATCGCCGCCGCCGGCGCCAGCGCGGTGCTGGTGATGGGCTTCCCCGTGCTGCTGCAGGCGACGTCGGACGATCTGGGCGCCACCGGCGGCGTGGTGATCCTCGCGGTGACGCTGACCCGCGCCCCGCTGCTGGTGCCGCTGACCGCGATGCAGGGCAATCTGATCGCCCACTTCGTCGATCAGCGCACCAACCGGCTGCGGGCGCTGCTCGCCCCGGCGGGGCTGGTGGTCGGCGTCGGCGCGGTCGGTGTGCTGGCCGCCTGGCTGGTGGGGCCGTGGCTGCTGCGGGCCGGGTTCGGCGAGCAGTACCGGGCCGACGGTGTGCTGCTGGCCTGGCTGACGGCGGCCGCTGTCGCGATCGCGCTGCTGACGCTGACCGGTGCGGCGACGGTCGCCGCCGCCATGCACCGCACGTACGCGCTCGGTTGGGTGGGTGCGACAGTGGCTGCGGTGCTGTTGCTGCTGCTGCCGCTGGATCTGGAGGTCCGGACCGTCGTGGCGCTGCTGTGCGGTCCGCTGGTCGGGATCGCCGTGCACCTCGCCGGACTTGCAGGCTCGTACGGCCCGGCGCATATCCTGCGTGTTCGACGAAGGAGGACAACATGACGTGGCTGGTCACCGGCGGCGCCGGGTACATCGGCTCGCACGTCGTCCGGGCGTTGGGCGAGGCGAGCCTGCCCGTCGTGGTGATCGACGACCTGTCCACCGGGCTGGAACAGTTCGTGCCCGAGACCGTGCCGTTCGTCCGCGGCACCCTGCTCGACGGGCCCCTCGTCGAGCAGACGCTGCGCGAACACGACGTCACGGGCGTCATCCACATCGCCGGGTTCAAGTACGCCGGGGTCTCGGTGCAGCGGCCGCTGCACACCTACGAGCAGAACGTGTCGGCGATGGTGACGCTGCTGCAGGCGATGAACACCGTCGGCGTCGACAGGATCGTGTTCTCGTCGAGCGCGGCCACGTTCGGCACCCCGGACGTCGACCAGGTCGACGAGTCCACACCCACCCGGCCGGAGTCCCCGTACGGCGAGACGAAGCTGATCGGCGAGTGGCTGCTGCGCGACGCCGGCCGGGCCTCGGGCCTGCGCCACACCAGCCTGCGGTACTTCAACGTCGTCGGCTCGGCGTCGACGTCGCTGTTCGACGTCAGCCCGCACAACCTGTTCCCGCTGGTCTTCGACATGCTCTACCGCGGGGAGACCCCGCGCATCAACGGGGCCGACTACCCCACCCCGGACGGCACCTGTGTGCGCGACTACGTCGACGTCGGCGATGTCGCGCTCGCCCACGTCGCCGCGGCCCGTCGCCTCGACAGCGGCGAACCGGTCGAGCCGGTCTACAACCTCGGCAGCGGCGCGGGCACCTCGGTGCGCGAGATCATGACCGCGATCCGGGAGGTCACCGGCGTCGACTTCGAACCGCAGATCATGCCGCGCCGCCCCGGGGACCCGGCGCGCATCGTCGCCAACGGCGACCTCGCCGCGCGGGACCTCGACTGGAGGATGCGCCACTCGCTGCAGGACATGGTCGGCTCGGCGTGGGCCGCACGCCAGGCGGCCGGGGCCGGATACCCGGGAGCGGGACAGTCCTGAATCGCGTTGCCCGCGCCGCTGTCGGGCTGATCGCGGTGCAACTCGTCGTCCGAGCGGTGTTGGCGTTCGGCGGCTATTTCTACTGGGACGACCTGATCCTGATCGGCCGGGCCGGCACGCAGGGGTTGTTGTCGCCGTCGTTCCTGTTCGACGACCACGACGGACACGTGATGCCGGCCGCATTCCTGGTGTCGGGGGCGATCACCCGGGTGGCGCCGTGGTCGTGGGTGCTGCCCGCGGTGAGCCTGGTGGTGCTGCAGCTGCTGGCGTCGCTGGCGTTGTTGCGCGCACTGCACGTCATCCTGGGGTGGCGCCCGGTCCTGTTGCTGCCGTTGACTTTTGCGTTGTTCACGCCGCTGGCCGTGCCGGGATTCGCATGGTGGGCGGCGGCGCTGAACTCGTTGCCGATGTTGGCGGCGCTGGCGTGGGTGTGTGCGGACGCGGTGCTGCTGGTGCGGACCGGACGGCAGCGTTACGCGGTGACGGCGGTGGCCGTGTATGTCGGTGGGCTGTTGTTCTTCGAGAAGTCGGCGGTGATCCCGTTCGTCGCGTTCGCGGTGGTGGCGCTGTTGGCGTACGTCACGGGCGACCGCGCCGCGGTGGCGACGGTGTGGCGGCGCGGGCTGCGGCTGTGGGTCGGCGCGCTGGCGGTGACGGCGGCATGGATCGGGGTGTATCTGCTCGTCGTCGACCAGAAGCGGTGGAGCTTCGATCTGGCGATGACGTGGGATCTGCTCGCGCGGTCCATCACGCACGGGATCGTGCCGGGTCTGGTCGGCGGACCGTGGGATTGGCAGCGGTGGGCGCCGGCGTCGCCGTGGGCGACGCCGCCGGTGGCGGTGATGGTGCTCGGTTGGGTGGCGCTGGCGGCCGTCGTCGCGGCGTCGTTCGTGCGCAAACAGCGGATCGGTCCGGTGTGGGCGGTGGCGGTGGGATACGCAGTGGCCTGCCAGGTGCCGATCTACCTGATGCGGTCGTCGCGCTTCACCGCGCTCGAGCTGGCGCAGACGCTGCGGTACCTGCCGGATCTGGTGGTGGTGCTGGCGCTGCTGATGGCGGTCGGGTTCTGCGCGCCGAACCGGCCGGGGGCGCGGTGGCTGGACGCGTCGCGTGCGCGGACGGCGGTGGTGGTCGGGGCGGTGGCGGCGTTCCTGGTGAGCAGCCTGTATTC
>JBNMQY010000059.1:0-27624 GCA_050205415.1 Mycolicibacterium litorale
CACGATGGCGCGCCTCGGCATGCGCCGCGGCGACCCGCAGGCGCGGCTCATCGCCGATCCGACGGTCCGCGCCGATCCGGCCGCCTTCGCCGACGAACACCGCGTGCGCGGTGCCTGCGGAACCTGCGGTGCCTGCGGGGCCTCCTGCACGACCGGGATCGGGGCCTTGATGGTCTCCGCAGGAGGTGCCGGAGGCGGTGCGACCGCCGGCTGGGCATCCGGCGCGGGTGCCGGCCGGGGTGCCTGCACGCTCGGCACGATCGCGGCCTCGGCGGGGCTCGGCCGCTGGTCGGCGGTGGGCCGGATGTTCACGGCCAGCGAGATCACCAGAGCGACCACCCCGACCACGAAGATCGAGGAGAGGGCGCTGCCGACCAGCAGGAACGGCTTGCGGCCTTCCTCGTCGACCGGCGGGCGCACGTCGTCGGGCTCGGGTCCGGCCTCCGCGTAGGCCAGGGGCGCGACGGCGGCGGCGCCGGCGGGCGCCAGCTGCGTGGCGGCGGCGCCGAACGCGGCGTAGGCGCTGCCCGCGGTGGTCCCGTCGTCGGGGTCCTGTGAATACGCCAGCCCGACGGTCGACGCCTCGAACGCGGGCGCGTGGGCGGACGCCAGCGCGGCGCCGCGGGCGAGCGCCATCTCCGGCTCGTCGGGGGCGTTGACCGGAAGGGACAGCAGACGCCCGAGGTGCGCCTTGACCTCGCTGACGTCGACACCGGAGCCGACGACGAACATGCCCTGCGGCGGGTTCTCCTGGGCGTCGACGGCGGCGGCCATCTCGGTCAGCACGGCCATCGCGTCGGTGCTGTGCAGGCTGCGGCTGAGCACCTTGGTGACCGAGCCGTCGTCGGTCTGCACGACCGACAGGGTCGCGGTGTCGCGGTCGATGAAGAACAGCGCCGTGGCGGCGTAACCGACGGCGCGGCCGACCGCCTGAGCGAGTGAGGCGGCGGCATGGCCCTCGGAGACCAGCATGACGTCTTCGATACCGCGGGCGGTCAGCGTGTCGCGCAGGGCGGCGGCCTCGGAGTGGTCACTCCAGGCGACGCCGACCGACTTGAGGTGATGCCCGCCCGCGGCGGCGCTCTCCTGCGTTCCGAGCACCGCGGCGACGACCTGATCGGCCGCGCTCGACGTTGCTGAACCTTCGACAGCGGTGATGTCGAAGACGTCGTGGTCGACGGTCACACCGTCGGCCTTCTCGCCTTCCACCAGCACCATGCGGACCGTCTTCGGTGTCATCGAGACACCAAGTACGATGTCCACCAAGCCCTCCAAGAGTTTGCTATATCGATTATGGAGTGACGGCGCGCCGGTACCGCACGAGCCGACAACTAGATACTTCATCGGCACGACCTGCCCCGTCGTTACATACGAACGCGTTAGCTGGTCGCTTCGATTTCCCCGTAAGTGAAACCCTACTCGGGACTACGACAACGGGCCCCGGTCAGTTCACATTCCCGGCCGTTGATTCTGCGTCCACGGCGTCGCCTACTCGCACTTCTGCGCCCTGGACGCAGAATCAACCCAGCTTGATGAAGTTCTGGTACGACCGCGACGGTGTCGGCCCGCGCTGGCCCTGGTACTTCGAGCCGACCTTGGCGCTGCCGTAGGGGTGCTCGGCGGGGCTGGTCAGGCGCAGCAGGCAGAGCTGGCCGATCTTCATGCCGGGCCACAGGGTGATGGGCAGGTTGGCGACGTTGGAGAGCTCGAGGGTGATGTGGCCGCTGAAGCCGGGATCGATGAATCCGGCGGTGGAGTGGGTCAGCAGGCCGAGCCGCCCGAGGGAGGATTTCCCCTCCAGCCGGCCGGCGAGATCGTCGGGCAGCGTGCACAGTTCGAGAGTCGAGCCCAGGACGAACTCGCCGGGGTGCAGGACGAACGGCTCGCCCGGCTTGGATTCGACGAGGCTGGTCAGGTCGTCCTGCTGCTCGGCCGGGTCGATGTGGGTGTAGCGCGTGTTGTTGAAGACGCGGAACAGGGTGTCGAGGCGGACGTCGATGCTGGAGGGCTGCACGAGATCGTCGTCGAACGGATCGAGGTCCAGCCGTCCGGCGTCGATCTCGGCCCGGATGTCACGATCTGAGAGCAGCACCCGACGAGAGTATCGGCTCGGAGTGATAATCTCCGTGATCACCGGCGTCAGCTGGTACGCCGATGTAGTTCAATGGCAGAACATCAGCTTCCCAAGCTGAATACGCGGGTTCGATTCCCGTCATCGGCTCCACGATTACCAGGGCATTAAGCTCTGGGGCGTCGCCCGGCGAGGACTCGGTACCCCGGACGTACCCCCGACTGTCCGTGTATCCGGCGTGCGTCGCGGAAACGCTGGACGTGCGACGGTCGCATCGGGAACGATGCAATACTCGCGCCTGGCTTGGCAAAAAGGGGTCACTGTGGAAGTCGTCAAACACGGGTTCGAGTGGGCGAACCTGTACTTGCAACTTCCGCTCGGTATTGCCGGATTCTGGTTCGCGATTGTCCAAATACGACAAGCTAAGGCTGCCGCAAGCGAAGCGAAGGATGCTGCCGAGGCGGCTCAGGTCGCTGCAGACCGTACCCGTGAACAATTCCGTACCGCGTCTGCGTCATCCCTGCTGCCCCAATTGCTACGCCTCGATGAAGCCGTGGACCGGGCGATTGAAACAAGGTCGGCCCCGCTGTTAATACACGTGATCCTCACTTGGCGGTGGCAGGCCGGACTGTGCCGCGAGTACCTCGACGGTTCCGTACCGCTGGAGAAAGAGGTCATGACCAAAATCCAAGGCTCCATCCTGGCCGCCACGACGCTTAAGGGCGAGCTACTCAGGTTCAAGAAAGATACTGACTGGGTCAAAGCGACCAGCAGGTTCCGTACTGCCATCGGCGAGGTCACCAGCGATCTCGGATCACTTGCAGGGAAACAGACGATGAAGGATGCAATGTGAGTACAGACGCGTACTGGAATCGGCTTCGTAAGCTAATCGACGGCCTTATTGAGGGGAAGGCAAAGGGCGTCGCAGGCGAGACTGCCAAGTGGCAGCAAGTCGCACAGGGCACATACGAACTCAATCTCTCTCGCTCAACGCTGCGCATTCGGTCGAGAGATGGCGATGGGCAGTACCCCTACGTCTTCGACATCGTTGGTGAGGACGGAATGGTGCAACAGTCCGTCGAGGACGACGGCGATCCGGACTACGTCGGGTGGCGACTCGCGGATCTGTACGGAGTTGCGTCGATCAGCCACTCAGGTGCCGACGAAAAGCTGGTCGAGATTATGCAGGAGCTTGGTATCTCAACTGACCCAGATCCGTGGGGCGATAAAGGTGCCCCATTCTGATTGGGATCATCGTGAATCCTCTAGCTAGCCATGCAACGGGTCAAGTTGTCGCCGTGGCATTTCGGGGTAGCAGCCAGCGCACCAGGCGCCGCCATCTCGTCATCGTGGTCGGCTTTGGCGTAGAGGTGCGTGTAGACGAGTTCGGTCGTCGTCGGGTGCGCGTGCCCTATCCACTCGGCCACCTGCCGCACCGAAATGCTGGGGACCGCCGCACACAGGCTCGCGTAGGTGTGGCGGAGCGAGTGGAACCGCAACCCCGCCGGGGGCGTTACGTTGCCCGCCGTCCGGTTGGCTCGGAGCACAGCGGGCCGGAACACCGCCTTGTAGAAGCTCGCGTGGCGTAGCGGCTGGGTCCAGTCGAGCACCAGCCGCTTCTCCGCGTCCTCCACGGTGAGTTCGGCGAGGGGCCTGTCGCCGCGTCCGGTCCTTCGCGGTCGCGCCCGGCGCTGCCTTTCACACCCGTCGTCGCCGCTCCTGGTGCGGCGGTGTCCGCCCGCACTCCGGTAGGCCGGGGCGTTGTCAACCGCATACCGGGGAACAGCGGCGCGCCAGCTTCTAGCCGCCGTGGGTGCTCGGTGAGGTATTCCTGGATCAGACTCACGGTCGGCCCCGGCACCGGCACAACTCGCATCGAGCCGTCCGTCTTGGTCAGCCCGTGCGCCGCAGCGGTCCGCTCAACGTGGATCTTCATGCTGCCGTTGGGCGAAACCTCGATGTTTTGAATTTGGAGCCCGCCGAGTTCCGCCGCTCGCAGACCCGACCACGCTGCCAGGTTCACCAGGACGTTGTAAGGCCAAGGCGTTGCCGCGACGAGCGCAGAAACCTGTGCGGCGGTGAGGAACTACGCCCGGTCCACCACGCCGACCTTCGCGCCCTTGGCCCCGCGCTCCTTAAGGAGCTTTCGTGCTCGGCACGGTTCTTCGCCAGCCGGCCATCCACGACCGCCTGCTCCAGCACCACGCGAACGGTCCAGAACGCATGCCGAACAGTGGACGGCTTCTTGCCCGCCTCGGTGAGCCGGTTGACCCACGCTTGGATGTACTCGCGGGTGATCTTGTTGAGCGGGTAGCCGCCGAATACCGCATCAATGCTGAGCGTCTTGCCGTCCCCGCGTCGGAATGCGGCCGGGGCGAGCGCGTAGCGGTGGTTCTCGGCGTTGTTGCGGGTGTCGGCCTTGCGGGACTCCAGCCAGATCGCCGCCGCGTCGCGGAACAGCATCTTGCCTTTGGCCGGGTCGAACACGACCCCCTGCGCCGCCGCGCTCTCGGCGTTGCGCGCATAGTCGGCTGCGGCCTTCTTGGTCGTGAAGCCACCCTTGCTGTGATCGGTGCCGTCTGGGTCGCGCCACTTCGCTATGTACTTCGCTGCACCGCTGCAGGTTGTGCACTTTTTAACGCGTGCCATCTCATGACTCCTGTTGTCGTGCTGTGGGTTCGGTGGTGTTACGTTCCTGAGCGAATGCTCTTGAGTTCTGCGACGTAGTGGTCGGTAGTGGTGCCGTCCCCGAACCGCACGACATGAATCATGTCGCCTGCGTCGGCGTAGGTCTGGTCCACGATGCCGACGCGGCCTCTGTTGGTGTCGCCGGGCGGCGGTGCGATAACCCGCGCCCACTCCGCGTAGATCCGCCTCACCGTGGACGGCTGCCAGGTCGGCCGGCCAGCAGGTGACAGAATGCCTCCTGCCTCCAAGGCTGCTGCGATCTTGGTGAAGCTCAACCCGGTGTTGCGGTCCAACAAGATCCGCCGCACAACACTCGGCTTCGCCAACCGTGGCCGGCCAAGCCGGTCGCCGCGCCCCCTCTTGGCGTCGAGTGCGGCCTTGGTGCGGTCGTTGGTCGCCTTAGTCACGAGACCCATGCCGACGCTCGACAGGCCCATGACGTCCCGGTACCAGGCAACCGCTCCGGCCTTCCCCTTGATAGTTGGATCGTTTGATAGATCCAGGTTGGTAGTTGCAGCAACGACCGGAGTCACCGCCATAGCGCGTGCCATCTAATTCTCCCTTCGCGCAACAATATTCGTACTTAGTTTGAGCCTACCCGCTACTACCCCGGAACGTACTCGGGAACCAGTCGCCCGTGTGTTAGACCCAGCGCCGCAACAGTTCTCAGGCGTACGGTCGGCTCAACGAACTACACGGATAGGACACGAACATGGCGAAGGGCATCAGAGTCGCTGGCGAAGTGCTCGTCAACAAAAACGCCGATGGCGTTGACCTCAAAGACATCTGGGCCGAGGCATAGGACGCACTCGAGGTCTGGAACAAGGAACGCAAGAGCGTCACCGACCTCCTCAGCTACAAGACCGTCAACGTCGCCGACGCTGTACCAGAGCATCTCGTCCGACAGCTTCGAGGAAGCCACCGAGGTCGGCCTGCCCCGCGCGATCCGCCCGCCGAGCGATGTGCTGCCTGGGCTACTCGTTCAAGGACTGGGACATCGCGCTGCGGGCAGCGTGGAAGTCCCTTCGCGAGGCGACCGCCGAGCAGGTTCGGGCTCCGGTGACCCGCGTGCTGAAAAGCGACAACAAATTGACGACCGGCCACGTCATGTCGCGCCTGTTCAACCCCCAACCGCGCCAGAATGAATGGGGCCACACCGTTTACTGCCTGTGGTCGAACGACGGCATGGTCGCGCCGCCTTACCTCGGCAACACCTTCGACGGCACCCACACCCACTACCTCACCACTGGCTACAACCTGTTCGAGCCGCCCGACGCGGAAAGTATGCTGTCGCACGTGAAGGAGCATGGGTAAGGCGTCAACCCCGGTTCGCAGTTCGTCATCCTGATCAACCCCGTCGACTTCGACGCCTCGGGCATGTCCGCCTGGCGCGCAAACGTCGAAGTCCGGGCAGGGGTGAAGGCCAAGTACGACTTCATCCCGTCCGCGCCTCATGCCGGCGTGGATCTCCGACGAGACCATCCACGGCCCTGTCCCCGACGCCAACTTCCACAACCTCCAGGTGTGGGGTTCGTACGGTGGCGCCCTGGTGATCCAGTCGAACTACGTGCCGCGCTACTACGTCGCCGTGGCCGCGACCAGCGGCCCGAACGACAGCCGCAACGCCGTGGGGTTCCGCGAACACGTCAACGACGATTACCAGGGCCTGCGGCATATCCCCGGTCACGGTCCCTACCCGATCCAGGACAGCATCTTCGCTCGCGGGTCCGGTACCGGCATTCGCCATCGCGGCGCGGCGGTCGTCTGCCAAATCACGGCCAACGCCAACTACACCGCCCCGGTCATCCCCACGTAAGGCTGCGACGACATGACCGCACCCGAACCGTGGCGGGAGGTTCCGCCGACGCCATCCGACCGCCGTCGCGGACCGCAAGACCCGCAAGTGCTCGCCCGCGATCAAGGCCGCTCCGATACAGAGCTCGGCTACGGCGCGGGGTTGGTCGCCCCGCACCTCAACGGCGCGCCGCCGTCCGAGGGCGGCATCTACATGGGGAAGGCTCCGCGCATCGTTCCAGCGGCGAGTGGTTTCGGCCCGCCCCGGCAACATCGCCGTCCTCGCGGTGAGGCGAAGGGCTACCCCGGCGAGAAGGTCGTGTCGTAGCCATGTCCAGTGTCGTCGCCTGCGGTAGCCGGTCGCATCCCTCTCCGGCCCAGCGAGCCCACCCGGCGGCACACCCCTGACCGACCCGGTGGCGGGTGTCCTTCGTAGCGAGCGAGTCATCCACCCGCCACCGGCTGCCCCACCCCGACGGAAACCTTCATGGTCACCAAGAAAGCCAAATCCGCCCGCGCGAAGTTCGCCAAGCAGGCCCGCACCAAGGGCAACACCAAGGTCGGTCGCCGCGCCACACCGAAGCGCAAGAGCAAGTAGCTACTGCTGACCGCCACCAAGACGCGCCTCGGCCCGGTCGAGTGCGCGCATCAGCAGGCTCGCCGTCGCCAGCATCTCCATCGCTTCCGGTTCCCCGGTCTGAAGGTTTCGGCCGTGTCCACGAGAGTTGCGGAGCGCCTGTGCGCCGCCCATGAACAAGAACTTGAAACCCTCGCGTTCGTTGGCTTTTTGGGTTGCGTTGCCGTTGTCGGTTGCGATACCGAGCAGTGGATTCTGCTCACTGAACACCACGCTCATCAGACCCCTACCGCCGAGGGCTTCGCCTTTCGGGTTCTTCGGGTGGCCGGTCATCTCTTGCACCCTGTCCTCGACGGCCTTAAAGGCATCGAACACCGCGTTGTCGTAGTGCCCGCTGGCGACCTGCGACCCACTTGCCGCCGAGATCAACGGGTGCAAGCCAGGCAGGCTGACAGGCGTCGGCTGTCGCAGCGCGGCCTGACTGGACACCACGTCGTACTTCGCGCCCGTGTGGTCCAAGTTTTTGCTTGCTCCGAGGAATGGCATCTCATACACCTGCACGTCCCGGAGCCGCATCGTCTTGGTCTTATCGTTCGGGAGCGTATCCGTCACCTCGTCGCCGTCCTCAACGTCGGCGTCAACCGCAAACGTGATCCCGTGTTCAGGGCCGAGGTCTTGCGCCTGGATGTCGAACTCAGTCACCGTGCCGTCGACTTCGACGCGGCGCAGCTTCATCGTCTTGCCCGTGATGCCGTGCGGAAGCATCCTTCGATCCTCTCAGCGACCGCCGACACCACTCGGCGTGTCGCGGGCGTGTCCCCTTTGCGTACCCCGGCTGTACCCGACCGGGCCCGTCCTGCGGTCGTACCGGACCCGTACCGAGAGCGCCCGTACCCGGACTGCAACCGCAGGTCGGAACCGGATTCCAGCCCCAGTTGCAACCCAGCGACCAGCGCTTATCGCTCACCCATTCGGGCGTAGAAAAGGCTTCCCAAGCTGGATACGCGGGTTCGATTCTCGTCATCGGCTCCACATAACAGCAGCTCAACGACATAAATGCTCACCCTGGCCACTCGTGATGGCCGTTCTGACCGTTGTTTTAACCGTTGCGCAGTGATGCCCGTTGCAGAAATGGTTTGCTAGCCATCGACCCCGGTCCGGGGCTTTGAACTACAGCAATTGATTCGCGAACAAAGTCGAAGACATGACTCAGCAGCCTGATCCCAACAGGTAGCACCAGAACTGCTACGCCAGCCACTAGGCCGATGCTCGACGCAAACTTCGGACAACCAGTACATCTCGTAACCACTGATCAGCTGTACGACACACTGCCCGGGGGTTGGAGCAACACTGCCCGGGGGTTAGAGCGCGTGTTTGCTGGCGCATGGTAGCTGGTTCAATTCCAGTATCGCGCACCAGCTTAATCGCAGGTCAAAGCAGGTAATTGGGCCTACGAACTCAGGTCCATGATCTAGATATGACCTCACGCTGGCTCCGAACGAACGGAGTCCCCATGACCGCCACCGACCCGCTCGCCCACATCTCCACATCCGACCTGCTTGGCGAAGTTCTGCGCCGCGCCGTCAACAAACACTGTCCACCGTGCATCACGCCCTGCTCGCCGAGGCGCGCGACTCGCAGTCTGACCGCTTATACATGGCGGCGTCGCATCTCGCGGCAGCTGGGTCCGCGCCGCGCTCGACGCACAGAAGGTGATGCAGCATGAACGCCCAACACCCACGCCTAAAGGCATCGGCCCGCCATCATCGCGGTGGCGGGCCGTTGGCTTACCCCCATCGGCAACCGTTGTAAACTCACAACGGTTGGTGCCGACGGCAATTCATCGGCAGTTGTAGAGAGATTCTCCACAAGACGGCTACCAATCGGTGTGTGGGTATCTAGCGTTGATGCGCGTGAGGGTCAGAACCGCTGTAGGAGTCGCGGTCGCAATGATCGCCGCCACAGCCGCCCTGGCTGGGCTGGCGCTACCGAAATTCATACCCCACGGGCGCCTCCAAATGGGAACCGTCGGCGAATGGGTGGCCGCCAGCGTAACCTTCGCCGCGGTGATCACCGCCTTCGCGATCGCGACCGTTGATCGCAGAGAGCGGGAGAAGGAACGGCGTGCAGAGGAGGCGACGGTTGCGCGCCTTGTGCGGCTCCGAGTTACCTGCACCGGTTCGGCGTCGGTGGACGTATACATCCGTAACTACGGTGAGCTGCCGATACTCGATGTCGATATTGCTAACGTTTCGTGGACCAAGCATCCTGAGGCCAGATGGGGCACCATCTTGACGAACGACGGCACCATAGCGAGGGGCAACACCAAACGCCCGATGCTGCTCAACTACCGGCAGTCGGACAACGAAGTTTCGTCGTACCAAGAGGCTTCACCCCCCACGATCAACTATCCAGTTTGGTTTATGCACCCGACCGTGGATGAGGCGCTGATTGACACGTCCAATTTTGCGCCTATCGACCTTTCGACCGTAATTATCAAGATTCAATTCACCACTGCGAATGGCGTGCGCTGGGAGACTTCCACGATTGGTAGTGGCATGGGGCAACCTGTCCGCCTGTAAACCTGGGGTCAGAAAGAGCGCCGTACCGATTCGATCCGCTTCGCCACGCGCGCTGCTGCCCCACCTTCAAGACAACGCGAGCAGCGGGCGGGGATGGAGCACCGTGGAATACCACGAACCGGACCCCGCCTGGACCGCTGCGTTTTACTCCACGCCGCCTTCCAGCATGAAACGAACGATCACAAGGTTAGAGCCAGTCAGATGTTTACCCCGCTGGCGGCTCCTATTCACTCATTCGTCCTCCGTTATGTTTACTGCTGACAGCAGCGTTAACAACGTTGCGAACGGGAAAGTGCCGCCGACATATCCCGCCGCGACGGGATTTGAGTAACGGCAGCACGACCGCATTGGCCCATGCGAAGAACGTGGCCAGACGCGCAGGATCATCAAACACTCAAAACTCCCTTCGGCGGCTCCGTGCGGTCAAAGGTCGTGGGGTCAGCGGCGCGCAGGCTACCCATTGTCCCGCGCGCTCGTCGGTCCCGTAACGGTCCCGTAGACGCAGCCGAACTGGGGGCGTGCCGGAGCCGTACCGAGGGCATCCTCCAGCCGTACCGAAGTAGCGGTTGACCAGTGCAAACGACTGCCGCTGGCAGCACGTTTACCAGCGCTGATCACTCACCCGTTCGGGCGTAGAAAAGGCTTCCCAAGCTGAATACGCGGGTTCGATTCCCGTCATCGGCTCCGAGACTCCGCTTTCCTCGCGCACTCGCAATCGACCGAGGCAGGGTTGACTTCCCGGTACCGCGGGTAATGGGTACGTCAGGCGGCGCGGGTGCGCCGTCAGCGACGTCGAGAGGTCGCCACACCGATGGACAGCCATACCGTCACACCAGCGAAAGCCGCGGCAGCGCCGCACGAGGACCTGCGCCGCGGCGAACGCCCGATCCCACCCGACGACGACCCGTTCTACCGGGCGCCACAGGGCTATGAGCACGCGGAGCCGGGCACGGTGTTGCGATCGCGCGACGTTGAGATCGGTTTCCTGGGCCTCATCAGCCAACGCGTGGAAGCGACCCAGCTGCTGTACCGCACCACGAATCTGCACGACGAACCGGAAGTCGCCGTGACGACCGTGTTCGTCCCGGCGGAGCGCAAGTCAGATGACTGTCCGGTCCTCTCGTACCAATGCGCGATCGACGCCGTGGCGTCGCGCTGTTTCCCTTCCTTCGCCATGCGGCGCGGCGCGCAGCCGATCGGTGCATTCGTCCAAGCCGAGTACTTGTTGGTGGCCGCCGCGCTGGCCGAGGGCTGGGCGGTGTGCATACCGGATCACGAAGGCTGCCATGGCATGTGGGGCGCCCCCGTCGAGCCCGGCTACCGCATTCTGGACGGGCTGCGGGCCGCGATGCAGTGCGAGCGCCTGGATCTGTCGCCGTCTGCGCCGGTCGGCGTGTGGGGATATTCAGGGGGAGGCTTGGCGTCGGCGTGGGCGGCCGAACTGTGCGAGCGATATGCACCGGAGCTCAACATCGTCGGAGCCGTTCTCGGCTCGCCCGTCGGCGACCCGGGCAGTGTCGCGCGCCGCCTCAACGGCAGCTTCTTCGCCGGTCTCGCCGCGCTGATGATCTCCGCGCTGACGCAGGTCTTCCCCGGCGCGCAGAACGTGGTCGACGAGCACGCGACTGATGAGGGCAAGGCGTTGCTCGATGCGCTGCAGTCGATGACGACGGCGCAGGCGGTATGGCAGCTCCGCAACGTCGACATCGGGTCCTACGTCGACATGACGGCCGACGAGCTGTGGGACCTGCCCGAAGTGCGTCACATCTTCGACGAGACCAAGCTCGGCAAGTCCAGGCCCAAGCCTCCCGTGCTGGTCATACAGGCGGTGCACGACGGCATCATCAGCGTCGACGATGTCGATGCGCTGGTGGCCGCGTATGAGCGCATCGGTGCAGCGGTCACCTATCACCGCGACCGGTTCTGTGGCCATCTGCTGCTTCATCCGCTGTCGGCGCCGATGACGTTGCGGTGGCTGCGCGATCGATTCACCGACCGGCCGGTCGACGAACACAGAACCCGCACCGTGTGGCCGACGTTGTTCAACCCGTCGACGTACCTCGGAATGGCCAGGCTGGGCGTCATCACGGCCAAGGTGGTCCTCGGGCGCTCCATCGGCCGCGAACCGCTGTCGACGACGGACGCGCGCTAGCCGTTTCTCTGGCGCTGCGCTCGGGTAAGGCTCTCCCGGAAAGGAGTCGCCGAACTTGCAGGACCACCTCCCCGCGCGCGCCGTCTCTCGCCGGGTCCGCGTGCTGGGGCCGGTCGCCTTAACGGTCGCGTTGGCGCTGTATCTGGCCGCGTATCTGCGGTGGCCCAGCCTGGCCAGCCAGGTCGACCTGTTGGTGTACCGGTTCGGAGCACTGCGCGTTTGGGATGGTCAAGACCTCTACTCGGTGGGACTGACCGGCGACCAGCACACCATGCTGTTCGCTTACACGCCCTTCGCGGCGCTGTGCTTTCTCCCGCTGATCGGGTTGAGCCAGTCCAGCATTCTCATCCTCGGTCTGTTGGTGAACGTCGCGTGCGTGGGTTACCTCGTCCGCCGGATGCTCACCGCCGCCGGAGTCACCACTGGCCTCTGGGCGTTGACCGCGCTCCTGATGGCCCCGATCCTCTGGCTGGAACCCATCCGGCTGTCACTGCAGCTCGGCCAGATCAATGTGCTCATCATGGCGCTCGTCGTCGCCGATCTGCTGACCCAACCGTCCCGCAAGTGGACCGGCATAGGCATCGGCATCGCCGCCGGGATCAAGCTGACTCCCGCGCTGTTCATCGTTTTCCTCCTCGCCACCGGACGACGCCGCGAGGCAGTCGTCGCCGGACTGACCTTCGTCTCCACCATCGCGATCGGATTCGTTCTCCTGCCGGCCGCTTCGCGGGATTTCTGGCTGCAGGGGCAGTTCCGCGACGTCGGACGGATCTCCAGCGATCCTCTGGCCAACACCAGCCTGTCCGGACTACTCGACCGCCTCGACTGGGCGATGCCGTGGCAGACCGTGGCCGCAGGCGTCTTCGCGATCGTGGCCATCGCCATCGCCGCGCTGGTGTGGCGTCGCGGTCATGCGCTCCTGGCGGTCGCCATTGCGGGGATGACCTCGGCCGCCGTTTCGCCGTTCAGCTGGAGCCACCACTGGGTGTGGCTCGCACCCCTCGTCGTTTACCTCGGACTACTCGGATACGTGCACCGCTCACGCGTTGCGGCGCTGGCCATGTGGGCGCTCGTAGCACTCTTCGGCGGGTGGTTCGTCGCTTCGCGAAGCGACCCGCCACAAGCGGGTCTGATGTCCCTGCGCCACCCCGGCCTGTGGGATCAGCTTCTTCCGGCGGCGTACCTCTTGGCGCTCTGCATCGTGCTCGTCTGGGCGTTGGTTCAGCGCGCGAACACGGTGCCTTCGGACGGCTCCGTCGGCTCCGACGTGAAGCCGAAGGCACGCAGAAGCGCTCCCATGAGCACGTCGTAAACCGGCGGCATCAGGTCGTGGACTCGGCGACATCGAAGATGTCACTCGACAAGGGTTCTTCGGCGGCGCCCTATAAAGACGGCGGCCCCCTCGTCGCCGAGGGGGCCGCCGCTATTACTGCGTCGATTTACTCGCCGGCCTCGCCACCGGTCGAACCACCGGCCTCGCCGGCCCCGCCGGTCGAGCCACCGGTCGCGCCGCCGGTGCTGCTGTCAGCGCCGGCGTTCTCATCCTTGTCGCTGTCCTTCTTCTTGGGATTGAAGAAGTTCCTGACGCCCTTGTTGAAGTCGTCGCCGGCCTTCTTCAGCGCCTTGAGGCCGTCGCCGGGCTTGTAGCTCACCTTGCCGGGAGTGACCTTGGTGTCTTCTTCCGTCTCATCGACGACCTCGTCGGCCTCACCGGCGGCGGTTTCGTCGACCGTGGTGTCGCTGACCAGTTCCGCCGTGTCGTCGGCCGAAGCCCCCGCGGGGACCTCGATCTTCTTGGAGATGGTGTCCTCAGGCGCGCCGGCGGCGGCCAGCAGGGCGTTCATGTTCGCATCAGGAGCAGTCGGCGCCGGCGGCACCTGCGGCACGTAAGGCGTTCCGCCCAGCGCGGTGATGAGCTGGTTGGGCAGGTCCACCGCGAGGTACTTGAACAGACCGGCCTGCTGCTGCCTCGGGTCGATCAGGCTGGGCCACTCCTCCCCACCGGGGCTGAAGCTCGGCGCGAAGCCGTTCACGAACGCATTGACCGTCCGGAGCGGCAGGTTGGTCAGCTCGTTGAGCGCGAGTTCGGTGTCGCCTTCCTCGTAGGCGGCCAGCGCGTCGTCCAGCGACTGTGCGACCTGGAAGAACGCCGTCTGGAACGGACCGACGGCGGCACGGACGAACGTCTGCTCGTTCAGCACGTTGATCAGGTTGTCGAGACGGTCGAAGCCGGGCAGCGCACCCTCGAATCCACCCGCCACCTCGCCACCCAGGAAGTCGCCCGGGATGGAGAACAGCGGGACGATGCCCGCGGGCGTGGCGCCGATCAGGGGGCGGAGGTTGTCGAGAACGCCGAACACGAAGAAGTTGTTCAGCTCGAAGGCCAGATTCGTGAACCGACCCTGCGTCGGATCGTCCGTCGGCGGATCGTAGTTCTGCAGATCAGCCAGCAGCGCCTGGAACTCTGCGCCCACCAGCTGGTAGCGATCGAAGACGCCCAGATACGGGTCGACGGCGGGGGTGGCGGGGTTGTCTTCCCAGCCGAACAGCGCGACCCGCAGGTCGTCACCGTAGACGGCCTGGAACTGCGACAGGCGCGTCAGCAGCGGGACCGGGTTGGACAGGTTCCCCGAGATGATGTCCGACAATTCCCCGAAGAGGTCGGCGTCCACGAACGCCGACGCGACCGCCGCGTAGGCGTTGGTGGCGTTGCTGCCGAGGTAGCCCGAGTTCAGCAGCGTCTCGGCAACGAACCGCTGGAAGACGACGAGCGGGTCTGCGGCCGCCGTCAGCGCAACTGCGCGCTGTTCGGCCGCCGCTTCGATCTTGATGTCCTCGAGCACTGGCGACACCGGAGTGACGGCGATGGCGGCAGCGCCGGCGACGGCTACGCCGGCGGTGAGGAACTTGCTGACACGCGACTTGGGGGCGGCGGTATCCCGGCCCGAGTCAGCGGCATGGGCTTGGTGCACTTCGTCTCCTGGTTCAAGTAACTGAGGGTGGCCTTATCAGGCAGAACGGAACGTAGCTGAGCGTTAGCTGATGAACAATGCCTACGTCTCACCTGCAGTGACGGACGTGAATCGAAAACGGCCTGTGAGGAACCTGAGACACAGCTGGCAGCGCTCGCGCTAGCTGTGAATCGGAATGAACGTCGGGGAATCCGCCGCCTCCCGCGAGCCGCGCCGGCACCCCGTTCCCCGGCCGCGTGCCCCCTCGGGGACTTTGAAGATGCAACTTCGCGCGAACCCAGCAAACCGCCGCATCACGGCTTGAACGGCAATTTTAGGCGAGCCTCACCTAATCAGCTAACCGGCCCGAACGCGCCGTCCCACCGAATGCTCGTTTGCTGACGGAGGGCGAAACCCGGTCCGCCACGCGCGCCCTGGCCTATTCGCGACAAGATCAGCGCGCCGTCGCGTCAGCCCACCCGACGCATGGTGTGATTCTGGTCACAGCGGTGTGGAGGGCTGAAGTTTTCCTGCCGCGCTGACGGGATCGGGACATGGAGGCGATCACGACGGCCTCAGTGGCCGATACCCGTGGATCCCCTTGCGAACACGTTGCCCTCGGTCGTCTCCGTCGGCTCGGACGTGAAACCGAAGGTACGCAGGAACGCCCCGATGAGAACGTCGTAGACCGACGGCAGCAGGTGGTACATCGCGATGGCGGGCCGGTTGGCCCACCCCTACCTGGCGCTCGCTGGACCGCCGGCGATCGGTGGCACGGACGATCGCCGATACGACCGTCGAGGGCTGGACCGCCGTGGGCGGCACCCGCGGTGTGCGGCCGTAGTAGTTGCTCGCGCTGGCGTAGACCGGGGTGTCGACCGGACCCGGGTAAACGCCGTGGATCCTGACGCCCGGGAGGTGGCGGTTCTCCTGACGCAGCGTCCGGACCAGACCGTTGATCGCGAACTTGCTCGCCACATAGGCGGATTGGTAGGGAGCGGCGGCCGTCCCGAGCAGCGATCCGATCAGCACCAGGTGCCCGCGCCCGCTCTCGTGGAAGCACCGCAGAGCGCACCGCGCCACGTTCGCCGAGCCGATGAGGTTCGTGCGCACGATGCCGTCGAAGACCTCGGCAGGCACCTTCTCGAACCGTCCGAAGGCCGTGATCGCCGCCGACTGCACCACGATGTCGATGCGCCCGAACTGGTCGGCGGCATCGTCGAACAACGCCTCGACCTCGCCGGCGTCCGCGATGTCGGTCGCGTGCACCAGCACGGCCTCGGCGCCCGCGGCGCGGCACTCGTCGGCGACTCGTTGCAGTGCCTCCTCGGTCCGAGCCGCGAGTACCAGCCTCGCCCCTAGGCCTGCGTAGCGAAGCGCCGTCTCCTCGCCGATGCCGCTGGAGGCGCCTGTCACCACGACCACCTGGGACTGTGAAGCCATCACCACCAGGCGTTACCCGTCCGCGTCGGCCGAAAACTACTGAGTTATAACGTCTTTCTTGCGTTGGTTGCGTTCGGCCATCCGCAGCCACTGCAGGACGCCGGTGGCGGCGACAGCCGCCCAGCCGCCGCGCACCGTCGCGCCCAGCGCCGCCACGACGGCGACCGGAGCGAGCAACGCGACAGGATCGGCACGCCGCTCCAGAACACGGTCCAGCGCCATCGGCGTACCGGTGGCGAGATTGGTCACCACCACAGCGGCATCTGCGGTGCGGGCACGGCGCGCACCCAGCGCGCGTACGAACGCCAGCAGGCCCCAGAGCACAAGCGAGACGTCGTGCACACGATCAATCCCGCCGCGCACGTCCCGGCGGGGTCGCAGCTCCCAGCCCATCGCCTCGCTGGTGCCCACCGCCCCGTCGGCGAGACCTTCGATCAACTCTCGCGCGCTTGCGGCCGAGGACCAGGCCGGCGCCCAGCCCAAGATCCGGCGGGCCTTGGACGTGTCCATCAGCGGCGTCTTGAACGCCACGTCGTACCACCCGGGTGTCAGCGCCACCACCCGGGCGGCGCTCAAGGCGGCGACAAGAGCCCGCACCGCCTGCGGCGGAACCTCGACGGGACGCGCGCCGACGAGGTCGGCGAGCGCGGCCGTGTCCAGCACATCCGCCGCGATGTTGAACGATCCACGGACCTGCTGCCGGATCAACCGGACCACCGCGTCACCGACATCGTCGGCGTGCACGAACTGCAGTTTCAGCCGGGCCGGCAGCGGAAGAACGGGCAACTCCCGGCGACGCAGCAGCCCCAGCGCGGACCTCGGCACCAGGGGACCCAGGTACAGCGATTTGATCAGCCACGCCGCTTCCCGCTGCACCACGACGGTCGGCCGGAACCGCGAGACCGTGACCTCGGGGTGGTCGAGTTCGAACTCGTCGAGAATCCGCTCCACCATCACCTTGTGCCTGCTGTAGACCGACGTGGCCTGGCCGGTGGTCGGCCAGTCCTCGGTGACCGGAGTCCCCGATCCGGGTGCGTAGATCCCGAGACTGGACGCGTACACCAGCTGCGTCACCCCGGCCGCCGTCATGGCCTCCAGGACCGCCTGTGTACCAAGGACATTCGCTCGGTACAGGTAGTGCTCGTCGCGCACCGGCTGGACGGCCAGCGCCAGATGGATGACGACGTCCGCACCGGACAGCGCGGCTCCCAGATCTGCGACGGCGCTCGGCGCGGCCAGGTCGACGGCGTGCCAGCGGACCCGTTCGTAGGGCTCACCGTGGGTGGGAGGCCGCCGGCACACTCCGACGACCTCGGTGTCGGGCAGCTGCGCGGCGAGTGCGCGCAGGACACCGGTGCCCACGTTGCCGGAAGCACCGGTCACCACTATGCGCGAAGGACCAGCTGCCATGAACCTCCGCTCCTGTCGGATGATCCCGCGTACCCGTGGCGCGGATGCGTAATCGGTCAATCAGGTGGCCTTCGCTGCCGCCAGGCGTAGCTTGGGCTCAGAGGAGCCGTCATGATTCGTCGTTTTCTACGTCTCAGCAGGTTGGTTGCCGTCGGTTGGGTTGCCGCGGTCCTCGTGTTGGCGGCGACGGGTCCGCCGACGGCGCTCGCCGATGATCGCCTGGACTTCACCGGAGTGACGCTCAGCGGCGCCCCCTTCGACGGCGCCTCGCTTCAGGGCAAGCCCGCCGTGCTGTGGTTCTGGACCCCGTGGTGCCCGTTCTGCAACGCCGAGGCGCCGTCGGTGAGCAGCGTCGCCGCCGCCAATCCCGGCGTCACGTTCGTGGGCGTCGCCGCTCGCTCCGACGTCGCGGCAATGCAGGAATTCGTGTCGAAGTACAACCTGAACTTCCCCAACCTCAACGACGCCGACGGCTCGATCTGGGCGCGCTACAACGTGCCGTGGCAGCCCGCGTACGTGTTCTATCGCGCCGACGGTTCGTCGACATTCGTGAACAACCCGACCGCGGCCATGCCGGAGCAGGAACTCCGAGAACGGGTTTCCGCGCTCGGCGCGTAACCGCCGTGCCGCAGGATCTCGTCGGGCTGGCGTTCGCCGCCGGACTGGTGGCCGCGCTCAATCCGTGTGGGTTCGCCATGCTGCCGGCCTATCTCACGCTGGTGGTGCGGGCGGGCGGCACCAACGTCTCCACCGCAGTGGGACGGGCGGTGGCCGCCTCGGCGGCGATGACTCTCGGATTCCTTGCGGTGTTCGGTGTCTTCGGATTGCTGACGGCATCCCTCGCTTCGACGGTGCAGCAGTACGTGCCGTATGCGACGGTGGTCATCGGCGTCGCGCTCGTGGCGCTCGGCCTCTGGCTGGTGAGCGGCCGCGAGCTGACCCTGCTGGTGCCGAATGCGCTGACCCGCAACATGTCTGGCCCGCCCTCGCGGCTCGGGTCCATGTTCGGTTACGGCGTCGCCTATGCGCTCGCCTCGCTGTCGTGCACCGTCGGGCCGTTCCTCGCGGTGACCGGCGCCGCACTGGGGGCGCCCTCCACCCTCGGGCGGGTGTGGATCTACGCGGCGTATGCGGGTGGGTTCGCGTTGGTGGTCGGCACATCGGCGATCGCCGTCGCGGCCGCCGGCGCGGCGGCGACCGACCGGATCAAGCGGATCCTGCCCTACGTCAACCGCATCGGCGGTGCGGTGTTGATTCTGGTCGGCCTCTACGTCGCGTACTACGGCTACTACGAGATCCGGTTGTTCCATGCCGGAGGCGATCCCACCGACCCGGTGATCGCGCTGGCGGGGCGCCTACAGGGGGCGATCGCCGGCTGGGTCCATCAGCACGGACCCTGGCCGTGGCTGATCCTGCTCGCGCTCGTGATCGCGGGCGCCTCGGCCTGGGCGTGGCGGGCCAGGCTCCGCTAGAACACCCGGATCCAGTCGACCAGCATCTCCGCCGGGTAGTTGCCGCCGGCGGGCTCGCGACCACCGGAGCCACCGACGGCGATGTTGAACACCGGCGCCATGGTGTAACCCGGGTCGTTGAACGGCCACTCCGGAAGGGAACTCGCCAGCACGGTGAAGAACGGCTCCATGCCGGGCTGGTAGTCCTTCCAGAAGTACATGCCGGTCGGCTGCCACGTCATGCGCCAGGTGTGCCAATCCGAGTCGACCGGGTGCTTGTGGGTCTGGAACTGCGTGCCGTCCAACCGCGCGTGCACGGTGGTGCCCGACGGCCAGTCCCTGTTGCCGTACCACTCGACGAGGTCTACTTCACCGCCGCGCACCGGGTTGTCGTTGATCAGCCAGAAGGCCGGCCAGGCGCCGTCGGTCAGGCAGTTGAGCTTGATGCGGGCTTCCCAGGTCGTCCCGACACCGCCGCGCCAGTTGCCGATGATCTTCGCGCTGGCGTACTTCTCCTGGATGTTGGCACCCGGACCGCGGGTGGCGCGGATGACCAGGTTGCCCGCCCCGTCCTGGAAGACGTGCTCCTGGTCGGTGACGTAGCGGCCCATGTTGAAGGGCTTGTCCCACTCGACGGGGTTCCGGATGGTCTCGCGGGCCGGGACGATGAACCACGACGCGGGGTTCGGCGGCGCACCGGCCGGCCCGTCGAACTCGTCGGCGAACAACAGACCCGGTCCCGGCTGCGCCGCTGCGGCGGGAACCCCCAGCCCGCCCGGTCCCGGCACAGGCCCGGGCGGCGCATCGCCGATCACCGGCTGGGCGCCGGCCTTGGCCACGGGTAGCGCGGCAGCCGCCACACCGAATCCCAACATCAACATTGCGCGGCGACGATCCATGCTTGGCACCCCCAAACCGTAAACGGAATGGGTGCGGTTTCGGGGGCCAAACCCGCCGATGTCTTGATACAAGCGGCGCATTCACCGCCGCGCCGCAGGTCAGCGGAAGTAGGTCTCCGAACCGGTGGGGTATCCGCCGCCGGTCGTGGTGATGTGGACGTGGTCGTAGTGCCCGTTGCCCGAGCCGCGGGGGCCGTTGGGCGTGTAGTAGACACCCCGCCAGATCGCGTCCTGCATACCGAACCGCTCGGCGTTCTTGATCACGTACGCGACGATCTGGTTGCCGAGTGCGATGCCCTCGGCACTGCTGGGATTCGGGATCATCACGTCGAGCGCCAAACCGTTGGGGTGCCATCGGAGCGCGTCGGCGCGTACGCCGCCGATCTGCTGGATCTCGGGGAACACCACGCTGATCGCCCGGGCCGCCAGGATCGTCTTGACCTGCAGCCCGCGTTCGGAGGCGACGCCGGTCGGCAGCGCCTGGCGCACGGCGCGGTCGGCGACCTTCCAACTGGCGACGGAGACCGCCTGCCCGGCCGTCTTGAAATCGGCCGGTCCGGCCATCGGGCCCGAGGCGACGACCTGCAGGTCGTACGGCGCCGCTTCCGGCGAGGGCGGCGGAATGGGGGCGGGTGCGGCGGCGACGGGTTCGACGTCCCGGTGCACGTCCGCACCGGCGGCGATCACCGCGGCCGCGGGGCCGGCGAGCATCGCGAGGACGAGCGAGGACGACGGGATTCGCCGGTGTTCGTTGGGCTTCGAGTGCCTACCCACGCGAGCACTCTACGAAATAACTCGCGTTATGTCACGGCGAGGTCACGGAAAGGTGACGAAGAGGGGCTCAGAGATGACGATGGCCGCCTCGTCCGTGAACGAGGCGGCCACCATCCGGGCTCCTAGAAGCCCCAGTGCCCAGGCGGCGGAGCACCCGGAATCCACTTCTTGAGCTGTCCGGGCGGCACCCCGATGTGCCCGGGCGGAACACCCACGTTCACGTCGATGAACGGGATCTCCGGTTCCCACCACTCGTCGTGATCCGCCTGCGCCGACCCGGCACCCAGGCCGAGCGCCGCGGCTCCCATGGCACCCGCCACAGTCGCCGTCAGACCGATTCTCTTGAGATTCATCGTGCTTCCTTCCAGCGCATGAGCGCATCAGGATCAGTCCGTCGCAGCATCCGGTGGACGCCGCTCCGGACCCGGTCACAACCCCCTCGTAGTGTTCATCGGACCGTCGCGCGGCGTCGTTAACAGTGCGGCGCGACCTACCCTCGAAGTCATGCGGCCTGCTACTGCGCTGAGCATCGTCTCGGTGATCCTGATCGTGAAGGCCGTCCTGATCGGATGGGTCACCTGGGGACGCGCCCAGCTGCTCGGCAACGACACACCCGCCGGTCAGGCCGGACTGACGATCGCCGGCGTGGCGCTCGGGGTCGCGTTGGTGTGCGCGGTCGCAGGCGTCGTGTCACGGCGGCGCGACCGCGGCGGGCATGCCTAGTTACGGCACCTGGTACTGCGGTTCGTGGAACCGGTTGATGATCGGGAGCCGCTCGATGATCCGGTCGCGCAGGCGGGGCTGCGGGGCGACGGGCGGCACGTATCCGGGCTGCGGCGCGGTGTACGCGGGCGCGACCGGTGCCGGCGGCACATAGGCCGGCTGCGGCGCGACGTAGGCCGGCGCGGGCGGCACGTACACCGGCGGGGCAGGTGCGGGCGGCACGTACGCCGGTGCGGGCGGCGGCGCCACCACGGGTGCGTCGTACACCGGCTCGACGATCGGAGCGGCCTCGGGTTCGGGAGCCGGCGCCTCCGGAACCTCGACGACGGGCGCAATCTCCGGCGCCGGTGCGGGCGGTGCTTCCGGTGGAGGCGGCGGCGGGGCGGCCGGTTTGGGCTCCGCCTTCGGGAGCGCTTCGGGCGCAGGCGCATTCACGGCCTTCGGCTGATCCGAGGCGCTGGCCACCTGACGCGTCGCGGTATCGTCCGGCCGCATCTGCGGCGTCAACTCCAGTCCCAGCGCGACCGACAGCGAGACGACGAAGGTGACCACAGCGGCGACCAGCACCGAGGTGAGCGCCGGGATCCGCCACGTCAGCCACGACTTCGGGGCGTCGGGAGCCACCTGCGGCAGGACCATGGGGGCGTCGACGCCGACCGAACCCTGCGCTGCCGCCAACGCCGCCCCGCGGGCCAGCGCGAGATCCGCCTCGGCGGCGGAGAGCACCGGAACCGATGCCCGGCCGCGCAGAGCGGCCGCCACCGCGTCGACATCGTCGGCCGAGCCGAGGACGTACAGCGCTTCGGGGTGTGAATCGGCGGCGTCGACGGCGTCCTGCACGCGCTGGGCGAGCGAGTCGGCGCCGTCGTGGGCGACCTGGTCGACGTGCACGGTGTCGGCGGTGACCACCGCGACCAGCGCGGCGTCCGGTTCGGCGAGGCACACCGCGACGTCGTCGTGCGCGGCGAGGTCACCGAGGCCGGCGGCCAGTGCGGCGGCAGCCTCGGCCGGAGAGAGTGCGACGGCGTTGCGCGCGCCCTTGGCGGTCAGCGCGGCCACCAGGGCGGCGGCCTCCTGCGCGACGGGTTCACTCCACGTCACTCCGACGGCGCGCGGCCGCACTCCGGGGACGGCGGCGTACGGGCCGTCACCGAGCACCGCGCTGATCAAGGCGTCGGCACCGGCATCCGCCACCGGCATGGCGAGCATTCCGCTGTCGACGGTCGCACCGTCGCCGGTCGCGCCTTCGACGAGCACGAAACGAAGCGCCGCCGATGTCATCGACACGCCGAGTACTAAGTCCACTATTCGATCCTGGTCGGGTTGCACAAGTCGGACTGACCATACCGCTGCGCGGGCGCGGTTCAAGTCCGCCCGAACGAGACAACCCCTGACCTGGGGATCAGTTCGCCTGCCAGAGGCAATCTCCAGTGAGGTGGATCGAGAACATCACCGGCAGCACCTCGAAGTGCAGCGGTTGCCCGGGCTGACCTTCGACCACCTGCGGCGCGCCCACCTCCCCGGCGCTGACGACGGCGGTCTGCTCGGCGCGGCAACGGGTGGCCGGATTCTGGGGGATCGCGGTCCACGGTCCCGACAACATCTCGGGGTTGCGCATGCCCTGCCCGTGCAGGTCGAGGCCGTCGTCGTCGGACAGCCAGCGATCGCTGTTCGGGTACGGCCCGGGGTAGACCTCCCATCGGCCGCCGGTGCACTGCACGACGGCGCCGTCGGGCGCCTGGGACAGGGCCCGCTCGACCGCGGGTGCGCACGCCGCGCCCGGCGGTGCGGCATGCGCCACGGTCGTGGCCGGCAGGCCGAGTACGACAGCGCTGACGCCCAGCGCGGCCAGCGTCCTTCGCTTCATATCCCGATTGTCGTCCGCGATGGCCATGGCGCTACACCTTCGTCAGATCGGTGCGCATGAGCTTGACCTGGTAGTCGTCCCACGTCGACAGGTTCCAGTAGAGGTACTGCTGCTCCTCGGGACTCAGGTGCTCCGTCGACGACCACGGATGGATCATCGGCGCGTACAGGCCGGGCATCTTCGACGCCGTCACCAGCGTGACCGGTGCCGACCACGGCCCCTCCGGCGAATCGGCCTTGCGCATCACGATGTTGTTGTTCTGATCGCCGTACAACATGATGTATTTCTTCTCATAGCTGTTGTACTGCACCGACATCTCGCTGACGGCCGGATGCGTCGTGGTTCTGATCAGCCCGAAGAAACTGGTCGTGGTCGTCGACGGCAGGATCGGCTTGGCCGCGGCCGGATTGCCCGGTGTCCACGACGTCCCGTTCCAGTACTGGTACTTCGTCTTGTCGAGGATGTCGGCCTCGGCCACCCGGGACACGTACGCCGTGCCGCCGCGTCCCGCCGGGGTGCCGTAGGAGTAGATGTAGCCGTCGGTGATCTCGCGTCCGGCCGCATCCTTGAGCGGCTTACCGGTGACGGGGTCGACCGTGTACTTCCTGACGTAGGCGCCCTGCTGGAAGTTCTGGTCGCCGTTGACGAACGGAAGGGTCGACCGCCCGACCGCGGCGGGCCGCACCGACGACTGCGGCACGACGGTCCAGTTCTGACCGTTGTCGTCGGAGTAGGCGATGGCCGAGTAATTCGTCGTCCACCGGCCGGCGGTGTCCCAGGACCGCACCGCCATGTAGTTGATGTACTGGCGTGTGGCGCCGTCCTTGCCCGCACCGGGCACCGAGATCGCCGCCGTCGGGATCATCGTCACTTCCGGCCCGACTCCGTAGTGGTAGTTGCCGATGATCTCCCGCGAGAAGTTCGGGTCACTCATCGGTGAACCGCTGTACATGCCGGGATCGTGGACGATGCCGTCGGCGACGTACATCCCGTTGGAAAGTTTGGTGTCGGTGCTGCGGAAGAGCGTGTTCATCCGCCACACGCCGGTGCGTACCGGCGTGCGGTTGCTGAACGTGTCGCCGAAGGCGATGAGCACCTGGTGCTCGTTGACGGCGGTGTTCGGATTGTCGCGAATCCCGTTGTCCCACATGATTCCCAGGTCCGTGCCACCGATGCCGAAGCGGGTGGTGGTGTTGTTCAACCCGCCGGGGCCGGTCACGTTCGTGATGCGAACTGTGTTGCCGCTGACCACCACCGGCGTCACCTGGTAATCCTTCGCCGGATCGTACGGCGCCGCCGCGGCGGCCAGCGCGACGGCGGGCTGGCTGGTCGTGACCGACCGCGCCACCAGCGTCCGGTCGAGCTCGCGCCGCGATGCCAGCGCCATCAGAGCGCTGACCGCCCATGCCGGGCTCGGCAGGGACGGCAGGTTGCGCAACGACCCCAATCCGAACGCGGCGAGCAGCCGGTTGATGACCGGGGCCGCGGGCCGGGCCGCGGTGGGTGCCGTCATGGCGGTCACCACCGGCGCCGTCTGCGGGAGGGCGCCGACGACAGCGCTTTCCGGCGCCGGCGTCACCGGCTCCGTCCGCGGCGCGGCTTCGGATGCGACGACGCCGGTCGTGTGTTCGGCGGTGACGGAAAGCGTTTCGGCCTCCTCCGGCGCTGAACGCTCCGAGACGGCTGTGGTGGTCAGGGCCTGCGACGCCGGGGGTTCCTGTTCGATTGAGCGAAGGCGCCGGGAACGTTCCGACACCGCGAGATCATCATCGTCTTCCCGGGGCGGGTCGACGACGTCCACCTCGGCGACGATGTCCACCTCTGCGGCGTCGGCGACGTCGGGTTCCTCGATTTCCGGTTCCTCGACGTCGGCCTGGACGTCCTCGGCCTCCTCGGCCTCCTCCTCGAGGCCCTCGGGGTCGTCCTCATCCCCTTCGGAGTCGTCTTGCTCGTCGTCTGCCCGCGGCGGCGAATCCTGTTCTGCCGCAGCGTGATCGCCCGCCGACTCGTCGGCGTTGGCCTGTGACGACTGTTCGCCGCCGGGGGTTTCGGCGTACGCCGCGCCGGGGCTGCCGAGCACGACCGCGGCCCCCACCCCCAACGCCACCGCCAGGCCGCCGACGCGCCCCACATACGCCGAAGCATCCATCGCTCTCCCCTTGAGATGCATCCCCCGACGCCAATCTGGAGTTCCCTCCGGCGCTGCGGCCGAAGGTCACCTGAAGATAGCGGCAAAGTAGCTGGCCATTGCGGCTTTCGACGAAGGTCTTCGTTTCCAGACCCGACGGCCGGCGACCTACTTCAACATCTCGTCGAGCACCCGCAGGGACCTCGAGATCGGGTCACCGGGCATCGGGGTGTTGTGCGAGGCCGCGATCAACACACCGACGATCGCCCCGGCCAGCACCCGTCGCTCCAGTGCGTCGGCAGGCTGGTCGCGGCGCGTCGTCAGCGCTTCGGTGATCAGGTCGATCAACCGGACGTATTCGGTGTAGAGCAGGCCCCGCGCCTCGGGCACCTCGTACATCAACCGTTGGCCGGCGACCGCCTGCTGCCGCTGCTCCTCGGTCAACGCGCCGAAGGTCGTCTCCACCGCGTACCGGTAGGCGTCGATCACCGACAGTTCGGCGGGCGCCTCGGCGAAGGCGGTGACGATCGGCTCGATCTGGTCGTCCGACAGCAGAACTGCCTCTTTGGTCGGGAAGTACCGGGAGAAGGTCCGCGGGGAGATGTCGGCGGCCGCGGCGATCTGCTCGACGGTCGTGTTGTGGTAACCCTGCTCACGGATCAGGCGGAACGCCTCGCGCCGGATCGTGGCGCGGGTCTTCCGTTTCTTGCGTTCCCGCAGCCCCGCCGGCTCCCGCGACACCGCACGATCGCCGCAGGAACCGCCCCGTGGACCGGGGTTCGGTTCGCGGGGCCGCTGCACTGTCATGGGGTGAGGCTGCCGACCGGCGTGCTCGATCCGAACCGCAATCGCCCATCCATACCCCACCCCCACTGGCTCCCCCGATCCCGGCTCAACCTTAGGCAAAGCTGTGAAACGGTGTCCAGGCAAAGCCCAACCGCGGCTTGGCGCGCTACGTGAGGGCGCCGCGCCGGTGGTCGGAACGGTCGGCGGCGGCCTCGCGCTCGGTGTCGAGGAAGAACTGCTCGATGATCGCGACGACCTCCGCAGCGGCTTCGACGTGCGGGTAGTGGCCCACCCCCGGCAGGACCTTCAGCACGCTGCCCGGCCTGGCTGCCTGCACCGAGTAGGCGTGTGCGACGGGGATGATCGGATCCCGGTCACCCCAGATCACCAGGCTGGGCACCTCGAGGTGCATGCCGAGGCGGCTCAACGCGCTGACCGACTGGCCGCGGTGGTCCACCACCGAGCGCAGCGTGCGCTGGAATGCCGCCCGCGTGGGCGGATCGGACAGCGAACTGTACGACTGCCACGTCTGAGCGGCCTGCGGTGAGCCGAGGCCCATCTTGCCCAGCAGCGGTCGCAACCGATCGCCGAGGGCGATCACCGCCTTGGGCGCGATGAGGGGCAGTAGCAGCTCGGCTCCGGGGGCCGCCAGCAATCGCAGAACCCAGCCCACGTCGGGCCCCAGTCCTCCGCTGCTGATCAGGATCAACCGGCTGCAGTACTGCGGATGCTGGTACATGAATTGCATCGCGACCCCGCCGCCGAGGGACTGCCCGACGATCGTGGCGCGGCTGATTTCCAATTCGTCGAGTAGATCGCGCAGGCCGGCGGCGAACGCACCGAGTGAGTAGTCGGTGCGCGGTTTGGCGGACCGGCCGTGTCCGAGCAGGTCGGGCGCGATCACCCGATAGTTCTCGGCCAATCGGGGCAGTACCGCGTTCCACGTGTCCGAGCAGCCGGCCATCCCGTGGATCAGCAGGAGGACCTCGCCGCTGCCGGCATCCCGGTACGCGACGCGCTCGCCGTGCAATTCGACATATCGGATGTCATTCATCGACAACTCTTCCCATCACGGTCAACCAGAGGGGTTCACCGTCGGCGCTCCGCGGAAACGCCGCGGTGACCGTGATCACGGTCGACGCGGCCGTCAGTTGTCGGGCACCTGGATCGGGATCGGGACGGGAATGAACGGGACCGTCACGTATGTGGTCGTCAACGTCGGCTGGGTGGGCGTCGGCTGCGTGGTGGTCGGCTGGGTCGTCGTCGGCCGGGTCGTCGGCGGCGTCGTGGTGGTCGGCGGCGTGGTGGTAGTGGTCGTCGTCGTGGTC
>JBNMQY010000060.1:0-25249 GCA_050205415.1 Mycolicibacterium litorale
CCGAGCTCAATGGCCGTCCCCGCAAAACACTCGGCTGGCGAACCCCATCCGAAGCACTCGACGATTTACTCTCAAACCCACCAGCTGTTGCATCGACCCCTTGAACTCAAGCGTTTGGTGACGACCGTGGTGTAGAACTCGACGCCGACGCAATATCCCACGCCCCTCGGGCCCGACGTGGCGATCGTCCGCCACCGCCCGGACTGTGGGCCAACTCACCATGGACTTAACGGCACCGAAACAGGCACCGAACGTCGTTGACGCCCTCGCGTTGTGCACTGAGGCGGACACATCGACAGACGTGAACTCGGACGGAGAACGACGAGATGCCTCGTGCGGGAATCGACCATCCAGACTTCACCTCGATCGCGACCGCCATGGTGTCCCCCGAACCGGAGGTGCGGATCCGCGGAGCGATCGACTTCATCCGCGTCGAGACGGGTTGCGACACCTTCCTGATCGCGTACAAGGCGCCCAAGGCCAAGGGTTTCAGCCTCGTCAACTCGATCGGCTACTCCGATGCCGTCGCCCAGTATCTGAGCTCGGACATCCAGTCGCTGCCCGAATTCCAGAAGCAGTTCTCCGATCACACCCGCATCACCGACTGGGAGGACGTACCCGAGTTCCCCGACTCCTACAGCGGTGCGCAGGTATTGCGGCCCGAGGGCTTCACGAACGGATTCCTCATGGTCCTGCACGACGGCGCCGGCGAGGTCGTCGGCATGTGCCAGGCCAACATGGAGCGGCCCGCGTTCACCGCCCGCGACCGCTGCATGGTGGAGACCGCGCGGCCGCTGTTCACCAAGTACGTGACCCGGTTGCGGGCCAGTGCGCGCGCCCGGCTCACTCCCCGCGAGCAGGAGATCCTCGCGCTGCTCCGTGAAGGACTGTCCAACGGCGAGATCAGCGACCGCCTGTTCCTCTCTCCGCGCACCGTGAGCACCCATGTCGAACGGGTGCTGCGCAAGCTCGGAGTCGCCAACCGGGTGGCCGCCGCCGTCCACGCCACCGAACTCGACCTCGTCGATCCGCAACGAGCCCTCGCGCCGGTGCCGGCAGCGCGCAGCGTGGCCGCCGGCTGATCCCGCCGAAAGCATTCGGCGCCAGACAAATACGTCGGTTGACGGATGGTGACGGTGTCCGGGGCCGCCTAACGTCAGAGATGATGTCGGCAGAGGTCACTGCGCACCGGGGCGCAGTGACCGAAGCGGCCGGCCGCTCGACCCGACCCCGGGAGGATATCCACGGATGGCGCCTCGAAAACTACGGTGGCTCAACGGGAAACGTCTGCTCGTCGCCTGCGTCGTCGCTACGTGCGCACTCACCGCCGGTTGTTCGCGGGCACCCGTGCAGACGGGAAACGTCTTCGTCATCGCGATCGAATCCGAAGCCGACATCCTCGACCCTCAGGTCGCCGGCGGCTGGGTGTCGTGGCGGATCAACCGGCAGATCTTCGAACCACTGGTGGACCAGGACCTCACCATCCCCTCGGCCGAAGCGACGGTCCCGCCGCTGAAACCGGGGCTCGCGGAATCGTGGGAGGTGTCCGACGACGGGCTCGACTACACCTTCCACATCCGCAGAGACGTCCGATTCCACGACGGCACACCGCTCGACGCGAAGGCCGTGGAGTACAACGTCCGCCGCATGTGGGACGAGGACTCCCCGATGTACTCCGCACGGGCGGCGGGCCAGACCGGGTTCGTGTGGAAGTTCGTCGAGTCGGTACGCACCGTCGACGACTACACCTTCAACATCCGCCTGACGCAACCGTTCTCGGAGTTCCTGCGGATGCTGGCACAGGGTGGCAACGGGTCGACGGCGATCATGAGCCCCACCGCGCTGCAGACCTACGGTGACGACATCGCCGACCATCCGGTCGGCACCGGGCCGTTCAAGTTCAAGGAACGCATCCGGGGTGAGCGGATCGACCTGGTTCGCAACGACGACTACTGGGGCAAGGTGCCCTACGTCGACGGTGTGGTGTTCCGCCCGCTGCCCGACCCCTCGGCGCGGACGGCGGCGCTGCGGTCCGGCGACGTCGACATGATCGCGGTGCCCAATCCCGACAGCATCGACAACCTCGTCGCCGAGGGATACCAACTCTCCGAGGGGATCCCGCCGCACACCTGGTACCTGTCGTTCAACATGAAGGACCGCTACACCTCGATCCCCGAGGTGCGCGAGGCGATCAACCTGGCGGTCGACCGCGAAGGGATGGCACAGGATCTGTTGCGCGGTTCTGTCACCCCGGCCTACGGGGTGCAGGCCATCTCCGCGGGCGGCTACGTCGAACGCCGCGACGTCTACGAACGCAACCTCGACAAGGCGCGGCAACTGCTCGCGTCGGTCGGGCTGGAGAACGGATTCCAGACCACCCTCATCACCTCGACCGACGGCTCCGGCCAGATCATGCCGGCACAGATGGCCGAGTTCATCCAGCAGAACCTCGCCGAGATCGGCATCGACGTGAACATCCAGACCCAGGAATGGATCTCGTATCTGGGCGTGTGGGCGCGCGGCATGCAGGAGGGCGTCGGGATGGCTCAGATGTCGTGGGGGATGACCAGCCCGTATTGGCTCTACATCGTCACGTCGTCGGAACTGCAGGCCCCGAACGGTCCGAACGTCGGGTACTACGACAACCCGGCGCTCGACGAGGCGATGGACAACGCGATCACCGCCCTGGACCCGGACGAGGCCGAGAAGTGGTGGCGCGAAGCCAACAACATCGTCAGCGACGACGCCGCGCTGGTGCCGATCGTCAATGACAAGGCGCCCTACATGCTGGCGCCCTACGTCACCGGCTTCGTCTCGGCCAGCGAGGAGTGGTACGACCTGACGGAAGTGAGGCTCGAACAGTGACACGCGTCATCGGGAACCGGCTGCTCTCCACGGTTCTGGTGCTCTTCGGGGTGAGCCTCATCGTCTTCCTGCTGTTGCAGATGGTGCCCGGTGACCCCGCCGTCACCATCCTCGGCACCGGGGCGACCGCGGAGACCGTCGCCGCCCTGCGCACCGAACTGGGGCTCGACCGGGCGCTGCCCGTGCAGTTCTTCGACTATCTGGGCGGACTGCTACAGGGTGACCTCGGGCGGTCGCTGACGGTCAACGCCCCGGTCACCGACATCATGGTGCCGCGGTTCGTCAACACGCTGATCCTCACCGGCGCCGCGCTGGTGCTGTGCATCGTGATCGCGGTGCCGCTGGGTGTGATCGCCGCCCACAAGCAGTACAGCATCTTCGATCGCGCCTCCATGGTCATCTCGCTGGCGGGAGCGAGTGTCCCGGTGTACTGGTTCGGCCTGCTGCTGATCGGCATCTTCGCCATCACCCTGGGCTGGCTGCCGACCTCCGGCATGTACAACCCGCGCTTCCCCGGCGGAATCGGTGACCTGATGGCGCATCTCGTGCTGCCCGCCATCGCCGCGGCACTGGTCCCGCTCGCGGTGATCGCGCGGATGACACGCAGCGTGATGGTCGACATCCTGGCGCAGGACTACATCCGCACGCTGCGCGCGTCCGGGCTGTCGACGACGTCGGTGCTGTGGCGGCACGCACTGCGCAACGCCCTGCCGCCGATCGTCAACGTCATCGGCCTGCAGGTCGGCTATCTGCTCGGCGGGGTCGTCTTCGTCGAGGTCGTCTTCGGGTGGCCCGGACTCGGTCAACAGCTCTACACCTCGATCACCCAACGCGACATCCCCGTGGTGCAGGCCGGTGTGCTGTTCATCGCGCTGGCCTTCGTGATCATCAACCTCCTCGCCGACACGGCCGTCGGCCTGCTCGACCCACGCACCCGAAGGACGGTCGGCGCATGAGTGCACTCACCCAGGCGGTCGGTACCGGCCGCTCACTGATCGGCGCGCGGCGGACCTCCACCGGCGGACCCGCTCCTGCCGAGACGCACGCCCCGAAAGCGCCGTGGCGGTTGGCGATCCGCGCCTTCGGCCGCGACAGATGGGCGGTGGTCTCCCTCGTCGTGCTGGTGGCCGTCACCCTGGCGGCGATCTTCGCGCCGCTGCTCACCCCGTACAGTCCGGTCGCGGGGGACCCGGTCGACCGGCTCGCGGGCATCGGCACCGACGGCCACTTCCTCGGCCTCGACGGCCAGGGCCGCGACATCTGGACCCGCCTTCTCTACGGCGGCCGCAATTCGCTGACGGTGGCCGTCGTGCCGGTCCTCGTGGTGTTCCCGCTGGCACTGATGATCGGGCTGTTCGCCGGTTTCCGCCGCAGCCGCGCCGGCGAGACCCTGATGCGAATCCTCGACGTGCTCTTCGCGTTTCCGCTGGTGCTGCTCGCCATCGCGCTGTCGGCGGTGCTGGGCGCCGGGCTCGGCAACGTGATGCTGGCCATCGGTATCACGCTGGTGCCGTACATGGCCCGCGTCGCCTACACCGCCACTGTGCAGGAATCCTCGAAGGACTACATCGAGGCGGCCCGCGCCTACGGTGCCAACCCGCTGCTGCTGATGTTCCGGGAACTGATGCCCAACGTCGTGGTGCAGCTGCTGGTGTACGCGACCACGCTGTGCGGTTTGATGATCGTGGTCGCCTCCGGGCTGAGCTTCCTCGGCGTCGGCGTCATCCCGCCCACCCCCGACTGGGGCATCATGACCGCCGACGGGAAGAACGTGCTGCTCGAGGGCATCTACCACGTCGCGACCATCCCCGGTCTGCTGATCCTCGTCGTCTCGCTGGCGTTCAACCTCATCGGCGACGGCATCCGCGACGCCCTCGACCCGCGAAAGCAGACCAGCTGATGCAGAACGCACTCGACGTCAAGAACCTGTCCGTCGACTTCCACACCGACGGCGGCGTGGTGCACGCCGTGAAGAACGCGAACATCACCGTCCGCGAAGGCGGAATCCTGGGACTGGTCGGGGAATCCGGCTCGGGCAAGTCGGTCACCTCACTCGCGGTGCTGCGCCTGCTCGGCACCAACCGCGCCCGGATCACCAGCGGCGAGATCCTGTTCCGCGGGGAGAACCTGCTCGACAAGACCGACAAGGAGATGCGGGCGATCCGCGGACCGCACATCGGGCTGGTCTCCCAGAACGCGCTCTCCGCGCTCGACCCGTCCTTCACCGTCGGTGCGCAGCTCACGGAGGTCATCCGGCTGCACCAGCGGGTGGACAAGGCGACGGCGCGGGCCAAGGCGCTCGAAGCGCTCGACCTCGTCGCGCTGCCGGATCCGAAACGACGGATGAAGGCCTACCCGCACGAACTGTCCGGCGGTCAGCGCCAACGCGTCGTCATCGCGATCGCCCTGTCGTGCCGGCCGGAACTGCTGCTGGCCGACGAACCGACCACCGCACTCGACGCCACCGTCCAGAAGCAGATCCTCGACCTGCTCGTCGACATCAACCGGGAACTCGGCACGTCGATCCTGTTGGTCACCCACGACTTCGGGGTCGTCGCGCACGTGTGCACCGACGTCACCGTCATGCGCCGCGGTGACGTGCTCGAATCCGGCACCGCCGACCAGGTGCTCAACCGGCCGCAACACCCCTACACCCAGGGACTGATGCGCGCCGTGCCCCGGCTGCACCTCGACGACGTCACGCGCTCGGTGCCGCGCGCCGACCGGCGCCTGTTCGAATTCCACGGCGACACCAGCGTGAAGGAGCAATCCCATGTCGCATAGCGATCCGCTGGTCCGGGTGAGCGACCTGACGAAGGTGTTCACCGTCCGCGGCGAGGACGGCAAACGCGGCCGGTTCACCGCCGTCGACGCCGTCAGCTTCGACGTCCAGCGCGGTGAGACGTTCGGTCTGATCGGCGAATCCGGCTCCGGCAAGACCACGACGGGGCGCATGGTGATGGGGCTGGAGGCACCGACGTCGGGGTCGGTGACCTTCGACGGCAACGAGCTCGTCGGCCTGTCGGACCTGGCGATGCGCCGCTACCGTCAGCAGATCCAGATCGTGTTCCAGGATTCCGGTTCGGCGTTCAACCCGCGCCGCAGCGTGGGTGCGCAGATCTCCTACCCGCTCCGACTGTTCCGTCTCGCCTCACCGGCCGAGGCCAGGAAGAAGACCCTCGACCTGCTCGACCGCGTTGGCATGCTGCCATCGCACTACGACCGCTACATCCACGAGTTCTCCGGCGGCCAGCGCCAACGCCTGGGCATCGCCCGCGCGCTGGTGACCGATCCGGACTTCATCGTCCTCGACGAACCGACCGCCGCACTCGACGTGTCGGTGCAGGCGCAGATCCTCAACCTGCTCAAAGACCTTCAGCGGGAACGCAAACTGACCATGCTGCTCATCACCCACAATCTCGCACTCGTCGAGCACATGTGTGAACACGCCGGCGTCCTCGACCACGGCAGGCTCGTCGAGACCGGGCCGGTGGACCGCCTGCTCACCGAACCGGAGACCGAGATCACCCGCAAACTCGTCGACGCCGTGCTCGAACCCGAACTCGCCCAGGCCAATTAGGAGATCCGTGACCGAGGTACTGACCAACCAGACCGCCGCCGAACTGGACCCGGTGGAGCTGGTCCGAGCCGCACTCGCCCAGATCGCCCACACCGAGGACCGGATCCAGGCCTTCGCCGCCGTGTTCGCCGACGAGGCCCTCGCCGTCGCCCAGGAACAGCGCGGAACGCGGACACCCGGTCCGCTGCGGGGTATCCCCGTCGCGGTCAAGGACATCTACGACGTGGCCGGCTACCGCACCGGCAACGGTTCGCTCGGCGCTCCCGAACACCTTGCGGCGCAGGACTCCGAGGCGGTCCGACGACTGCGCGAAGCCGGTGCGATCATCCTCGGCAAGACCACCACCCACGAATACGCCTACGGTGTCAGCACCCCTCCCACCCGCAATCCGTGGTCACTCGACCGGATCCCTGGCGGTTCCAGCGGTGGCAGCGGTGCCGCGATCGCCGCGGGTGTGGTCACCGCCGCGCTCGGCACCGACACCGGCGGCTCCATCCGCATCCCCGCCGCCCTGTGCGGTGTCACCGGGCACAAACCCACGTTCGGCATGGTGAGCCGGCGCGGCGTCAGTGCGCTCAGTTCCACGCTGGACCACACCGGGCCCCTGGGCCGCACCGTCGACGACACCGTCGCCCTGCTCGAGGTGATCGCCGGCCACGATCCGGGCGACCCCTACAGCAGCACAGCGCCGGTTCCGGACTTCCGCGCCGAATTCGACCGCGGCTTGGCAGATCTGACGATCGGCGTCGCCGAACCGTACTTCTGCGACCGGCTCGCCCCGGACGTCGCCGCCGCCTTCGAAGCCGCCGTGCGCACGCTGGAGGCAGCGGGCGCCACGATCCGGCCGGTGACGTTCACCGACGTCGAACTGTGCCCCGAGGTGGTGCACGTCGTCTGCGGTGTCGAGGCCGCCGCCTGGCACGCGATCCAGACCGGCATGAGGCCGGACAAGTTCGGCGCCGACGTCCAGGAGGCGTTGGCCGTCGGCGCGTCCTACACCGGTGTGGATTACCTGGCCGGTCTGCGTGCCCGCGCCGCCGTCATCGCGGGTATGACCGCGATGTTCGACTCGGGCATCGACGTGCTGGTCTCGGCGACCATCGCGATGACCGCACCGCCCTACGGGGCGACCGAGGTCTCACTCGGAGGGGCGACGGTCCCGATCCTCGACGGCATCAACGCGCTGACCGTCCCGGCCAACGTCACCGGGATGCCCGCGCTGACCGTGCCCGCAGGATTCGGCGACGACGGTCTGCCGATCGGTCTGCAGCTGATGGGCAGGCCCGGTGCGGACGCCACCGTCCTCGGCGCCGGCCGGGCGTTCGAATCACTCGCCGGATACGTCGACATGCCGCTGCCGTACTGACCGCGAACAAAGGAGAACCGATGTCTGACAACGAATTCGTCCCCACGGAAGCCGCCGTGGCCGCGGCGTTCGACTTCGCCGGACTGAGCGTGCCGGCCGACCGGCTCGCGGAGCACTACGAGATCTATTCGTCCACGCTCGCGCTGATCCGCAAGGCCTCGGTGCCGGATCTCGGCGAGACCGTGCCGGCCATCGGCTTCAACGCCCGCTGGCAGTGACCCAGACACCAGAGAAAGGCACACATCCGTGGAACTGTACGAACTCCCGCTGATCGAGGTTGCGGCGAAGATCGAGGCCAGGGAGGTCTCACCGGTCGAAGTGGTCAAGTCGTCGCTGGCCCGGCTCGAGGAGACCGAGCCGGCGCTCACCGCGTTCGCCACCACCACCCCGGACATCGCGCTGGAACAGGCCAGGGTCGCCGAGAAAGAGATCGCCGACGGCAACTACCGGGGACCGCTGCACGGAATCCCGCTCGGCGTCAAGGATCTCTACGACACCGCCGGTGTGGCGACCACCTCCAGCTCCGCTCAACGCGCCGACTACGTTCCCGACACCGACTCGGTGTCGGTGGCGAAGCTGTACGACGCCGGCATGATCCTGATCGGCAAGACCCACACCCACGAGTTCGCCTACGGTGCCACCACACCCACCACCGGAAATCCGTGGGCGCCGGATCGCACGCCGGGCGGTTCCAGCGGCGGGTCGGGCGCCGCGGTCGGCGCCGGTGTGGTGCCCGTCGCGCTCGGCAGCGACACCGGTGGCTCGATCCGCATCCCGGCCGCGCTGTGCGGCACCGTCGGACTCAAACCGACCTACGGCCGCGCCTCGCGTGTCGGGGTCGCCTCGCTGTCGTGGTCGCTCGACCACGTCGGGCCGTTGAGCCGCAACGTGATCGACTCGGCACTGGTGATGGCGGCGATGTCCGGCTACGACCGCCGGGACCCCGCCACCGTCGACGTGCCCGTACCCGACATGGTCAGCGAGATCGGCGCCGGGGTGGCGGGCAAGAAAATCGGCATCCCGACCAACTACTACACCGAACAGGTCGACCCCGAAGCCGCCGAGGCCGCGCGCACCGCCGCCACACTGCTGGAGAGTCTCGGCGCCGAACTGGTCGAGGTGACCATCCCGATGGCCGACCTCATCCTCGCCACCGAGTGGGCGATCATGATGCCCGAGGCCGCCGCCTACCACCAGGACTACCTGCGCACCTCCCCGGAGAAGTACACCGACGAGGTCCGCACGCTGCTCGAGACCGGTGCCGCGCAGCTGGCCACCGACTACGTCAACGCCCTGCGGCTGCGCACCCTGATGCAGGCGGCGTGGAAGGAGATGTTCAGCACGATCGACGTGCTGCTCGCCCCGACGGTCGTAGCACCCGCGACGCTGCGCGACGATCCGTTCATCACCTGGCCCGACGGCACGGTGGAAGGGGCCACCGGCGCCTACGTGCGGTACTCCGCGCCGGCCAACATCACCGGCCTGCCCTCCCTGTCGGTGCCCGCGGGCTTCACCACCTCCGGTCTGCCGCTCGGCGTGCAGATCCTCGGCAAGCCCTTCGCCGAACCGGAGATCCTGCAGGTCGGCTATGCGCTGGAACAGCATTCGGACGTAGTCGGGCGGATCGCCCCGGTGCTGGCCGGAGCCGCCTGAGCATGCACATCCTCGACCGCATCGTCGGGTGGGCCGGCGACGAGGCCGTCGCGGACACCCTGCACGAACTGCGGCACCGGCACGCCGTCGAATACGTGCACCTCGACGTGCACGACCTCGACCGCAAGCGGCTGCGCGTCACCTCGGACGCGGGTACGGACTACGCGGTGGTGCTGCCGCGGGACACCGCGCTCGCCGACGGGGCGGTGCTGCTGCTCGACGCGGACCGCGCGGTGGTGGTGCGGGCCGGTGCGCCGCAGACCTTGACGTTGCGGGCCGCCGACCTGCCCGCCGCCCTGCGGCTCGGCTTCCTCGCCGGCCACCTGCACTGGAAGACCGACCAGCACGGGGACACCCTCGTCGTGCACCTCGAGGGGCCGGAGTCGGACTATCTGGCCCGGATCTGCGATCTGCTCGCCTCCGGCGGGGTCGAGCGGGTGCGAGCCGGATGACCGATCCCGCCCAGCTGCTCGCCGCGATCCGATTCGGCGACAGCGCCTTTCCGTCCGGCGGATTCGCGTTCTCCTCCGGCTTGGAGGGTTCGCACCGGGACGGCCTGGTGCTCGACGAGGCCGACGTCACCGCGTTCGCCGCCGAGCAGCTCGACGGGCGCTGGCACACCTGCGACCGGGTGCTGATGCGCCGCGCGTGGACCGCACCCGATCCCGCCGCCGTCGACGACCTGGCCGAGGCGGTCGCCGTCATGTCGGTGCTGCGCGCGGCGTCCCGGCGCGCCGGTGCCGCCACCCTCGCCACCTTCGCCGCGGTCCTCGACACCGCAGCGGAGCCTGCCGTCGCCGACTACCGCACCAGGGTGCTCGCCGGATCCGCGCCCGGGCACCTCGCGGTGGCACAGGCAGTGTGTCTGCGCGCCGCGGGCCTGACCCTGGAGAGCGCGGAGACGGTGACGGCCTGGCAGGTGCTGTCCGGCATCACCGGCGCCGCACTGCGCCTCGGCATCGTCGGGCACCTCGGCGCGCAGCGCGTCACCACCGCGCTGACCCCGCTCGTGCTCGACCTGCTCGCCCGCCGACCGCCCAGCAGCCCAGCCACATTCACCGCATACGCCGACATCGCCGCCCAGCGCCGCGCCGACGGCGTGCGCCTGTTCGCCAGCTGAGGAGACCGATGAACCTGACCCCGACCGAGATCGAACGCCTCACGCTGTTCAGCGCGGCGGAGATGGCGCGGCGCAACCTGCGCGAGGACATCCCGCTGAGCCACCCGGAGGCGGTGGCCCTGCTCGCCGACGAGGTGATGCTGGCCGCGCGCAAGAACCTGCCCTACGACGAGGTGATCGACCGCGCCGCGGCGCTCCTGCGCGCCGACCAGTGCGAACCCGGCGTGCCCGACATGGTGCGGATCGTGACGATCGACGCCCCCTTTCCCGACGGCACCAAACTCGTCACGCTGATCGATCCGATCGCGCTCGGCGCGAACGCGTTCCGGCCCGGCGAGGTCATCGTCGGCGACGAACCGATCGAACTGTTCCCCGGCGCGGACCGCATCACGCTGACCGTGATCAACCGCGGTGACCGCGACGTCCAGGTACGCAGCCAGTCGCACTTCTTCGAGACCAACCCGGCACTCGAGTTCGACCGCCGCGCCGCCTGGGGCCGCAAACTCGACGTGCCGTCGGGCGCCGGTGTCCGGTTCGAACCCGGCATCCCGGTCGACGTCACGCTGGTCCCGATGGCCGGCGCCCGCATCGCCCAGGGCTTCTCGGGACTGGTCGACGGTCCGCTCGACGCCGCAGGCGCGTTGGAGGCGGCGGCATCGGAGGGGGCGGCGTGACCACGATCGACCGGCAGTCCTATGCCAGGGTCTTCGGGCCGACGAAGGGTGACCGGATCCGGCTCGCGGACTCCGACCTGTTCGTCGAGGTCGAACACGACCACACCATTCCCGGCTACGAACTGCTCAGCGGTGCAGGCAAATCGGTGCGCGACGGTGAGGGCTACCGGCCGGCCACCAAGGCGTCCGACGGTGCGCTCGACTACGTGATCATGAACGCCGTCATCATCGACGCGATCAGCGGGATCGTCAAGGCCGACATCGGGATTCGAGACGGGCGCATCGTCGGCATCGGCAAGGCGGGCAACCCGGACGTCATGCCGGGCGTCACCGACGGGATGGTGGTCGGCACCGCGACCACGCCGATCCCGGCCGAGGGCATGATCGTCACCGCGGGCGCCATCGAGACCCACGCGCACCTGATCTCGCCGCAGCAGACCGAACACGCGTTGTCCACCGGCACCACCACGCTGATCGGCGGCTCTCTCGGCCCCACCTTCGAGGTGGCGACGGGCGGGCCGCGCAACCTGGGGCTGTTCCTCAAGGCGGGGGAGTACACGCCGATGAACTACGTCCCGTTCGGGCGGGGCTCCTCGGATCCGGAGGCGGTGCTCGAGATGGTCGCCGCCGGTGCGGGTGCGGTGAAGATCCACGAGGACTTCGGCGCCTCACCGGCGATCATCGACAAGACCCTGGTCGCAGCGGATTCCGCCGACTTCGCGGTGCACCTGCACACCGATTCGATCAACGAGTTCGGGTTCTCCGAGACCACCATGGCCACAATCGGCGACCGGACGATCCACCTGTACCACATCGAGGGTGCGGGCGGCGGGCACGCGCCCGACCTGATCCGCTGCGTGAGCTACGACAACGTCATCCCCGGCACCACCAACCCCACAAACCCGTACACCCTCGGCGGCCTCGACGAGGCGGTGCCGATGACGATGATCGCGCACATGATGAATTGGGAGGCGCCCGAGGACATCGCGTTCGCCGAGGCGCGGATCCGCCCGCAGACGATGGTGGCCGAGGACTTCCTGCACGACATGGGGGCCATCTCCATCTTCGGCAGCGACACCCAGGGGATGGGCCGGGTCGCCGAGAACATCGCCAACTGCTGGCAACTCGCCGCGGTGATGAAGGAGCGCGTCGGACGGTTACCGGAGGAGACCACGGCGGCCGCTGACAACGAACGGGTCAAACGCTACATCGCCAAACTCACCATCAATCCGGCGATCTCGGTGGGCGCCGACGCGCACATCGGCTCCGTCGAGGTCGGCAAGGTCGCCGATCTGGTGATCTGGCATCCGGCGTTCTTCGGCGTCAAACCCAAGACCGTGCTGAAGAACGGGTTCGTCGCGTGGGCCGCGCTCGGCGACGCCGCCGGGTCGATCTCGTCGTCGGAACCGGTGATCCAGCGGCCGAACTGGGGCGCCCTCGGCGACGCGGCGGCCGAACTCGGGTTCGTGTTCATGTCCTCTCTCGCCGTCGACGCCGGGGTGCCGCAGCGGCTCGGGCTGCGCAAGAACGTGCTGCCCATCAAATCCGTACGCGGACTGCGCAAGACCGACATGGTCCGCAACAGCGCGCTCCCGCACGTCGAGGTCGACCCGCGGACCTTCGACGTCCGCGCCGACGGTGAACTGCTCACCGCCGAACCGGCCGTCGCGCTGCCCTTCTCGCGGAAGTACTTACTGCGATGACCGCGACGACACTGAAAGCCGCCCGCATCGGCATCGGGGGCCCGGTCGGCTCCGGGAAGACCGCACTCGTCGAGGCGCTGCTCGCCGGGTTGGCCCGGCGCGGCCGCGTCGTCTCGGTCATCACCAACGACCTCGTCACCGACGAGGACGCCGAACGGGTCCGCCGGTCGGGGCTGATCGATCCCCGGCGGGTGCGCGCGGTCGAGGCCGGCGGCTGTCCGCACACCGTCATCCGCGAGGACCCGTCGCTCAACATCGCCGCCGCCGACGCCCTGGAGGCCGAATTCCCCGACACCGAGATGATCCTGCTCGAATCCGGGGGTGACAACCTGGCCTCGACGTTCTCCCGAGATCTCGTGGACTACTGGCTGTTCGTGATCGACGTGGCCGGCGGCGACGACATCCCGCGCAAACGCGGCCCCGGCGTGCTGCGGTGTGACCTGTTGGTGGTCAACAAGATCGACCTCGCACCACATGTCGGGGTGGATCTCCCGCTGATGCTCAAGGAGGCCGACGAGGTCCGCGGTGGCCGGTCCGTGGTCGCGATCAGTGCCCGCGGCGGCACCGGCGTCGACGAGGTGATGGACGTCCTCGAACGCGAAGTGCTGTTCGTGTGAGCGCAGCGCTCGACTTGACGTTCTCCGGCGTCGACGGCCGGACGGTGCTGACCCGGCGCCGCTACCGATGGCCGCTGCTGATCGGCCGGGTCTTTCCCGACCCGCAGCGGCCTGCGGTCGGCTCGGTGACGATCCAGAACGCGGCAGGCACCGTGATCCCCGGTGACTCCGTCATGCAACGGCTCACCGTCGTCGACGGTGGTGACGCGGTGGTGCGGGGTCAAGGCGCGACCACGGTCAGCGGAACCTTCAGCGGTGCACCGGCATTCGAGCAGACCGCGGTTCGGGTCGACTCGACGAGCCGGCTGCTGCTGGACGCGGCGCCCCGCATCCTCACCCCGCACGCCCACTACCGGCAGCACACCGGGGTCTGCGTCGCACCGGGCGGACAGGCGGTACTGGTAGACGCCGTGGTGCTGCACCCCGAACTCACCGACGACGTGTTCGGCAGCTACCGGTCCGACGTCGAGATCACCGCACCGGACGGCTCGCTGCTCGCGCTGGACGCGCAACGGCTGGACTCGATGCCCCGGGTGCGCCGGGCGCCGACGTCTTTCGCGACCGTGTACCTGGTCGGCGCCGGACTCGACACCGCCCTCACCGCGCTCACCCCGGAACTCGAGGCGCTGTCGGTGCTCACCGGCGACCGGTGCGTCTACGTCGGGGTGAGCGACCTGCCGAACGACGCCGGATGGGCGGTGCGGATCGCCGCAGCCGACGGCGGGGCGCTGCGCACCACCCTCGGCGCGGTGACGGCCGCGATCACTGAGAATACCGTTGCAGTGCAGCGGCTTTAGCCGCGTGCCCGAGCCACCGTATCCGCCAGCAGGTCCACCGCCTGCTCGATCTCCGGCAGCGTCTTCACCCGCTCGCGGGCCCACGCCAACGCGATCTCGGCCGGCGGCCAGTTGTCACCGTCGATCGGGATCAGCTTGAACTCCGGTGGCGAGAAGATCCGGCCGATGGCCGAGGCCGGCGCGTAGCTCAGTATCGCCACCAGATGGCGGTGCGAGACCTGAGCCGCCATCTCCAACTCTCCGCCGCGCTGGTTGGTGGTCCGCACGATCCGGTGCACACCGCGGGCGGTGAGCTGCCGCGTCAGTGCGGCCAACACCACCGGGTTGGGCCGCGCGAAGTCGATCACCACCTCACGGTCCCGCAGCTGGTCGACGGTGACGGTGTCGTAGGCGGCCAGCGGATCGTCGAACCGGACGGCGATCGCCCCCGGATACGTGGCGATGACCCGGTGCGCGAGGCGTCTGTCCTTGGCGGGCAGATGGATCACGCCGATCTCCAGGTGCCCGGAGACCAGTTTCGCGATGACCTCGGCGGCCGATCCGGGGACGCTGAACACCGACGGACTCGGCAGCTCGGCGGCGGCCGCCTCGACCTGTGCCAGCAGGTCCGACGGTGCGTACGCGGTGGCGCCGATCCGCAGCGCCGCCGCACCCTGCACCACCTGCGCCGCGGTGGTCGTGAACTCGTCGACCCGGCGCAGGATGTCGCGGGCCGGGCCGATCAGCCGCTCACCCAGCGGGGTCAGCCGGACTTCGTGGTAGTTGCGCTCGAACAGCGGCCCGCCGAGTTCCCGCTCGAGCAGTTTGATCTGCTTGCTCAGCGGGGGAGGGGTGATCCGCAGCCGGTCGGCGGCCCGCTTGAAGTGCAGTTCGTCGGCGACCGCGACGAAGTACTTCAACCGCGTGAAATCGAGTTCCAACACACCTCGCCCGACGATCCGTTTGACCGAATCGTACGGAACCGGGACAGCCGTCCGACGGCCGTCTCCGGGACGGGTGTCTGCACCGGTGCTGTGCTGGTTTTCGACATCAGGGTTGCGGTTCCGACGCGCCGGTGTCGATCGACAGCCGTGATGTCGACGCGGGCGCTACGGATCTTTGCAGCACTCCGCGCTCGAGCAGCTCCGCCACGGCCGCGTCGTCCAGCCCCAGCAGGGTGGTCGCGATCTCCACGGTGTGCTCGCCGAGCAGCGGCGCCTGACCGAGCGGCGGGTCCGCGATGCGGTCGGAGTGCAGCTGGGCGTTCTCCAGCACGTACGGCTCCTTCCCGTAAGGGTGCAGCTCCTCGCGGAAGGCCCGGCGCTGGACGTAGAAGTCCCAATCCGGCAGATCGGCGGCATGCATCACCGCCCCCGCGGGGACGCCGGCCCCCTGGAGGAGTTCCATCGCCTGACGGGGTCGGTGGCGTCCTGTCCACTCCGCCACCGCCTGGTCGATCCGCGTCCGGTTGCGGTCGCGCCCGGCGCGGGTCCCCAGTTCCGGATCTTCGGCCAGGTCGGCGCGGTCGAGCACCCGGCAGAGCGCATGCCAGTCGGCGTCGTCGCGCACGGTGACCGCCAGCCAGGCGTCCTCGCCGTCGGCGGGGAACAGACCCCACGGCGCATCGTGTTCCGGGTCCTCGGAACGCCGGTGTCCTTCGCGGGCGAGCGCGTCGGCGGCGATGTCGGCGGCGAGGTGGCTGAGCATGACCTCGGACTGCGCGACGGACGCCGCGCCGCCCAGCCCGGTGCGTTCCCGGCGCACCAGCAGGCTGAGCGCGGCCGCGACGCCGATGCGGGCGCACACGTGGTCGGGGTAGACGGTGACGGCGTCGCAGAATTCGTCCGGCTGCGACGGGTAGACCCACAACTTCGTGAAACCGGCGGCGGCGCGGACCAACGGGCCGTAACCGAGGCGCTGCGCCCACGGACCGGTGGGGCCGAACGCCGAACTGTCCACGACGACGATGCCGGGGTTCACCGATTTGAGCGTGTCGTGGTCCATGCCGAGGCCCGCGGCCACCCCCGGCTTGAAGTTCGTCAGGACGACGTCGGCCTCCCGCACCAGCCGATGCGCGAGCTCCCGGCCTTCGGTGGACCGCAGGTCGATTCCGATCGAGCGCTTGTTGCGCTGGCCCGCCGCGAAGCTCACGTTCATCGGGCTGCGGCCGGGGCGCAGGCCGTCCGGGTACGCCGCGTTCTCGATCTTGACGACGTCGGCGCCCAGATCGCCGAACAGCCGCCCGGTGTCGGCGCCGACGACGATGACGCCGAGGTCGAGCACCCGCAGTCCTTCCAGCGGCAGACCCTGCTCGCCTCGCGGGCGCTGCGCCAGCACGGGCGCGCCGTCGAGTCGTGTGTCACCGCGAACCGGTGCGGTGACGGCGTGCGCGCGATGTCCGTCGATCTCGACGACACCGCGCGGAACCGGGGCGACGATCCCGGGGGACAGTTCGACGTCACCGAAAGACCCTCGGGCCGTGACCTGTTCGGCGGTCAGCGCCTCGGTCAGACTCAGCACCGCGGCGGTCGGGACGCCGTGCTTCTGTCCCTCGACCTCCAGTTCGGCGCGCGTCTTGTCGGCGCAGAACGCCTCGATGGCCGTCCAGAGCGCAGCCGACGTCAGCCGTTCCCGCAGACCCTCGAATCTGGGATCGGCGAACTCCTGCGGCCGGCCCATCCACTCGAACATCCCGAGCCATTGGCGTTTGGCCAGCAGGCAGATGCGCACGTAGCCGTCATGGCAGGGAATGATCGGATAGCGCAGCCGCTCGGCCGCCCAATTGCGACGTTGCTGGGCCGCCGGCACCCCCGCAGACGCCATGGCCATGGTGCCGAACGGCGGGTCGAGCGTCTGCATCGCACCCTCGAGGATCGAGAAGTCGATCCGGTCGCCGACGCCGGTGCGCAGCCGGTCCAGCAGCACGCCGAGCACCGCCACCGCCGCCTGGGCGGCCGCGACGTGGTACGGCAACTGCTCACCGGGCGGGATCAGCGGCTCGCGCCCCGGAATGCCGGACCGGGACAGTTCACTGGTCAGCGCGTGCAGCACCGGCGTGGTGGCCTGCCAGCCCGAGAAGTCGTTGTCGCGGCCGAAATCGCTGAGCGACAACACGACCAGACCGGGATGGGCGGCGCGGATCTCGTCGACGGCAAGACGGCGTTCGGCCGCCGATCGGGGTGGGGTGTCCTCGATGAGGACGTCGGCGGTGTCGAGCAGGTCCGCCCACTGCCGGCGGCCCGTCGGCGTGGACGCGTCGACGTCGACGGGTGCGACTCCGAGCCGGTTGATGGCCGTGGTCAGCGACACGGGTCCGATCCGGGGACCGACGTCCGAGGCGGCAGTGACGCCGGCCAGTCCGACGGCGCTGACGTGCGCACCGAGATCGGCGAGCAGCCGGCCGATCGCGGTCATGGGGCCGGACGACAGGTCGAGGATGCGGACACCCGCCAGCGGCGGATCGTAGGGGTCCATCGTCAGTTCCGGCGGGCGTCGCGGAACGGGATGTCGCGGTCGACCTCGGGTTCCTTCGGCAGACCGAGCACCCGCTCCCCGATGATGTTGCGCTGGATCTGGTCGGTGCCGCCGCCGATCGAGGTGAAGTAGGCGTTGAGCGTGAGGAAGTTGATGTCGTCGGCCTCCGGGTTGTCCGGTCCGTCGAGCAGCGCCTGGGCGCCGATGATGTCGGTCTTCACCCGGGCCTCGGTGTGCAGGATGTTCGACATCGCCACTTTGCCCAGCGACATGATCGAACTCGACGTGCCCTGCGAGGTGGAGGCCTTCGCGCGGGCGTTGTTGAGCCGGTTGAGTTCCCGCAGCGCCAGCACGGTGGCCAGCGAATCGCGGATCACCGGATCGTCGAGGCGGCCGTGTTCGCGGGCGAGTTCGACCAGGCTGTCGGCGCGCGAACTGTTGCGCGAGCCGCGCCCGCTGTCGCCCATGATGGACCGCTCGTAGGCCAGCGCGGTCTGCAGCACCCGCCAGCCGTTCCCGGTGCCACCGACGAGGTGGCCGTCGGACACCTTGGCGTCGCTGATGAACACCTCGTTGAAGTGGGATTCACCGGTGATCTGCACCAGCGGCCGGACCTCGATGCCGGGCTGCTTCATGGGCAGGATGAAGAAGCTCAGGCCCTTGTGCTTGGGCACATCCCAGTCGGTGCGGGCCAGCAGCAACCCGTAGTCGGCGGTCGCCGCGCCCGACGTCCACACCTTCTGGCCGTTGACCACCCACTGGTCTCCGTCGCGGACGGCGGTCGCGTGCACGCCGGCGAGGTCGGATCCGGCGCCGGGCTCGCTGTAGAGCAGGCAGGTGCTCGCCCGCTCGGTGAGGAAGTCCCGCAGCGACTCCCGCTTGAGGGTGTCGCTGCCGAACGTCAGCACGGTGTTCGCCGGGATGCTGTACTTGTCGCGCCGCGCACCCGGGGCCCTGGCTGCCCTGAACTCCTTCTCGATGGCCGCGGCCAGGTGGTTCGGGTAGCCGCGGCCGAACCACTCGGTGGGGTAGGTCGGCACCGCGTAACCGGCGTCGAGCACCTTCTCCAGCCAGGCGACGCGCTCCGGCGACGCCACCCAGGGGTCGGTGGACTTCGGCAGACCCGTCCAGTTCTTCTCGAGCCAGCCGCGGACCTCGGCCCGCAGTTCGTCGGCGCTCGGAAGCTGCGTGTCGGTCATCGGTCAGGCGCCTTTCGACTGAAGGTAACGCTCGCGGTGCAGGCGGGGGCCGCCGAACAGTTGCATGCCGGTACGGGCCCGGCGCAGGTACAGGTGCGCGGGGTGCTCCCAGGTGAACCCGATACCTCCGTGCATCTGGATGGCGTCGGCGGCGACGTCCCGGTACGCCTCGGCGCACGCGAATCCGGCGAGGGCGACCGCTCCGTCGGCGGCGGCGGGATCCGTCTGGTCTGCCGAGGCCTTCTGCGCCGCGGCGTTCTGGGCGGCCGACGTCGCGGACTCGACCTTCAGCAGCAGATCGGCGGCCATGTGCTTGAGCGCCTGGAAGCTGCCGATCGGCCTGCCGAACTGGATGCGGGTCTTGAGGTAGTCGACCGTGATCTCGAAGATGCGGCGGGCCCCGCCGCACTGTTCCCCGGCCAGCGCGACGACGGTGAGGTCGAGTGCCTGCTGCACGGCGTCCCACCCGGCGGTGCCGAGCCGGCGTGCCGGGGTGTCGGTGAAGGTGTAGGTCGACAGCCGCACGGTCGGGTCGAAGACGGTCGCCGCGACGCGCTGGAAGCCGGCGGCGTCCGGTGCCAGCTCGTAGACGCCGACACCGCGGGGGCTATCGGCGACGACCAGGATGACGTCGGCCGCCTGTCCGTCGGTCACGTAGTGCGCCTCGCCGGTGAGGGTGCCCGCGTCGGTGGCGCGCACGCCGACACCCTCGACCGTCCAGGTGCCGGCCTTGCCGGTGACCGCGAGCGTGCCGATCGTGCTGCCGTCGGCCAGGCCGGGCAGGAGCCGCTTCTTGTCGTCCTCGTCGCCTGCCGCCTGGATCAGCGTCGCGGTGAGCACCGCGCTGGACAGGAACGGCGACGGCAGCAGCGCGGCGCCGGTCTCCTCGGCCACCGCTTCGAGTTCGGGCGCGCCGAGGCCGACACCGCCGTACTCGGAGTCGATGACGATGCCCGTGACGCCCTGTTCGGCCAGCCTGCGCCACAGGTCGCGGTCGAAGCCGTCGTCACCGGCGAGTACCCGCCGCACATCCTGTTCGGTGCACCGGCTGCGCAGCAGATCGCGTACCGCCTCCCGCAGCGCTTCCCGTTCGGCGACGTCGATCGTCATGCCAACCGCCTTCCCTGTCGTCGCTGACAGCTTCCGCGGTGAGCGGGTCGACTGTAAATCACCACTTCGGACACGCTGATGTTTCCGAAGGCGACATGCGCCTGCGCGTCAGCTCACCGCGCGGGTATCGCCGGCGTGCTGGATCTGGTTGCCGCCGCGCCTCTTGGCGGAGTACATCGCGGCGTCGGCGTCGGTGACCAGCTGCTGGAAGGTCTCGGCGGCCCAATCCGGTTTGACGTCGCGCAGCGGAACGGTGGCGGTGCCGACGCTCGCCGTCACCCGGAACGGCGTCGAGGTGACCGCGGCGCAGAGTCGCTGCGCCCATTCCGTGGGGACCGCCGCCGTCACGACGTCGGCGATGAGGAACTCCTCGCCGCCCATGCGGCACAACAGCGCGCTCTCGGCGCACGCGGCGGTCAACGCCTCGGCGACGTCCACCAGCGCGGCGTCGCCACTGGCGTGGCCGTGCAGGTCGTTGATCGCCTTGAACCGGTCGAGGTCGATCAACGCGACGGCCAGATACGCACGATCGGCGCGGGCGACCAACCGCCCGACGACGGCGTTGGTGAACGCCCGCCGGTTCAGCAGGCCGGTGAGGGGATCGCGGTCGGAGCGCAGCAGGTCGGTGCCCAGTGAGCGCACGATCACCTGGATGGCGAACGGGACGCCGATGTTGAGTTCGAGGACCAGGAAATAGCCGGTGAGCGCCAGCACCGGTTCCCCCTCGGCGGCCACCCGGATGGCCTGCACCGCGCCGACCGTCATGGCCAGCACGAAGTTGACGAGCATGTAGCGGGCCGTGTGGAAGAACGCGATGTAGCCGCCGGACACCGCCAGCGCCGTGCACGACATCAGTCCGATCAGGGGTTGCGCCTGCCAGAGACAACCGCCGGCGATGGTTGCGCTACCGATGGCGGCGAACAGCATGGACTCGGTTCTGGTCGGCCAGCGCCGGATCCACAGCGCCGCCAGACTGAAGCCGGCGAGCGCAGCGACGACCGCGACGCCCACCGCCAACCGGTCGTCGATCGACGCCGGCCCCCAGAGTGCGTTGACGGGCACCAACACCAGCGATGCCGCGACGAGCGCCAGGCCCCGCCGCATCGGCGCGGCCATCCCGCGGGTCTGCAGATAACCGCTGAGCCAGTCAAAGTGGTCGGGCTGACGCCACCACTTCTTCACCCATTCCATCGACGGTTCCCCCAGGCCCAACGCCCTGCTGCGTGTTTGCTCACGCTACAGGTGACGCCCATAGGCGAATGATCGAATGCAAGGAATTCCGTCCGCGCGGGCCGATCGTGCGCACCGGACGCCGACCGGCGGGGTTCCGTGGGTGACATCCGACACACCTCGGTACGCGAATTGTGCTGCGGCCACCTGTTTTCCGCGCGGGTCCCGGAACGTCCGCCGATCGGGTTGTAGCGCTCGAGCCGCCTGGGTACGACAGCCTTGGCAGGGGCGCCGAACCCACGCGGTGCCCCTGTTGTCTGTCCGAGAGATCTGAAAGCAGGACCCTGCTACGTGACACCCACACCCGAGCCCAGGACCCGTCACACCCTCGGCCGTCGCGCCGCGCTGACGTTGCCCGCCCTGTTGACGGCGTCGGCGGCGGTGTCTCGGCTGCCCCGCGCCTCGGCGGAGACCGGCCGGTGGTCCGCCGAACGCGCCCACGCCTGGTACCGGGCGCAGGGCTGGCTGGTCGGGGCCAACTACATCCCCTCGAACGCCGTCAACCAGCTCGAGATGTTCCAGGCCGGCACGTTCGACCGCCGGCGTATCGACAGTGAACTGCTGCTGGCCCGCCGGATGGGGCTCAACACGGTGCGGGTGTTCCTCCACGATCAACTGTGGGCCCAGGACCGCAACGGGTTCGCCAAGAGGGTGTCCCAGTTCGTCACGATCGCGGCCCGCCACGGCATCCGACCGCTGTTCGTGCTGTTCGATTCGTGCTGGGATCCGCTGCCGAAGTTGGGCCGCCAGCTTGCGCCGCGGCCCGGGGTGCACAACTCCCGGTGGGTGCAGGGTCCCGGCGCCCAGTACATCGCCGACCCCCGCTACCGCCACGTCCTGCGCGACTACGTCACCGGTGTCCTCAAGCTGTTCCGCAACGACGAGCGCGTCCTGGGCTGGGATCTGTGGAACGAACCGGACAACCCCGCCAAGCAGTACCGGGAGGTCGAGCGCAAGGACAAGTACGACCGGGTGGCCGAACTGCTGCCGCAGGTGTTCCGCTGGGCCCGCGAGGTCGCCCCCGTCCAGCCGCTGACCAGCGGGGTGTGGGACGGGGAGTGGGCGGACCCCGCCCGCCGCGGGCCCATCGTGCGCACCCAGCTCGACAACTCCGACGTCATCACGTTCCACAACTACGGCGATCCGGAGGAGTTCGACGCGCGGATCGCCGAGCTGCAACCGCTGAAGCGTCCGATCGTGTGCACCGAATTCCTGGCCCGCGAATTCGGCAGCACCATCGAGGGGGTGCTGCCGATCGCCCGGCGGCGCAACGTCGGCGTCTACACGTGGGGGCTGATGTCGGGGCGGACCCAGACCCACCTGCCGTGGGATTCGTGGGACTCGCCCTACACCTCGCCGCCCGACGTCTGGTTCCACGACCTGCTGCGGCCCGACGGGCAGCCGTACCGGGACAGCGAGGTCCGCACCATCCGATCGCTGACGGGCCGGGGCGGCCCGGCCTGACGCCGCGGGTTTCGTTGCTGGGAAGCCCGGAAACCCTCACGCCATGAGTCGGGTCGCTCGTGGTCTCGCCGCCGCTGCCGCCTCGACGGCGGCGGCCGTCGGCCTGCGCGACCTCTTCCAGCGCAAACACGCCCTGCTGCGGAACTACCCCGTCGTCGGCCACGTCAGGTACCTGATCGAGGCCGTCGGCCCGGAGTTACGTCAGTACATCGTCGCCGCCAACGACGAGGAACGTCCGTTCACCCGCGACCAGCGGCGCTGGGTGTACGCGTCGTCGAAGAAGGAGAACAACTATTTCGGCTTCGGCACCGACAACGACGTGGAGCATTCGACCGGCTATCCCGTGATCAAGCACCGCACGTTCGGGCGCAACGGGCCCGCGTCGGCGCCGATGGCCGGACACGAAGTCGAGCTGCCGTCCGCCAAGGTGATGGGCGCGGCTCGCGACCGGCCCGGGGCGTTCCGGCCGGCGTCGGTGGTCAACATCTCCGCGATGAGCTTCGGGTCGCTGTCGGGCAACGCCGTGGAGGCGCTCAACCGCGGCGCCGCGCTGGCCGACTGCCTGCACAACACCGGCGAGGGCGGGATCTCGCGGTTTCACCGGTGCGGGGGTGAACTGGTCTTCCAGATCGGCACCGCCTACTTCGGGTGCCGTGACGACGAGGGTCGCTTCAGCCTGGAGCGGCTCAAGGACGTGGTGGCCGGGGCGCCGGTGCGCGCGCTGGAGATCAAACTCAGCCAGGGCGCCAAGCCGAGCCTCGGCGGGTTGCTGCCCGCGCCCAAGGTGTCCGCCGAGATCGCCGCCGCCCGCGGCATCCCCGAGGGGCACGACTGCGTCAGCCCGTCGCGGCACGCCGAGTTCTCCGACACCGACAGCCTGCTCGACTGGGTGGAGCTGCTCGCCGCCGAGACGGGTCTGCCGGTGGGGATCAAGGCGGCCGTCGGTGATCTCGATTTCTGGTACGAGCTCACCGATCTGATGCGCGACACCGGCCGCGGTGTCGACTTCGTGACGATCGACGGCGGCGAGGGAGGCACCGGCGCCGCGCCGTTGATCTTCACCGACACCGTGTCACTGCCGTTCCAGCTCGCGTTCACCCAGGTGTACAAGATCTTCGCCGAGCGGGAGCTGGACGAGAAGGTGACGTTCATCGGCGGCGGGAAACTCGGGCTGCCGGACAACGCGGTGGTCGCGTTCGCGCTCGGCTGCGACATGGTCAACGTCGCGCGGGAGGCGATGCTCGCGATCGGCTGCATCCAGGCGCTGAAGTGCCACACCGACACCTGCCCGACGGGTGTCGCGACCCAGAACACGTGGTTGTCCCGCGGTCTGGTGCCGGAGGTCAAGGCCGAGCGGGTGGCCAACTACATCAAGACGTTGCGCCGCGATCTGGTGAAGGTGGCCGAAGCGTGCGGCGTGCACCACCCCGGTCTGATCGGCACCGATTCGGTGGACATCCTCGACGGCCGGACCGGGTCCACCCCCTTGCACGAGGTCTACGGCTACACGCCCGGGATGGGTCTGCCGTCGGCGGCCGACTGCGAGGAGATCACCCGGATGATGAGTGCCGGTAAGACGCACGGTGGTTCGGCCCCGCCGTCGGCGTCGGCGGTGGGGTGAGCCTCAGATCTTGCCGGCCGGGAACATCGTCTTGACCGCCTGCGTGATGTTCTCGCGCGCGGCACCGGCGCTGGTGGGATCCAGGGAGCCGATCGCGATCACGTAGCGGCGGTCGGGGCCGATGGCGCCGGTGGACACGTGCAACTGGTTGCCGCCGTTCCAGCAGCAGAACCAGCCCTGCTTGACGGCGACCGGCTCGGCATAGAGACCCTCGGGGATGCCGAACCGCTGCGGATAGCCGTCGGTTCCCGTCGGTGTGGACTGTGCGAGGTTGCCGATGATGACGTTCGCCTGTTCAGGCGGCAGCCCACCGGCGCCGTCCAACAGCATGTCGTAGTAGCGGACGAGATCGCTTGCGGTGCTTTGCGTGACATCCCAATGGCCGTTGTAGGGCGCCGTCGTACCCGTCAGCCCGTACCGCGCCACGACGCGCCCGATGACGGCGTTTCCGCCGCTGCGGTCCCAGAACATCTGCGCCGCGCTGTCATCGGACGAGCGCAGCATGCTGTCGAGCGACTTACGGTCGGCCTCGGAGAGTTCCGCCTCGCCCTGCGACTCCCGAAGCAGCAGGTCGTCGGCGATGAACAGCTTCACCACGGAGGCGATCGGGAACGGCTTGTTGGCCCCGCCGGAGACGAGCTGGCCGGTGTTGCGGTCCAACACGGCGATCTCGAGGTCGGCGCCGGACGCGGCCGCGTCGGCGGTGGCTTGACGGACGCGAGCGTCGAGTCCGTCGACGGGCGCCGCCGGCTGGGCGGGTGGGGCTTCGGGCAGCGCGGGGAGCGGGGCCTGCGGGG
>JBNMQY010000061.1:0-24558 GCA_050205415.1 Mycolicibacterium litorale
GGCGGAGGCGGCAGCGGAACGTTGAGCGGCGGCTGCGCCAGCATCGGTTCTTCGGGCGGGGCGGGCAGGAACATCCGGCTGGTGAACTGCGATTGGTGGGCCCCTCCGCCACCGACCTTCACCCCGCTGCCGCCCTCTCCGGAGGACACCGGCGTGCCGTCGGGCAGCGTGACGGCCGCGTGACCGCTGTTCCAGCCGATCACCAGCGCGCCGGGTTGTGAACCGTGTTGGAAGCCGCGGGCCAGCAGTTCGCTTTCCATGTTCGCGGTCGTGAACCGGTCGCCGTAGACCGGCCGGCCGGTCGCCGCATTGCTGACCCAGGAGGCCAGACCCGAGCAGTCCGTTCCTGCGGGGCTGTCTCCACCGGAGACGTACGGCGTCCCCGAAACCGAGTTGACAAGTGACATCAACGTGACGAGAGCAAACATGTGGGCGGACGGTAGCAGGAGCGTTGCGGGCCCTCAAAACCTATGAGCGGCTTCACGTTTGGCCGATCGTATGGTGCCGACCACACCGCCGACAAGCGCTCGACGTGCACCGAAGCCGCAGGAGCGGCGCACTCCTCGGTCCTCGCCGATCCGCGCCCGGACGCCGAGATGACCGACGACCTGTGAAAACGGGCACTGGCGTGACAATGTCGGCAAAGATCAGTTCACGCACTCCGTGGCGCCGCCCGTCTCCGGCACCGACGCGCGTTGACGGGCAGCCGCCAGGCTGCATATGGTGGCTCATGCAGCCAGCCGGCTGCATGAGAAGGAAGCCGCATGGACGAGGTGTTCCGGGCGCTCGCCGACCCGAACCGGCGCCGCCTCCTCGACGCCCTCAATCTGCAGGACGGGCAGACCCTCGGCGAACTGTGCGGGGTTCTGGAGATGACACGCCAGTCGGTGAGCAAGCACCTCGCCGTACTGGAGGCGGCGGGCCTGGTGACCACCGCGCGCAGCGGCAGGCAGAAGCTGCACCACCTCGACACCGAACCGATCAACGCACTGTCCGACCGCTGGATCCGCCAGTACGACCGCGCACGACCGGAGCCGTCCGCCCCGGTCGGGCCGCCCCCGGAGCCCGAGGCGAGAACCGATCCGGGTGCGTTCGTCTACACGATCTTCATCAGGACGACCCCGGAACGGTTGTGGCAGGCGATCACCGGTCCGCAGTTCTCCCGGCGCCACATGGGCCATGCGCTGGTGTCGACCTGGCAGAAGGGCGCCGCGTACACGTGGCTCGACGACGGTGGGGAAGTCGCCGACGCCGATCAGGTGGTGCTCGACGTGGACCCGTACCGACGGCTGTCGATCACGTTCCCGGCCCGGGTGGCGTCGATGGCCCACGCCGGCCCCCAGACGGTCGAACGCGCAGCCCGCGAACCGCGCTCACGCGTGTCGTTCGACATCGAGCCGGTGGGGGAGCAGGTCGAACTCACCGTCGTGCACGACGGGTTCGGTACCGACAGCGTTGTGCGCCAATGGGTTTCGCGTGGATGGCCCCGGAAGCTGTCAGATCTGAAGAGTGGGCTCGAGCAGTCGGGGTGACGGCGGGTTCACCGCTTGGCGGATCGGGCGACGATACCCGCCACTTCCGCGGCGACCGCAAGGCTCGCGGCGTCGTCGGCAGGTTCGTAGCGGTCACCGGCCGCGTCGTACCGGGCTCCGACGATGTTGGCGTGGTCGGCCGCCAATTCGATGTATTGGACGAGCCAGCCCGCACCGCCCGCCTCGACGGCGAAATCGCGGCCGACGGCGACCGGGATCACGTCGTCGGCGCTGCCGTGCACCAAGGTCATCCTCATCCGGTCCCCGGCCGGCGAACTTGGCGCCAGCGGTTGACCGGTCAACGGATCCGGCGCCATGAAGGCACCGGCCAGGCACACCGTGTGCGCAACGCGTACCCCGTAGCCGGCGGCGCCGAAGGTCAGGCCCGCGGCGGCGGCTCCGCCCATCGACCATCCGACGACGATCAGACCGTCGGCCGCCCCGGGCAGCTCCGATGCGAACCGCGCCGAGCCCAGCAGATCGGACCGGCCGTGGTCGTCGGCGTGCGAATTCCAGTCGGCCGCCGCCACCGCGAACCCCTGTCCGGCGATGCGTTCGGCCAGCGGTGCCACCGCGGCCCGCGAATCCGTCTGCATGCCGTGCCACAGCAGAACCACAGGGGCGGTGGGATCGCCGTAGAGGTCGAGCGACCGCCCGGGAGCGTAGTCGCGCGTCGTCGCCGAGGAGCCCATGTCCGACCGAGTCAGCTCTGGGGCAGTCGGACGACCTGGACGAAGAACTCGTCGATCTGACGGACGGCGTTCATGAACTGGTCGAGATCCACCGGCTTGGTGACATAGGCGTTGGCGTGCAGCTTGTAGCTGCGCAGGATGTCCTCCTCGGCCGACGAGGTGGTCAGCACAACGACCGGGATGTGGTTGAGGTCCGGATCCGATTTCACTGTCTCGAGCAGTTGCCGCCCGTCGTACTTCGGCAGGTTCAGGTCGAGCAGGATCAGATCGGGGCGCGGCGCGTTCTCGAAGCCACTGCGCCGGTAGAGGAAGTCCAGTCCCTCCTGCCCGTCGTGCGCGACGTGCAGGGTGTTGCTGATCTTGTTGTGCTCGAAAGCCTCGCGGGTGATCAGCTCGTCGCCCGGATCGTCCTCGATCAGGAGGACGTCGATGGGGCGGGTGGACGATGTCATTGCTGGGCTCCTTCCAGAACCACTTCGGGTTGTTCGTGGACGGCGACCGGGAGGGTCATTCGGAACCGGGTGCCTTCGGTGTAGCTGTTGTCGATCCAGATCGTTCCGCCGTGGTACTCGACGATCTTCTTGCACAGCGCCAGCCCGATGCCGGTGCCGCTGTAGGCCTCACGGCCATGGAGGCGCTGGAAGATGACGAACACCTTCTGCGAGAACTCCTCGGCGATGCCGATGCCGTTGTCCGACACAGTCAGCAACCACTGCCCGTCGCGGTCTTCGGTGCCGCGCTCACATTCGATCACGATGCGGGGTGCGGTGTCAGGTTTGCGGAACTTCACCGCGTTGCCGATCAGGTTCTGCCACAGCATCGCCAGCAGTGTGGCATCACCGGAAACCTGCGGTAACGGCTCCGACGGTCGCACGATCTCGGCGCCGGCCTCCTCGATGGAGGTCTCGAGGTTCGACAGCGCCGCGTCGAGGGCCTCGCCGAGGTCGACGTCGGTGTGCGCGGCGCTGAGGCGCCCGACCCTGGAGAAGGTGAGCAGGTCGTTGATCAGCACCTGCATGCGCTTGGCACCGTCGACCGCGAACTTGATGTACTCGGCGCCGCGTTCGTCGAGTTTGTCCCCGTACCGCTTCTCGAGCAGCTGACAGAAGGACGCCACCTTGCGCAGCGGCTCCTGCAGATCGTGGGAGGCGACGTAGGCGAACTGCTCCAGTTCGGCGTTCGACCGGCGCAACTCGACGGCCTGCTCGTCGAGCTGTTCCTGGGCGGAGCGCGATGCCGCGAGTTCGTCGACGATGCGCTGCCGCATGTCCTCGACGTCGGAGGCCATACTGCGGATATCACGCGGACCGCGGGCGACGATGCGTTCGTCGAAGTGACCCTCGGTGATGCGGCGGCACGACTCGGCCAGCGCCGACAGCGGCCGGACCAGCGCACTGCGCGCGAGGATCGCCAGCACCAGCGCCGTCAGGAAGAAGATGACGATGATCCCGGCGAGCGTTCGGTCGCGCCAGCCCTGCACCCGGTCCAGATCTTTGATCCCGGCGGTACGCGCGGCGGCCAGATCGACGTTCTGGACGTGGAACAGCGCGCGGATGTTGTCGAAGTCCTCTTTGCCCCGCTGGACAAGGGAAGGGTCGATCATCCCCGGCACGCCGGGACGCACGCTCTGGATGAACGGCTCGGCGTAATTCGCGCGCCACTGGGCGGTGGCACGCTCGACCTCTTCGAGGTCGGATACGAGGTGGGGATGGTCGCCGACCAGTGCGCGGATCTCCTCGGCGGCTTCCCGTTCGGTCTGCTGTCCCTCGTAGTACGGCTCGAGGAACTGCTCGTCCGCAGCGATCGCGAAACCCCGGACGGCCGTCTCCTGATCCCGCAGGGCCGCCTGCATCCGGTAGGCCGCCACCCGGGACGGCTGGATCTCGTCGATGAGTTCCCGTGACACCGCATCGGTGCGGTTCATCAGAACAGCGCCGGCGAACGCCCCGGCCATCACGAGGATCCCCATGACGGCCAGCACCACGTTCAGCCAGCCCTGCACCGTCAACTGGCGTCCCCGCCGGCGGGCGGGGGCGGTCACGTCGTTCGCTCCACGCGGACCACCGCGATGTCGTCGGTCAGGCCGCCATGCGGCCGGGCGCGCTCCTCGGCGCGGTCGATCAGCGTCTCGACGAACTGCGGACCGGGCAGCGACGCGACCTCACGCGCCAGCTCCAACAGACCGTCCTCCCCGAGCCGTTCGTTGCCCTCACCGGAGTGGCCTTCGAACAGCCCGTCGGTGAGCAGCAGCAGGCCGTGGCCGGCGGGCAGCTCGAGTTCGGTGATCGGCCACCCGGAGCCGCCGAGGCCGAGCGCCGGGCCGGCGGGCGGTTCCATCCACCGGACGCCGTCGGGGCCGTGCAGCAGCAGACCGGGATGGCCGGCGCGCACGGCGTTGAAGCTGCGGTCCTTGGGTGAGAAGGCGAGGCTCATCACGGTGGCGAAGATGCCGGGTCCGGGGCGTTCGGCGCGCAGGATGCGCTCCAGCTGCTGCATGCGTTCGTTACCGCGCAGGCCGGCGAAGGTCAGCGCGCGCCAGCCGATCCGCAGCGCCACCCCGAGCGCGGCCTCGTCGGGCCCGTGGCCGGACACGTCGCCGACCATGACATGCACGGTGCGGTCGGGGGTCTGGACGAAGTCGTAGAAGTCGCCGCCCAGCAGGGCGTTCGGCCGGCCGGGCCGGTACTTGGAGATGATGTCGACGCCCGGGTCCTCGAGCAGCAGCGGCGACGGCAGCAACCCACGTTCGAGCCGGGCGTTCTCCTGCGCCCGCAGGTGGCTGGAATGCAGGTCGACGGCGGTCAGTTCGGAGCGTTTGCGCTCGATGGCGTAGAGCAGCGAGCGTCGCAGCATCTCCGGCTCGACCCGGCCCTTGACGAGGTAGTCCTGGGCGCCCGAGGCCACTGCCGAGACGCCGTAGCGTTCGTCGACGTGGCCGGTCAGCACGACGATGGGAAGTGTGGGATCGAGTCCGCAGATCTGATCGACCGCGTCGGTGCCGTTCGCATCGGGCAGGTTCAGGTCCAGCAGCACGCAGTCGGGCCGAGCCGCCTGGATCTCCCGTGCGGCGTGCGCCATGGTCTCGGCCCACCGCAACCGGATATCGGCCACGGCGTCGACGATCAGCTCCTCGACGAGCAACGCATCGCCGCGGTCGTCCTCCACGAGGAGCACCGTCAACGTGTCGAACTGCGTCATGGGAGCAACAGCGGAATCGGGCACAGGCCTCAGTTCTGAGTCATGCGGCGCGAGCATCGACAGTTCCGTCCTTCGGTTTCATCACCGCGGCCGCGCTGACCTCTTCTTCAGTGATAGCCCCCTGACAATACCGAAGGCTGATGACGGAGGCGTTGATCCGGCCCTGTCCGGTGCCTCGGAATGTCCGGTTCTGCGGGTAGCGTCGGCACCGGAAATGACCAGGCTCACCTTCCGATTCCGCGCTTCCAGGGCCCGTCGTGTGACGACGGTGCTGGTGGTGGCGGCCGCCGCGACGACGCTCGTCCAGTGCGGTTCCGACCCGCCGCCGCAGGCCGAGACGTCCCGCGTGGCCCCGACCGCCGCGCCCCCGCGGGTCTCGACGCCCGCGTCGCCCCGCCCGTCGACGACCCGGCCGACGCCGGTGCCGCCGCCGCCGACTGTCACCACCGTCACCGCCGCCGATCTGGGCGCCACCTGGCGCCCGGGCTGTCCGCTCGGACCGGAACGGCTGCGGCGCGTCGAGTTGAACTTCCTCGGTTTCGACGGCGCCACCCACCGCGGTGCGCTGGTCGTGCACGAAGACCTGGTGGGCCCGGTCATCGAGGTCTTCGACGAACTCCACCGAATCCGGTATCCGATCACGAAGATGCAGACCGTCGACCGATATCCCGGCGCCGAGGACGAGCTGTCGATGGCCGACAACAACACCTCGGCCTTCAACTGCCGGGGCATACCGGGTTCCGCGAGCTGGTCGTACCACGCATACGGCCGCGCCATCGACCTCAACCCGTTGCTTAACCCCTATATCGGCCGCAGCGGTGCGGTCGAACCCGCCAACGCGGGTCCGTACGTCGACCGCGCACGCACCGATCCCGGCATCCTGCACGCCGGAGATCGCGCCGTTCTCGCCTTCACCGACCGCGGCTGGGACTGGGGCGGCGATTGGCGGACGCCGAAGGATTATCAGCACTTCGAACAGCCGTGAACGGCTTCGGTGTGACGAGTTGGCAGCAGCGCAACGGGTTTCGGACGCGCACAGCGTTGCGGCTCGCTGCTAGTCTGCCTAACGCTGCCCGGTGAGCGCGGGGGGCGGCCTACGAAACCGAGCCCGGACGAAACAGCAGACTCCCTCACGAAATGAGTGTTGTGCGCAGCGGAGAGATCAAGGCCCTGTCGGGTCTGCGTATCGTCGCCGCAGTCTGGGTGGTGCTGTTCCATTTCCGGCCGCTGTTGGCGCAGGCCGCACCGGATCTCAGTGCGGCGCTGGCGCCGCTGCTGGACTGCGGCGCCCAGGGTGTCGACCTGTTCTTCATCCTGAGCGGGTTCGTGCTGACGTGGAACTATCTCGACCGTATGGGCCATTCGTGGTCGACCAGAACGACTTTGCGCTTCCTGTGGCTGCGGCTGGCCCGCGTGTGGCCGGTCTACCTGGTGACGATGCACCTGGCGGCGGCGTGGATCATCTTCACGCTGAACGTCGGTCACGTTCCCTCACCGGCGGTCGAGCAGCTCACCGCCACGAGTTATCTGCGCCAGCTGCTGCTCGTCCAGCTGTGGTTCGCGCCCTACTTCGACGGTACGAGCTGGGACGGTCCGGCCTGGTCGATCAGCGCAGAGTGGTTGGCGTACCTGCTCTTCGGCGTCCTGGTCCTGGTGATCTTCCGGGTGGCGCGGGTGACGCGGGCGCGGCATCTGTTGTGGCTGGCGTTCGCGGTGTCGCTGCCACCGACCGTACTGTTGCTCGCCACGGGCGAGTTCTACACACCGTGGAGTTGGTTGCCGCGCATCGTCATGCAGTTCACCGCGGGTGCGCTCGCCTGCGCGGCAGTGCGCAAGCTTCGTCTCACCGACCGCGCCCGTAGCGGTTTCGGCTGGCTGTCGCTGGGGATCGCGGCCGCGATCGTCGGCAGCCTGTACTACCTCGACGCGAACCCGCCTGCGTCGATCCGCGACGCCAGCGGGCTGGTCGACGTGCTGTTCGTCCCGCTGGTCGTGGCACTGGCGGTGGGGGCGGGCTCCCTGCCGCGGCTGTTGTCGGCCCGAATCATGGTGTACTGCGGCCACATCTCGTTCGGGCTGTACATGGTCCACGAAATCGTGCACACCGCGTGGAACTGGGCGGCGGTGCAATTCGAGATCACCTTGACCCCCGGACTCTTCGGCGGTTCGGTGGTGACCGGCCTGCTGGCGCTCTCGGTGGTGGGTGCGGTCGCGCTGTATCACGGTGTGGAGGAACCCGCCCGCTTGTGGATGCGCCGGATGGTCGATGTCCGGGATGCGACGCCCAGCCCGGTCGGCGGCCGTCCGCCGGCGGCGCAGACGACGGTGGAGGACCATCCCGACCATGTGCCGGTCCGTGTGGGATGAGGCGATTTCGTGACCATCGTGCGAGCGCGTCGCGGATCGCCGACCGCTTCGCCGCCGCCTAGGCTCTCGGACATCGTCAGGTGCGGCGTCTCGGGTGCCGTTGACTGTGGAGGTAAGCGGTGAGTCGCCTGGTCACCTTGGTGCTGTCCGTTGCGCTGCTGGTCGGCCTCGTCGTCGCCCGTCCGATGCCCGAACGCAGCGACGAGATGGTGACGCTGCAGTTCGCCGGCAGTCGCGTCGCCGTGATCGGCGACTCGTACACGACCGGTAGCAACGAGGGCGGCGAGGGCACCAGGGGCTGGACGACGCGGGCCTGGCAACTGCTGGCCCAGCAGGGGCTCCCGGTGCGCGCCGACGTGGCGGCCGAGGGAGGTGCCGGTTACGGCACCCGGGGCAACCGGGGCAGCGTGTTCGAGGACCTCACGGTGCGCGCCGTCAAGCCCGACGACCACCTCGTGGTGTTCTACGGTTCCCGCAACGACGAGAAGGTCGAGCCGACGCTGTACTCGATCATGGTCTACGGCGTGTTCCAGCTGGCGCGTCGCACCGCACCCCAGGCCCGCTTCCTGGTGATCGGACCGCCGTGGCCGACCGCCGATCCGCCGCCCGCGATCATCCGGATCCGCGACAGCCTCCGGTACCAGGCGGGCCTGGCCGACGCCACCTTCGTCGATCCGATCGCCGAGCGGTGGTTCGTCGACGACCCCGAACTCATCGGCGCCGACGGTGTGCACCCGACCGATGCGGGCCACGTCTACATGGCCGACAAGATCGCCCCGCTCATCGCGACGCAGCTGACCCGGCGCGTGTGAGCGCAGCCGGTGGCGCTCAGTCCTGAACGGCCTTGGCCACCGCCACACACACCGTGAGCCACCCGGGGTCGGGACGCGTCGCCCTGCTCAACTCCCAGACGGCGTTGTGCACCACCCGCACGATGACCCACGCGCGCGCCCGGTCCTCGTCGAACCGCGCGGCGTCGACGAGAGTGTAGAAGCGACGCCGCACGCCGTCGCGCACGTCACCGGTCAGTTCGTCCCAGCGGTTCCACAGCATCGGGGCGATCTCGAAGTGCGGATCCCCGCTCAGCGGTTTGGGGTCGATCACCAGCCACGGTTCGGTGTCGGCCGCCAAGACGTTCTCGTAGTGCAGATCCGTGTGCAGCACCACGGCGTCGGGTGCGGGCCGCGACATCAGGTCGCGGGCCAGGGTGAGCGCCTGCTCGACCAGTCGGCGCGGCACCGGGGTGTTGCGGGGGAGTTCGGACAACTCGGCGACGCGCGATTCCAACCACATTGTCAGACTGCGCAATTGGGGCAGCGCCGGGACATGGATGCGCTGGTAGAGCCGGCTGACGACGGTGCAGGCCTCGACATCGGAGACGGTGGTCAGGTCGCGAGCGTGCAGTCGCTCCAGCAGTAGTGCGCGTCGGTGTGGCTGGGCGCTGAGCAGCCGGACGGCGCCGTGGCCCGCCCACCGCCGCAATGCGAGATGTTCGTGTTCGGATTCGTCGTCGGGGAAGCCGAGCTTGAGCACCGCCGATCGGCCCCGCGGCGTGAGCACCGGCAGCACAAGGGAAGTCGTGCCATGGGTGGGTGCGCCGTCGACCCGCAGCTCCCACTCGTCGAGTTGGTGCTGCGTCCATGCCGGCAGCGTCTCGATCCACTGCGCCCAATCGGGGCCGCGGCCGGACATCGCCCGCACCGCGGTAGGCAGCTCGATCACGTCACCAGACGCGGAACACCCCGCGAACCGGTGTGCGGTTCGCGGGGTGTCCCTGTTGTCGCGATGGCGTCAGTAGCCGATCAGGACTTCTCGAGGTCGAACCGGTCGTTGTTCATGACCTTGACCCAGGCGGCGACGAAGTCCTCGACGAACTTGCCCTTGCTGTCGTCCTGGGCGTAGACCTCGGCGATGCCGCGCAGCACCGAGTTCGAGCCGAACACCAGGTCGTTGGCCGTGGCCGTCCACCGGGCCTCACCGGTGACGCGGTCGCGCCCTTCGTAGACGTTCTCCTGGTTCTCCGACGGCTTCCACTCGGTCCGCATGTCGAGCAGGTTGACGAAGAAGTCGTTGCTCAACGCGCCCGGGGTGTCGGTGAACACGCCGTGCTTGCTGCCACCGTGGTTGACGTTGAGCACCCGCAGACCGCCGACCAGTGCCGTCATCTCCGGAGCGGTCAGGTCGAGCAGATAGGCCCGCTCCACCAGCTGCTGCTCCAGCGGGTTCTTGTCGCCCGGACGGAAGAAGTTCCGGAAGCCGTCGACCCGCGGTTCGAGCACCGCGAACGACTCCACATCCGTCTGCTCCTGCGAGGCGTCGGTCCGCCCCGGCGCGAAGTGCACGTCGATCTCGTAACCCGCGTCGCGAGCGGCTTTCTCGACGGCCGAGGAACCGGCCAGCACGATCAGGTCGGCCAGCGAGATCTTCTTGCCTCCGGAAGCCGAGGCGTTGAAGTCCTGCTGGATCTGCTCGAGCACCGGAAGCACCTTGGCCAGCTCGGACGGCTCGTTGGCCTCCCAGTTGCGCTGCGGCTCCAGGCGCACGCGTGCGCCGTTGGCGCCACCGCGCTTGTCGGTACCGCGGAAGCTCGACGCCGACGCCCACGCGGTCTTCATCAGCTGCTGGACCGACAGCCCGGAGTCGAGCACCTTGCCCTTCAGCGAGGCGATGTCGGACTCGTCGACGAGTTCGTGGTCGACGGCCGGCACCGGGTCCTGCCACAGCTGCGGCTCGGCGATCCACGGACCGAGGTAGCGGCTGATCGGGCCCATGTCGCGGTGCATCAGCTTGTACCAGGCCTTGGCGAACGCCTCGTCCAGCTCCTCGGGATGATCGAGCCAGCGCCGGGTGATCCTGCCGTAGATCGGATCCTCACGCAGTGCCACGTCGGTGACCAGCATGGTGGGCTTGCGCGGTGCGCCACCGAACGGATCCGGGATGGTGGCCTCGGCGTTCTTGGCCTCGAACTGCCAGGCGCCGGCGGGGCTCTTGGTCAGCTCCCACTCGTTGCCGTAGAGGTTCTCCAGGAAGGCGTTGCTCCACTCCGAGTTCGTGCCGGTCCAGATGACCTCGAGACCGCTGGTGACGGTGTCGTTGCCCTTGCCGGAACCGAACGGGCACTTCCAGCCCAGGCCCTGCTCCTCGATCGGCGCACCTTCGGGCTCGGGCCCGACGTTGACGTCGGCGGCGCCGTGGGTCTTGCCCAGAGTGTGACCGCCGACGATTAGTGCGGCGGTCTCCTCGTCGTTCATCGCCATCCGGCCGAACGTCTCACGGATGTCGTGCGCGGCGGCCAGCGGATCCGGCTTGCCTTCGGGGCCTTCGGGATTGACGTAGATCAGACCCATGGTGGTCGCACCGAACGGTTCGGCCAGCTTGCGCTCGCTCTCGTTGGTTCCGCCGTAGCGCTTGTCGGTGCCCAGCCAGGTGTCCTCCTGGCCCCACAGCATCTCCTCGGGCTCCCAGATGTCCTCGCGGCCGAACGCGAAGCCGGCCGTCTGGAACCCGGACTGCTCGAGCGCGGCGTTACCGGCGTAGGCGATGAGGTCGGCCCAGGAGATCTTGTTGCCGTACTTCTGCTTGATCGGCCACAGCAGCCGGCGAGCCTTGTCGAGGTTGGCGTTGTCCGGCCAGCTGTTGAGCGGCGCGAAACGCTGCGCACCCTGCCCGGCGCCACCGCGGCCGTCGAAGATGCGGTAGGTGCCTGCGGCGTGCCAGCTCATCCGGATGAACAGGCCGGCGTAGTTGCCGTAGTCGGCCGGCCACCAGTCCTGCGAGGTCTGGATGACCTCGATGACGTCGCGCTTGAAGGCCTCGACGTCGAGTTTGGCGAATTCCTCGGCGTAGTCGAAGTCAGCACCGAGCGGGTTGCCCTTCTCGTTCTGCTTGTGCAGCACCGACACGTCGACCTGCTCGGGCCACCAGTCCCGGTTGGTCAGCGGGCCATGCGATTTCGGCTTCGGCGATTCGATGACCGGGTTCTCGCTCTCGCTGTGACTGGCAGTCTTGCTGTCGTCATGCGGGGGACGAGCATCGGAGGTATCTGACGACACGGTGTTTCCCTTCATATTCCATACATCAGGTGATGGGCTGCGATCACGGTTGTGATCAGGATCTATCTGCGGTCGAACTCTCGGGCACGCAGTCGGGGCACAGGCCCCAGTAGATGACTTCGGCCTCGTCGAGAACAAAGCCGTCGAGCGCATCGTGCTCGGACGGCATCAGACACGGCGCCTCGCCGATCGCACAGTCGATGTCGGCGATCGTCCCGCAGGACCGGCAGACCACATGGTGGTGGTTGTCGCCGACCCGCGTCTCATACCGTGCGACCGAACCGGAGGGCTGGATCCGGCGGATCAAACGGGCGCCGGTGAGGGCGTGCAGAACGTCATAGACCGCCTGTCGCGACACGTCCGGCAGGCTCGAGCGGACGGACGCGAAGATGGTCTCGGTGTCTGCGTGGGGATGGGCGTGCACCGCTTCCAACACGGCGACCCGTGGACGGGTCACGCGCAGATCGGCGCCCCGCAACTGGTCTACGTACTCGGACGGCGACGGCACGACAGCAATATCACCCCCTTTTTTGGAATAAGTCAAGAGTTGGTGGTGAGCGGGGTGCCCGCCACCGGGTCAATCCACGGGTCGGGGGACCGGCTCGCCACTACTATCGCGGGGTGGCCAAACTCGAGCTGACACGCGAGCTGTCGTTGCCTCCCGACGACGCCTGGACGCATGCGTCCAACCTCGCCGAGTTGGGCGACTGGCTCGTCATGCACGAGGGCTGGCGCAGCGAACTGCCCGACGAACTGACCGTCGGCACGACCATCGTCGGCGTCGCCGGCGCGAAGGGGATGCGCAACCGCGTCACCTGGACGATCCGTCGGCTCGATCCGCCCGAGATGCTCGTGGTGGACGGCAAGGGCGTCGGTGGCACCAAGTACGGCATGAAGATGGCGGTCCGCCCGACGTCGTCGGGGTGCGCGTTCACCGTCACGCTGGAACTCGGTGGCGCACCGCTGTTCGGTCCGATCGGCGCCGCGGCCGCCCGCGCGGTCAAGGGCGACATCGAACGATCGATCCGCCGATTCGAGGAGCTCTACGTCTGAGGGTCGGCCCGCGGAGCCGCGGGCCGACCACGCCGAGATGCTGCGCCGCCGTGCGATGACCGAGGATGCGGCGCGGCCCGACGCGGTCACCCGCAGGCACCGGTCCGGCGGGCGGACGGCCAGGGAGAACATCGCCGACCTCGTCGACGCGGGGTCGTTCGTCGAATACGGCCGTTTCGCCGTCGCCGCCCAGCGCGCCCGCCGTGACCTCGCGGACCTGATCGCCCGCACACCGGCGGACGGTCTGGTCGCCGGAACGGCGCGGATCAACGGTGCCGCCTGTGCGGTGCTGTCCTACGACTACACCGTGCTCGCCGGCACCCAGGGCGCGGTGGGGCACCGTAAGAAGGACCGGCTCTTCGACCTCATCGAGCGGATGCGGCTGCCCACGGTGTTCTTCGCCGAGGGCGGGGGCGGGCGGCCCGGTGACACCGACTATCCGGTGGTGTCGTCGCTGGATGTCCGGGCGTTCAAATTGTGGGCGGGACTCTCCGGTCTGGTGCCCCGGATCGCGGTCGTCAAGGGCAGGTGTTTCGCGGGTAACGCGGTCATCGCCGGTTGCGCGGATCTCATCGTCGCGACGTCGGACACCTCGATCGGCATGGGCGGGCCTGCGATGATCGCGGGCGGCGGGCTCGGCGACGTGGCGCCGGACGCGGTCGGACCGATCGCGACCCAGGCACCGAACGGCGTGGTCGACGTCGTCGTCGACGACGAGGTGCAGGCTGTCGCGGCGGCCAGGAATCTGATCGGCTACTTCCAGGGGGCCATCGCGCCGGGTCGGTGCCCGGACCAAACCGCCTTGCGCGCAGCGGTTCCCGAACGCGCTCGCCGCGCCTACGACGTCGCACCGATCATCCGGACGCTTGCGGACGAGGGTTCGGCGGTGTTCCTGCGGGAGCGGTTCGCGAAAGAGATGGTGACGGCGCTGATCCGAATCGAGGGCCGGCCGGTCGGGGTGCTGGCCAACGACACCCGTCACATGGCGGGGTCCATCACCGCCGCGGCGTCGGACAAGGCTGCGCGCTTCCTGCAACTGTGCGACGCCTTCGACATCCCGGTGCTGTCGCTGATCGACTGTCCCGGTTACATGGTGGGACCGGCCGCCGAGGCAGAAGCGCTGGTGCGCAGGGGATCTCGCCTCCTGGTCGCGGGCGCGGCGCTGCGGGTGCCGCTGATCGCCGTGGTGTTGCGGCGCGGGTACGGCCTGGGCGCGCAGGCGATGTCGGGTGGTGGGCTGCACGAACCGCTGCTGACCGTGGCGTGGCCCGGGGCGCATCTGGGCCCGATGGGCCTCGAAGGTGCGGTGCGCCTGGGCATGCGCAAGGAACTCGACGCGATCACCGATGCGGCCGCACGCGAAGAGGCGGTGCGCCGCGCCACCGCCGCGGCGCAGGACAACGCCAAGGCGCTCAACGCGGCCGCCGTGTTCGAGATCGACGACGTGATCGATCCGGCGGAGACCCGCGGTGTCATCGCCGCCACGCTGGCCGCCGCGTATGCCGCCCCGCGCGAGCCGCGACCGAGGCGGTTCGTCGACACCTGGTGATCGATCATGGTTGACCGGCACACGGCGGGGTACCACTGGGCCGTGTCACAGACCACCGAGTTGATCGTCACCGACCCCCGTACCGGCGAACCCGTCAGCCGGGTTCCCGTCGCCGACGCGTCGTCCTGCGCCGAAGCCGTCAAACGCGCCCGGGCCGCTGCCGGCGCGTGGGCCCGGACACCGGCCGCCGAACGGGCCGCGGCCCTGACCGCCGCTGCCGCCGCAGTCCGGGAGGCCGCCGACGAACTCGCCGAACTCAATGAGCGCGAGACCGGGAAGCTGCGCGACGATGCGCTCGGCGGCGTCGACGCGGGCGCGGGCACGTTGGTGCAGTACGCCGAACTCGGCCCCCTGCACCGGGGGCGCAGCCTGCACGGTCAGTGGACGGCCACCGATCTGATGGTGCCCGAACCCCGCGGCATCGTCGCGGTCCTGACACCGTGGAACGATCCGGTCGCGGTGGCGGCCGGACTGCTCGGCGCCGCCCTGGTCACCGGAAACACGGTGGTGCACAAGCCCAGCGAGCGAAGCCCGCGGACCGGTAGGCGATTCGCCGAGCTGCTCGCGGCGCATCTTCCCGACGGCGTCCTCGAGATCGTCGACGGGGACGGTTCGGTGGGGGCCTTCCTCGCCGCGGCCGACGACATCGACGTCGTCGCGCATGTCGGTAGCAGCGCGACGGGCCGGGAGATCGCCAGGGCCTGCGCGGACCGCGGCGCGAAGGTGATCCTCGAGAACGGCGGCAACGACGCGCTGATCGTCGATGCCGGCGTCTCGCCGCGATGGGCGGCCCAGCAGGCGGCGATGGGGGCGTTCGCCAATGCCGGTCAGATCTGCGTCTCGGTGGAGCGCGTGTTCGTGGTCGACGCGATCGCGGAGGACTTCGTCGATGCGCTGGTGGACGAAGCCCGCGACTGGGCGCAGCGGATCGGCCCGCTCGTCGACGAGCGTCAGCGCGAAGTGGTGCACGAGCACGTCACCGATGCCGCACGGGCGGGAGCGCGGGTCCGCATCGGCGGCGAACCGACGCCGGGACCGGGGTCGTTCTATCCGCCGACGGTGATCACCGACTGCACGCCCGACATGCTGGTGATGCGGGAGGAGACCTTCGGACCGGTGGCGCCGGTGCGGGTGGTGCCCGACTTCGACACCGCTCTGGCAGAGGCCGCCGCCGACCGGTACGGATTGGCTGCGACGGTGCTGACCAACGACATGGCGCGTGCGCAGGAGGCCTGGCGGTCGCTGCCCGTCGGCACGGTCAAGATCAACGCCGCGTTCGGCGGCGCGCCGGGCGGCGCATCGGAGCCTCGGCGGGCGAGCGGCAGCGGGTTCGGTTTCGGGCCGGAACTCCTCGACGAGATGACCGCGATGAAGGTGGTGCACTGGTCGCCGGCTCCGGCGGAGTGAATCCAGCAAACGAATAGGGCGGGCGATCCCGTCCAAAACCACTCCGCGACCTGCGTGGTCCAGATCATTATTCGACGGCCAAGTTAATTAGAGACGCGCCGGTTATGGCTGTTCAGGCGCATTTTTCTGAGATTTTTCTATTGATCTTGGAAGTAGAGGGGTACCCCGGTCCACACGAAGCCGAGCGCATCCGGGTTCGGCAGCAACTGTGTTGTTTCGACGTGGACGGGAAGGTGAACGAGATGACCGCCGAAGGACTCACCCCTGAGGAGCTCATGGCCGAGAGCGCGATCGCACTACCGGACAAGGAAGTGGTGTCGATCCTGGACCTCAACGCCGACGTGGACGTGGCCATCGATGCGGCCTCACCGATCGACCTCGCCGCCGCGGCGAACCTCAATGTCGCGGCGCCGATCGACGCCGCCGCGGGCGCGAACGTGCTGTCGTACGGTTCGGGTGCGCAGGCCGTCGTCGACCAGGGCACCATGCTGACCCAGAACCTCGATGCGGACGCCCACGCCACGTCGACTCAGGTCAGCGGCATCGACCAGGGTGGTATGGACACCGACGGGGACGAAGTGCCGACCGACGGCACCACCGACGATGGCACCACGGACGGGACCGGTACGACCGTCGACACGAGTCCGGCCGCGCTGCTCGACGGCAACCTGCTCAACGTCAACGTCAACGTCGACCTCGACACCGACCTCGCGGCGCCGATCAGCGGCGCCGTGGCGGCCAACGCGAACGTCGCTGCGCCGATCAACGCCGGTGTGGCCGCCAATATCGGCTCGGTCGACTCGGATGCCGTGTCGATCGCCACGCAGGACGCGATCATCGAGCAGAACCTCACCGGTGAGGCGGTCGCGGTGGCGGATCAGGACTCGACGATCTCGCAGGGTGACGCCGACGCCGGCACCGGCGACCCGGGCACCGGCGACTCCGGTACAAGCGACTCCGGTACGAGCGATTCCGGGACGAGCGGGGCCGACTCCGGCACGTCGAGCGGCGGTGACTCCGGCACGTCCAGCGGCGGTACCTCCGCCGCCTGATCCGCGCGACGGATGACGGGAGCACCCCTGTGACCACCACGGGCGCCGAGCCCACGCAGGCCGGTCTGCAGCGGGCCGACGGTGTCGAGCTGATCGGGGAGATGACGGGATCCGGTTACCGGATCCCGCCCTCCCTGGCCCGGCGCGCCGACGGCCAGACCGTGCAGCTGACTCCGCTGCTGTACGCGGTGCTGCGCGCCGTCGACGGCCGCAGGACCGCGGCCGAGGTGGCGGACGAGGTCTCCGCCTCGACCGGCCGCACGGTGAGCGAGGACAACGTTCGCCACCTGGTCGACAAACAGCTGCGACCGCTGGGGCTGCTGACCCGTCAGGACGGCGGCCAGCCGGCCGTCAAGAAGCGAGACCCGTTGCTGGGCTTGCGCTTCCGATACGCCGTCACCGATCCGAGACGCACGCGGCGGCTGACCGATCCGTTCCGGTTCCTCTTCCGGCCGTGGGTGGTGGTGCCTGCGCTCGCGGCGTTCGCCGTCGTGTGCTGGTGGGTGTTCTTCGAGAAGGGACTGGCTTCGGCGGCGCACGACGCCTTCGAGCGGCCCGGACTGCTCATCCTCGTCTTCGCGGTCACGATCCTGTCCGCGGGTTTCCACGAATTCGGGCACGCCGCCGCCGCCCGCTACGGCGGCGCCACTCCGGGCGTCATGGGTTTCGGTGTGTACCTCGTCTGGCCGGCGTTCTACACCGACGTCACCGATTCCTACCGGCTGGGACGCGCCGGCCGGATCCGTACCGACCTGGGTGGTCTGTACTTCAACGCACTCGTCGCGGTCGCGATCACCGGGCTGTGGCTGTGGATCGGTTACGACGCACTGCTTCTCGTCGTGGCGACGCAGATCCTGCAGATGCTGCGCCAACTCGCGCCGTTGGTGCGGTTCGACGGTTACCACGTGCTCGCCGACGTCACCGGAGTCCCCGATCTGTACTCGCGGATCAAACCGACGCTGTTGGGTGCGCTGCCGTGGCGGTGGGGTGATCCGCATGCCCGGCTCCTCAAGCCGTGGGCCCGGATCGTCGTCACGCTCTGGGTGGTCCTGGTGGTCCCGCTGCTGCTGGCCACGCTGGCGCTCGCGGTGTGGACCCTGCCCCGTCTGGTGGGGACGGCATGGGCGAGCCTGAACAGGCAACAGGACGTTCTGGTCAGCGCCTGGGCCGACGGTGACATGGTGCAGGCGGTCGCCCGGGTGCTGGCGATGATCGCGATCGTCATCCCGGTGGCGGGCGTCGTCTACATGCTCGTCCGGTTCGTCCGGCGCACTGTCACCGGCGCCTGGACGGCCACCGCGGGCAAGCCCGTCATGCGCATGCTGGCGGTGGCCGCGGGCGCGGTGATGTGCGCGGGCGTCGCCTACGCATGGTGGCCGGATGAGCAGACGTACCGACCGATCCAGCCGGGGGAGCGGGGGACCATCGGCGACATCGTCTACGCGCTGAAGGCGGATCCGATCGGGGGCCCGGTCCAGCGCGCCGGCGATCCACGTCTCGCCGCGGCGCCGACGTTCGTCACGGGCCAGCAGGGCGTCATACAGGCGGTGTGGGACACCGACAGTCCGATGCCGACCCAGCAGTCACCACAGTTGGCGCTGATCATGGTGCCTCGCCAGGAGACGGACTACACCGGCAGCAGCGGAAGCGCAGGCGGCGGAATCGCGCCGGCGGCCTCGACTCCCACCGGCGGCACCGGTGCCGCCGGCGACACCGGCTGGGTCTTCCCGGTCGACAAGCCGCTCGCCCCGGAGCCGGGCGACAATCAGGCGCTCGCGGTGAACACGACCGACGGAACCGTGGTCTACGAAGCCGCTTTCGCGATGGTCTACGTCACGGACGACTCCGATGCGATGAACGTCAACGAGGCACAGGCGTACGCCTCCTGCGATTCCTGCGCCGCGGTGGCGGTGGCATATCAGGTCGTCTTCGTGGTCGACAGCGACACGACCGGTGACACCGCCGATGACAACATCGTGGCGCCGCAGAATCTCGCAGGCGCGTTGAACTACGAATGCGCCAACTGCCTGACCTACGGGCTGGCGCGACAACTGTTCATCACCCTCGACGAACCACTGTCGGACGACGCCAAGAAGGAACTCGACACGGTGTGGGCGGAGATGGCGCGGTTCGAGAAGGACATCGAGGCCGGCAAGGTGCCTCCCGACCAGATCGAGGCGCGCCTCGACGGCTACACGACCCGCATCATGGCGATCGTCGAGAAGGACCAGCCCGGAACCATTCCGACGACGTCCGCGACATCCACACCGCCCACCACGGGCACGACCGTCGCGACGTCCACGACCGTCGCCCCGCCGTCATCGACCGTCGCGCCGACGCCCTCGGGCACCACGGCGACGCCGGCGCCCACGACGGCGGCCACCGCCGTGCAGGCGCCCAGCGCGACGCAGTCACCGACGGCGAGTTCCTCGGCGCCCACCACGGAGGCGGAATCGGAGAGCAGCGCGCCGTCGACCGCGCAGGAACCCACGTCGGACCCGACGACGAGTGACGGGACCACGTCGGGTGACACCTCGGGTACCGATACAACCGCCGGCGACGCCGCGACGTCCGACGGGTCGGCCACGACACCCTGACCGACCCGGCGCCTCACTCGTCCTCACGCTTGCCCAGGGCCGCGCGAATCATGGGGAGGAACCATCCCGACAGCGGCCACACCGCGGCGAGGGCCACCGCGCAGAGCACGCTGACGGTGTTGAACACCAGGCGGTCGCGGCGGCCCCGCTCGTCGTCGCCGAACTGCCGCCGCAGCAGCGCCACGGTGGTCAGCAGCCATCCGCCCAGATACAGGGCGATGAGCAGATACCTCATCACACGCCGTTGTACACGACAGCGGCGCAACTCGCCCCGTCGTCTTGCCGTCGGTCTCACAGTAAGCCCCTAGACTGACCGCCCGTGGGCATCGTTCTGGGTTTCGCGCCGTGGGTTGTGTACTGGATCCTGCTGGGCAACGTGCCCTTCCTGGCCGCCGCCGTGGTGGCACTGGTGCTCGCGGTCGCCGTGCTGGCGCTGGGCCCGGCGCGACATGCCCCCGGCCGCACGCTGGACATCGGCGCCGCGGCCACGTTCGCCGTCCTCACCGTGCTGACGTTGGTCGTGAGCGACTCGTTCGCGGAGCGCTGGCTGGCGCCGCTGAGCTTCGCGGGCATCTTCCTCACCGCGTTGGTGGGTGTGCTCATCAAACGCCCGTTCGTGCGGGAGTTCGCCGCGGCGGGCCTGCCCAAGGAGATCGTCGGCACCGATCTGTTCGAGCAGATCACGTCGCGGCTGACGTGGGTCTGGGTCGGGGTGTTCGCGGGAATGGCGGTGTCGTCGGCGATCCCGCCGCTGGTCCGCAGCGACGCGTCGATTCGAGACACCGAGACACCGCTGACGTTCTTCTTCTACTGGGTGATCCCGTTCGTGCTGCTGGCCGCCGGCGCGCTGGCGTCGCGCGTGCTGCCGGACCGGATGACCGCGGGCGCGGGCGACATCACCAGGAAGACGACGTTCCTCGCCTACAGCGAGGCGGCGATCGACGAGTTGTACTACCTGGCGCAGGAACACGTCAACCGCGAGGTGGGCGCCGGCCAGGAGGCCTACAACGTTCAGGTCGGCGGAAAGGGCACCCCGTTGGTGGGCGACGAGTCGCGGCAGTCGTGGCCCGCGACGTACAAGGTGCGCGAACGGCGGCGCTGAGCCGGTCAGTCCGGTGGATCGGTGATCGTCACCCGGTCGCCGATCCGGATAGTGCCCGACCCCAGGATCCGGCACGCCGAACCGGCCCGCCTGCGCAGGGCCGCCGCGGCGCCGGGGCCGATGTCGTCGTCGAGCAGACGACAGGGTGCGAGTAGCCGGACCACTTCGAGTTCGACGTCGCCGATGGTCAGCCGGGTGCCGGGGCGGGTCGGTATCTCACCCGAGTCCACCGTGACGTTGCGGCGGGTGGCGCCGTGGTCGAAAGCATGCCCGAGATCCGCGGCGGCGAGGTCGAGTAGTTCGGCGGACTGGATGGACACGTGCCGGTGCCGGGTTCCGTGGTAACGGTCACCGACCAGCCCCTTACCGGCTTCGGCGACGACCTCGTCGACCGGGCGGACGGGGAGCCGCCGGGCCTTGGCGATGTGCAGGGCGACCACGATCACCGACGCGATTGTACGGAGTCTCGGCCCGAAACCCCCTGCGGTGTCGTAGGTTTCCGGATGTGATGAACCGCCAGATCGTGTTGCGCCGCCGTCCGGTGGGGCTGGTCGGGCCCGATGACACCGAGCTGGTGGAGTCGCGAGCGCCGGAGCCCGCCGACGGCGAGGCCCTGCTGCGCACCACGTATGTGGGCATCGATGCCGCGATCCGCACCTGGCTCAACGATCAGCGCGGATACCTGCCGCCCGTGCAACTCGGCGAGGTCATCCGGGCGGCGGGCATCGGCGAGGTCGTCGCATCGCGTTGTGATGCCTACGCCGTCGGGGATGTCGTCACGACGCTCACGGGGTTCCAGGAGTACGCGATCATCCGCGACGATCTGTTCAGCACGCCGATCCCCGGTCGCGGCGCGGTCGACCAGCCGGCGGTGATGTCGGTGTACGGTCCGACCGGTGCGACCGCCTACTTCGGGATGACAGACATCGGGCGGCCGAAGCCGGGGGAGACCGTGGTGGTGTCGGCGGCCGCCGGCGCCACGGGTTCGGTGGCGGGACAGATCGCGAAGATCGCCGGGGCCCGGGTGGTGGGAATCGCCGGTGGACCGGAGAAATGCCGAGCGGTGGTGCAGGACTTCGGGTTCGACGCGTGCATCGACTACCGGTCGGCCGATCTGAATGCGGCCCTGCGGGAGCACTGCCCGAAGGGTGTCGACGTGTACTTCGACAACGTGGGCGGTGGCATCCTCGACGCGGTCCTCGGGCGGCTCGCGCAGAACGCACGCGTGGTGCTGTGCGGGGTGATCTCGAGTTATCTCACGGGTGACCATCCCGGGCCGGCCAACTACGTCAACCTGCTGTCGCGGACCGCGCTGATGCAGGGTTTCAACGCGCTCGACCAGTGGGGGCGGTTCGAGGAGGCGTTCGCCGCCCTGCGCTCCTGGGACGAGCAGGGCCTGCTCGTCCACCGCGAGCACGTCTTCGACGGGATCGGGTCCTGTGTCGACGCGCTCAACGGGCTGTTCGCCGGCGCCAACATCGGCAAGATGCTGGTGAAGATCGGGGAGCCGACCGTCACCGGCCAACCGAACACCATGCCCGACAGCGAGTTACGTCCAGTAGAGGGTGCGCGCGGCCGGTAGCGTCTCGGCGAGAGCGGACTCGAACCAGGTGCGCAGCTCGCCCATGGTGTCCTTCGGGTACACGTACTTGGCCGAACCGTACTTGCCGAACTTGCGGGTGCGTCCTGATTCGTCCATGTCGAGCTTGGTGCGTGGATACCACCCGGTGAGCACCTCTTTGCTCGTCGCGGTGAACCGGTGGGTGATGCACTCGACGGTGAGGTCGAGGCCGGCGATGTCGCCGACGGCGGCGGCGACATCGCGCAGCAGCCCGCCGTACTGTTCACGCCACTGCGGGATCGGCATGATCGGCGCGATCGTGAGGCCGACGCGGTAGCCGGCCGATGCGAGCGCGCGCAGCGCGGAGATCCGCTGCGGCAGGCGGGCGGTGCCGCCCTCGAAGCGGGCGGCGATCTCGTCGGCGTTGACCGACAACCGCACCCGGGTACGCCGGGCGTGCGGCAGGGTGAGCAGGGGAGCGACGTTGTCGTACTTCGTGGTGAACCGCAGTCCCACCGGGCCCGGCCACTCGTGGGTGCCGACGTGGGCGATCGTCGCCGAGAGCGAACCGGTCAGGTGCTCGAGCGCCAGCGGGTCGGTGTAGCAGGACGCCTCGAACGTGGTGCCCTCACCGGACCGCTGCGCCGACGACGAGGTGATGGTGCCGCGGCCGACGTGGTCGTCCATCTCGGCGAGGATCTCGGGAAGGTTCGCGTACACCCGGGTGATGGGCGGGCCGCTGAGCGAACCGGCGAGGTAGCAGTACTGACAGTGGCCGGGGCAGCCCTGCGCCAGGTCGATGCGCCAGTCGGCGCTCGGCGGGATGGGCTGCAGCTTGCGCTTGCTCGGCGGTGCGACGACCACGGCCAGTGTGCGTTTGGCGAGGGCGTAGGCGGCGCGGTCGTCGTCGGCGCCGAGTGGTGGCAGCCGGTCGCCGGACAGTACGCGGATGTCGGGCACGCCGGCGGCCTCGCACCGTGCCAGGATCTGCGCGCCGTGCGGCGTCTCGGCGGCCGAGCGGGTGGCGAGGACCCGCGCCGGCGTCCACAGCGTCGGGGCTCTTCCGGGCTGCGCCGGCGTCACCGTTGTCGTCATCGGGTGGTGCAACGCCGCCGCGGACACCGCGATTCCGGCCGCGCGTGTGATCAGTCCAGCACGCCGGTCATCTTGAGGACCATCACGATCGCGATCGCGAGGAAGATGAGCGCGAACACTGCGACCGCGACGATCGTGGTGACCTTCCCGGCCGTGATGCTGTGCCGGGGCGCCTCTTCGACAGCGCCGATACCGGACATCTGGTCGGAGTCGGGCGGCGTCGCGCCCGGCGTCACCCCGCCGCCTTGTTCGAGGTCCGGTGTCTGGGCCGGCTCGGGATCCGGGGGTATCGCTGTCATCGGTGTCTGCGCCTCCATGCGGTGTCGGGTGTCTCGACACCGCGTACCCCGTCGTCGTCCGCTCACACCGTCTCCGGAATGGTCTCCGCCCCGCCGTCCGGTCACCGTTCGGTCTCACTACGGCATCTCTTCGCTCAGGGAGCCCGGCTGAATAAGCAGGTCAGGTGTTGCTGGAGGTACAAGTGATGCTGGTGGGGATTGCCCACCGTCGGATTCGGTCGAGAGGTGAATGTGAGATGAGGCGCATCTACGCCGTCGTCATCTGTTTGGCGCTGTCGTTGGCGACAGCCGGCACGGCGAGCGCGGATCTGTTTCCGTTGCCCACCCGGAACCAACAGGCGATCGACGTGGTCATCGCCCGCGCACTGTCGCAGCGCGGCGTGCCGTACGCGTACGGCGGCGGCAACACGGCCGGTCCGACGCTCGGCAATCCGGCGGGCAGCAGCACCCCGGCACCGGCAGCCACACCGCCCGGGGTCATCCCGGTCGACGGCACCACGGCCGCCATCCCGATCGCCGGACCACCCGCGGCGGCACCGGGGCTGGTGCTTCCCGCACCGCCCAAACCGCAGGTCGTCGGATTCGACGCCTCCGGCCTGATGGTCTACGCCTTCGCCGGCGCGGGGCTCAAGATCCCGCGGACCTCGGGGGACCAGTACCTGGTCGGCCGCAAGGTGCTGCCGTCGCAGGCGCTGCCCGGCGATCTGATCTTCTACGGGCCGAACGGCACGCAGAGCGTGGCGATGTTCATCGGCGGGGGACAGATGGTCGAGGCCACCGACCCCGGTGTGCAGGTCTCCCCGGTGCGCACCAACAACATGGCGCCGTACCTGGTGCGCTACATCGACTGACGGCGGACGCCGCGAGTTCTACACCAGGGTCGTCGATCTGCGCTTGAGTTCAAGGGGTCGATGCAACAGCTGGTGGGTTTGAGAGTAAATCGTCGAGTGCTTCGGATGGGGTTCGCCAGCCGAGTGTTTTGCGGGGACGGCCATTGAGCTC
>JBNMQY010000062.1:0-24453 GCA_050205415.1 Mycolicibacterium litorale
GCCGCGGTCTGCGGAGACGGCGGGGCCTGGGGCTCGGTCGACGGCGAACAGCCGACGGCCAATGCGGCGACTACGACCAGCGCCGGCGCGGCTCGCCGGATCGCTCGGATTTTGTGGTGCTGACTCACTACGTTCACTTCCCGCGGTTACCGGTGTCCGTCCCGATGATGCCTTCTCGTCGCCGGCGGATGCCCCACACCCCGGTGGCCAGCAGCAGGACGACGCTGACGATGGTGACGGTCGGCAACCCGAATTCGGTGATCAGCGGCACTGACAGTGCCGTGACGAGCCCGCCGCCGAAGAGCGGCTCGTAGGCAAGTTGTTTGTATCCGTAGTCGTTGGCCGTGGTGGTGCGGCGCGCGGGGTCGACCATGTCGGCGAGGACGAATCCGGTCGCCACGTTGCCCTGTGACTGGCCGAAATCGGCGATGCCGTGTTCGAACCAGTGGTCGCGGTGGAAGTGGCGGCCCAACCACAGCAGGGTCACCACACTCCACAGCACCCCGATCAGGGTGAAGACGACGAGCGCGGGCACGTTCGCACCGAGAGTGGCCAGCGACATCGTGCCGATCGCGCTCACGAGCAGAGCGTCGAGCGCGACCGCGGAGATGCCGTCGACCGCCTTCTTGTCGACCCGGTCCGCCTGACCGGCTCTGGTCGCCACCCACTGCACGAGGAATCCGCCGACGACGGTCAGCGGAAAGAGGGGAAAGGTGTCGAGGAGGTCCGAGCCCAGCGTCTGCGCCACCCATCGCAGGCCCCACAGCAGCCCGACGGCCACCAGGATCGCCGTCGCCACCAGCGCCAGCGCGAGGACGGTGGGGTGGATGCCGTCCTCCCTCGGTGGGTGCACATCGGCGGGCGCGACGCGAACCCGGTCGACGTCGTAGTCCTCGGTGGCGGCCGGTGCGGCGTTGCGCATGACCGTCACCTTCGGGCTGCGCACCGCCCACCGCACCAGCAGTGAACCGACCGCGACACCGGTGATCATGCTGATGGTGGCGAGGCCCAGGCCGAGATCGACCAGTTCCGGCGTCCCGACATCGTCGAACAGCTGGCCCATCCCGGCGATCGTGCCGTGGCCACCGGCGAACGACATCTCCAGCAGCCCGCCGGCTTCGGGTGGCAGACCGAAGACGGGTCCGAGGAGAAACAGCACCGCGAGCCCGGCCAGCGCGAATTGGCCCAGTGACAGGAATGTGCCGAACAGCGCGTGAGGCGCCGCCGCATGCCACAGCTGCCGGGGTTGTGGCAGCGTCTTGCCGATCATGATGGCGCCGAAGACGACGTTGATCAGCAGGCCCGGCAGCACCCGCCACGTCTCGAGCACCTCGCTGGGGAACAGTCCGTTGGTTCCGGTGAACCTGCCCAGTACCTGCGGGCCGAGCAGCAGAACCAGGAATCCGGCGATGATGCTCGACGGGACGAACAGGGCGCGCAGCACGGTTGTCCGCGATCGCACGATCCAGCCGACCGCGAACATGACTCCGAGGATCACCACCGCCAGGCCGACCGTCTGCGCGTCGGTCAGGCGGGCGATCATCGGGGCGTGTCCGCGAGGTTCGCCGGTACGACGAGGACGTCGGCGCGTGATTCCCGCATGACGTGTTGGGCGACGCTGCCCAGGAAGGCGTAGGACAACGGCGATCGCGCCCCCGTCCCGACGACGATCAGGTCGACGGAACGGGACTGGCTGAGCTCCGCGAGCCGGGTCGGTGGGTGACCCGGGGTGACGAGGACTTCCCGCGGCCGTGGCGAGAGGGTCGCGCTCAACCGCGCGACGAAGTCGCGCGCCTCCTCGGTCTCGACATGCCGGAGTTCCTCGAGTTGGTCGTCGGCGACCCCGTACGCCCGCATCAGCCCCTCGCCGACCACCGTGCAGGCGTGCACGACACTGTGCTGCGCGTCAGGGGTGACCCGGGATCCGAGCCGGGCCGCGTCGGCGGATTCGGCGGTCGTGTCGACCGCCAGGATGACCTTGCGGTACGGGTCGGCCGCGCCCCGTTTCGCGATCAGCACCGGCGCCGGGCTCATCCGCACCACGTTCTCCGCCGTGCTGCCCAGGAACGCCTCGGTCAGACTGCGTGGCCCGCCGGCGCCGACCACCACCAGGTCGGCCGCGCTCTCGACGGCCTCGGACGCGATCTCCACCGCCGGCCGGCCGCGGCGGATCGCGACGCGCGGCGAGGCCGAGTCGGCACGAGTGCGGTCACCGACCGATTCGGTGACATGGGAATGCACGGCACTGCGCGCCGAGTCCGCGAGATCGGTCCTGGTCTGGCCCTCCAGCACGTGCAATACGGTGAGCTCGGCGCCGTGCTGGTCAGCGAGTTGTGCGGCCCGGGTGACCGCCATCGCCGCCGGCTCCGACAGATCCGTCGCGACCAGGACATGCGTCGGCATTGCGGCGGCCACGGCCATCGGGTCCCACCTCCCCGCGGGGCTGATCAGTGGCGACAATACGCAGATATGACCGCATCCTCGCGGTCATCCGGAACACCATTTTTCTCATTTGTCACATAAGTCCCAGATTTCACGTTTATCACGGGAGTATCACGGCAAGTCTTTTATCGAGGGCAACCTCGCAACGAAATGCACCGGCCGAAAAGGACCTCCCCATGAACACCGTCCTCTATGTCAATCCCAAGGGCGTGGTTTACGAAACCCGCGCCTTCAGCAAAGCGGATGTCGCTGAACTCGTCAGCGACTACGGGTTGGAAAGTCTCTCCAGCGGTGACCGGCAGTTCGACTTCTGGTTCACGCCCACCGCCCGGCGCTGCCAGCGCCGGATCAACCGCACGGCCACCGGACTGCTACTCGCCGCGACCGGATTCACCGCGAGGAACGTGCCGCTCCTGCGCGGTGGAGTGGTCGTGGCCACCCACGATGCGGACGGCGATCTCGACGGCCTGAGCTGGGAGCAGCTGGACCGGTTGGCCCGGATGAGCCGCTTACTCACCAAGCGCGACGACCGGATCCTGACCCGGCGGTCCAATCGTGCCGACAATCGGCTGCGGCGCCGTCCGGCAACCCCCGTCGCGGTGCCCGCCGAAACCGCGGACACCCGCGAAACCGTTCGGCACTGACGACCGCGGTGAACCGCAATTCGCCCGCCCGGCGAATTGCGACGCCCCTTGTGAGAGCCGAACAACGCGTCGCCGTGATCTTGTCGGGTTTGGGCTAACCCCACGGCGGACATCTCCCTCACCATGGAGTCGTCCGTCGATCGAGTGGAGATCACCTGGGAGGAGGTGGGTGATGCGCGCGAATCCCACCTCCGGTGACGGATCCGCCGACGGGTGGGACACCTTCGACATCCGGCTGCCCCGGTCGCCGTTCGTCTTGCGGTTGTTCAACCGGGCGCCCCTGGTCCGCGGCATCGACCGGGTGGAGGCGGTAGTCGTCGCACTGGCCTTCGTGGTGGCGGTACTCGCCGTGCCCATCGCCGGTGCCATCGGCACCGCCGTGCACGACTCCCGCAGTGACCACTACGCCGGCCAGGCCGAGACGCGCCACGGCGTGACGGCGACGATCACCCGTGTCCCCGAAGCGCCGCCGTTCTCACGGACCGGGACCATCACGGCCCCCGTCGAATGGTGGGCCGACGGCACCCAGCACACTGCTACCGCACAGGTGCCGGCGACGGCCTCCGAAGGCGACCCCGTCGAACTCTGGATCGGCGCCAACGGGGCCCAGGCGTTCCCGCCGGCGCCGACGTCGCGTGCGGCCGTCGAAGGCGTGACCGCCGCCGTGGCGATCTGGATCAGCGTCGCCGCCGCCGCGGCGATTCTCGCCACGGTCGTGCAGCTGGCCTGTGACCGTATCCGCTTCGCGGCGTGGCAACACGACCTCGACAGCCTGGCCGACAACGGGGGCGGCCACACCACCAGGCGTCCCTGACCGCGCGCCGCGCCGGATGACCGCTACCGACACTTGTCACCGGCCTTCGGTAGGGTTCCCGCGTGACTTCGAGCCTGACCGTCAGATCCGTAAACGCCCGTCTCGCTGAGGAACTCGCCGTCGGCGAGGGGCAGGTGGCTGCCGCCGTCCGGTTGCTCGACGAAGGGGCGACCGTGCCGTTCATCGCGCGGTACCGCAAGGAGGTCACGGGCAGCCTCGACGACGCCCAGCTGCGCACCCTCGAGGAACGCCTGACCTACCTGCGTGAACTGGACGACCGGCGCGCCGCGGTGCTGGCTTCCATCGACGAGCAGGGCAAGCTCACCGACGACCTCAAGGCCGCGCTGCTGGCCGCCGACACGAAATCCCGGGTCGAGGACATCTACCTGCCGTTCAAGCCCAAGCGGCGCACCAAGGCGCAGATCGCCCGGGAAGCGGGTCTGGAACCACTCGCCGACCGCCTGCTGGCCGACCCGACGCAGGTTCCCGAGGAGTTGGCGGCGCAGTTCGTCGCCGAAGGGGTACCCGATGCCGCCGCCGCCCTCGACGGGGCGCGCCACATCCTGATCGAGCGCGCAGCCGAGGACGCCGACCTGGTGGGCGCCGTCCGCGAGAAGTTCTGGACCGACGGGTCGCTGCGCACCTCGCCGCGGTCGGACGATGTCGCCAAGACCCCGGCCGCGCAGAAGTTCCGCGACTACTTCGAGTTCTCCGAACCGCTGGAGAACATGCCGTCACACCGCGTGCTGGCCGTCATGCGCGGTGAGAAGGAAGAGGTGCTCTCGCTGAACTTCGACGGCGGCGAGGACGAGGTCTACCTCGCCATGGTCGCCCGGACGCTGGGCGTCGACATGGCGTCGACGGCTCCGGCCACCCCGTGGCTGGCGACCACCGTGCGGTTGGCGTGGCGGGTGAAGCTGATGGTCTCGGCCGCCGTGGCCGCGCGGGTGCGCCTGCGGCAGCGCGCCGAGGAGGACGCGGTGGCGGTGTTCGCGCGCAACCTCAAGGATCTGCTGCTGGCCGCACCCGCGGGCACCCGCACCACCCTCGGCCTGGACCCGGGTTTCCGCACCGGTGTCAAGGTGGCCGTCGTCGATGGGACCGGCAAGGTCGTCGACACGTGCGCGATCTTCCCGCACCAGCCGCAGAAGCAGTGGGACCAGGCCAAGGCGACGCTGGCGGCGTTGGTCGCGCGTCACGGTGTCGAGCTGATCGCCGTCGGCAACGGCACGGCGTCGCGCGAAACCGACGCGCTCGCAGGCGAACTCATCGCCGACATCGCGGCGTCCGGCGCCAAGGCCCCGGTGAAGGCGATGGTCAGTGAGGCGGGGGCGTCGGTGTATTCGGCCTCGGCCTACGCCGCGCACGAACTGCCCACCCTCGACGTGACCCTGCGCGGTGCGGTCTCCATCGCCCGCCGGTTGCAGGATCCGCTGGCCGAACTGGTGAAGATCGAACCGAAGTCGATCGGGGTGGGGCAGTACCAGCACGACGTGACGCCGGGGACGCTCGCACGCAGCCTGGACGCGGTCGTGGAGGACGCCGTCAACGCGGTCGGTGTCGACCTGAACACGGCCTCGGTCCCGCTGCTCGCCCGGGTTTCCGGGGTCACCGACACCCTCGCCGAGGCGATCGTCGCCCACCGTGAGAAGACCGGCCCGTTCCGCAACCGCAAGTCGCTGCTCGACGTTCCGCGGCTGGGGCCCAAGGCATTCGAACAGTGCGCGGGCTTCCTGCGCATCACCGGCGGGGAGGATCCGCTGGACGCCTCGGGCGTGCACCCCGAGGCCTATCCGGTGGTGCGGCGCATCCTGGACCGCGCGGGTGTCACGCTGGCCGAGATCATCGGCAACGAACGTCAACTGCGCTCGCTCAAGCCGGCCGAGTTCGCCGACGACCGGTTCGGCATCCCGACGGTCAGCGACATCCTCGCCGAGCTCGAGAAGCCGGGGCGGGATCCTCGCCCGGCCTTCTCGACGGCGACGTTCGCCGCCGGTGTGGAGAAGGTGGCCGATCTGAAGGTGGGCATGGTCCTCGAAGGGGTCGTCACCAACGTCGCGGCGTTCGGTGCGTTCGTCGACGTGGGTGTGCACCAGGACGGGCTCGTCCACGTCTCGGCGATGGCCGACCGCTTCGTCTCCGACCCGCACGAGGTGGTGAAGTCCGGGCAGGTGGTGCGTGTGAAGGTCGTCGACGTCGACGTGGACCGCCAGCGGATCGGGCTGAGCCTGCGCCTCAACGACACCCCGCAACGCGACAAGGCCAAGCCGCGCCGCGACGCGGGCGGTCAGCGCCCGCAGTCGGCGCGAAACCCCAAGCGCGAAAACGGCCGTCGTGAGAAGACGCCGTCGGGGTCGATGGCGCAGGCGCTGCGCGACGCCGGGTTCGGCCGCTAGGCCGCCGAGCCTGCGCGGAGATCACGCATTTCGCGGATTGCCTGATCTCACCGCAGTTTCGGCGCGGACCTACCGCCGGACCAGCGAACCCGTCGTCGCCGGCCGGCGGCGCACCCGCTGCGGCCACCAGAACCACGGGCCCAGCAGGGCCGCGATCGACGGCGTCATGAACGCCCGGATCACCAGCGTGTCGAACAGCAGACCGAGGCCGATCGTCGTGCCGATCTGTGCGGCCACCGTGAGCTCGCTGACCACCATCGACATCATCGTGAACGCGAACACCAGGCCGGCGGCGGTCACCACCGAACCGGATCCGCCCATCGCGCGGATGATCCCGGTGTTGATGCCGGCGGGCAGTTCCTCTTTCAGGCGTGCCACCAGCAGCAGGTTGTAGTCCGCACCCACGGCCAACAGGATGATGACGGCCATCGCCATCACCATGAAGTGCAGTTCGACGCCGACCAGGTGCTGCCAGACCAGCACTGACAACCCGAACGACGCGCCGAGCGACAGCACCACCGTGCCCACGATCACCGCCGCCGCCACCAGCGCGCGGGTGAGGATCAGCATGATGATGAAAATCAGTGAGAGCGCGGCGATTCCGGCGATCAGCAGATCCCAGTCGTTGCCTTCCTGCATGTCCTTGAACGCCGCCGCGGTGCCGCCGATGTAGATCCGCGAACCCTCCAGCGGTGTGCCCTTGATGGCTTCCTTGGTCGCCGTCTTGATGGCGTCGATGCGGTCGATGCCCTCCACCGTCAGCGGGTCACCCTCGTGGGAGATGACGAACCGGACCGCTTTGCCGTTGGGGGAGATGAAGTTCTCCATCCCGCGCTTGAAATCCTCGTTCTCGAAGATCTCCGGCGGCAGATAGAACGTGTCGTCGTTCATCGCCTCGTTGAACGCGTCGGCCATCGCCGTCGAGTTCGTGTCCATCGCGGCCTGCCAGTCGAGCAGGCCCGCCTGGGTGGAGTGCATCGACAGCATCGTCGTTCGCGCGGTCTTCATGGTGTCGATCGTCTGCGGCATGATCGCCAGCAGTTGCGGCATCAGCGCGTCGAGCCGCTCCATGTCCGGGATGATCGCCTGGAAATCGTCGGTCATCGTGTTGATGCCGTCGAGGGCGTCGAAGACCGACCGCATCGACGCGCACACCGGGATGTTGTAGCAGTGCGGTTCCCAGTAGAAGTAGTTGCGGATCGGGCGGAAGAAGTCGTCGAAATTGGCGATGCTGTCCCGCAATACGACGATCTCTTCGGCCATGTCCTTGGTCTTGCCGACCATGCTGTGCGTGGTCGCGCTCATCGCCTCCATCAACCCGATCATCTGGGTCATGGTGGCGACGGACCTCTCCATCTCGTCGGCCTGAAGCAGCATGTCGTCCGTCATGCCCTCCAGGTACGGCCGGGTCATCGTCTGCATCACGCCGCCCAGGCTCATCTGCGCGGGGATGGTGGTGTTCTCCAGCGGTTTGCCCTGGGGGCGGGTGATCGCCTGGACGCTGCCGATGCCCTCGACGCGGTAGACCGCCTTGGCGATTTTGTCGATGACCAGGAAGTCGGCCGGGTTGCGCAGATCGTGGTCGGTCTCGACGAGCAGCAGTTCGGGGTTCATCGTGGCGACGTCGAAGTGCCGTTCGGCCGCGGCGAAACCCTCCATCGCCGGCAGGTCGTCGGGCAGGTAGTTGCGGTCGTTGTAGTTGGTCTTGTACCCCGGCAGCGTGAGCAGGCCGATGAGCGACAACGCGATCGTCAGCAGCAGGATGGGGCCGGGCCAGCGGACCACCGCGGCACCGAGGCGGCGCCAGCCGCGGATCCGCATCGCGCGCTTGGGTTCGAGCAGCCCGAACCGGGTCGCCACCGTGATCATCGCGGGCCCCAGGGTCAGCGCGACCAACACGGCGACGGTCATGCCCACGGCCAGCGGGATGCCTAGTGACTGGAAGTACGGCAACCGCGTGAACGTCAGACAGAACGTCGCGCCGGCGATCGTCATCCCGGAGCCGAAAACCACGTGCGCGGTGCCGTGGAACATCGTGTAGTACGCCGACTCCCGGTCCTCACCCGCCGCCCGCGCCTCCTGGTATCGGCCGATCAGGAAGATCGCGTAGTCGGTGGCGGCGGCGATGGCCAGCGCGACCAGGAGGGTGGTCGCGAACGTCGACAGCCCGATCAGGTCGTGGTATCCGAGGAACGCGACGACGCCGCGCGCAGAGGTCAACCCGAGCAGCACCATGCCCAGCACCAGCAGCACCGTGGTGATCGACCGGTAGACGATCAGCAGCACCACGATGATGACGGCGAATGTCACCATCTCGATGACCCGCACGCTGCGGTCACCCGCGATCTGCTGGTCGGCGGCCAGCGCCGAGCCGCCGGTGACGTACACCTTCACCCCGGGCGGGGGAGTCAGGCCGCGGACGACGTCCTGCACGGCCTTCACCGATTCGTTCGCCAGCGCCTCGCCCTGATTGCCGGCGAGGTACAGCTGCACGTAGGCGGCCTTGCCGTCGCTGCTCAGGGCGCCCGCCTCGGTCAGCGGGTCGCCCCAGAAATCCTGGATGTGTTCGACGTGGACGGTGTCGGCCTCGAGCCGGTCGACCATGTCGTTGTAGAAGCGGTGCGCCTCGTCGCCGAGCCGCTGCTCACCTTCGAGCACGATCATGACCGAGCTGTCGGATTCGAACTCCTCGAAGACCTCACCCGCGCGGGTCATCGCGATCACCGACGGCGCCTCTTCGGGGGCCATCGACACCGACCGCATCTGGCTGACGACCTCGAGCTGCGGCACGGTCAGCGACAGCACCGCAACCAGCAAAATCCAGCCGATGATGATCGGGACGGCGAAGCGCCGGATCCATTTCGCCGGACCGGTGCGCTCGACGGGTTTCGGGGGCGGACCGAGGCGGCGCCCAGCCTCAACGTGCGAGTTGGGCAACTTCTTGGAATCCTCCGTGCGACGTGGTGTCGACATGTTGATAGCAGATCCGGCGCGATTTCAGGGGCCTCCCCTGAGATCGGCGGCGTGGCGTCGGCTGTGGCATGTCCCACGAGTCCGCCCCGAGGTATGCGGGAACACAGGTGTCACCGGTCTTCGGGGGCATGCGGCGGCCGGTACGGTCGGGACGGACTGAAAGGATCTTCTGATGGCCACCCCGCACGGCGGCTCGCGTCTCGGTACCCGGTTCGGCCCGTACGAACTCCGGTCCCTGATCGGAGTCGGCGGGATGGGCGAGGTTTACCGCGCATACGACACGGTCAAGGGCCGCATGGTCGCGCTGAAACTGCTGCGCGCGGAGATGGCCGCCGATCCGAGCTTCCAGGAACGTTTCCGCCGCGAGTCACGGGTCGCGGCGCGGCTGCAGGAGCCGCACGTCATCCCCGTCCACGACTTCGGGGACATCGGCGGTGTCCTCTACATCGACATGCGCCTGGTCGAAGGGGCGAGCCTCAAGGACGAACTGCGCGCCAACGGCCCCCTCGACGCCAAACGCGCGACCTCGATCATCGCCCAGGTGGCGGCCGCACTCGACGCCGCGCACGCCGACGGGCTGGTGCACCGCGACATCAAGCCGGAGAACGTCCTGCTCAACCCGGACGACTTCGCCTACCTGGTGGACTTCGGGATCGCCCACACCGGCGGCGACCCCGGCGTCACCTCCACCGGGATGATCGTGGGGTCGTCGGCGTACATGGCGCCGGAACGCTTCAGCGGGGGACCCGTGGGTCCGCCGGCCGACGTCTACTCGCTGACCTGCCTGCTCTACGAATGCCTCACCGGGCGGCCGCCGTTCGAGGCCGGCGACCTGGGTCAGCTGATGAGCGCCCACATGTTCGGACCCCCGCCGCGGCCGAGCATCATGCGGCGCGGCATCAGCCGGGCGTTCGACGACGTCGTCGCCCGGGGGATGGCCAAACAGCCCGGTGACAGGTTCGCCACGGCCGGGGAGCTGGCGAAGGCGGCGACGGCCGCCGCGATGCTGCCCGCCGCGCCCGCGGCAGCGGTCGTCGCGCCGCCACCGACGAGCACGCGGCAGTTCTCGTCGGTGTTCGCCAACCCCGCCGCCACCGGTTACACCCCGTACCCGCCGCAGGCGCCTCGGCCGGCCGCCAAGGCGCCGGTCAAGAAGAACACCGCTCAGGTGGTGTTGATCGCGGCGATCATCGTGCTGTTCGGCGTGGCGGCCGTGCTGGCTGCGATCCTGGCGTTCGGTGGCCAGGACACACCGACCGCGCGCACGACGCTGACGCCGACCACCGCGCCCTACGACGAGAGCATCCCGACCACCACACGGTCGACCCCACCATCGACCACCACGACGACGCCCACCACGACGACGCCCTCGACGACGACCACGAGCACCACCCCGTCGACATCGACGTCGTCGAGAGCCCCGGAAGGGGTGTCCGGCGCCGACGGTCAGGGCTTCGTCGGCCACTACGCCCGCTGCGACTCAGGCGCGTCCCCGGCGGCGATGGTGCGCACCGCGCAGTCGCTGGCCATCGTGTGCCGCGACGACGACGACGGCTACTACTACCGGGGAGAGCGCCTGCGCGACGGCGCCACCATCCAACTGGACGGTGCTTCGCCGGCCGGCGGCGGCTACGACGCGGTGGATCCGTCCAGCGGGGCCCGATACGAAGTTCGGCCCGACCGGCTCACCATCGTGAGCAACGGCCGGGCCGATACCTCGGAACGCGTGCTGGAGTACTACTCCGACTAGCTGCGGACTAGCTCTTCGCGGCACGCTCCTGCTGGCGCTTCTCCTTCTCGGTGTCCGCGAGATCCTCGACGCGGTCGGCCTGCGCCCGCTTGGCGGCTGCCGCGCCGGCCTTGTCGGCGGCGTCGTCGAGCTTCGCCTGCGCCATCTGCTCGACGCTCTTCTCGGTCGCCTTGATGACGGCCTCTTCCTGGCGGCGGGCGTTCTCGGCGGACTTCACCCGTTGGGCGGCCACCTGGTCGGCCTGCTCCTTGGCGTTGGCGGCCTTCTTCTGCGCGTTCTGCACGGCGGTCTGCTTGCGTTCGGACGCGGTCTGACGCGCTTCCTTGATCTCGCGCTCACGGTCCTGCTCGGCCTGCTGCTGTTTGCGCTCGGCCTTCTCGCGGGTGCTCTTGAGTTCCGCGTCGGCCTGATCGCGCACCTCGGTGGCGGTCTCGTCGAGCTGGGCCGCTCGGCGCAGGGCCTCACTACGTTCGATCAGTGCCGCGCCGCGCTGCTCCACGTCGGGCGCGCTGAGGGCGTTGCCGACGGCGAGGTCGAGCATGCCGAGCGAGCGTTCGTAGAGCAGGCGCGCCGGTGCCTCGGCATCGAGGCGGGCAACGACCTGCTCCTCGATCATCTGCAGAGGGAACCTGGCGATCTGATATTGGAATCGCAGGACGGCGAATGGGACGTCGGTGATCTTCATCGATTGCTCCTGGGCCTTTCTATCGCTGTTCGGGGACATCGGCGTCGGCGGCGAGTTGGTCGGCTTCCCGCCGGATGCGCTCGGCCTCGGCCTTGGCGCTGGCGGCGGCCTGGTTGGCCTCGGCGCGCTCGTCGACGGCTTCGAACACCTCGGCGGACGCGTCGACCTTTTCGGCGCGCGCCTCGGCGTCGGCCTGCTCGACCTTGCGCTGAGCTTCGACCTCGGCCTGCGACGCGTCACGCGCCGCCCGTTGCGCCGCAGCCTGTTCGGCGTGCCGCTTCTGGGCGGCTTGGTCGGCGCGCGCCTCACTCTCGGCGGCCGCGGTCTCGGCGTTGACGGCGATGCGTTCCTGTGCGCCTTCGCGCCGGGCTTCGGCCACCTCCTGGCGGGCCTGCTCGGCTTCGGCCTCGGCGACCGCCTCGACCGCGTTGGCGGCCTTGCGCTCCTTGGCCTGTGTCTGTTCCAGCTGTCCCTCGGCGGTCAGCGAATCGTTGCCGGTCACAGCGCCGAAGACTTCTTTGGCTTTGCCCTTGACCGAGTCGATGAGGCCCTTGCGGGCCTGGTCGGCCTTGTTGTTCTCAGTCATGTAATCCCCTCAGTAGGTATCGGGGGCAGCATTCCCGGCGCTTCGGCGATCAACACGTGGTGTGTTCTGGGCCACTTTTCCGGCGCCGACGGTCAGCGGCCGACGGGGTCGGGCGTTCAACAAAACAGTGGGATTGAAAGATTGCAAACCGGGGTAACATCGAAGCCGAAGCTGTGAACAGCCTAAACAGCTTGGCGTGCGGAGGGTAGCTAACATGTATACCAATGAATTTCCTGAGGAAACCCTTCGAATCAACTTTGAACATTGGTTATGTGAAGCGATCCGCACGGGTGCCCGTAATGCGCATCTGCAGCCCCTCACGCCGCTGACCACCCAGACCTGGCAGGCGATCGACGAGGTGGCCGATGCCGCCGCCGCGATCGGGGGCCAGTCCGCGCACGTCGCGCGCCTGCAGGATGTGGTGCTGGCCGCCCGCGACCAGTTCGCTCGCCAGCTCGACGGCAGCCACCGCGCGCCCCAGGCTCTCCTCGGCAAGGCCGCCAGCTAGCTGATTTCGCAAACTCGTCGGCACCTTCGCGCTCTGAAAGTCCTGTGTCGACGCTGGTGTCGAATTTCCTCGGCAAACCATTTCGAGACGGTCACGAAGCCGTTGCGGTTCCCTCGCTGATCGGCTGACACACCTCGTGGGTCACTACTGTCACAGTGGTATCTCGCCGCGTGCGACGGGCCCGAAAGGTGTGACATGCCGGCCATTCGTCGACTGGCAGCGCTGACCATCGCCTCGACCACCGCGGCGTCGCTGGTACTGCCGATCGTGACCAGTGCGCCCGCCGCCGCCGATCCGTGTTCGGTCCCTGTGGCGGCGCCCTCGGCACGCGGTGCGAACCCGGGGCTCACGCTCCCGAAGTTCCCCGTCCTGCACCTGCCGATCGGGCGCAAACCCGCGCCGAGGACCACCCCCGCCGAGGCTGCCCAGTCCGACGCCGCGGTCGCTCCCGAGACGACAGCCCGCGCGGCGGCCGCGCCCGCCGCCTCCGGCGCCACTGTCGTCGACACGATCGTGGGTCCGGCGTCCGACTCCTACAAGCGGTTCGGCATCTCCGGCGCAGACCTCGGAATCATGTGGGACAACGGATACTCCGGTTCCCAACGCCAGGTGCTCATGGCCTTCGGCGACACCTTCGGCAACTGCAGCCTGCCCGATCAGGAGTGGCGGAAGAACACGCTGTTCCGCAGCGCGATCAAGGACCCCTCCGGCGGAATGGCCGTCCCCAGCCCAGTACCCGGTGACCGGTTCGGCGGCTCCCCGGTCAACGCCGATCGGCCCAACTTCTCCCGTCAGGTGATCCAGAGCCTCAACCTGGCGGCCACCGAGGTCACCGTCATCCCCACCGCCGGTATCTCCGTCGGCACCCGGCAGTACGTGAACTTCATGTCGGTCAGCCAGTGGGGTGCGCCCGGCCAGTGGTCGACCAACTTCTCCGCCGTGGCCGTCTCCGACGACAACGGCGAAACCTGGACGGTGCCGCGCACGGGCATCCGGCCCAGCTGGTTCAACACCGTGCCCGGTGTGCCGTTCGTCTGGGGCGACCAGAACTTCCAGATGGGCGCGTATCTGCGGCGCAACGGATACGTCTACGGCTATGGGACCGGTGCGGGCCGCGGTGGGATGCCGTTCCTCTACCGGGTCAACGAGAACGCGGTCGCCGACAAGTCCGCCTACGAGTACTACACGCCGTTCGGGTGGTTGCGCGGATTCCCGTTCCTGGCCATCCAGGTGGTGTGGGCGCCGGGCAGTGAGATGTCGGTGGCGTGGAACGACCATCTGAACAAGTTCGTGATGCTCTACACCAACACGGTGAGCGACGTGGTGATGCGGACCGCCGACAAACCCGAGGGTCCGTGGAGTTCGGCCAAGAAGATCGTGACGTCGGCCGCGGTGCCCGGCGGCATCTACGCCCCCTACATCCACCCGTGGTCGACCGGCAACGATCTGTACTTCACGCTGTCGCGCTGGTCGGACTACAGCACGCTGCTGATGCACACGACGCTGGGTTAGGCGTGCACGTTGCGCAAGCCGACCGCGTTGCGCAACCCCGAGCAGTTGTAACACCCAACGCACCCAATACAATTGGTGCAGCGGGCGCACCCGAGGCACGCGACGCATCTTGCGCACGCGGCACATCCCACACACGCCAGGCACGCGCTCAGCGCGAATGACAATGCGACGAGCGCACTTCCGGCGACCGCCGCACTGTTGACGGTGCCGAGTGAGCCGCTCACGCCGGCGCTGTTCACGGTGCCCATCGAGCCCGACACGCCGGCACTCCGCAGGGTGGCCAACGATCCGGCCACTGCCACGCTGTCTCGGGTCGCCTTCGAGCGGACCACACTCCGCACACGCGTCATCCCGCCGTCTTCCCGTTGTCCACCAGGTACACCGCGCCGTGCACCGCCGCGGCATCATCGCTCGCGAGGAACGCGATGGTCTTGGCGACGTCGGCGACGTCCATCATCCCGCGGGGTGCGGCGATGCGCATGATCAGGTTCCAGTCCGCCTGGTCGGGCGCGGCGAACTCCGTGGTCTGCGGGGTCACCATCCCGCCGGGGCAGACGGCGTTGACCCGCAATCGATCCGCGGTGAACTCGACGGCCAGCGCGCGGGTCAGCCCCACCAGACCGTGTTTGGCCGCGCAGTAACCCGCCGAATACACCTCGCCCTCGATGCCGGCGATGGACGCGACGTTGACGATGTTGCCGCCGGATTCGAGCAGGTGCGGCAGCGCCGCGCGGCACAGATAGAACGGCCCGTTGAGGTTGACGGCGAGGTCGCGGTCCCAGTCCGCATCGGACATCGACGGGGTGTGGCGCATCTGGTGGTAGCCGGCGACGTTCGCCAGCACGTCGAGCCTGCCGAACGTCGCGACACAGTCGTCGACGGCTTTCCGGCACGCCTCGGGGGAGGTGATGTCGACCGACGCATACGCCCCGCCCGGCACGTCGGCGAACACCGTGGCCATGCGCTCGGCGTCCCGCGAGATCCCGAACACCGTCGCGCCGCGTTCGGCGAACAGCTTCGCCGTCGCCGCACCCAGTCCTGACGATGCGCCCGTCACCAGCGCCACCTTGCCGCTCAGCTGTGTCATGGCAACGACTGTCTCACGCAGAGGTGCGCGGCCGGGCCGGAGGCACCGCGGCCAGCAGATCCCGGGTGTAGGACTGCTCGGGTGCGGCGAACAACTCCGCGGCCGGCCGGTACTCGACCGCCGCACCGTCGCGCATCACCAGGACGTCGTGGCTCATCCGCTGGATGACCGCGAGGTCGTGGCCGATGAACAGATACGTCAGCCCGAGCTCGCCCTGCAGGCGGGTGAGCAGGTCGAGCACCTTTGACTGCACCGAGACGTCGAGCGACGCAGTGGATTCGTCGAGGATCAGCAGATCCGGTTCGGTGGCCAGTGCGCGGGCGATGCTGACCCGTTGCCGCTGCCCACCGGACAGTTCGTGCGGGTAGCGCGAGGCGAAATCCGCGGGCAGGCCGACGAGATCGAGCAGTTCGGCGACCCGCGACCGGCGACCGGCGCGCCCCTCGGCCAGCTTGTGCACGGCCAGCGGCTCACCGATCGCCGCCCCCACCCGCATCCGGGAGTTCAACGAGGAGAACGGATCCTGGAACACCAGGCTGATCCGCCGCCGCAACGCCTTCTCGTCGGCGCCACGCACCGCGAACACGTCGACACCGTCCAGCGACGCCGAGCCGCCGAGCGGGGTCACCAGACCGGTCAGCGCCGCGGCGACCGTCGACTTGCCGGATCCGGACTCACCGACCAGGCCCAGCGTGTGGCCGCGGCGGATGCGGAACGAAAGGTCCTGCACCGCATGCACAGTCGAGCTTCCGGTGGGACCGGAGACGTCGAACCGCACATCGAGGCCGTCGACCTCCAGCAGTACAGGAGCGTCGGGATCGGCGGGCGGGGGACCGTCACCGCCGACGAGCGGACGCGCCGCCAGCAGTTCGCGGGTGTAGTCGTGGCGCGGTCTGTCGAAGAGGTCGAGGACCGGCGCCTGCTCGACCGCGGTCCCGTTCTGCAGGACGGTGACATCGTCGGCGACCTGTCCAATCACGCCGAGGTCGTGGCTGATCCACACGACCGCGGTGCCGAAGTCCCGCTGCAGGTTTCGCACCAGTTCGATGATCTGCGCCTGGGTGGTGACGTCGAGCGCGGTGGTCGGTTCGTCGGCGATGAGCAGTTCCGGATCGCAGGCCAGGGCGATCGCGATCATCACGCGCTGGCGCTGTCCGCCGGAGAGCTGGTGCGGGTAGGAGTCCAGGCGGCGCTCGGGCTCGGGCAGCCCGACGGCGGTGAGCAGCTCGAGCGCCCGCTCCCGCGCCTGCCGGCGGGTCATGTTCCGGTGCGCCTCCAGGGATTCGGTGATCTGGCGTTCCAGCGTCAGCAACGGGTTCAGCGAGGTGCCCGGGTCCTGGAACACGAACCCGATGCGGCCACCGTGCACGCTCCGCAGGGTGCGGGCCGACGCCCCGACCAGCTGGGTCGACGTCTGCCCGCCGAGCAGGCTCGACCCGCTGACCCGTGCCCCCGGAGCGTCCAGCAGACCCGTCGCGGCCAGCACCGACATCGATTTCCCCGACCCCGACTCACCGACGATGCCGAGTGTCTTCTCCCGCTCCACGGTGAAGGAGATGCCGCGCACGATGTCGCGGCGGCCGATCCGCACCGTCAGATCGGTGACGTCGAGGACAGGTCCGGTCATTGCTTTCTCCGCGCCTCGATCATGGTGCGCTGCTTGGGGTCCAGCACATCGCGCAGCCCGTCCCCGAGCAGGTTGAAGGCCAGCACGATCACGAAGATCGCGGCACCGGGGAAGACCGCCATCCACCACGCCAGCGTGACGAAGCCCTGCGAGTCGAAGATCATCCGGCCCAGCGACGGCTGCGGCGGCTGGATGCCCAGACCCAGGAACGACAGCGCGGCCTCCGACAGGATCGCGAACGCCAGCGAGATCGACGTCTGCACGATCAGCGGTCCGGAGATGTTGGGCAGCACATGGCGGGTCAGGATGTAGAGGTGACCGGTGCCCATCGTCCGCGACACCGCCACGTACGGCTCCACCCGCACCGACAGCGTGCTCGCCCGGGCCACCCGCGCGAAGATCGGGGTGTAGACGATCCCGATCGCCAGGATCGTCGTCGTCACCCCCGGCCCCAGGATCGCCACGATCGCCAGCGCCAGCAGCAGCACCGGGAACGCGAACATCACGTCGACGATGCGCATGAACACCGTGTCGAGCCAGCCGCCGCGGTATCCCGCCAGCACTCCGATCGTCACCCCGACGACCACGGCGAACGCCACACTGACGACGGCGACCCGCATGGACGCCTGGATCGCGACCAGGACGCGGGAGAACACGTCACGGCCGAGCTCGTCGGTACCGGACCAGTGCCCGCCGCTGGGCGATTGCAGCGCGTTCGGCACGTCGATGTCGTTGACGCCGTAGGGGATCAACCACTGCGCGAACACCGCGACGACGGCGACCACCGCGAGGATCGTCACGCTGACGACCGTGACGGGATTGCCGAGCAGCAGCCGCCACGAGGCGGTCCGGGTCTCTTCGGCCGGCGCGGTCATGACAGCCGGATCCTCGGGTCGACGACCGCGTACAGCGCGTCCACGATCAGGTTGATGAGCAGGAACAGGGCGGCCATCAGCAGCACCGCGCCCTGGATGACGGGGTAGTCGCGGGCGGCGACCGCGTTGTAGACCAGCCGGCCCAGTCCGGGCCAGGCGAACACGACTTCGACGACGATGACGCCGCCGAGGATGGTGGCGAGCTGGATGCCCGTGATGGTGAGCACCGGGATCAGCGCGTTGCGCACCGTGTGGCGCAGTGTGACGATCCGGGGCGGCAGGCCTTTGGACCGGGCGGTGCGCACGTAGCCCATCGAGGCCACTTCGAGCACCGCCGAGCGGATGTAGCGGGTCATGATCGCCGCCGCCACCAGCCCGACCGTCAGGCCGGGCAGGACGATGTGGCTCAGCCAGCCGGCCGGATCGCCGAACAGCGGGCGGTAGCCCGACGTCGGGAGCCACCCGAGCGTCGAGGAGAACAGGGCGATCAGCAGGATGCCGAGCCAGAAGTCGGGGATCGAGACACCGAACTGGCTGGTGATGCGCACGATCGCATCGCTGACGCGTCCCTCGCGCAGCGCCGCCCAGATGCCCGCGGGTACGGCGACGAGCAGGGCGAACCCGATGCCGACCAGGCCGAGCGAGACGGTGGCGGGCAGTCGGTCTAGGAGGGTCGCGGTGACCGGGTCGCCGTTGCGGAAGCTGACCCCCAGATCGCCGGTCAGGGCATTGCCGAGATAACTGAAGAACTGCACGATCAGTGGCCGGTCCAGCCCGCTGGCCGACCGCAGCGCCTCGTAGGCCTCCGGGGTGTAGCGGGTGCCCAGCGCGATGCGCACGGGGTCGCCGGGGACCAGTTGCACGAGCGCGAACACCACGATCAGCACACCGATGAGCACCACGACCGAGTAGGCCACCCGCCGCGCGAGGAACCGTACGACCGGATGTGTGATCACCGCCGTCATGAGTTGTCGTCCTCACCGAGGACGGCGCCGCGGAACCGGACCGCACCGTCGCGGCGCGCCTCGTACCCCGACAGGGCCGGCGTCCACGCCTGGATGACCGACGGGTTGTAGAGGTAGATGTAGCTGACCTCATCGGCGATCCGGGTGGCGGCCTTCGCGTAGCCGTCCCGGCGAACCTCGCGGTTGGTCTCCACCCGTCCGGCGTCGAGCAGCCGGTCCACCTCGGGGTCGGAGAATTTCTGGGCGTTGCTGGTGCCGTTGGTGTGGTGCTGGGCGTAGTAGAAGTCGTCGGGGTCGATGTTGCCGAGCCAACCCATCATCAGCATGTCGAAGTTGCCGTTGTTCTGCTCGTCGAGCCAGGTGGCGAAGTCGACGGTGCGGATGTCGACGGTGATGCCCAGCGGGGCGAGGTTGTCGGCGATGATCTGCGCCGCGGTGACGGTCTCCGGATACTCGCTCGTGACGAGCATGTCGAGGTTGCCCGGTTTCGCATCGGCCTCGGCGAGCAGCGTTTTGGCCTTCTCGATGTCGTAGGAGTAGGTGTCGTAGGGGGTGTACCAGGGATTGCCCTCGGGGATCGCGAGCTGGTTCTTCGCGGCGGTGCCGTAGCTGGTCGCGGCGACGATGGCGTCACGGTCGATGCCGTAGGCGATCGCCTGTCGGACCCGCACGTCGTTCCACGGTGGCCTGGCCCCGTTGAGCGCGAGGTACCAGTAGTCGTTGCTCGGTGTGACGGCCAGCCGCAGCGAGTCGTCGTCGCGCAGTTGCGAAACGCGTTGCGGCGGGATCGAATCCGTCCAGTCGACCTCCCCGGCCTGCAGCGCCGACAACGCCGTCGACGGTTCGGAGATGAAGCGGAACGTCACGCCCGAGACACGCGGGGGGCCGCCCCAGTACGACGGGTTGGCGCGCAACGTGATCGAGTCACCGCTGGTGGCGCCCGCGAAGGAGAACGGTCCGGTGCCGACGGGATGGGTGGCGATGCGTCCGCTGTCGACGTTGGCCCGCGACACGATGGACATCCCCTTGAAACCGCCGAGATTGGTCAGCAGGTTCGGGGTGGGTTTGTCGACGGTGATGCGCACGGTGGCCGGATCGACGGCGGTGACCTCGGTGACCGCGGCGAACTTGTCGACGTTGGTGAGTTCCTCGTCGATGATGCGCCGGTAGGAGTAGACGACGTCGTCGGCGGTGAACGGGCTGCCGTCGTGGAACGTGACGCCGCGGCGCAGGTGAAACGTCCACACCCGCTGGTCGGGGCTGACCTCCCACGATTCCGCCAGTGCCGGGCGCATCTCCAGGTTCGCGTCGGGCTCGACCAGGGTGTCGAAGACGTTCTCGAGCACCTCGAAGGAGAAGTACGCCGACGTCTTGTGCGGGTCGAGCTGATCGGGTTCGCCCGCGATCGCGGCGATGAGGTTGCCCGATGCGGCGTCGCCGAGGTCGACCCGCTCACCGGTGGAACACCCCGTCATCGCGACCAGTAACGCCACGGTGAGCGCCGCAACGGCAGCCCTCACCGTGTCACGCCGCATCACGACCACCTCAAGATCAACCGGGCATTCAGACGCTTGTTACCCCCAATGGTCGTGATCGCAAACGCCGCGTGGGTGAACGGCTCACGGTCCGGGCGACCGACTGCCATACTGACCCCGATGACGACCCTGACTCGAGTGATAGCCGCCGCGGTCCTGGCGCTCGGCGCGGCGGTCGGCGCCGCCGGTCCGGCGCAGGCCGACCAGCAGGCGTTGGAAGGGGTGTACACCTACACCCAGCCGGAGAACGGCCTGACCGGGGAGTGGACGATCTTCCCGTCCTGTGTGCCCACCGTGGGTGATCTGCGCGAACCGCTGTACCTGCCGGTCGGATGCCGACTGCACGTCCAGGCGTTCCCCGGCGTGAAGGGCGGGGATGCCGTGATGACCAACGGCGTCTGGGCCTACGACACCACGATCGCCGACGGCGTGACGTGCTCCGACGGCAGTCCGTTGCAGCTCACCGAGATCTACGAGTTCAATACCGACACCATGACCGGCACGCGCACCGCCACCCACCCGCCGGGCTGCAACGGCGAGTTGCCGGCCACCATGATCAGGACGCCGTTCACGCTCGCATACAAGGGTCCGCTGAACACCCCCGTCGACAGGTACCCGCTGATCTGCGAGCCGGGTGGACTGCGGCGCTGCTTCTAGCGCTAGACCGTGAAGCCGCCGTCGACGTTCCAGTTGGCGCCGGTGATGTAGCCGGCGTCCGGTCCGGCCAGATAGCTCACCACGCCGGCCACGTCGGCGGTCTGCCCGTAGTGTCCGACGGCCGTGAGTTTCGTTGCGGCGTCGGCGAACTCACCCTCGGCGGGGTTCATGTCCGTGGCGATAGGCCCGGGCTGGACGTTGTTGACCGTGATACCGCGCGGGCCCAGTTCGCGGGCGAGCCCGCGCGTCAGCCCCGCCACTGCGGCCTTCGTCATCGCGTACACCGACAGGCCGGCCGTCGGCACCCGGTCGGCGTTGATGCTGCCGATGTTGACGATGCGCCCGCCGTCACCGAGATGGGGGACCGCGCACTGGATGGCCACGAACACCCCGCGCACGTTGACCGCGACCAGCCGGTCGAACTCGTCGAGGGGGAACGACTCGACCGGGCCCAGGTAGGCCACCCCCGCGTTGTTCACCAGGATGTCGAGGCCGCCGAGCCGGGTCACCGTCTCGTCGACGGCCTGCGCGATCTGCCCGGCGTCCGAACTGTCCGCGCGGATCGGCAGCACCCGGCCGCCGCCGCGGGACACGTCGACCACCACCTTGTCCGCATCGGCCACCGACGACCCGTAGGTGAAGGCCACCGCGGCCCCGTCGAACGCCAGGCGCCGCACGATCTCCGCCCCGATACCGCGCGATCCGCCGGTCACCAGTGCCCGTCGCCCGGTCAGCGGGCCGCCGTCCACACTCGTCATGGCGACTGAATCTAGCCGCCGCGGCGCCCGCGCACCCTATGGTGAACCCAAGTCGACGGAAGGCGGCGTATGGCCAAGCGGATCGTGGTGTGGGGCACCGGCTTCGTCGGGAAGATGGTGATCGCCGAGATCGACCGGCATCCGCTGTTCGAACTCGTCGGCGTCGGGGTGAGCAACCCGGACAAGGTCGGCCGCGACGCGGGGGAGATCTGCGGGCTCGGCCGGTCGCTCGGCGTGACCGCCACCGACGACGCCGACGAGCTCATCGCGCTGCGGCCGGACGCACTGGTGCACTTCGGGCCCACCGCGGCGCACGCCGACGCGAACATCGCACTGATCACCCGGTTCCTGCGCGCCGGGATCGACGTGTGCTCGACGGCGATGACGCCGTGGGTGTGGCCGACCATGCACCTCAACCCGCCGGAGTGGATCGTGCCGGTGACCGAGGCCTGCGAACTCGGGGAGTCGTCGTGCTTCACCACCGGCATCGACCCCGGCTTCGCCAACGATCTGTTCCCGATGACGCTGATGGGGGTGTGCGCCGAGGTCAACCGCGTCCGCGCCGCCGAACTGCTCGACTACACCAACTACACCGGTGACTACGAGAACGAGATGGGCATCGGCAGGCCGCCCGAGCACCGAGCCCTGCTCGAGACGCCGGACATCCTCGTCTTCGCCTGGGGGGCAACGGTTCCCATGATCGCCCACGCGGCGGGCATCATGCTCGACGAGATCACCACCACCTACGACAAGTGGGTGACCCCGACCGACCGCAAGAGCGCCAAGGGCGTGATCGAGGCGGGCAACGTCGCCGCCGTGCGGTTCACCATCAACGGCGTGTACCGCGGTGAGACCCGCATCCAACTCGAACACGTCAACCGGATCGGCCACGACGCGGCCCCGGACTGGCCGTCGGGCACGCAGAACGACGTCTATCGCGTCGAGATCGACGGCACACCCAGCATCGTGCAGGAGACGGCGTTCCGGTTCACCGACGGCTCCGGACGCGATGCCGCCGCGGCGGGCTGCCTGGCCACTGGGATGCGCGCGCTCAACGCGGTACCGGCCGTCAACGACCTGCGGCCGGGTTGGGTGACGGCCCTGGATCTACCGCTGATCGCCGGCGCGGGCACGATCCGCTGATGCCGGACGGAATCGGCCTGTCTATCGGTGCGACCGCGTTGGCGGCCGTGGTGGTGGGTCGCGCCGCGGTGCGTCGCACACCGGTCCTCGCGCTGTTCGGGCACCGCCCGCCCGAGGTCGGGGTACCGGGCGAGAACCCGCGACTCGACGAGCCGGGAGTCGTCGTCGGCGATTTCGTCGACCGGGTGGGTGATCCGGTCGCGATCCTCGCCGCCGACGGGACCAGCCACCGCGGGGAGGCACTGACCGCCGACGCCCTGCGGGCCGTGCTCTACGCGCTCACCCGCGGCCGCCAACCGGTCGACCCGATCGCCGTGACCCATCCCGCCCACTGGCACGACGGCGCCGTGCACGCGCTGCGCACCGCGCTGGCCGAGGTCCCCGAATTCGGACCGTCGACCCCGCTTCTCTCCGATGCGGCGGCGTCGCTGACCGCACTGCGGGACGAGCCCGGGCTGCCCGCCCGCGGCGTGGTGGCGCTGTGCGACTTCGGCGGCTCCGGAACCAGCGTCACCCTCGCCGACGCGGAGGAACTACGCCCGATCGCGCCCACCGCGCGCCACCTCGACCTGTCCGGAGACGCGATCGACCAGGCCCTGCTCACCCACGTCATCGCCGGCCTGTCCGCCGCCGGGTCGGTGGATCTGTCGGGCACCTCGGCCCTTGGCTCGCTGACCCGGTTGCGCAGTGCGTGCCGTGGCGCCAAGGAGCGGCTCTCCACCGAGACCGTCACTGCGCTGACCGTGGAGCTGCCCGGACACACCGGCGAAGTCCGGCTCACCCGCGCCGAACTCGACGACGTCGTGCGCCGGCCACTCGGCGATCTGGTGGGTGTCGTGCACAGCAGCCTGGAGCGCGCCGGTGTCCGGCCGGCCGAGCTGGTGGCGGTCGCCACCGCCGGTGGTGGCGCCCGCATCCCGATCGTCACCACGATGTTGTCGGAGAGCTTCCGGGTTCCGGTGGTCACCAGCCGCCAACCCGAGCTCGCGGCGGCGATCGGTGCCGGGCTGACCGCGGTCCGCGGCCCCGACGACGACCGCACCGCGCTCGCCGCGGCCGCACCGGCCGCGGCCGCCGCACCGGTCGTCGACGACACCGCGCAGTCGAGCACGTTCCGCGCGCTGGCGTGGTCGGAGGCCGACGACATCCCGGACGTCGCTCCCGCCGCAGATGAGGCCGATCCGGATGCGGCCGACGTGCGTCCGCGGTTCCTGTTCGGTCCGCCGGAATCGGCCGACGAGCGCCGGCCCGCCGCGGTGCCGTGGTATCGGCGGACGCCGGTGGCCCTGGGAATCGGGGCGGCCGCGGTGCTCGCGGCACTGGCGGCGGCGGTGCTGCTCGTCAATCGCGACGACGGCACCGCACCCGCCACGGACGCCCCCACCACCACGACCACGACGGAGGCGCCCGCGCCCGTCGCGCCGCCCCCGGCCGACAGCCCCGCGCCGCAGATCCCGGCGCCCGAGACGCAGACCGTCACCCAGACCGCCCCACCG
>JBNMQY010000063.1:0-18393 GCA_050205415.1 Mycolicibacterium litorale
CCGCAAAACACTCGGCTGGCGAACCCCATCCGAAGCACTCGACGATTTACTCTCAAACCCACCAGCTGTTGCATCGACCCCTTGAACTCAAGCGCAGATCGACGACCCTGGCGTAGAACTCGGCGTCGGCAAGCCGCGGGCAAGCCGTCGGCAAGCCGTCGGCAAGCCGTCGGGAACAACCGAACGTTGGTCTAGCGGTAGCCTGAACTAATCCCAGCTGCACGTATCGGAAGGACGTGGCCCGGCAGGTACTTCTGCGGGCCTAGGAGAAGATGAACCGGAAAAATGTGATCCGCACGCTGATCGTGATAGCGGTCGTGTTGTTGCTGGGCTGGTCGTTCTTTTATTTCAGTGACGACACCCGCGGATACAAGCCTGTCGACACCTCGGTGGCGATCGCCCAGATCAACGGCGACAACGTCAACAGCGCCCAGATCGACGACCGCGAACAGCAGCTCCGCCTGGAGCTCAAGAGCGGCAACGGCGACACCGAGGACAGCGACAAGATCCTCACCAAGTACCCGACGGGCTACGCGGTCACGCTGTTCGAGTCGCTGCAGGACAAGAACGTCAAGGTCAACACCGTCGTCAACCAGGGCAGCGTGCTGGGGTCGCTCCTCATCTACATGCTTCCGCTGCTGCTGCTGGTCGCGTTGTTCGTCTTCTTCTCCCGCATGCAGACCGGCGGCCGGATGGGCTTCGGCTTCGGCAAGTCACGCGCCAAGCAGCTCTCCAAGGACATGCCCAAGACGACGTTCGCCGACGTCGCTGGCGTGGACGAGGCCGTCGAAGAGCTCTACGAGATCAAGGACTTCCTGCAGAACCCGTCGCGCTACCAGGCGCTGGGCGCCAAGATCCCCAAGGGCGTGCTGCTCTACGGTCCGCCCGGCACCGGTAAGACCCTGCTCGCCCGCGCCGTCGCCGGTGAGGCCGGTGTCCCGTTCTTCACGATCTCCGGTTCGGACTTCGTCGAGATGTTCGTCGGCGTCGGCGCCTCCCGCGTGCGCGACCTGTTCGAGCAGGCCAAACAGAACAGTCCCTGCATCATCTTCGTCGACGAGATCGACGCCGTCGGCCGCCAGCGCGGCGCCGGCCTCGGCGGCGGCCACGACGAGCGCGAGCAGACGCTCAACCAGCTGCTCGTCGAGATGGACGGCTTCGGCGACCGCCAGGGCGTCATCCTGATCGCGGCCACCAACCGCCCCGACATCCTCGACCCCGCCCTCCTGCGGCCGGGCCGGTTCGACCGGCAGATCCCGGTCACCAGCCCCGACCTCGCCGGCCGCCGCGCCGTGCTCAAGGTGCACTCGCAGGGCAAGCCGATGGCGCCCGACGCCGACCTCGACGGCCTGGCCAAGCGCACCGTCGGCATGTCCGGCGCCGATCTGGCCAACGTCATCAACGAGGCCGCGCTGCTCACCGCGCGCGAGAACGGCACCGTGATCACGGGGCTGGCGCTCGAGGAAGCCGTCGACCGCGTCGTCGGCGGCCCGCGCCGCAAGAGCCGCATCATCAGCGAGCACGAGAAGAAGATCACCGCCTACCACGAGGGCGGCCACACCCTGGCAGCCTGGGCGATGCCCGACATCGAGCCCATCTACAAGGTGACGATCCTGGCCCGGGGCCGCACCGGCGGCCACGCCGTCGCCGTCCCCGAGGACGACAAGGGCCTGATGACCCGGTCGGAGATGATCTCGCGGCTCGTCTTCGCCATGGGTGGCCGCGCCGCCGAAGAGCTCGTGTTCCGCGAGCCCACCACCGGTGCGGTGTCCGACATCCAGCAGGCCACCAAGATCGCGCGCGCGATGGTCACCGAGTACGGCATGAGCAGCAAGCTCGGCGCGGTCCGGTACGGCACCGAGCACGGCGACCCGTTCCTCGGCCGCACCATGGGCACCTCGTCGGACTACAGCCACGAGGTCGCGCAGATCATCGACGACGAAGTCCGCAAACTCATCGAGGCCGCCCACACCGAGGCGTGGGAGATCCTCACCGAATACCGCGACGTCCTCGACACCCTGGCCGGTGAACTCCTGGAGAAGGAGACCCTGCACCGCGTCGAGCTCGAGGCCATCTTCGGCGACGTGAAGAAGCGTCCCCGCCTGACCATGTTCGACGACTTCGGCGGCCGGGTGCCGTCGGACAAGCCGCCGATCAAGACCCCCGGCGAGCTGGCGATCGAACGCGGCGAGGAATGGCCGCAGCCCAAACCGGAGCCCGCGTTCAAGGCGGCCATCGCGGCGGCCAGCAAGGCCGCCGAGGAAGCGGCCCGCAACAACGGGTCGAACGGATCGAACGGGTCCAACGGTTCGCCCAACGGCGCCACGCAGCCGGACTACGGTGCGCCCGCCGGCTGGCACGCCCCGGGCTGGCCGCCGCCGCAGCAGCCGTCGGGTCAACAGGGCGGGTACTGGTATCCGCCGCCGAACCCGCCGGCCTGGCACGATCCGCGCCGCCAGCAGCAGCAGCCGTATCCGCCGTACCAGAACTATCCGCAGCCGGGGCATCAGCCGCAGGGCGGCAACCCGCCGCGCGACCCCCAGCAGGAACCGGGACGCGACGGCGACCGTCGGGGCGACCGTCCCAACCCGCCCGCGCAGAACTGACAATTTCACAAGGAGGCCTCGATGACGCGGTCGCACGATTCGGCCACGGTCAACATCGCGGATTTCGACCAGCAGCGTGCGGAGGCAGCGGTGCGTGAGCTGCTGATCGCCGTCGGGGAGGATCCGGACCGGCACGGGCTGATCGACACCCCGGCGCGGGTGGCGCGTGCGTACCGCGAGATGTTCGCGGGCCTCTACGTCGACCCCGATGACGTCCTGAACACCACGTTCGACGAGCAGCACGACGAGATGGTGCTGGTCAAGGACATCCCGATGTACTCGACCTGCGAACACCACCTCGTGGCCTTCCACGGCGTCGCCCACGTCGGGTACATCCCCGGCGTCGACGGCCGCGTGACCGGACTGTCCAAGTTGGCACGCGTTGTCGACCTGTACGCGAAGCGGCCGCAGGTCCAGGAACGGCTGACCGCCCAGGTCGCCGACGCCCTGATGCGCAAACTCGACCCCCGCGGGGTGATCGTGGTGATGGAGGCCGAGCATCTCTGCATGGCCATGCGCGGCATTCGCAAGCCCGGCGCCACCACCACGACCTCAGCGGTCCGCGGCCAGTTCAAGACCGACAAGGCTTCGCGGGCCGAGGCGCTGGATCTGATTCTGCGGAAGTGAGCGCCGCAGGGGTGCAGGTGATGGGGGTCGTCAACGTCACCGACGACTCGTTCTCCGACGGAGGATTGTTCCTCGACGCGGGCCGCGCCGTCGCGCACGGTGTGGCGCTGGCCGCCGAGGGCGCGGCGATCATCGACGTCGGCGGCGAATCGACCCGTCCTGGTGCGACCCGCGTCGACCCGGACGTCGAGATCGCCCGCGTCGTGCCCGTGGTCGAGGCGCTCTCCGCGGCCGGCATCACGGTGAGTATCGACACGATGCGGGCGCGGGTGGCCGCCGCCGCCCTCGAACACGGCGCCGCGATCGTCAACGACGTGTCCGGCGGACGGGCCGATCCCGATATGGCGCGGGTGGTCGCCGAAGCCCGGGTGCCGTGGATCCTGATGCACTGGCGTTCGGTGGACGCCGAACACCCCCACCGGGTGCCGGTGTACGACGACGTCGTCGCCGAGGTGCGCGCGGAGCTGCTGGCCGGTGTGGACGCCGCCGTCGCGGCGGGGGTGGACCCGCTGAACCTGATCATCGACCCGGGCCTTGGTTTCGCCAAGACCGGACAACACAATTGGGCGCTGCTGCACGCGCTGCCCGAGCTGGTGGCCACCGAGATCCCGGTGCTGGTGGGAGCGTCGCGCAAACGCTTCCTCGGCGCGCTGCTCGCCGACGCCTACGGCGCGGCGCGTCCGCCCGACGGCCGGGAGACCGCCACGGCGGTCATATCGGCACTGGCCGCCCAGCACGGCGCGTGGGGGGTGCGGGTGCACGACGTCCGCGCCTCGGTGGACGCCTTGAAAGTGGTGGAGGCCTGGGAGGGCGGTGGCGGTGACTGACCGGATCGAACTGCGCGGCTTGACCGTTCGCGGTCACCACGGCGTCTTCGACCACGAGCGTCGCGACGGGCAGGACTTCGTGATCGACCTGACGGTGTGGCTCGACCTCAGCGCGGCCGCGGCCAGCGACGACCTCGCCGACACCGTCGACTACGGCGGCCTGGCGCAGCGGGCGCACGACATCGTGGCCGGCCCGCCCAGGGACCTGATCGAGACCGTCGCGGCCGAGATCGCCGACGACGTGATGAGCGACGACCGCATCGACGCCGTCGAGGTGGTCGTCCACAAACCGGAAGCGCCCATCCCGCTGAGCTTCTCGGATGTCGCAGTGGTGGCGCACCGGACCCGGGTACGGGAGGAGCAGGAGCGCAGATGACACGAGTCGTGCTGTCGATCGGGTCGAACGTGGGTGACCGCCTGACCCGGTTGCAGTCGGTGGTCGACGCCCTCGGTGACACCGTGCGGGCGGTGTCACCGATCTACGAGACCGAGGCGTGGGGCGGCGTCGAACAGGGCCCGTTCCTCAACGCGGTGCTCATCGCCGACGATCCGGCCAAGGACTGCCACAACTGGCTGCGCTGGGGTCAGGAGCTTGAACAGGCCGCCGACCGCATCCGCGGACAGCGCTGGGGACCGCGCACCCTCGACGTCGACATCGTCACCTGCCATGACGGGGACACCGAAGTGCGTTCGGCCACCGCCGAACTCACGCTGCCGCATCCGTACGCGCATCTGCGGGCGTTCGTGCTGATGCCGTGGCTGGCGGCCGATCCGGAGGCGACGCTGACCGTGGCGGGCACGATGCGCCCGGTGTCGTTGTGGCTGGAGGAACTCGACCCCGCAGAGCGCTCGGGTGTCCGGCTCACCGATCTGACGCTGCACGCGGAGCTCGCGGCCGACTGATGGGTCCGACCCGGAAACGCGACCTGGCCGCCGCGGTGCTGGTGGCCGGAGTCGTCGGCTACCTCGCCGCGGTGCTCGCCTATCCGCGGCTGTTCCCGCCGATCACATTGTGGACGGGACTGTCGTTGCTCGGCGTCGCCGCCGCGATCGCGGTGTGGGGCGTCAACGTGCGCAACAAGATCCGCGACGGTGAGATAGGCGACGGTCCCGGCCGCCTGCATCCGCTCGCGGTGGCGCGCTCGGTGGTGATCGCGAAGGCGTCGGCATGGGTGGGGGCGCCGGTGTTCGGCTGGTGGACCGGAATCCTGTTGCAGCTGCTGCCGCAGCGCGGTGCGTTGCGGGCGGCCGGTGAGGACACCGCAGGCGTGGTGGTCGCGGCGGTCAGCGCGCTCGCACTCATGGTTGCCGGACTCTGGCTTCAGCATTGCTGCAAGTCGCCGCCGGAACCGCCCGAAGACCCGGACGCCGCCACGGACTGATCGCTTCCGCGGGCAGGCGGTCGAATCGCCGCGCGGGTCGACACGCTCGATGACCTGTGGCGAGTACAGTCGGCCCATGACTGTCCTGCCCCGCGGACCGCGCTCTCGGCGCGGCAATCGCAGACCGGGCTGGATGCTGCTGACAGTGTTGCTGGTGCTGGCGATCCTGGCAAGTTCTGCGCTGGTGTTCACCAACCGGGTGGAGTTACTCAAACTGGCCGTCATCCTGGCGTTGTGGGCGGCAGTGGCCGCCGCGTTCGTCTCGGTGATCTACCGCCGGCAAAGCGACCACGATCAGGCGAAGGCCCGCGATCTCAAACTCGTCTACGACCTCCAGCTGGACCGCGAGATCTCGGCGCGCCGCGAGTACGAGCTGACCGTCGAATCGCAGCTGCGCCGCGAGCTGGCCTCCGAACTGCAGGCCCAGGCCGCCGACGAGGTGGCCGCGCTGCGCGCCGAACTCGCCGCGCTGCGCACCAACCTCGAGATCCTGTTCGACACCGACCTGGCGCATCGGCCGGCGATCGAACACGACCGCACCACGGTGCGCGCCTACAGCGACTGGGCGCCGGACAACGAGACCACCGGCCGGGTCAGCAGCAGCAGGCTCGACGAGATGTTGCGCGAAGACGACGTCGACGAGAGCGAGTCGCGCACCGAGGAAAGCCCGATCATCGACGTGCCGGCCGAACCGCAGCCACCCGAACCGGATTGGGTGCCCCCGCCCGGCTTCGGGGGTGCGCACCGGCGTGCCTCGGACGCCGAGCCGCAGCCGCAGGAACGGGGCGGCAGGCGGCGCCGCGCGGAGGAACCGCCCGCAGCCGCGCAGGCCGCGCCGCCGCCACCACCGATCCCTGAACCCGAACCCGAACCGGCCACCGATCCCGGCATCACGCCGCAGCCGGTGCCGACGTCGTGGCAGCGTCCCGCGCCGCCCGAGCCGGAACCCGCACCGGCCGGCGGCTGGCAACCGGTGCCCGCCGAGGGCCAGTGGATCCCGGCCGGAGCGCCGGGAAGCCACTGGGCGGCTCCGGTCGCCGAGGAGGAGCCACCGCAGGAGTACGTCGGACGTCGCCGGGCCCAGGAGCCGGTACCCGAGCCGGCTCAGACGCCCGAACCCACCCCGGCGCCCGAACCGGTGGCGACAACGCCGCAGCCGGAACCGGAGCCGGAGCCCGAACCCGAACCCGAACCCCGCCGCGGTAAGCACTCCGCGCCGGCCGACACCGCTGAACCGGCCGGCCCCGCGCCGGCTCCCGAGCCGGCGCCCGCCGCGCACGAGGAGTCGGCCGAAGAGGCCCGCGCCCGTCGGCGTCGCAGCGTGGAGGACACCGGCGGCCAATCCGTCGCCGACCTGCTCGCGCGGCTGCAGGCCAGCCCCACCGCGGGCGGCGGTCGTCGGCGCCGCGAACCGTGAGCTAATCTGCTAGCGACCGTCCGGTACCCGCACTCGCAGGACCGGAACGAAGTGGGAACGTGAGATTTGCGAGGTCGCCTGCAATGGAGCAGCCCCCTGCGCCGTCGTGGGGTCCGCCCGACGGACTGCGTCCGGCCCGGCTGTCGGTCGGGATCATCTCCGCGGGCCGCGTCGGCACCGCGCTGGGCGTCGCACTCGAACACGCCGGACATGTCGTCGTCGCCTGCAGCGCGATCTCGCAGGCCTCCCGCCAGCGCGCCGAGCGCCGGCTGCCCGACACCGCGGTGCTGCCGATCCACGACGTCGCCGGCCGCGCCGAACTGCTGCTGCTCGCCGTCCCGGACGCTGAACTCGCCGCAGTGGTCGCAGGCCTGGCGGCCACCGGTGCGGTCCGCCCCGGTGCGATCGTCGCCCACACCTCGGGGGCCAACGGCGTCGGCATCCTCACACCGCTGGCCGAACAGGGCTGCATACCGCTGGCCATCCATCCGGCCATGACCTTCACCGGCGCCGATGAGGACATCGCCCGGCTGCCCGGCGCCTGCTTCGGCGTCACCGCCGCCGACGACGTCGGATACGCGGTCGCCCAGTCGTTGGTACTCGAGATCGGCGGCGAGCCGTTCCGGGTGCGAGAAGACGCCCGCGCGCTGTACCACGCCGCGCTGGCACACGCAGGTAATCACGTCACCACCGTGATCCTCGACGCGGTCGAGGCATTGCGGTCCGCACTGTGGGGGCAGGAACTGTTGGGTCAGGAACTCGTCGGGGACGCACCGGGTGGAATCGCCGAGCGGGTGATCGCGCCGCTGGCCCGGGCCTCACTCGAGAACGCGTTGCAGCGTGGCCAGGCCGCGTTGACGGGGCCGGTCGCCCGCGGGGACGCCGCCGCGGTCAGTGCGCACCTTCGTGCCCTGGCCGAGGTGAATCCCGAACTGGCGGAGGCGTACCGGACCAATTCGTTGCGCACCGCGCAGCGGGCCCACGCATCCGACGAGGTCATGGCGGCCCTGGCGGTGCAGTCGTGATCGCCCGCAGGCCCGCACAGTTCACCAAGGGTGAGCTCAATGTCTTCAGCGCACCGCGCGACGTGGCCGACGTGACCCGTGCCCTGCGCAGCACCGGCAGGCGCATCATGCTCGTACCGACGATGGGCGCGTTGCACGAGGGACACCTCACGCTGATTCGCGCCGCCAAACGCGTCCAGGGCGCCGTCGTCGTGGTGTCGATCTTCGTCAACCCGCTGCAGTTCGGCGCGGGGGAGGACCTCGACGCCTACCCGCGCACACTGGACGACGACCTCGCGGCGCTGCGCGCCGAAGGCGTCGAGATCGCGTTCACGCCCACGGCCGCCGACATGTATCCCGACGGTACCCGGACCGCCGTGCAGCCGGGCCCGCTCGGCGACGACCTCGAAGGTGCTTCGCGGCCCGGCCATTTCGCCGGTGTGCTCACGGTGGTGTGCAAGCTGCTGCAGATCGTGCGGCCCGATCGCGCCTTCTTCGGTGAGAAGGACTACCAGCAGCTGGTGCTGATCCGGCAGATGGTCGACGACCTGAACATCGACACCCGCATCGTCGGGGTGCCGACGGTGCGGGAGGCCGACGGGCTCGCGCTGTCGTCCCGCAACCGTTACCTCGACGAGGTCGAGCGGGAACACGCAGGCGCCCTGTCGGCCGCTCTGCTGGCCGGGATGTACGCCGCCTCCGGCGGTGCGGCCGCCACCCTCGACGCGGCGCGCGCCGTACTCGACGAGGTCCCCACGATCGAGGTCGACTACCTGGAGGTGCGCGACCCGATGCTGGGGCCGGCGCCGTACGAGGGCGCGGCCCGGCTGCTGGTCGCCGCCAGGCTGGGCCGGACCAGGCTGCTGGACAACATCGCGGTCGACATCGGCGCCTCGAGCGGCATCGACGGCCACCCGCGTGTCGGCTCGTCTGAGCACCAATTGCCCTGGAGGAACTGATGTTTCGCACCATGCTGAAGTCGAAGATCCATCGTGCCACCGTCACGCAGGCCGATCTGCACTACGTCGGCTCGGTCACCATCGACGCCGATCTGATGGAGGCGGCAGACCTGATCGAAGGTGAGCAGGTCACCATCGTCGACATCGACAACGGCAACCGTCTGGTGACATACGCGATCACCGGTGAACGTGGCAGCGGGGTGATCGGGATCAACGGCGCCGCAGCCCATCTCGTCCATCCCGGCGATCTGGTGATCCTCATCGCCTACGGGGTCATGGCGGACGCCGAGGCGCGTGCGTACCGGCCGCGGGTGGTCTTCGTCGACGGGGACAACAAGCCGGTCCACCTCGGCGCCGACGCCGCCCTCGTGCCGGACACCGCCTCCGACCTGATGTCACCGCGGTAACGCCGTGCTGCTCGCGATCGACGTCCGAAACACCCACACCACCGTCGGGCTGATCTCCGGATCGGGCGACCACGCGAAAGTGGTGCAGCAGTGGCGGATCCGGACCGAAGACGAAGTCACCGCCGACGAGCTCGCGCTCACCATCGACGGTCTGATCGGTGACGACTCCGAACGGCTGACCGGTGCCGCCGGGTTGTCCACGGTGCCCTCGGTGCTGCACGAGGTCCGCCTGATGCTCGAGCAGTACTGGCCGTCGGTCCCGCACGTGCTGATCGAACCCGGCGTGCGGACGGGGATACCGCTGCTGGTCGACAACCCCAAGGAGGTCGGGGCGGACCGGATCGTCAACTGCCTGGCGGCCTATCACCGGTTCGGCACCGCGGCCATCGTCGTCGACTTCGGATCGTCGATCTGCGTGGACGTCGTCTCGGCGAAGGGGGAGTTCCTGGGCGGCGCGATCGCCCCGGGCGTGCAGCTGTCGTCGGACGCCGCGGCAGCCAGGTCGGCGGCGCTGCGCCGCGTCGAACTGACCCGGCCGCGGTCGGTGATCGGGAAGAACACCGTCGAGTGCATGCAGTCGGGCGCGGTGTTCGGCTTCGCGGGTCTGGTCGACGGTCTGGTCAACCGCATCCGGGAGGACGTCGACGGGTTCTCCGGCTCCGACGTGGCGGTGGTCGCGACCGGGCACACCGCCCCGCTGGTGCTGCCCGATGTGCACACCGTCGCCCACTACGACCGTCATCTCACCCTCGACGGGCTGCGCCTGGTGTTCGAGCGCAACCGTGACAGCCAGCGCGGCCGCCTGAAACCCGCCCGCTAGAAGAACGTGCGGATCAGGTCGACCACCCGGTTGTCGTCGTCGAGCACCGGGATCAGCGGCCACTTGTCGAACGTCGTACACGGGTGCGAGATGCCGAACCGCAGCCAGTCGCCGACGCCGACACCGGTGTCGGCGGCGCCGAGACTCAGGTAGGCGTGCTGGTCGTTGAGCCGGGTGACGCGGCCGCCGGGCAGCGTCTTGGGCACCGGCAGCCCCTGGTCGAAGGACACGTCGCGCCGGCCCATCCCGACCAGCGCGAGATCGGCCTCCGGACGCGAGAGCACCTGGGCCCACACGCTCATCGCCGGGATGAGACCGCCGGCGTCGGCGGCCCGCAACGGTGAGGTCCGGTCGTAGAGCCCGTCGTCATGGGTCAGATAACACCCGCTGCGCAGCACGGTGCGCACGGTCAGCGCGGCGGGCCAGTCACCGGTCAGCGCGTCGGCGACCAGATCGAAGTACGTGCTGCCGCCCGCGGTGACCAGGACGTCGTCGGTCTCGAACCGGTCCGCCAGCCGCACGACCGCTGCCCGCACGTCGGCCAGATAGTCCGTCACGACGGTGAGCGCGTCCGCCGTCAGGTCGTGGCCGAGCGCCGCCTCGTATCCGGCGACCCCGACCAGCCTCAGCTGCGGGGAGGCGGCGACCGCCCGCGCGACCTCGTCGATCTCGCCGGCGGTCCGGCATCCGGTGCGTCCGCCGGCCATCCCGACCTCGACGCACACGTCGAGCGGGCGCCGCGCCCCCTGCAGCGCCGCGGACATCAACTCGACGCCCCGCACCGAATCCGCCCAGCACACGACGCGGAAGTCCGGATCCGCGTCGAGTTCGCCCGCCAGCCAGACCAGCCCCGCGCGGTCGACGACCTCGTTGGCCAGCAGCACGTCGCGGACGCCGAAGGCGCGCAGTATCCGCACCTGGCCGACCGTCGCCGCGGTGACGGCGGTCGCTCCGGCGTCGAACTGGCGGGCCAGCAGCTGCGGGGACATGTGCGTCTTACCGTGCGGGGCGAGTTCGACACCGTGCCGGCGGCACCAGCGGGCCATCGTCACGAGGTTGTGGGTGAGCGCCGAGGCGTGCAGGACGCAGACCGGGCCGACGACTCCGGAGGCGAAGAGTTCAGGTGACCGCTCGCGGATCTGCGCGGCGGTGGCGCCCCACCATTCGGCGGGCAACCCCTTGAACCGCCAGTCGAGGGGTTCGTTCGCCAGCGCCGCGACGGCGTCGTAGTCGATGGGGCTGCGCATGGGTTCATTAAAAGGCGTCGGCATTGCGGTGGCGGTCGCGGCGTGCGGGGCAGTGGTGAATGCAGCGTTAAGCTGGCACCCCGTGAACCCGACCGCCGGCAGCGACAACGCCGCAGACAACGCGCCCGACACCGACCCTGACATCCCCGAGCAGTTCCGCATTCGTCAGGCGAAGCGCGAACGTTTATTGGCAGAGGGCCGCGATCCCTATCCGGTGGACGTCGCGCGCACCCACACCCTCGCCGAAGTGCGTGCCGCGTTCCCGGATCTGCCCGTCGACTCCCAGACCGGAGAGGTCGTCGGGGTCGCCGGCCGCGTGGTGTTCGCCCGTAATTCCGGCAAGCTCTGCTTCGCGACCCTGCAGGAAGGCGACGGTACGCAACTGCAGGCGATGATCAGCCTCGCCGAAGTCGGGCAGGAGTCGCTCGACGACTGGAAGGCCGACGTCGACCTCGGTGACATCGTGTTCGTACACGGTCAGGTGATCAGTTCCCGCCGGGGTGAGCTCTCTGTGCTCGCGGACGCCTGGCAAATCATCTCCAAGGCATTGCGGCCGCTCCCGGTGGCGCACAAGGAGATGAGCGAAGAGGCCCGCGTGCGGCAGCGCTACGTGGACCTGATCGTGCGCCCGGAGGCCCGCAGTATCGCCCGCCAGCGGGTGGCCGTGGTGCGCGCGGTCCGCAACGCGCTGGAGCGGCGCGGGTTCCTCGAACTCGAGACGCCGATGCTGCAGACGCTGGCCGGCGGCGCCGCCGCTCGCCCGTTCGTCACGCACTCGAATGCGCTCGACGTCGACCTTTACCTGAGGATCGCGCCGGAACTGTTCCTCAAGCGTGCGCTGGTGGGCGGTTTCGAGAAGGTCTTCGAGTTGAATCGCAACTTCCGCAACGAAGGCATCGATTCGACGCATTCACCGGAATTCGCGATGTTGGAGACTTATCAGGCGTACGGCGACTACAACGATTCCGCGGTCGTGACGCGCGAGCTTATTCAGGAGGTCGCCGACGAGGCGATCGGCACCCGCCAAGTGCCATTGCCGGATGGCACTGTGTACGACCTGGACGGTGAGTGGGACTCGCTGGAAATGTATCCGTCGCTGTCGGAGGCACTGGGCGAAGAGATCACCCCGCAGACCCCGGTGGATACGCTCTGGGAGATCGCCGGCCGCCTGGGTCTGGAGATTCCCCGTGATCGTGGCTATGGCCACGGTAAATTGGTCGAAGAACTGTGGGAACACACAGTCGGTGATCAACTGTGGGCACCGACATTCGTGCGTGATTTTCCGGTCGAGACCACCCCGCTGACCCGGTCTCACCGCAGCATTCCGGGCGTCACCGAAAAGTGGGATCTCTATGTCCGCAAGTTCGAGTTGGCGACCGGCTACTCCGAACTCATCGACCCGATAATCCAACGCGAGAGATTCGAGGCCCAGGCACGCGCCGCCGCTGCCGGCGACGACGAGGCAATGGTGCTCGACGAGGATTTCCTGGCCGCAATGGAGTACGGGATGCCGCCGTCGACCGGTACCGGAATGGGCATCGACCGGTTGTTGATGGCGTTGACCGGGCTGTCAATTAGAGAGACAATTCTCTTCCCGATTGTTCGGCGTCACGGAAACTGAAGTCCTGCGATAGGGACGTTGTTGAATGGTGTAGGTTCGTGTGGCACATTGGAGATCGAGATTCGATCGCCGAAAAGTATCCACCAAGCGCAGGTAGAAGGGTCAGTGTGAACTGATGGCGAAGAAAGTCACCGTCACGTTGGTCGATGATTTCGACGGTGAAGGTACCGCCGATGAAACGGTCGAATTCGGACTCGACGGAGTCAGCTATGAGATCGACCTCTCGAGCAAGAATGCCAAGAAGTTGCGCGAAGACCTGAAGCAGTGGGTCGACGCCGGACGCCGCGTCGGCGGACGCCGCCGTGGCCGCGCCACCGGGCCGACCAGGGGCCGGGGTGCCATCGATCGCGAGCAGAGCGCCGCGATCCGCGAGTGGGCCCGGCGCAACGGCCACAACGTGTCGACCCGCGGCCGGATCCCCGCCGACGTCATCGACGCTTTCCACGCCGCCACCTGACGCCTCGGGCGGAGAAGCGGGCAACGCGTTCGCGCGTTGCCCGTTCGTGTCTCGGCACCGGGTGGTGCGGGCTTTCGCTGGTGGCGAACCGATCGGTACCCGGCTCCGGAAACGAATCGCCGCACCGTTGCGTTGACATGGTCAGCAGCGGGAACCGGCGGTACGGACCGCCAACCACGGCGCTCGCTGCAGCCGCCCGATAGAGTGGACGGCAGGTGTAACGCATTTCGGTGCAGTGCCTCTGAACTGCGTACGCCACCTATGCGATGGAGAGCAGGTAACCACCGATGTTCGAACGTTTTACCGACCGTGCCCGCAGGGTCGTCGTCCTGGCTCAGGAAGAAGCCCGGATGCTCAACCACAACTACATCGGCACCGAGCACATCCTGCTGGGACTCATTCACGAGGGTGAGGGCGTAGCGGCCAAGTCACTGGAGTCGCTGGGCATCTCGCTGGAAGGTGTGCGCAGCCAGGTCGAGGAGATCATCGGCCAGGGCCAGCAGGCACCGTCCGGCCACATCCCCTTCACCCCGCGCGCCAAGAAGGTGCTGGAGCTGTCCCTGCGTGAGGCGCTGCAGCTCGGCCACAACTACATCGGCACCGAGCACATCCTGCTCGGCCTGATCCGCGAGGGTGAGGGCGTCGCCGCCCAGGTCCTGGTGAAGCTGGGCGCCGAACTCACCCGCGTGCGCCAGCAGGTCATCCAGCTGCTGAGCGGTTACCAGGGCAAGGAGTCCGCGGAGGCCGGCACCGGCGGCCGCGGCGGCGAGTCCGGCAACCCGTCCACCTCGCTGGTGCTCGACCAGTTCGGCCGCAACCTCACCGCCGCCGCGATGGAGGGCAAGCTCGACCCCGTCATCGGCCGCGAGAAGGAAATCGAGCGGGTCATGCAGGTGCTGAGCCGCCGCACAAAGAACAACCCGGTGCTGATCGGCGAGCCGGGCGTCGGCAAGACCGCCGTCGTCGAAGGTCTCGCGCAGGCGATCGTGCACGGCGAGGTGCCGGAGACGCTGAAGGACAAGCAGCTCTACACCCTCGACCTGGGATCGCTGGTCGCCGGCAGCCGCTACCGCGGTGACTTCGAGGAACGCCTCAAGAAGGTGCTCAAGGAGATCAACACCCGCGGCGACATCATCCTGTTCATCGACGAGCTGCACACGCTCGTCGGGGCGGGCGCCGCCGAGGGCGCGATCGACGCCGCCAGCATCCTCAAGCCGAAGCTGGCCCGCGGTGAACTGCAGACCATCGGCGCCACCACCCTCGACGAGTACCGCAAGTACATCGAGAAGGACGCCGCCCTGGAGCGCCGCTTCCAGCCGGTGCAGGTGGGTGAGCCGACCGTCGAGCACACCATCGAGATCCTCAAGGGTCTGCGCGACCGGTACGAGGCGCACCACCGCGTCTCCATCACCGACAGCGCGATGGTGGCCGCCGCGACGCTGGCCGACCGCTACATCAACGACCGGTTCCTGCCGGACAAGGCGATCGACCTGATCGACGAGGCCGGTGCCCGCATGCGGATCCGCCGGATGACCGCTCCGCCAGACCTGCGCGAGTTCGACGAGAAGATCGCCGACGCGCGCCGGGAGAAGGAGTCGGCGATCGACGCGCAGGACTTCGAGAAGGCCGCCGCGCTGCGCGACCGGGAGAAGCAGCTCGTCGCTCAGCGCGCCGAGCGGGAGAAGCAGTGGCGCTCGGGTGATCTGGACGTCGTGGCCGAGGTCGACGACGAGCAGATCGCCGAGGTGCTGGGCAACTGGACCGGCATCCCCGTGTTCAAGCTGACCGAGGAGGAGACCACTCGGCTGCTGCGCATGGAGGACGAGCTGCACAAGCGGATCATCGGTCAGGAGGACGCCGTCAAGGCGGTCTCGAAGGCCATCCGCCGCACCCGCGCCGGCCTGAAGGATCCCAAGCGCCCGTCGGGCTCGTTCATCTTCGCCGGCCCGTCCGGTGTCGGTAAGACCGAGCTGTCCAAGGCGCTGGCCAACTTCCTGTTCGGCGACGACGACGCGCTCATCCAGATCGACATGGGCGAGTTCCACGACCGCTTCACCGCCTCGCGGCTGTTCGGTGCCCCTCCGGGCTACGTCGGCTACGAGGAGGGCGGCCAGCTCACCGAGAAGGTGCGCCGCAAGCCGTTCAGCGTGGTGCTGTTCGACGAGATCGAGAAGGCCCACCAGGAGATCTACAACAGCCTCCTGCAGGTCCTCGAGGACGGCCGCCTCACCGACGGTCAGGGCCGCACGGTCGACTTCAAGAACACCGTGCTGATCTTCACCTCGAACCTGGGCACGTCCGACATCTCCAAGGCTGTCGGGCTCGGCTTCAGCCAGGGTGGCGGTGAGAACAACTACGAGCGGATGAAGCAGAAGGTCAACGACGAGCTCAAGAAGCACTTCCGGCCGGAGTTCCTCAACCGCATCGACGACATCATCGTCTTCCACCAGCTGACTCAGGACGAGATCATCCGGATGGTCGACCTGATGATCGGCCGGGTCGGCAACCAGCTGCGCGCCAAGGACATGACCATGGAGCTGACCGACAAGGCCAAGGCCCTGCTGGCCAAGCGCGGGTTCGATCCCGTGCTCGGTGCGCGGCCGCTGCGTCGGACGATCCAGCGGGAGATCGAGGACCAGCTGTCGGAGAAGATCCTCTTCGAGGAGATCGGACCCGGTCAGCTGATCACGGTCGACGTCGAGGGCTGGGACGGCGAAGGCCCCGGCGAGGACGCGAAGTTCACCTTCTCGGGTGGACCGAAGCGCACCGAGCCCGCGGAGCCAGATCTGGCTCAAGCCGGCGCAGCCGAGTAAGACGAACCGGGAACGGGCGGTCACCTACGGGTGGCCGCCCGTTCTCGCTTTGCTGGGTCAGCGGGGCGAATCCGGCACCGCGTGCTTAGGATGTGCGATGTAATCGGCAGGCGAAGGAATCTGGTGAGAATCCAGAACGGTCGCGCCACTGTGAGAGTCAGACCCGACGCCTGCTACACCCCACACGGGACGCGACATCCCGGAAAGGAATCACCATGACGTCTCAGCAAGCCCGCAAGACCCGGGTCCCGGCGATCGACCTGTCGGCCACCCGCGCCGCGATCTGGCTGTCGGCAACTGCCTTCCTGGCGCTGCTGGTGCTCTACTTCCTCGGTTTCGACCAGGGGGCGACGTCGGTCTTCGGCGCGGACAACACGGTGATCCACGAGTTCGTCCACGACGCCCGCCACCTCCTCGGCTTCCCCTGCCACTGACCGACCGGCACAGGCGGACAAGTCAACATGGAGAAACACATCATCGGGCGCGGCCTTCTGGCCGGCGCCCTCGCGGCAGTGGTCGCCTTCATCTTCGCGCGCATCTTCGTCGAACCGGCCATCGAGGCGGCCATCGCCTATGAGGACGGTGTCGGCAGTGCCCACGAGGCGATCGAGGCGGCCGCAGGGCACAGCCACAGTCACGGCGAGGCGGGCGGTGGATTCTCGCGCGCCGTGCAGATGAACGTCGGCTTGGGCTTCGGCATGCTCGCGTTCAGCGTCGCGATGGGCGCGCTGTTCGCCGTCGTGTTCGCCGTCGCCTACGGCCGGGTCGGTGACGTCTCGGCGCGTCTGCTGACGCTCTACATCGCCGGCGGCATGCTGCTGAGCATCTACGTGGTGCCGACGCTGAAGTACCCGGCGAGCCCGCCGGCGCTCAGCCTCGACGAAACGCTGCGCCAGCGGACCCTGCTGTACCTGCTGATGGTCGTGCTGTCGGCGGCGCTGTTGATCGGTGCGGTGTACCTGGGCCGCCGGCTGGTGGAGCGGCTGGGCACGTGGAACGCGGCGGTGGCGGCCGGCGGCGCCTACGTCGTCGCCGTCGCGGTGCTGATGCTGGTCCTGCCCGCCATCGACGAGACCCCGGGGCCGCTGCGCGACGACGCCGGCGTCATCGTCTACGAAGGTTTCCCGGCCGACGTGCTGTACGACTTCCGGCTGTACTCGTTGGGCACGCAGGTCGTGATGTGGACGACGATCGCGCTGGTGTTCGCGCCACTGGCGTCACGGCTGCTCGACGGCCGGCGGGAAGCCCTCCGGGCGTGAGTGAGGTCGTCCGGCTGACCCTGGTGTCGCATGCGATGACCGACGCCGTGTCAGCCGGACGATTCCCCACCGACGAACCGCTCAACGCGCAGGGGCACCGCCAGGTCGACGCGTGCGTCGAGTTGGGGCGCACCGACGCCGCCTACTGCGGGCCGGAGAAACGCACCAGGCAGACCGCCGAACTGTTGGGGCTGCAGGCGGTGGTCGAACCGCTGCTGTCCGATCTGGACTGTGGCCGGTGGCGCGGTGACGTGCTGGGCGGTGTGCAGCCGGCGGAGCTGGCCGTCTGGCTCACCGAGCCGGCGCAGGCGCCCCACGGCGGGGAATCGGTGGTCGACGTCGTCGACCGGGTGCGGCGCTGGATGGACTCGGTGGCCGGCCGGCGCGGCCGACTGGTCGCCGTCACCCATCCCGCCGTCGTCCGCGCGGCGATCCTGGTGGCGCTGGACGCACCCGCCCGATCGTTCTGGCGGATCGACGTGGCGCCGGTGAGCCGTACCGTGCTGCACTTCCGCGGACACGCCTGGACGCTGCGCTCGGCGCTCTGATGTGGCGCGCCTAGTCGGCGACGGGCACCATCGCGAACGTCTGGCGCACCATCGCCAGCAGCCAGCCCGCGGCCGTGGAACTGCGGTACCGCGGCCAGTTGAGCTGGAAGCTGACCACCCACGCCTGACCGGTGTGGTCCACGGCGTACCAGCTGAACGTCAGGTCACCCGGTAGGTTGCCGCCCTTGGCGCCGATGTACGGCCACTTCGCGCGGTCCAACTCCACACCGGGTACGGCAGACAGGATGTCCTTGACGGGCGCGGCCTCGCCGACCGCCGCATCCTGCAGCGCGGCGTGGACCCGGCAGATGTCCGATGCGCTGCCGTACCACTCGGCGCCGTACTCGGAGGCGGGGGTGTGGGTGCGGGCCGGGTCCACGCCGCGCTGCAGGATGCGGC
>JBNMQY010000064.1:0-16819 GCA_050205415.1 Mycolicibacterium litorale
CCACCACACCCACCACCACGGCGACCACCCCGCCGGCGACGCGGGCGTGGTCGCCGGCGGGGTGGTCGCCGTGGTGGTGGGTGTGGTGGTCGTTGTCGTGGTGGTGGTCTCGTCGGACTCCTCACCGCCACCGCATGCGACCGCGACGGGCGTGAACAGCACGGCGGCGCCGATCGCGGCGACGGTGGACCAGCGGCGGTACTCGATTGTCATGTCGGCACTCCTACCCGGTGAAACGGTCGTCGAACCGCACGAACGGTAGGGCGGGGGCGGACTGGCACGGTGCGCACAGACCGGGCCCGATGCGCGGGTAGCCGCATCCGTGACATTCGTCGATGGCCGCTGCCGCATCCCCGTCAAGCACAAAGGGCAGGTTACCCAGACCGGCGCTGATCCAACCCGGACGAAGCTGTGGAGCCCCCTGTCAGGATTGAACTGACGACCTACGCATTACAAGTGCGTTGCTCTACCACTGAGCTAAGGAGGCAAGGTCCACAGAGTTTATCGGGTCACTCGTCGACGTCGATCACCCGTTGCGACCGGACCGTTGTCGTGGTCGGTGGGCGCCGGCCGAGCCGGCGGCCGGGCAGCGGGATCCGGTCGGCGATGTTGCTCAACGGGTTCACCACCTGACTGAGCGAGATCACCGCCTCACGCAACGCCTCCACCGTCGGCGCGAGCGCTTCCAGGCCCGGCGTCAGCCGGTTCAGGGTGTCGGCGACGTCGGCGAGCTGTTCGAGGGGGCCGTTGCGGGCGGTCAGCTTGTCGACGAGTCCGCCCTCGGCCAGTAGCCGGTCGGCCAATCCGTCTTCGGCGAGAACCCGCTCGATCAGCCCCTCCTCGTCGAGCAGCTGGTCGACCAGCCCGCCGGGTTCGATGGCCCGCATCAGCCCGCCGTCCTCTTGGGTGAGGCGGTCCAGCACGCCGCCGGGCGCGGTCAAGCGGTCGACCACGCCGCCGGGTTGCAGCAGGCGGTCGACCGGGCCGCCGGGAGCCAGTGCCCGGCCCAGCGGTTGGTCCTCGTCCATCAGCCGGGCCAGGCGGTTCGCCCGTTCGACGGCGTCGTTGATGCCCAGCACGTGGGCGAAGGCGCCCGGATTCGCCGCGATGCGGGCATCGCCCTCGCCGAGGGTGGCCTTGGCGACCCCGATCGCCGAGGTGGCGACGCCTAGCCCGGTCTCCGCGACGGCGAGCCCGATGCGCGCGGGAGCGGTCGCCAGCTGCACCAGGTTCCTGCCGAGATCCATGACGCCAGTCTATGGATCGCGCAACCATGAACTCACAGAAAGCTCACAGTCAACCTGCAGGATTACTCCAAGGGCTGCGCGGCAGATTGAGGGCATGGCGATGGCTGCACTATCCGAGACCACTCCCGAGGCGCGGATCCTCGTCGTCGACGACGAGGCCAACATCGTCGAACTGCTGTCGGTCAGCTTGAAGTTCCAGGGCTTCGAGGTGCACACCGCGTCCGACGGGGCCTCCGCCCTGGACAAGGCGCGCGACATCCGGCCCGACGCGGTGATCCTGGACGTGATGATGCCCGGGATGGACGGTTTCGGCTTGCTGCGCCGGTTGCGCGCCGACGGCATCGACGCCCCGGCTCTGTTCCTGACCGCGCGCGATTCGCTGCAGGACAAGATCGCCGGGCTCACCCTCGGAGGCGACGACTACGTCACCAAACCGTTCAGCCTCGAAGAGGTCGTCGCGCGGCTGCGGGTCATCCTGCGGCGGACGGGCCGGGGTGCGGAGGAACCGAAGACCTCGCGGCTGAGCTTCGCCGACATCGAACTCGACGAGGACACCCACGAGGTGTGGAAGGCCGGCGAGCCGGTGTCGCTGTCGCCGACGGAGTTCACGCTGCTGCGCTACTTCATCATCAATGCGGGCACCGTGCTGTCGAAGCCGAAAATCCTCGACCACGTCTGGCGGTACGACTTCGGCGGGGACGTCAACGTCGTCGAGTCCTACGTGTCGTATCTGCGGCGCAAGATCGACACCGGGGAGAAGCGGCTGTTGCACACGCTTCGGGGTGTGGGGTACGTCCTGCGCGAGCCGCGATGAGCGCTTGCGCGAAGAGCCGACGGGCGGCGATGAGCGCTTGCGCGAAGAGCCGACGGTCCAGCTAGTGCGCAGGGGCGTGCCCCTGCGGCTGGGCCTGGTGGCCGCGACGCTGGTGCTGGTGGCGCTCGGGCTGCTCGCGTCGGGGATAGCGGTGACCTCGATCATGCGGCACAGCCTGGAGAGCCGGGTGGACCAGACGCTGCTGGACGCATCCCGCGGCTGGGCGCAGGCTCCCCGGCAATTGCCGGCGGCCCCCGTGGCGGGGCCCAACCCGGCCCGCCCGCCGTCGGACTTCTACGTGAGGGGCACCGGCCCGGACGGTCGGATGTGGACGGCCGTGAACGACCGGGAGGCAGAACCGGTGTTGCCGGCCGACAACGACGTGGGTCCCAACCCCATCACGGTGGGGTCGGTCAACCACTCCGACGTGCAGTGGCGCGCGATGACGGTCCGCGGTCCGGGTGGGGAGCTGACCACGGTGGCGATCGACCTGTCGGAGGTGCAGTCGACGGTCCGCGCGCTCGTGTGGTCGCAGGCCGGTATCGGGGCGGCCGTGCTGGTGATCCTCGGCGTCGTCGGATATGCGGTGGTGCAGCGCAGCCTGCGCCCGCTGGCGGAGGTCGAGGAGACGGCGGCGGCGATCGCCGCCGGTCAGCTCGATCGGCGTGTGCCTCAACGCGATCCGCGCACCGAGGTGGGCCGGCTGTCGTTGGCGCTCAACGGGATGCTCGCCCAGATCCAGCGGGCCGTGGCGTCGTCGGAATCGTCGGCCGACGACGCGCGGACGTCCGAGGAGCGGATGCGCCGGTTCATCACCGACGCCAGCCACGAGTTGCGCACACCGCTGACGACGATCCGCGGTTTCGCCGAGCTGTACCGCCAGGGCGCGGCCCGCGACGTCGAGATGCTGATGAACCGCATCGAGAGCGAATCGCGGCGGATGGGGTTGCTGGTCGAGGACCTGCTGCTGTTGGCGCGCCTCGACGCGCAGCGTCCCCTCGAGCAGCACCGGGTGGACCTGCTGACGCTGGCGACCGACGCCGTCCATGACGCCCGCTCCATCGCGCCGGAGCGCACGATACTGCTGCACGTGCTCGACGGCCCGGGTACGCCGGAGGTGCTGGGTGACGAGGCGCGGTTGCGGCAGGTGCTGGGCAACCTGGTCGCCAACGCTTTGCAGCACACCCCGAAGACCGCGGGCATCACCGTGCGGGTGGGCACCGACACGGACCACGCCATCCTCGAGGTCTGCGACGAGGGTCCGGGAATGACCGAGGAGGACGCGCGCCGGGTCTTCGAGCGGTTCTACCGCACCGATTCGTCGCGGGCCCGCGAAAGCGGCGGCACCGGTCTGGGGTTGTCGATCGTGGATTCGCTGGTGCGCGCGCACGGCGGGACGGTGCGCGTGACGACGGCGCCGGGTTACGGCTGCCGTTTCACGGTGAACATGCCGCGCTACAGCGACGTGCCTGTCGAAACAGTCTGAGCGTCAGGACAATTCGGCGAGCGCGGCCTTGATCTTGGCCTGGGCCTCGTCGAGGGATTCCGGCGACGGGTTGTTGTCGACGTTCGCGAATCCGAAGTCGGTGAGGTTGTAGGCCGGAAAGACGTGGACGTGCAGATGGGGAACTTCCAGCCCGGCGATGATGACGCCGGCGCGTTCGGCGCCGAACGCCTTGACGACGGCCTTGCCGATGAGCTGGGTGACCTCCATGACGCGGGCGAACACTGCGGGCTCGATGTCCTGCCACTGGTCGATCTCGGCGCGGGGCACCACCAGCGTGTGACCCTGGGTCATCGGGGCGATGGTGAGGAACGCGACGATGTCGTCGTCCTCGTAGACGAATCGGCCCGGCAGTTCTCCGTTGATGATCTTCGTGAAGACGGTCGCCATGGCCCCGAGCATAGTGAGGCCGGCTCGGAGTCAGTCGGCGATGTGTGTGGGCGGATCGGCGAAGGCAAGGTCGGTGACCGGCCGGCCGGGGCCGATCACCTGACAGTGCTTGACGGGTACCAGATAGGAACTGGCGCCGCGCGGTACCCACTGGGCGACCGCGACGCAGCGTTGCCAGGTGCCGTCGGGCTGGACGGGGCCGTCGCACTTGCCGAGATTGTTGCCGCCGTACACACAGCCCGCGGCGGCCGGCGGCGCCGAGGTGATCAACCCCGCGGTCATCAGCAGGGTGGCAAGGGCTCCGACGACACAGCGCTTCATGGTGGCCTCCCATCGGCATCGCCGTTGGCAACGTCGACGCTACCGCTTGCGCGGCCGGGTTTTGGCGGCTTTGGGGTCAGCGCCCGATGAGCTCGTGCAATTCCTCGACCGTCCACGGCGGCGCCTCGTGGTGGTCTCGGTATCCGAGGAAGCCGGGGGAGGGCCGGACGAATTCGCCGACGAACCCGCCTGCCGCGATGAAGATCCGACCTGTCACATCGCGTGCGCGGTCGCTGACCAGGTAGGCGTACGTCGGCGCCACGTACTCCGGTGGGCCCGCGTCCAGGGCGCCCTGCAGGCTGACGTCGTCGAGCAGCCCGCGCCGGTTGAGGTCGGTGACGTGCGATTCGTATTCCGGGCCGGTCGACAGCCGTGTCTTGGCCCCCGGGCACACGACGTTCGCCCGCACGCCGTGTTCGGCGAGCTCCGCCGCGATCGCCGATGTCAGCCCGTTCACCGCGCCCTTACCGGCCGGGTATCCGGTACCACCGTAATCGCCAAGGTAGGCAAACGAACTCGTGTTGACGATCGCCCCGCTGCCCTGCTCGGCCATCCGCGGCGCCGCCGCCCGGCAGGTCTCGAACACCGTTCCCAGATGGGCGTCGAGCAGGTCGCGGAACTGCGCCGAGGTGACGTTCAGGATCGACGATCCAGCAGGCTCGGCGGTACCCGCACAGTTGATCAGGATGTCGATGCGGCCGAATTCGCCCACACACCGCTCGATGAGTGCATCCGCGACTTGAGGATCGGCCGGTGAGCCGGCGAACCCGACGCCCGAAACACGCTGTGCGGCTTCATCCACCGCCTCGGCGTCGCGGCCGCTGACCACCACCCCGGCGCCCTGTGCGGCGAGTAGTTCGGCGACCGCGAGACCGATACCCCGCGAGCCGCCGACCACCACCGCACCGCGCCCGGCCAGAGGCTGTCCCTCGCTAATCGCCCTTGGCCTCTTCGAACGTCATCGCATCCATGTTCCAGTAGCCGCGCAGATTGGTGATCAACCCGGCATCGTCGACCCGGTAGGTGAACACCCCGCGGACCGTTGCGACGAATCCGTTCGGGAATTCGGTGCGCAACACCAGGATGTAGGCGATCTCGGTCGGCGAACTCGACGGGAAGGTCGCCTCGCAGGTGACCGTCAGCGTGTTCGGCCCGATGTTCGCGTCGTAGAACGCCGCGACGGCGTCCTTGCCGCGCACCCCGTTGCCGTCCGGGTTGGTGACCGCCTCGCCGATCGGATCCTCGATCACGACGTCGTCGGCCATCAGGGCCAGCCAACCGTCCTTGTCGCCGGACTGTACGCAGCGCCACGATGCCTGTGACGCCGCGACGACCGGTGACTGTGCGACCGTTTCAGTGCTGGTGTCGGGCATAACTCACCAGTCGTTGTCGGTGTAGCGGATGACGCCGCGGATGTTCTTGCCCTCCAGCATGTCCGAGTAGCCCTCGTTGATCTGCTCCAGCTTGTACTGCCGGGTGATCATGTCGTCGAGGTTGAGCTTGCCCGCCTTGTACATCGACAGCAGCTGCGGGATGTCGAAGTGCGGGTTGCCGCCACCGAAGATGGTGCCCTGCAGGTTCTTCTGCAGCAGGGTCAGCATCGCGAGGTTCAGCGTCACCTGGGTGTCGAGCATGCTGCCGATGGCGGTCAGCACGCAGGTGCCGCCCTTCGACGTCAGGTTGACGTAGTTGTCGACGTCGTTGCCGTGCAGCTCACCGACGGTGACGATGACCTTCTTGGCCATCAGACCCTGGGTGACCTCGGCGACACCGGCGAACGCCGATTCCAGATCGGGGTAGGCGTGGGTGCCGCCGAACTTCAGCGCGGCGTCGCGCTTCCATTCGACCGGTTCGATGACGAAGATGTTGCGCGCGCCCGCGTTGACCGCGCCCTGCAGCGCCGACATGCCGACACCGCCGACGCCGACCACCGCGACGTCGTCCCCGGGACGGATGTCGCCGGCGCGCACGGCCGAGCCGTAGCCGGTGGTGACGCCGCAGCCGACCAGGCAGGCCACCTCGAACGGGACCGACGGGTCGATCTTCACGACCGAGCTCTTGTGCACCACCATGTACGGGCTGAAGGTGCCCAGCAGCGTCATCGGGAAGACGGGCTTGCCCTGGGCGTGGATGCGGTGGGTGCCGTCGGAGACCGAGGTGCCGTTGAGCAGACCGGCGCCCAGGTCGCACAGGTTGCGCAGGCCGGCCTGACACGACGGGCAGCGTCCGCACGACGGGATGAACGACAGCACCACATGGTCGCCGGGGGCGAGGTCCTCGACGCCCGGGCCGACCTCGGTGACCACGCCGGCCCCCTCGTGCCCGCCGAGCACCGGGAAGCCGGCCATCGGGATACCGCCCGTCACCAGGTGGTGGTCGGAGTGGCACATCCCCGACGCTTCCATCCGGATCTTGACCTCGTCCTGGACCGGGTCGCCGATCTCGATCTCCTCGATCGACCACGGTTTGTTGAACTCCCAGATGAGGGCGCCTTTGGTCTTCATCTCGCCTGCTTTCCTTCGGAGAACGTCTCGGTCACCAGCCTAGTGACGCAAGTCTCAATGGATCTCTCGACGGGTGTCAAACTACACACCCGCGGCCGAGGTCACCAGATCGGTACGGGGGCCTGTCCGAGCGGGTAGTACCCGGGCAGCTTCTCGCCGGCCAGCGACCGCTCGATGCGTTTCTGCATCGCGGCGCTCAGATCGCCGGTCTCGATCAGCTTCATGTACATCTTCGCGACGTGACCGAAGTCGAAGAAGTCGCGCTGCCACTCGATCTTGAGGTCTCCGTCGAGCCGGAACCAGCTACCGCCGATGCCGTAGATCTCGTCGGTGGTGCCGTCGGTCTTGTTCACGATCTGCTTCCAGAAGCCGACGATCTCGTTCTGCTTCTCGTCGATCAGGACCTTCTGGTACTCGTAGTTCCAGTTCTCCAGGCCCTCCATCTCCAAACCGAGTGCGACGTCGCGGATCTCGTCCTTGCCGACACACATGACGTCTTCCTTCGGGCCGATGTTCCACCCGTAGGTGGCGTCATCGGTGTAGAAGTCCGCCAACGGTTTCCAGTCGCCCGCCTTCTCGGAGTCCTTGTTGGCCTGCAACCAGCGCTCGACCCAGCTCTCCAGTTCTTCACGTGACGCCACTGTCAGTTCTCCTTCTCCACATTGATGGTCGGTCTCCTCACCTTCGCTCGTTCCTCGCTCAGGTGTCGTCGACCTCCACATTGATGGTCGGTCTCCTCACCTTCGCTCGTTCCTCGCTCAGGTGTCGTCGACCTCCACGATGGACAGAGCCCGGGTCGGGCACATGTCGACGGCCCGTTCGACATCCTCACGGATCTCGTCGGGTGGCTCGGGGTCGGTGATCTCGACGATGCCGCGCTTGGGCACCTTGAACACGTCCGGCGCCTCGAGCTCACACATGGCGTGGCCCTGGCACAGATCGGCGTCGAGCTCCACGCGGTAACTGCCCATTGTCAGTCCTTCTTGCGCCTGCGGTACCGGACCTTGGCCGGGCGCTCCAACTGCACGACCATCTTGGAATGGTCGTTGCGATAGGTCTCGGGCGGCTGTGCCATCTCGAACTCATACTCGCGCAACAACACCGAGAAGATCGCCTTGATCTGCATGGTCGCGAACGCCGCGCCGACGCATCGGTGCCGGCCGGCGCCGAACGGGATCCACGTCCACCGGTTGACGACATCGGCCTGCTCGGGTTTGTTGTACCGGTCCGGGTTGAAGGCGTCCGGGTCGGGGAAGTCCTCGGGGATCCGATTGCTGATCGCGGGGGAGGCGGCGACGAAATCACCCTTGTGGATAGGGAATCCGGCGACCTCGAACTCGCCCTGGGCGACGCGCATCAGGATGATCAGCGGGGGATGTAACCGCAGGGTCTCCTTGACGACGTTGTCGAGCAACGGGATCTGCCGCAGCGCATGGAAACTGACCTCCTGGCCATCGGCGTAGAGCTCGTCCAGTTCCTGCTGCACCTCGGCGTAGACCTCGGGGTGGCGGATCAGCTCGATCAGCGTCCACGACGACGTGCCCGAGCTGGTGTGGTGGCCGGCGAACATCAGCGAGATGAACATCCCGGTCACCTCGTCGGCCGAGAACCGCGGATTGCCCTCCTCGTCCTTGATCGACACCAGCACGTCGAGCATGTCGCGGTCGGCCTTGTCCTTCGGTGGGTTGGCCAGCCGCTGATCCATGATCTCCTGCACCAGCGCAACGAGTTTCACCCGCGCCTCGTCACGCAGGCGGAAGCTCTCGATCGGCAGGTACGGGTCGACGTAACACAGGGGGTCGGTGCCACGCTCGAGCATGTGGTAGTACTCGGCGAACCGATGGTCCAGCTGCTCACGGAATTTCAGCCCGATCAGGCATGCCGTCGAGGTGTAGATCGTCAGCTCCGCGAAGAAGTCGAGCAGCTCGATCTCGCCTTCGTCGCCCCAGTCGGCGATCATCTTCTTGACCTCGCCCTCGATGGTGGCGGCGTGGCTCTTCATATGCTCGCCCCGCAGCGCGGAGTTGTGCAGCATCTCCTTGCGCCGCTCCGGGCTCGCGTCGAACACCACCCCCTTGCCGAAGATGGGCGTCATGAACGGGTAGGCCTCGGCCTGGTCGAGATCCTCGTCGGATGACCGGAAGAAGAACTCGTTGGCCTCCGCGCCGGACAGCAGGATGACGTGCTTGTCCACCAACTGGAACCAGCCGACGTCACCGCATTCCTCACGGATCCGCTTCATCAGCCCGATCGGATCGGTGCGGAACTCCTCGAGGTGGCCGTGTTCCTCTTCGCCGCCGGAGACGCGGGGCACGATGGCGGTGGTCATGAGTTCAAGTTCTCCTCGTTGAGCTTGAGCTGCTGGCGGTCCTTCGGGGCGCTCGCCAGAGGCGCCTCCGGCTGCAGCTCCATGTTCGCGATGAAGCCGCCGCGCGGCGTTTCGGCGACGAAGGTGATGGCCCGGGCCAGGTCGGCGGCCCGTAGGAAGTAGTCGTGGCGGGCCTGACCCCACTTGGCCCAGTCCTCGAGGGCGGGCCCGATGAGCTCGGCGGGCAGGCTCCAGCCCATCGACGTCTTCGTCGGGCCGGGATGCACGATCGAGGCGCGCACCCCGGTGCCCTCGAGTTCCATCTGCAGGTTGGTGACCATTGCGACGAGCGCGGCCTTGGCCGCCCCGTAGGCGCCCATGTGCGGCCGCTGCCGCAGTGCGACGTCGGAGCCGACGAAGATGAGATCGCCGCGCCGGCGTTCGATCATGCCGGGCAGGACGGCGGCCGCCACCCGGTTGGCGCCGATCAGGTGGATCTGCACCTGCGATTCGAACTGCTCGGTGCTGATGTCGGCCAGCTTGCCGAAGTAGGTGTCGCCGGCGCCGGCGACCAGCACCTCGATGTCGCCGAGTTCGGAGGTGGTCTGCTCGACGGCGGCTTTCACCGAATCGGGGTCGGTGACGTCGAGGTGGACGGCGATGGCCTCACCGCCGTCGGCGCGGATCTGGTCGACCAGTTCCTGGCACTTGTCCACCCGGCGGGCACCGAGGGCGACCGGAAACCCGTGTGCGGCCAGCTGTACCGCCGTCGCCGCACCGATTCCGGAGGAGGCGCCCGCGACGAGCGCGGGGCGCCGGTCGGGCAGGGGGTCAAATCGAGGCATACGACGGGCCTTTCAGCGCAATTCCACGTGGATCGGAAGGTGAGCGAATCCACGGACGTTGCTGGAGTGGACGCGGACGGCGTTGGCCTCGTCGACCTGGTATCCGCGGATTCGCTTGAACAACTCGGCCAGCGCCACCCGCGCCTCCATCCGCGCCAGGTGCGCGCCGAGGCAGAAGTGCGCGCCGCTGCCGAAACTCATGAGCTTCGAGCCGATCTCGCGGCCGATCACATAGGAGTCCGGATCGTCGAAGACCCGCTCGTCGCGGTGTGCCGAGCCGGGCAGCAGCAGTAGCACGTCACCGTCGGGGATCGTGGTGTCGTAGAGGGTGAGCTCGCCGGTGACGGTGCGGGCCAGGATCTGGCTCGACGTGTCGTAGCGCAGCGTCTCCTCCACCCACAGCGGCACCCGCTCGAGGTCCTGATAGACCGGGGCGAGCTGGTCGGGGTTGCGATGTCCCCAGAACGCCGCGTTGGCAAGCAGTTTGGTGGTCGTCTCGTTGCCGGCGATCACCATGAGGAACATGAAGCCGATGATCTCGTCGTCGGTGAGGCTGTCACCGTTGATCTCGGCCTCCAGCAGCGCGGAGGTGAGGTCGTCGGTGAGGGCCTTGCGCCGCTCGGCGACCATCTCCTGGTAGTAGACGATGAGGTTCAGCGACGCCTCGACCGCGGAGGCCGGAACGTCGGTGACGCCCTCCTCGCGGTGCATCACCGCATCCGCCCACGCCCGGACCTGCACCCGGTCGGCCTCGGGTACGCCCATCAACTCGGAGATGACGTCCATCGGCAGCTTGCCCGCGAATTCGTCGACGTAGTCCACGGTTCCGTCACCCGCCGCCTCGAGCATCGCATCGAGATGCCGGACGGCGATCTCGGTGACCCGCGGCTCGAGTTCCCGGATGCGCCGCGGGGTGAAGCCTTTGGAGACCAGTGTGCGCAGGCGCAGATGGTCGGGATCGTCCATCGCGAGGAACGACATCGTCTTCGATGCGTGCGGTCCGCGCGACGCCGGATCCAGCGAGACGCCGAACTTGTTCGACAGTGTCGTGCTGTTCCGGAAGCCTTGCAGCACATCGGCATGACGCGACAGTGCCCAGAAACCGAGTTCCTCGTTGCGGTACAGCGGCGCGTCGTCGCGCAGCCGCTTGTAGTACGGGTACGGGTCTTCGTGGAAGTCGTAGTCGTACGGGTCGAGTACGACGTCAGTGGTCGTCATGAGTCTCCCAAGATGAGTCCGACGACGTAGGTCAGCCGGTCGGCGATCTGGTGGTAGGTGAAGGCGCCACTGCCGGCGTTGACCAGCGCACCGAAGAACGTCATCTCCAGTGCCGACACCTTGCGGGGATCGGCGCCGGGGCCGATGGCCGAGGTGATCCGTTTGTGGATCTCCGCGCCGATCCGGTCCCGCGCCGCGCGGACCGCCGCGTCGCTGTTGCTGAGCAGCGCGGTGGTGCAGGCCGCCGCGACCTCCGGCTCGTCGGCGAGTATCAGCGTCATGCTGCGCAGGGCCTTGTCGACGCGCGTCGGCATGCTGTCGTTGACATCGGTGAAGTAGGGCACCTGGCGGATCAGATCCAGGTACACCTCGGCGATCAGGTGGTTCTTGGAGGAGAAGTACGTGTAGGCGGTCGCGGGGGCCACCTTCGCGCGCGCGGCGACCGCCCGGACCGTCAGATCCGCGTACGACGATTCACGCAGCATCTCGACGCCGGCGGACAACACCTTGCGGAAGGTCTCCTCCTGCCGGCGGTTGCGCGGCGTCTCGGTGAGCGCAGCCACTGCATCGCTGGACACGTGTCCAAGTTATCTGAACGGGTGGGTGGGAGGCAAGCACCGATTTCCGTCTTTGAGTCCTTGCCACCTCGACGGATTGGCGTCTATGGTTCGGATAAACCGACCCGGACAGTTGTCCAGTGATGCGGAGTGGAGTGCGGATGGCGATACTGGCCGACGGCGAGAGCCGACTGCTCATCGACGGGAAACTGGTCGCCGGCAGCGCGGGGACGTTCCCCACGGTGAACCCCGCGACCGAGGAGGTGCTCGGCGTCGCGGCCGACGCCGACTCAGAGGACATGGGCCGTGCCATCGCCGCGGCCAGGTCGGCGTTCGACGACACCGACTGGTCGACGAACACCGAGTTGCGGGTGCGGTGCCTGCGCCAGCTCAAGGACGCGTTGCGGGAGCACGTCGAAGAACTGCGCGACATGACGATCGCCGAGGTGGGCGCACCGCGGATGCTGACCTCCGGCGCGCAGCTGGAGGGTCCGATCGACGACCTGGCGTTCGCGGCCGACACCGCCGAAACCTACGAATGGCGTACCGATCTCGGACACGCGACGCCGCAGGGCATCCCCACCCGCCGCACGCTGGCCCGCGAGGCCGTCGGCGTCGTCGGCGCCATCACCCCGTGGAACTTCCCGCACCAGATCAACCTCGCCAAGGTCGGCCCAGCTCTTGCGGCGGGCAACACGCTGATCCTCAAACCGGCTCCGGACACCCCGTGGTGTGCCGCGGCGGTCGGGGAGATCATCGCCGAGCACACGGATTTCCCGCCCGGCGTCGTCAACGTCGTCACCTCCAGCGATCACGCGGTCGGCGCGCTGCTGTCCCAGGACCCGCGGGTGGACATGGTGTCGTTCACCGGGTCGACGGCGACCGGACGTGCGGTGATGACCGACGCGGCCGCCACGATCAAGAAGGTGTTCCTCGAACTGGGCGGCAAGTCGGCGTTCCTGGTGCTCGACGACGCCGACCTGGCGGGCGCCTGCTCGATGGCGGCGTTCACCGCGGCGATGCACGCCGGGCAGGGTTGCGCGATCACGACGCGCTTGGTGGTGCCGCGGGCACGCTACGACGACGCCGTCGAGGCGGCCGCCGCCACCATGGGCTCCATCACGCCGGGCGACCCGACGAGCAAGCGCACCGTATGCGGTCCGGTGATCTCGGCGCGTCAGCGCGACCGGGTGCAGGGCTATCTCGATCTGGCACTGCAGGAGGGCGGCCGATTCGCCTGTGGCGGTGGGCGTCCCGCCGACCGCGACACCGGGTTCTTCATCGAGCCGACCGTGATCGCGGGCCTGGACAACACCGCCCGCGTGGCCCGCGAGGAGATCTTCGGCCCGGTCCTGACCGTGATCGCCCACGACGGCGACGACGACGCGGTGCGGATCGCCAACGACTCACCGTACGGGTTGAGCGGCACGGTGTTCAGCGGCGACGACGAACGCGCGCAGGCAGTGGCCGCGCGCATGCGGGTCGGCACGGTCAACGTCAACGGCGGCATCTGGTACTCCGCGGACGCGCCGTTCGGTGGCTACAAGCAGTCCGGCATCGGTCGCGAGATGGGCGTCGCCGGATTCGAGGAGTACACCGAGATCAAACTCATTGCGACGGCAGCGAACTGAGGAGCTTCGATGGTCAACTACGGCGACGACTTCAAGGACAAGGTCGGAATCGTCACGGGTGCGGGCGGCGGTATCGGGCAGGCGTACGCCGAGGCGCTGGCCCGCGAGGGCGCCGCCGTCGTGGTGGCCGACATCAACCTCGAGGGCGCCCAGAAGGTGGCCGACGGGATCAAGGGTGAGGGCGGCAACGCACTCGCGGTGAGGGTGGACGTCTCCGATCCGGATTCCGCGAAAGAAATGGCGGCCCAGACGCTCTCGGAGTTCGGCGCGATCGACTACCTGGTCAACAACGCCGCGATCTTCGGTGGGATGAAGCTCGATTTCCTGATCACCGTCGACTGGGAGTACTACAAGAAGTTCATGAGCGTGAACCTCGACGGGGCGCTGGTGTGCACCCGTGCGGTCTACCGCAAGATGGCCAAACGCGGCGGCGGGGCGATCGTGAACCAGTCGTCGACCGCGGCGTGGCTGTACTCGAATTTCTACGGACTGGCGAAGGTCGGGATCAACGGCCTGACCCAGCAACTGGCCACCGAACTGGGCGGGCAGAACATCCGCGTCAACGCGATCGCCCCCGGCCCCATCGACACCGAGGCCAACCGCACGACGACGCCGCAGGAGATGGTCGCCGACATCGTCAAGGGCATCCCGCTGTCGCGCATGGGCCAACCCGAAGACCTGGTCGGGATGTGCCTGTTCCTGCTGTCGGATCAGGCGAAGTGGATCACCGGCCAGATCTTCAACGTCGACGGAGGGCAGATAATCCGGTCATGAGTGACGACTTGAAATACGGCTACATCGGCCTGGGCAACATGGGTGCGCCGATGGCCAAACGGCTGGCGAACTGGCCGGGCGGATTGATCGTGTTCGACGTGCGCACCGATGCGATGACACCGCTGGCAGAAGCCGGTGCGACGCTCGCCGACAGCGTCGCCGACGTCGCGGCCGCCGACATCATCAGCATCACCGTCCTCAACGACGACCAGGTGCGCAGCGTCGTCGGTGAGCTCGCGCCGAGGGCGAGGCCCGGCACCGTCATCGCGATCCACTCCACCATCAGCCCGGAGACGGCCGTCGCGCTGTCCGAGGCGCTGGCACCCGCCGAGATCCACGTCATCGACGCACCGGTCAGCGGTGGCGGCGCGGCAGCGGAGAAGGGTGAGCTCGCCACGATGGTGGGCGCGCCGCGCGACGTGTACGAGCGGATCAAGCCCGCGTTCAAACAGTGGGCGTCGATGGTCGTCCACGCCGGACCGCCCGGTGCCGGGACGCGGATGAAGCTGGCTCGCAACATGCTGACATTCACCTCCTACGCCGCGGCGTGCGAGGCGATGGCGCTGGCCGAGAAGGCCGGCCTCGACCTGCAGGCATTGGGCCGGGTGGTGCGCCACACCGATGCGCTGACCAGCGGGCCGGGCGCGATCATGGTGCGCGACAACATGAGACCGCTCGACCACGACAACTTCCTCTACGAGTCGTTCCTGCACGCGCGCGGGCTGGGGGAGAAGGATCTCAGCCTCGCGCTGGCGCTGGGGAAGACGGTCGACGTGGATCTGCCGCTGGCAGAGATCGCGTTGCAGAACCTCGCGGACGGGTTGGGTGTGCCGCACGTCGAATCCAGCACGGAGGAGTGAGCATGGACGAACTGCGCCGCAAGGGCCTCGAGAAGATGAACGAGGTCTACGGCTGGGAGATGCCCGATATGCCCGGCGACTACTTCGCGCTGACGGCCGACCACCTCTTCGGCACGATCTGGAACCGACCCGGGCTGTCCATGCGCGACAAGCGGATCATGACGCTGACCGTGGTGACGGCGTTGGGCATCACCGATCTCGCCGAAATCCAGACGAACGCCGCGATGGCCAACGGTGAGCTCAGCGAGGAGGAGCTCAAGGAGATGGCGATCTTCCTGACGCACTACCTCGGATTCCCGCTCGGCTCCAAGCTCGACGGGGTCGTCACCAAGGTGGCGGGCCAGCGGCGCAAGGCCGCCGAGAAGGGTAAGGGCGAAGACAAGCGGGGCAACGTGAACGCCGCGCTCAACATGCACTCGGGGACATCGCTCGATGATGAGTAGATACGCCGCACTGTCACGCGAGGAACTCGCCACGCTGGTCCCCGAGTTGCTGTTGATCGGCCAGCTCATCGACCGCTCCGGGATGGCCTGGTGCATCTCGAATTTCGGCCGCGAAGAGATGCTGCAGATCGCCATCGAGGAGTGGGCCGGCGCCAGCCCGCTCTACACCAAACGGATGCAGCGGGCGCTGAACTACGAAGGCGTCGACGTCATCACGGTGTTCAAGGGCATGCAGCTCGACATCGGTGCGCCGCCTCAGTTCATGGACTTCCGCTACACCGTGCACGACCGGTGGCACGGCGAGTTCCACCTCGACCACTGCGGCGCGCTGCTCGACGTGGAGCCGATGGGTGAGGATTACGTCCGCGGCATGTGCCACGACATCGAGGACCCCACCTTCGACGCCACCACCCTTGCCACCAACCGCAGATGCCAGGTGCGCCCGATCCACCGGCCGCCCCGGACGCCGGCCGATCGCCACCCGCACTGCGCGTGGACCGTCATCATCGACGAGTCCTATCCCGAGGTCGACTTCATCCCGCAACTCGACATCGTCAAGGCGACCCGCGCGTACCACACCGAACTCGAACCGATCGATCCGGACGACGAGGGTATGGCCGACTATTCGGGTCCGCTGCTGTCCGACCTCGACTTCGGTGCGTTCTCGCATTCGGCGCTCGTGCGGATCGCCGACGAGGTGTGCCTGCAGATGCACCTGCTGGTGCTGTCGTTCAACCTGGCCGTGCGGGCGCGCGCGAAGGACGACGCGGCGCTGGAACACGACATCCGTAGCAAGCAGCTCATCGGCATCGCCGGTGTGGCGGCGGACCGCATCCGCCGCGCCCTTCACCTGCCCGCCGACGCCACGGGTGCGTTGCGGGTCCTCGAGCTGCATCCGATGCTCAACCCCGCCGCCTACGTGTGGGCCGACGTCGACCCCGGCTTTCTGCATGTGCGGCGGTCGCCGGCTCACGAGGACGGGGCGTGGCTCTCGCTGATCTCCCCGGCTGCCGACCTGCCGCTGCAGGCCGCAGTTCAGGCCGTCGATCCGCGGCTGCGCGCTGAGGTCTCGGGCACCGAGACCGATTGGACCGTCCGTGTCATCGAGACCGACACCGCGGCCAAGGAGCTGTCCGAGGTGTCGGTGGTGCGGGTCAGCGGTGGGGCGGAGTTCGCGTTCCAGCCGAGACGATCGTTGCCGCTCACCGTCGTCTGACGCGAGCACCATTCGCCGAGACTGCGGGGAGATCACCGAAACGCTCGAAACGGTGATCTCCCCGCAGTCTCGGCGCGCTTTTCTGCCAGCCGTCGGTCAATCACTGCCAACGGGATGGATGCCGCTGACCTGCAGGTTGTTGCAGTCAGACCGGCCAGGAAATCCCTCCAGACCGAACAGATGCGAA
>JBNMQY010000065.1:0-14883 GCA_050205415.1 Mycolicibacterium litorale
TGGGATTCCTGACCGGCGGGGGGATCGGGCCGCTGGTGCGGACCGTGGGCGCGTCGTCGGATCACGTGCGGGCCTTCGAATTGGTCACCGGCACAGGGGAGGTGCTGCGCGTGACGCCGGAGGAGCACGCCGAGTTGTTCTGGGGTCTGCGCGGCGGCAAGGCGACGCTGGGCATCGTCACCGCGGTGGAGTTCGACCTGCTGCCGATCCCGGAGTTCTTCGGCGGGGCGATCTATTTCGACGGCGCGGACGCGGCGGCGGTGCTGCGTGAGTGGGCGCATTGGTGCGGTGGTCTGCCCGAGACGGTGAACACCTCGGTCGCGCTGCAGCAGCTACCGCCGCTGCCGGGGGTGCCGGAGCCGCTCGCGGGCCGGTTGACGGTGGCGGTGCGGTACGCCGCGTTGGGTGATGTCGCCGAGGCGGAACGGATCCTGGCGCCGATGCGGGCGGTGGCGCCGGCGTTGATGGACACCGTCGGGGTGCTGCCGTACGCGGCGATCGGGGCGGTGCACGCCGACCCGGTCGACCCTATGCCGGTGCACGAGGATCACACGCTGCTGCACAGCTTCGACCCCGTGGCCGCCGAGGCACTGGTGGCGGTCGCCGGGCCGGGCTCGCAGTCGGTGCAGGTGATCGTGGAGGTGCGCCAGCTCGGGGGTGCGCTGGCCCGCGAGCCGAGGCATCGCAGCGCGCTGTGCCACCGCGATGCGGCGTTCGCGTTGACGACGATCGGCGCGCTGATGCCGGAGATCGCCGAGGTGGTGCCGGTGCATGCGGCGGCGGTGATGCGGTCGCTGGCGCCGTGGTCGACGGGTGGACAGCTGCCGAACTTCGCGCCGGCGATGGATCCTGGCCGGGCCGCGCGGGTCTACACCGAGGACGTCCGGCACTGGCTGGCGGCGCTGGCCGAGCGCTACGACCCGGCGGGGGTGTTCCGCACGGGCCAGGTCGTCCGCACGTAACGCTGGTCACCTTCCGCCGCGAGCGTGCGCGTCTGCTCCGCGACGCGCCGCTCGCGGCCCGCAGGTGGCGCACGGTCGCGATGCGGTGACGGTGCTCAAAGTGCTGGTCAGCGGCCGATTTGGAATACCAAGCCGTGCTTGGGTAACCTCATGTTCACCAACGCGGGGTGGAGCAGCTCGGTAGCTCGCTGGGCTCATAACCCAGAGGTCGCAGGTTCGAATCCTGTCCCCGCTACTAGGTAAAACGGCCCCCGGAGACCACTCCGGGGGCCGTTTTCATGCCCGATGGGAACGCGTTTGGGAACATTCCCAACGCAAAGACCTCGTGGGAACGGATTGGGAACGCGTGCCCCCCGTACAGCGAGGTGGTTGGCAGGACATGTCGCACCGCGCAGGTAGGCTAACTACAGCTGTGTAACTCGATCGCATCGGGGCGCTCCGAGACCGCACGGTCGAGGATGCGATTTCGGAGGTTCTGGTGGCGTACACAGCGGAAATGCTCGAAGACATCAGACGGCAGCTCGCGCCGGACGATTTGGTGCTGAAGGAAGCGAGACATCGCCGAGATGCTGTGAAACACGCGGCAAACACCTTCCCTGGATTCCTCCGCGCATACAACTCCGGTTCTTTGGCGCACGGTACGGCCAACTGCCCGATCCATCAGCGGGACAAAGGTCTCGACGCGGACTGCGGAATCGTCCTGGATCGGCGGACGCACCACACGCTGGGCCCAGATTCATTGCTCCGTGAAGGTCCTGCAGACGTTGTCGCCCGGGTACTCGCTCGTGTGAAGCCGAAGGTCCTGAAGGAATACCCGCGCGCGACTTTCACAGTTTCGAAGCGGGCCATCTTCATCAAGATGAGGCAACCACTCGCCACCGGTGAGGACCCAACGGTCGATCTCATCGTCGGCTTGGAGCGCAGGGCTGGAGGCCTCTGGATTCCGAACATGGAACAGCAGCGCTGGGATCCATCGCATCCCGAAAAGCACACCGAACTGTTGACCGCCGACCCAAGAGTGCTGCGCGTGACCCGCGCTCGGGCGATTCGCTTGGCGAAGGCGGAGAACAAGCGGTCGAGGGCGCCGTTGTGCTCCTTCAATGTCGAGGCGCTCGCCTTGATGTTCGTCAGACGAGGACAAAGTGAGCCTGAAGCCCTGCTTTCGCTCTGGGAGCAAGGTGCCGAAGACCTTGCGGCGCGCCTGACACCGGATCCGGCCGGGGTGTCCGCCCCGATAAAGGTTGACGACCAGGAGTACGCGCTATCCAGGCTCCTCCACGCTGCCGACCGGCTTTGGACTGCGTTGGAGAATGACCACGACGAAATCTGCGTGCGGGAGAATCTCCGAGAGCTGTGGCCTGACTTCGTCGCCGCGACACCGGGGGAGGCCACGAAGGCGCAAATTGCGGCGCGCTTGAAGGCCGGTCAACCGCTCCAGGTGAGTCCGTCCGGCACACTCGCGTTCGCGGGCGGCATCCCTCTCAAGTCGCCGCGTTCTTTCGGAAGCCGAGGACGGCAGCGCTGACCCGGCGAGGTACGTCTTCGAGATCCGTGTCCTGGCTTCAGGACATTCCGAGGCGTGCCCGTATGGAGGCGGGGGCGCGGCGAGCAATTGACGGCTTTGTCTCTAAGAGACTGCAGAGAAGATCTGGGCCACGGACGCGGTACTGTGCCCATCTCCAGATATCTGGATACGGAAGTCGAAGAGTCACAGTCGAATTCGATCACAGCCGGCCGGGCAGTCCGCGAGTCTTCGCCGACGGGCCTTGCGGATACGGCGCCTCGCCGCATCGCTACCCGGCTCGAGGTCGTACTCAACTCTGCATCTGGTACCCCTCCGATCCGCCTGATCGTCGGTGGGTCCCCGAAGATGGGCTTCTAGCCCTGTTCGGGATGGCTGCTGAGCACCTCTTTAAAGAGGCATGGTGGCGTGAGCACGGAGAGTGGCTCGGGGAGGAGCATCCACACGATCCAGACGATGAGGCTCGGCCGTGACATCACCGACCGAACACTCAGGACCCACGCCTGGCATCGAGCCATCGGTTACTGCTGAGATAGGGCCTCCTTCGCTCTCAGGTCCGAAAGGGACGGCAACCGCGCCGGCTCCCACAACCGATAGGACGTGGGCGCCTGACGGTAGCTCAACCGCGACATCGACCGCGCCGACGACAGTGTCGCCGGCGGAACCTGGCAACGGAATTGGTGATGTGTTGGTCTCTTCAGTCTTGACTGGTGCGGTCCTTGCGGCGCTCTTGACGGCTGCCCTCAACATCGGGCTGGCTCGGCGAAAGAGTCTTGAGGAGGATCGAGCCCGGCTGCGAAGCGTATTCGCCGATGCATACGAGGTCATCACTCGCTATAAGGAGATGCCATACGCAATACGACGCAGACGCGACGATGACGCCGGGGCCGAGCGAGTACGCCTCGCCGACGAAATGCGTGAGATCCAAGCGAGACTGTCGTACTACCAAATGTGGACCGCGGGCGAATCGACCTCCGTCGGAGACGCATACTCGACTCTTGTTAAACAAGTACGGCGAGTGGCTGGCAATGCGTGTCGTGAAGCGTGGCTGGCCGACCCCGCGTCCGCCGACGCCGAGATGAACATCGGTCCTGACACGGTTGACTTGCACGAGCTAACCGATTATGAGCAGGATTTCGTCCGCGCGGTCCAGCAGCACCTCGACGACTTCTTGAAGGTGCACCGCTTGATCATGCCTATTCGACGCAAGCACACACATAGCGCCTAGTTGCAGGAGCGGCCTGACTCAGTCGGTTAGTTCGACGCTGTCCGCCCCGAAGTCGGCAACGATCCGCAGGTGCCCGCCGAGAGCGGCGACGTAGGACTGCAACGTCCCCAACTCCGTGTGCGCCAGGTCGCCGCTCTCTAGTTGGGAGACCCGCGCCTGCGAGACGCCCATGAGCGCCGCGACGTCGGCTTGGCGGGCGTGACCGTGCGCCTTACGGATCTCGGCGAGGCGGTATGCCTGGACGGCTTCGTGCATCTCCTTGCGTGCCGAGTCTGCGCGCCCCGAGTCCACGCGACCCTGTTCCACCGCCTCGGCCCGGATGTCACGCCAGTTGCGTGCCATCCCTACTCACCTCCTTCACCGATCGCCAGCCATGTGGCGTAACGCTCCTCTGCGACCGGGATGTTCTCGTTGTACCAGCGTCGCCAGTTCCCGGCCTTGTCTCCGCCGACCAGCAGGATCGCCTGTCGCTGCGGATCGAAGATGAACAGGATGCGAACACTGGTACCGGCAGGACGCAGCTCCTTCATGTTGTGGAACTCCGAGCCGTTCACCCGGTCCACCGTGGGTCGGCCCAAGGAGGGCCCCTCCGCTTCGAGTAAGTCGATGGCGCCGGTCACTGCCGTCATCGTGTCGTCATCCAGCGTGAAGTACCACCGCTCGACCTCCTCCAGCAGGAGCACTGCCCACGCCATCAGTATAACTCCAGCATTATATCGGTCAGGCTTGGTCAGTCGAGGTCCGTCGGGTCAGCGTCCTCGTCGTCGTCGGCCCACGCGTCACCGATCAGGAACCCGGCTGCCTGCTCGGCGGCCTCCCGGTCGTCGTTCTCAAGCACGTGGGCGTACGTCTCGAGGAAGAACCCGACGTTGGCGTGGCCGATCCGCTCGCTGATGACCTTCGGATTGACCCCTGCCCGCAGGGCGCCGGTGGCGTACGAGTGACGCAGGTCGTGAAAGGTGATGCGGGACAGGCCCGCTGCGGCCGACAGGCGGTCGAACCGCTGCCGGATCGAGTCCGGGTGCAACGGCCGGCCGTCTTCGTAGGTGAACACGTAGCCGCCGGGGTGATAGTCGGGCCCGAAGAACGCGCGCTCGCCGTCTTGGACCTCGCGCCAACGGCGCAGTGCGGCCACGGTGGCGCGATCGATCGAGATGGTCTTGTCGGCGTTGCGCGTCTTGCCGCCCGCTTTGTCGCGGGCCTGCCCGCCAACGACCACGCGGTTGTCGTGGACTGCGATGTGGCCGGCGTCGAGGTCGACGGCCGACCACCGCAGCCCGCAGATCTGGCCGCGCCGGATCCCCGTCGTGAGCGCCAGCAGGAAGAGCGCGCCGAAGCGGTCATGCCGCACCGACGCGAGGAAGGTCTGAATCTCCTCCGGCCGCCAGACCTGGCGGCGGGTGCGCGGCCGCCGGGGCGGCTTCACGTTGCTTGCGGGGTTGTCGGTGAGGAACTTCCACGCGACCGCGTCGACCAGAGCGCGATGCAGGAACGCATGTACGTTGCGGACCGTCTTGGGCGCGAGACCTCGCGGCGTCGGTTCCGGCACGATCCCGGAGCGGTAGCGGCGCACCGCCGCGCGGGCGGCGTGAATCGAGGTCCCGCACGCCTCGGACACCGCACGCGGTGTGGGGTCGTCACCACGCGCGGCCCGCTTCGACCAATACGCGTACATCACCGAGTCGTTGTCGCGTTTGACGCGTCCCTCGGCGAGCAGCTTCGCGTAGAGCTTCAACAGGGTGGGTTCGTCGAGCCGTTGGAGGCGCTCACCGCCGATGTGCGGAATGACGTACCACCGCGCGTAATCGCTGCAACTGCGCCAGGTGGTGGCGTCGAGTGTCGGTTCGACCGCGGTGAGCCACTCGGTGAGGAACTCGCCGACGGTGCGGGTGGAGGGTTTGACGATGCGGCCGCGGTCCGCGTCGCGTCACGGCACGCCTTCCACGCCTCCCGCTCGGTGTCGAAGCCGCCCTTGGTGATCCACGGATAGGTGCCGGTGGCGGGATCGCGGTGCGGGGAGCGGAATTTGTAGTACCACTTCGCTCCTCGGTGATACATCGACCCCTTCATGACCCAATGTCCCGCAGACGTGCGGTCACGACGTAGACGCGGCCGCCCAGCCGGCGAACCGGCAACTCGCCGGAGTTCACGAGGCGATACGCCGCTGCTCGGCTGATCCCCAGCAGCTGCGCGGCGTGCGGCACGGAGAGCAGCAGGGGGAGTCCCTTGAACGGGTTGTCTTCCATTTTGATCACCACCCTCCACGGAGTCGTGTGGAGCTACGGCTCGTGCGACGTGCTGCAGCGCCTGTGTGGAATTGTCGCCGCGACGTCACGTCGCGGACTGTTCTGCAAGGCTGCACTGAGGTTCATCAGGCACCCAACATCACTGTAATTCGCGGTACCGACAGGTTTGTGCAGAGTTTTCGCGCATCGACTCACGACGAGTCACGCAATGCGCAATGTCGCAATGCTTTTCACACCCCCGGATTTACTACACACTATCCTCCCCTTCCCGTCATCGCCTCACTTTCAGTCAATCGCATCACCGTGCATACCGTTGCGTCTCCAAACACGCTGCCTCCCTTACTCTTATCCCAAACGCTCCACCTCGTCTCACATCCCGACACCCCCAGATTCCTGCATGGCACATTTGCACAACAGTGCGAGAATGGCTGTGGCGCAGCACGTGCCGCGGGCGCCGGTTGGAGGGGCGAGACGGTGTTGACGATCGCCAAGTTGAAGCGGCGGTCGATCAACTACTACATCGACACCGCCCAGGCGGCCGAGCGCGCGTCCCGAGATCGCAGCCGGCCGGGCGGCGGGTTGGGGGAGTACTACTCCGAACACGAGACCCGTACCCCGGTGTGGCTGTGCGCGGGTGACACTCCCCGCGCGGCGGCTTTGGTCGGGTTGACAGACGCCCAGCGCGCGGGCGGGGAGGCTGACGCGGGGGTGGTGGCGCGCTGGCTCGATGACGGGGTCGCCCCGAGCGGTGCGCGCGGTCGGGCGTTCGGGGAGCGCGGGGTGCATGGCTTCGATCTGACGTTCTGTGCGCCCAAGAGTGTGTCGTTGGTGCGGGCGTTGCGCGTTGATGACGTCGTGATGAAGGCGATGGCCGATGCGCATGACACCGCGCTACGTGAGGCGATGGAGTATCTGGCCGCGCACGCGGGCTACACGCGGGTGCACAACCCGCACACCGGGGAGAAGGATCTGGTGCGTCTGCCGGGTCTGGTGGCGGTCGCGTATCAGCATGAGACGTCGCGGTGTGGGGATCCGCATCTGCATACCCACGTCATCGTCCCTAACCGGCAGGCGCGCGCCGACGGGCAGTTGGTGTCGATCGACGGCACCTCGCTGTATCACGAAGCTCGGGCCGCCGGTGTGATCTATCAAGCCACCCTGCGCCGGGAGTTGAACCGTTCCATGGCGTTCGAGTGGGCGCCGGTCGATCCCTCGACCGGCATGGCGGAGCTGGCTGGGGTGGACCGCGACACCATCACCGCGTGGTCGCGGCGATCCACCGCGTTGCGGGAGTGGGCCGCCGGCAACCTGAAGGTTGTCGAGGGGCCATTGTCGGCGGCGCAACTGGCAGCCGCGCAGAAAGCCACCCGTCCGAGTAAGCCCGAGGAACTGGCCTGGGTCCAGCTGGTGACGGAGTGGCGCGCCGATGCGCGTGGCCTGCGCCTCGACCGCGCAGCGTTCGAGGCGGCGCGCGCAGCGCGGCGGGCGGCCGCGCGCACCCCGTTCGACCGTGCGCGCCTGGCCGCGGCCGCGGAGAAGATCGACAAGGCGGCGTTCACCCGCGCCGACTTAGTGGAGATTGTCGGGGCGCAACTTCCCGTCGACAGCGACCAGTCACCGCGGGAACTGGTGGAGGCCGCCGTCGACGAGGTGGGGATCAGGCTGACCGCTCCGCGGGCGGCGCATCAGCGGGAGGGACACGAGCGGTTCACTCTTGACCAGATTCTGGCCGAAGAGCGCGCGGTCCTTGATTTGCTGGACGCCCGGAACAATCGCGCGCTGTTGTGGGTCAAAGAGGCAGACACTGCCGGGCTTTCCCCTGACCAGAAGCGCGCGGTGGAGAGCATCGGGCGCTCGCCGTGGCTGGTGCAACCGTTGTCCGCGCCCGCTGGGGCGGGCAAGACAACGTCACTCCGAGCGCTCCACGCTGCGGTTAGGCGTCGCCACGGTGGCACGGTGGTGTTGCTCGCACCGACGGGGAAAGCCGTTGATGTCGCGGTCCGCGAAGGCGCCGGCGACACGGGCTACACGATCGCCAAGGCGCTACTGATGCTGCAACGCAATGAATTACACCTCGCCCCGTCGACGCTCGTCGTCGTGGACGAGGCCGGGATGGTGGGCACCGACGACCTGCGCCAGCTGCTGACCGCCACCACCAACGCGGGCGTTAAGACTGTGCTCGTGGGCGATGCGCATCAACTCGCCCCTGTGAAGGCCCGTGGCGGGATGTTCGCTCAACTCTGCGATGACCTGCCGTGGACACAGAACCTCTCGGAGGTGTGGCGGATGCGAGACCCCGAGGAGCGTGCCGCCTCTATCGCATTGCGCGACGGCGACGTCAGAGCCGTCCGGACCGCGGTGGACTGGTATCGCGACCACAACCGGCTTCACGCGGGGGATCAGATCACGATGGCCGCCGACGCGCTCGAGGCCTATCGTCGCGACGTCGCCGCGGGCAAGGACGCGCTTTTGGTGTGCGACACCATCGCAATGGCGGAGGCGCTCAACCAGCGGTTGCACCGCGAACACCACGACGCTGGGACTTCCACCGTGGTAGGTGTGGGTAGGCAGCGCATCGCCGTCGGCGATCTGATATTGACCCGCTGTAACGATCCGACGATCGCGCTGCGCGCCGCCGATCCCGGCCGGTCGAAACCGGACGCCGTGCGGAACGGCCAGCGCTGGCGTGTCGCTGCCGTCGACCCGACCACGAACCGGTTGGCCGCCGAGCGGCTGGAGGACGGCGCGCGAGCGGTTTTCGGTTCGGACTACCTGCGCGACCATCTGAGCCTCGGTTATGCGGTGACAGTTCATTCCGCTCAAGGTGTTACTTCCGACACGACACACGCTTTGCTTAGTGACAGCGCCAACCGGCGCCTGTGCTACGTCGCAATGACTCGCGCACGGACAGCCAATCACGCTTACCTCTATCAGCGCAGTATCGAGGGCGAAGTTGCGCGCCGCAGAAGCGGGCAGTATGTGCCGATGCGAGGATCACGCCACGAAGCGGCTGAGGCTGTTGGTGAAGTGATTGCCCGTGGCAATTGGTCCGCTACAGCTCACCAAACCGCCTCGGCAACCCGCCGACATATGTTGCCGCCAGTAGTGGCACAGCTGATCGATCGACACGATGCCGCCATCGTCAGACGGTCCAGCACGCACACGGTATGGACAAGGGCCGCCGAGCAGTTCGCGACAGCAATGTCGGGCACCCGGTCCTACATCCGTGCCCGAGACGTGAGCCGCACAGATGGCTTGGAATTCTAATTACGGCCAGCATTACTATTAAATGGTCCCAATATCGATCCGTTGCCGCGCGTCGCACGACGATCCGGCCCGCGACCATGCTCGACGTTCTAGCAGTGGTTTCCACGAAGCACCTCAGTTAGCGTCACGATTCTTTCGAACGTGCTTGTCGTCGCTTTGTCACGCCGTCGTGGCCGGATGATATTCGACCGCTGATCCAATAGGGTGCGAAGGTGATCCGTGAGCGGCCGTTCATATGACAACCCCTTCTCCGGCGCCGCCACCGCCGCCGACGCCCGGGGACTCGATGCCCTCGCCGCCATCGCCCCTTCCGCCGCCGCTGTCGTCATCCTCGCCGCCACCGTCGGAGTCGCTCCGACCTCCTCCGGCCTCGATACCCTCTATCACTGCGCCGCCATCGCCTAGTCCAGCTGGCACCAGTCCGGCTCCGTCAGAGTTGGTGCCCACCACTGGCCCACCTCCCGCACGCGACCTGGCGGATTGGTTTTATATCTCTGGTGCGACGCTGATCGGTGCGTCTGTGGCCCTACTCGCCGCGATCCTCGCGTTCAAGTCCGTGATGCGGCAGATCAAAGCAAGCACGTCTGCACTGAAAGCGCAGCTCCGGGCTAGCGCCGGGAATACGCGGAGACAGATTGCGGCGAGCCGTGAAGACGTCGAGAGGCAAATTGCGGCGAACCGTGAAGACGTCGAGAGGCAAATTACGGCGAACCGTGAAGACGTCGAGAGGCAAATCGCGGGGAACCGGGAAGATGTCATGGCCGAAATCGCCGCTGAGGACACGCGGCGTAAGCGCCAAGAAAGGATGGAAGTTCTAGCCAGTGGAGTGGAGCTTGTCCACCAAATTCACCAGTGGGCAACAAAGGGTGGTCGTCGAGCAACCGATGCTGCAAAAGAAGAACGGCAGACGCTGGAGTTGAAATTCCAGATTTTCATCGCTAGGTTGGGCCTTGTCGGAATGGATGACGAGGCGTTGGTCATGAACTCGTTCTGGTCAGAGGCTGTACGCAGCGCTGAGCCAGGCGCTGTTACTTCCAATGAAGCGCTTCTTCAGAAGTATCTGGAGACGCTGCGGGTGTTTAAAGCTGCGATTTCTGTCTGAGGGCAACTGCGTCGACGCGAGCAATACTCACGCGATTTGGATTGGAAATTGACAGTGATAGGGCGCGACCGTCCAGTCGTAGGCCGGGCGAAAAAGTGTAAGTCTTATCTCGTTAAATGCGGGTAGTCATTCCGGGTTCGGCCGTCTGGAAGGATCAGCCTGCGACCGTCGGCCCACTCCAAATCTGGTGTTGGTTGCGATCCGTTCGCAGAAGTCGATTTCCCACTTAATTGGCGGCCGCGGGCCGGCCATGCAAATGATATGCGTTAAGCGGCGATGGAGCTAAACTCAATGGATTAGGCGCTCCGGCTGGCAGGTTCATGAGTTTTTAGGTGAGCACCTAGAACGAATCCGAGGCCGTTGGGCCCGCAAACGTCGGCTGAGATTGCTGTGAAGCGCCTAGGCGTTCCGTAACGCCTTTACGGGGTTGGCGGGTCGACTGAGACTTTCAACTTCATCGTGCGTCGACTGAACGGCACTCGTCCTCCTTCAAGATGCTCCAGTGCCAGGGCATTGAGTTCGTACCTTTCGAGTGAGCCCACCGCCTCGACCTCACCATGCCCCGCGGTTGCCTTCATTGTCACAATCTGCTCCGCATCGCCGCTGACGACGATGCCCGGACTGCGGGTGGCGAACAGATACTGGCGGCTTCCGCGGAGCGACCGCAGCCGATCGACGAGGTATTCCTCTATCCACGGTGCGTGGAGCGCATCCTCTGGTTGATCCACCAGCACCGGTGCGTTGCCGTCGGCAAGCAAGATAACTAAAACCGCCGTACACCGCTGGCCGTGGGCGAGTTCTTCAATCGCGGTGTACGTCTGGTCGTCAGGCTTCTTGAACTTGATGGTAAGGACATCGGGACGGTCGATGGACTGCAGATTGAGAAGTTCTTCCCACAAGTTGCGCTCGTCTATGTTTGTCAGCAGCTTGGCGAGGCTGGTCATGTCGATACCATGCTCTGTGTCAACAAGTTCGGCGAGGTCGCGGGACCACATGAGGCGAACAAATCTCAGCGGATGCGTCCGCAAGGCAAGCTGATTCAGGAAATCTTCGCGGACCCGCGAACCCACTTTGATCTCATCGAGTGCGCGGCGGAACTCGGATTCGTCTCCTTGAGTCGGAACATCGAGCTTGACGAAGCCGGCCGCCTTCGCATTAAGTTCCACGACTCGAGCGCGGCGCATTTGGCGCCGCTTCTGTCGCGCCTCGTGAAGTGCATCAGTGATCTCCCGCCGTTCACGCTCCAGCCTGTCCAGTTCGGGCAGCGCACGTTCGGCAAGCGCTGTCTTCGCCGCCTGAGCCTGAGTGAGCTTCGACTGAAGCTGTTCGAGGCTGGCACGCAAGGACGTTAGCGATGCATCCGGATCGATCTTGTCGAGCTCTTCGTCCAGACGATGTTTGAACTCCTCGAACCGGGTGGTCCACTGACGCTCGATGCGGGCCAAAGCAACTGAGGCCTCGGTGAGAGCTTCAAGGATCTGTCTGCGTCCGGCGTCGATTTGCTGCCGAAGTCGTCCCAGCGCCTCGTTGGCTTCGGAGAAAAGGCTAGCGTTCTCGGCGATCGACTCACGGGGAACGACGCCGGACAGGTCGAATTCGGGGACATCGAGGTCGTCGACGTCTTTCCGCACGCCGCGCAGGCTCGTCTGCTCCACGGTCCAACCTGACTGTTCCTTGACCGTATCGGTCTTGAACAGGTCGACGAGGCGACGGACCTGTTCATCAAGTTCGGCTTCGTGGCTGGCCTCGGCTTGAAGCTTCTGGACGCGGTTTCGCGCTGTGATCAGCTTGCCGGCGTTGGCGCGCAAACCGTCCATCGCCGCGTCGATAGATAAGTTGACCTCGTCGAGATCGATCGATGCGTCGATGAGGGCCATGCGACCGACCGGTTCTCGGGAGTACTCGAGTATCTCTCCCTGGGAGAAGGCCGCAATAGGGCAAAGGACCGCGGGATTGTCGTCGACTTCGGCCCAATCGCCCCCAGTCTGCTGCAGCACACGGGCAGATGGCGATCCGCTGATGTTGAAGGTCCGTTCGACCCGGTACCTCATGCCGTCGCAGGCGACGTGTAGCACGACCGTACTGTTGTTCATTAGCGCCTTGGCCATGCGCGAGTCGATCTCGGCCCGTATGTGGGGGAAGGTGCTGGCGTCGACTTGCTGGTGCAGCGCGAACCGGATGGCCTCGAGCACCAACGACTTTCCTGCACCCGTTCCGCCCAGCAGGCAGTTCAGATCCTGCGAAAAGTCGATCCGTTGCCCGCCAAGAAATCCGCCCAAGAACTCGATATCTTCAATGCGTGTGTAGGAGATCGCCGCGGGTTCGATGAGTGTGACCCGCAACTGCGGATCGGCCAGCGCGTGGCGGATGCCGACCAAGTCGGGACGGCTTGCCTTGATCCAGGTGCGGCGGGCGCCAATTCCAGACAGCGCGTGACGACTCCGGGCCTTATCCCAAGTGTCCGATCCGCGGACGAACGTCATGTTGCGTTGATCGCCGAGCTTGTTGATTACATCGTCGACGGTATCGAGATGAACCACTTCAACAGCGCAGATATCGTCGTGTAGGAGAATTTCTTTGATATGGGCCGGAACTGTCAACCGCATCAGGCCCTTATCTTTTTCGATGTGGGCGGGAATGGCCAAGCCCCCAGATGCGGCTACCTTCGTAGCGGCTTCCGCGAAGCCTGCACGCGCGGTTATGTCTAACTTGCCGCGGTCGGCTTGGCCGATATCGAGCTTCACCAAGACCTCCTCGATCAGCCCCGGTTCGGTTCCCTGCTCCCAGATGGCGAGCAGATGGCCTTCGTTCGTACTGATTTCGACGCCGGGCAGAACGATCAGTTGAGTGCCGAGCGCGGCGTCGGCGACGTTCTTGCACCATGAGACCGTGTTGTGGTCGGTGATGACGATCGCATCGAGGCCGGCGGCGAGGGCGGCCTCGACGATGTCCTCGGGCGTTCCGTAGTCCTCGTCCGTCGCATCACGAGAGCCAGGTGTATGGACGTGAAAGTCAACAGTCCAGAAGCGGGCCGAAGCGGCCATCGGATCCAGCGCCTCCAAGTCTCGTTGCGGATGCCCCCGTGGCGCCAAATCGCGGCAGGTGAATTACATCGGCGTAGTTTGCCGATACTACCGAGTGTGGGAGTTCGCCGCCACTGCTTTTGTGTTCTTCGACTACGAGTGCGCCGTATTTGCCAGCTCAACGAAGACCGCACCGAACCTCGTCTTGACCTCCGGAGACTCACGTGCCGACGCTTGAGATTTGCGCCCACCAGCGTCCAGCTCTGCAGCTGGCGAGACGAAAAAAGCTTTTGCAACCGGGCATGCTCGAAATTCCAGTTGCTTCGGAGACCCGACATGTCACCAGCAGGGAAGCAGCTTGGGCAGAGGAAAGGGCCGCGATCGGCAGCGGCGCGCTTTCGGAAGCGGCGTGCGAACACTATGCCGCCTACCGCGCAAATGATTCGAATAACACGGTCTAAGCCGAACATCCAGCCGATTCTCGGAGACCGCTCGAATGTAAAAAGCGTTGCGGCACGGAGTGATAACGGTTTCGCGATTGCACTGGGAAGTCGCGGAACTCGGCTGCTGGTCGAGGGTTCATGAAGTGCGGCGACACCGCCCTGCGGGCGGCTCGCTTGGCAGCTGAGCGACCTAGGCGCGGGGGAGTCCGTCTATGGCGATCCGTCAAGTGGTGAGCAGTTCAGAGCCTCCGGCCGCACGGCTGTACTGAGCCGGTGACGGCACGAGTTTCATTCAAGGCCGTTTGAAGGTCGCGCGGCCCCTTGTTGCATAGTGCTGGCGGCGTATTCGTCGAACGTCCTTGTTCGCTGTGACGAAGACGGTCCTGCGCTAGCGCCTCGTTGGCTTGACACGCTGCGGTAGTGACGTGCTGTGCATCGCTTCTCACATCCACGGCGGGTCGCTTGAAGGCTCGACCGCGCTCCAGCAAACCCCATTTGGGAACGGATTTGGGAACAAAACTCTACGAAACCGCCCGAAATCGGTGCAACAAGGCGGTACGGGCCGAACCTCGCACCCCATCTGACCTGCGCAAATGAGACTTAGCGGCACTCCAGAAATCCCCGGAAGCCAGCTCATAACCCAGAGGTCGCAGGCCCGCATCTTGTGCTCGCTACCAACGAAAACGGCCCCCGGAGATCACTCCGGGGCCATTTTCACTGTGATCGGAAACGCTGGTCGCTGAAGGAAAGGCTCGCCGGCGCGGGGCGCTACGCGATCCGGCCTGTTCGGGCCGGTGCTGATAGATCCACCGGTGGGCGAGGCCGCGTTGCGGTTATGGGATGCCTCGGTGGCGTGACGGAGTTCCCGCACCCCTATGAGCTGCAGCGCCCCAAGACCTCGGCTGACCAGCAGGCGATCGCTACGGCGTTCCGTCCGTACCTCGAGGCCAGAGACTGGGTATCGATCAACCGCGGCAAGGTGGTCAGCTTCGACGAGCTGCGTTGAAAATGCACTAACACCATCACGCGGGTCACGGCGGCGGCGGTGGCGGCGGCGGCGGCGGAGGTAACGGCGGAGGCGGCGGAGGTG
>JBNMQY010000066.1:0-12258 GCA_050205415.1 Mycolicibacterium litorale
CCCTGATGCAGGGGAACACCGCGGCGCCGGCACCGGCCGGCGCGGCCTGTGTGCGCGGCGGGGTGATCGGCAGCGGGGGCGGCGCCACGGATTCGGCGCGGTTCGTACCGCCGGCCGGTGCCGGCGCCGCGGTGTTCCCCTGCATCAGGGCGTCGCGGTCGACATGCACGGTCGCCTCGTCAGGCGTCTGAGCGGCGTCTGGGGAGTGGAAGAGCCGGTCATAGTCGGCCGACATGGGAAGCCTCTCGATGGTGGGTTTACGCCGAAGCGCACGAGGTGGGCGAGGCCGGCCAGCACAGTGTCGGCTGGCCTGTCCCGCCCACCTTCATGCAGCTGGGTGTCAGGCGAACATTCCGGTGACGCCGGCTTCGGTCTGAGCCATGGTCGAACCGGCCTCGCTGATGGTTTGGGCGAGGTTCTGCAGCGCCGCGTTCAGCTCGGCCGAGGTGTTGTCCCAGCGGGCCTGGACGGCCTGGTAAGCCTCCGAACCGGAGCCGCCCCACACCGCAGCCAGCGACCCGAGCGAGGCCTTGCCCTCGTCGAGCAGCCCCTGGGTGGTGCTGACCGCGCCGTTGATCTCGCCTGCGCCGCCTTCGATGCCCGCGAAGTTCCATACCTGTTCCGACATTGATTTCTCCTTGAGTTGGTCTGTGAAGGGTCAGAGGTTCATCGACGACGCGAGCGTGCCGGCCTGATCCTCGTCGGTCGAGCCGTACTGGGTGCCCGAGGTGTGGATGTTGGAGGAGATCTCGGTCAGGGTCTGGACCTGCGCCTGAGCGGCCTCCTGGTAGCGCAGCAGCGCCGCCTGCGCCGCCTCGCCGGCCTGGCCACGCCACTGCGGGATCAGGCTGTTGGCGGTGGCGTCCACCGACCGCATCACGCCCTGCAGCTCGCCCGAGATTCGCTCGAAGTTGCTGGCCTCCTTGGCGAGGACAGCAATATCGGTATTCATTGCCATTCTGGATACATTCCTTCTTTTCCTGTGTCCTCACCACGGGAAATGGCGAGTCTTCCGGTCAGGTGACCGGGAAGTCTGTGGTGCGACGGCCTACCAGTCGTCGCCTTCGTCCTCGTCCAGGTCGTGGGCGAGTGGTGCCGGTGCGGTCAGCCCTGGTTTCGAACCACCGCTCTTCGAGTTCTGCCCCGCCATGCCCATCGGGCCCATGCCGCCGCCCGCACCGCCGACGGGTGCCAACCCGCCGACCGTCGCACCGGCCGCCGCGCCCGCACCGACCGCGACCGGCGCGGCGTCCACCTTGTCGCCGATCAGGTTGGCCATCAACGGCGTTCGCGACGACGTGCCGCCGGCACCGGGCAGCGACGCCGCCCGCACCAGCCCCGCTCCGGAACTCGCGCCGGAGCCCCCCGCCAACGGGTGGTTGGAGAACGGCGTGGCGCCGATCAGCCCGATCTGCGCCTTGTCGCTGCCGAGACCGCCACCGAGCTGGCCGAAGATCGACGACACCTGCTGCAGCGGCTGCGTCAGCATCTGCATCGGTGTCTGCACCATCTGACCGAACTGCTGCGGCGCCTGGGCGGCCATCGACCCCAGTTGGCCGGCCATCTGGACGCCCATCTGCACGCCCTGCTGCATCATCTGGTCCTGCGGCTGCTGTCCGGCCTGCTGGGCCGCGTTCTCACCCTTCTGCACCGTCCCCTGGGCGCGCTGGGCCGCCATGTTCCCCTGTGCCATGGCCCGGCCGGCGTTGAGGCCGACGGACTCCATCTTGGCGGTGGCGCTGGCGCCGGCGATCATCGCGTTCCGGGCCGCGCCCATCGGTGCGCGTGCCGCGGCCTGGGCGACCGCCGCCATGCCCGTGCTCTCCCCGACGCCGGGGATGACGATCGGCTTCATCGGCGGGATCGGCTCGAACAGCAGGTTCATCTGCGTCTCGGCCTGGTACACGTCCATCGCCCCGGCGGCCTGGTTCCACATCCGCACGAAGTAGTCGAATTCGTTCACCGCGATCGGCACGGTGTTGACGCCGAGGAAGTTCGTCGCCTCGAGGACTCCGTGCGTGATGTGGTTCTGCTCGATCTCCGGGATCGGCGGAGTAGTTGCCAAGGCAAGGGAGTAGGAGTTCGCCTGATTGGTCGCCTGCAGGGCCCGCTTCATGGCCTGGGCCGACGTGGTCCGCAACCAGACGACCATCGGCATGGTCGCGGCGACGGCCCGCTCACTCGCACCACCGGTCCACACCGACGACAGGTTCGCCAGGCTGGCGGCCAGTTCATCGGCCTGGGTCTCCAGCAGCAGTGCGAGCGCCTCCCACCCGGCGGCGGCCTGGAGCATCGGCGCGGGGCCGGCTCCAGCCATCAACCGCCCGGTGTTGACCTCGGGCGGCATCGCCGTCCAGGTCGGTGGGAGGGGTATACCCGTCAGTGCCATGGTGAGTGAGTCACTCCGTCAGGAGACCGGTGACGACCGCTCAGAACGTGCTGGCGTTGGCGGCGTCGACGGCGGCGTAGATGCCCGAGATCTCCATGACCGCCGCACCTGCGCGGGACAGTTCCTCCTGCGCGAAGGTGTTCAGGGCCAGGGTCTCCGCACCCTCCGCGGCGAACGTGGCCGCCGCCATCGCCGACACCTCGTCGGCCCCGGCCGGGACCAGTGCCGTCACGGCCGCGGTCGCCGCCGTGCCACCGGCCAGACCCCGCGCACCATTTGCGACGACCTGGCCGCCGATGCCCACCGCACCCGGATTGTGTTCGAGAGGTTGCATTTGCGCATCTCCTTCGTTGATTCCCGATAAACGGGACAAGCGACCTCGAACGGCTCGAGCACAGGCGCCCCGTCGTCTTCGGACTCATCCCCCGACTATTTGCTGGCGAACTTCCACCAACGTTGCTGTAACGGTCTGGTTAGATACTAACCGCCCTGCGGGGGTGGTGCTAACACTTCTTCTTCGGGAGGATCCACATAGGCCGCCTGGACGACCTCCTTACCGTCCGGCGACACCAGAAGCGCCTGGCCAGGCGGCCGTTTACGCAGCTTGATCTCGCTCGACGGGAACTCCGTCTTCTCCCCGGACAGGAACAGCGTGGGAGTTCCCGCACCGTAGGCCGCACCCACGAACTTGTCCATCGTGGCCCGATGCGCCTGGCTCATCTGGCAGGTCACGATGATGTGCAGGCCGATATCGGCCGCGGCGGGCAGCAACGGGGCGAGCGGCGCCATCGGCGGCACCATGCCGGACGCCGCCACGATCATGTGCCAGTCGTCGACGAGCAGCACCACATCCGGCCCACTCCACCAGGACCGTGACCGCAGTTGCGCCGTCGTGAGGTCGGGCGGGGGCAGCCGTTTCTGCAGGTTGGTTGCCAGAGCCTTGATTGCCGCCTCCAGCGATGCGTGGTTGCGGTTCACCGCGCCGGCGTCGAGCAGGTGGCTCTGCGGCACCGCATCCAGCAACGCCGAGCGGTAATCGGCCAGCATGAAACGCACTTGCTGCGGACTGTTGCGGCGGCAGATGGCCTGCGCCACCGCATGGGCGATCGTCGTTTTGCCCGACTTGGGCGCACCGAAGATCAGCAGGTGTGGCGTCATGTGCATCTGGTTGTAGGCGACGCTGAGGTCGGACTCCCGGACCCCGAGCGGAATCTGCCAGCGGGTGCGGTAGTCGGCGTCCGGTCCCGGCGGGGCGGGATCGAGCTCATCGAGGTAAACCCGCTCCGGCAGCACCCGCACCTGCGGCGCCCGCACGGTGTGCTGCGCCGCGATCTGCGCGACGGCCGCCGAGATGGCCGGCACCAGGTTCGCGGGGCTGTGCACACCGTCGAGGCGGGGCACGCCCATCATCAGGTGGTGCTTCTCCATCGAGATCGCCCGGCCCGGCCGGTTCGCCGGGATCTCGCGCGTGATGCGGTCGATCTGCGTCTCGTTGACGTCGCCGAGCCGGAACTCGATCTTGGTGCCGAGATAGTCGCGGACCCTGGACTTCAGCTCCGTCCAGCGCGGTGTCGAGATGATGACGTGCACGCCGAACGCCAAACCCTGACCGGCCAGATCCTGGACCACCGGTTCGAGGTCGGGGAACTCCGCGACGAACGCCGGCCACCCGTCGATCACCAGGAACACGTCGCCGAACGGATCTCCGGCGGCAGGATTGTTCGGGTCCTCGCGCATCTGGCGATATCCCGCGATCGAACCGACCCGGAGCTCCTTGAACGTCCGCTCCCGCTGTCGCTGAACGGCTTTCACCTCGGCCACCACCCGGTTCACCCGGTCGGGTTCGGCGCGGGTGGCGACACCGCCGACATGCGGCAGGTCCTCGAGGTACATCAGGCCGCCACCGCCGAGGTCGACACAGTAGAACTGGACGTCGCGCGGGGAATGGGTGGCCGCGGCCGACATCATCAGCGTCTGCAGGAATGTCGACTTGCCGGTCTGCGGAGCCCCGCCGATCGCGATGTTGCCGCCGGCCGCCGACACGTCGACACCCCAGACCTCCTGCCGGTGCCTGCGAGGTTCGTCCATGATGCCCAGCCCGAACCGCAGCGGCCGACGCTGATGATCCCGCTCGACGAGTTCGTTGACCGGCGTGGGATCGGTCAACGGCGGCAGCCACATCCGGTAGGCGCGGGTCTCACCCGTCGTCAGCTGATCGAGGACGACCTCGCGCAGGACCTTCTGTTCTGCGGCCTGCTTCGACGCCGTCACGACGACACCGCCGTATCGAAGATCGGGGTCGCGGTGAACTTGTGGATGCGCACCCGGTTGCGGTTGGACTGGCGCGGTTTGATCTCGCCGTCCTCCTGCACGATCGCCGCGGGAACGTACGGGTTGCCGGTGTAGACGCTCTGGAATTTCACCGGATCCTCCATGCCGACCCGCAAGAAGCCCACACCGCTCTCCTTGTTGGTGATGTACTGCGCCTCCGGCGTGCCGATCACCGCTTTGGATTCCGCGGAACTGGTGGTGCGCAACGCGATCCGGTAGGTCAGGTTCGGTTCGAGCTTGTCGATGCGCACGCCGCCGGTGTTGAGCGACTGCGTGGCCAGCAGCAGGTGTACGCGCAGCGACCGGCCCACGCGGCAGATGCGGTCGAAGAGCTGAATGAAGTCGGGGTGGTTCTGCAGCAGCTCGGCGAACTCGTCGACGACGACGAACAGAGTCGGCAGCGGCGCCAGGTCGGCGCCGCGTTCGCGGTGCTTCTCGTACTCGGCCACACCGGAGAGCGCACCCGCCGCGCCGACCTGCATACCGGCCTGGCGCAGGATCGACTGCCGGCGGTCCAGTTCACCGGTGAGCACCTCACCCATGCGGCTGACGAGTTCGGCTTCCTCTTCCATGTTGGTGACGACCGCCGCCGTGTGCGGCAGCTTCTCCATCCCGAGGAAGGTCGAACCACCCTTGAAGTCGGTGAGCAGGAGGTTCACCTGGTCGGGATGGTGCGTGGCGGCCAGCGAGAGGATCAGTGTGCGAAGGAATTCCGACTTACCCGACCCGGTGGTGCCGATCAGCATGCCGTGCGGACCCGCACCGAACTCGGCACCCTCCTTGATGTCGAGGTACATGATGTCGCCGGTGCGCAACTCGTGGCCGAACGGGATCTTGAGGCGGTCGCGGTCGGTGTCGGCGAACATCCGCCACCGGGCCGGCGTGACCTCTTCGACGGTCTGGGCACCGACGAGTTGATGCCACTCGGTGGCGACCTTCTTCTGCACCCGCACGTTCTTGTCGATGATGGCGCCGGTGATCGACCAGCCCGCCAGCTTGCGCGCGATCCGGCCGGCCTGGCCGGGCGTGAGCCGGTCGCTGGCGTTGGTGACCAACCGGAAACTCGAGTTCGGCAGGCGGTCGTCGGCCGTGCCGTCGGCCGCCACGCGGATCCGGTAGGCGGACCCGTTGTGGTTGCCGAGCGTGAGCACCGTGACGCCGGCGCGGCCGTCGGCCGGGAACCCGGCCCGGCCACCGGTGAGGTCGACGACGACGACGTACGGGCCGCTCGGCGCCGAATCGGCGGTGTGCGGTCCGCGCGCGGTCAGATCGCTCAGACCGTCCGGCCGGGTGAACACCATGCGCGTCGCACCGGCGGCGTCGGTGTCGCTGCCGTGCTGCACGTGCGGCAGCCACTTGAGCCAGTTCCAGTTCGGGTCCTCGGGATTGTCGGTGAGGACCCGCAGTTGCAGCAGGTCCGGCGGATGGAACACCGCCAGGTGGCAGATCATCGCCGCCAACAGGGCCGCGGACCCGTCGGGGTCACCGCCGATGGCGATGGTCGGGAACGAGCGCAGCTGAACGAGTTTCGGGCAGTCGTGGATGAGTCCGTGGGTGCGCAGGAACTTCGTCACCCACATGTGGCTGACGGGTTCGAGGTGTGGTTGCGGCGCCGCCTGTGGCCCGGAGAGCCCGTTGACGTCGCCACCGATGGACGGTTTGAGCAGCCGGTCCACCGCCGGTTCGGACCCCAGCCCGATCCGGGTGGCGGCGAAGAACTCGCTGTTGGCTTGCCGTGACCACTGCCGGTTGGTGCCGATGATCGACAGCAGATCCTCGGGATGCGGTGCGTGGTAGTTGAAGAACGTCACCTGGGCGGCCGCCGACGAGGTGACGCGGGTGCGCAGCCCGGACAGGTACCGCAGATACTCCTTGCGGTCGGCGTTGATCTCGGGCACCCGCTTCGCGCCCGAGCCGCCACCGGCCATGAAGCCCACCGTGGCCATCACCATCATCAGCGGCATCATCAGCATGTACGGCGACAGCTGGCGGACGCCGGTGAAGATCATGATCGCGATCATCCCGAGCATGCAGCCGCCCATCACCCACGGCAGCGCGCGCTGGATGCCCGACGGCGGGATCTCCACGCCCAGATCGTCGGGCGGTGTCACGGTGATCTCGCCGGGAGTCAGGCGCGGCCCCCGCTTGATGATCGGGGTGAACTTCTTCGTGGTCATTCAACGACTCCAGTCATCAGCCGCCTCCAGGTCGGGCTCCGGCCACTGGGCTCCCGCCGTCCTCACCGACCTTGCGGGGGTTGGGATTCGCGGGCAGTGTGTCGTGTTCGAGCAGCGCGGCCTGTTTCGACAGCACCGGCCCGTCGACGAGCAGGCTCACCACCTGCCACGGCGCGGTCAGCGGTCCAACCAGCCCGAGGTTCTGCGCCGTCTCCTCGTCGGAGATTCCGTAGCGCACGCCCTGCGGGTCGATGTAGTACAGGCTCTCGCCGTACCGCGGATCCGGCGACTGCAGGCGGATGAACTGTCCGCCGTCGATGTAGACCGTCGCATCGCCGGTGATCTGTTCGATACCGGTGCCCAGCGCCGATGCGGCGATCGGCAGGCGCCGGCCGGCGATCACCGTCGTCCGCGGCGCCTGATCCCCCGCGACGCGCTGCCACGACCAGCACAGCGTCGGATCCTCCTCGCGCAGCAGGATGTCGAGCGCCTTGTCCGGCAGCGGCGAGACGTACACCTGTTCCGGAATGCGCGACACCACACTGGCTTCCACCATCGGCGGCTCGATCAGACCGTAGGAGTTCGTGGCACGCAACGCCGCCGCCGTGGGCTCGTTCACGCGGGCCACCCCGTCGGGCAGCACCACGTAATGCTGCTGTTCGTCGGATTCGGTGACCGTCTTGAACACCGAACCGATCACCAGGTTGGCGGGCAGTCCGGCGGTGTTGGGTTCACCGGCGCGCGCCACCTGGGGCAGCTGCCACGGTCCGGCGTTGGGCAGGGCGTTGAACAGACCTTCGGAGATCGGGGTGGCCCGCGCGGTCACCGGGATGCCGACGGCCGAGGTCACCGCCCGGTCGGCCAGGTCGATCGAATGCCGGCCGCCCTCTGTGACCAGCCAGTTGGCCCCCTTGAACGAGACCAGCATCCCCTGGTCGGGCCGCAGCGGTCCGACGGTGGAGTCGACCACCAGCGGGCGCACCAGCACCGAGGTCTCCACCGTCGGCACCACGCTCTCGGGTTTGGTGACGGTGTCGCACAACGTCCACATGGATTCGGCCGCGCCGGACACCGGCGTCGCGTAGGGAGCGCCCGGGATGCCGATCGGCTGGCCCTTCGACATCCGGTTCAGCTCATCGGATTTCACCGCGACAGGGGTGCCGGGATTGCCGAGCACGAGCCGTGCCGAGGTGAGGTTGTACACCGGCCGCAGCTCGCCGCCGCCGGGCATCACGACGTACAGCTGGTTGGTGGTCCGGTCGACGAGCAGTTGGTCGCCGCCGCGCTTTCCCAGCGGTTTGAAGTACGCCATCAGCGCCGCGCCCAGGCAGATCAGGACGGCGATGATGATGCCCGCGCTGACCGCGCGGCTGTAGAACTGCAGCGGATCGTCGAACATCCGGGTGTCGCGGCGCACGATCGCGTGCTCGACGCGGCGCAGCAGGAACCGCCATCCGCTGACCTGCACCTTGGTGGTTAGCCGGAAACTCGCCATCGCCTCACCCGCTGATGTTCAGGCGGGCATGGACGGCGGCGATCGCCGACGCCATGTCCTCACCGTTGATTTCACTCAACTGCTCGACTCCGAGGCTCTCGAAGTCGAGGGACCGCGCCAGCCGCATGTCACGGCTCTGCTCACCGGCCTCGACCAGCTGGCGGGCGTAGCGACCGTTGCCCGCGATGTCCAGCGCCGGCTTACCGTTGAGGGTGCGCTGGTCGAGCAGCGTGGCCGCCTCGAGCACGAGTTTGGCGGCATCCTCGTTGACCGTCGAGTCATTAGCCGCGGCAATGACTTTCGCGATCTCCACGATCTCGTCCGGCGCGTACGAGTCGAATTCGATGCGGGTGGCGAACCGTGAGCGCAGACCGTCGTTGGTCTCCAGCAGGCGGTCGATGTCGGCGCTGTAGCCGGCGATGATCACCACCAGGCGGTCGCGGTCGTTCTCCATCCGTGCGAGCAGCGTGTCCAGCGCTTCGGTGCCGAACGGGTCTGCCCGGCCGTCGCGTTCCTGCACCAGCGTGTAGGCCTCGTCGATGAACAGCACCCCGCCGACGGCGCGGTCGATCGTGCGGGCGGTCTTCACCGCGGACTGCCCTTCGTATTCGGCGACGAAATCCTTGCGTGAGGTCTCGACGAGTTTGGGTTCGGAGATCACGCCGAGACCGGCCAGGATGTTGGCCACCACCCGGGCGATGGTCGTCTTACCGGTGCCGGGCGGCCCGGCGAAGATCATGTGCTTGGACGTCTGGGCCACCTTCATCCCGCGGGCGGCCCGGATCTTGGCCATCTGGGTCGCGGCGCGGTAGGCCTCGATCTGCTCCTTGACGCGGCTCAGCCCGATCTGGCGGTCGAGTTCGGCCTGCGCCTCGGCGAGGAGCCGCTCCCGCCCCGAGGTGTCGGCCACCGCACTGGCCGGATCCCACGGATCGGTGCGCGCGGCGATCTTCTCGGCGGTGGTGGTCACCAACCGGTACGACGGATCCCGCATCGCCGCAGTCACTCTCGGCTCCGGATGGGTGGCCTGCAGCCATTCCAGCAGCGCGCGGGCGCCCTCTTCGTTGCCCTGGTTGCGGTAGGTCATGGCCAGGTACCAGGCGATGGTCTGCGCGCACGCCTGACCGGCGGGTGAGGTGTTCATCTCCGTGAGCCGCCGCTCGGCTTCGGTGAACAGTCCGAGATTCGCCGCGGCCACCCCGTGCGCCACCCCGGCGGCGGCGGCGAGGAACTTGTCCGGCCAACTGCTGGCGCCGCGGACCTGGTCGATCACATCGGTCCAGCGTTCCGCCGCGCCGTAGACGACGGCTTTCACCCAGGCGATCAGGTGGTCGGCCCCGCCTGCCGGCACGTTCTCCAACGCCTCCATGGCGTCGGCGTAGTTGCCTTCCTTGGCCTCGTGGACGGCGAAGCCCATCGTGATCGCGAGCGGCGAGGTGATCGGATAGGTGATCTCGCCGAACAGCCCGCCGATCGGGATGCGGGCGGCCAGGCTGTTCATCGAAATCTCGGCGGCGCCGGCGAGCTGACCGAAATTGCCGCGCGAGTACCACGCCCGGAACAGCGTCACCCGGTCCATGTCCCCGCACCGGATCCGGCCCACCCAGGCGTCACAGGCGGTCTCGTCGTAGTTGGTGATGTCGGTGAACAGCTCGTAGGAACGAGCGGGTGCGGTGGGCAGCATGCCGACCGCGCTTCCGAACAAGCTGGCCAGATGATCACTCATGGCTACCTGCATACCTGGTGGCGAACACCTCGGCGCGGCGTGCGCGGGCTTCTTCGGGGGTGGGAAGGTCGAGGTCGCGCTGCAGGAAGTCGCGGGTCACGGGATCGTCGTGGCCCTGTTCGCGCATTCCGTCGAGCATGTACATGTACTGCGCCGATTTGGCGTCCAGCGTGGCCAGGTCCGCGATCACCACGATCTCCTCCGCGAGTTCCCGTTCGGACATGTGCGCCGCCCGGGGTGACAGCTCGATGTGCTGGACCCGGCCGTCGAGATGGGCGCTGACGGTGACCGTCCCCGGCGGGTTCGTCACCGTGAACAGCGGCTCCGGTTCGACCGCGTCGTCCTCGCCCTGGACGTAGGGCACGAAGGCGTCGAGTGCGGCGAGGTCGGATTCATCGTCGGAGGGCACGGGCTGGTAGAAGTCGAGCGCCGACAGGTTGTCGACCTCGTCATCGGGTTCGTACGGCGAAGAATCACCCACCATGGAGGGTCCCGCTCACTCCCCGTGGAAGGCGTCAGCGTCGCTCTGGTCGAACCACGTCCTGGACGGCAGGAATTCGATCAGCCCGTCGAGCGCCCGCTGCAGGTTCTCCTGGGTGCCGGGCAGGAAGCTGCCGTACAGCTCGCCGCTGACCCGGCGGGGGATCGAGACGATGCGACCGTGCTGTGAGTCGAGTACACCCGCGGCGACGTCGGTGGTGGTCTGTGTGCCGCCGGGATGGCGTTCGGTCGCGGTGAGCTCCACCCAGCTGGCCGGATCGCTGATGATCTCCGCGTAGGCCCGCGCGGAGGGCAGCGGGATCCCGTACGCCTGCAACTCATTCGGGGTCCGGCATTGGGCGAGCTTGCTGGCCACCCCGGTCAGGGGTTCGACGTCGGCGGGCGCGGCGCCACCGAGCACCGTCGTCACCATGTTGGCCAGCCCGATCTGGGGGGCCACGCGCTGCAGTACCAGCATCTGGTCGTCGCGGGCGGCGACGACGTGCCGGTCACCCTTGCGGCACACGACGAAACGGACCATCTTGCCGCCGGCGTCGCGCCGCCACCAGCGTCCTTCGAGAATCCGGTCGGACCGGCTCAGGGCGTCGACCATCGCGGCCACCTCGGGGTGCGGGTCGCCGTAGAAGTTCAGCACGCCCTGCTCGGTGAGATCGCGCGCCACCTGCTCCCACACGATCTTCCGCAGGTCCGGCTGCGGGATGTTGAGCCGGATGCCGAGAGACGGAGGAAAGTCCATGACGTTCATCCGGTCGGCGATCACGAGCATTCCGTCGATGGTGACCTCGACGGCGACGACGTCGTCGTAGTGAGTGCCGCTGGACGCGGCCGGTGCGCTGGCCATCATCGGACTTCCGCGACCCGCAGATCACCCATCGAATCCCCAACTCCTGTTCCGCCGGAGGCGCTCGGGCCTCCGGACAGCCGATCGGCTCAGCGTGTGCGTGCCCTGGATTGTTCGGATATTTGCCGCATCGCGCAACAGCATCGGTGAATCGCCAGGCCGTGCATCGCTTCGCCGCAAGTGAGCGTACCAGCGCATCGGGCTCCTCCAGCGCACAATTTTCGAGCCCGGATCGCCGCGTGCCGCCGGCCGGCCCACCGCTGTTCAGCAATACCCGCGCGTCGTTCTCCAGCCCTCTGAACTCTGCGGATCCGACGTTCAGCGAACACGACTTCACGACACTACGACGTCCCGCCGGACCGGCGTCCGACCGGTACGCAAATGCCGGACGTCCCACCGCGCACATCTGGTCGCGAGGGGGCCGAGGCGGCTCGCATCGTGGCAACGCAACGACCTGCCGGCCGACATAACTTTGCTGATGGTCGCCTGATCAGCGGTGTTGCCGGATTCGGGACCCACTTGGTCGATACTGGACCCGGCTGAGGACGCCTCGTCTGAATCCCGGAGGAGACCCGTTGTGACCGACCGCGACGACGCCCTGCGCAGAGAGCTCGGCTGGACCGGCCCGGAGGAGGAGGACTTCGAACCGGACACCGGACCGTCGGGCCCCCGCGTACCGCCGCCGATCCCGCCCCGGCCCCCCGTCCAGGGACCGGCTGCGGCGGCACGGGCGGCACCGCCGCAGCCGGTCCCTGGACGGGGGGCCAGCTTCCGCGACACCCAGCAGATGCGACCGGG
>JBNMQY010000067.1:0-9880 GCA_050205415.1 Mycolicibacterium litorale
GCCCCCCTGCCGCAGCCCGAACCGGAACCGGCGCCGGAACCCCTGGCCGAACCTCGAGCCGAGGAGCCGAAACCGGCCAAGGGCCGTAAGGGGAAGGCGCGGCCGACCGTGCCCGGATGGGAAGACGTGCTGCTGGGAGTCCGCTCCAGCGGGCAGCGCTAGTACGCGGCGCCGCTGAGCGTCAGCGCCAGCAGTGCCAGCCACCCGCCGGCCACGCCGACGCCTGCACCGAAGGCGAACCACCGCCACACCGGCCGACTCCGCCACCCCCACACCGTCGGCGCCAGCCCGCCCACGGCGACCAAGTTGAGGCCGACCGCCAGCAGGGGATGCACCCGCACCAGCCCGAGGCTCAGCACGATGACGGCCGTGGCGGTCACCGCGGCGACCCCGGCGGCCACCGTCAAACCCGTGCCCCAGGGCGTGGATTCGTCCGTCACTCGAATGAATCTAGCCCGTGCGCACACGTTCGTAGAACGCCAGCGCGGCCGCGGTCGCCACGTTGAGCGAATCGGTGCCCCGCGACATCGGGATCCGCACGCGACGGTCGCTGGCGCGCATCGCCCGCTCGGTCAGACCGTGGCCTTCGGCACCGACGAGCACCGCCACCTTCTCCCCGGCCAGCGCCGTCATCGCCTCGGCCAGTGTGTCGGCGGCCGGGTCGGGTGTCATCGCGAGCAGCCGGAAGTCGTTGTCGCGCAGTGTGTTCAACTCATCCGGCCAGGAAGTGGCCCGGGCGAACGGCACCAGCAGCGCATGCCCCATCGACACCCGCACCGCGCGGCGGTACAGCGGGTCGGCGCATCCGGCGCCGAAGATCACCGCGTCGACGGCCAGTCCAGCGGCGTTGCGGAAGATCGAGCCGAGGTTCTCGTGGTCGTTGACCCCTTCGAGCACCGCCACGGTGCGCGCCTCGTCGAGCACCTCCTCGACGGTGAGTTCGGGTGGGCGCGACGCGGACGCGAGCACTCCGCGGTTGAGGTGGAAGCCAACGACCTCGGCCATCACCTCGGCACTGGCCCGGTAGAACGGCGCGTCGACGGCGTCGAGATCGCGGCCGAGTTCGGTCAGCCGACGGTCGGTGCCGAGCAGCGCGCGTGGAGTGAACCGGGACGCCACCATGCGCTGCACCACCAGCACACCCTCGGCGATCACCAGCCCCTTGCCGCTGGGCAGATCCGGTCTGCGGTCGATGCTGTTGAGGTCCCGGAAGTCGTCGAGCCGGGGGTCGGCTGGATCGTCGACGTCGATGACGGTGGTCAACGCTCCGCTCTCCGCACGGCGGCGAAGCTTACGCGCTCTCCTCGACCATCGCCGACATCAGGTCCGCGGCCATCAGCAGGGTCTTGCGCTCTTCCGGGTCGAGTTGGGACAGCCGTCGCTGCAGCCATTCCTGGCTCGCCTTTTTCTCCGCCTCCACGAGTTCGGCGCCTGCCGGCGACACCGAAACGAGCACCTGACGTCCGTCGACCGGGTGGGCATTGCGCGCGACAAAACCCATTTCGGCGAGCGATGCGATTACCCGGGTCATCGACGGCGGGCGCACCCGTTCCCGTACAGCTAACGCACCCGGAGTCATCGCACCCTCTTTGGCCAGCGTCGACAGCGCTGACAATTGCGACAGCGAAATCGGGGATTCGGCACGGCGGAAGCGTAATTGGCGAGCTAGCCGCACTACAGCGAGAGACAAATCACTCGCCAACCGAGACTCGACGTCCATCACAAAGCAAATACTACATAGGGTCGTGAAAGGCCGCGAGCAAAACTGATAACCGTTGTTACGGGGACTTTCCAATGGACTACCTTGGCCATTGATGGCCGACCAACACGACTCCGAACCCGACCCGCCGCAGCCGCCCGCCCTGCCCGCCGGCCTCCTGGAGCCGTGGCCCGTCATCCTGGTGATCGCCGCGGCGTGGCTCGTCGCCACCGTGCTGGCCTTCACGGTCGCCGGACTGCACGAGTGGCGGCCCTACACGATCGCCGGGCTGGGCATCGGGGTGCTTGGCACGTCGATCTTCCTGTGGCAACGTCAGGCGGTGCGCCGCGGCGCCCGCGGCGCACAGAGCGGGCTTCGTTAGGCCCGACCCACCGTGAAGGAGGACGCATGGCCGCACCGCTGCTGCACGCGGAGATCGACATCGACGCCCCGGTGGCCAAGGTCTGGTCGCTGGTGTCGGACCTGAGCCGGATGCCGCAGTGGAGCCCGCAGTGCCGCGTCATGAAACCGCTCGGACCGCTGCGGCCGGGCACCCGCACGATCAACCTCAACCGGCGCAACTTCTTCGTCTGGCCGACGACCTGCACGGTCACCGAGGTCGTCCCGGAGAAGAAGGTCGCGTTCCGCGTCAACGCCAACCACACGGTGTGGAGCTACGAACTGCAACCCACCGCCACCGGCACCCGGCTGGTCGAGACCCGCAACGCCGAGAACGGCGTCACCGCGGTGTCGAACATGACGGTCAATGCCCTGTTCGGCGGCGTGCCCAGCTTCGAAGAAGAACTGGTCGCGGGCATGAACGAATCGCTGGCCAAGATCAAGGCCGCGGCGGAACGCTAGTCAGTCGCCGCCGCGGGAGCGGCACTTCAGTCGTTGTCGGCGAGTTCGACGACGCCGTCGTCGTACGGGTCGTACAGCGGCGAACCGGAACCCTGGGGCGCCGGGGTGTCCGAATGGGCGCCGCAACCGTACTCCGAATCGACGACGTGGCCGTCGGCCGACATCTCGTTCGCGCACACCCCGAACATGACCCCGAGCGAACCGGACAGCGGCAGGTAGAACCCGCAGTCCCGGCACACCCGCTTCGTCGAGCGCGCCATCGCCGAACCCGGGCCGAATTCGCCGTCGTGCCAACGCTGCGCGGCGTCGATGCGACCCCACTGGCTGAGCACCTGCCGCCGGCCCAGCCCCACCTCGGCGGCGGTTTCGTCGACCTGCGGATCGCCACTGGCCACATAGCCGGGCACCAGTCGGGGATCCTCGCGCGGGGGCGCCAGCAGATCACCGGGGCCGAGATCACCCGGCCGCACCCGGTCCTCCCACGGCACCCATTTGGGCGCCAGCAGCGCCGTCGGGCCGGGCACCAGCACCAGCTCACTGATGGTGGCGTGCTCGGCACCCGGATACGCCGCGACGACGACGGCCCACTGCCAGCCCCGGTACCCGGGCATATCGGCCAGGAACCGGTGGGTGGCCGACGTCGGGTCCTCGAACGATGCGCCGAGGTACTCCCCGATCGTGTCCGGCCCGCTGAATTCGGACAGCGCGGCGCGTGCCTGCTCCACGGCGCCCATCAGCACCGCTTCCAGGTCGGCCGGGCGTTGCGCCACGTCTGCGGGGGTGTCGGTCACGCTGTCCATCGCACCCCATAGTGCCGCAGAGCGATACCGGAAAGCCACACCGGTCCGCTGTCGGTCACCAGTCGGCGTCATGAGGGAGAATCGGATCGTGGCCGGCGGACGTGATGAAAGTGACGGGGATTTCCGGCGCGACGCTCGGTACTACCCACCGCGGCCGCCCGCGGGCCACGACCACCCCGGGATGGCGAACTATCCCAGCGACGGGGGGTCCTACCGCCGCCCCCGCAGAGAGTCGATGCCCAGTGCCAACCGCTGGCTGCCGCCGCTCGACGACCAGTCGCGGTCCGATCATCACTACGAGCGGCCGCCGGGCGTGGGCGCAGGAGCGGGGAAGGTCACCGTCACCCGCGCCGCGGCGCAGCGCAGCCGCGAGATGGGGTCGCGGATGTACGGCCTCGTCCACCGGGCCGCGACCGCCGACGGCGCCGACAAATCAGGCCTGACGGCGCTGACCTGGCCGGTGGTGGCCAACTTCGCCGTCGACGCCGCGATGGCGGTGGCACTGGCCAACACGCTGTTCTTCGCCGCGGCCAGCGGGGAGAGCAAGAGCAAGGTCGCGTTGTACCTGCTGATCACGATCGCCCCGTTCGCGGTGATCGCTCCGCTCATCGGCCCCGCCCTCGACCGGCTGCAGCACGGCCGGCGCGTGGCGCTGGCCGCATCGTTCCTGCTGCGCACGGCGCTGGTGGTGCTCCTGATCGCGAACTACGACGGCGCGGGCGGTTACGAATCGTGGGTGCTCTATCCGTGCGCGCTGGGGATGATGGTGCTGTCCAAATCGTTCTCGGTGCTGCGCAGCGCCGTGACCCCGCGCGTGCTGCCCCCGACGATCGACCTGGTGCGGGTCAACTCCCGGCTCACGACGTTCGGGCTACTGGGCGGCACCGTGGTCGGCGGCGGTGTCGCCGCCGGTGCGGAATACCTGCTCAACCTCTTCCATCTGCCCGGTGCGCTCTACGTCATCGTGGCGGTGACCGTCGCCGGTGCGGCGCTGTCGATGCGGATCCCGAAATGGGTGGAGGTCACCGCCGGTGAGGTGCCCGCCACGCTGAGTTACCACGGCGGCAGTGGCGGGCTGCGCCGCGAACCGCCGCAGCAACGTACCGGCAAGGCCCGCCAACCGATGGGCCGCAACACCATCACCGCGCTGTGGGGCAACTGCACGATCAAGGTGATGGTCGGGTTCCTGTTCCTCTATCCGGCGTTCGTCGCGAAGTCACACGACGCCACCGGCTGGGAACAACTGCGCATCCTCGGTCTGATCGGCGCGGCCGCCGCGGTCGGCAATTTCATCGGCAACATGACCAGCGCGCGGCTCCAACTGGGGCATCCGGCGCGGCTCGTGGTGCGCGCGGCCACCGCGGTGACGGCGGCCGCACTCGTCACCGCGGTGACCGGGAACCTGCTGGTCGCCGCCGTCGCCACGCTGATCACGTCGGGGGCCAGTGCGATCGCCAAGGCGTCGCTGGACGCGTCACTGCAGGACGACCTGCCCGAGGAATCCCGGGCGTCGGCGTTCGGCCGCTCCGAATCGCTGCTGCAGCTGGCGTGGGTGGCCGGCGGGGCCACCGGAGTGCTCATCTACACGGAGCTGTGGATCGGCTTCACTACGATCACGGCCGTGTTGATTCTCGGGCTGGCGCAGACGGTGGTGAGTTATCGCGGCGAGTCGCTGATACCAGGGTTCGGCGGTAACCGGCCGGTGCTCGCCGCACAGGAAGGCCGCCGGCAGGAAGACCACCGCACCGACACCGCCGGGGTGAGCTACGAGTGAAGCGCGTCCTGGCCGTCCTGGCGGCCGTCGCGGTGCTGGCCACTGCCGCCACGGCGGCGCTGGTGTGGCAGCTGACCCGCGACCACGAACCCGCGCTACCGGAGATCAGCGCCTACTCGCGAGGTGAGCTGACGCGCGTCGGGCCCTTCCAGTACTGCAATGTCGTCGACCTCAACGACTGCGCGCCCGCGGGCCGGCAGGGCGAACTCGAGGTCAACGAGCGCGACCCCGTGCAGCTCTCGGTCCCGACCGCGATCTCCGAGGCGCCCTGGCGGCTGCTGCAGGTCTACGAGGACCCGACGAACACCACCGAATCGCTCTTCCGGCCCAACACCCGGCTGGCGGTCACCATCCCGACCGTCGATCCGCAGCGCGGACGGCTGACCGGCATCGCCGTCCAACTCATGACGCTCGTGCAGGACGAGACCGGCGAGGTGTTCGAGGTACCCCACGCGGAGTGGTCGGTCCGCATGGTGTGGCCCTAGAGCGGGGCGTGCTCGGCGGGCACCCGCTCCCCCTCGCGGGTCGGCCCCGGTGGGGTGCCGTCACCGAACGGTCGGCCGCCCAGTGCCTCCCGGCCGTGTGGGCTCAACCAGTTCGCCAGGTCCGGCCCCTTGGGTACCACCTGTGTGGGATTGATGTCGGAGTGGACGATGTAGTAGTGCTGCTTGATCTGCACGAAGTCGATGGTGTCGCCGAAGCCGGGGGTCTGGAACAGGTCACGCGCGTAACCCCACAGCGCGGGCATCTCCGACAGCTTGGCCCGATTGCACTTGAAGTGACCGTGGTAGACGGGGTCGAAGCGGGCCAGCGTCGTGAAGAGCCGGACGTCGGCCTCGGTGATGGTGTCGCCGACCAGGTAGCGCTGCCCGGTCAGCCGCTCCTCGAGCCAGTCCAGCGCGGTGAACAGCCGGTCGTAGGCCCTGTCGTACGCACGCTGTGAACCGGCGAAGCCGCACCGGTAGACGCCGTTGTTGACCTCGGTGTAGATCCGCTGGGCGACCTCGTCGATCTCGTCGCGGTACTTCTCCGGATACAGGTCGGGCGCCCCGTCCCGGTGATACTGCGTCCACTCCGTCGAGAAGTCGAGCGTGATCTGCGGGAAGTCGTTCGTGACGACCTGGCCCGTCGACACCTCGACGATCGCGGGCACGGTGATGCCCTTCGGATAGTCGGGGAACCGCTTGAAGTAGGCGTCCTGCAGGCGCGGGATCTTCAGCACCGGATCCACGCCGCCGGGGTCGAGGTCGAAGGTCCAGCTGCGCTCGTCGTGGGTGGGCCCGCAGAAGCCGATGGACAACGCGTCCTCGAGGCCGAGCAGCCGCCGGACGATGATCGTGCGGTTCGCCCACGGGCAGGCGCGCGCGACGATCAGCCGGTAGCGGTCCGGTTCGACGGGATAGCCGTCACGGCCGTCGGCGGTGATCCGATCAGTGATGTAGTCGGTGTCGCGGTTGAACTCGCCTCCGCTTGCGACATAAGCCATGTCACGAGCATGCCCGATCTCGCCGAGCGTGAAGCCACTGCGAGAAATCCGGTCAGATTTCGCAGTGGACGCACGCTGGGCGCAGGGGCGTCAGGCGTCGAGTTCGCGGGCGACGGCCTTGACGACCTCCGACACCCGGCGCGCGACCTTGCGGTCGGGGTAGCGGCCCTTCTGCAGATCCGGCTGGATCGCGCTCTCCAGCAGGGTGATGAGGTCACCGATCATGCCGTGCAGTTCGTCGGGGGTGTGCTTGTGCTCGGGGCGCTCGGCCTCGCGCCGCGTCTTGCTCAGGCTCGGCGGCGGATCGATCAGGGTCACGCTCAAGGCCTGCGGTCCCCGCCGGCCTGCCGCGACGCCGAACTCGACGCGCTGGCCCGCTTTGAGACCTTCGACACCCGCGGGCAACGCCGAGGACCGGACGTACACGTCCTCGCCGTCCTCCTGGGACAGAAAGCCGAAGCCCTTTTCGGCGTCGTACCACTTCACCCTGCCGGTCGGCACTTTCGTCACCTGCTCGTCGTCTCGCGTCAACATGAGAAAGCGTCCCGCTTGCGCCGGGACGCGTCGAGGCCGATCCTACTCGGACTCACCCCGCGTCTTCACACCCTTATCGGTAGGCTTTGGGTCACCGCTGAAGGAAGAAGTAGCCCCCGATATGCGAGTAATACTGAACGTCATCTGGTTGGTGTTCGGCGGCCTGTGGCTTGCGCTGGGATACGCGCTGGCGGGAATCCTCTGCTTCGTTCTGATCATCACCATCCCGTTCGGATTCGCCGCCTTCCGGATCGCGGCGTACGCACTGTGGCCGTTCGGCCGCACCATCGTCGAGAAACCCGGCCCGCGCCCCGGTGCGCTCATCGGCAACGTCATCTGGGTGCTGCTGTTCGGCATCTGGCTGGCGATCGGCCACATCGTGAGCGCGGCCGCGATGGCCGTCACGATCATCGGCATCCCGCTGGCACTGGCCGACCTCAAGATGGTGCCCATCTCGCTGGTGCCGCTCGGCAAGGAGATCGTCCCGGTCGACCGGGGGACGCCCACGATGCGAGCCGCCGCATGACCGTGACCGCACTCGGCGTCCCGACGATCCAGCGCCCGGCCGCCGGCATGCCCACCACCGGACCGCTGGTGGACACCTTCGGCCGCGTCGCCACCGATCTGCGGGTGTCGCTGACCGACCGCTGCAACCTGCGCTGTACGTACTGCATGCCCGCGGACGGCCTCGACTGGCTGCCCGGTGAACAGCTGCTGCGCGCCGACGAACTCATCCGCCTGCTGCGCATCGCGGTGACGCGGCTGGGCATCACCAACGTGCGCTTCACCGGCGGTGAGCCGCTGGTGGTCCGCCACCTGGAAGAAGTGGTGGCGGCGACGGGGGCGCTGAACCCCCGTCCGGAGATGGCGATGACCACCAACGGCATCGGCCTTGCCCGCCGCGCCAAGGCCCTCAAGGAGGCGGGGCTCGACCGGGTCAATGTCTCACTCGACAGCGTCGACGCCGCCCGCTTCGCGCGGATCACCCGGCGCGACCGGCTTCGGGACGTCCTCGCCGGGCTGGCCGCCGCGCAGGAAGCCGGCCTCACGCCGGTCAAGGTCAACGCCGTCCTCGATCCAGACACCGGCCTCGACGACGCCGTGTCGCTGCTGCGGTACTGCCTCGACCACGGCTACCAGCTGCGGATCATCGAACAGATGCCGCTCGACGCCGAACATCAGTGGGAACGCGGCCGCTCGCTGGAGGCCGCCGACATCCTGGCCGCGCTGCGCACCCACTTCACGCTCACCCCCGATTCGAAGCCGCGCGGCTCGGCGCCGGCGCAGCTGTGGCGGGTCGACGGCGGGACGTCGACGGTCGGCGTGATCGCGTCGGTGTCGGAGGCGTTCTGCGCGGCCTGTGACCGGACCCGGCTGACGGCCGACGGCCAGGTGCGCAACTGTCTGTTCGCACGCGCGGAGAGCGACCTGCGCCGGTTGTTGCGCGGCGGCGCCGACGATGACGCGATCGAGCAGGCGTGGCGTGCGGCGATGTGGACGAAGGCCGCGGGGCACGGCATCAACGATCCGGGCTTCGTCCAGCCCGACCGGCCGATGAGCGCGATCGGTGGCTGACGTGTCGACCACGACGACGGTGTCGGTGACCGTCCGCTTCTTCGCCGCGGCGCGGGCCGCCGCGGGCGCCGAGTGTGAGACGCTGACCGTGCCTGCCGGTACTACCGTGCAGGCCCTTGTCGACGAATTGGCTTCGCGCAGCCGGGATTTGAACCGGGTGTTGGCGCGGTGTTCATATCTCTGCGACGGAATGGCCGTGCGGGATACGGGGATGGCGCTGCAGAACGCGCAGACGCTCGATGTACTTCCCCCGTTCGCCGGCGGGTAAGCGTGATTTGCGTCACATAACGATTAGGTCACGAGCTGGCTATGGCCTAGTTCACTGCAGGAAACACCTGCGAAAACGATCATGCAACCTGCACCTTTAGAGGCCTTTTAAGTTTTGCTGTGGCGGGAAACGCCGAGGTCGGGAAAAGGTGACGGGTGCGCGGTGAGCAGTTACGGTCTTGCCCAGGCCAGTCGACCCCAATCACTGGCTCGCCCCGCCCGGCAGCGCCGAGCTCCATCCGTCGAAGCGGGGGACCACGAACCACCTGGATGGAGGCGGGGGACCCACCGGTCCACCGAAGGACCTGGGGCCGCTTGCGGCTCCTTGGGGTGAAGCCGAGATCGGGCAACTGAGATCGGCCGGGTGACCTCTCCCACCCGAACCCGACAGCTGACCTCGCGGGCGCCGACGAGAGGACTTATCGCACTCATGAGTGGACGGCATCGCAAGCCCACTAACTCAACCGTCAGCGTCGCCAAGATCGCCTTCACCGGAGCCGTCATCGGCGGTGGAAGCCTTGCTCTCGCAGGCCATGCCGGTGCCGCCACCGACGGCGAATGGGATCAGGTCGCGGCGTGCGAATCCAGCGGCAACTGGGCCATCAACACCGGCAACGGCTACCACGGTGGCCTGCAGTTCTCCCCCAGCACCTGGTCCGGCCACGGTGGTGGCGAGTTCGCGCCCGCCGCCTATCTGGCGACCAAGGAAGAGCAGATCGCCGTCGCCGAGCGGGTGCTCGCCAGCCAGGGCAAGGGCGCATGGCCCTCCTGCGGCGGTCCGCTGTCCGGTGCGACGCCGCGCAACATCGTCGACCAGCCGATCGACCCCGCGCCGCTCAACGGCATCCTGCCGCCCCCGCCGCCGATCGATCCGTTCGCTCCGC
>JBNMQY010000068.1:0-6408 GCA_050205415.1 Mycolicibacterium litorale
CGGTCTCCCCCTGCTCAGCCACCGCCAACCGCGCCGACAAATCATCGATCTTGCGCAACGCCTCAGTAATGATCGCCCGGCGATCCGACGAACCCACAGCCATCAGACTCAACTGACCCTTTCCGGGAGTTCTGCCTCGGTGAGGCTGCCGGCTTCGCCGATGGTGGCAAGATGTCCCGCGAGCAGTTCGACCGTCGGATAGTCGAAAACGATGGTCTGCGGCAGCAATTCGCCGAGTGTTTCGGCAAGGGCACGCTGCAGGATGACGCTCATCAGGGAATCCATCCCGAGGTCGAAGAAGTCGGTGGACGGGTTGAGCGACTGCGCCGACGGCAACCCCATCACTGCCGACACCAGCACGCCGACGTGGTTGCGCAGCATTTCGAACCGCTGCGCGGGCGCGCAGGTCCGCCACACGTCCTTGATGTCACCAGCGGGCACGGCGGCTGCGTCGTCGCTGTGCTCGGCGAGCTCGCCCCGGTCCGCGGTGTCGTCGAGTTCGACGACACCGCCCCAGATATCAGGGTGACTCAGTGCGAGGACGCGGCCCAGGCTCCAGAGCAGAGCACCGGCCGGGTGGTCCGCGTCGGCGAGCAGGCTGTCGGGACTCACCATGTACAGCGTCGGCGGCGTCGCCGTCGTGACCAACGCCGCGGTCAACCGCCTCGCGGTGTCGAACAGCCGGTACCCGGCGTCGGCGTCGAATCCCTCGTGGCCGACACTCGGCGCGTAGAGCACACTGCCGGCTGCTGCCAACGCCTCGAGAAGCGGTGCCCCGGAGGACTCGTCGGCCAGCGCCGCCGACCCCATCGCCGTGACCGGCGGGTGTTCGCCCAGCCCGCGGACGATCTCGTCGACGATCGGCGCGTCGGCGATCACCACCCACGGCCCGTCACCTCCGGTACGGGCAGCCGACAGGGTCGTCACCGGTGTCTCCCAGCCGGACTCGGTGCGACGCGCGGGCGCGACATGGATCCAGTGGTGGCGGTGCAGCCATGGTGTGGCGGGCAGGAGGTGGTGTGGTTCCGGTGGGTGCGGGGTGCACGGCGGGTGAGTGGTGTGGACGGTGTTGAGGTTGGTGTGGAAGGTCAGCGTGTCGTCATGGTCGCGGTGCAGGGTCGCGACGGTGTGGTGGTGCCCGTCGGTGAGGCTGTCGTTGATCGCGTGGGCGAGCAGCGGGTGCGGACTCACCTCGATGAATGTGGTGTGCTCCCGGCCCGCCGCGGCCACGGCCCGGCAGAACTGCACCGGCCGGCGCAGGTTGGCCACCCAGTGGTCGGCGTCGAACGCCGGTGTCTCCTCGCGATCGACCGTCGAGAACACCGCAACCGTGGGCTGCTTCGGAGCCAGATCGGCGAGGGCCGTGCGTAGTTCAGGCAGGATTGGATCGATCGTCGGATGGTGCGAGGCCACATCGACCTCGATGCGGCGTGCCAGCCGGCTCTGGGCGGCGACGACGGCGATCAATGCGTCCACCTCGGCGGGCGGGCCGGCGATGACTGTCTGCCCCGGTGCGGCGTACACCGCGACGGTGACGTCGGGATGGTCGGCGATCAGGGTCTCGGCGGCGTGGGCGTCGAGTTCGAGCAGCGCCATCGCGCCCTGGCCGGCGAGGCGCGACATCAGCCGCGAGCGGGTGGCGATCACCCGCAAGCCCTCGGCGGGAGTCAACGCCCCGGCGACGACGGCCGCGCTCACCTCCCCCATCGAATGACCGATCACCGCATCCGGATTCACCCCGTGGGACCGCCACAGCGCGGTCAGCGCCAACTGCACGGCGACCAGAACCGGTTGGATCCGCTCGATCCCCGTGATCGGTTGACCGTCGGTGAGCACCTCCCGCAGCGAGAACCCCACCTGCTCGACGAAGACCGGCTCGAGCTCATCGATCGCCGCAGCGAACGCCGGTTCGTCGGCCAGGAGCCGCCGGCCCATCCCCGCCCACTGCGACCCCTGCCCCGAATACACGAACACCGTGCCGGGACCGCATGGTCCGTCGTGCGGTCCGACGACGCCCGGTGCCGTCTCCCCCGCAGCCAGCGCCTGCAGACCAGCGATGGCTTGGGTGTGGTCACGGGCGGTGACGGTGGCGAACACGGGATGAGTGGTGCGGTGATGGTTGAGCGTGTGAGCCACATCAGCCAACCCCACCCCCACACCCGGACCCGACATCCACTCGCCGAGTGCAGCCGCCGTGGCGGCGATGCGCTCGCCCGACTTCCCCGACACCACCAACGTGCTCACCGCCGGAGCCGGCTGCCACACCGCAGGCACCGGCGCCGGCGCCTGCTCGACGATCACATGCGCATTGGTCCCACTGACCCCGAACGACGACACCCCCGCCCGACGCGGCCGCGACACCGCCGGCCACTCCATCCCCTCGGCGGCAATCGTGAACTCCGACGCCCCCGGCCCCGCATGCGGCGTCAACTGCTCGAAATGCAAATGCTTGGGGATAAACCCGTACCGCACACTGAGCACCGTCTTGATGAACCCCGCAACACCGGCACCGGACTCCAAATGCCCCAGATTGGTCTTCACCGACCCCAACACCAACGGCGCAGCGCCCTGACGATCACCGAACACCGCACTGAGCGCATCCAACTCGATCGGATCACCCAACGCCGTCCCGGTACCATGCGCCTCGACATAATCGACATCAGCCGGACTCAACCCCGACGCCGCCAACGCCTGCCACAACAACGCCTGCTGCGCAGGACCATTGGGCACCGTCTGCCCACTACTGGCCCCATCCTGATTGACCGCCGAACCCCGCACCAACGCCAACACCCGATCACCATCACGCTCGGCATCACTGAGCCGCTTGAGCACCACCACCCCGCAACCCTCACTGCGCACATACCCATCCGCAGACGCATCAAAGGTCTTACACCGACCATCCGGCGCCAACATCCCCCACCGGGACAGAGCGATGTTGGCTTCCGCCTTGAGCATCAGATTCACTCCGGCGGCCAGGGCGGTGTCGGATTCACGGCGGCGCAGGCTCTGACACGCCAGGTGGATCGACACCAACGACGACGAACACGCCGTATCCACCACCACCGCCGGACCCCGCACCCCCAGGAAATACGACAACCGCCCCGCCGCGAAATTCGCCGCATTACCGAACGGCACGTAGGCGTCGTAGTCCTCAGCGCGAAGATTGTCGGACAGCTTGAGCATGTAGTCGTAGGCCGTCAGTCCGACGAAGACGGAGGTCTGGGTGCCCCGCAGAGACTGCGCGGGAATCCCCGCATGCTCCAACGCCTCCCAGGCAACCTCCATCAACAACCGCTGCTGAGGATCCATCGCCGCAGCCTCCCGCGGCGAAATCCCGAAAAACTCCGCATCGAACTCATCAGGCAACCACGACGTCAGAAACCCACCCTCACGCGTGCAAATCGTCCCCGGCACACCGTTGTCAGCACTGTAAAACGCATCAGCATCCCACCGCTGCGCCGGCACCCGCACCACACCAGAACGACCATCCTGCAACAACTGCCAAAACCCATCAGGATCCGACACCCCACCCGGCAACCGACAACCCAACCCCACCACCGCAATCGGCTCGGTCTCCCCCTGCTCAGCCACCGCCAACCGCGCCGACAAATCATCGATCTTGCGCAACGCCTCAGTAATGATCGCCCGGCGATCCGACGAACCCACAGCCATCAGACTCAGCTCAGCCTTTCCGAGAGTTGTTGCAGCAGTTCGTCATCAGTGAAGTCGTCGTAATCATCGACGTCCTCGGTGGCGGCGACTTCGATGAGTTCGGGCAGGACGGTGGCGAGATATCCGGTGAGTCCCTCGACGGTGGGATAGTCGAAGATCACCGACGCCGGTAGCGTTTCACCCAGGCTGTCACCGAGCGCTCGCTTGAGCGTCACGCTCATCAGGGAGTCCATCCCGCACTGGAAGAACCCGGCGGACGGGTCCACCAACTGCGGAGTGGCCAGCCCCATCGACGATGCGACAAGCGCACGAACGTGGTCGCCCAGCAGGCGTTCTCGTTCCTCGGCGGGGCACTCACGCAGTTCCCGGCGGAATGCGGTCTCCGGAATCGCGACTGTGGTGTCGGCGCCTTCCTCATCGGTGTTCTCCACCGGCAGCAGTTCGTCGACGATCCGGAGTGCGGCACGCGTGCGGTAGGCCGCCGCGAGACGGGGCCAGTCCGCGGCGACCACGGTCGAGCGTGCGGGCGCACCCGGGCTGGCGATCGACCACAGAGCCTGGATGGCGACCTCGTCGGGCATCGGTTCCAGGCCGGATTCCATGGTGATCTGGCGTTCGTGTTCGGTGTGGTTGTCCGCCAGCGACTTCCACAGGCCCCAGTTGACCGCGGTGGCGGGCAGGCCGGCCGCCCGGCGCGCGTAGGCGAACGTGTCGAGGAACGTCGTGGTCGCCGTGTAGTGGGCCAGCCAGCGCGAACCCAGCAGCCCGGAGATCGACGAGAACAGCACGAACTGCTGTACTTCGGTGGTCAGCGACAGGGTGTGCAACACCGAGACCGCGTCGAGTTTCGGAGCGAACATCGCGGTGACATCGTCGTCGGTCATGTCGGTCAATGTGACCGGGCCACCGCCGAACGCGGCCAGGTAGATACCGGCCAGTGGCGGCAGGTCGGCGCCGAAGCGGTCGAACACCGCACGCATCGAGGTTTCGTCGGCGGCGTCGGCGGCCACCGTGACCAACGTCGTTCCCTGCGCCGCCAGCGCATCGGTAAGCGCCCGCAGCCGCTCGCCCGGATTGCGTGATACGGCAACCACCGTCGTCACGCCCATATCGGCCAGCTGCTGGATGAGGTACGGGCCGATGTTGCCCGTCGCCCCGACCACCAGGTGGCTGCCGGCCGGGTCGAGCCCGTCTCCGGAGGCCGGTGTCACCGCGGCCCGGCGCAGCCGCGCCACGCGTCGGACCCCGGCCCGGTAGACCACCTGGTCCTCACCGTCGTCGTTCGCCGCCTCGGCGAGGAGGTAACGGACGGCGACCGGTTCGGGAACCAGTTCGTCGAGGTCGATCACCGCTCCCCAGATCTCCGGGTGCTCGAGCGCCAGGGTGCGTCCGAGACCCCACAGCACCGCGTGTGCGGGGTTCGCGCGATCACCCTCGGTGACGGGCTGAGCATTGCGGGTCAGGAGGAACAGGCGGGCGGGGTCGGTCATCGTCGCCATGGCCGCGACGATCCGGCGGGCGACGTCGAACAGCCGACGGCCCGGTGCCGCGTCGAAGACCGTCGGCACCGCGGGCGCGTACACCACGTGATCGGCGTGAGCCAGCGCGGACTCCAGCCTGGTGTCCGCCACTGCTTCGTCGAGGACGGTCACCGCTGCACGGTCTCCCAGTTCCCATTGCAGCCGGCCGGCCAGATCTCGGTCGCCGACGACCAGCCACGAACCGGCGACCGCCGGTGCACCGGCGAGCGGGCGGTCCGGCCAGGTGAGTTCACAGATCCACTCCGCGGGCAGCACGCCGGCGTCCGCACCGGCGGAGCCAGCCTGCGGATCCGTCGACGTCGTCGTCCGCCGCGGTGCCGTGAGGTCCATCCAGTGCCTGGTGTGCTGCCACGGCGTCGCGGGCAGGGCCGGATGGGGGCCGGGCGGGTGCGGGGTGACCGGCGGATGGGTGGTGTGCGTCGAGTTCAGCGCGGTGTGGAAGGTGACGGTGTCGTCGGTGTCTCGCGACAGGGTGCCCAGGGTGTGGTGGTGCACGTCTCCGAGCGTTTCCGTCACGGCGTTCGTCAGCAGGGGGTGCGGGCTGATCTCGACGAACGTGGTGTGGTTGTCGGCGGCGGTGCGCAACGCCTGGCTCAGCCGAACCGGTCGGCGCACGTTGGCCACCCAGTAATCGGCTTCCAACAGCGGCGTGGTGCTGTCTTCGACCGTCGAGATGAACGGGATGGCGGTCGTGTTCGGGGTCAGATCCGCCAGCGCGGTGCGCAGTTCGTCGAGGATGGGGTCCATCAACGCGGTGTGGGAGGCGACCTCCATGTTCACCCGTCGCGCGAACCGGTTCCGGCTCTGCACCGCGGTGATCAGGGCGTCGACCTGAGTGGGCGGACCGGCGACGACGGTCTGGCCCGGTGACACGTATCCCGCCACCTCGACGCCCGGGTACTCGGCGGTGAGGGCCTCGGCCGCGTCGGCGCCCAGGGTCACCAGCGCGACCGCGCCCTGGCCGGCGAGGCGCGACATCAGCCGCGAGCGGGTGGCGATCACCCGCAGCCCCTCGGCGGCAGTCAACGCCCCGGCGACGACGGCCGCGCTCACCTCCCCCATCGAATGACCGATCACCGCATCCGGGCTCACCCCGTACGACCGCCACAACGCGGTCAACGCCAACTGCAGACCCATGATCACCGGCTGCACCCGCGCATCACCGGCGACCACCTCACCGCCGGCCAACACCTGC
>JBNMQY010000069.1:0-5475 GCA_050205415.1 Mycolicibacterium litorale
GCGGGTGTGTTGTTTGAGAACTCAATAGTGTGTTTGGTGGTTTTTGTTTGTTGTTTTTTGTTGTGGCCATGCCTCTTTTTCCCGTTTAGGGGTGTGGTTTTTTGATGCCAGTTTTTGGTGTCTTGTTTTGAGGTCAGATTTTTCTGAATTGCCTTTTTAGGTTTTGTTTGGAGAGTTTGATCCTGGCTCAGGACGAACGCTGGCGGCGTGCTTAACACATGCAAGTCGAACGGAAAGGCCCTTCGGGGTACTCGAGTGGCGAACGGGTGAGTAACACGTGGGTGATCTGCCCTGCACTTTGGGATAAGCCTGGGAAACTGGGTCTAATACCGAATACACCTCTCCGGCTGCATGGTTGGTGGGGGAAAGCTTTTGCGGTGTGGGATGGGCCCGCGGCCTATCAGCTTGTTGGTGGGGTGATGGCCTACCAAGGCGACGACGGGTAGCCGGCCTGAGAGGGTGACCGGCCACACTGGGACTGAGATACGGCCCAGACTCCTACGGGAGGCAGCAGTGGGGAATATTGCACAATGGGCGCAAGCCTGATGCAGCGACGCCGCGTGGGGGATGACGGCCTTCGGGTTGTAAACCTCTTTCAGTAGGGACGAAGCGCAAGTGACGGTACCTACAGAAGAAGGACCGGCCAACTACGTGCCAGCAGCCGCGGTAATACGTAGGGTCCGAGCGTTGTCCGGAATTACTGGGCGTAAAGAGCTCGTAGGTGGTTTGTCGCGTTGTTCGTGAAAACCGGGGGCTTAACCCTCGGCGTGCGGGCGATACGGGCAGACTGGAGTACTGCAGGGGAGACTGGAATTCCTGGTGTAGCGGTGGAATGCGCAGATATCAGGAGGAACACCGGTGGCGAAGGCGGGTCTCTGGGCAGTAACTGACGCTGAGGAGCGAAAGCGTGGGGAGCGAACAGGATTAGATACCCTGGTAGTCCACGCCGTAAACGGTGGGTACTAGGTGTGGGTTTCCTTCCTTGGGATCCGTGCCGTAGCTAACGCATTAAGTACCCCGCCTGGGGAGTACGGCCGCAAGGCTAAAACTCAAAGGAATTGACGGGGGCCCGCACAAGCGGCGGAGCATGTGGATTAATTCGATGCAACGCGAAGAACCTTACCTGGGTTTGACATGCACAGGACGCCAGTAGAGATATTGGTTCCCTTGTGGCCTGTGTGCAGGTGGTGCATGGCTGTCGTCAGCTCGTGTCGTGAGATGTTGGGTTAAGTCCCGCAACGAGCGCAACCCTTGTCTCATGTTGCCAGCACGTTATGGTGGGGACTCGTGAGAGACTGCCGGGGTCAACTCGGAGGAAGGTGGGGATGACGTCAAGTCATCATGCCCCTTATGTCCAGGGCTTCACACATGCTACAATGGCCGGTACAAAGGGCTGCGATGCCGTGAGGTGGAGCGAATCCTTTCAAAGCCGGTCTCAGTTCGGATCGGGGTCTGCAACTCGACCCCGTGAAGTCGGAGTCGCTAGTAATCGCAGATCAGCAACGCTGCGGTGAATACGTTCCCGGGCCTTGTACACACCGCCCGTCACGTCATGAAAGTCGGTAACACCCGAAGCCGGTGGCCTAACCCCTTGTGGGAGGGAGCCGTCGAAGGTGGGATCGGCGATTGGGACGAAGTCGTAACAAGGTAGCCGTACCGGAAGGTGCGGCTGGATCACCTCCTTTCTAAGGAGCACCACGAGAAACATCGTCCGTTGGGGATGGTGTGAGCCGTGTGGAATCCCGTTCTGTAGTGGGGCGGGGTTGGGTGCAACAACAAACGTGTTCGATGGGCGGGAATCCTGTCGGCGAAAGAGACTGCCAGACACACTGTTGGGTCCTGAGGCAACAGGCCCGCGGGCCCACTCCGAGTGCGGGGTGGGTGCCGGCTCTCAACACCGGGTGCGTCGGTTGGTTTCGGCGGGCTGGGGGTTGGGGGTTCTGGTTGCTGCCCTGCTTTGGTGGTGGGGTGTGGTGTTTGATTTGTGGATAGTGGTTGCGAGCATCTGACACAGGTGGCTGTCGCGTGTATGCGTGGGAGTGGCTTGTGTCGTTTGTATGCAATTTCATTGTATGACTCATTTTTTTGGTTTTGTGTTGTAAGTGTTTAAGGGCGCATGGTGGATGCCTTGGCACTGGGAGCCGATGAAGGACGTGGGAGGCTGCGATATGCCTCGGGGAGCTGCCAACCGAGCGTGGATCCGAGGATGTCCGAATGGGGAAACCCGGCACGAGTGATGTCGTGTCACCTGTATCTGAATACATAGGGTGCAGGGGGGAACGCGGGGAAGTGAAACATCTCAGTACCCGTAGGAAGAGAAAACAAAAGTGATTCCGTGAGTAGTGGCGAGCGAAAGCGGAGGATGGCTAAACCGTGCACATGTGATACCCGGCAGGGGTTGTGTGTGTGGTGTTGTGGGGTTCATCGTTTCCAGATCTGCCGGTCTGGGCTGCAGTGAGAAAAGCGCGTGTTAGTTGAACTGGTTTGGGATGGCCGACCGTAGAGGGTGAGAGTCCCGTAGGTGAAAACTCGTGCTCTGTAGTGATGTGTCCCCGAGTAGCAGCGGGCCCGTGGAATCTGCTGTGAATCTGCCGGGACCACCCGGTAAGCCTGAATACTTCCCAGTGACCGATAGCGGATTAGTACCGTGAGGGAATGGTGAAAAGTACCCCGGGAGGGGAGTGAAAGAGTACCTGAAACCGTGTGCCTACAATCCGTCAGAGCCCTCTCTTTGAGTGGGGTGATGGCGTGCCTTTTGAAGAATGAGCCTGCGAGTCAGGGACATGTCGCGAGGTTAACCCGGGTGGGGTAGCCGTAGCGAAAGCGAGTCTGAATAGGGCGTATCCACACAACAGTGTGTGGTGTAGTGGTGTGTTCTGGACCCGAAGCGGAGTGATCTACCCATGGCCAGGGTGAAGCGTCGGTAAGACGTCGTGGAGGCCCGAACCCACTTAGGTTGAAGACTGAGGGGATGAGCTGTGGGTAGGGGTGAAAGGCCAATCAAACTCCGTGATAGCTGGTTCTCCCCGAAATGCATTTAGGTGCAGCGTTACATGCTTCTTGTTGGAGGTAGAGCTACTGGATGGCCGATGGGCCTCACAAGGTTACTGACGTCAGCCAAACTCCGAATGCCGACAAGTGAGAGTGTGGCAGTGAGACGGCGGGGGATAAGCTCCGTGCGTCGAGAGGGAAACAGCCCAGATCGCCGGCTAAGGCCCCTAAGCGTGTGCTAAGTGGAAAAGGATGTGCAGTCGCGAAGACAACCAGGAGGTTGGCTTAGAAGCAGCCACCCTTGAAAGAGTGCGTAATAGCTCACTGGTCAAGTGATTGTGCGCCGATAATGTAGCGGGGCTCAAGCACACCGCCGAAGCCGCGGCAATCAGATTTTTCTGGTTGGGTAGGGGAGCGTCCTGCATCCGGTGAAGCAGCCGTGTGAACGAGTTGTGGAGGGTGTGGGAGTGAGAATGCAGGCATGAGTAGCGATAAGGCAAGTGAGAACCTTGCCCGCCGAAAGACCAAGGGTTCCTGGGCCAGGCCAGTCCGCCCAGGGTGAGTCGGGACCTAAGGCGAGGCCGACAGGCGTAGTCGATGGACAACGGGTTGATATTCCCGTACCCGTGTGTGAGCGTCCCTGATGAATCCATCTTGCTAACCGCCCAAATGGTGGCACATCAATCCCTTCGGGGTGCGAGTGTGACCGGCTGCGCGGGACCCAGGTGGGTAGTAGTCAAGCGATGGGGTGACGCAGGAAGGTAGCCGTACCAGTCAGTGGTTGTACTGGGGTAAGCCTGTAGGACGACATCTAGGCAAATCCGGATGTCATATAAGTCTGAGAGGTGATGCATAGCCGATTGAGGCGAATTCGGTGATCCTATGCTGCCAAGAAAAGCCTCTAGCGAGTGCGCACACGGCCCGTACCCCAAACCGACACAGGTGGTCAGGTAGAGAATACCAAGGCGTACGAGTGAACTATGGTTAAGGAACTCGGCAAAATGCCCCCGTAACTTCGGGAGAAGGGGGACCCACATGGCGTGTAAGCCCTTGCGGCCCAAGCGTGAGTGGGTGGCACAAACCAGTGAGAAGCGACTGTTTACTAAAAACACAGGTCCGTGCGAAGTCGCAAGACGATGTATACGGACTGACGCCTGCCCGGTGCTGGAAGGTTAAGAGGACCGGTTAACCCTTCGGGGTGAAGCTGAGAATTTAAGCCCCAGTAAACGGCGGTGGTAACTATAACCATCCTAAGGTAGCGAAATTCCTTGTCGGGTAAGTTCCGACCTGCACGAATGGCGTAACGACTTCTCAACTGTCTCAACCATAGACTCGGCGAAATTGCATTACGAGTAAAGATGCTCGTTACGCGCGGCAGGACGAAAAGACCCCGGGACCTTCACTACAACTTGGTATTGGAGTTCGGTTCGGTTTGTGTAGGATAGGTGGGAGACTGTGAAACTCAGACGCCAGTTTGGGTGGAGTCGTTGTTGAAATACCACTCTGATCGTATTGGGCTTCTAACTTCGAACCGTATATCCGGTTCAGGGACAGTGCCTGGCGGGTAGTTTAACTGGGGCGGTTGCCTCCTAAAATGTAACGGAGGCGCCCAAAGGTTCCCTCAACCTGGACGGCAATCAGGTGTTGAGTGTAAGTGCACAAGGGAGCTTGACTGCGAGACGTACATGTCGAGCAGGGACGAAAGTCGGGACTAGTGATCCGGCACCTCTGAGTGGAAGGGGTGTCGCTCAACGGATAAAAGGTACCCCGGGGATAACAGGCTGATCTTCCCCAAGAGTCCATATCGACGGGATGGTTTGGCACCTCGATGTCGGCTCGTCGCATCCTGGGGCTGGAGCAGGTCCCAAGGGTTGGGCTGTTCGCCCATTAAAGCGGCACGCGAGCTGGGTTTAGAACGTCGTGAGACAGTTCGGTCTCTATCCGCCGCGCGCGTCAGAAGCTTGAGGAAATCTGTCCCTAGTACGAGAGGACCGGGACGGACGAACCTCTGGTACACCAGTTGTCCCACCAGGGGCACCGCTGGATAGCCACGTTCGGACAGGATAACCGCTGAAAGCATCTAAGCGGGAAACCCCCTCCAAGACCAGGCTTCTCACCCATTAAGTGGGATAAGGCCCCCCGCAGACCACGGGATCGATAGACCAGACCTGGAAGCCTAGTAATAGGTGCAGGGAACTGGCACTAACCGGCCGAAAACTTACACACACCCAAAAACCATGGGTGGAATTGCCTCGCAACCACACACCACGAACACACACAAAGTTCTCCGCGACTCAACCCCGCGTGATAACCACACCCCACCACCAAAACACACCCACTGATAAAGTGAATAGAGTTACGGCGGTCCATAGCGGCAGGGAAACGCCCGGTCCCATCCCGAACCCGGAAGCTAAGCCTGCCAGCGCCGATGATACTACCCATCCGGGTGGAAAAGTAGGACACCGCCGAACACCCTTTAAAGCC
>JBNMQY010000070.1:0-5175 GCA_050205415.1 Mycolicibacterium litorale
CACCCAGACCGCCCCACCACCCGCGACGGCCGAGCCGCCGCCACCGCCGCCGGCCTCCGCGGCGCCGCCGCCTCCACCGCCGCAGGAGCCGCCGGCGACCACTCCGCCGCCGCAGGAGCCGCCGGCCACCACGCCACCGCCTGCCACGACCACGGAGCGGCCGCGGCTGATCCCGACGCTGCCCTACACGACGATCCCGGGGCTGCCGTTCGTGCCCGCGCCGCCCGGATTCGGCGGTAACTGACCGCGACGCACGCCGGTCACCGCCGAACGGGGGAGCCGGCCGGCCTGCGAGTGGCCGGTCATCCGGTCGCCGTCGACGACGACGTCGAAGGCGAGGTGCAGCCGCATGGGTCTGGTCACCGACTGGCGCCACGTCACCCGCTCCCCGTCGACGACGACGTCCTGCAGCGGCACCGTTTCGCTCTTCGAGGTCGCGCTCCCGCGCAGCGAGTCGCCGTCATGGGTGAATTCGTATGTGACGGAGAGGGATCCGATCGGGGTCTTGATCCGCACGTCCCACTCGCCGACGATCCCCATCACACCGCCTCCGGGACGCGGCCGCGGTTGCTCCACACGGTGCCGCGACGCTCGTAGGCGAACAACGATTCGACGGCGGCGGCGACCTGCGGCCCGTAGCAGCGGTCGAGCAGATGCAGCGCCAGGTCCAAACCCGACGTGACGCCCGCCGCGGTGACGAGGTCGCCGTCGTCGACCACCCGGGCGGGCACGGCGTGCACCCCGGTGGCCTCCAGCACGGGCATGCCGAGGTGGTGGGTGACCGCGTGCCTGCCCTCGAGCAGGCCGGCCATCGCCAGCGCGAGGCCACCGCCGCACACGGTGGCCACCGTGATCTCCGGATTGGCCAGGGCCCGGCGGATGAGAGGGATGGCCGCGGTCTCGCCGAAGCGCGCCAGCAGCACCGGGATCGTCACCGCACCGTCGTCAGGGTCTCCTTCGATCGGTCCCGACGCACCGGGCACGATCACGAAACCCGGACGCTCAGGGTCCAATTCGGCGGTCGCCTGCAGCACCAGCCCGCGACTGCCGCTGACCACCGGGCGCGGACCCTCCGCCGAGACGAGTTCCACCGCCATGTCACCGCCGGCAGCGTCGCTTCCGGCGACCAGGACTTCGAACGGCGCGATGACGTCGAGCGGGTCGAACCCGTCGAACAGCACTATCTGGGCATCCATGCCGATCAGCGTGCCCGGTGCGGCGCGTCCACGGCAGTGGCCAGATCGCCAAGCTTCGCCGACATCTTGCCAGCATCGTTGCTAGGGTGCGGTCATGCACACCGTCGCGGTCCTGGCCGTGCCCGACACCATCGCGTTCGACCTGGCGACTGCCGTCGAAGTGTTCGGCCGGGCCCGAAGTGCCGACGGCGCAACGATTTACGACGTGCAGGCGTGCGCAACGGACCGTGAGGTCGACGCCGGGCCGCTGCGCATCGCCACCGATCACGGCATCGACGCCCTGGCCGGTGCGGACACCATCGTGGTGCCCGGCCTCAACGACATCGCCTCGACCCCACCGCCGGCGGTGGTCGAGGCGTTGCGCGCGGCGTACGCGTCGGGCACGCGGATCGCGTCGATCTGCACCGGCGCCTTCACCGTGGCCGCCGCGGGATTGCTCGACGGCAGGCGGGCCACCACGCACTGGCTCGCTGCCGACGCGTTCCGCGCGGCGTTCCCCGCCGTGCACCTCGACCCCGATGTCCTCTACGTCGACGAGGGGCAGGTGCTCACCTCGGCCGGCGCCTCGGCCGGCCTGGATCTGTGCCTGCACATGGTGGCCCGCGACCACGGTTCCGCTGTGGCCGCGGACTCCGCTCGGATGGCCGTCGCCCCGTTGCATCGCAGCGGCGGTCAGGCGCAGTTCATCCTGCGCAACCGGGCGGCCACCGGACCGCTCGCCGAGCGCACCCGACTCGACCCCGTGCTGGCCTGGATCGAACAACACGCCCACCGAGAGCTGACGCTCGGCGACATCGCGCAGTACGCGGCGATGAGTGTGCGCACGCTGAACCGGCGCTTCCAGGCCGAGACCGGCCAGACCCCGATGCAGTGGGTGACCGGGGTGCGCGTCCGCCATGCCCAACAGCTGTTGGAGACCACCAACTACGGCGTCGAACGGGTCGGGCGGGAAGTCGGATTCAGTTCGCCCGCGAACTTCCGTGAACAGTTCAGGCGGCTGACCGGCGTGCCACCGTTGAGCTACCGCAACACGTTTCGCGAGCGCATCGCCGGCTGATCAGCGGATCTTGGGCCGCTTGTGCAGGACGAGATGGGCCAGTGGGATCTGCGTGCCCTGCGGGTCGGCGGCCATCCGGTCGGCGATGCCGGCGTCGAGCCGCTCGACGAACTGCCCCGCGCGCGGATCGTCACGGCCACCGTCGAGCGCGGTGAGCATCGTGGCGAACACCGACGCGCGCGCGAATTGCGCCCAGTTGCGTCCGAAAGCCTTGGCGTCCTTGTCGACCCGATACTGATCGAAGAACCTGTCCTCGCCGTCGAACACGTCCAGGTGCTCGATCTCCAGGCGCTCGAACCGACCCGACGGGGCGAACGGCGCCATGAAATCCGCGGCGCGTCTGGCGACGGTGGGAATGGTCATGCGCCGCAGTTCGTCCTCGCGCAGCAGGCCCGCCCCGGCGAGCTCGGCGAGCGTATCTGTCATCGCCGCCAGCAGCGGGCGGTACCCGTACTCGCCGTCCTCGCCGATGCCCATCGTCATCACCACCAGCCGCCCGCCCGGGCACAGTTCGCGGCCCCGGAACGCAATGAACTCGTGCCAGTCGTGCGCGGCTTGACGGGCATGGGCGTCACGGACCGAAGCGTCGGCCGAATACGCCACCTGCAGATGGTCCGGCACCGGGGCCGGCACCCGGCTCAGCCATTGCACGGCATACGAACTCCAGCCCAGCGTGATGCTGTTCGACGGCAGGATCTGCGAATAGAACGACCGGCCGACCGCGGAGGCGAACGCCGCGGCGTCCCTGCGCAGATAGGAATCCGGATCCTCGGTGAGGGTCCGGAACATCGCGGTGAAATCGTTCTCGGGCACGTCGGTGTGGGCCACCAGCACGGAATGCTCGCGCGCGGTCCTGGTGCGCAACACCGCGATCGCCGCGCCGATGGGCAGCAGCGAATTGTGCGCCGTCGCCGCACCGTAGTCGGCGATCGCGATGGGTTGCGGCGCCTGCGGCAGCGGCACCACCTTGGCGGCGTTCTCGAACAGGGCGGTCGCCGGGCGCAGTCCGGCGGCCCGCAGACGCGACCCCGCGGTGTAGTAACCGCTGTCCATCGGCTGCGGGCGAACCACCACGCTGGACTCAGGCACGTGCGGACTTCCTTCGAACGCGGACGACACCTCCGACGGTAGTCGCCGCGCGCCGGGTTCGCCCCGTGTCAGCCGGCCGAGGTGCCGGTCCAGTACTCCACGACCCGTCCGTCTCTGATGCGCAGGATGTCATTGCCGGTGAAGCCGACCTGTCCGGTGGGCTGGCTGCCCGTGCCGCGCCACCGACCCGCCAGGAGCTCGCCGTCGCTCAGCGGTCCGACGACGACCTCGAACCGCAGATGGTCGAACATCTTCCGGGTCTGGTCGATGATCGCCGCGAGGCCGTCGCGCCCGTGCACGTCGCGATCAGGCCAATGTCCGACGAAATCGTCGGAGACGAGGTCGGCGGGTATCGGCTCACCGGCCCATACTTCGCCAATCCAGCGGCGGTACAGGGTTTCTGCATCGTTTCGGTCGGTGGCCATGGCGCTCCTTCGGTGAAGTCAGACGAGGAAACAGAAGACGGCGGTGGCCACGCAGATGAGAAGCATGCCGGTGGCGTTGAGAAACAGGTTGCGGCCGAAGTCGCGGGCGCGGACGTGCGCGGCGATCGCGCAGACGAAGTAGACCACCAGCGCGGCGCATGTCACGGCTGCCAGGTAGGGGATCCAGAGACCCAGGACGAGTCCGGCGGCAGCGGCGAACTTGATCGGCGACATGAGCCACCAGAACCGGCGCGGCCAGCCGACGCCGACGAAGCACTCGGCGATGAATGCGGCCGGTTTCAGGCACAGCAGGCCGTCGACGAATTGGATGACGGCCAGCGCGACGATCGGCCACTGGGGATCGGGAAATGCGGTCATCGTGTGACCTCTCTGGTAGCCGCTGGGCTCAAATCATACGATACCGTATGGTATGAGTTGAATGGCGCAGGGGCAAGCCGTCGAGGTGGGGGAGAACGTTCGAACGCGCGTCTCGGTCAGGCGTCGGGCACCAGGCGCAGCAGTGTCTCGTACACCCGCTTGAGTTCGTCATCGGCGACCGGCGGAACGAGGACGGAGGCACCGACCGCGACCAGGTACGGCAGTAGGGCGGCCACCCGGACCTCGTCGTCGCCGTCGATGCTGGCGCGCCACACCCGCTGCAGTGCGGCCAACCGCGCCTTGTCGATGCGTGCCTGCACCGCTCGGACGTCCGGGTCCCAGGTGGCCCATGCCCGCACCGCCACCTCGAGTTCCGGGCGGTACAGGTCGTTGGGGCCGGGGGCGATGAGGTCGGTCAGCTTCGCCAGGGTCGCGCGCGTGTCGTCAGGAGATCCGGCTTCGTCGATGGCTCTGTCGAGGGCGTCGATCGTGAGAGTCTCGAAGTGTGCGAGCAGATCGCGCTTATATCCGTCGGCACCGCTGAAGTGGTGGTGAAATGAGCCCTTCGAGAGCCCGAGCTTGGCGGCGATGCGGTCGATGCGCACCCCCGCGGCGCCCTCGGCCGCCAAGATGCGCAAGCCTGTTTCGAGCCAGCGCTCACGGGTGTTCGTACGGTTGACCATCGGCTCTCCTGCGTCCTGACATACCGTACCGTATGGTCGATCGGGTGCCGGGTCAGTGGCCGCGGGCGACCCAGTCGTCGTAGTGGATGATTTCGTCGCCGATGGTGGTGGTGTCGCCGTGGCCGGTGTAGACGACCGTCTCGCCGGGCAGGACGCCCAGGCGTGCGGAGATGGATTCCAGGATGGTGGGGAAGTCGGAGAAGGAGCGGCCGGTGGCGCCGGGGCCGCCGGCGAACAGGGTGTCGCCGGAGAACACCGCGGCCAGGTCGGGGGCGTACCAGCACACCGAGCCCGGGGAGTGGCCGGGGGTGTGTAGGGCGCGTAGTTCGATCCCGCCGGCGCGCAGG
>JBNMQY010000071.1:0-4178 GCA_050205415.1 Mycolicibacterium litorale
AACCCTCGCAGGTGATCCGCCGCCACCCCGGTCACCGGCCACACGGGTGGCGGCCGGTGACCGGGGTGGCGGCGGATCACCTGCGAGGGTTCCCGCGGGGCGTTCGGGCCCCTCGCGGTTCCGCGCGGTGTGGGCCGTGGGCCCTCCGGCCGATTCGGGTTCACAGCGAAAAATGTACGTGCCGGATCACTGCAACCAGCCCAGCCGACCCGCGAGGAGCGCATAACCGACGAATGCCACCGCATCGATCAGGGCGTGCGCGATGATCAGCGGCCACAACCGGCCGGTGCGCTGCCAGACGTAGCCGAACACCAGCCCCATCGCGATGTTGCCCAGCCCGGCGCCGAACCCCTGGTACAGGTGATACGCGCCGCGCAGCAGGCTCGCCGCGACGATCGCCACGACCGGGTTGACGCGCAGTTGCCGCAACCGCGTCAGCAGGAAGCCGACGACGATGATTTCCTCGGCCCAGCCGTTGGCGAAGGACATCGCCAGCAGCACCGGGATGCGCCACCACGTGTCGTACAGTTCGGCCGGTTCGACCGCGGCGTTGATCCCCAGGATGCGGGCCACCTGGTAGAGGGCCAGCCCGGGTAGTCCGATCAATGCGGCCAGGCCGAGCCCGCCGAGCAGGTCGGGCCGCACCCGCGGCCGCGCCAGCCCGATGTCGGCCAGCCGGAAACCACTGCGCCACAACAGATAGACACCGAGCGCGCCCCACGCCAGGAGTTGGAAGACGCCCGCCAGGTTGAGACCGAGGTCGATCAGATCGAAGGTGGACCGGCGCGGGTTGAGCGCGACCACCTGACCGGACAGGCCGAGGAGCACCGATTCCAGGAGGCGCAGCAGCGCGGTGTAGGCGCTCACGCCGAACGTGACGGCGAGGACGACGGCGATCTCGATGCGCACCGCGCGGCGCTGGCCGTCGTCGAGGAATTCGGGCAACGGGTCAGCCGGGCGGGTCACCGCCCATACGCTAGCTGCCCGGCCGCTCGAGGCGCCGGGCCTGCAGACCGTTGAGGAAGGGGCAGCCCATCAGCACCCGGATGGCCTGGCTCAGGCCGGTCACATCGTCGACGGGTTTGGGGAAGGGCAGGCGTACGTCGTGGTCGCCGTCGGTGTCTTCGACCCGCAGCTGGACGCCGTAACGGTCCAGGCCCAGCGGGCGCACCCGGCCGCGGCGCATCGCGGCGGGCAGCCGGCTGGCCAGCCGCTCGACGACGTCCTGATGGGCCGACTCCATGTGCTGCAGCCAGCACGACTCCATCGCGCAGAACGGATCGGGCCGGGCCTGCAGCAGTGCGCTCACCCCGACCGACTCGGCGCCGGTCGCATCGGCGACGACCACCGACTCGATCTCGAGGCGCATCAGCGCGTAGCGCGAATTGTCACCCGAATTGACCTGCAGCAGAGCGGGATTCGGATCGACGCTGGCGATCAGGTCGAGCAGTGCCGGGACGTCGGCGCCCGGCACGCTGTATACGCGACCGCGGATCCACACCAGCGACCGCACCGGCTCGCGCAGCGGTAGCGGCGCGTAGTCGGTCATCTCCAGCACCGCCTGCACACCGCCCGACGAGGCGACCAGCGCGGCGAGCGGACCGTCCACGGGGACGGTGATCGCGAACGAACCGTCGTCGAGCAGGTGGTGCACGGGTGTGCTGACCGGGTCGGTGCCCTCGACCGCGAGCATCGCGCCGCCGCCGCGGGCGCACGCGCTGCGGATGCGCTCGGCCGTCGTCGGGGTCGGCGCCGGTGCGGTCGTCGGTGCGGTCGTCCGAGGTGTCCAAGCCATCGCGTTGCCTTCCGGTTGGTGAGGTAAGCCTTACTTAACTACGCGACGCGTGGTCGCGCAAGACTTTGCCGCGGCCCGGTCCCGCTCAGCGGATAGGGTTGTGACGTGCCGCGCATCGCCTATCTCGGCCCCGAGGGAACCTTCACCGAGTCGGCGTTACGGCAGCTGACGGCCGGCGGGATGGTGCCCGACGGGGGCCCCGGCGACACCGCGGTGACCCCGGTGCCGACCGACAGCACACCCGCCGCGATCGAGGCCGTACGGTCGGGCGACGCCGAGTACGCCTGTGTGCCGATCGAGAGCTCGATCGAGGGTTCGGTGCTGCCGACGCTCGACAGCCTCGCGGTGGGCGCGCCGGTGCAGATCTTCGCCGAACTCACCCTCCCGGTGTCCTTCAGCATCGTGGTGCGCCCCGGCCACGACGGTGACATCGCGACGGTCGCGGCGTTCCCGGTGGCCGCCGCCCAGGTGCGGCGCTGGCTGACCGCCAACCTGCCGGCCGCCCAGCTGGTACCGGCCCACTCCAACGCCGCCGCGGCGGCCGAGGTGGCCGCCGGCCGCGCCGACGCCGGGGTCAGCACCGCGCTGGCCGCCGAACGCTACGGGTTGGACAGCCTGGCCGCGGGCATCGTCGACGAACCCAACGCCCGCACCCGGTTCGTCCTCGTCGGGCGGCCCGCACCGCCGCCGGCCCGCACCGGCGCCGACCGCACCTCGGTGGTGCTGCGGCTGGCGAACGTCCCCGGCGCACTCGTCGCCGCCATGACCGAACTGTCGATCCGCGACATCGACCTGACCCGCATCGAATCCCGGCCCACCCGCACCGAGCTGGGCACCTACGTGTTCTTCCTCGACTGGGTCGGCCATCTCGAGGACGATGCCGTCGGCGAGGCACTCAAAGCGCTGCACCGTCGTTGTTCAGATGTGCGATATCTGGGTTCCTGGCCGACCGGTTCGGCCGCAGGCGCGGCGCCGCCGCGCAGTGACGAAGCGACACGTTGGCTGACACGTCTGCGCGACGGGCTGCCGGAGGGCGACCGGTGAGCGGCAGGCTGGTGCTGGTGCGGCACGGGCAGTCGCACGCCAACGTCGAACGACGCCTCGACACGCGTCCCCCCGGGGCCGCGCTCACCGACCTCGGCCGCGAACAGGCCCGCACCTTCGGGCGCGGGCTGCACCGGCCGCCCGGGCTACTGGCGCACTCCCTGGCGCGGCGCGCCGCCGAGACGGCCGCCGAGATCGCCGCGGCCGCGACGATCGATCCGCTCGAGTTCGACGGTCTGCACGAGGTCCAGGTCGGTGAGCTCGAGAACCGCACCGACGACGAGGCCATCACCGAATTCGAGTCGATCTACCAGCGCTGGCACGAAGGCCATCTCGACGTGCCGATGCCCGGCGGGGAATCCGGTGACGAGGTGCTGGACCGCTACGTGCCCGTGCTCACCCAACTGCGGATGCGCTATCTCGACGACGACGCCTGGCAGGACGACATCGTGGTGGTCAGCCACGGTGCGGCGATCCGGCTGGTGTCGGCGGTGCTGGCCGGCGTCGAGGGCACGTTCGCACTCGACCACCACCTCGCCAACACCGAGGCGGTGGTCCTGGCCCCCGTCACCGACGGGCGGTGGAGTTGTGTGCAGTGGGGTCCGCGGCTGCCACCGTTCTATCCCGAACCCGGCGTCGACCCGGTGCGGGAAGCGCTGGAGTCGGTCGACCCGATGGGCTGAGGTCAGATCGCGGCGCGGCCGGCGGCTGACTGGCCGCACGGGCAGCCCACCGCCTCACAGTCGATGCGGAAGGTGTGCACCACCTCGGGTGTGGTGCAGTCGTCCTCGGTGCATTCGATCCGGTAGCGGACGTGGTGGATGACGGTGCCGTGGCAATGTTCCAGCCCGGCACGGCACTCCCGGCACTGGATGGTCATGGCCCCGTTGTAGCACTGCGCGCCGACGAATGGGGAGTGCCGCGCTCACGCCCAGCCGAGTTCGTGCAACCGGTCGTCGTCGATGCCGAAATGGTGGGCGATCTCGTGGATCACCGTGATCGCCACCTCCTCCACCACGTCCTCGTCGCTGTCGCAGATGTCGAGCAGCGCACCGCGGTAGATCGTGATGGTGTCGGGCAGCGCACCCGCGTAGGTGTGGTCGCGTTCGGTCAGCGCGATGCCCTCGTAGAGACCGAGCAGGTCGGGCTCGTCGGGATGGCGGTTCTCGACCAGCACCACCACGTTGTCGAGTGCGGCGGTCAGTTCGGGCGGGATGAGGTCGAGTGCATCGGAGACCAGGTCGTCGAACCGTTGCGCGCTCATCCGTACGGCCACGCGGTCAGGGCCCCGGCGGTGGCGGGGGAACCGGTTCCACCGGCGGGGCCCTGACCGCGTGGC
>JBNMQY010000072.1:0-2910 GCA_050205415.1 Mycolicibacterium litorale
CCCCCACCACCACAGCACCCCCACACTCCAACGCCACACCGACGAAACACTGACCTTCCACACCCACCTCAACACCCTCCAACCGCACGACGCGGGCCATCCACCCGAGCCGCACCCGGTCCTGCCGGCCACCCCCTGGCAGCACGTGCGGCATTGGGCCACGATCAAAAAGCAAGGGGGAACGGGCGGATCCGCGCCGAAACCCGGCACCCTGCTGGGTGAGCACATCGGATTGTCCACCGCCCCGCCCGCACACCTGTGGCAGGCACGGGTGGTGCCCGAGAGCAAGCCGTACCCGGGTGGCCATCGAATCCGCGGAGTGGAAGTCGTCCCGGTGTCCGTGCTACTGCAGACCCTTTCGCTCGCGGCTGCCGAGGCCGGCGCAACGGTGCTGTCCGACATCTCGTTCGAGCATCCGATCGTCCTCGACCGGGTGCTGCTGGTCCAGGTGGTCGCCGACGGCGAATCGGTCACTCTCTCGTCGACGGCCGCGCAGATCCCCGGTGGGCGCTGGGTGAGGCACGCGAGCGCACGACTGTCCCACGGACCCGAACAACCGGCAACCGCTGACCCAGCCGAGTCGGCTGGTGAGGATCTGGCCGATTACGACATGTCAGCGTTGCACGATCTCCAGCGGTCCTGGGGCGTCGAGGGACAGCCGTTCGCCTGGTCGGTCACCTCCTGCCGTCAGACCCCGGCGGGAGTGCGCGCAGACGTGAGCGCACCCCAGGCCTCGACGGCCGCTCTCCTCGACGCCGCCGTTCATCTGGCGCGCCTGGCCGACGGCTCGAACACCACTCTGATGGTGCCCTCCGCGATCGGAAGGCTCCACGTCGCGGCGGGGGTGCCCGAGGCCCACGGTTCAGTCGAGGTGCGCCGACGCGAAGCCTTCGGTGACGCGATCGTCGTCGACATCACCGTGACGACCCCGCAGGGCGCTACCTGGGCGGACATCCGCTCGCTTCGGTACACGGCTCTCGAACCCGAAACCGCGCAGCGTCGTACCACCGATACGGACCCCCGTACGTGTGCGCACGCCATCGATTGGCGCCCCTGGTCCGCAGACGCCGATCCGGATCTCTCGGCGCCTTCGTCGCGCACGGTGGCGGTCGTCGGCTCCGGACCCGCGGCGCGCGGTCTGCGGGAGGCGCTCAGCGGAACCGGCCTCACCGCATCGACCGTCGCGGACGCACGCTGCGTCGTCTACGTCGCCGAGCCGTTCGGTGCGGCGGAGACCGACATCGACTGCGCGGTCCGGATGTCCGGCGACGTGACAGACCTCGTCCGCACACTGGCCGGGCGGGGCGAGCAGCGACCGGCGACTCTGTGGATCGTCACCCGCGGCGTTCGGGAGGCCGACACCGAAGCCGCAGTGCGCCAGAGCTGCCTGTGGGGACTGGCCGGCGTCATCGGGGCCGAACACTCCGAGATGTGGGGCGGCCTGGTCGATCTCCCCAGCGGCGACGACCCGGAGAAGCACGCACCGGCCCTTTCGAGGGTCCTGTCCACCACAGCCCGGTCCATCCTGGCGCTGCGTGACGGCGAATTCTTCGCGCCGGCCCTGGAACCGGTCTGCGGCCAACCCGTACGAGGACGGTTGCGGTGTCGCCCCGACGCGGCGTACCTCGTCACCGGCGGTATGGGTGTACTCGGTCTCCTCGCGGCGCGGTGGCTCGCCGACCGAGGGGCACGCCGTCTGATACTCGCCGGGCGGACCGCTCTGCCTCCGCGAAACGCATGGGACAGCCACCGCGACGATCCGTCGTTCGGCGCCCAGATCACCGCGATCCGGGAGCTCGAGTTGCGCGGTGTCTCCGTCGAGGCGGTGGCCCTCGATGTCGGTTCCCGTGACGCGGTTCAGGCGCTGCTCGATCAGCGTGACCGCCACGGAGCTCCGCCGATCCGCGGCGTCATCCATGGGGCCGGCGTCACCGAGAACCGACTGCTGTCCGAGACCGCGCGGGACATGCTGCAGCGGGTCATGTGGCCCAAAGTCGCAGGCGCACAATCGCTGCACGAGGCGTTCCCGGCGGGGAGCCTCGACTTCTTCTTCCTCACCGCGTCCGCGGGCACCGTTTTCGGCGTGCCCGGCCAGGGCGCCTACGCGGCGGCGAACGCCTATCTCGACGGACTGGCCCGAGCGCGTCGCCGAGAGGGCTGCCACACGATGAGTCTGGACTGGGTCGCGTGGCGGGGGCTCGGATTCGCCTCCGATGCGCACATCGTCACCGAAGTGCTCGACCGGTTCGGATCCCGGCCGATCGAGCCGGAGGAGGCCTTCACCGCCTGGGACCACGCGCAGCGCTACGACGTGGCCCAGGTCGTGGTGGCGCCGTTGGCCGATTCGCGAGACGCCGCAGGACCCGACACCGAGGGCCGATCCCGGGAGAACCGGCCGTGGGCGCAGATGTCCCCCGAGGACGTGCTCGGCGAACTCGAGACGGGCTTGCGAGCCATCGTGGCCGACGAATTGCAGATGCCCGAGGCCGATATCGAGTCGAATCGGCCGTTCGCCGAGCTCGGCCTGAACTCGGTGATGGCGATGTCGATACGGCGCAGCGCCGAGGAGCTGGTGGGCATCGAGCTGTCCGCGACGATGTTGTGGAATCACCCGACCATCGCGTCGCTGACCGAGTACCTCGCCAATCGGCTGCTCCCGCAGCACGACTCGACGGAAGAGCACGAGGCGGACTCGGATACCAGCGTGCTCGATGCGCTGTTCGAAGACGCGGAATCGACTCCGGCCGGTAGCGATACCGGTCGCTGATGACAACGAGGTTCACGGTATGACGTCTGCATTCGATGAGGGTGCTGTTCGGCAGTGGTTGGTTGATTATTTGGTGACCAATGTGGGGTGTTCTTTTGATGAGGTTGATGTTGATGCGCCGTTGAGTGATTTGGCGGTGGGTT
>JBNMQY010000073.1:0-1911 GCA_050205415.1 Mycolicibacterium litorale
TTGCTGTTGCGGATGGCTTCGAAGACGCTGGGGTCGACGAGGGTGGAGGTGTCGCCGAGTTCGCGGCCTTCGGCGACGTCGCGCAGGAGTCGGCGCATGATTTTGCCGCTGCGGGTTTTGGGGAGTTCGGGGACGACGTGGATTTCGCGGGGTCGGGCGATGGGGGAGATTTCCTGGGCGACTTGGGCGCGGAGTTCGTCGACCATGTTGTCGTTGTTTTTGGCGTGGGATTCGAGGATGACGAAGGCGCAGATGCCTTGGCCGGTGTGTTCGTCGGTGGCGCCGACGACGGCGGCTTCGGCGACGCCGGAGTGGCCGACGAGGGCGGATTCGACTTCGGCGGTGGAGATGCGGTGGCCGGAGACGTTCATGACGTCGTCGATGCGGCCCAGTACCCAGATGTTGCCGTCGGCGTCGTAGCGGGCGCCGTCACCGGCGAAGTACCAGCCGTGTTCGGCGAAGCGGGACCAGTAGGTGTCGGTGAAGCGTTGGGGATCACCCCAGATGCCGCGCAGCATGGCGGGCCAGGGTTGGTCGAGGACGAGGTAGCCGTTGGCTTGTTCGCCGTGGTCGGTGCCGGGGGCGAGTTGGTTGCCGTCGTCGTCGACGATTTTGGCGGAGATGCCGGGCAGCGGGGTCATGGCTGAGCCGGGTTTGGTGGCGGTGACTCCGGGTAGCGGGGAGATCATGATGGCGCCGGTTTCGGTTTGCCACCAGGTGTCGACGATGGGGGTTTTGTTGTCGCCGAACACGGTGCGGTACCAGCGCCAGGCTTCGGGGTTGATGGGTTCACCGACCGAGCCGAGTAGCCGCAGGGTCGACAGGTTGTGGGCGTCGGGGATCTCGCGGCCCAGTTTCATGAAGGTGCGGATCAGGGTGGGGGCGGTGTAGTAGATGGTGACGCCGTATTTTTCGATGACCTCGAAGTGGCGGTGCTCGGTGGGGGAGGTGGGGGTGCCTTCGTAGACGACCTGGGTGACGCCGTTGGCCAGCGGGCCGTAGACGATGTAGGTGTGGCCGGTGACCCAGCCGATGTCGGCGGTGCACCAGTACACGTCGGTGTCGGGTTTGACGTCGAAGACAGTGAAGTGGGTGTAGGAGGCCTGCACCAGGTAGCCGCCGGTGGTGTGCACGATGCCTTTGGGTTTGCCGGTGGTGCCGGAGGTGTAGAGCAAAAACAGGGGGTGTTCGGCGTCGAAGGGTTCGGGGGTGTGCTCGACCGAGGCGGTCTCGACGGTGTCGTGCCACCACAGGTCGCGCCCGTCGGTCCAGTCGATGTCGATGCCGGTGCGGCGTACCACCAGGACGTGTTCGATGGAGGGTTGATCGGCGACGGCCTCGTCGACAGCGTCCTTCAACGAGGCGGCTTTGCCGCGGCGGTATTGGCCGTCGGTGGTGATGACGAGTTTGGCTTGGGCGTCTTCGATGCGGGCTTTGAGTGCGGAGGCCGAGAAGCCGGCGAACACCACCGAGTGCATGACCCCGAGGCGGGCGCAGGCCAGCATCGCGGTGATCGCTTCGGGCACCATCGGCATGTAGATGGCGACGCGGTCACCGGCGGTCAGGCCCAGGTCGGTCAGGGTGTTGGCGGCTTTGCAGACGTCGTCTTTGAGTTGGGCGTAGGTGATGGAGCGGGCATCGCCGACGGGTTCGCCTTCCCAGTGGATCGCGACGCGGTCGCCGTTTCCGGCGTCGACGTGGCGGTCCACGCAGTTGTAGGCGACGTTGATCTTGCCGCCGACGAACCATTTCGCGAACGGGGCGTCTGACCAGTCCAGTACCTCGGTGAACGGGGTGTCCCACGCCAACCGCTGCGCCTGCCTACCCCAAAACGCCAACCGATCCGCCTCGGCCTCGCGATACAACTCCTGCGACGCATTCGCCTGCGCGGCGAACTCAGGAGCAGGCGGA
>JBNMQY010000074.1:0-1747 GCA_050205415.1 Mycolicibacterium litorale
CACCAGATGCTCTGGCCCGTGCGGTCCCACGACACCAGCCCCATCACCGTGATGGCCAGTGCGACAACCGGAATCGACACGCCGACGAAGCGGTTCAGCGCTTGGCGGTCGAACTCCGGCGACTCGTCGAGTACCGCGATCGCGTCGATGACGTCCTCGACCAGCGGACGGTACCGCTCGGTGCGACTGACCGACACCAACGTCAGCAGTGATCCGTCGACCACCCCGGCGTCATCGAGCGATTCGTCGGCCTTCAGCGGCGGTGCACCGGGCCGCGCGAACGCCCACACGCCCTGGGCGGTGAAGTCGAAGCCGGCCAGCACGTCCTTCGGGGTGTCCTCGAGGATCTCGGCGAGCACCGCGACGGTCTCGTCGATGTAGGTCTCGATGGGCGCCGCCGCAGGCAGTACGAGGTCCGTCATGCGCCGGCCGGTCAGGATGGTCACCCGGGTGGTCGACGGCCGCCCCGGTGTGACGCTCGAGGTGGAGGATGCCGCGGCGGTGGTGGTCAACGGCGTTCGAGCCTGTCGAAGTCGTCAGACAAGGCGGCCGCCAGCTCGGTGATCCGCCGCTGGAAGGTCTTGTCCAGCAGGTCGAGCTGGATCTCGGTGCCTGCCGCGATGTGCTTGTCCCACGGCAGCACGATGACACGGCCGGGCGCCACATGTCGCTCGAATTGCTGAACAAGATCGGCGACGTCGATATTGGGTTTGCCCGGCACCACGTGGTTGATCACCACACAGGAGCGGCCCAGCAGGTCCTGGTAACCGTTCTGGCGCATCCAGTCCATCGTGACCGCCGCCTGGCGGGCGCCGTCGATCGAGGCGCTGGCGACGATCACCAGGCCCGAGACCGTCGACAGCACCGCGCGCGAGGCCGCCTGGAACAACCCGGCACCGCAGTCGGCGAGCACCAGGTTGTAGTAGCGGGACACGACGTCCGTCGCACCCTTCCAGTCGTCGTCGTTGAACTCACGGCGGGCCTGGCTGTACTCCTCCGAGGACAGCACCTCGAGGTTCGCGCCGTTCATGCTCGTATAGGCACGGATGTCGTTGTAGCGCGCCAGTTCCTTGTCCGACAGCAGGTCGGCGATGGTCGCCGCGGACTGGCGGCCGGCCCGGTCCGCGAGGTTGCCGGCGTCGGGATCGGCGTCGATGGCCAGGATCCGGTCGCCGCGCACCTTGGCCAGCGTCGAACCCAATGCCACGGTGACGGCGGTCTTGCCCACGCCGCCCTTCAGGCCGAGCACACCGATCTGGTACGAGTCGCGGGCGTTGCGCCGGATCCGCGCGTGCAGATCCATCTCGTAGAGCTCGTCCGGCGACAGCCCGAGGTTGATCCGGGTGAGCAGGTACAGCACGTGACGCCAACCGCGCTGCGACGGCATCTTCACCGCGGACTTCACCCCGACGTGCGACAGCGCGTCGATGGCTCGGTGGTTGCCCATCGCGGCGGCCGACGTCGGCGCCGGCTGTGCCGGCGGCTGACCCTGCTGCCACGTCGTCTCCGCCTGCGGGGCGTCGGTGAAGTGCGCGGACGGCGGCGGCGCCGGTGCGGGACGGGGTGCCTGTGTGGTCGCCTGCTGACGTGGCGCCTCGAACCGGGCGCCGCCGGGCAGGTTGGTCTGCGGCGTGCGCATCATGCCGTTCGGTGGCCGCTGCGGCGTGGCCGGCTGCGGCGGCGCCGTCTGTGGCGGCGCCGTCTGTGGCGGCGCCTGCGTGGTGGGCGGCATCTGAGTGGTGATCTC
>JBNMQY010000075.1:0-1324 GCA_050205415.1 Mycolicibacterium litorale
GGCAGTTTCAAGGGATCGATGCAACACCCCTTCTGATTGAGGAGTGTTGTGATGGCTCGTCGAGTGGTGTTGGAGTCCAAGCAGCGGCGGTTTTGGGCGTTGATCCGGGAGGGTCTTCTGCCGGGAGATGCCGGTAGGGGTGCCGGCGTGTCAGCCACGTGCGGGCGACGGTGGTTCCGTGAAGCTGGCGGGGTGAAACCCCATGTGAGCAGACCGAACACTGGTGGGCCGCGTCCGCGACTGACCCTCGCCGAGCGGATCGAGATCCAAGCCGGTGTGCATGCCGATGAGTCGATACGGTCGATCGCGCATCGGTTAGGGCGTGCGCCCTCGACGATCAAGCGGGAGATCGACCACAACACCGAGCTGCGCACCCGCAAGAATCCCAAGAAGTCGGGGTACCGCCGCAAGCACGCGTTCGGCGCTCACCAGGGCGGCAACGCGGCGAAAGTGGATTACCGCGCGTTGTCGGCGCACGACCGCTGCGCCGATCGCGCTCGGCGCCCCAAGCGCAGCAGGCTTGCCGGCAATGACAGGCTGCGCCGTGAGGTGCAGAGTCGGTTGCAGTTGCGGCACAGTCCCGAGCAGATCGCGCTGCGGCTACGTGTCGACTTCCCCGACGATCCGGAGATGTGGGTGTCATACGAAGCCATCTATCGAGCCCTGTACGTGCAAGGACGAGGTGCGCTGCGCCGCGAACTGCACCAGTGCCTGCGCACTAAACGCGCCATCCGCCGACCTCAGCACCAGGCCGGAGCCCGGCAGCGTCGCATCCCGAACATGATCAACATCAGCCAACGCCCCGCCGAAATCGAAGATCGTGCCGTTCCCGGTCACTGGGAGGGCGACCTCATCATGGGCAGCACCGCGTCGAACTCGGCGATCGGCACACTGGTCGAACGCACGACCCGGTTCGTGATGCTGCTGCACCTACCTGACGGCCATACCGCCGAAGCCGTGCAAGCCGCGATCATCGCCAAGATCGTCGAACTGCCCGAGCACCTGCGCCGCTCCTTGACGTGGGATCAGGGCTCGGAGATGAGCAACCACAGCGCCATCGCCGAGGCCGCCGACATCGACATCTACTTCTGCGATCCGCACTCGCCGTGGCAACGTGGCAGCAACGAGAACACCAACGGACTGCTGCGCCAGTACTTCCCCAAAAGCACAGACCTCTCGCTTTGGGGTCCGGGATACCTCGACCAGGTGGCTGCCGAGCTCAATGGCCGTCCCCGCAAAACACTCGGCTGGCGAACCCCATCCGAAGCACTCGACGATTTACTCTCAAACCCACCAGCTGTTGCATCGACCCCTTGAACTCAAG
>JBNMQY010000076.1:0-1044 GCA_050205415.1 Mycolicibacterium litorale
CATGACTGTTTACGCTCGTCCTGGTGCTGCGGATGCGCTGATGGCTTTCGAGTCGCGGTACAGCAATTTCATCGGTGGGCAGTGGGTGGCGCCGGTGGGTGGGCAGTATTTCGAGAACGTGACGCCGGTGACGGGTCAGGTGTTCTGCGAGATTCCGCGTTCGACCGAGGCTGACATCGACAAGGCGCTCGATGCCGCGCATGCCGCGGCGCCGGGGTGGGGCAAGACCTCACCGGCGGAGCGGGCGGCGGTGCTGCTGGCGATCGCCGACCGGATGGAGGCCAATCTGGAGGCGTTGGCGGTGGCCGAGTCGTGGGACAACGGCAAACCGATCCGCGAAACCCTCAACGCCGACATCCCGTTGGCGATCGACCATTTCCGGTACTTCGCCGGGGCGGTGCGCGCCCAGGAAGGCGCGTTGTCCCAGATCGACGAGGACACCGTGGCCTATCACTTCCACGAGCCGCTCGGGGTGGTCGGCCAGATCATTCCGTGGAACTTCCCGATCCTGATGGCGGTGTGGAAACTCGCCCCCGCCCTGGCCGCCGGCAACGCGGTGGTGTTGAAGCCGGCCGAGCAGACCCCGGCCTCCATCCTGTATTTGATGAGCCTGATCGGGGATCTGTTGCCGGCCGGGGTGCTCAACGTGGTCAACGGGTTCGGGGTGGAGGCGGGTAAACCGTTGGCGTCGAGCAATCGGATCGCCAAGATCGCCTTCACCGGGGAGACCACCACCGGCCGGCTGATCATGCAGTACGCCTCCCAAAACCTGATCCCGGTCACCCTGGAGTTGGGCGGCAAGAGCCCCAACATCTTCTTCTCCGATGTGATGGCCACCGGTGACGATTTCCAGGACAAAGCCCTGGAGGGGTTCACGATGTTCGCCCTCAACCAGGGTGAGGTGTGCACGTGCCCGTCGCGGTCGTTGGTGCAGGCCGACATCTACGACGAGTTCCTCGAACTCGCCGCGATTCGCACCAAGGCGGTGCGCCAGGGTGACCCCTTGGACACCGAGACGATGATCGGGTCGCAGGCCTCCAACGA
>JBNMQY010000077.1:0-936 GCA_050205415.1 Mycolicibacterium litorale
GAATTGGCGGTGGCGGCCGAGGAGCACGGGATGGACAGTGCGACGGTCAGTGATCATTTCCAGCCGTGGCGTCATGAGGGTGGGCATGCGCCGTTCTCGTTGGCGTGGATGACGGCGGTGGGGGAGCGTACGAAGCGGTTGCAGTTGGGGACGTCGGTGTTGACGCCGACGTTTCGGTACAACCCGGCGGTGATCGCGCAGGCGTTTGCGACGATGGCGTGTCTGTATCCGGATCGGATCTTTCTGGGGGTGGGTACCGGGGAGGCGCTCAATGAGATCGCCACCGGGTATGAGGGGGAGTGGCCGGACTTCAAGGAGCGCTTCGCGCGGTTGCGGGAGTCGGTGCGGTTGATGCGGGAGTTGTGGCTGGGGGATCGGGTCGATTTCGAGGGCGAGTATTACCGCACGAAGGGGGCGTCGATTTATGACGTGCCCGAGGGTGGGGTGCCGGTGTACATCGCGGCGGGTGGGCCGGTGGTGGCCAAGTACGCCGGGCGGGCCGGGTACGGGTTCATCTGCACCTCGGGTAAGGGTGAGGAGCTCTACCGCGACAAGTTGTTGCCGGCGGTGGCCGAGGGTGCGGAGGCGGCGGGTAAGAACGTCGATGATGTCGACAAGATGATCGAGATCAAGATCTCCTATGACACCGATCCGGAGTTGGCGTTGGAGAACACCCGGTTCTGGGCGCCGTTGTCGTTGACCGCGGAGCAGAAGCATTCGATCGATGATCCGATCGAGATGGAGAAGGCTGCCGATGAGTTGCCGATCGAGCAGGTGGCCAAGCGGTGGATCGTGGCGTCGGATCCGGACGAGGCGGTGGAGAAGGTCAAGGATTATGTGGGGTGGGGGCTCAACCATCTGGTGTTCCACGCCCCCGGCCATGATCAGCGCCGCTTCCTCGAACTGTTCCAACGCGACCTCGAACCCCGGCTGCGC
>JBNMQY010000078.1:0-574 GCA_050205415.1 Mycolicibacterium litorale
TTTGTTGCTGTAGCTCACGAGCAGGTTTTTGGTCTGCTGGTAGTGGTCGAGCATCATCTTGTGGGTTTCACGCCCGATGCCGGACTGCTTGTAGCCGCCGAACGCCGCGTGTGCGGGATACATGTGGTAGCAGTTCGTCCACACCCGGCCGGCCTTGATGTCACGCCCGGCGCGGTAGGCGGTGTTGCCGTCACGCGACCAGACGCCGGCCCCCAACCCGTAGAGGGTGTCGTTGGCCTGGGCGATCGCATCGGCGTAATCGGTGAACTTGCCGACGGCCACCACGGGTCCGAAGATCTCTTCCTGGAAGATCCGCATCTTGTTGGTGCCCTCGAAGATGGTGGGCTGCACATAGAAGCCGCCGGACAGGTCTCCGCCCAACTCGGCGCGCTCCCCACCGGTCACCACCCGCGCCCCTTCGTCCTTGCCGATCTCGATGTAGGACAACACCTTCTCCAACTGGTCGTTGGAGGCCTGCGACCCGATCATCGTCTCGGTGTCCAAGGGGTCACCCTGGCGCACCGCCTTGGTGCGAATCGCGGCGAGTTCGAGGAACTCGTCGTAGATGTCGGCC
>JBNMQY010000079.1:0-498 GCA_050205415.1 Mycolicibacterium litorale
CTCCTACCGCAGCACGGTTCCACGGCTGTCGATCATCGAACTGCTCGACGTCAGCCGCATCCAGTGGCGGTTCGAGAGGTTGTGCAGGCAGATTCCCGTCGCCACGCCGTGGACCGCACCGAGCGCGCACCGGCTCGACGAGCTCAGCCTCGAGGGCTGGCTGCGGTCGGTGCGCGCGAGCGCCTCGACGCGTGACCTGATGGCGATCATGTCGCGGGTGACGTGGGGTTGCGAGCCTGGGGCGGTCTCGATGCTGCACGCCGTGCGGTACGTGAAGGCGGCCGGTGGCATCGGGTGCATGCTCGACGTGGAAGGCGGCGCGCAACAGGACCGCTTCCCCGGCGGCACCCAGCAGATCGCGCTGCGGATGGCGGCGGATCTGGGCGAGCGAGTGTCGACCGCCAGCCCGGTGCGGGCCGTGCAACGGAACACCGACGGCACCCTGTCGGTCACCACCGACCTGGGCACGACGACGGCACGGGCGGTCGTCGTCGCCGT
>JBNMQY010000080.1:0-438 GCA_050205415.1 Mycolicibacterium litorale
AGGGTGTCGCCGGAGAACACCGCGGCCAGGTCGGGGGCGTACCAGCACACCGAGCCCGGGGAGTGGCCGGGGGTGTGTAGGGCGCGTAGTTCGATCCCGCCGGCGCGCAGGGTGGCGCCGTCGTCGACGTGGTGGAAGGTCTGGTCGGGGTGTACGGCTTGCCAGAGCATGTCGTCGCCGGGGTGCAGCAGGATCGGGGCGTCGAGGGCGGCGGCGAGTTCGGGGGCCACGGTGATGTGGTCGTTGTGGCCGTGGGTGCAGATCACCGCGACGACGTTGCGGCCGCCGACGGCCATGACGATGGGTTCGGCGGTGTGGGCGGCGTCGAAGACGATGACGTCGGTGTCGTCGCCGACGAGCCAGATGTTGTTGTCGACGTCCCAGGAGCCGCCGTCGAGTTCGAAGACCCCGGAGGTGACGACCCGCTCGATATTGCTC
>JBNMQY010000081.1:0-423 GCA_050205415.1 Mycolicibacterium litorale
GTCTGACAAGCCGATGTGCGTGTCCGTGCGGGGCAGAGGGCTTGCGGGAAACGATGTCGTGGGTGCTATCAGCTAGCGCTGGTGGTATCGGATTTGGAAGGGCGTTGCCGCCTGGAGTGGCGCTCGCTGGGGACTGAGGGCTTGCGGAAAATGGTGTCGTGGGTGCTATCAGCTAGCGCTGGTGGTATCGGATTTCGAAGAGCATTGCCGCCTGGAATGCCGCGCCGTGAGGACAGAGGGCTTGCGGGAAACGATGTCGTGGGTGCTATCAGCTAGCGCTGGTGGTATCGGATTGGGAAGGGCGTTGCCGCATGGAGTGGCGCTCGCTGGGGACTGAGGGCTTGCGGGAAACGATGTCGTGGGTGCTATCAGCTAGCGCCGGTGATATCGGATCTCGAAGAGCATTGCCGCCTGCAGCCCGCG
>JBNMQY010000082.1:0-373 GCA_050205415.1 Mycolicibacterium litorale
CTGCTGGTGCGGTTGAGGGTGAGGATGCGGTCGCGGCGCAGGAGGCTGCCGAGGAAGCGCATGCGGAGGCGGTCGAGCTCGCCGAGGAGGCGGATGCTGTCGCTGATGAGGCGACTGCTGGTGAGCCTGTCGAGGCGGTGGCTGAGGCGGAGGCGCTGGCTGACGATGTGGAGTCGGCGTCGTCGGAGGAGATCGCTGAGGCGGTGGAGTTCGCTGAGGCTGGTGAGGCCGCTGATCGTGAGCCTTTGACGACTGCTGGTGTGGTTGAGGGTGAGGATGCGGTCGCGGCGCAGGAGGCTGCCGAGGAAGCGCATGCGGAGGCGGTCGAGCTCGCCGAGGAGGCGGATGCTGTCGCTGATGAGGTGACTGCTGG
>JBNMQY010000083.1:0-360 GCA_050205415.1 Mycolicibacterium litorale
CACGCCAACCGCTGCGCCTGCCTACCCCAAAACGCCAACCGATCCGCCTCGGCCTCGCGATACAACTCCTGCGACGCATTCGCCTGCGCGGCGAACTCAGGAGCAGGCGGATATGCGTCAGTGCCAAGAGCGGGCGAGGACAAGTGCGTCTCCTCTGAGGTTGTCGGTCGGTGGGTGGTCAGGGGCGAGCGTGAGCTTGTGTGCGAGATCCGGGCGGATCGTCGCGCACAAGCTCACGTTCGGCATCCGTCAGAAAAATCCCTGGGCTTTGTTGCTGTAGCTCACGAGCAGGTTTTTGGTCTGCTGGTAGTGGTCGAGCATCATCTTGTGGGTTTCACGCCCGATGCCGGACTGCTTGTA
>JBNMQY010000084.1:0-244 GCA_050205415.1 Mycolicibacterium litorale
TCGTCGCCGGCTGCTGAAGTACGTCGCCCAGGTCGACGTCGAGCGCTACCGCTCGCTGATCGACCGGCTGGGTCTGCGTCGCTGAGGCAGATCCGTTCGACCCGGCCGCGGCCGGGCCCGTCCACGTGGCGGGCCCGGCCGCGGTTTTTTTCCGCGCGGAGGGGACACACCGGTGGGGCCGTGCGCGTATCCGTCGGCGGACCCCCGCCATGTAACATGGATGTGTTCGACGATCGACTCGAAC
>JBNMQY010000085.1:0-211 GCA_050205415.1 Mycolicibacterium litorale
GAGGGCTTGCGGGAAACGATGTCGTGGGTGCTATCAGCTAGCGCTGGTGGTATCGGATTGGGAAGGGCGTTGCCGCCTGGAGTGGCGCTCGCTGGGGACTGAGGGCTTGCGGGAAACGATGTCGTGGGTGCTATCAGCTAGCGCTGGTGGTATCGGATTGGGAAGGGCGTTGCCGCCTGGAGTGGCGCTCGCTGGGGACTGAGGGCTTGCG